>NZ_CP133772.1:0-1676007 GCF_038024865.1 Oxyplasma meridianum | reverse complement strand
AGTGTATCATGCTTTAAATGATTTGCCCGGAGCGGCTGAATAAAGATACTTATTGTAAATTAAATAGTAAAACCAGATAGTATTAATAGGGCTGAAGTTATAAATTATCCATGTACACTTCAATGGATGCCCCTGGATCTCCGGGTATAAAACCATTCTGGACATCCAGCGCTAAAGAGGGTATAGGGACCTCATATTCAATAGAGAGCAGGATATGGTTTTCTATCTCCCACGGAATTGTCAACGAAATTTACTATCCAAGGATAGATATAGCCAATACAAGAGACCTGCAGTTTGTAATAACTGATGGGAAGAACTTTTTCTCAGAGGAGAGGAGGGATACCTTTCATGAGATGAGGAGGCATGAAGGAAAAATTCCTGCCTTTGAGATCGTTAATAGATGCAAAAGCGGTAATTACGAGATTTCAAAGACAATAATTTCAGATCCCAATTCAGATGTTCTTCTCCAGAAAGTAAAGTTCAGAAATCTTAAAAAAAATCCCTTAAGAATATTCGTCCTGATATCTCCGCATATAAAGAACAATGGATGCTGCAACAATGGATGGGTGGGTGATTACAAAGGCTCTCCATCGCTATATGCTGAAAGAGAGAACGTAGCATTTTCTCTTCAGGTTTCCAATGGCTTCAGCGCAGCAAGCGCCGGCTACGTTGGATATTCCGATGGATGGCAGATTTTAAAAAAATATGGGTATCTTGCTGAAACCTACCAGAGATCACTTAATGGAAATGTGGCCCTCGTAGCAGAGATAAGACCAGATAAGAATGGGGAGTTTACTGTTGCCCTGGGTTTCGGGGAGAACCCTGCAGAAGCTGGTGAGAAGGCGAGGCTTTCACTCCAGAAAGGGTATGATTTGGCCTATGACCGCTACATTGATTCGTGGGACAAATTTCTTCATACACTGAACAAACCAGTTAGTGAAGAAAAATTTGAACTTTTTGATGTGAGCTCCACCGTCATAGAGACACATCGGGCAAAGGGGCAGTTCCCAGGGGCAATAATAGCAAGCCTTTCTATCCCATGGGGAAATTCAAAAAGTGACGATGATCTGGGAGGTTACCACCTGATATGGCCAAGGGACATGATCGAATCCGCAGAAGCACTGGTTGCCATAGGCGATTTTGATAACTCAAAGAAGGCTTTGGAATTTCTCAAAGCAACGCAGGAATCAGATGGGCACTGGAACCAGAATATGTGGCTGGACGGATCGCCCTACTGGCAGGGAATCCAGATGGATGAGACAGCGTTTCCAATCATCTTTGCAGACATACTGAAAAGATATGGGATAATAAAAGCTGACTATGCGTGGGATATGGTGAGGAAAGCTGCGCAGTTCATTGCCAGCTATGGACCTGTAACGCAGCAGGACCGATGGGAAGAAGACGGGGGATTTTCCCCTTTCACCATAGCTGTAGAAATTTCAGCCCTGCTATGTGCCGCTGATTTTGCCCATGAAATGCATCAGCATAAAATAGCGGAATTTCTCAGGGAGACTGCTGATATCTTTAATTCCAATATAGAGACATGGGTATATGCTACCGGCACTGAAACTTCCAGGGAATATGGAGTTGATGGATATTATGTTCGTATAGCGCCACCTGACAGCGCCATGAAATGGGCTGGATCTGCCATGAAGGGGTTTGTACCCATAAAAAACAGACCTTCGTGGGATGGAATGCAGAGGCCTGAGAATATAATAAGTACTGATGCACTTGCACTGGTCAGGTTCGGAATCAGGAAGGCGGATGATCCCCGTATACTTAACACCGTTAAAATTATAGATTCAGTACTTAAAAGCCATACAGCAACTGGCCCGGTATGGCACCGTTACAACCATGACGGATACGGAGAACACCGTGATGGAAGCCCCTTTGATGGTACTGGGACGGGAAGAGGCTGGCCTCTTCTTTCCCTTGAAAGGGGGCATTATGAACTTGCTCTTGGCAATAAGAAGGGAGCCCTTGAACTCATAAGATCGGTTAAGAATCAGACAAGCCCCGGAGGCCTTCTCCCGGAACAGATATGGGATGAAAAGGACATTCCGGAGAGGAACCTGTACAACGGCAAACCATCTGGATCGGCCATGCCACTTGTCTGGGCTCACTCAGAATATATAAAACTTGCACGTTCTATTGCCGACGGCAAAATATTTGATACGCCTCCACAGACTTATAAGCGCTACATTGTGGAAAATAAGACCGTAAACAGCACAATCTGGAGTTTCGCAAATAAGGTTACAATGATAGTTATAGGAAATAATGTAAGGATAGATGTTCTCGCAAAAGCTAAAATTCACTGGTCCATAGATGGATGGCAGACTGTGAATGATACAGAGACCACTGATTCCGGAATAGGAATACATTACGCTGATTTCAAAATGGAAATGATGAGAAAGGGAGAAAAGCTTGTTTTCACATTCTTCTGGACAGAATCCGGAAACTGGGAAGGCAAAGATTTCACTATAATGGTTGGATGAATTGAATCTTTCAATTTTTCTATTTTCGCACATTAGCCTGAGGGATAAGTGTTTAAAATGCTGAATTATAGGGGTGTGACCATAAAACCATGCGCGGGTGTTTACCAACCTGCTGAAGACTCGTTTCTTATGGTGGATGCCATAAAATGTGGAAAAAATGTACTGGAGATCGGAACTGGCACAGGCATCATTTCCATATACTGTGCATCTAATGGATCAAAATGCACTGCAACAGATATAAGCGAAAAAGCACTTGAATGTGCTAGATTCAATGCAGAACTGAACGGGGTGAAAATTGAATTTATACATTCCAACCTCTTTCTCAATATAAGGGGAAAATACGATACAATAATATTTAATCCACCCTATCTTCCAACTGATGATAATATAGAGGAATCTGAGCAGTGGGACGGGGGGCCTGACGGTTTCAGGGTTACAAGGCAGTTCCTCAAGTGTGCCTGGAAATTTCTTGAAAAAAATGGTGAAGTTTATCTGATTCTCTCAGACCTTACTGACATCAACTCCCTGATAGCAGAGTTCAAAAATTATAATTTTAATAAACTAGGTGAGAATACCTTTGAATCAGAGAGAATAATAGTTTTTTCTGCCAGACCGGCTTAGATGAGATGGGATAAGGGTGTTTGAATGGGCATTGAGGAACGGATCAAGGAAATAGAGGAGGAGCTTAAAAAGACTCAATACAACAAGGCCACTGAACACCATGTGGGGCTTCTTAAGGCAAAGATGGCAAGGCTTGAACTTGAGGCAGAATCACATAAAAAAGGAGGAGGCATGGGATTTGCTATTCCAAAAACAGGGGATGCCACCGTTGCCCTGGTTGGATTTCCAAACGTTGGAAAGAGCAGCCTCCTCAGTGTGCTCACCAATAAGCAAAGTGAGATTGGGAATTTTGCGTTCACAACCCTGAAAGTTATACCCGGCACGTTGGACTACGAAGGGGCACAGATACAGATCCTGGATCTGCCTGGAATAATAGAAAATGCGGCCGTAGGATCAGGCAGAGGAAGGGAAGTTCTGAGTATAGTCAGAGGTGCAGATCTCATAGTAATAGTTACCGACGTGAATGTTGGAGGCATAGACAAGATTGTAAATGAACTCCACAAGGGGGGCATAGTGGTAAACAGAAGGCGCAAGAATATATCTTTCAAGAGGACAAATAGCGGAGGCATAAGAGTCCATAAACCAAGAAAGGTTGAGATTAATGATGGTGAGATAAGGGATATACTGAAGGAGTTCAAGATCACCAATGGGGAGCTTTACATAAGGGAGAGAATAGACGCCGAAGATCTCATTGATTTTTTACGTGGAAATACCGTTTATGTTCCGGCAATAGTTGTAATAAACAAGATAGATCTGCCCCACAACATGGAAATGATAAAGAGATCTGTTGGCAATATCGGGAAAATCGTGGAAGTATCAGCTTCAAAGAGAATAGGAGTAGACAGGATGAAGAGTGAGATTTACAATTCTCTAGAACTGGTGAGGATTTACCTCCGGGAAAAGTCAGGAGAGATCGATTACTCAAGGCCGCTTGTGCTCTCCAGAGGGGCAAAAGTGGAAGATGTTGGAAGAAAGATAAGCAGAGAGATGGTACAGTCATTCCGCTATGCCATAATATCAGGTCCAAATAGAAAAATGAATGAAATAAGAGTCGGACTGGATTATGAGGTAATGGATAGGGATGTAATAACCCTGATAAGCAGGAATTGAGGGGTATAAACTTGATATGCAGGATGGTTGTATTTCGTGGAAAGGTACAGGGAGTTAATTTCAGAAGGCAGACTGCCCTTAAGGCCGAAGAACTGTCTATTTCAGGATATGTAAAAAATAATCCTGATGGGACAGTGGAGGCAGTTTTTATGGGCCCGGAGAAGAATGTAAGGTATATTATTGATTTCTGCAGGACTTCAATTGTGAATGCTGAGGTCCAATCATACCAAGAGAAAGTAGCGGCATGGTCTGAGGATGGATTTAGGATTCTTCACTGAAACAGTTTTGATTTATAAAGAAATTTGACAAATTTAATAATTGATTTGCCATGTTAGTAAATCATGTCAAAGATGAACATCCTTTATGGTTCCGGAGATGGGTAAAAGTTAACTCCTGGATTGAAATCTTTTCTTGATTCAAACCTTGGGAGAATGGAACCATCTGAAGCATGGGATGGAAATGTGGAGGTTCCGGATCTGAAGACGGATAGCGACCTTGCGGGGTATCTTTCCATGATTCTTAAGAAAAACAACTTTACCCTTAACCCGGAGGAAAGATTTGTTCATTCATTCGGGCAGTCCTCACTTGAAATATGCAGGATGAGAGATGGGATATTTCCGGATATTGTTGATGCTGTTGTGTTTTCTGAATACAGTGAAATAAAGCCTCTTCTGAAATTGGATCTTGAAAAAGGGTTTCAGATAACAATTTACGGAGGCGGAACTTCTGTTACAGGCGGGCACATTTTCAAGAGAAGAGGAAGAGTGGTTTCACTTGATACGAAAAACTTGAAGGAATTCAGGAGAGGAATTGGTTATGTTGTTTTAGGTGCTGGATTTAAGGGACAGGAGGCTGAAAATCTGATCAATACCCATGGCCTTACCCTTGGAAACTTTCCAGAATCCATAAAGTTTTCAACCATAGGGGGATGGATTGCAACAATAGCTTCCGGTCAGGAATCAAATCAGTATGGGGGGATTGAGAATATCCTTCTTTCCGCCAAGGTTTCCAGAAGTGATGGAGAGGTACAGCAGCCCTTAGTTCCAAGGGAAAGTTCCTTACTTGATACAAAAACCCTTGCACTTGGCAGTGAGGGGAGGCGTGGCCTAATAACTGAAGCTGCCCTTAACACCTACAGGTCCCCTGCAAACCGGTCGTTTTCAGTCTACTTTTTCAGGACATTCAGCGAAGGAATCAATGCCATAAAAAAGATCAGAAACTTGCCATCTGTGATCAGGCTTTCTGATGAGCCTGAGACTATGTTCTCAATGGGTACAGCCCATGAGGACACAATGAAAAGAGTTTTAAGGAGATATATCAGTGCCAGGGGCGCACAGAAGGGGTCAATGCTCATTGTGATGAATAACGATGCAAGTGCACTCCTGAATATTCCAGGTGCAATATACACAGGTCCCAGGATTGGGAGAAAATGGTTCAGGGAACGCTATGCAAGGCCATACATCAGAAATGAACTCTGGAAGAGAGGCATAGTTTCAGATACTCTTGAAACCTCTGCATCATGGGATAACGTTGAACCTCTTCATTCAAAAGTTTTGGACGCATTTTCTGAAAAACCTCTGAAATTGGTTGTAAAGGGATCATTCTTTCCCATATTTCCCATATCTACAATTCAGGATCTTCCATAAATTTCACATTCATGATGAGAAAATGCAAGCCTGAGACCCTTCAAGATCTTAGGGATACATTGACAAAGACGTTTATTCAGTATGGGGGGAGTCTCAGCCACCACCATGGATTGGGACCTTATCTGTCCGAATATCTTGAGAATCCTTTAAAGAACATAGAGAGTGAAATGCAGGACCCTCTGTTTTCAAAGGCATGGGAGTGAGATTAGAATTTTTGTTGCAGTAAGAAATTTTGAAATTAATTGGATAAAAAACGTTTTAATTTGGAAACAACAAGTTAGTGAACATGTTCTGGAATCTTTCATCTGCATGGAATAAAAACTCCTTACAGAATTTCCATAGACTTCTCAATGGTTGCTAAAAAATGGTTCATTTCTTTACCTGGCGGAAATATGGCCTAATGCAGGCATGTTTCTGGACTTCTTGATATCCAGACGGCAAATGGTGTGAGTCTGAAAGTCATGGATATAAGGCTTCCAGCAATCAATTAAAGCAGAATGTTACATTGCTGCTTTTACCGGCATATCTTAAAATATTAATGCCCCTTATATCTTGAATACATAACAGGAGGAATAACTGGAAAGGATCTATTCCATCCAGACAGGAGAGATAAGAATATGGCTGAGATTGGGAAACTTTTAGAGGTAGATCTGGAGGTGTGTGTCTGGCGGCAAATGTTCTGATTCTTAATCCTGCATCAGGCGGCGGATACATCATGGAAAAATGGCCTGAGATCAAGAGATCACTTCAGGGCCTCGATTATACAACATTTATTACCGAGAGACCTGGACATGCTGAAGAAATTGCCATGGAAGCAGTGAATAATGGTGCCGAATATGTGATCTGTGCCGGAGAAGACGGCACACTGAATGAAGTTATTCAAGCAATGGTTGGGACAAATACTACTCTTGTTCCAATTTCTGCTGGAACCGGTTCTGATTTCATAAGGAGTTCCCCCCTTTATAACGGAATCATAACAAGCCTGATGAGAAATCATAGCAAGAGGAGAATTGACTGCGGCTTAGTGAGATACAATGGAGGAGATCGTTATTTTCTGAATGTACTGGAGATTGGCTTTGGAGCCTCTCTCATGATGAGGGTCAATGCAGTGAAAAATAAAGGAGGCAAAAATGTGCCTTTCATGTCGATTCTCAGGGAGATCTGGGATCTAAAATACTATGATATGACTGTTGGGCTCAGTCATGGAACTGAAGATATAAGGTCACCTGAGATCATGATAGCCAACGGCAGATATTCCCATGGAGGTATGAAAACATCACCGGGTTCAGTCATAGATGACGGAATGCTTGATGTTCATATAATAAAGGACATAGGCATGATAAGAATGCTTGCCAATCTGACAAACTTCAGAAACGGCAGATACGTTAAAAAGAGATCGGTCAGGAATATGGTTCTTAAGAATATAAGTGTAGGAGGAGATCCCGCACCAATTCAAGCTGACGGAGAAGTCCTTGGGACCACTCCGGCAATGATTTCAGTTGTTCCGGAATCTCTATATGTTCTATCAGACAGTTAACTGACTATTTCATAACTGTAGCCAAGTTTTTCTATTCTTTCCAAAAGTTGTTTAAGGTGATTTTCTCCCCTTATGTTTACAGAAAATTTCACAGTCTGAAACCCAACGGGGGTATTTCTGGAAAGATTATCCACTTCAGCATGGAATATATTTCCTCCAACCTCTGAAATTGCAGATGAAATTTTGAAAAGTGTTCCTGGCCTGTCCGGAATTCTGAATTCCAGCCTTACCAGCTTTGATTCCATTTCCATTGACTTATATATTATCTTGGATAAGAGAAGAAGATTTGTGTTTCCACCTGAAATTACACATACAACCTTCTTCCCCTTCACGTCTACTTTTCCATCCATTATGGCTGCAAGGCTGGCAGCTCCTGACGGTTCAACTAAAATCTTATTTCTCTCCAGAAGCACATAAATGGCATGGGCAATGATCTCATCCGATACGGTGACGATGTCATCAACAAGCTTTGAGGCTATAGAGAGGGTAATCTCACCCGGATATTTCACAGAAATTCCATCAGCTATGCTGCTTCCACTAGTATGTGGAACCACCCTTCCTTCTTTAACAGAGAGCCGCATTGAATCGGAAAGTTCTGACTCGACCCCCACTATCCTGATAGATGGCTTCAAAATCTTTGATGCTGTTGAAATTCCAGAAATGAGCCCCCCTCCACCTATGGGAACAATAATTGTATCCACGTCTGGGAGTTCCTCAACTATCTCCAGCCCGATGGTTCCCTGACCAGTTATAACACTGTAATCATTGAAGGCTTCTATGAACACCATGTTCTCCAGCCTGGCCAGTTCGTCAGCCTTAAGTTTGGAATCACTGTAATCATTCCCGTATAGTACTACTTCAGCACCGTAATTCTCAACAGCATTTATTTTTGCAGGGACCGAAACCTCCGGCATGACGATCTTTGCCTTTATTCTATTAAACTGTGCCGCATATGCAACTCCCTGGGCATGGTTCCCCGAACTTGCAGTTATAACTCCCCTCATTTTTTCTTCCGGAGTTAATTTTGAAATGCGGTAAAGTGCCCCCCTGGCTTTGAAAGAGCCAGTTTTCTGGAAATTCTCCAGCTTCAGGTAAAGCTCGCATCCGAAAAGCTTTCCAAGTGTTGTTGCCCTGTAAAGAGGCGTCTTGTTTATCTTTCCATTCAGGTATTCGGCGGCTGCTTTGAAATCCTCCAGTTTCAGTTCTGTCATTGTTTCCTGACCTCCGGATTGATGATTTTTGATGTAATGGTTTCTATTCTTTTCAGAATTTCTGAAGCATTCTGAAGAAATAGCTTCATCTTTATCTCTTCCATCTCCCTGTATACTTCATCCTCTATACTTTTCAGGTTTATGGCAACATTATACAGAACTCCTTTGATGGCACTCTCAGCAAAAATACCTGCGCATGCTGAGTCCGTGACTGCACTTTTTATGCCATGCCTTGTGATCACCTCAGCCATCTCCATTATTAAGTAAGATGCCCTGGCAATCTTCCATGGGACCATTATAGCTATTTTAGAAGCTTTCTCAATCTCCACTTTTCTCATTCTGGCATTTTCTTCAGTGCTTTTATCCATACCCCATGCTTTTACTATGAGGTTAAAAGCTTCTTCATCCTCTTTCATAAGTTCTATAAGATCCTTCTTCACAGCAATAGATCTACTTTCAATGCTTTCCATCTCCTCTCTGTATGCAGCATATGCCTTCTTGGCCTTTGTGAGAGATGCCACCATTGATACGAGTGACGCTGCTGTTACGGACACAAGAGCGCTGGCTGCTCCTCCTCCCGGGGTGGGAGACGGACTTGACAGGCGTTCCATGAAACTATCTAAAGTTTCCATTTACTCACCCCATACCTTTTTTTCCAGTATCTGATCCATTTTGAAATTGTTGAGCTGAAGGTAGAATTTGGATGCCTCCATCAGTGCGTCCATTGGAACAAGCCCAATAACCTCAGATTCCGCTATAGTAATCCCAAATCTGGATGCTTCAATCCTGACCATCTCAAAGGCCCGGTATATTGGAGTTTTCCTGAAATTTGTCAGGTTCATTGAAATCTGGACTTGCTTCTTGTCCTCCAGGAAAAATGCCAGTGATTTTACGAAGGTCAGCCCTCCATCCTTTGATCTCAATGCCCTTGCTATCTTCTTTCCGGCTGATAGATCAGTAGAGTTAAGGTTAACATTGTACGCAATCAGGAAATCTCTTGCACCAATAATTGTTGCACCCTCCTTTCCCATAGATGCAGGTCCGAAATCCGGTCTCCATTTCTCCTCTCTTATGGATTCTTTCAACTGTTCATACTGGAAATTCTTATTCCTTATGTCTTCCAGATTCTTTCTATTTTCCTTCATAGAGGCTTCCCCGTACATATATACAGGAATGTGAAGTTCCTCACCAACCCTTTTCCCCAGATCCCTTGCGAGTTTTATGCAGTCTTCCATGGTGGACCCGGAGAGGGGGATAAATGGAACCACGTCCGCAGAACCGAATCTGGGATGTTCTCCTGTGTGCTTATTCAGATCGATCAACTCAGATGATCTCTTAATGCCACGAAATGCCGCCTCTACTGCAACTGATTGATCAGCAGTAAATGATACAACGCATCTGTTGTGATTCTGATCCATTTCAACATCGAGAATTCTGACACCCTGAACAGCTGAAATGGATTCAACTATATCATCAACAATCTCCTTTCTTCTCCCTTCACTGAAGTTTGGAACGCACTCAACCATTTTCATGAATGGATATCTATAATACCGTTATAAATCTGGTTTACACTCCAAGCAACCACTTATTTGATATCTGCACCATCCCTAAGCTAAATGCTGAACTTTAATTATATAGTATTTTGAATTTTTATAAGAATGGCCAGCAAATTCAGATACATACCTTAATTGATCCTTTTTAAAAATATGACCTTACTTCTCTTATATCCTTATAATAAGCAGTTGATTACATACATTAACAGGTCAGGTCATATATATGGTAAAATATGTTTTATCTAATTTGAATAAAATGTAGCTGATGTTCCTTCATAAGTATCTTATAATTGACAATTAATGTTACCAGGCAGGTAACCCTATCCGATCACATTAACTCTTCATTGTGATCAGAAAAGATCTATCGAAGGATTTAAAAAGATTTTAAATAAATCTATGAAATCCAAAGGTTACCCTCTTTGGAGTGATTAAAAGATGATAAAAGATCAGGAAAAAAACAGATCAAAAATCAAGAATATAGTTAAAAGGGACGGCACTGTCGCTAACTTTGAAAAGAGCAAGATTACAAGGGCCATATACAAAGCAATGCTTTCAGTTAAAACTGGATCAATGGCGGACGCTGAAGAGGTTGCTGACAACGTTGTCAAACAGCTCGAAAAGATAAATGGGAATCCCTCGGTTGAACAGATCCAGGACCTGGTCGAGAATACCCTTATGACCTCTGTCAAGAAGGCTGTTGAATACAAAGAGGTTGCCAAGGCCTACATCCTTTACAGGGAAAAAAGAAGAATCATAAGAGATGAGAAGGAGAGGCTTGGTGTAAAGGATGATCTTAAACTTTCCATAAATGCGGTTAAAACACTGGAAGCAAGATACCTGCTTAAGGATGAGGAAGGTAAAATCATAGAAACGCCTGGACAGATGTTCAGGAGAGTTGCAATACATGTTGGAATAGTTGAACTCCTTTATGATTACATGAAATTCCAAAAGAAAGGTATTGTGGCTGAGAACGGAAAAAAGATACCTGTTTCTGGCATTATACCCACCCAGATGGAAGTTCTGAAAAGGGCATTCACTCACCTGGTAAACGAAGAACAGCTAACCGGTACATTTGAAGAATTTATGAACTTTGTTCAGACCAAGCCAACAACAGCCATGGATACCATAGACAAATATGAGCAGATAATGAGGAATCTTGAATATGTTCCAAATTCACCCACAATGATGAACGCAGGGGCAAGGCTGGGACAGCTCTCAGCATGTTTCGTCCTTCCAGTTCCAGACAGTATAGAGGACATATTCGATGCACTGAAGTACCAAGCAATGATCCATAAATCCGGAGGAGGGACCGGATTCTCTTTCTCTAGACTCAGAGCCAAGGATGACCTTGTTGGATCCACAAAAGGTGTTGCTTCAGGCCCAGTTTCATTCATGAAGATTTTTGACATCACCACTGACGTCATAAAGCAGGGCGGTAAGAGAAGAGGAGCTAACATGGGCATACTGAAGTTCGATCACCCTGACATTATGGATTTCATCATGAGCAAGGATTCTGAAAACACAATACTGAGCAATTTCAACATCTCAGTTGGAATGACTGACGAATTCTTTGAAAAGCTTGATGCAGATGATTACATAGAGTTGAGAAATCCAAGAACCGGAAAAACAGTGAACAGGATAAAGGCAAGAACCATGTGGGAGACAATAATAAACAAAGCATGGCAGACCGCCGATCCGGGACTGATATTCCTGGATGAAATAAACAAGAGGAATCCAGTAAAGAACATAGCAGATATAGAGGCGACAAATCCATGCGGGGAACAGCCCCTTTTACCATATGAATCCTGCAACCTTGGTTCCATAAATCTGAGCAAATTTGTCAAGGATGGGGAGGTGGATTATGAGAGGCTGAGAGAGGTCATAAGGCTCAGTACGAGATTCCTTGATGATGTAGTGGATGCAAACAAGTTTCCTGTTGATAAAATAGAGGAAATGACAAGAAAAACTAGAAAGATCGGTCTTGGATATATGGGATTTGCCGATATGCTTCTCATGCTTGGAATACCTTACAACAGCGGAGCTGCCCTGGAAATGGGAGAGAAGGTAATGAGCTTCCTTCAGGAAGAATCCCACATGGAATCAGAGAGGTTGGCTGAGGAGAGATTCGTATTTCCTGGATGGTATGGATCAACTTACCAGGAACAGGGGATAAAGATGAGAAATTCCACAACTACCACAATAGCCCCTACTGGGACAATATCAATTATAGCAAATTGCTCATCTTCAATTGAACCTCTGTTTGCACTTGCATTCGTGAGACATGTCCTTAACGGGCAGGAACTTATGGAGATAAACAGACATTTTGAAAACGCCTTAAAGAACAAAAATATCTTTTCAGAGGATCTTATGCACGAAGTTGCGAGAACAGGGAACCTTCATGAGATAGATGTGGACCCCGAAATAAAGAAGGTGTTTGTAACAGCCCACGAGATAGATCCAGAGTGGCATGTACTTATGCAGGCAACTTTCCAGAGGTACTGTGATTCGGGTGTGTCAAAAACCATAAATCTTCCATCCGATGCCTCTCCAGATGACATTGCCAAAGCCTACAGACTTGCAAAAGATCTGCACTGCAAAGGAATAACTGTCTACAGGGATCAGAGCAAGGTTCAGCAGGTCCTCTACAGTGGAACAAAAAGCAGGAAGGAAGAAAAGAAGGAGATCAGAAAACCTGAAGTTGAGCAGAAAGTCATAGAGCTCATGACAAAGGTTCCAGATAAATACCTGAAGTTGGATGCAACATTCGATCCTGCATGTCCTACTGGAAAATGCGATAAATAATTTTAATTCACAAAAATTTTTTTTATATTCCCAGTAGTTATTCCTGAATTTTCTCTATTATCGCTCCGTTGGCCATACCGCCACCTTCACAGATTGCAATCAAGCCTATCTTTTTCCCACGAAGTTCAAGAGCATTTATCATTGTTGCCAGTATTCTTGTTCCTGTTGCACCAAGCGGGTGACCCAATGCTATTGCCCCTCCATGCACATTCAGTTTTTCAGAAGGCACATCAAACTCTTCCTGCCACGCAAGAACAACGGGCGCAAAAGCCTCGTTTACCTCAAAAAGGTCAATCTGATCAATTGACATGCCCGCCCTTTCCAGAAGTTTCCTGGTAACCGGTATTGGCCCGGTAAGCATTGTTACCGGGTTAACACCCACCACAGCCGTCTCAATTACCTTTGCTCTTGGTTTCAGATTATTTTTCCTGGAGAATTCATCATTTGCTATCAAGGAAAGACTTGATCCGTCTGATATCTGGCTGGAGTTTCCGGCAGTTATGAGTTTTAATCCTGTAAATGCAGGTGGAAGTTCCCTCATCTTATTCAGATCTGCGTTGGGCCGTACACCTTCGTCGTGGTCAAAGGTAATAAATTCACCCGTTTCATCCTGCTTTATCCCTATCTTCACCGGAACTATCTCCCTTTGCATGCTTTCTGAAGCCGCAAATGCCTTCCGGTGGCTGTTGAAGCTGAATGTATCCATTTCCTCTCTCTTGATGTGCCAGTTATTGGCTATAAGTTCAGCACCCTTTGCCTGGCTGAACCATTCCTTTTCTAAGCCGTATCTCATTTTAAGTCCAAGTGTTATAGGGTTTCCTGTGCTATTGATAGTACTGCCAAGAGGGACTCTTGTCATTGATTCCACTCCACCAGCCATCACTGCGCTATACTGTCCAGACATTATGCCTGCTGTGGCAAACTGGAGTGCCTGTAAACTTGAACCGCATTGTCTGTCCAACGTAACTCCGGGGACTGATTCCGGTAAGCCAGCCGAGATCCATGCATTTCTGGCTATGTTGAATCCCTGATCCCCCGCCTGGCTGACACATCCAATTATAAAATCCTCAATTTGTGAAGGTTCAACCGATGTCTTTCTGATCATAGCTTTTGTGATATCTCCCAGCAGATCAACAGGATGCAGATCCCGCAGGCTTCCGTTTCTTCTTCCTATGGGTGTTCTAAGAGATTCTACCACATAGGCTTCCTCAAGCTTTCTCACCGACATTATGATAACTACTTAGCCTATGTCTGGAGGTATTTAATTTTTATGCACTTTTTTACCGGTGTCTTCAGGTAACTGCTTGATCAGATGAGGGGAACTTTGTTTTTTTTGTGGCTTAGAGAGTCTGGATAAATAAAAGATTGCATCTCTATGTGTTATAGAAACATTTGAAGAATGCCTAAGTTAACATGATATTTTCATGGGAAATTCAAAGAGTCAACCGCAAAATAGAACAAAAATTATTATCTATTTCACAATGCCAGTCAGTTAAGCAAGGGTAGTCGAGCTTGGTCAAAGGCGCCAGATTGAGGGTCTGGTTCCGTAGGGATACGAGGGTTCAAATCCCTCCCCTTGCATTTTGAGACATTGTTGTCCTTTTTAATCGACTTTAAAATTATTGATCAGTGAATTTCCTGTAAAGCATTTAAGATTAATTTTTCTGTTTGGACTTGAAAAAGGAAGAAACGGCCATAACTGCTGGTGAAAAATTATGACACAGAAACGAGTGCAGACCTCCCTACATGGTAACATGTATTCAAAAACAATTTAATACTCTGTCGACACCAAAATAACTGTGGGAATTAAATCCCATTAAAAGTTCGGAAAGAATATGGCTTTTGTAAATGCTTGTATCCAGGATCAATAGTCCATGAAAATCTTATGGTACGGCTTCCCCTCTACAATCAATTTTCCGAATTTTGTGACTTCACCGAACTCTCTGCTCTTTACAAAATTAGAAAAAGATTCAACGCTGTCCCACAAACTAAGTATCATATAGCTGTTCTTTCCAACCTCTCTGTATAGATGAGCTTCTTTGTAGCCCTCTGCATTAAGCTTAAGGAATTCAACTGTGTCCTGGAATGTGTTCTCGAACTCTTTTTCATGCCCCTCCTTAATCGTGTAATAGAAGCCAATGTTTGCCATTTTTTTATGATATTCCAACTTTCCTTTTCCAACATTTCTGACTTTAGATTCGTTCATTATACACCTCTTTCTTCCTGATCAAGATCATTTCCCCTTATAGTATTTCTAAAACCTCCAAAATACATACGGAAATAAAATATCATCATGGAACCAACAAATATTATCATGAGTATGCTTAGATCAAACATAGCAGATTGAATTGCCACACTGGAAAAATAACCCCTTACATCAACTGTACCTCCAAAAAGATAGGGGAAGAATGATCTCTCTATAATTGCAACCGAAATGCTCATCAGCGCTATGTAGAATATTTTGTTTTTTCCTATTACTGCCGTTTTCCGGATATTATAGAGGACAGGGATAAGAATTGTGAGAACTATAGGTATTACAAGATATGGATAGAATACAAAGTTCTTTAGAAATGCAAAAGAAACGGCATTTATGACAAGACCTGTAGCAGTTATGTAAATGGAAGACCTTCTATTTCTCTCCATGTCATAAAATACGTATGATAGACCAAGAAATATGATGGCACTTCCAAGGATTATTCCATCGTCAGGGAGGTAGGAGAAGAAGGGTATAAGATTGAACGAATGTGCAGATATGTTTATCCCTTTTCCTGTTAATATGGAGACGTATATTACAAGGATGATAGCCCCAAGCATCAGCGTGACAATTGAATATATCCTGTATAGGGTTTTTTCTGATATGAAGCTCTTTTTCCATATAAATTCTGCAAAAATAATGGATGCATTCCTTGTGCTGTACAGTATCATAAACAGAAGAATTAAGAAAATGTAAGTTTCGGCAACTATGGGCAGAAGACCTGGGGCTAGCGCCTCCACGTTCACTACATAGAGAATAAAAAACGTACCGGTAATCTCCCATATTGGTATTATGAACCTTTTTACCTGTTTTCCATATGATCTGTAATGCATCAGCAGTGCAGAACCTGCCATGAACTCGGTGCTGATTATTGCAAAGAAGACTGCGAAGATGACACTGTTCAGGAAGAATTCTGATTCAACGATCTGATACGTTTATTTCACCCCCTTTCTTCTCATTCAGGGGTTTATCATTGAATTCCCTGAAATTCACAGTCTTTGCAGTATAGTAGATTGTGAATGGTATGGCAATGAGATAGAACAAAATCATTGCAATTCCAAGCGGAACAATAGATGATGAGGTATTGGCTGCTTGAGATACTTTCATGACATTGTAGATAATCCATGGTTGTCTCCCCACTTCATCAGTAACCCAACCGGATTCGTATACAAGCAGCCCGAGTACTCCTGATATCATGCCTCCAAGGATCACAAACCTGTGGGTGTAAGGATCTTTGTGCAACAGATAGCCCAGAATGACAAAAAATGCAAAGAGACCGATGAGGGTTCCACCCATTACCATGACATCAAATGTAAGATGAATGAAAAGAGGTGGCCATAGACTCTGGTTGGGGAACATGTTGAGTCCGGGCACCGTACCTTTTCCAAGTGTTAAGGGAAATGCAAGCAGACTCTGCAGATGAGGAATGGTTATTGCATACAATATATTCCCGTGAGAGAAAATGCCCCCTATTTTTTCAGCAGCGTCTGTTGAACTGTGCAGATTCAACTCAATCGCAGCATATTTCAGTGGCTGTTCCACTATCAGCATTGACGCAGTTAACGTACCGCTCAATCCTGCAAGTAATATGAAGAAACCCGATATTGCTGTGGATATCTTCAGCAAAGCCCTGGAGGCAACTTTGGCAATACCCTTTCCCTTAAGATAGAAATAGGAAAAGAATGTGATCATTAGAAAACCTCCGGCAGCATACGTGGTTGTAACAACGTGGAATTCCTCGCTCCATGTGGATGGTCCGTTGAATACAGCCCAGGGATTTATTCCCGTAAGTGCTCCTGTTGTAAGGTATGCATGTATATTGAACCCAACCGGGGTATTCATCCATGCATTTATCATTGTTATGAAAATCGCAGAGAAAGCAGTACCTAAAACAACCATCACTGAAAGAAGCCAGTGAGAATACCTGTTCTTGAATCTATCCCAGAAATATACATACATGACAAGTGCAATTGCCTCAAGGAAAAATGCAAAAACTTCCGAATAGAATGGAAGAATCGACACATACCCAACAATCCTCATGAAACCAGGGAACAGAGCAAAGAGCTCCACCGCAATAAGTGTACCACTTGCAGTGCCGATTGCAAATATAATTATAAGCGTCTTTGCCAGTCTTCTTGATATTTTTTCATAGAGTTCATCCTTTCTTCTTATAGCTATAAGTTCAACAATTGATACAAGAAGTGCCAGTACCATGGATATAACTACCAAAATTATGTGGGATCCTATTGAAAACGCAAAAAATACCCTATCGAAATTAATTATAGACAACTTTCTTTACCCCCTTTTTCACAAATAAAGTGCTGAAATCTACGAACCCCATCCACAGAAGGAGTATACCTATAAATTCAGCATAATATAGAAATGATGGAAAGGCCGCTATATAAAGGGTTCCGGCTATGCTTACAACCACTGTTCCAGCTATTATATAAAGCATTTTGTGGCTTTTCTTTTCCCTGTAAGAAATGGCAGCAGTAACAATAAGAATGAATGCAGCCGGAAATGTTACAAAGGAGGATGCAACTGCCACAAGAAATGGAAGAGGCCCGAAAACCACACCTCCTATGATTATATTTCCAACCGGTGAATATGTAAGTGATAATAGGAGGAATATATCCACTGCGACTGAATATACTGTATATGAAACCATGTATCTGCCCTTTTTCATCAGATTCAATGAACCCATGGAAAGCAGCTGCACCAGAACTGCCACTGCAAAGAGATATCCTCCCATCAGTACAGGTATATATATTGAAAATGAGAATACAACTTCCAGCAAAACCGCAAAAGCAAACAACCACATTCCCAACGACCAGTACAGGAAAGATTTATTTTTAGCCTTGAAATAGTTTTTTGTGAGAAGATTAGCCAGTGCAGAACTTGCTATGAATATGAAAAATGTTGAGCCAAAAACCACACCTGCTGCCATATTAATTCTTTCCCCTTAGTTAATACTAATTTTTGCAAAATATAAAAGGATTCATGCACACTGATGTGAAGTAATGATCAGTTTTGCACATGTTTGATCCCTTGGAACTTATAGATGATTTATAAGGATACAAATAATATGCATGAAGGTTAAAAGGCATGAGCAGACTGAATATTTCCCTGAGTAATGAAACTTTGAAGAAACTGGAAGACGAAGCTCAGAGACAGGGCAAAACTATCAGTTCAATTGTAAGTGAGGCATCCAGGATGTATATGGAAATGGAATCTTCAGGCATAAGCATAAATCACATAAGAAATACTATCCTTATTATGAATATTCTCAAGGCGACTGATTCAGTGCCTGTCCCATCTATTCTGCTTGATTCAATAATTAAACTGTCGATGAGATCCTCCGAGACTGAGGCTATAGACAAATGGTTTGAGCGGGGTGAGGTTGTGGGAAACATAATAAAGCAGTATGCACCCGACATCGCCTCCCTGAAGGTTGCCATTGACAATATGAAAGACTTTCTTCCGTCAAATATGATCCGGATAAAGAAAGACAATTACAATGTGGAGATAATTCTCTCTGGGGCAGGATACAGCAAAGAGGCATCAAAATGCACATGTTCTGGAATAGAAGGATTTCTCAAGTCCTATGGCATTAAAGTCCAGAGCTCAGAAAACACAGAGGGTTTTGTGAAGGTTAAAGGCATTTTAGATCCTGCTATTTCATAAAACAGAAAAAACAGGACTCATTCATAAAAATAAATAATATTGTGCACATAGAGAATTATGGAAGATGATAGAGAGATTTTTTTGTATATGGCCTCTTTGATTCACAATGGCACTTACAATTATGGAGTAAGATGGAAGGACTTCTATGCCGCGTTTTCAGAAATATCATCCTCCGATCCAAGAAAGATATGCTCTGATCTTGTGAGTGAGGGATATGCTGAATCATCAGAGGATGATGATCCATTCATGATCATATCAAGAATAAGCGTTGATGTCTCTGATTTAACAATACAGAAGGTGTTTAACGCCATAAGCAAAGATACTGCATCATACAATCTCTCCATATGCTATAGTATTGAGCCAAGCCTGGTGAAATGAATATTATCCGCAGCTTATTATGGTGCATACACTGTGAGAGAATCGCCTGTAGCAAGGGCTCTTTTGCCAATTTGCACATCGGATGAATTTCAGAATGATCAACGGGTGGCAAAAATGGTTAAGGAGTCCATATCTAACTGGAACAGGGATTTGTCTGCCATAACTCCTTTGATTCATAACCGATGGTTTTTAGATCTTCTCTTCATGCTTAAGAATGGAAAGTATGGAAATGGAGGCTTCAATTACATAGAAAATATGGAAACCGCTGAACGCGACGAATTCCTAAAAGGATCGATTTCAATAATAGATAACGGCCTGCTTGTAACCCTCATCCTTGGATTTGAAAAAATTTATTCCATGGGAGATGTGGCTAAAACCATGGACATATATGCACATAGATCCAGAAATAAGGATAGAATCGCCAGATTGTATTGGTATCTAAGTATAGGTAACGACATCATGGTTGGGCTTGAATTTCTTATTGGTAGTTTTGAATTCTTTCCTACCGGCAATGAAACGCTTGGTGTATACCTTTTCATAGCTGGAAGTTCCCAGCTGCTCATAAGGCCAATTATTGAGATATCAAAGAGAATTCACCTCTACAGAATCAACAGGACAAAGATATACCTGAAATGATTTCACCGAAGAATCTATCGTTCTTCGAATTTCATCATCCTCCCGTCACCGTATGTTCTGAAATAATATTTGAATTCACTATTGCCGTAATAGGCTGTGCATTCCCTTCCTGAACTGTAGTTTCCATGAAGTTCCACACCATCTATGGTATTCCATCCGGTTCTTTTCCTGACCTCTTCCACCATGTTCTGGAATATGTCCGCACATATATTACAGCAGAAGAACATGTCTTCTCCCTCTATATTTCTGTGGTACTCTCCCCAGGTAGCATTGCACAGGCCACAGCCTTCTTCATTGTTTGTCTTCAATCATTTCACCTCTCTCCAGTCTTGCTTCAAGATAATCTGAAAACGCATTTGCCGATAGAAGATATGCCCCCTGTATATCCTCTAAATTTTCTTTTGTACAGTACTTTTCAATAATGTCAAGCGCCACGTAGGAATGCGAAACATCAGCCTCATAACCTTCCCTTAGAAAGTCTTTGACCTCTGCTGTTGCCTTCCCTTCCGAAAGAATATCCGGATTAAAATATGGATATTTTGCCCCGTGTCTTCCAAGGTCCCTGT
This sequence comes from Oxyplasma meridianum, assembly GCF_038024865.1. Classification (NCBI taxonomy): domain Archaea; kingdom Methanobacteriati; phylum Thermoplasmatota; class Thermoplasmata; order Thermoplasmatales; family Thermoplasmataceae; genus Oxyplasma; species Oxyplasma meridianum. Next base: position 1,655,514 of record NZ_CP133772.1, on the reverse strand, counting down.
TAGCCACCAGCTCCAGGGAATGCATTGCCGCCATGGTTTCTATCCATGTTCGATTGGTTGCAATTCTGTTCCATATAGATATAGCCTTTGAAGTGGCTGGAAGAGGATTGGATTGGAGGATGGTTCTTCTGTCAAGCCCCAGTGATTCGCCCATCCTTATGAGCAGTTCATGATGAGATGGAACATCTTTCCCGTATCCATGAAGCTCAGTCATTATGTTTTCCAGTTCATAGTCCTGAACATCCTCAAAATCTGTCTTTGCAATTACGTATGAGCATGATTTGATCCACTGCTTGAGAAAATGGTGATGCTCAATAGCATATCCTCTGAGAACATTAGCATTATATGACTGCATAGCAAGAATGAATGGGTGAGGGTTTGGACCCCTGAAATGATCCACAAAATCTCTTATTATCCAGTCCTTGATACTTTTCCCCTTCAGCGAATAGTATTCGGAGAGCATTCTGGACAATTTCCTTTGATCTTTTCTCTCTTTAGTTATGTTTCTATTTAGCCAGGATACATGAGACGAATCGCTCTTTTCAGAAAGTTCCAGAAAGTGAGTTGCAAGTTCGCTGTATTTTCCGCTGTCGAATCTGATTCCGCATACAGCACAGTCTACCATACTTTATACATGCAGGATTGCTATTAATCAATTTTGGAATCAGAATGCCGGGACACAGGATAATATGAATCCATCCTGCTTTCAATGCCCGGGTATTTATATAGAGGAAATTTGAACATGAGTTGGTAGAAGGAAAATAGCACTAATCACGAAATAGATTATCACAAGAAGTATCCATGCGATTATTGCTATCAGGAAGCCGTTGAGCCATCCTGTTCCCACCATGCTTTTTACAACATAGACCATGCCAATGAGACCAACTATAAAGCCAATTATTGGGGTAAATATGCTGAAAATCAGTAATAGAACAGCGAATGCTATTATGGATAAGAGAGCGATGATCATCCCCCTGCCAACTGATATTTTTTTCCTGATAACTGAAGATGTTGCGATTTTTATTACAAATCCGTCTATGATCCAAGAAATCAGAAGAGTCAGAAAAAGCCCGATTACAAGTGCAATAGAATTCAGGAAATATGGATACACCATAGCATATTGATAGGAGTGTATTTTAACTTTGCTTAGAGTCAATGTCCACACTATTCTCTCATTCATTTCCTTGTGTTCAGATTAACACCAAAAAGAGGTGTTCCTGTATCCAGAGTTCTTAAATATATTGAAAACACAGACCGGAACCATCAGTGTAGTTCAGTTCAGAAATGGTTTGCGCCCTCCCATTTACTGCCCTTTAGGTTAATTCATTTTGAATATTGTATTGTATATATAGTAACATGCAAATGCTTTGTTGTATTTATCATTTAACGACTAAAAACGCTGCCTCCAAAACACATGAAAAAGTTGTCATTGAGGAGTGGAAGAGAAAGCAGTGTTATGAGATGATTGATGCCGGTGACAGTTGCAATAGAGAAGGATTCCGGATAGGTGAAGAAGTAAATTGAAAGCCAATATCCCCAATAAGTAAAGGAAGAAAAAGATCATAATGCAACAATACCCTTCCAGTATGAATCCGGCATGCAATCCTCTTTAGACAGAGGGATGGCATGATCTCCTCGTAAGAGAGGAGAGGCTATTGATGTGAGGGAAAAGAGGGAGAAGATATGAATATCCTTACTTCATGATTGTGAATGTCATTGATTGTGAATGTCATGAATTATGATTTCATCATAAAGTTCCTAAAGTTCCTTGGCCAGATCCTCTCTAAAATACATGGATACCTATTAGATGCCCATGAATATTCATGGGCAACATGATCCAAAGGATCAATAAGGTCAAACAATTCTTCAGAATTCATAATTATGGAATGGTAACAAGAGGTATTACATCATACTCCCCAGAATTTGATCATAATGATAATCATGATTATAATCACGATGAATAAGCATGAAATGCCCTGAAGTATCAGGAACTTTTAAATTTCTGCCATATGATCTATGAGGATCTCTAAGACAGAGCAGAGGAGACATTACTGAAGATGAAAAATAATCTGGAAAGGATAAAGAAAATAATAAGAAGAAAAAACTTCCAATGCCTTAAGAGGTGAGAATTCATTAAGGCAAAGTAGAATGAGAGCATAAAATCTCTTCACTGGAAAAGAAAGTATATTAGTAAAATTATTCCAACTGCTATTATTCCTATACCTATATAGTATAACAGATAGCTTTTTTTTCTTGGAGACATCCCAAATTCAGAATAATCATTTATATTTGAATACTCATAATCAGATCTATCTTTTTCTGTAGCCTTACCTCCATCTAAGGTTGCTGCGGCTCCCCCATTCTGGTTACTCCTGTTTCTCCCAAGGCTTATAAATGGAAAAAAGAAGAAGAAGGGCACAAAATCAACAACTCCATCCTGTGAAGGAAAAACCCTTGGAATTATGACATAAATTGACAGCATTGCAACCAGGTATATCCCCCAGAATAGAATGATGTATGATCTTTTTCTCAACCCTATCTTCAGTGAATTTTGATCAACATATTATTATTTGCGCATACCCCATAAGTCATATTAATTAACCTTTTAAGCCTGTTTGTTACAATGGATGTACTTAACAAATTCACTGGAAAGCTGGCGAGAACTTATGAGACCTCTGATAAAGCCTCCATTGCCGGAATATTAGGTAAAAGCAAGGATGCTTTCAATTTAATGAAAATAACGGATTTCCCTGATAGAATAAAGGCACTCCGGGTGGTTTTGAATAGAATAGCAGAGAATGAAAAATCTCTTTCAGACCTAATTACTGAAGAAACAGGAAAGCCGAAAAGACTTGCTTCCTCTGAAATATTGACAGCTCAACACATAATAGAGGCTTCAATGCAGGCAATAACTGGCCCTTCTTATGACTCAACCGACCATTCATTATTGAGGAATACGTTAAACTATTGGGTTCACAGAAATTTTGCCAGAGGGACTGTAGCGGGCACTTGCGATTACGGGAACCCTCTTTCAAGTGCAGCATTGAAAATTGCTGCTTCGGTTGCTACCGGAAACACTCTTCTTATATTTCCATCCAGGATTGCTCCTACCCCCTCACTTAAGCTTATTTCATATATTGAAGAGACAAAGCTGCCAGAACATGCAATTCAGCCCATACTTACCGAAGAATCGGGAATCCTAGACGAAATGCTTTCTATGGTGCATAAACCTTATGGAAACTGGGAACTTGTTTTTGACTATGATGAATTTCATCAGTTTACGATGCTTGAGAACTTTGAGAAAAGACCGGAAAACCGCATTGTAATAATCTGGAACGATGCGGATCTTGACAGCGCTGCGGAAACTATAACAAACTCCCTTTTCATGGCAGGCCATGGCGGTTATATCAGGTCCATGAAGATCATCATACACAGGGATGTTGCAGAATATACTGTGAACAGATTCATGGAGATAATATCATCGATGAAGATAGGCGATCCTTCAGACCCTGATACCGTTATTGGGCCACTGGTAAGTGGAACCATGATCTCGATGACCTCAGATATTCTGGAGGAGGAGATAAGATCAGGATCCTACCCACTTCTTGATCTGAACATTAAACCCCCTTTCATTTATCCTGTTCTTCTGGACAGTACGGGAAATAAAGGGCCTATGGCAACAAAAGGGGTATTTGGGCCGGTGATGTCCATATACAGAATTGATTCCCTTCAGGAAATTGTGGATATGTGCGTAGAGGGGGGAGAATATGGCGATGCCTCTCTTTATACTTCAGATATTAACATAGCCAAGTCCCTTTTTGAGAGAGTGGGGTTTTCATCACTGAATGTCAACTTGGAACCTGTTTTGAGACCTGAATATTCCAGGACTATTTTCAGTTCTGAGTTAAATTCTCCGGTATACACAAAAAGATCTGTCCTCAATTTTTGACCTTTTTTTCGGGAAGTTTTGCAGTTGGGAATCATTCTGTTTCACAGGAGAATTGTGAGAAGCAGAACCATCATGAATGCAAGGATCATGTATATCATGTACCACCTTATTGAGCTGTTCATGAAACCCAGTGTGAATCCTTTCGCCACTTTCCTGTAGGATTTTGTCAACAGTATCATAAAGGCCCAGAAGGCATCAGATATGGCCATGTACTGGCTTCTCTCCCCAATCCCCGGCCTCAATATTTTCTTGAGCATCAACCTTATGTTGTTTGAAAAAGCGTATGACGTATAATTCTCAGTTATTTCTCTTCCCCCTTTCCAGGCAGGTACGGACCTGGTATCAGGCTTCCTGAATATTGCGTAGGTTGCAAGAGAAAAGACTGCCAGAAGGCCAAATACATAATCCGGTGAAACAAGTCCGAAGTCGGCGGATGCAAATCTGGACTGTATTGTGAATCCGTTAAATACAAAGACACTGGGAAGCCCTCCCAGGAATTCAGACCCCACAAAAAGGGGTGATAGTATGAATAGAAGTATCAGTATGATTCCAATGGAGAATACCACCGTGTGTTCACTTCTCATCCCCTTTTCCTTTCCGTTCCTGAGCTGAGTGAATACAAATGCTTTCATCATTGCTGCCGTGGCAAAGCCCTCCCCTATTGCTATGAGAGAACCAGCTATAATTGAGACTATTCCCAGATAACCCAGGAAAGTGGCACCCATGAAGAACATTTCAAGAATCATCCATGTCCCCAAACCTCCAATTGTTGGAAATAGACCTGAAAGCGATGCAGTACTCAGTAGCTCACCTACCCTTGAGAATCTTGAAGAACTGGTTCCGTCGTCAAGGAAATGCTCCTTTCCTGATGCACCTATGCCAAGGAAAAGGCCAGTTTTTGAAAGTGAGTGGGAAAGGCTGAAGATAACTATAACAACCAGAGAAAAGTCTTTCAGTATTGTTGTCTCTGCTATCATGTAAAAGCCTATTGCTGCAAGAATTGCGCCGTTGTTTTCTATTGTGCTGAAGCCGGCAAGCATCTTAGCATGCTCCGAAACGTATGCAAAAAGAGAGGCAAAGATGACAGAAAGAACTCCCATAGCAATGACAATCACTCCAAAGAGAGCAGAGATGGGACTCAGAAGCATAACCCTGATTATTCCAAATACCCCCATCAAAGTCATTGTTGCGCTAAGTATTGCAGATCCATTGGCCGGGGCATTTCCATGTGCAATTGGAAGCCATTCGCTTATCATGAAGGGAACCATTCCCATTTTTACAAGTGCACCCAGTGTGAAAAGAACAAGCGGAATCACTGAATCAACCCTCGTAAATGCTATGCTTGTTCCTCCAGTGAGATAGAAGGAATAGATTGCGCCGGCCACTATAAGAACAGTGCTCAATTCACTGAATGCCATGAACACAAATGGAGGATAATCATTCTTCCTGTTCAATGCGATTAGCACATAGCTTGATACAGACATTGCCTCCCAGCCGGCAAGAAATTCCAGGTAGTTTCTTGAAAGGAGAATAATGGCCATCCCGAAGATTGTCGAACCGAACATCGGTGCAAGCCACTTTCCGTATTTCTCCCCATAGCTGACTGAAAACCAGGAAGAGAAAATCCAGACCAGTGAGGCAATGACAACAAAAGAATCTATATATTCAAAGTGTATGAAGGAACCGGCCAGCAGTATTGCCGAAGAAACTGCCAGAGCCATATATCCTGCCTTCCTGTTCCATATGGACAGCACAACTGAAACCGCGAACGGTGCCAGAAATAGCCATGATATCAATTAATCACCTCTTGCCCTTATGAGCGCTGCCAGTATTGTGTATGGATTTGGAGGACAACCGGCTATTTCCACATTGTATTCTCCGAATTTAAGCGCACCTTCACCTATTATCCCCCCAGAAATTGCACATGCACCCATGAGAATGACCATCTTTGGATCCGACATTGCATCGTAAGCCCTTTTCAGGGGTTCCTCCATGCCTTCCGTCCAGACGCCCATGACCACTATTGCGTCTGCATGTCTGGGGGTATTTGTAAAAAATATTCCAAGACGGTGCATATCATACTGGGGTGCTGTCAGTGCATGCAGTTCGGTATTGCATGCCCCACAGGCACCAGAGTCCAGGGGATAGATATAGAATGACCTCCTGAACTTTCGCATGGTTTCTCTCACATTGAATATCTCATGGTTCCCTGTAGGTTCATAATTTGGAAGACAGCGCCTGCAGAATATGCACCTGCCCATGTCCCATTTTCCATTGTTGATGGCGTCCGTGGGGCAGTTTACCTCCCCGGAACCCTTTACCTCAGTACTCCATGGGGCAATTTCAACCGGTCCTGTTTTTGGGAATTTTTCAGTCTTGATGCCTTTCCTAACCCCCTTCAAAAACCATAATCCGTTCTTCATGAAAGATCAACCCCCAGCTCTGATATCCATATTCCAAAGCTTTCCCAGTTAAAGTGAAAATCGGTAAATATGTTCCCCACCATTGACTTCCTGAAGGACAGGACGTTCCTCCATGAAGGCGATATCATGCCAACATCAACCACCTTTCCATTTTCTATTTCAACAGAATAGAACAGATCTCCTGCCGGGCTTTCAATCCTTGCCATGCCTGTTCCGCTGGATTTTTCAAGATCAAATTCCATGCTTTCATTGCTGACAAATTTAGGAATTTTTTTTATCAAGTCAAATGACTGGAAGATTTCATCACTTCTTATCATGAAACGTGAAAATGCATCACCTTCGTCTCTTGTTATGGGATAGAACTCCAGGATTCCATAGGGGAGAACGGGAAGTTCATTCCTTGCATCATGCCTTATGTCTGATCCTCTGGCTGCGGGTCCGGTACTTTCTGGATCTTTGTTTATACCATTGTTCTGCAGCCTGTTTAAAAATAGCTTTGATTCCATCAGCCCTTCATATATTCTTCTGTAATCCACGATAACTTCATGGAGTTTTACCTGAAGTTTGTCTATCATGAATCCGGAATTCCCAACGCCGTTGACAGCGAAAAAATACCTGTGCCCGCACTGTGTGCCTATTATCCTTGAAACTTTTTCCCTGATCATTGAGATCTGGTTAACAGGAACACCGAATCCAGCCGATTCAGCCAGTTTCTGAATGACTAGCAGATGACTTCTAATTCTCTCTGTCTCTATCTGGGCAATCCTGTTGAACTGCACTTCATCAGGAACATCAATCTGCAGGGCATCTTCTGTTGCCCTTAGGAAACAGATGGAATGCGATGCTGAATGAAACCCGTTTATTCGTTCAATCCTTAGAAGTGCATCCTGTATGCTCATTCCGGTAACTTTTATTTTCCTGAGTTTATAATTTGGGTCCACAGATATTGAGGATATTTTTTCACCGGGGGTGAGAATATCCAGCCCCACCGACTCCATAAGGCCTCCAGTTGAAGGGCCATAGGCGAATATAAACTCTTCAGGTTTTCTTTCTGCCAAAGATTCATGTATGGATTCAATGGAAGAATTGTAATGACACCCGTATATGGAGTATTTTTTGGTATTCCCTATAAATCTTCCGTCAGGTTCCCCCTCTTTATACCAGTGCATTGAAAAACCCCCCTATTATTACAACGCCTATGATCAAAGGAATTATGGATGTAATAAGAGAAATGACAGGCATTGCTTTGCCAGACTCTTTTAAATCACTGGACCCTCTGAATATCATTCCAGTTACGTTGTAATTGACGCTTATAAATGCCGCCATAAGGAAAAACAATACAATCCCGAACTGTAGAAAAGCATGGGTTTCCACAGCAGCGTACAGTATTATGAACTCACCAACAAAGGTGCCGAAAGGAGGAGTTCCCGTGACTGCAAGGGATGAAAGAAGAAGGGATGATGATGTGTATGGCATTCCTTTCCAGATGCCATTTATCTGTGCTATATTTCGTTTTTCTGAACTTTTCAGTATATTTCCAGAGGAATAGAATGCACCAGCCTTTCCAAAACTGTGTGAAACCAGAAGCAATAAGGCACCAATCACACCTGCACCTCCCAGTGCAAATCCAAAGAGAGCAAGGTTCATGTTTTCCATTGTAGAATAGGCAAACATTCTCTTATACTTCCTCTGGTATGCCAAAAAGAGTGATGCAGCTGCGATGGATATCACGGCAAACCATGTATAAAGCTGTGGAAATGGTGAGATTTCATAGATTCTGTAAAGTACGTAGAGCGCCACCGGCAACAGAACTCCGGAAAACATGGCACTTACAGGCGAAGGAGCTTCACTGTGGGCATCCGGCAACCATGTGTGTACAGGAAAAACACCAACCTTTGTTCCGAATCCCACCAGTGCAACTGCAACGGCAATTTTTATTACAACTGATGCAGCCCCGCCGCTGTGAAGTATTGTATAAACATCAAGTGTTCCAAAATGATAGTAGATCATTATTACCGATATGAAGGCAAATGTTACACCCGCCGAAACCAGTATTATATACCTCCAGGTGGCTTCAAGGGATACATCGGTCTTCTCAGTTATCAGAAGAAGGGCCGAGGATATGGTTGTGGCTTCTATGCCAACCCACATGAAACCGTAATTGTTCATAACAAGGCTAAAAAACATTGCAGCTGTGAAAAAATTCAGGAGAAGATAGTAGTTGTTTTCACTTATTCCCCTGTTGCGAATTGACCTGACATATTCCCATGAGTAGAGCGTAGAAAGGAGATAGATGGATGCTACCATGACTATAAATACCCAGGTAAGGCGGTCTATATAGAATAAGTTCTTCAGGGGAAGCTGAGTGTAGAGGAACAGAGATAGGGCAACAGTAAGTGATGCTGAAACAAAACCTGCCAACTTTATGTTAACCCGATAGAAGATGTTGGCAAGTCCAGGCAGAATGACTATTATGAGTGGTACAGGATCCATCTTTATCCCCTCAGTTCCTCCATTGGATAATGCCTGAATTTTTCAATGACCAGAATAGATGATATAACAACAAGTGCCAAGACATCAAGGAAGACGCTTGCCTCGATGATTATTGGCACCGGAACCAGGAATATTGCAAACAGAACAAGTGAATTTTCTTCCTCTATATATCCGATTATCTGCGAAAATGTGGATCTTCTTGACCCGATGAGGAAAAGCCCCTGGAAGAACAGGCTCAGGGGAAACACAAGTATTGAAGAAGGGCCAAACAGTGTTATCAGATGGGCACTTGTAAAAACGAGAGAGTATATTATGAAAACCCCAACCACAATGAATGCCAGATCAATAAGTAATAATGAGGCAACATTTACATTGGATTCATAAACATAAGTCATCCTTCCTGGAACCCTCTTTTCAAGGAAGTATGTTATAAGAAACCCTCTGAGAAATGCAATTAGTATTCCAAGAATGAGAAGATCAACCGAATGCTCATAATATGCCAGTATAAAAGATATAAGAGCAATTATTGAAGACTGTACCAGCTGACCATTCACCATTGATCCTATGTATTCCTGTCCCTGAATGTAGAATCCTGATATGGTTGCAAAGGCAGCAATAAGGAATACTGCATAATCTATTGGACTCAAGCTATCACCACGCTGAATATCAGGAAAAGTATTGAAAATGTGAAGGCTGTTGCGAGATAATCCTGGATTCTGAATAGCCTCATCTTGGCAAAGGTGGTTTCAATTACAACCACTATGGCAATGAGGAGAAGCCATTTCAGGAACATGACTGGGATATCAAGCAGGAAACCGGGGAATGAGGACTGAAGTCCCCATGGTATGAAGAATACATTCAGGAAGATTGCCCCAAGTATGTACTGTTTCATATAACCTGACCATTTTGAAAGGGAGAGTAGTTTGCCACTGTATTCATAATTCATCCCCTCATCTATCATCCCAAGTTCTGCCAGCCCTGAGCTCTCAAGAGGTATTTTTCCAGTTTCATACATGAAAAGCATGAAAAATGCAATTGTGGCAAAAATGTGTTCAAGGCTTATGTTCTGGACACCATGAGACGCCAAAAAAATGTTTGTTATATACGGATTATTTGTATTTGTAATAAGGGAAACTGCAAAGAAAACTGTTATCAACGTTGCTTCGGATAAGAAATTAAATGAGAGCACTCTAACTGCACCCAGAGCACTAAAATTACTCCTGGAATCAAAGGAAGCGGCTATTTTGACAAATGCAGCCAGGGAGAAGAGTATTGCCCCTCCCAGGAAGTCTGCGCTGGCAGTAAAGAATATGGGTTCGGGAATTACTATTGGCACTATCAGCGCTATGAGAGAATATATGCCGAAGATGATGAATGGGGCATACTTGAATATCATACCCGATCCTTTTGGAATGAGAACCTGCTTCTTCATATATTTGAAAATGTCATAATATGGTTGGAAAATACTGGGTCCCTTCCGTGATTCGACCTTTGCTTTAATATTGGCAATAATCCCGGCAAAAAGCGGAGCCATTGAGACCACAAAGAAGTACTGTGTTAAGGTCCTGATTAAAGTATATACCAGCATATCTGACACCTGCAAATTTCTTTGTAGGCGTCATTAAATCCCTGAGTAGGATTTGTTTAACTCTTTTAAGAGAGTTCCGGAAACGCCATTCCGTTGCGAGTTATTGGTACAGAATATTAAAATTTTCTTGTGAAAGTACATGTAGAGATATTACTGAACATATTTATGAAGTGATAACATTAATTATTTTATTGAATGAATCTGCCATATTATATATGAAAAAATAATGTGTCCTGAAACATTCCGGATTAATCTTCAATTATCCGTCCGGATCACAAGGTAGCAAATTTAAGGATAGGGGAGGTCAAAAGATTTGGAATTAGAAGATAACGAAAAGAAAGATTCGTTGAAAAACTTTAGAAGCTTTGGGCAGCAGATAGTTGACACTGCGTCCGTTTTTTATCGCCGTGGATGGCTTTTTGGAACAAGCGGCAACCTTAGCGCCGTTATCAATGAAACGCCCCTTCAAATAGCCATAACCGGCAGCGGACTTAATAAAGGAAAAATTGACCTTTCGGGACTGATTGTAATAGATGTAAATGGAAACGTAATTAGCGGAAACAAAAAAGTTTCCAGCGAGGCTGATCTTCATATTGCAGTTATAAGGGAGATGCATGCCGGATCTGTTTTCCACACCCATTCAGTATGGTCTACAATGCTTTCCAAGAGATACCTGAAAGACGGTGGGATTTTGATTCGAGGATATGAGATGCTTAAGGGTCTGAACAATGTAGGAACCCATGAACATTCCGAATGGATTCCAATAATAGAGAATTCTCAGGATATGAAAACTCTCTCTGCAACAGTAACAAGCATTTTGAGGCAGCATCCTGAAGTTCATGGTTTCATGCTTTCGGGACATGGCCTTTACACATGGGGGAAGACGCCGGAAGAAGCGGAACGACACGTTGAGGTTATTGAATTCCTGCTTGAAGTATATGGAAGGGGCAATGCTGGAACAGATAATATACCCTGAAACCATGAACATGCATTCCAGGTGATATGAAATGGTAAAGGTAAGAGTACCTGACAGAGGTTTAATTATAACTGATGCAAAGAGTTCGTCTGAATATCTCAGTAGTATAGGGATCATATATGATCATTGGGATACAGGAAATCTTAGACATGGAAATCCAGAACCGGATAAGATACTGGACGCTTACTCAAAGGAAATTGATCAGCTTAAAAGGGAGGGGGGATACACTACAGCCGATGTTATAGATATAGACAAAAACACTCCTGGACTTGAAGCAATGCTTGAAAGATTCAGATCAGAGCATACGCATGATGAGGATGAGGTCAGATTCACAGTGGCTGGGCGGGGTATCTTTCACATACATCCAGAAAATGCCGATGTGGTTTCAGTTGAGGTTGAGGAAGGAGACCTTATAAGGGTCCCCAAAGGAACAAAACACTGGTTTGATCTCTGCGAGGACAGGCATATAACCGCAATTCGCCTTTTCCAGAATATATCTGGATGGACACCGTATTACACCAACAGTGGAGAGGATAAAAATTATCAGCCAGTTTGCTTCGGCCCTGCCTACATACCCTCAGGAAAGAGACTGAAATAAGGTAATGGAATGAAGGTCATTGAAGGTATTGATGCTGTTATACTTGATATAGAGGGGACCACAACACCATTGGATTTTGTACACAAGACACTGTTTCAGTTTGCAAAGCAGAACCTGCATGATTTCCTCAATGAAAACATCAATTCTGAAAATGTCAGAAAAGCACTGAATGAACTCAGTAAATTATATACGGACACTGTAGGGAAGAACACCAGGAGTGATTTAAAAAGCAGTGCAACGGATGATATTTCAATGGAAAATGCCACTTCCATGCTGTATCACCTTATCGATATGGACAGCAAGGCTTCTCAGTTGAAGATGATCGAGGGGATGATTTGGGAAAAGGGCTATAGAGATGGAATACTGAGAGGCGAGGTCTACGATGATGTACCGGTATGCATGAAAAGATGGGCATCAGAAGGGAAGGAAATCTACATTTATTCATCTGGAAGCATCCTTGCCCAGAAGTTGATCTTTTCGTCAACCTTATATGGAGATTTGACGGATTACATAACAAACTATTTTGATACTGGGATAGGAAGAAAAAACCAAGCGGAAAGCTATGGAAAAATAGCTGCGGCCATAGGGAAAGATCCTGAGAGAATTCTATTTATTTCTGATTCTCTTATCGAGCTGAACGCTGCGGCTTCAAAAGGTTTTCAGACCTTAATGATGGATCGGGATAGAAAGATGAATTTAAATGCCTATCCAGGCATTATTTCAAGTTTATTAGAGATAAGCATATGATTTCTTTTGAGTTTTGGGCTATCTCTATAAGTTGAACGCCTATAAGTGATATTATATACTGTGAAATATATAGAAAAGGTGTCTGAGGTACAGTAAAAACTGATCTTGAAGAACTTTACTTCTCCATACAGTAATGGATATCAAGTCAAATGCAAAAAAAACAGGGTGCTTCTGAGAACATCCTGATAAAATCACGGGCACTTATCAGGAATGTCTTAACCATATCCATTTTTGCAACTGTATAAATTCCGGATCCCAGTGCATAGATTCTATTATTCATCTATAGATGGTTGACACAACGTTGATATATTGTCACATACATTCCTTAACTGTGGTGACCACTGAAACAGTCAACATGGATGTGGCATTCTTTATGAGGAGCATCATGTGGACAGGCCTGCCAATGTTACTCATTCCTCCTGCCATAATGGTTGCCATAATCATAAATGGAAATTTCTATTTCCTGGAGTATTTTCATGTAATATCTGGTTCTGCCTGGACTGGAATGGATTTGGTAATGGGGATATTTTTTGCATACATAATGAAGGGTCTGGGGGATGCAGAAAAAGCAGAAGTTTCTAAAAGGCTGACTCCAATGATGCTCTTCTTTATGCCAGCAATATCCACTACAACCGTAACCGCCGGCGTCTATCTTGCCTTAAGACTTGGTATATCATTCACCTCCCCTTATTTTATTGTGGTTGCTGTATTAGCCATAATATTGACTGTTCAGGGGCTGGTGATATTTCTTCCCAATGAGGCAAGAGTTTATCTTGAACTTGTCAGGGGTGGCAAGGATTTCAGGAAAATTATAAGACTTACCATGATAAACATAAGACTATCCCTGATACAGCTTATTCTGCAGGTTACAATAATACTATTCATGGCACATTTTGCAACAGGTTTTGCCCTATGATAAACAACAGCAGCTACATGAGAAGCATTTACAGGACAGGTTTCATTGCTCTGGCAGTGCCTCCAATTGCATTCATACTAACATATATATCAGGAAGCATGCTGTTCCTGGACTATATACATGTTCTTATCGGGGCAATATGGACAGGTGTTGACGTTTTCCTCGGGCTTCTGTTTACCAACGTTATTAAAACAATTAATCTTGAAACCAGAAAAAATATAGGAGTTAGAATGATTCCTATGACTCTTTTCTTCATTCCATCCGCATCCATTGTAACACCACTTGCCGGCTATGTACTTGCTGTAAGAGAGGGCATATTCTCTTTCACGTCAACGCTGTTCATTGCAATAATCATAGTTGGAGTTATACTTGTCTCCTATGGCGGTCATTCAATTCCATAATTCTATACTAATCTTCTCTTGGAAACCCTTTAGAATTCAATGCGACCGAAAGATCTATATACTACACTGTAATTACAGTGTAGTATGACATTAATTGTAAATAAAATAACAAAGAATGGGCACACCTACTATACGGTGTTGGATGAGAAGTGGGTGAACGGAAGACCTGTAAGAAAATATGTTGGATATCTCGGTAAATCTCCGAAGTCGAAGAATGAGATCAAACCTGAAGATATCCTGAAGTATGCGCAGAGACTCCTCAGCAAGGGAATAAGCCAGGAGGAGATCGATCAGATACTGAAGAAGATAGGTATAGAATATGATGCATGGCCCATAACGAAAATAATCATAGAGAACGACCTGAACCTTGAGAAGCTGATCCTGAAACTGAAATGATTCCTCCTGTGAAATTCAAACCATCATTCACCATGTGCCCTGAATGTGGAAAGCGGCTTACACTTAACAGCAGATATGGAAGAAAACTGAAAACATCCTCCGGAATATTTCCAATAATTAATGAGATCATGGAATGCAGCATTCATGGGATATATCGATCTGATATTCTTGGATCAATTGTTTCACCGCACTGCACATATGCAAATGATATCATGATCAAAGCAGCCATGGAGATGTTCCTGGATGGCAGGAGTTCATCGGAGGTTTCTTTGATCAAAGAAACAGGCATATCCGACAGACATGTGAGACGCCTTGCTGGAATGGCTCTCACAATATTCTCTGAGATCCATGAGGAATCATTAGATAAGCTCAGGAAAGAGATCAAATCGTATATACTGCAGATTGACGGCACAGTGGATTCCGATTTCGCCATGATTGTTGTTGTACGGGATGCGATATCCGGTTTCGTTTTATATGCAAAGAAATGTCATTCTGAATCTGAGGCATCCATAGAAGAGATATTCCTCACCGTAAGGGAGAGATTCGGCATTCCTGCAGGTATAATATCAGACATGCGAGAGGGTATACTCTCAGCGGCAGGAAATGTCTTTCCACGTGTTCCCATAAGGATATGCCTGATGCACTTCTTGCGGGATCTTGGAAAGGATCTCATGGATGAACTGCATAAAGCCCTCGGATCAGCTATTAACAGAGCAGGTATAAAATCGAAGCTTAAGGCAATCCTGAGAAACATGCCTGATTACGATCAGGTAACATTATACGAGATAGAATACGGTTACTGTTCAAAACGGAATACAATGGAAAACATGTCCATAAGGAGAATATTAGAGAAGATAACATCCATAAATGGTAGCTCTGGTTATGGATTTCCCTTCTCTCTCAGGCACCTGAACTTCTTCAATGCATGTAAAGATGCCATGAAACATCTTGCAGATCTTCGAGAAAAGACAGATCGAAGAGAAACACTGGATCTCATATCACAGATAATGAACAACCTGTCAAAGATAACAAAGAATGCACATACAGATCACATGGCGCATGATCTCTCGGATATCAATTCCCTTGTATTCCAGAAGATAAGGAATGGATTCTCCATACCTGATTCTGGAAATCTTTCAGAAGAGAAGAAATACGATTCATTGAAGGATGATCCCGTAATACATGAAAGCATCGGCATAATCATGGGTGAATTTCTTGTATACATGAAAACAAGGATAGAAGCACACATATTCTCTGCAGCCAAACATGCAATCGATCAATACACGAAATGGGAATCCTATCTGTACGCAAAGAATCCTGAAGGTACCATACCTCGCACTAATAACGGTATTGAGGGATTCTTTCGCAGGATGCGAAGAAACGTAAGAAAGAGATGTGGCAACATTGCAACCGGCAACATTCTGACACAGAGCGGTGTTCAACTGGCATTATTCCAGAATATGGGAAACAGGAAGTATAAGGGGATCGTGTTTGGATCGGAAGATATATCCTCTGTATTTGCAAAACACAGGAAACATTTCCGGAAGGATGAGATGACAAGGAAAAGGAAGATGGAACTTGTGGATGCAGGTACAGAGAAGATACTAAACAACAAAATACCAGACAGTCCATATAATAATGAAATGTGGGAACAATACAAAAGGGTGTAAGGACTGTAAATCAATTATATTTTAAGAAGTGTATTTAAGAGATCCAGAGTAGAATGTCCGCCATAGCTTGTCTCCATAGGATTTTTAACTATAGTCCCATATTCCTACAAAATATTAAGGGGGGTGTCGCACAGTGAAATCCACCTTGAAAGGATAGCCAGAAATATGAGAATTGTGTCAATAGGTTCATTGTTTCAACTGATTTTCCAGGTGATCATAATAAGCCTTATGGCGTATATAGTTGTATATTTATAGGATAGTAAAATGAATATGGAGTATGGATTTTTCACTTCTTAACCGGCTTCATCCTCTTGATTATCTCCTGCCCGAATTCCGAACATTTAAGGGGTTTTATGTTCATAACCCTTGCAAGATCCTGAGTGACTTTCTGGTCGTGATAGGTTGCAATTATTGCGTTCTCAAGGACGTCAGCAGCATTATCCCACTCCAAATGCCTCAGCATCATTACACCGGAAAGTATCAGGGATGTTGGATTGGCAACGTCCATTCCTGCATATTTTGGAGCTGTCCCATGAACCGCCTCGAATATTGCATATGCGTCACCAACGTTTCCACCGGGCGCCAGTCCGAGACCTCCCACCTGAGCTGATAGTGCATCAGACAGATAGTCCCCGTTCAGATTTGTGGTGGCAATTACATCATAATCTTCAGTCCTTGTAAGTACCTGCTGAAACATGTTGTCTGCGATCCTGTCCTTTAAGACTATTTTTCCTCTGTAATTATCAGGGTCTTTCAGATATTCCTCTTCTGTTACAGTGTTATCTTTGAACTCATTTGCTGCAACCTGATACCCCCATTCCTTGAAGGCACCCTCTGTGTATTTCATTATATTTCCCTTATGGACAAGAGTTACGTTTCTCCTCTTGTTCTTGATGGCATACTGTATTGCCTTTCTGACCAGTCTGCTTGATTTGAACTTACTGATGGGTTTTATTCCAATACCTGTGTCATCAGTTAGTTTAACATCCATGTTGGAAGCAAGAAATTCTCTCATTTTTGAAGCTTCAGGAGAATCGTATTTGAATTCAATTCCCATATACAGATCCTCAGTATTCTCCCTGAATATAACCATATTCATCTTTTCAGGATTCTTAACAGGTGACGGAACTCCCGGGAAGTATTTTACCGGCCTTATGTTGGCGTACAGATCAAAATACTGCCTCAGTGTGACATTCAGGCTTCGAAATCCCTGTCCAATTGGAGTTGTCAGCGGACCCTTTATGGATACCACACACTTCTTAAGCTGATCCAGTGATTCCTGGGGAAGGTGCTTTCCTGTTTTGCTTAACGCCTCTTCTCCTGCAAGTACCTTTTCCCATTCAATTGATCGGTCTCCGCCATATGCGAATTCAAGTGAGGCATTTATAACAGAAATTGATGTTTTTGAAATGTCCGGACCTATTCCGTCCCCCTCAATATAACCAATAGTTGGATTTGATGGGACCTCAAGTGTTAAATTACTTCCTATCTTTATGTAAGCCATGAGAATCTATCTATTATGCCTTACCACTATGTGAAATTTTTCCCATAACTTAAAGGTAGCTATGTTCTCAGAAATAAGCTTGTTAAAAGTTTCCATGAATATTCATTTAATATGGGTCTTGCAACGGTGGCTGAAACTATATAAATGGAATTTTACCGAAAAAGAATTGCTTCATGATGATAAGAAAAGACAGATGGATGATTAAAGCCATAATCCTGATGCATAATTTTGATTGGGAAAATCGTTAATAGATCATACCCATATTGGATAAATTGATATTTGATGTTTTTTGAAGAAAGCGGAGTGACTTTTCATTGGAAATTCATAAAAGGTCGGGGAAATTCAATAGTTTTGAAAAATAATTCAGAGGGATCATCATGCTAGCGGCAGTACTCGGTATGCAATTTGGTGACGAGGGAAAGGGGAAAATAACTGATTATCTGAGCGAAAATTTTGATGTTGTCGTAAGGTTTAATGGTGGAAACAACGCGGGTCACACAGTGGTAACGTCCCAGGGAAAGTTCAAATTTCATCTCATACCATCTGGTTCTCTAAGATCTTCTATTGTTATTCTGGGGAATGGCATGGTCATAGACCCATACAGCCTGCAGGATGAGATCAGCAACCTGAAAAAAGCTAACCCTGATGTTCAGATAAAGATCAGCAAAATGGCCCATGTTGTCACACCCATACACAAATTCCTGGACAAATCGGAGGAGGCAGTAAGAGGGGGATTGAGTATAGGCACAACTGCACAGGGAATAGGGCCTACATACGAGGATAAGTATGCCAGAACTGGAGTTAGAGTTGTGGATCTGCTGGACAAGGACATAGTATCCAGGAAAATAGAGATAATATACCATATGAAGGAGAACCTTCTTTCCGATTCACCGTATAAGGACAAGAATGAGAGAAATAAACTTTCCACTGAACTTCATGAAGCTGGCTTGAATCTCATGCAATATCTTGACTATACAGAGAATCTCATATTCAGATTCAGTCAGGAAAATAAGAGCATACTTTTTGAAGGGGCACAGGGCACTATGCTTGACATAGATTTTGGAATGTACCCATTTGTGACATCCTCCAGTACACTGGCTGGCGCACTCTCTTCTGGTTCAGGATTCCCATTCAGGAAGATACAGAGGGTAATTGGAGTAATGAAAGCATATGTTTCCAAAGTTGGATCGGGGCCATTTCCCACTGAAATTGATGGAGATCTGGCGGTTAAACTCAGGGACATTGGCCACGAATATGGAACGACCACGGGAAGACCAAGAAGGGTGGGATGGCTGGATCTGCCACTACTGAATTATTCCAGCAGACTCAATGATGTTGATTCGTTCGCACTTACCAAAGTAGATACACTTGGAAAGCTCAGCGAAATAAAAGTTTGTGAAAAATACATGCAGGATGGAAAAGACGTGGATTTTATTCCCAGGAGCCTGGAAGAAATTGAAAAAATAAGGATTCGTTACAGAACAATGAAACCCTGGGGGGATCTTGACGTTGAGAATATATTTTCCAAACAGGAAGGGCAGTATGAGAGACTTCCTGTTGAACTTAGGGACTATGTTGAACTGATAGAAAAGAACACCGGTAAACCTGTTGAGATAATATCCCTTGGTGAAAGACGTGAAAACACAATACACAGGTCATTTAAATCCTGAAATTCCCAATTAATCCATCAAATCATAAATTTTATTCATTTAGTAAGCATTGTTACTGGATAAAAATGAGAGAAATAAAGGCTCCAAGAGGATCTACCCTTACAGCGCGTGGATGGGGGCAGGAGGCTGCAATGAGACTCCTTATGAACAATCTTGATCCTGCTGTTGCAAAAGATCCCGAGAATCTTATAGTGTACGGAGGAAAGGGGAAAGCCGCACGAAACTGGGAATCCTTTGATGAGATCATAAGTATGTTGAAGGAGATGTATAACGATGAAACCCTTCTTGTGCAATCTGGCAAACCTGTTGGTGTTTTCAAGACCAGTAAGGATTCACCCAGAGTTTTGATAGTAAATGCACAGATAGTGCCGCGATGGGCAACGGATGACATATTCTGGGACCTGGAGAAAAGAGGACTTACAATGTTTGGCCAGATGACGGCAGGCAGCTGGATTTACATCGGTACACAGGGTGTCCTTCAGGGGACGTATGAAACCCTATCTGCTCTGGCAAGAAAGGAGTTTTCTGCTGACACACTTAGAGGTAAGTGGGTTCTAACAGCTGGACTTGGAGAGATGGGTGGGGCCCAGCCGCTTGCTGTGACTATGAATGACGGGGTTGCAATAATTGTTGAAGTTGACAGGGAGAAGATAGAACGCAGACTAAGAGACAAATATCTTGATACCTATGCGGAAACCCTCGATCAAGGATTGAAAATGAAAGATGAAGCTGTTTCAGAAGGAAAAGCACTTTCCATTGGCCTTTTAGGAAATGCAGCCACCATATATTCAGAATTGGTGAAAAGAAACATTGTTCCTGATATTGTTACCGACCAGACAGCAGCCCATGACCTCAATGTGGGCTACATTCCTGAAGGTTTCACTGTGAAATCAGCTGCGGAAATGCTTGCAAAGAATCCAGAAGAATACAGGAAACTTGTGTATGCTTCAATAGTGAAGGAGGTTAATGCAATGCTTTATTTCAAGGATCATGGGTCCAGGGTTTTTGACTATGGAAACAACCTCAGAGGAAGGGCAAGTGAGGGGGGAAACACCAGATCATTTGAAATCCAGGGATATGTTCCAGCTTATATACGGGATCTATTCACCATTGGTTCCGGACCTTTCAGGTGGGTTGCGCTTTCTGGAGATCCTCAGGATATATACAAAATAGATCAGGCAATAATTGAGAAATTCTACTATGATGAACATCTTGTTAAATGGCTTAAGCTTGCCAGGGAAAAGGTCCATTTCCAGGGGCTTCCTGCCAGAATTTGTTACGCAGAATATGGACAGAGAGAGGCCATTGGGCTGATGATAAACCAGATGGTGAGAAAGAAGATAATTTCAGCTCCAGTTGCAATAGGACGAGACCATCATGACACAGGATCGGTTGCTTCACCATACAGGGAAACTGAGAGCATGCTGGATGGCAGTGACGCGATTGCAGACTGGCCTATATTGAACGCTCTCCTTAACGCCATTTCAGGCGCAACATGGGTATCGGTACACCATGGAGGGGGTACAGGTATAGGAAATTCCATTCACTCAGGATTTGTTCTTGTGGCAGATGGAACGGATGAAGCCGATGAAAGGATCAAAAAGGTTCTGAACGCTGATCCAGGGATAGGGGTTATAAGGCATGCAGATGCAGGATACCAAGCTTCAAAGAAACTTTTGAGGAAAGGTGTAAAGTTTAAGATACCTTTTGAAAAATAGATTGAAAGATTTTTTTATAATTTTTATTTTATAACCTTTTTATTAAACAATTTGTAGAAAACTATTTATAGAAGAACATAATTACTTACATGCTTATCGGAATTGAGGTGATGAAAATGACCGAGAATATATCCGTGAAAGCAGAGAAAGAATTGAAAGTGCCGGAAACGCAGGAAAGCAGGTACTCTTTTGTGAAGGAACCCATGAGTACCAGGAATATGGAAGGGCTGGAGTCTGTGGCAAGCATGGTGGGTAAGGTCTGGTCAGAAAACGACCTTAACATCATGGACATAAAAAACGTGATTCCCTACCTTATGTCCATGGCGTTTATACAGGCCGGAGATTCTGACCTAGAAATTCTCGATTACATAGATAATTACGTAAAGCCTGCCGTGTTTGAATACAACAGAATTATAAGAAACAGAAAGAAATTCCTCTCTTTTGAATTCCAAGGAGAGGTAAATAGCATAAAGAAATAGATGCAACTAAAAATACCGTACCACATAAATTATTTTTTTATTTAATTAATATGGATCTTTCCGCTTCTTTGGGGATGTATATTTCTCAATAGATATCAGAACTTCATTTCAAGATTTCCAGAATTAATTTACATTGCTGTTTCAGGTTTCGCCCTTTCGTGTATCTTTTCGCCGTATTCTGGATTGTTGCCATATTTGAGTTGCTGCCATCGGCAGTTCTCACCGCCATCAAGATAGGCATGTAGTCCCAGATTCTCTGGGGAAAGGGCCACCTTTGAGACAAACCATGGTATTGTAGTAAAATACACGTCATTAACAAATTTTTGTCTTTCATGCATTAAGAAAAACACGCATTATTTTATCTTATCCTCAATATTGTAGGATCAACCAGCAATATATGTTGAAACTTAAGTTTCAAATCTAAAATTGTAAAATCCCCTTTAATGCTGGTTTTCTCGTAATATAGTCTGTAAGTTTATACATGCCCATATGTAAATACTTCATGTAACATAGGCACATGAGACTCAGGATTAACGTTAACAAGAGGAAAAATCGTTCCTGGAAGTATGATCAGATCATAGAGGATTAAGCCGATAATAAAGAAAGAAGGCAAGGATACTGAAACATCTTGGCAGGATAGAATCTAAAAGTGATCTTGAAAAGTACAGGAAGATGTTTGCAATAGAGAAGGTGAAGATGCACATGGATAAGGTTGATCTGAGAAAGAAATTCCATGCTGGAAGAATGATATTCATAGGTGATCTCCCATTGGGTGGTAAACCATCCCTGAGATACCTGGACAAGAACGATTATGTCACAGCTTTATGCGGGTGGGATGATTCATATAAAGCCGTCATAATGCAAACTGAATTAAAGTATTCAGATTGCATATCACATCTGGATCTATAAGCCAAGAAGGTGGATGTTAAGTGGATTATGGATGGATTCAGAAAGATCGAGATCAAGAGAACAAGGAAGAGAAAAGCTATTGTTGTATACAGCAAAGATCATGAGATGGGAGAAACCCCAGATCTGGATGATAATGCATCTCTTCTCAATGATATATTATCCAGTGGATCTAAGGGCAAGGAACTCCTTAGAGATCTATCTGGCCTGAATGCACTTGTGAATGGTGTAAAGATCAACCATGCCAAGATGGAAACCATGAGGAGACTTGCAGGAAGATTCATGATACTTATGGATACAGATTTACGGTTACAGATCTTAGCATACCTGAGATGGGGAAAGGAAACAAGGATCTATGGAAGATGGAGAGGTCCTTTAGGCCAATTAAAACATTCTTAGAGATAAGCCCTATATTCCATGGGAAAACTAAAAGTATAAAGGCACATGTTTTTGTCTGTGTTCTTTCCTTGCTGATATCAAGACTCTTTGAGAAATCCATGAATGATAAGATGACAGTCTTTAAGATATCTCATATCTTATGATCTCAAGGCAATACCTGTCAAGACAAAAGAAGGTATAATAACACTGAGATGGGAATCATCCATTGCTAAAGATCTACTTGAAAAGATGAAGATTTCATATTTCGGGAGAATATTGGAATCCGTACCGACATAATTGAGTATAGATCACTCAATTTCTCTCTATTTTAGACCATCTGATTGAAAGTGATCATCAACCCAATCCCGAAACTCAAGTTGAAAAAATTAATAAATAAATTTAAGATAGGTGACCATGTCATTGAAAGCAGTGGTTATGGCTGGTGGAAAGGGCACTAGACTGAGACCTATCACTTATTCCATTCCAAAACCTCTTGTCCCAATTGCAGGGAAACCCTGTATTGGATACATTCTTGATTCGTATTATGCTGCAGGCATCAACGACGTTATAATAACCACCGGCTACAAATTCGAATCTCTTATAACCGGGGTTCTTAAATTTAAACAGGATGACCAGAACATATTATTCTCTGTGGAGAGAGAGGCGGCGGGGACGGCGGGAAGCGTCGGACTTATTTCAAAATTTATAGACGATACATTTGTTGTGGGGAGCGGAGATACTCTGTCCGATCTTGATGTTAGCGACATAGTGAAATTTCATAGAAATATGGGTGCAAAGATAACTATGGCCCTGACAACGGTTGAAGACCCCTCACAATTCGGGATAGTAGAACTTAAAGATAACAAGGTGATCAGATTCCTTGAAAAACCTGATCCTAAGCAGACATTTTCAAAGCTTATAAATGCCGGCTTGTATGTGATTGAGCCTGAAATTCTTAAATATATCCCAAGTGGAACACCATATGACTTTGCCAGAGATCTCTTCCCTAAGCTGCTGAACATGGGTATGGATATTTATGGTTATCATGCCAAGGGGATATGGCTGGACACAGGCAGACCCAATGACATGATCAGGGCTAACCAGCTTATGACGGCAAAATACGGAATGGAGGTCTCTGGAAACGGAATGATCGGTACTGTAATCATAAAAACCCCACATCCAAAATTTTCTAACGCATATATTGAAGGGCCAACATTCATTGGTGAAAACGTAAGAATAGGAAAAAACAGTAGAATAATAAGATCTGCCATATATGATAATGTTGAAATAGGAAACGATGTACAGATAATGGATTCCATTCTCATGGATTCCGACAGGATAATGGACAGAAGTAAAATTGTTAAATCTGTCATAATGAAACAGACCGAGATAGGATCAGATTGCGAGATTGAGGAGAGCGTACTTGCCCCTAAACTTCAACTACAGAGCAAATCCAGAGTTTATAATGTCTCACTGTCATCGGAAATACTGCCCGATGACGTTGTATAATCAGCTGGGATTAGGACTGAGGCAATAAAGTAACACAAAATGCCTAGCCAGTAGAATGTTTCTTAATTTTTTGTTTATAAAAATCCTGCTTTCTGTAATATAAGCAGGTCATCTGTTGTCAGCTGCTCCCCATTCTTGAATTTTTCAAATAGAGCTGTTGCTTTATTCTGGAGCTCGCCCTCTTTCTCTTTCTTCTTAGTTGCTCTGGTCTTTGTGCGCATGCTCCCTATTACCTTTTCAAGATCTCTCAGATCATTCTTTGCCTGAATGAAAGCTTCGTGCTCCTTTGTGGATTCCTGGCTAAATTTGACAAACATCTCATGGTATTCGTCAGCCTTTTTTCTAACTTCATCCAATTCCTGGAGATCTTTGTTGATCTCTTCGCTAATTGCGGAGATCTTTGAGGAAATTTCTTCTATTTCCTTCTTTTCAGATTCACCAAGCTTCTTTTCCTCGGTGATCTTTGCATTAAGCTCTCTGATGGAAGCATTTCCTTCCATTTCGGTCTCGAATTGTTTTTCCATCCGTTTAATTTCATTTGTAAGTTTTTTAATTTCTGCGACTACCTTGAGTTCTTCATTCTTCTTCAACTGTGTTGTCTGCTGCTTAAGTTCAAGCCTCTCGAGATCCTTTTTCCGTGTTTTTATATCGCGCCTGTCGATGCCCTGAATATTTGCTTCGTCCCTGATCTTCCTCATTTCCTTCCTGAGTTCGGAGAGTTTCCGGTAATGTTCTTCCTTATCGGCCCTCATATTCTGAACTTTCTCTATGAGTTCATTTTTCTCCGCGATCTTTCTCTTTGCTTCGTCCCTCATTTCTCTAACTTTTGCGTTCAGCTCATCGCGGAGCCGTGCATATTCATGGGCTTCAGTAGAAGCATTATCTCTTTTTCTTACATGCTCCTCTACTATTTCCCTAATAACTTCCTTTTTCTGTTCAAATTCTTCAAGAAGATCACTCATAACAAACCATCGACGCAGAAACTTTCTGGGTATTGGTGAATCAAATATATACCTTTCGTAGTGTTTGCATAGCTAGTTAAGATAGTTGCATATGGTTATTTGATGCATTCCTGTTGTAACGGAGTTATAAAATTTTATTCTCAATAGGTTAAATGTGCGGCTTAACAGGTACAGGAAAAACTTATTCCCCGTCCTATGGTATTGACCGACGAAAATTTTACTGTTCACTGATTGTTATTCTGATCCACTATATCCGGTTGTTTGGGCCTCTGTGGAGGTCTTATCCTGTTCCTGGCAGATCTTGAGAAGCTTCTTGCTATGAAAATTCCCGCAACCAGTATTATTTCAAATATAATGACATCGTTTATTACTGTCACAATAAACAGTTCCTTGAATGTGGATACACTTGATAGTGTATCCGGTCCACTACCTGTGCCGAAACCTGTGTAAAGTGTTGCACCCGTCTGATTTTGAAAGGTAAAATTGTAGGAGTATATACCAGCTGGTGGATTTGTATATACATAATAGAATACCTGATCCCCTGAAGCGTTTGTGTAATGACTCATTTCAGCTGCCGAAACGTTTTTCTGAAAACCTGTGGTGTTTATGTCCAGTGTCACATGGTCCGGGTTAAGCTGTACCCTATCCATAACTTTCATGGTGAAGTTGTAACTTGAATAGTTTCCAGCATAGGGGGTAACCTGCGTCTGTACGCTGAGGTTTGTGTAATGGTCTGTAACAACTGGGTCAGTTGTGTAAATTACCGATGTTGAAATACCAGCCGATATCATTGCAACAATGATGAAAATTACAAGCCCTCCAAGGATTCTTGTCCTCAGCCTGTATAGTTTTGTAAAATGAAATGAGAAGAACACTATAACTGGAATTAGGAAAAGAAATGCCTCATATACATATATGGCGGCAAATAAAGCCAGTGTTGAAAAAGCCACTGCTAGGAGAGGAGCGGTTATACGGTTATATTTTATAATAAAGTTTTTCGGATTTTGCAATAAAGGTGTAATTGAAACATATTATTTATTCATTGTGTGACATGCCCGTATCATCTCTTTAGCCAGATCACTGTCCAAGCATTGCTTAGCAAATTCCACTCAGGTTGAGTGATGATACAACACTAACTTTGTACCAGAACAATTGGTGAATGGGGACAAATCTTTCATGATAATAATCATTCTTATGTATGCACTGAATTAATTTTTCCTGAGGATGTACCTTATTTTGATTATCATGGAGTTCAAGGTTGTTTCAGGTACTGAAAAAGATGGCCATATAATTACCAACAGTAATTAAATTAGTAATATTATTTATGTAAGCGGGTAATATGATCATTATAAATGCTTCCATCTATAGAAGAACTAAGGAAAATGCGCAAGAATCTTGGCATAAGTCAGAAGGAACTTGCAAAAATCAGCGGAGTGAGCCAGTCTTATATTGCAAGAGTTGAAAAAGGGACAATAAACCCCACCTATGACAAGGTGAGAAAAATATTTGAGTACCTTAGCAGAACCGGCCAGAAGGCAACTAGGATAGATATTGTGGCGGGAAAGATAATGACAAAGTCAATTGTTACATGCAATCCATCTGATTCCATAATCTCTGCACTTAATACCATGAGGGAAAGGGGCTATTCCCAGCTTCCTGTGGTGACTCAGGATGGAAAGGTGATAGGCGCTGTGACTGAGAGTGATATCAACGATCTTCTCATAAAGGGATCAACCATAGAATCCCTGAAGCATCTCCTGGTTCGCAAGGTGATGGGCATAACACCGCCACAGGTAGACAAATCAAGCCCTATTTCAATGATATACCCGCTTCTTAAATTCTCAAACGCGGTTCTCATCATGGATGGGGGAGAACTGAAAGGCATAATAACCAAGGCTGACATACTGAAGGCTGTAGAAGAGTATGCCTGACATTCCTCTTGAAATATTTCAGTCACTGTTGTTTTTTATACCTGCCTTCATTGCCAATCCCGGAGCCGTCATAACAGGAGGGCATTTTCCAATTGATTTTGGAAAAAAGTTTGTGGATGGTAAGCGTATTTTTGGAGACGGAAAGACATGGAGTGGTTTTTTTGGTGGAGTTGCTTCCGGAGTCATATTTGGTCTGATAATTTACGCTCTGCTGGTTGTTTTAAATCTGCACATCGGTAACTTTTCATCTACAATAACCGGAGCTATAGGAGTCCTGATTACCATGAGTGCAGGTTCTCTTCTTGGAGATATGGTGGGTTCTTTCATAAAGAGGAGAATAGGCATAGAAAGAGGCGGTAAAGGATCACTCCTTGATCAATGGCCCTTTGTTCTGATGGCATTCCTGATCCTCTTCATATTTGAAAGGCAATTTTTCATGACTTATTATGGGGATATAGTTGGATTAATCACAATACTTGTCATAACTCCTCCTCTCCATAGAGCTGTAAACATAATAGGATACAGGATGAACAAGAAGGATGTGCCATGGTAGACAGTGTTAAAATGGTTATTGCTGTGAGAAAGGATCTAGACATGGGAAAGGGCAAAATAGCAGCCCAGGCAGCCCATGCTGCTGTATCCTGTGCCCTGAAGTCCCAAAATGACCATAAGAAATTATTCAGGGAATGGATAAATCAGGGGCAGAAAAAGATAGTCATCAGGCTTGATAGCCTGGAAACCCTCATGAGGCTCAAGACTATGCTTGACCAGATGGGTATAATATCCTGCCTTATCACCGATGCAGGATTCACACAGATAATGCCTGGAACTGTAACATGTCTGGGCATTGGCCCCGTAGAGGAGAGCGTCATAGATCCAATAACAGGGAAATATCCACTTCTCTGATCAATTTAGTACTTCAAAGGCATTCTGCATATCTGAAATGAGATCCTCCGGATCCTCTATTCCTGTGGAGAAACGAACAAGGCCATCTTCTATTCCCATGGTTTTTCTGACATTTGGAGGAATTGTGGAGTGGCTTGTATCAACGGGAAGGGTAACCAGGCTTTCCACGCCTCCAAGGCTTGGTGCAGCCGATGGAATGATCAGATGCTTTATGAAAAGCCTTGCAGCTTCAATTCCACCCGTCAGCTCAAATGAGATCATGCCTCCGTAACCTGACAGATTTTTTCTTGCAGCTTCATAGAATGGGGAATCAGGATCGCCTGGGTAAAATACTTTCTTTACCTTTTTCTCCTGCTTAAGGTAACGGAATATTTCGCCAGCATTGGCATTGTGCTTCTGCATTCTCAGGCCAAGTGTCTTAATACCCCTTGAGGCAAGAAAAGCCTGCATTGCGTCAGGAGTCCCACCAAGGACCTTTCTTTTTGCGTGTATAGCGTGGAACAGGTCTTCATCAGCAGCCACCATTCCCAGTACAATATCGCTGTGACCGGCAAGATATTTTGTTCCACTGTGAATTGAAACCTTCGCCCCAAGATCCAGAGGTTTCTGATTATATGGAGAGGCGAAGGTTGCATCAACAACAACAGGTATCTCTTTTTCCCCTGCAATTTTTGCCGTTGATTTTATATTGGAAACTTTAAGAGTGGGATTTGTTATAGATTCAAGGTAGATCATTGAATATCCACTTGTAGAGAAATCTTCTGAATTCAATTTCTCAATGCTTATAAAATCTGTCTCTATCCCCAATTCCAGTGCATCTTTGGAAAATAATGATCTGGTTTGACCATAGAGATCAGAGATGGAGAGTATCCTGTCACCTTTTTTGCATATGGATAGAACAGTTGAAACTATGGCGCTCATTCCGGATGAAAATGAAAGCCCGTGACGTGAGTTCTCCAGTTCTGAATATTTTATCTCAAGTGCCTGCAGTGTGGGGTTGCCCCACCTTGAATAGATGTAGGGAAGGTTGCTGGTGTGGTCCATATATGCTTTGGAATTGTAATTTGGATATACGAATGTTGAGTTTTCAAAAATTGGAGTTGTCACATTTCCAAATTCTGGAATTTTAAGCTCTCCCCCATGTACTGCCCTTGTGTTGAAACCACTGTAGTTTTTATTTTCCATGGATGGTTATGTGAAATTCAGCTAATTATTCTTGTGGAGGCAAACTTTCAATGAAAGAGAGAAGGTGCTTTGAACATATTCTTATGTTTCCATTGCATTAATCCATGGTCAATATTGTTTGTAAGCATAGAAGGGATAGATGGATCTGGAAAAAGCACACTTTCCAGGAATTTAAAAAGAAAACTTCTTGAACTTGGCAGGTCGGTTTTTCTGACCCATGAACCAACAGATGGGTTTTTCATCACTGAAAGTGAACAGAAAAACAGAACCGCTGAAAATGCCATTGAACTTTTTTTCAGATTCACAACAGACAGAATGCATCATCAGAAGATCATAAACGGTGAACTTGATCGGGAACGGATTGTAATTTCGGACAGATATATCCATTCTTCCTATGCGTATCAAGGTCCCCTCATGGAAATGGTTTTTGGCGGAATGGATGGCACATTGGAGTGGATGATGAGTGTTTCACGAATTATAAAACGGATGCCCGATCTCATAATCTTTCTTGACCTGGAACCAGGAAGAACAACATCCAGAATTGCCGCTAGAAAGGGAAGATCAGGATTCGAGGACCCGGATTATCTGAAACTTGTCAGAACATACTACCAGAAGATGATTGGAAGCAACTGGTTAGTTATCGATTCAACTCTTCCTGTTGAAAAAGTGACAGCTGCTGCACTAGAAGCGGTACTTGCAAGGCTTCCATGAACATACTATTTCCTTGTTGTAACCACAATATCATCAGAAAGCACCATTATTGTATGTTCCGCCTGCGATATCAGTGCACCTGAGTGTTCCCTCAAAATAGCAAAGTGTGATACTTCTCTCCTGAAAAGCATCTTTTTAAGATATTTTTTATAGTCTGGATCGATTTTTGCAAGCCATCTCTCGGCAAATGGTATTGTATTGAAATTTCTGTATATTTCTTCTTCCCTGTTTATCTTAGTTCCTGACAGGATGTATATATTCCCTCCCGGACCATTGTGTATCATGCCAATTCCTGTGCTTGCAAATGGCTCAATGGCAATTACAGTGTCAGGTTTTATGAAAGCTGCATTTCCATCATCATAATTTGGTATGAATATTGAAGAATGTAGGTCGTACCTGTTTATTCCATGCCCCCCAAGGTTTTTAACAGGTTTGAAGCCGAATGATGATATAACCTTCTCAATCTCGGCACCTATTTTTCTTGCAGGTATCATGGGCCTTAATACCTTGAGAGCGGCATTCAGCGCCTCCCTGGTGCAGTCGATGAGATCTGAATGTTTTCCTGTTTCTCCAACTTCCACGGTTGCAGCGTTGTCTGAAAGGTACCCGTCAACTTCTGCTCCAAGGTCTACTTTTACAACATCACCTGTTTTGAAGGTCTTTGAATCCCCGAACGACGGAGTATAATGTGCAGCCTCATTATTGATTGAAAGATTGACAGGGAAAGACGGCCTTCCACCCTGATCCCTGATGAATTGCTCGGCCTTCTCAGCCACGTCTAAAAACAGAGCGCCTGGTTCAATGAGAGACTGTACATATTCCAGAGCTTCTCTGCCTATTTTCCCAGCCTCAAGATATTTGTTTTTAACCTCACTGTCCAAAAATAATTACCAGAACTTAAGTTGTGCGGGGTTTAAGTATTTTTTTGATTGCCAGTGTTCCGCCATTCTTTTCTGTTAAAATCAATGAAGATCTATGAAAAAAAAGGTTATAATAATTGGACATATATGGTAGTATGGCGTGGTATAAAGTTCTTAAGGATGGAGTTATGAAAGATGGTGACCTGTTCAAGGCTTCAGTGGAAAACAAGGAGATACTTATAATAAAAAGCAAGGAAAACTACTTTGCCACTTCCCTATATTGCACCCATGAAGATTATGATCTCTCTGAGGGTTTCATGGATGAAGGGAAACTCATATGCCCCAATCATTTTGCCACATTTGATCCAAAAGATGGGTCAGTGGTGAGCCCTCCTGAAGGATCTGGTGATATATCTCCCTTGAAATCCTATAAGACTAAAGTGGAGAATGGGGAAGTTTTGGTGGACTTCCAGTAAAAAATTTTTATAGAAAGGAATTCCATGAAAATTCTTGTTCTTATAAAACAGATTCCGGATGTAAATAGGATAACATTCGACAGTAAAACCATGAGAATTGTAAGGGAAGGCGTGCCTCTGATGTTCAATTCCTTTGACAAGAAGGCAGTGGAGGAGGCAATTAGAATTAAGGAGAAGATTGGATCTGAGGTGGTTGTTGCAACAATGGGTCCTCCTTCAGCGGGAGAGATACTCAATGAATCTCTGAGAATGGGTGCAGATACAGCATACCTTGTTACAGACAGAAGCTTCGCGGGTTCCGACACATGGGCAACTGCAAAGATACTTTCCAGGGTTGTGGAATATGTGAAACCTGATCTTGTTCTGGCAGGAAAATATTCACTTGACGGGGAAACTTCACAGGTTCCCCCTGAAGTTGCATTCATGACTGGAATGAAATTCAAATCGTCAGTTTTCAGGATAGAATTTTCAGAGGACAGGAAAGGAATAATTATTGAACAGGACAGGGAAGATGGAATTAACAGGTATGAGGGGAATCTTCCTGCTCTATTATCAGTTAGCGAAAAGATCAACCGAGCAAGGTCCATCAAGCCGGAAACGCCGGATATGACATCAAAAATAGTTGTGATCAACGCTGAAAAACTTGGGATAGATTTCAACGGCACAGATGCTTCCCCAACTGTTGTAACCGGAACCTCGGATGTAAAGAGTCAGAGGTTGGTAAAATTTCTGGCGCCGGGAAAAGAGACTTATGAAAAAATACTTAATTTAATTAATGAAAGGAAATCCGCAAAAGATACGGAAATTGTGGACAATTCATTACATAAGAAAATTGGATCCGTTATGGGAATTGCACTGGGTGATCCCGAAGTTTCCATTGAAATAGCGTCAAAGGCATTGCAAATAACAAGGGGAATGGATCTTGAGGTAATAATGGCTGGAAATCTGGATCCTGAGAAGCTTAAGGAGATGCCATGCAACAGGTATATCAAGATTAGTGCCCCTGGAAATGATACTTTTGCCAATAGAGTTATAAGAATCATTGACAAAGAGAAACCGGAGTTTGTTATTTTCCCCTCAACCATAGATGGAAGAGAGATTGCCGCAAGGATTGCGGCAGAGAAATCTCTTGGTCTAACTGCAGACTGCATAGATCTAAAATATGACGGAAAGCAGCTTATTCAGCTTAAGCCTGCATTCGGTGGAGGAATAGTTGCAGAAATAGTATCGAAGACAAAGCCAGCCATGGCCACTGTAAGGCCGGGAATGTTTCTGAAATACAGAGGGTCTGAGAGATTTAAGTTAGAGAATGATGTTTCTTCCGACAATGAAAATTTCACTCTTCTTGAAAACATACCAGTTCCTTCAGAATACAGGCCATTATCTTCCAGCAGCACTGTAATAGGGCTTGGCAGAGGCATAAAGAGGAAAGATTTTGTCCAGAAAGCTCTTGAACTCAGCCGAAAACTGGGTTCAACCTTGGGGGCAACAAGACCCATTGTTGACATGGGCTTTGTTCCCCGTCAGCAACAGATAGGGCTTACAGGATCTTCCATCTCCTCAGATGTTTACATTAACCTTGGAGTTTCCGGTCACGATAACCATATTGTAGGGTTAAGGTACGTCCATACAATTGTATCTGTCAATGTGGACCCAAACGCCCCCATATTCAAGTACTCTGATTACGGCATAGTTTGTGATTTAAACGAATTCACAGACGGGTTTCTTCAGTATCTTGAGGAAAAGGGAATTTAGTATTGGAAATAATACTGATATCCCATATCCATTAAACCAATGGCGTTTGCTGGAAAAGTTTCTATATAATGAAGAACCTTTTGCAACCTGAGAAACCAACTTCAAAAAAAAATCTGAGAAGAGGGATTTGGAATACATATGGATGATGGTATAGACAACAATGAAAATGGATGGCATATTTACAACAGAAATGTACTACTCATATCCTTCTCTGCATTTTTTGCAGACATGGGATATCAGCTGGTTATAGCTGGACTGCCTTACTTCCTTGTTTTTGTCCTTGGTGCACCTGTTATTGTATTTGGACTTGCTGAAGCCCTGAATTATGGCGTTGGTTCTCTTTTTGCTTACTTTGGAGGGAAACTGGCTGACAGATATGGTTACAAAAAAGTCTCCGTGCTTGGCAATGCTTTCATCCCCATTCTTTCCTTTACTGGATTTGCCATTGTTCCACTTGAAGCCGTTGGAACCTTTGCAACAGGCTGGTGGATGAGAAACCTGAGATCACCAGCCAGAAG
Source organism: Oxyplasma meridianum (assembly GCF_038024865.1). Taxonomy (NCBI): domain Archaea; kingdom Methanobacteriati; phylum Thermoplasmatota; class Thermoplasmata; order Thermoplasmatales; family Thermoplasmataceae; genus Oxyplasma; species Oxyplasma meridianum. The sequence continues at coordinate 1,621,889 of NZ_CP133772.1, read as the reverse complement.
AACACTTTTTGCAAAATCTGTATCTGATAAAAACCGTTCGAGAGCTTTCGGCCTTCTTCATGGCCTGGATGTTGGAGGTGGAATTGTAGCTACCATACTTCTTATGGTAATGCTTTTCTACCATTATGAGTTCAAATTTATATTTCTTGTTACAATTGTTCCAATTGTAATATCAACAGTACTGGTTGCCCTGACCAGAGACAAAAAAAGAGGCAACAAAATTGATAAAAAGAGTGAAACCGGGAAAAGAAGAATTGCATTTGGAGCTGTCCTGCTTGCAACAGCACTTTTCGGATTCAGCTTCTACAGTATGGGATTTCCAATACTCACTGTGTCAGAATATACAAAAAGCCCCATTCTTGGTGTTGGAACCTACACCATATTCCTCGCTGTTTCTTCGTTAACAGGTTTTGCCCTCTCACGTTTTACCATCAAGAATGAGATGAGAGCTCTTGGTTTTCTCGGCTATATCCTTGCCGGAGTTGGGTCCCTTGGATACGTGATCAGCATAGTATATTCAATTGGACTAACAGGATTCTACATTTCCAGTGCTTTAATAGCTGTTGCTGTAGGATTCATTGAGACTTTTGAGCCAACCATTATAACAGTTCTGTCCGCTTCTGCAACATTGGGTGGAGGCATGGGTAAACTTTCTTCTGCAAGGAGCATAGGACTCTTCACCGGAAATTTGCTCATGGGCGGACTTTACACCTTTGGTGCCCAGTACTCATACATTTATGCAGTTATTATTTCAGTTTTAGCGGGGGGGATAATACTCTACGCAGGTAGAAACTACATGTCCTTCAGGAATGCAGAACCCTCTCAACCATAAACTACCTGAGGACTGCCCTGCATGGGGCCCCGTCCTGAGACATGTTCAGCGGAAGACATATAAATTCATAGGTTCCAGCTTTTGCATTTTTCATGTAAAGGCCCTCCACTATAATTATTCCATTATTCATCAGAAGTTTATGTACAGCCGGATGGCTGCTGCCGAATTTTTCGATGGAGAGGTAATCTATGCCTACAAGCTTCACCTTTCTCTCTACAAGTTTTTTTGCAGCTTCAAGACTGAGGTATGTGAAGTCATTCTTGAAAGAGTCGTAATGGTCTGTGTTGGGGGTTTTGAATAGAACTATTTTTTCATGTTGGGACGGTATATGTTCTGGCAGTATGGCTGGTGCGTTAACCTCAATCACAGTTGCTTTCCCCATGAAGTCTTCAAGTGGGATCTCATTGGCTTTTTTTCCATCTGCAAGCATATGATACGGGGCGTCAAAATGTGTTCCGGAGTGCGTCTCCATAATCACCCTCATTATATGGACATGATCCTTCTCATGAGTGAAATATTCGTATTCCTCGTACTTTGCATCACCTGGATAACTGATGAGTTGCCTGCTCAAAGGCAGAGATATATCTATCATGATCAAAAATTCTCATATTGGTTAAAAAGATTGGCATTGTTTATCTGCAGACATTTTATTAGTGGAAAATAACTGCCTTCCCTCTTCTTATAAAAAGGAAATTGCAGAGAAATCAAACATAATGCGGAATGTGGATTTTTTTTGAGTATGAAATACCTGTAATATAAATATTCATGTCATTTGGGAAAGCGTTTAACAGCATGTCCGCATATTTCGCATACAGGCACGAATTTTGAATAAATCTTTCTACAGCCGGTGCACCGAAACTGCCATTCCATCTGTTTCTTAATGGTCTCTTTCTCAACGCCAATGTATTTTATGCCCATTTTCCCGGCCACATTCTGTATGGCATAATCATCGCTTACAATGATTCCAGATATCTCCAGGGCTGCAGAGATAACATCTATGTCCGTTTCGCTTAATACTCTTATATCGCCTGTCTCTTCAGCTGCTTTCCTTACAAGTTTTTTGAAATTATGGGAAGGATCAATAACAGAAATATATTCAGATATTTCATCCATGTTCCGCTTGAGTTTCCCTTTTCTGATCTCGCCCATAACCGAAACCGGAATACAGATATTTCCAGAAATGAGATTTATATTTCTTGAAATTATGGCACCAGTGTCAAGGATGTAAACAGTCATGGAATGAAATTTGGAGTTCAGTTCCTTTCGTTTATTGGTACGTATCTCCTGGGTGCCTTCTCGCCTGCATACCTGCTTCTTGGTCTGAATAGACGGTTGTTCTGAACATATTCATAGGACCTGGCAACCCATCCGGAAATCCTTCCTACGGCAAATATTGGAGTGAAAACATCTGGCGGGAAACCTATGGAGTAGTAGAGTATTCCAGAGTAGAAATCCACATTTGGGAATATGCCCTTCTCTCCAAGCCTGTTCACCATCAAATCCTCTATTTTTGTGGCGGTCTGAAATAGTTTTTCCTGCCCATTTTTCTTGGTTATGTATTCAGCATAGCCCTTCAGAATCTTTGCCCTGGGATCATATACCTTGTAGACTCTATGCCCGAAACCCATGATTTTCTCTTTCTTTTCCATTTTCTCTGAAAGAACTTTCTCAGCATTATCTGGGGACCCTGTTTCCTTTATGAGGGCCAGGGCTCTCTCATTAGCCCCGCCATGCAGGGGACCTTTCAGAGTTGAAATTGCAGATGTAATTGCAGAATACATATCTGAGAGAGTGGATATTGTCAACATTGCTGAAAATGTTGATGCGTTCATGCCGTGATCTGCATGCAGAATAAGCGCAGTATCCATCATCTTTGCCTCAACTGTATCTGGTTTCCTTCCAGCTGACTGATAGAAGAAATTTGCAGCATATGAGAGTTCGGGGTCTGGTTTTATAAAATCTTCCCCACTGGATGCCCTCTTTATAGCTGCAACTATTGTAGGCATCTTGGCTATTAATTTTATCCCTATTTCTTCCTGCTGTTTCACATCCGGATCAACGCTGGTTTTGTCCTTGCCCCCAATATATGAAACAACTGTTCTCAGTGAAGACATAGGATGTGCTGTCCTGGAAATCTTTTTAATAAGTTCATAGACATCGTCTTCAATGTACATCTCTTTTTTAAGCTCTGAAACGTATTCAATGTATTCCTTTTCACTTGGAAGCTTCCCGTATAGCAGCAGATAGGATACCTCTTCATAATTCGACTGGTTTGTCAGTGTTTCTATATCGTAACCTCTGTATGCAAGAATTCCGTTGATTCCGTCTACATAACCAATTTTGGTCTCAGCGGCTATAACACCCTCAAGACCTCTTGAAAATTCCTGCTTCTGTTCTACTGTTTCCGCCATAATAATTAACTCCTCTTTAGGATGGTACTAAAATTAATTAACTTTTATAACAGAAAATGTTCTGATATACGAAATGGTATTACAGCAATCTTGTTGCATTTTCCACGCCCTCACTTCTGTTTTGCAAGTTCCTCTTCCTTCAATATACGCCTTATTATGTTGCCGTTCAGTGTCTTTGGAAGTCCATCCATTATGACATATTCTGTAGGGATTTTATTTGGTGAAAGTTTGGAGGCAACTATTTTGGTCACCCTATCCAGAGATATTCTCTTTCCCCCAGCAGGGGTTATAAATGCTTTTATTATTTCGTTTCCTGATTTATCAGGAACCCCTATAACTGCAGCCTCGGCTATGGTGTCTATGCTGGTAAGTACCTCCTCTATCTCCCTTGGCGATATCATTATCCCTCCTGAATATATCTGGTCATTAAGCCTTCCCGTAATATAATAGTAGGAATCTTTGTCTTTGTGTGCAATATCCATTGTGAGAAATTTTCCTTCCCTGATCCTCTCCTTTGTCTCCTCATCAAGGCCCCAGAATCCAGGAGTAACTTGAGGGCCACTGATTGTTAGCTGCCCCTCCTCCATGAACTGTTTTGGCCTGCCTGTGATCTCGTCAACAATCTCTGAAACCACCATTGACAGTGCTTTCCCCACCGACCCGGAACGTCTGTTATTCTTATCATAGTCATTTAAATGGGTGAGGCCTGAGGCTTCGGGGATGCTGTATCCCTCAATAATATGAAATCCAAGTTCCTCCTCTACTTTTTGAAGTAGATCTCCAGGAAGATTTCCAAGACAACTTATTATTATTCTGGGAGATACCTTTTTTCGCTTTATTCTGATCTTTTTCTCTATGCCCGAGATGAGTTTAACAGCGAATGAATTCCCTAATACAAGATTCGGGTCGTTTTTAAGTATGAAATCTGAAATTTCCTTGGTTATGTTCAGCCTGTCCCCAATAATAGCTGTCCATCCTCTGGAGAATGGGATTAGTATGGAAAGAACTATGGAATAAATGGAAAAAAATGGGACAAGAGAAGCCACTTTCAGAGGTTTTTCAAATGCCGGAAACCAGCTGTTGAAACTTTGAATTGCCGCCTGCAGATTCATTTGTGTGACCTTGACGAATCTCTGTTCCCCCGAGATGGAATGAGTCTGTATGAGCAAACTTGTGTCTCTGTAAAGATCAAGTTCCTCCTCTTCTCTGGGCACTTCAAACATTGCATCAGAAAATTTAACAATGCTTTTGGACCAGGGTATTTGACTTATAACGCCAAGATTCTCAAATGTCCTAGCAACTCCATTCTCAAAGGACATGAAATCCTGGTATCTCACAACTATAACGTTAATTCCCTTCTTTGCAAGGTCAGATATCTTTGTGAATCCAACGTCACTGATTATAATGCATTTTGCCCCTATTGAATTTATTGAATTCCGCATTTCAATATTTGAAAGTTCAGGGTCCATTGGTGCCGCAATTGCCCCAATTTTCATTGATGCGTAGATTGATATGACAAAATGGGGAGAATTTTCCAAAAATATTGCCACTCTGTCCCCTTTCACAAGTTCCATTCCTGACATGTATGAAGCCAGTGAATCTATGCTTGAAAGGAGATTGTGAAATGATATGTATCTCGATTTGTATATTATTGCCGGATGACTCTCCTGTTCTACCGAAATTTTTTTCAGAATTGAATACTGTGATATCTCCTCCATACTATCATACTTTGGGGTTTCAGTATTTTTATTACTGTCTGATTCAGATGTTCCCGATTCCGTCATCTTTTAAATAGCAGATATAATATGTTTAAAAGGTTTTTCCCGGACCTAATTGTTGTTTGGGCGCTTTCTACTTTTCAAAATATAATTTCATCACCTTTGGTATTGCCTCTATCATATCGTTTACGCTGAAAAAATAGGACTTGCTGTTGAAAGAGATTTCTGCCGCCTTCTTGTTCACGAAAGTTCCGGCAGAGCAGGCCCTCAATCTGATCATACCCTTTGAGATCAGACCGCTGATTATTCCTGCGAGGAGGTCTCCTGTTCCACCCATGGTCATCCTGCTGTTTCCACCATCGGTTAGAATTGTATTCACCCCATCTGTAATTGTATCCGTTGAACCTTTGAGAACAGTTGTAAATCCATAATGCCTTGAGAGTATCTCTGCATTCCCCTTTGTGGGATCTTCGTCGTAAAACCTCAGAAATTCCTGCCTGTGTGGGGTTACTGTTATTTTTTTGCCCATCAAAGAATTTTTGTGGGAAGAGAGCATTTTCAGGGCATCAGCATCAAGTATAATTTCCCCGTCATAAGAGGATATCAGGGAAAGAATGGATTTTTCGTAGATGGATGAGATGCCCATGCCAGGTCCAATAAGTATTGCTTTATGTTTCCTGATCTCATCAAGGGGCATGCTGTCAGGTGTAACCTCCCTGACTATAATTTCCGGGTTGTATGATGAAATGATGTTGTAATTCTGCCTGGTGGTGTAAACCCTAACCAGATCAGTGCCCACCGATAGCGCCCCCATGGATGAGATCACTGCCGATCCATGGAATGACCAGCCTCCGATTATTGCCAGAGTCCCATTGTCTCCCTTGTGTGAATCCTTCTCGGGAGGGTTTAGGTATACCAGATCACCTGGCCCGGAATAATTGATTGCGTTATCTGGAATTCCTATGTCCACTATTTCTATCTTTCCAGAGTTGGAACTGTTCATACCTTCTTTAATGTCGGTGAAGGTGACCGTGATATCAGGGTGTACCATTGTTCCTGTTCCAAGTCCGGAGGGGATGTCCACCGACACGATTTTCTTGCCAGATTTATTTATTTTTTTGATAACTGAAGCGTATGGTTCCCGGAGTTCTCCATTTGTGCCCGTTCCAAGAAGGGAATCCACAACTATGTCTGCATCCTCAAGTAACTTTTCAATCTCATCAATTTCATAAATTTTCCCCTTAAAACTTCTCAGTGCCTTTCTTGCCATGTCAGTTTTCATTGACGATTTACCCTTTATAAGATAAACTGAAACACGGAACTTGTCCTGCAGAAACTTTGCAGCCATTATGCCGTCGCCCGCATTATTTCCAGTTCCGCATACAATGAGAATTGACGAACCTGGTTTGAAATTGTCCCATATCACACTTGAAACTCCCTTTCCGGCGTTTGTCATAAGAACAAACAGATCACCGTTGCGGTACTGATAGTTTAAATCCATCCTTTTCTGGTCCAGAAAACTTATCATAACGGATATAAATATAAGGTAACATATAATCTATTAGTTTTTGAAATCCTATTTAAAAGAAGGTCCACCCTACAATATTGTTGATAGAATAATTCTCAATCCATATTTCTCAGCATGGCTTCATATTTCAGCTTTTCATAAACCTTGATCTGGTTGGTGCCTCTCATTAGATGTGTGAAAAAATAGTGGTTACATATCCTTATTCTCATAATATGGAAGGGGATTGCCATTTAATGTGTTATTAACATGCATCATCTATAATTTAAGTTGTGTTTTTAAGAATTAAGAATAAAATATCCTTGTAACATGAAAAATATCTCAAGTCATTAGGTGGAATTCATATTGTAGAGAAAGGACCTTTGAATTAAATATATACATTCAAAAAAGGTGGGAAGACCCAAAAATTTTTTATATAGATAGCTCATAATTAATTTATGGGAATGGCCTCCACGTTCAATGATGATCTATATGTTATTCGGGAGAGCCTCAAGAAACTGAGAACCGCATTTTTTGTCCTCTTCTTGGGTTCAATACTTACAATAATTCCCCTTATTGACATTGTCGGTTCTTTACTACTTTTTATAGGTGTTATATTGCTGATCATGGGTTTTGGGCGTCTGGCAGATTCCAAGATGGTTAATGCCAGGCATTATGGATCTACGAGAAACTGGCTTATTTTCAACATTATTGCTTCATTAGCAGTGATTGTCGTATCCTATTATTTCCTCTATGTTCGTGTATTCTCCCTTATTGTTTCTTCTCTTATTGTGAGTGGAAAGCCACCCTCAATACCCCTATCTGTGCTTAACGAGTCTTTTTTGATTGCAGGTGCTTCTGTGGCAGTTATAACTGTCATATATGTCATTGCCTACTTGAAAATTGTTGCCAGTTTGAAATTCCTTTCCGCTGAACTTTCAGTTCCAAAACTTAGGGGTGCTTCCACCTACCTTCGGGTTTCTATAATATTATTTGCCTTAACAGCTGTAATTTTGTTTCCTTCCCTCTATTTTGGTTTACATTATCTGGCAACATTATCTTCTGGAAACAGCAGTATCACATATGCAGGGAACTCTGCATTTCTCCCTATAGGCATAATCCTGTCCGCCATTCCTGCTGCCATAGCGGTTCCTGTCATTGAAATCATAACAGCTCTTGTCGTTGAAATCATAACGGCTCTTGTCATTGAAATTGTGGCATATCATGGGGCCTATTCCGGATTAGACGAATTTTTTGAACTGGCAGATTATAAGTTGGGGAAAAGAAGCTGAAAATGACCTGTTTGCCACCCAAAAAATCTCATTTCAGCAGTTTACCTGTTGCGATTTTCCAGAGGTAAAGATCAAGTATGCCGGGATCAAGGGAAACTGATTCTGCAAACTCTAGTATTGTCTTTTCCGTTTCAAGATAATTTTTTCTGCTCCCCACCCGGAACTTACCATCCGGATATTCCTTCTTGATCATACGGAGTATGTGCTTGTCAAGAATTGAGAAATCAAATATTCCTACATTCCTCAAGAAATGGGATGCTTCTTTGTAACCTATCCCCTTCAAGTTTTCCACCAGGTAGTCTCTTGCTTCAATCCTGTCTTTCATTGCGAGAATCCCTGGAAGTTCATCGACTATCCACCTGGACTGCACAAGGAACTTGCTCCTTACATTGTAAAATCTGTATCTCACCTCTTTAAGCTTTTTTCTCATTGTATCTTCGTCGAATTCCAGAAAGCCCTGGATTCCTATGGCCTCCTGAGTTTTTATTCCCATCTCTGCTGACGTGTTTGCTGTCAGGATGCAGAAGCACAATTCGCCATAAATGAATTCGGGAGAGGATTTCCCTGCTTTTATGAAGTCAAGTTTCCTGTTTTCAACCTCTGTTCTGAATTCAGAGGACATCATATCCCTGACAGTTTTCAGAACGCCACTGTATTCATGAATTTCCATCTATACTTCAACCATAGATCAGATGAATATAAAAATTGGTCTGAAGTTGTTTTTCTGGAATATAAAAAAATATTTGTTGGTATTTGCTGGAATCATTCCTTGAAAATCGCGTACATTTTTTTGGCTTTTTCCAGTCTCTTCTCTACATGTTTCCAGTCAACATTCTTCATGAATGCATCCAGGTAAGGAGCTCTCTTTGGCCCGTAATCGGTATAGTATGCATGTTCATACACATCAAGTGCGAGAAGAACCATTGCATTCCATATTCCGTTTGTGTTATGCACATCAGCTCCTATATTTCTCAGTGCACCGGTATTGAAATCAAAAACCAAAAGTGACCAACCTCTGAATGCTACTCCAGTTGCCTTGAAATCCTCCACCCATTTCTCATAGCTCCCAAAACTCTTTTCCACCTCTTTCTTGAAGGAATCCGGAACCGGGTTGTGTTCTTTGTTCAAGTTCTGGAAATAGAGCTCATGGAGAAGCGAACCATCGAAATTGAATGTCTCTTCCAGCTTGAGTTCCCTGAATTCACTGTAATTCTGGTTTGCCTTGCTCCTATCAACAGATGGAAGTTTCTCCCATATTTCGTTTAATTTATTCACATATCCCTTGTAATGTGTTTCAAAGTGGTATTCGATCTGCTGATCTGAGATGCCTTCCAGTCCCTTTGGTTTAAGGTTGTCTTTTGCATTCCATTTTTCTGACATTTTTTCACCTTTTTTCAAATTTCATCAACCTTTAAAAATCTATTGTTATTTCTTTATTGCCATTCAGAATGCCATTTCACTGATCCGGCTTTAAAAAAAGATGATGAAATCAATTATTTACGGAATAATTTGGTTAACTAATTGGTTCCCATTTGCCGATTCAATTTCAGTTGATGAACCTGTCAAGAGTCATTTCCTGGCAGGGTTCCATGCTTATGGATACCTGCTTTGAATCCCTTTGTCTTGAGATCCATTCTTCAAGAGGTTCCTCATCTGCAGTTCTTGCCTTGACTATCTCCATAGAACACCCAGCGCAATAAAGTCCTTTAAAAATGAGGTTTCCACAGATTATGCAGTGATGTTTCATGGACATAATACTGCAACGGAAGGAGTATTAAAGATTTTTACATTCATCTCACCCTGCACCGATTCATTTATAAATTCCAGCCTCAAATTTTCTGGTTCTGAGTTCGAATCACGTAACTGGCATAAAATACTACACACTGAATTTTTCATTTTGGAATATTCGGTGGTAGAGATTTATCTCTGCTGGAGAGATCAGTCATCCTTGTATGTTGTATCAGCGTCTGTTCCACCGGTGAGAAAAAGGGACATTTCACTGTAGATGTCCTCAAAACCTGACATTTCCCTGGATGATACCGGGAATATTTTGGAGTTGATTCCTCCGTTTCTAAATGCCTCTATAATATTCAGGAAATAATCCTTAAGCATCTCCTGCTTCTCTTCCATGAATGCATCAGCTAGTATTTCCCAATCTCTTTCCCATGCCATAATATTGTCAATATCCATTTCGGTTATGAGATCAATCTTGTTCATCACAAAGATCATAGGCTTGTAGAATCTTGACATTACTGAACCGTAAAGCATCTTCTGGGATATGTAACCTGAGGGAATTGATGAAAGAACTGCATCCGACACGAATGCTATCATGGCTTTGTTTCCAGATAGTGAATTCACCAGATATGGGCTGGAGGGCCTGAAACTAAAAAGTTCCATCTGCCCTGGTGTGTCAAATATGACGTAGTAATCAGACAGTTCTTTCAATGGTTCGGCTATCGCCTGAACGTTTTCCAGCATGAGATCAGAGGCAACTATTTGAGCACCATTGGGTCCCAGATTGTATTCCGACATGACGCTTTCCAGCGATATAATATCCCTTATATCAACATCAGGTTCGTATGGCACGAACTCCGATCCGGGATCGAGATTCACTATTGCCGAATCGTATCCCTGGCTAATTAACCATTCCTTGTATGATCCACAAAATGATGATTTTCCTGTTCCTGCCGGTCCGGTTACAAATAGTGATCCTATCATGCTTCTATCTCCTGATAATCTTCCAGGCCCTTATCCTCTTCTTTCTTATCAATGTTAAAAGTCTGTGTGATTGTGTTTATTATGTTTTCAATTCTCATGCCCAGGTACCATGGGAGATTGAATTCGTGTGAAATCTTCAGCGTCTCATCCATGTATTTTATTATTGACCCCTTGTGAATTGTGAGATTTATGCTGGAATTCCCGCACCTGAAACATTTTCCGGAAAGGGGAACGCGGCGATATTTTGCATTGCACTTTGTGCACCTGAACTCCTGAGAGAAGAACCCCCGGAAATTACCGTACATATCAGGAAGAAAATGAGAGGAGAGAACTCTTGCAGCGACGTCATTTTCATCAACCGCCCTAATTTTTTTGGCCAGGCCAAGCTGCTGCTCGATCTTGTCCTGCATGGATAGGATTGTTTTGTAGGAAGATGTTTTGATTCCGCGGCTTATGTCTGTTGTCTCCCTGCTGTATCCGGTGCCACGGAAACTACCGGTTTCCTGAATGAGAATCTTCATTGTTCTCATTATCCCCTCCAATTTGGATGGCATTTCATTCTTTTCCGCAGCCTTGTAGAATTCAAGAGGATATTCCCATAGTGTATCAACATTCAGAGCTTCCTTGTCAACCTCATCTGGATTAAGCCTGACTGTCAGGACAAGAGGGGCATCCATAAGACCCCCCCTTGTTGATGGAAGGTAATCTTTTGAAAAGTTTATGAGGCCGTCCATCAGGAGCATTATGCTGTCCTCATCGCCGTCGCAGTTTCTTCTCTTGGCTGCATGGAAGAATGGGTGTGCATAGCATCCATTTACATCGGAAAATCCTATGATTCTTCCTACAATTCCTCCTGATGTATGGGGAGCCAATCCTATGACAAGCTGCCCTATAAGATCTGTCTCTTTCTCACACAGATAGAACGGTTCAGTATTGTAATAATTAATGAGCATATCGTCTACGTACTGTGACACTTTTAAGAGGTATTTTGCAGCGTCCTTTGGAATGATTATGTCCTGGGGCTGAATCTCGTTTATCTCCTTATCCTCATAACCCAGCTGAACGAGTTTCATTGAGCTTATCCCTATCTCATCCTTCCTGAAATGAGTAATCGGAATATCTGTAAGATCATAACGGCAGGTTCCATCCTTGTTGGTTGATACGCCATGTTTTGCCCTGAATAAGCCCTTTTCTAGAGGTTCACTGACTTTGTCCTTTGACATCAGCTTCTTTACACCTTTCAACTCCTTCAGCGATGTTACGCTTATGCCTGTTCTTCTTTCAGCCCGATCAATCATCTCTGAAAGGTCCACCCTCATTTTTCCTGTCCTATTTTCACTCTGAGTCCTGGACCCGCATTTAGGACAGAGAGGATGGGGAGTCTCCAATCCACAACTCAGGCATTCCCTCACTGCGGCCTCTATCTCAATTCCTCTTTCATCCGATTTCCTCCCTGCGTTTACAATTGATCTTCTTGCATCCCCATAATTCTCAATTGGAAACAGAACATGAACCGTGGGTTTCATCTTTCTGTCTCCAGCTTTCTCTGGCCTTCCCATCCTTGACCCTATCCTTGTGGGTGCACGATCTTTTATGATTATTCCGGATAGGCTGTTCACAGCCTCCAGAGGCGTTGAATATTCAGTATATGGAGTTATCTCCACAACCTGGTTATCGTGTATGTCAAGGCCCATGGATCTCAGCAGTGAAAGTGAATATTTTGGAATTATACTGGATCCGCTTGCACTGAACTGGCAGTTGATCTTTATAAGTGATTTCTTTATGGATTCTTCAGGATTTATAAGTATATGACATCCGTCCCAGGCGGATGCCATTATCCTTGATCTGAGATTTTTGAATTCATCCATTGATATGTCATTCCAGATCAGATCATATTCCGGATACAATGGAACTGGATATTTCCTAGAAATTGCCCAAGCCTCTGTTTCTCCAGGAACCTGAAACTGGTATTTTTCCAGGTTTTTGAATTCCCTGGCGTTTAGTTTCCACCATTCTGATGTGTATGAAGGTTTTTCAAGAACATGATTGTTTTCAAGAAAATCGCCAAATGATATGAGAATCTCTCCAACATCTGTGATCTCAACTATCTGATCATATATCTCCTTTGCTTTTTCAAGATCATCCACCCTTATATGATCACCATTTTCAAGCATCACTGTGGGTCCTTCCACTGAATCACATGGAGTTATTGCAGCAGCTTTTCCTGGAGCCTCCATCTTAAGCTGGCACCCTATTGCAATAAACTTTCCGAGAATATACATCGTGGAAGGGTTCATTGAAGCAGCTGCCAGCCCGGATACCCTTGATCTCCCGTACCTGATCCTGAACCCTCCCTTAGCCCCTGGATGACTGAAAACTGGCCTGCCCGCAACCATATCCTTCAAGTATTTGTCTGAACTCTTTTTGACATTCACCTGGGTTTCCGAAATTTCAGGTTCTTTTTTTGCAAGGAAATTCCAGTCATTGATCCCCAGGGCGGCTGTGTGTTTTAAAATTTTCTTTGATTTCTGGATCAAGCCTTCACACAAAACCAGGCACATTCCTCCTCTGATGCGGTTGGTCTTAACCCTCTTCATATCCCTGTGCCCTGAAATTTCCTCCTCCTCACTGCCCTCTCCGTCAATACATACTGGAGAATTAATTATGACGGTCCTGATCTCTTCTGGGCTTGGAAAATACTGAAGATGTTTTAAACGGTTATAGCTCTGGACCTCCTCTATGTACCTCTCAACCTCTTCGTCTGTTGCCCTGTAGCTTCCTATGCCAAGATCTCTTCTAACTATATCTGCAATAAGAACGCTCAGTGCCTGCGCAGTTCCTCCTGCACCCCTTATTGGCCCTGAGTAAGATACTGAAACATAGCTGGAACCGTCATCGTTTGAGTCGATGCTGATATCTGCTATCCCCTCCAGCGGTGCAACAAGTATCCCTTCTGTAAGTATAGCAAGCCCCACCCTGACCGCCTTGTCGACTGCCATCTTCAGACCCTGGCTGGCGTACGTTTTAGCAACCAGTCTTGAAATGCTTATTGAAACTTCTTCCCTGGTATGATCAGCTGACTGTTTCCTTATCTCATCCGCAATGCCCCTTATACCTATAAGTTCCTCTATCCTGTCGGCCATATCCGAAGCCAAAGGCATCTCCACGTCATCTCTAACATCCTTTCCCAGGGCCCTTACTCTCTTTGCGACTGAGTAACAGGATTCTACGCTCTCTCTTATTATTTTATCGTAAGCAGTTCTGAAGGATTCATGTTCTGTCATTTGAGTATATTGGCTATGAGAAGCTTGTCCATCAACTTTGCCTTTATGACAATTTTCTTGGAAAAGTATGCATTCATTGGATCAAGTTTTTTATCCAGTATGTCTGAAAAGTCACGTGAAGAGGATTTAACCACAATATCAGGGGAGACCACATGATCAACCACAGTTATTGAACCGTTCTTTATCTCAAAGAAAATATTCTCTGAATCGTCCAGTTCTATGCATACAGTGCGGTCAAGTTTTGATATTTTCTCCTTTTTTTCTGGATTTTCCTGAAGCTTGGTATTGGCTTCATCCAGTAATTTTAAGATTCTTTCTCTCATCCTTCACCTCTTCCTTCTTTCTTTTGTATTCAAGAGCAGACAGTACCAAATGCTTATGTACCTTTGACGGAGAGATAGGTCTCGACTTGAATTCGCTATGGTACTGTGTGGCTATGTAGTTGTCCCTGTCATTAAGTTCCAGTATCTCCATCCTTATGTTCTCATCATCAGTGCCGGAGAAATTCATGCCCATCTTATTTAATCTCTCTATAAACAAGGGGTTGACTTCATATCTGTGTCTGTGCCTCTCATAAATTTCATTCGTTCTGTAGAGATGGCTTGCAATTGTCCCATCTTTTATGAGAACCCTTTTTGACCCCAGCCTCATTGTTCCGCCTTTATTCTCTACTCTGTACTGTTCCGGTAAGAGATCTATGACAGGATTCTTTGTGTCTTCCTGAAATTCGGAACTGTTTGCATCCTCCAGTCCCAGCACGTTTCTGGCAAACTCTATGACAGATACCTGAAAACCAAGGCATATGCCAAGATATGGCATCCTGTTCTCCCTAGCATACCTGGCAGCCTCTATCTTGCCTGTTACGCCCCTGTAGCCAAAACCACCGGGAATAAGTATTCCGTCCACTTCTTTAAGAATTTCTATGGACTTTAAAAGATTGTCAGAATTTATCCATTTCAGCCTCACGCTTATTCCGGTATTGCCTGTTACATGGTAAAATGCTTCTTTATGGCTAATATAAGCATCCTGAAGTTCGATGTATTTTCCTACCACTGCAATATCCACAGTCCCACTGGGATTCCTGAGGTTTTCCAGGAAACCTGTCCAGGGTTCGCTGAAGTTGGCAAGTTTCAGCGAAAGTTTCTTTTCTATATATTTCTCAAGTTTCTGGTTATGCATTATCTCAGGCAGGAAATATGTGTTTGGGATGTCATTTATCCCTATAATTCCACTTTCTGGTACATCAGTAAAGAGGGAGAGCCTCCTCTTAGTCTGATCCTGGAGTGGATTCTTTGATCTGCAGAACAGCAGATCTGGTTGAATGCCGATCTCTCTTAACTCTTTAACACTGTGCTGGGTAGGTTTTGTCTTCTGCTCCTCCACTGATCCAATTTCCGGCACAAGTGTCACATGTCCGAATAGCACTCTGTTTTCACCTTCCTCCTGTTTTAACTGCCTTATAGCTTCCAGGAATGGCATAGATTCTATATCTCCCACCGTTCCGCCGACTTCAATCATCACAATGTCCACATCTGGAGAATTACCGATAATCCTGATGCGCCTTTTTATTTCGTTTGTTATGTGTGGTATTATCTGAACTGTACTTCCAAGATAGTCGCCTCTCCTTTCCCTCTCAATGACCTCTTTATAGATTTTCCCTGTAGTGATGTTGTTATTCCTGCTGAGGTTTATGTCAAGAAATCTTTCGTAATTGCCCAGATCCAGATCAACTTCACTCCCGTCATCCAAAACAAAAACCTCACCATGCTGATATGGATTCATTGTGCCTGCGTCGTAATTCAGGTATGGATCTATTTTAATGGCAGTAACCCTAAGTCCGTTTGATTTCAAAAGATGTGAAAGACTTGAGGTAATGGTACCTTTTCCAAGTCCGGAAAGAACTCCCCCGGTTATAATTATGTATCGCACTATGGATAAGCTTTTTTTTATTAATTAATTTTCGTTGGTTGTAAGATTGCACCTATGAATTGATCTTTCCCCTGGAAATGTTATTTAACCAATTGATAATGAAAATTTTGGTATGGAGATTCGTTGATAATTCCCTGAGGACTTTAGGATTGATTCTAAGGCAATTGGTTGTGACTTAGATTACATAGACAGATATTTGGTTTTCATTCCTTTTTTAAAAACCCCGGTGAAATAGATCACCAGATATGCACAGTCATGGGCGAATGTCTGGAAAACATTTATCTTTTCTCCATTCTCTTCTTTCCCTTTTCCATTTTGATCCGGAATATCAAGCCGTATTGTGATCTTGAGGCCTGTTGAATCGATTGCACAATCAGCCAACTTTTCTTATGTATCAGGAAGCTTGGGACAATATTTTTGATCCAGATGAAAGTATTCTTGTAGCGTATTGATTTTATGCAGACAATTTTGAAGAATATTTTTGCAATCCCTTCCAGTGATCTGAAAGGAATGTTATGAATGCGATCAATTTGGTGTCCTGAAGAGATCCTCTCTTCCCCTTGTTGTTCTCATAAAGAAGAGTATTCCCATCCATGAGGAATGACGGAACAATCAGATCTTCAAGCCTGTTTACAAGTGAATAATTATATTTTCCCTTCTTTCGTTCTAGCGAACAAAGTATCTTCTTCTTATAATTCTATTGCACGACATCAAGATTGGTGTGTCGCACATGTTACATCCTCCGTGATCTTGGATACTCTTTACATATGCTTGTTGCAGTTGCAATGGAAAAGAATCCTGATTACATAAAGGAATGGGGTGGGGTTCTAAATGATCAGTATATTATCAGCTCTACTGAACATGAGACTATGCCACTGCACTAATGTCAATTTCAGTGGAGAATCAGACTGGTTGAAGGACAGGAAGAAGATTGGAAATACTAATTCCGGAAGGATGAAAAAGCATAAGTGATAATTTAAGTCTAGGAGGAAATTCTTAACCGCCGATTTTGGAAAAATTCAACCGCCATTTACATCTGCAATTACTGCCTATAGGCATCTCGATTTCATTATTAATAAAGGAGACTTGAACAGTGATGACATAATATCAATCCTGAATAAGCTTGTCTCGGAAATACATGGATTCCTCTATATATTCTTGGATAACATCATGAAGCACAAAAGCAAGAGGGTAAAGGAGTACCCTGGAGATCACAACAAGAGGCTGATCGCAAGAAAAATATCACTATATTCTCCTGAACTGAATCCAGATGAGTTTGTATGGAATGGACTGAAGTATCAGGATCTGAAGAATTTCTGTCCTGTGGGTATGGAAGCATTGAAGGCAAGAGTAAGCAAAACCCTTGACAGAATGAAAAGTGAACCGCAAAGGATAAGGCAGATAATTCGTGGAAAGATCCTTCCTCTTGACCTGATAATAAGAAAGAGCTAAGGAAAAGTAGAATAGAATTGATAGTGTTTTAGTATTGCCATTAAATAGCGCATATTCAGGACATTTCATTTAGAATTAGCACTGGAAAAGCTGTTGAACGTTGAAAAATCCTAAGTGATGGTGGTAACAGTTATTGTAATGATACTCCACTGAATATCTATGAAATTATCCTTTGTATAATATCTGTTTCATGGAAACTTCTTCCTGAATTGCCGCCATAAGAATTAATAATATCTGGCAATATTAAACTATGAAGATACTTGTCTTTTCAGATGCACATGCAAATTTTGAGGCGCTTAACTCTTTGCTGGGAGAGGTAAAATTCGATTTTTCTATATTTTTAGGAGATGCAGTCGACTATGGACCTCAGCCCGGAGAAACCCTTGATCTTATAATGGAAAATAGTGACGTGCGAATCATGGGAAATCACGACCGGGCAGTTGCTTATAATGAGGATTGCCACTGTGCCCTGGAAATGCATGATCTAAGCGAATACACCCGTGAGAATATATCAAAAAAGTTTCTTTCAAAGGAGGATATTGGCCATCTGAAAGAATTCAGGGAAAACCATGTGATTGAGGTTGAAAACCTGAAAATTTATTCTGCACATGCCTCACCCTACAACAACCTATATGGGTATCTGTATTCAACTGAAGCTGAAATGGTGTGGAAGGACAAAAAACTTAGGGAATACAACTACATAATGGTGGGCCACACACACTATATGATGATGTACAGGAACAAAATATTGAATCCTGGAAGTTCAGGCCAGCCCAGAGACGGAGTGTGGATGCCAATGTACATGATCTTTGACACCGACAGAATGGAATATAGTTTCCACAGGTTTAGATATGACTACGGAAAAACTGTTAGTAAACTTGAGGAGGTAGTTAAAGACGCGAAATACCTTCAGAGGCTGAAATCCTTTTACATCCCTTCTGAATAAACTCATGATGGATGAGGACCTCAACAACGCTGGAATACATGAAAGAAGGCCTGTGAAGGTGGGTTTCATATATCTCAAAGATGATGATCCCAGAAAAGCAACCATGAAGAAACTTGAGCGATTCGGCATGGCAAGTATAACAAGACTGGGTTCAGCCAGAGGGATGGTTATTCTCACACCTTATTCGGAAAGGGTTATTCTTCCCTCCGATTCTACCCTTGTTAAGGTTAGAGGCATCTGTCTCATAGAAGGTTCATGGAAGAGGCAGGACAGGTTTAAAACCATAACTGGAAGGTACGCCAGATCCCTTCCAAAACTCCTTGCCGCAAATCCAGTGAACTATGGAAAGCTGCAGATTCTTTCGTCAGTAGAGGCTCTTGCAGCTGCCCTTTACATAACCGGTTACATGGATCAGGCAGAGTCTGTTCTATCAAAATTCAACTGGGGTGTCACATTCCTGCGGCTTAACCGTGATCCACTGGAACTTTACAGCAAAGCAATGACAGCGGAAGACATGAGAAATATGGAAAATGAGTTTTTCTAAGAATTTATTATCATTCCCATCTTTCCCATGCATTTCCCCTGATCACATATGTTCCTTTTGTGTATTGATCAAGAATATCTCCTATGGATTTCCTGAAATTTTCAGGGATTAAGGAAAGCCTGCCATTCTCCCATGGGAGAACATGAATCCCTTCGACATGTGAAAGATTTTCCGGAATGGGTTCGCCGGAAATATGAAGTTTCAGAAATTCCATCTCATCGGGATCGATTCTCATTCTAACCTTCTCTGCCTTTTCTATTATAAGTTTTCCATCCTCAATGTTATACCCTAATTCCCCAGTTCTCCCATTAGCATATTTTACAAAAAGGAGAATGCCCATGCATTTTGTGCACTGTCCGCAGGGAATAATTTTCCCGTTGCTGTAATGGCAGGAATGGCATGATCTCTGTTGCAAATATAGATTCCGATACCTGTTTACCAGTATCTTTTCAACCACAGAACCAAAAATAGGATAGACAGCGCTCCACAGGGATGAATTGATTCCCTTTGCCTGAAAATATTCTGAGGTCATTTTATTGAAATCCCATGTCTGATCAAAAACACCATAGTAATGCTTTATTCCCTTATATGCCGGCATTTCACGTGGATCATCAAGCTCATCCCCTAGAAGAAGACCGCTTATGGAATATGCCCTGATCATGGGAATAAACGAGAAAACGTATACTGGAAACGTGAAAAGCTGTATGGGGTAGTCGTCGGCTCTTTTATTCACAACAGCAAAATCAAGTACTTTCAACCTGATCTGTGCCCATTTGTAAAAACGGTCTATATTTGACCATACCTTTCTGACATTTTTGAAATTTGCTTTGTAATATTCATATGAAGTCTTTGCCGTCAGCCAGTGGCCACCGGATTCATTAAAGAAGAAGGCGTATGCCTCTGCACCTGCCTCCCTCATCATGCCGTAGGTTAAAAGGCTCTCCTTTCCCCCGGATGACAGGACAGCGATCCTGTTTCCTGATTTAAAATTGACCGGTGATTCTTTATCTTTGCCATACAGTGCTATGATCTCTGTTGATCCATTTGCATTTTCTTCAGTGATATCTTTCTCTTCTGGCAGGTACTCCGTTTTTATAAATTCATAACGCCTTCTGCAGAGTTTGTTTACAAAAACCTCCCTGTTGTTTATCTTTGTATATTTACCTATTATTTCCAGATCACTATCCGAAACTGGAAAATCCAGATAAAGCGAACCTGCAAAGTATGTGAAGTTAATGGCAGCCATTGTAAGAAGCATGCCTGCCATGTTTTCATCCGCTTCAATGGGATGAGAATAAGTGAAAATAAGTTCAAAACACTCTTCGTTTCCATCAGATAAGAATGATATGGTGCCCCTTATGGATTTGCCATGATATTGCAGAGGCTTGATTTTTATGGAGTCAAAACATCTCACCCTTTCAGTATATTTCAAAAAATCACTTACATTGAATGAGAGGCTATTTCCCTTGCAACTGAATCCAAAGATTCTAGGGGATTAAATACAGGTATGCCGAATTTTGCCTGCAGGGAGCTTATTGATTCCTTTATTTCTGAATTATCCATTTTTTCACTGTTTATGGATATGGCTATAACCTTTTTGTTGGATAGGTTTTCGAGTATGTTTATGTATTTTTCAAGTGGAGGTATTGGAAAATCCTCGAAGCCATCGAAAGCCTTTCTCTTAGGGGCATGCTGCAGAATTATGGCATCAGGCCTGCATGCCCCTATTATTTCGAAGCTGCCCGGATATGCAGGGTGCAGTACGGAACCTTGTCCTTCGAGAAACATGTAATCTGGTTTTTCTTTCATCCACGCTTCATGTGTTACCCATTCAAGGTTGCCCGGTATGAAATCATTTATCATTGAATCCACCACCACTGTGTATGGGAAACCCTGCATCCATGAAGTCTGTCCTGTCCCAATCATGACCGACTTTTTTCCGGCTTGGTTCATGGCTTGGTTAAGGAATACTGAAGTTGTCCTTTTTCCTATTGCACTGTCTGTGCCCAGAACTGCAATCTTTGTTGCCTTTACTTCCCTGATGGATCCTGTGAAAGGCATCTTCATATCTCTGAACATCTTTCTTACATCAATGATCTCTGTACCCTTACTTTTTGAAAGTGATGAGAATTCCTCATCGTCGCTTATGAACTCATGAAGACCGCTTACGACGGTCATTTCTTCGTTTATTGCATCTCGTATATATTTCCTGTATTCATCCGGTATGTAGCCTCCATCTGTTGCAATTCCCACAATGAATACATTTGAACCCAGTGATTTTCCCTCCTCAACTGATCTTACTATAGGTATCCCCTGGGGTTTTCCTGATAATATTTGGCCTGCATCCATTCCAGCGTATCTTGAATCGATTACGGATTTGATGTTATATCTTTTGCTGTACCTCACAAGTCCATTTGCAGTTTTTCCATATGTTGATCCGAATACATTTTCTGCAAGCACTACTGCGTTATCCATGACCTGTTCCTCCCTGTAAGTACCACTACTACCTCTCCCCTATAGCCTAGTCTTTTCATGACCTTGTCCGCTGCAGCCATTGCAGATGCCGATGCAGGAAGAACTGAAAGTTTTTCAGTCTTTTCGATTATTCTTGAATAATTAACCATCTCGGAATCGGAAACGTATGTTGCGATTCCCTTGCTTCTGTAGATTGATTCCAGTGCCTTCTGACCATCATATGACCTGAATGAGACAAGCGGCTCTGAAACTGACGTTTCGGTGATCTGTGAAGGATCAAGGTCCAAAACCTTCCTTCTTTTTCTTTTCCAGGAAGCCACTATGGGGTTTCCATTAGAGGTGCTTGATGCAATAAGTCTGGGGACACTGCTGATCTCACCACTGTGGTACAGTTTCTCAAAACCGGAAAATATTCCTGCAAGCGTTGTTCCATTCCCAACTGGAACTGAAAGAAACTCCGGACTGTGCCCAAGCTGGGATAAGATCTCGTAGGCAATGTTCTCATAACCCATTATGTCAAGATCTGAGTTCTTAGATCCGGGGCTCGAATCATACCAGTTTTCATCGCTGGATCTGTCTCTCATATAGTCAACAAGTTCTTCGTATTTATACGGCATTTCAAGTATTGAAGAACCGTTAAATCTCATTTCTTCCACTCTCTCGCCGGTATAAAATTCTGGTATTGCTATTACTGATTTCAACCCATATCTATTTGCGAAATATGAGATTGATGCGCCGTAATTGCCGCAGGTTGCCAGAGATATTGTATTATATCCACCTTCCCTGGCCCTCAGAGCATGCAATATAGAAATCCTGTCTTTTTGTGTTCCTGTGAGACTTGCACCCTCGAACTTAATAAAAAGACCGTTCATTTTCAAACGTTTTTCAAGGTTGTGCGCTCTAAAAAAAGGTGTCTTACCAGGAGGTTTTTCTTCTTCTGTTATCTCTTCCATTTAATTTCACCCAGGTTTCTAACCTGGTATTATTTACACTAAGCAATAATCACTATATAAATGTTTTTTATTAAAAAAATAATCCGAAATATGTGTAGAACTTTGATTTTAGCCAAGAAATAATTTTAACAGTACATATATATTATTATAACTATAGTATATTTTTTATATAGTTACTATTTCCAGTTCTCTCTCATCTGAAATCTTCTTAAGTAGATCTCTTGCCTGTGCTTTTGTACCCTTCTTATCCATGATGAAACCCTTGCATCCTGGAGTTTTCTCCACTGCCTGCAATATCATG
This sequence comes from Oxyplasma meridianum, assembly GCF_038024865.1. Taxonomy (NCBI): domain Archaea; kingdom Methanobacteriati; phylum Thermoplasmatota; class Thermoplasmata; order Thermoplasmatales; family Thermoplasmataceae; genus Oxyplasma; species Oxyplasma meridianum. Next base: position 1,599,530 of record NZ_CP133772.1, on the reverse strand, counting down.
TCTTCGGTAATTGAATCAAGGGCATATTTAGGGATCATATGCCCTAAATTTATGTTATTTTTCAAAAAGTATTCAGTAATTTTGGGCATATAGTGGCCACCACCGATTCCCACGAATGTTTCATACTTCCTGTCTTCACGGTCAAAGATGGCCCCCCTTACAACTTCAAGTGCTTCTCTGTCTTCCCACTGTTTTTCAGTGGTGCCGATTTCAATGTAATAATTCATCATATTCAGTAAAGGGCCATGATGTGTGGCCTCGAATGTTATTTCAAAATTATCTCCACTGAAATTCTCCTTAAGATACCTCAGCGATGCTGACATGGCAACCGGGTATGATAATGTAAGTGTACCAGGCTTTCCTCCAAGCAGGGCCCCTGAAAAGTTTCCCGTTGGATGGACAGTTATGGACTTTATATCCGCTTTGGAAGAATGGCGTGAAAGAAATATAACTCCTTTTGCCTCCACTCTGTTATCACTCAGAAACTTTTCAATATTGTCTAAATATAGGTGCCTTTCATCGAAGACAGCCAGAATGAAGTTTCCATGTTCCATAATTTTATCAGATTCTGATTGAGTGAACGCTTCTTTTTCAAGGATGTAGTCAAGCATTGATCTGCTTGCCTCATCTGACTTTGAAGCAACTAAAAGATCCGGCAGCATGGACTGCGATCACATTAAGGTTTAAAAAAGGGTGCGCTGGCTTTCAGTGGCTGAAGAAATTAGAAGTTTATTCATACATCATTGATATTTATTGTCTGTAAGTGATATTATCTCCTCTCTTTGGGATAAGGGCTTCCCCATCAATGTTTTAGACTCTTGTTTCTATCATATCGTGATAAATATTATCTGCCTTCAGCATGACCCTTTTCCTTCTTTCCACAATATTGGAGAATTTCTCTTTCATACTGCTCTCTTCCATATCTGACAGTATTGCTTCATAGCTGGAAAACGTTTCAGTTTCTGCCTTGGAAATATACAGTAGTACATTCTGTAGGCTGTTTGGATCAATTTTCTCTTTACTTATAAGATGTCTTGTTGCCTGAATGTCATACAGTTTCCTCAGCGTTTTATTTTCATTATTTATAACATATTTGTTATTCAAAAAATTGTATATATCTCTGGAGAATTCTTCTCTTGCTTTTACAAATGCTTCAAGAAACATTCTAATATTTGACAGGTTTGTATCCAGCATCATATCATGGTACTTATTCGCCAATTTGTCCTCTTCAATTGCAAGAATTTCCAGTTTAGACTTGACTGATTCCATGGATGCCATGAATTGACATATGAAATCATGGTAATAAGACATTTCCCTTAGCGGCAAAAATTTATAACAAAACAGGGGAAATATGACATGAACCATTCGTGAGAACTGCGTGCTTATAAAGATAAAGCCAGTGAAATCAGTGTAAAGAATTTAAAGCGAAACAAAATACTGATCAATATGGATTTAGATATTGCAAAAATAGAGGATAAACTTAAAAAGTACTGGGAAGAGGAAGATATCTACCAGTTTAAGATTAATCCTCTGGGAAGGGATAAGAACTTCTCAATTGATACCCCCCCTCCAACAGTTTCTGGAAAAATGCACATGGGACATGCATTCTCATACCCACATCAGGATTTTATAGCGAGATACAAAAGGATGAGAGGATATTCTGTTTTTTATCCGTGGGGATTTGATGACAATGGTCTTCCCACTGAGAGGTACACTGAAAAACTTATGGGGATAAGAGCGGATAAAATAGGGCTTGAAGATTTTATAAAGGCATGCCAGGAGGCAAGCAGACAATCGGAGAACGAACTTTTGAAAAACTGGAAAAACATGGGAATAAGTGCAGATTTTAAAAACCACTATACCACAATGTCTGAGAGTTCCAGAAAAATTTCACAGTCAATGTTCCTGGACCTTTTGAAGAAAGGGAGGGCATACAGAGAAGAGGCCCCAACTCTCAGATGCCCGTCATGCCGCACTTCAATCTCCCAGATTGAACTCAAGGATGGAATAGTTTCAACCGATTTCGTCTATATAAAATTCGATCTTGTTGAAGGCGGGCATATAGTGATTGCTACAACAAGACCTGAAATGATTGGCGCATGTGTTGCCATTTTTGTCAACGGATCTGACGAGAGATACAAATCTTTCCTGAATAAAAAGGCCATTGTGCCAATATATGGAACTGAGGTGCCGCTGATGGCAGATGATTCCATCCAGGCAGACAAAGGGACGGGCGCTGAGATGATGTGCACATTCGGCGACCAGAACGATCTTGCTTTGTGGAGAAAGTACCAGCTTCCTTTGAAGATAGTTCTGGATAACGCTGGAAGAATGAATGAATCGGCAGGTGAATTCAAAGGTTTACTGATACAAGATGCCAGGAAAGCGGTTGTTTCAAAACTTAAGGATGAGAACAGGATTGAGAAAACAGAGAGGATCAAACACTCTGTCAACCTGCATGAAAGATGCGATACACCAATAGAAATTGGCATAAGCACCCAGTGGTTTGTCAGATACCTTGATCTTAAGGAGAAATTGAAAGCCCGGGCTAATCAGGTAATATGGCTTCCGGATCATATGAAGATCAGATTGGACAACTGGATCGATGGACTGAAGTGGGATTGGTGCATATCCAGGCAGAGATTCTATGGGGTTCCATTTCCTGTATGGTACTGCAAATCATGCAAAAACTTGGTACTGGCGGATGAAAGTGATCTGCCTGTTGATCCCAGAACTGAGATAAAAGGGAGAAAATGCAACAAATGCGGTTCTGACCACCTGGAACCTGAGAGAGATGTTATGGACACTTGGGCAACTTCCTCCCTTTCTCCCAGGCTTGCCATTACATCCCAAGAGAATTTCGAAAAATTGTATCCTATGGACATAAGGTTCCAGGGGCACGATATCATAACAGTATGGGCATTCGTTACCATTGTCAGATCGGAAATACACGATAATCGCACACCATGGGATAGGATATTTATCAGCGGGAATGTCTACGATCCTTTGGGACAGAAGATGAGCAAGAGCAAGGGGAACGTGATGGAACCTGCCAGTTTCATTGATCAGTATGGATCCGATGCCCTGAGATTCTGGGCCTCCGGTTCAGTTCCTGGGGAGGATATAAAGATAAAAGAACAGGATTTCGTGAGGGGAAGAAGGACCGTGATCAAGTTGTTCAACGCTTTCAAACTTCTTGAACTTATCAGATCAGGGAACCCCCTGAAGAAGCTGGGAAAACCACCGTCAAACATGGAAAATGCATGGATACTGGCAAAGATCAGCAGTGTTGTGAAGAATGTTACGGAACTTATGGATCAGTATCTCTTCTCAAGGGCAAGAACGCAACTGGACAATTTCTTCTGGAACACTTTCTGTGACAATTATCTGGAGATCATAAAGGGATATGGTAATGCCGGAACAGATCCTGCAATTCTGGAGGAGACTGTATCCGTTGCGTATCATGTTTTCCTTGATATTCTGAAAATGTATGCGCCAATAATGCCGTTCATAACCGATGAAATATATCTTTCATATCCTGAACACGGGAAGAGCATACATTTGGATTCCTGGCCTTCCATCTGTGACCAATTCAACTTCCGGGAGACTGAGGAAAAGATGGATTATATAATTGAGGTCATCGGAAAGATAAGAAATCTGAAAACAGGAAACAAGATGTCCATGAACGCACCTCTGGAAAGAGTCTTTATTTCCGGCAACTCCAGAATCATTGAGGAAGGCGGGGACATTATAAGGAGAATGATGAAAATCGGCAGCATAATTTCTAATGATTCACAGGAAATTCTTGTTTCCATGAATGACAAAGAGGAAAATAAATAACTCTTTATTTTATCATTAATGAAAGAGTATTTTTATGTTAAGGCCTGACAAAAAAATATTGAGGGTAGGTTCAGTTGTGGTCGTCGCAGCCATTATTCTCCTTGGAAGCGGAATTTATCTCTATTTTTCAAACACAAGCTCCAACCCTGATTTGACTGTTTCACCGGCAACAACTTTCATCGTTTCACAGAAGAATGTTTCTTCAGGCACTGAATTACAATACACAGTGACCCTTAAAAGCAACCAGAGCATTTCTGTATGGGTACTCTCACCGCAAGGCATACATTTAGGGGTCAAGACTATTAAGTCCTCCACCACATTATCAGATACGGTTTTATCCAACGTATCAGGAAAGTGGTCTCTGGTAATTTTTAATCATGGAGGCACGACCGCAGAGATTTCCGCAACTTTTTCCGATCTGACCTTCAGCATGCTTTTTCTCATTGTGTTTGGCATAGTGCTGATTCCATCTGGGCTGGTCATGATTTACATATACTATTATTCCAAGAAAGTTGAAAAAAGAAGGGAAAGAATTAGAAATTTAAACTGAAAATCAGAGAATGGGAAGATATCTGTCTATTTCCCATTTTGTAACATATGACCTGAATGCGTCCCACTCTTTCTGTTTTACTGTAATAAAGTTCTCGAATATGTGATCTCCCAGAATTTCATTCATTAGTTTGCTGTTTCTAAAGTGGTGAAGTGCCTCTCCAAGACTTTCAGGCATTGACATTATACCTGATTCTTCTCTCTCCTGAGCAGTCATGTGGAATATGTCCCTTTCCACGGGTTCAGGAGCTTCCAGTTTGTGTTCTATACCATAAAGTCCCATTCCGAGGATAACAGCAAACTGCAGGTATGGGTTTCCGGCAGAATCCGAGCACCTGAGTTCCATTCTCTTTCTCATTCCTTCTCCAGCTGGTACCCTTATCAGTGCTGATCTGTTCTTGTTGGCCCATGAAATGTATACTGGAGCCTCATATCCAGGAATAAGACGCTTATACGAATTTACCCAGGAAGCAAGTATTGCCGATCCCTGGTTTATATTTTTCAGGACACCTGCCATATAGTGCATGCCAAGTTCACTGATTCCGTATTTTGCCTTCTTTTCATAGAAGAGGTTATCCTTTTCCCCTTTTGACATTATACTCTGGTGGACATGCATTCCGGAACCGTTTACTCCATTAACCGGTTTTGGCATGAATGTTGCGTAGAGTCCATGATTTTGGGCTGCATTCTTTATTATATTTTTCAGCATTGCAACTCTATCCGCCATTACCAGTGCCTGCGCATATCTCAGATCGATTTCGTGCTGCCCGTATGCAACCTCATGATGAGCGGCCTCTGGATGATATCCAAGATCGTACAATGTTTTAAGGATGTCCTGCCGTATTTCACTGGCGGTATCAAGGGGAGTGTTGTCGAAATATCCACCATAGTCACTTGGTATATTTGTTGGATTTCCATTACTGTCTCTCTTGAAGATAAAGAACTCGAATTCTGGTCCTACAAAGAAGTCCATTCCATTCTTGTGGAGTTTTTCCAGCTGCTTTTCAAGGACATATCGCGGGTCTCCTGGAAATCTCTCACCGTCAGGCGTATGAATCTGGCATATAAATCTTGCAATTCTGTAATTTTTCCCTTTTTCAGGAAGTACGGTGTAGCTTGAAAGATCCGGAACTGCGCGCATGTCCGATTCCTCTATCTGAGCATACCCTGCTACAGAGCTGCCGTCGAAAACCACGCCCTCTTCAAGCGCACTCTCAAACCTGTTTTTTGGAACTGTCAATGTCTTGACAAACCCAACTATATCCGTGAACTGGAGTTGCAAAAAATCAACATTATCCTTTTCCAGCTTAGTCAGGTATTGTTTAACGTCCTCTTGCATATTAAGTGATCATCAGCCCATATTAAATAACTTTAGTATCTGTTTTACGACTAATTGTCACTTTGTTTACTATGGGTTCCCAGGATGGTGATTGGGAATCAGATGTTTACTTAATAAGGGCTATCAAATTAATACTTTGCGATGTTTTTATTAATTTTATGTATATGATCATGTACACAATAGTTTCCATGAGAAAGAATAGATGTCACTATTTATTTAAATATGCAAACAACGGTTTTAGATTGAGGTAAATAAATGAACGGAAAGCTTAAACTGGATCTAAAATTGCTTGAACTCCCAAAGAGGAAGATATATCTGTCAGTATCTGGCGGATCTTACTGTGTGGATTAATTCCACAGTTTTTATACACTTTCTTCCATTATTGTTTTGAATAAATTTTCCTTATTGTTTTCTTTGCATTTCTTTTCGAACTCTTCTATCTTTGATTTAATTTCAATCTCTGGGTAACTGTAAATCTTCATAGTCCTGATAACAGAAACGTAACCGTCAATTACTGGTCTGAAGACCTTCGAGGAGAAGTTCTTCTCCATTTTTCGTATCTCTTCTTCTGCATCCTTTCTATTTTTGGTAGCTATAAAATAGGTTGCGAATAAGTCATGACATTTTGCAACTCCGTTCATGTCGAAATTCTTCCTGAAGAATTCGTACGCGTCTTTTATGTAATCGTATGAATCCCCAAAACGTTTGGTCTCAATATATATTTTTGCAATGTTGAGGCCTGACAGGTGTTTCATCCTTTCGTTGCCCATTTCCGTGGCCAACTCATGAGCCTCTACCACACTCTCAATAGCTTCATTTGGTCTTCCCATTGATAAAAGAACTGCACTCTGATTCAGATAACAGAACTCTAGATGATGTTTGTCTCCAATTGATTCGAAAAATTCAATTGCCTCCTGATTCATGTGAAAGAATTCCTCTAAGTTGCCCAGAGATGCGTAAGTATAGGCTTCATTCATCTTTACCTGGTTCAAGCCTTTCTTATCATCTATTTCCATGAAAAGCAGATTTGCTTTCTCAAAGTATTCAAGGGATTTTTCATTTTCATATTTGTAACCGTAAACGGAACCGAGACCCAGAAGTGCCTTAGCTTTGGTTTTTATATCGTCCACTTTTTCCGAGAAGAGAATAGCCTTCTCAAAATGGCTCTGTGCGTATCCAAGCTCCAGTTTGTAAAGATTTATAGACCCATAAAGATAATGTCCCTTTGCTAACAGCTTTTCATCCCTATTTTTAAGCCCAAGCTTTATTGCATTTGAACCAAAATCAATTGCCCGGGTGTAATTACCACTTTTCATGTAATAATCTGCAAGGTCTTGAGTCTCCTGGCTTATATCCTCATCTGCAAACTTCTTAACCATATATTTTCGGATCAGATCAATAAAGTGTTTCTGATCATTAATCAATTCGTCATTAAGGCCATCTTCTAATATGTGAAGTCCTTTTTCCGTGGGTCTGAGAGATATACGATCTCCTTCATCGAAGGATATGTAAACCCAGTCAAGATCTCTCATAAATTGAATTATTTCAAGAGATTTTTCCTCTCCATAAGTGTTAAAATCGGCACTGTCAAGCTTGGAATACTCCTCTTCCGGAATAAGATGACTTGCCAGTAGCTTAGTCCCGGGTGGAGCTGATATGTACATTCTCAGGTAAATGCTACAAGCCGGATATAACTTTTTCTTACGTTATTTACCGCATGAACGGATGAACAAAATATATGTTCTTAAGATACAAATCTCTTAAGAACGAAGTTCAGAATTCCTCCACTCTGGAAATATTCCACCTCAACCGGCGTATCCAGCCTTACTGTAAGACCTGTCTTTGATTTTTTTCCTGCCCTGTCTGTAAATTCCATTTCTGCTTTTCCCATGGGCTTCATGGGACCCTCTACGTTTATTGTCACGGGTTTTGTATGATCGATGTCAAGAGACTTTGCGTCGCCTTCATTAAACTCAAGGGGAAGAACTCCCATTCCAACAAGATTGCTCCTGTGAATTCTTTCATAGCTCTTTGCAACAACAGCCTTTACTCCAAGAAGTAAAGGTCCCTTTGCAGCCCAGTCCCTGGAGCTACCTGTACCGTATTCAATACCTGCAAACACAACCATTGGGACGTTTTCTTTCATGTACTGAACAGCCCCATCATAGACTGTAGTCTCTTTCCCATCCGGGTAATGTCTGGTAAACCCACCCTCTTTTTCAACCATAAGGTTCCTGATACGGTTGTTTGCAAAGGTTCCTCTCATCATAACTTCATGATTGCCCCTTCTGGAACCGTAAGAGTTGAAATCCTTTGGTTCGATTCCGTTTGCAATCAGGTATTTGCCTGCCGGGCTGTCTTTTCCTATTGCGCCTGCAGGAGATATATGATCAGTTGTGACTGAATCACCCATTACAAGCAGTGGACGTGCATCTTTAATCTGTTTGACTTCAATAACCTGCTTTGGGTTGAATGTATCAAAGAATGGTACCCGCCTTATGTAGGTGCTCTTGGAGTCCCAGTCATAGATTTCACCTTCAGGGGCTTCCAGGCTTTCCCATTTCTTGTTATAAACATCCAGATTGGAATACTTCTCAATAAACATGTTTCTGTCAAGACTTCTGTTTATAACGGCAGAGATTTCATCTTCAGACGGCCATATATCTTTTAGGTATACTTTCTTTCCCGAAGTGGACATGCCAAGAGGTTCATTGTTAAGATCTATTGTTATTTTTCCAGCCAGTGCAAATGCAACTACAAGTGGTGGGGACATCAGATAATTTGCCCTTACATCCCTGTGTATCCTGGCCTCGAAATTCCTGTTGCCTGACAGAACAGCTACTGTGTTCAGCTTGTTTTCTAAAATGGCTTTTTCAATACCCTCGTCCAGAGGCCCACTGTTTCCTATGCAAGTTGTACAGCCATAACCTGCCAGGTAGAATCCAAGCTTATTGAGATAATCCTGCAATCCTGATTTCTCAAGATATTCTGTAACCACCCTTGAACCGGGAGCAAGGCTGGTCTTAACCTTGGGATTGACTTTCAGTCCCAGTTCCACAGCCTTCTTTGCCAGTAAACCAGCACCCACCATCACTCTTGGGTTGCTTGTATTGGTGCAGCTTGTAATTGCAGCAATTACCACGTCTCCATCCATAAGAGTTTCCCTTTTGCCATGGATGATTGTTTCAGCACTCTTCAGAAGAACCTGCTTCTGTCTGTTCCCTGTCTCACTCTGCTCTCCGGACTCCTCCATGAATTTCATAAAGCTGTTTCCTATATTCTCAAGGTCTACCCTCTGTTGTGGCAACTTTGGCCCTGAAACACTAGGCTTAACATTGCTGAGATTCAGATCTATGACTTCGGAGAATGATGCTGCAGCTTCTACTCCAAAAAGTCCCTGTTCCTTCAGGTATTTTTCAACCAGTTCTATATGTTCCTCGCTTCTTCCGGTTATTCTGAGATAATTTAATGTTTCGTTGTCCACAGGAAACAGTGCCATTGTTGCTCCGTATTCAGGGCACATATTGGAAAGTGTTGCCCTGTCCGGAAGGGCAAGTGACGATATTCCGTTTCCGAAGAATTCAACAAATTTCCCTACAACGTCATGTTTACGAAGCAGTTCTGTTAGAGTCAGAACAAGGTCTGTCGCTGTAACTCCAGATTTAAGCTTTCCTGTAAGATTGACACCAACTACTTCCGGTGTCTTGAATGTTACTGGCTGACCAAGCATTGCGGCTTCAGCCTCAATTCCACCAACGCCCCAGCCAACAATTCCAAGACCGTTGATCATGGTAGTGTGTGAATCAGTTCCAACGAGGCTGTCGAAATAAGCTATATTCTTTCCACCTTCCTGTTTTGTCATTACTATCTGGCCAAGGTATTCCAGATTTACCTGGTGCACTATGCCCACCGACGGTGGAACTATCCTCATGTTTTTGAATGCTTTTTGCGCCCATTTCAGGAATCTGTATCTTTCAGAATTTCTTTCAAACTCTTTGTCCTGGTTTTCCTGAAAGGACTCTGCGGTACCAAAGAAATCCACCTGCACTGAGTGGTCAATAACCAGATCAACAGGAACAAGGGGGTTTATGATCTCAGGGTTTTTTTTCATATCCCTGACCTTGTCCCTCATTGCAGCAAGATCGACCACTGCTGGAACGCCTGTAAAATCCTGCATGAGAACTCTTGATACGGTGAATGGTATCTCGCTGTCTGATGACTTTTTCGGATTCCAGTTGATAAGATTTTCAATATCCTCTTCCCTTACTGTTTTGCCGTCAAAATTTCTGATGAGTGATTCAAGTATAACCCTTATTGAAATTGGAAGTTTTGATATTTTATTGTCTTTATCAATCTCTTTCAGGGAATAGTATGAAAAATCTTTATTTTTTACTCTTAATTTTCTTAAAACCTGATATTTACTTTCCATGATGATCAATAGAGGGTATGAGAAGATAATTAATTACTGTTTTGTCTGCTTTGAGACTTTATATTTAATATGCCACTTATTGCTGGGATTTTGGAATCTGCAGTGCCTTCAAAGCTTCCATTGCCTCTTTCACGTGATTTTTCGCATTCATCTGTGAATTGTATGCATGAACTATTTTCCCTTCCTTTGAGATCACATATGTTATCCTTGCCGGAAGCAGCATCCCATTGGCGTCGTACAATTTTCTGATCTTCTTGTCCGGATCGCTTATAAGAGTGAAAGGAAGCTTGCGGTTTTCCTTGAATTTTTTATGAGATTGGACTGAATCAGAACTAACCCCTACAACATTTGCTCCAAGCTTTACCAGATCGTCCCATTCATCCCTGAAGCTGCAAGCCTCTGCAGTACAACCCGGTGTCTCATCCTTTGGATAAAAATAGAGAACCAGATTGTTACCAGAAATCATATCCTTCAGTGTTATTTTCTTATTTTCATCTGTCGTTCCTTCAAAATCAGGTGCATAGTCTCCAACTTTCAGCATGAACTATTAATCGTAATCTGCATATAAAATTATGTAAATTGCCTTAGTAGATTGTAATTCAAAAACAAATCCGGATAAAAACTAAATATTCGTTTATAATAGAAAGGAATTACAAATACTTGTGAATATCAGGAGGAAAAAAGGGATGGCTGTTAATGGAATCGGTAAAAAATTAAGAAGAATGGCCGATGTGTTTCAGCCCCTTCTCTTTTCCCGCCCCTATCTACATGGAAAATCCAAATATCTTGGAATAGTTATTGCTGCCGGTTTCTTTTCCATTTTTGCCCGTCTTCTCATACCTATATACATAGGAGATGCGGTCTCTTCAATAGAACTTCGCAACATATCCGGGGTGATTGGATTTGCTTTCCTGATCATATATGTTTCAATAATATCAGGTGTACTTAACTTTGTGGTGGGTTACGGATCACAGTATATCAGCCAGAAGTATGCGTACAGCCTTAGAAATGATGTTGTAAACCACCTTGTTAGAAAAAATTTTCATTATTTTGAAAATAAAACCTCTGGAGACCTCCTCTCAAGATGCACCATGGACATACAGGCTACCAGAAACTTTATTCTGGCCACACTCTCTCAGCTTTTGCCCACACTTTTCATGATTGGAATAGCTTTCTACCTTCTGATAACATTGAACTTTTACTACGCTATGATTTTCCTTGTCACAGTTCCCGTTCTTATCTACCTGGGAATGGTTTTCCAGAGAAAACAGAGGCCTCACTGGAGAAGTATAAGGGATTACTATGGATCAATGAGCGAAAAGCTTCAGGAGAACATTGTGGGCCAGAGGGTTGTAAGGGGATTTTCTGCCCAGAATCAGGAAGAAGAGAAATTCACAGGTACCACAAATGACTATTATTCGGAATACATGGATGTTGCATACCTGAGAGGCACATACAACAACCTCATGCCACTTACCGTAAGTGCTGCGGCATCTGCAATACTCATTTTTGGCGGTTATACTGACATAATGACTGGAATCAGTGTAGGGGGACTGGTAGCGGCAATAAACATATTTTCTCTAATAACAGCACCTGTAAGTTCTTTGGGGAGACTGATTGTATTTTCAGAAAATGCCAGAGCAGGAATTGGAAGAATAAACGAAGTTATTGAACCAGAAGATGAGGAAATTATTGAAAAGTCGGATGTAAAGTTCCCAAAAGGAAGTCTGGGGTTCAACAATGTTAGCTTTTCTAGGGCTGGGAGGAAAATACTGAAGAATGTGAATCTTCAGATAAACCCAGGCGAATTCTTTGGCATTACAGGCAGCACAGGAGCAGGGAAGACCTCATTTGTGAATCTGATCACCAGATATTATGATCCGGATTTCGGCAACATTACTGTTAATGGAGTAGACATAAGAAGCATACCTCTGAGCGTTGTGCGGACATCTGTGAGAGTGGTTCCACAGGAGATATCTCTGCTGTCAGGATCTATAAGAGACAACATTGCCTTCGGTGACCGAGAAGCCTCTATAGAATCAATAAAGAAAGCCGCTTCACTAGCCATGATATCTGATTTCATAGAGAATCTTCCGGATGGATACGAAACACTGGTTGGTGAAAGAGGCATAACACTTTCAGGCGGGCAGAGGCAGAGAGTTGCTATTGCAAGAGCAGTCCTCCATGTACCCGACATACTTATTCTGGATGATGCCACCTCCAGTGTTGATCCGGAAACCGAGCTTGAAATATTCAAAAACATAAAGAGGGAATTTCCGGGAATAATTACAATAATAGTGACATCCAGGGAATCTGCTCTGAAATTCTCTGATAAGATAGGGGAAATAGAACATGGAAAGCTAGTGGAGGTTTCTGACATAAGTGAAGTCCTGAATATAGTGGGATCAACATTTTCTGAATCAATGGGGGGATCCGATGCCAAAATCCTATGATGACGTGGAAGAAGAGTACATGCATACGGGAAAAACCGGCAAGTCCTTTTTCCGTCTTGTGAAGGACATGGCAAAGATGAAAAGAGATACTGCCATGATGGTTCTGGCAGTGGTTTCCACCGCCATAGCAGGAACACTTTACCCGCTTGCCCTTGCTGAAGTCATAAACAATATTACTGCAAAGAATCTCCACTTTGTTTTCCTTTTTGCCGCAATATTCTTTGGACTCTATGTTGCACAGTTCTTTGCCAACAGGATCAGAACCATAACCTCTACAAAATTGGCCCAGTCAAGCATTAAAAATTTGAGAGACAGGTCATTCAACAGATTGCAATATGTCCCCATAGAGTTCTTCAGCAAGGTAAAGACAGGTTACCTCATGAGCAGGATCACGAATGACGCAGAGACACTCAGTGAATTCCTTACATTCCAGCTACCCTCCGTAGTTTCAGGTATAACCACCGTTATTGTTTCAATTGGAATCATGATGTATCTGGATTTCAACCTTACAATGTATAGCCTCGTTGTGATTCCCATCCTTGCAGGGTTTTCCATTTCAATTCAGGGAAGAGTCAGAAGAAATTATCTCAGGACAAGAAGGACTATTGCTGCAATAACGGGGAATCTGGCGGAAAATATAGGAGCAATCAGGACAATAAAGGCATTCAATGTGGAAGATCGTACGGGAGAAAATTTCGATCGGTTGAATATGAACAACTTTGATGCTAACATGAAGGCGGCCAGGCTTTCCTCCCTTTATGGAATGATTGTAAGGATTATCGAGGCACTTGGAATAGCACTTGTTCTTTACGTTGGTTCACTGCAACTTCTGGGTGGCTTTGTATCGGTTGGAATACTGGTAGCATTTGTTGTTTATGTTGAAGAATTTTTTGACCCGGTAATTCAGCTGTCACAGCTTTACAATTCCTACCAGTCTTCAATGGTAGGTGTTTCCAGGATATATGGCATAATTGATTCTGAAAAAGAAAAGGATTTTGAAACATCCAATCCTATTGAGACCTTCAACAGTTCCATAGATTTCAAAGACGTAACTGTTACTTTTGGAAGTACAGAAGCCCTTCATAACGTGAATCTTTCCATAAAGAAAGGGGAAAAGGTAGCAATTGTAGGGCACACAGGTGCAGGGAAAACAACTCTCTCAAACCTGATATTGAAGTTTCAGAAAACCAGTTCTGGTTCTGTAAATGTTGATGGAAAGGAGATTTCAGAAATATCCACTAAAAGTTACAGGAAACTTATAGCCCCGGTCCTTCAGGAACCATTCATGTTCAGGGGAACTGTTTATGAGAACATAAAATTTGCAAAACCAAACGCAGGGAAGGAAGAGATCAATGAAATAGTTGATAGATTCGGATTGAGAACCATTTTTGACTCTCTTCCTGATGGCCTGGAATCTAATGTTGGAGAGATGGGAAGAAACCTTTCTGAAGGGCAGAGGCAGGCTGTCTCAATAATCAGGGCATTCATAAGGGATCCGGAAATTCTCATAATGGATGAAGCCACTTCCCAGATTGACCCCAGATCTGAATATCTCATTATTCAGGCCCTTCAGAAATTCCTTGCCAACAAAACGCTGATACTTATCACACACAGGTTTTCCATGATATCCATTGTCGACAGGATAGTTGTAATGGAACTTGGAAAGATGGTCCAGACAGGCGAGTTCAATGATCTTGTAAACAGGGAAGGGCTTTTTAGGGACCTGTACCGTATTCAGAGAGGCATGAACTTCAACTGAACAGTTCCTCACTCAGAGAATATGGCGTCCAGAACTGAATCACGCAATGAACTGAAGGCGCCGGCCCCTATGACTCTTGACACAAATGGCCTTTTTGGTGAAAATGATCTTGTTTTCTTCCCTGTATCATATGATCTGGACATATCATCGAGCGCAGCCTCAATATCTCCTATTCCGTCTATCAACCTGAGTTCCATCGCTTTTCTTGGGGCAAACACCTCTCCTGTAGCTATTTTTCCAATCTCCTCATCGGTGAATTTCCTTCTCTCCTTCACACTGTTCCTGAAAACAGAGAATATCTCTTCCAGTATCTCGTGGTACTTTTCAGATGCTTCTTTATCCGATTCACCGAAGGGAGAGTTCATATCCTTGTACCTGCCTATCTTGTCAATATCCACCCTAACTCCAATCCGATCCAGGAGGCCCTTTACATTTGGAACCATGCTTATCACCCCTATGGAACCAACAATGGATGTTTCAAGCGAATAGATCTTCCTGCATGCGCATGCCATCCAGTAAGCACCAGATGCACCCACACCGTTAATATAGGCATAAACAGGTTTAATGGTATCTATCTTTCGTATTTTATTGAACAGTATCTGGGATGATGTGGCATCCCCTCCACCTGAATTTATTGTAAGTATTACTCCGGATATCTTCCTCTTCCTTTCCACAAATTCAAGTATGGGACCGTAATCGCTTAGGCTTCTCTGGCTTATTTTCCCGGAAAAATTGATCTTTGCAACGTACATATTACATATAATGAAGCTTTTAATTTATAGTTAACCGTGTAAGTTTATGTCTAACCTTATTTTTCCATATTTTCATATGCGTTTCATCTTGATAGATTCCATATTACTCAAGATTTGCATTGGTTTTGATCCATGCATTCCATTCCCTGAAAGTTATGGTTGTCAAAACAAGGAGAGCCGCTATAATAAAAGTTATGGCTGTCATGGTGAGCCTAAAACCTATAGTATCAACAAGAACCCCTCCAGCAAGAGGGAGCAGAATGCCCACGAGCATCATTATTGAAAAGAAATAGCTGTTTGCCGCGTTTCTGTGCTGTGGACCGAAAGCACGGCTGATAGTGAGAACTGAAAGTGGATAAGTGAGGCCGTGAGGAATGCCAAGTACAAGAAGTGCAACAACAAATATGATTATATTATTTGAAAGAACCATTATTACAATGCCCACCAGGGATATCCCCATGGCACTTATCATGTAGGTCCTGACATTCTTGGCGGGACGTATTGAAAGCAGGATTCTGGAAAGAAATGATGAAAGGTAGAAAAGGGAGAATAGAAGAGACACAATAGAAAGTGATGTGTGGAAGGTATCCTTCTCAAAAATTCCTGCAAATGCAAGCAGTATTGCAAAGGGTATGTTGTATGCCATTATGTTGTAAAGTGCCACCCTGAATCCAGGATTCTTCAATACATCTGTCTTTTCTCCAGTACGTTTTTCAAATGGAAAATGCATAAAAGGAGACATGGCAGATGCAAGTATCCCAAACAGGGCAAACACCAGGAATACCTCTTTAAGGCTCACGAAACGAAGAAGGTATGATTCAATGGCTGGTCCGCTTATGAGGCTAAGACTGAGGAAAACCGTGTAAAGGGTAAGTACTCTTTCCCTGAGAACAGAATCCTTGAATAGACTGGCGGATGTAATTATATTTGGCATAATAAGTCCCAGAAGCCCGCCTCCAGCTGCGGTAAGCATCCAGATAGTAATATTGCTTGATACCCAATAACCAATAAGAATAAACGTGTACAGTAAATTGGATATAACAAAGGATATTCTTCTGTTTTTAGCGCTGAGCCTGGCGTTAATTAGAGCTGTGGTAAGAAATGAGCTGGCAGATGCCAATGCACTTAATATGCCCACAAAAGTCTGTGAAAACTTAAAATCATATTTTGCAAGAAGTGGGATTGATGTCATTATCAGGTTGTTGGTGGTCCTGATTGAAAACGTGATGGATAGAATGACGATGATAGTCTCAATAACCATAAACCTGGAAATATGATCCTCGTCCATTGCTTCCCCTATAGTTGAATAAGGTTAATACCGTTTTCTGAGGTGGAAAATATACTGTATTGAAGTCTGATGAAGGAAAACATTCCAAATAACTGATTTACCTTCCAGTCTGAATAGTTTTAAGTTTTTCAAAGAACCTTATTATATCTTCTTTTGTGTTGTAGAAGTGTGGTGCAATGCGCAGGGAACTTCCTCGAGCAGAGGTGAATATCCTGTAGTCCTTTCTCAATATATTTTCCATCTCAAATGGATGATCCAGATCTATTGCCACTATCCCACCTCTCATGTCCCTGTCAACCGGAGTGGGGGATTTGAATCCCATATCTGAAGCCAGATCCAGTGCAAAGGAGGAAAGTTCTTCTATTCGATCCTTTATAAATTCTGTTCCAGTTTCCATTACTGTCTTTATTCCCTCGATGGAGGCATATGCGGATGGAATTGACAACGTTCCGGATTCAAAACGTCTTGCACCTTCTGCAAAATTGAGTTCTTCTGCACCAAATTTGAATGGATCAGTCTGAGAGAGCCATCCTGTACTGGAAGGGTCCATGTCTTCCGCCAGATCCTTCCTGACATAAAGAAAAGCTATGCCGGAAGAACCGAGAAGCCACTTGAGCATTCCTCCTGCCATATAATCTATTCCAGTTTTTTTCACATCAAGCGGAATTGTTCCAAGAGACTGGTAGCAGTCCACATACATTTCAGCACCTTTTCCATGGCATATTTCACCGATGGATTTCAGGTCCTGCCTGAAACCATTCAGTGAGGAGACATGTACAACTGTAGCAAGTTCTGTTTTGTTGTCGATGGCATCTCCGTACTGATCACCGGATATGATACCGTTCCTATGCTTTATTGTCTTATGTCTCCAGCCATTTTTTTCCTGAGCAATGGCTATATAGTTTGTTGTAGGATATTCGAGATCACTTGTAACGATGTTTTTCTTTCCTGATTTCCCCAGGCCACTGACGAGACCTGAGAACGCCGATGAGACAGAAAATGTTATGGCAATTTCATCTCTGTTAGCGCCGATGAGGTGGGCAATAAGGGACCTGATCTGGTCAACCTTTTCAGACCAAAGTTCCCATGGGTTTCCATATTCCAATATATCCTTCCTGTATTTTTCCAGACTTTTCCATACATTTTTCAACATAGGTGACTGGCTGCAGGCAGCCAGATGTGTACTGTTTTCCAGCCCTATGAACATATTTCTCAGATTATTTTCATCTTTTCTATGATTTTCCATGGCAGAACCTCCATTTCAACATGAAATAGATATTGTTATAGATTCAACCTAAATCGTACTTAATATTTCATGGAATTGGCTGATAACTCATATCTGTTCTTGTTGCAGTGAAACAATCATATACCACATACAAGAGTAAATAATTTGTGGAATGATTCAATTAATTTAATTCATAAAAACGCGTTTGCAGCTTCCATAAAAATTTTCAATAGGTGAATACATTTGACTGAATAATATTATTAAGTACACCTTAAATATACACGATATAAAATTACATACAAATAGTAATTGTTATATCACAAATGATGTTGAGTATTTATAAGACCATGGGATTTACTCTGAATGTGCACTAAATTTGAAGATGAACCTGATGAGATTGATCTCAAATTGCTGAGAATGCTGATCAAGAACGGAAGGGCAACCAACAAGGAAATGGCGAGAAATATAAATCTTAGTGAGCCAGCAACAAAGCAGAGGGTTGAAAAATTAATTAAAAGGGGATATATAAAAGGATTTACAGCAAAAATAGATCATTCCAGGCTGGGCTATAACTTGGCATTTCACACAATGGCATCCGTAAAATCTGGAGGCCATTCAATTGAAGTGGCTGAGAAACTTATGGAACTTCCAGAAATAAGCTCCGTTGATTCCGTAACCGGAATGTATGACCTTATCATAAAAGGAAAAGTCAAGGATCAGGAACATCTGTACAGAACGCTGAAGAAAATTCAGGAAACTGAATACATTTCCCACCTTCTCACAATGATGGTCATAAAATCGATGGGCGAAAAAGAGGCTTTCGATTTTACCACATAATATTGGGTAAATTTAATAACCTAATGAAGAATGAAGATATATGTCTTCAAAAATAAATAAGATTGATATTTTTGAGCTTGGCGAGAAAGGAAAGGAGATTTCCTCACCATGGAGTTCAACCATACTGCTTGTAAGACTGACTTCTGATGATGGCAAAGAGGGTTGGGGGGAAGCACCTACAACTTTTATGACACTTCCGGTAAAGGAGAGCATGAAAGAGGTCAGTCGTATCTTTCAGGGTGCAAATTTCTTCAATGTAGAGAAGAATTTAAAGGACTTTTATAGAAATTCATTTTACCTCTCAAGATCAATGGAAGCGACTTCAGCGCTGAGTGCCTTTGAAATTGCAAGCTGGGATCTTATTGGAAAAGAACTTGGTGCGCCCATATACAATCTTCTGGGAGGCGAATACAACAGCAAAATAAGAGCATACGCAAATGGATGGTATTCCGACTGTATAACACCAGACGACTTTGTCCGAAAGGCCAAAGACGTAATGAAAATGGGTTTCACTGCGATGAAATTTGATCCTTTCGGACCTCATTATGACAAGATAACAAAAGAAGGTGTCAGTTATGCAAGAGATATCGTAGGTACAATGAGGTCAGAACTGGGAGATGAAGTTGATCTGCTGATTGAATGCCATGGACGATTTTCGACTCACTGGGCAATAGAAGCTGGAAGAGTAATGGATGAGTTCGATCCTTTGTTCATTGAAGAGCCAATACATCCCGAACAGGAACTCGGTTTGCTGGAATTCAAGAGGTATGTAAGCACCCCTGTTGCCCTTGGAGAGAGGCTTCTTAACAAGACAGATTTTGCCAGATATATTTCACAGGGAATGGTGGACATCATACAACCCGATCTTACAAATTCACTGGGAATATTTGAGGCGAAGAAGATTGCTTCCATAGCCGAAACATTCGGTGTACCTGTTGCATATCATAATGCTTTTGGCCCCATACAGACAGCTGCTTCGCTCAATGTTGACTACACATTACCAAATTTCCTTATCCAGGAAAGCTTTGAAAGCTTCTGGCCAGACTGGAAGAAAAACCTTCTAAAGACCAGCTATAAGCTTGATAAGGGATACTTCACACTATCTGGAAAACCTGGACTTGGAGTGGAAGTAAACGAGAAGATACTGGAAACAAACGTTGTAGACGGCATGGAGCCATTTGAGGCCAATGAACCGCCATGGGTTGTCTCCGGCACTTTTAAGGACCATAAGCATTAAAAGCTCCAAAGTTCTTGAAGGAACCGTATGGATACACCTGAGGACGGGGAAACCCTGAAAACTGCCCGAGAGATTATAGCCGATCTTGACAAGCAGATAAATCGCGCAGTTCAGGAGAGGAGGAGGCTTGAATCTCTTCTAGCTGCACTGAACATGGATAGAGGGGCGAGTTTACAAATTCCCCCATCGCCCGATATATCCTTGTCCGGTACAGTAATCCCTGGGAAGATTTCATCCGGAATACCGAAGCTCGATGATCTGCTCAACGGAGGAATAGATATTCCTTCCAATATTGTATTAAAGGGTCCACCCTTTTCAGGAAAAGAGATTCTTGCCAGAAACTTCATAGCGAAATCCATCAGTGAAAATATACCAGTTTTGATAGTTTCAGTAGACAAAGATATTGGAAAAATTAAGAGTGATGTGATGAAGATTCTTGGTGGATCCGTAGATCCTGAAGAGACAGGCCTTCTGAAATTTATAGATGCCTACTCAAAAACAGTCCAGATCCAGAGTCCATCAAAGCATGCAATTGTATCCGAAGGCGTGTCGAACTACAGCCTCTTTATAAAAACAATTGATGCTGCATCAACAGATATGCTTGAGAATTATGGAAACTTCAAATTCCTGTTTTTTACACTGACAGGGATGATATCTCAGATTGATCCTAAATTTTTTATAAAGACTCTCCAACACATAGCCCAGAAGAGAAGAAGTGAAAACGCAGTATCGCTTTATCTCATGGATCTTGGAGTTTTTGATGATAATGTTTACGAGAGCGCCAATTATGTAATGGATGGGGAGATAGAATTCAGAGTGGATTTCTCAAAGAATTACCTGAGAGTAAGGGGTATGGGGAATGTCAAATCCAGAGACTGGATTGAGATAATGTTTCATGGTAATTCCTTTGATCTAGGTTCCTTTGATCTGAAGAGAGTGCACTGAATTCCTTAAGTTTTAATATTTTATTGTCATCGTAGAATGATAAAAATGGCAAGAATTGTATTACATGAAAAAAACAGGCCGTATGTTGTAAAGGTGGGAGACCAGGAACTGCATCTGTGTGCATGCGGACTGTCAGGAAACAAACCCTACTGTGACGGTACACATAAAAGAACACTTGACGAGGAAGAAAACACAATTTACATGTATGATAAGGCAGGAAGGACCAAACTGGAAACGTTCTATCCCAAAGAGTAATTTAAACAATTTTTAATTTTTGAAGTAATTGAAATTTTAATCCTGATCTCCTTTCTTTTACCATCACTATATGTTTTCTCATGTGGGTATGCAGTTTAAACACATATGGTTCAGCTTCTTTATATTCCCAGAAGGAAATGATTGAAGGCCTCAAAAAATTATTACCAGGGCATGAAAATGGCAAGGGTCTTTCCGAAAAACCTTAGGATGAACCTTGTTTGACCTTGATTATCTAATAATATGATTATCATTGGATATGATTATTTTATCATTTTGCTATATTATCGTTTTATCATCTTATTACATAATGAATAAGTTATTTTATAATTCTAAGTGGGAAACATAGTTAGATCCACCCAAGTTGTTAGATAGACAAAATAATTTAAATCTAGTTAACATTTATAAACCGAAATTAAGGTTAATCAATGGAGTTAATGTCCTTTTACCCAAGAGTTAATTCGTTTTATTAATTTACAACATGTAATATGACATTAATTGACTATAGATAGTTACAGAAAACCAAAAATTTTGTGTCACGAGGATATCAAATACATTACTTAGAAAAATTTATTAAAAGATCAATAATTTATATTAAGATCAAAAATATAACCAAACGAAATTTTTGTATATCCAGTTTTTTTAAAAAGAATGTTAATTGAGTAAATTTATATTGTTCAATTCGTGGAAAAATGTAATATTATTTGATTCTGAAAGTATTATAGAATTAATACCAGGAATCTATTCATTATGTACAGGGTGTCGCCATAGATCATCAACCGCTTTTATTATAAACGCTAAAAAAGGAAAAATTGTATTTACAGATTCTGCATTCAAAAAGGGAATATTGAAGATAATATCCCAATCGGGATAGCAGAAGACATATTTGAATGTTATTCTACATATTCAAAATTAAAAGATTATGAAACTGTTCTACCACTATATGATACTGAAATAGATGATTTTATTATATAGTTTTACCATTATTATATATAATTTTATTAAAAATTCAATGATTATTTAAATTAAAATAGTTGATAAAAATAAAATCGATTTAATATTTTTTCATAATTTGTACATATTTGAACATTATAATTTATATTTAAAAAATTACTTAATATATATGAACGATTAATAAATAATACTTTATGAATTGTATGTTACTATATTATACATCTATGTAATACATATTTTATACATGACCATCTTTGATTTATTAAAAGAATTGGAAAAAAAAATAGATATAAAATTCGATATATTAACTTTGGATGGTAGAATAGAAGTACAGAAAAGTGTTTTTCTTTTAAAATATTTTAAAATTAAAGAAGCAATGAAATATAATTTTGATATTTATTTACATGGACCTTACTCTGCAAAACTAGCAGACGAATATTTAAGCAATGGAAAAGGAAAACTTAGAATTGCCCAATCAAAAGACCAGATATCTGATAAAACCATACAAATTATTAGGCAAATTATTTTAAAGGATAAAGATAAACAGACAAATATATTATTTCTTGAAGGATTTACAACGCTCTTAAGTTTACGTCATGATTTTATTGGCCCAGCAGAGGCATTAATAAAAGCCAAAACCCTAAAACCATATATGAAGGATTCAATATGGAAAGCATCTATAGATTTTATAAATGAAAAAGAATTATGGGATTATAATTAAAATTTTATTCCCTTTTAACTTTGTCTTTTATGAATTTGATAAAGTCGCTTGAATCAAGAAAATAATTGGGATACGCTTTTTTTAAATTTTTTATATCTTTAATTGAAACAAGTACAACATTGTTATCTGAATTATTTTGTTCTATTTCCTGATATTTCTCCATGGCTTTATCAAATTGTCTATAAAACATTATATTTAAAGGACGTTTATTATCGTTATTAATTAATGATAAATCTAATAAACAGTATTCATCATTTGAATTGTTACTACTTCTTTTAGTTATTACATTATATTGTTCAAGTATTTTCTCTATTCCCAATTTTTTGTTTAAATTTAAAAGTTCTGTAATAAGTTCATTTAAATCATCCGGGGTATCTGGTACAATTGGTGTATCTTCTTCTTTAGCTATAAAACTTGACATTAAAGAAAAATATCTTAAAGAATCCTCATCAGCATCATTATGTTTTATATTATTTTTTGTTATAATATCATAAACTTCAACAGTTGTAGCCCAAATATGCTGTAATTTTGTTCTTAATTGAATCTCTATTTGGCAATTATTACATTCAAAATATTTATTATTATTGTATTCATAAATTAGATGTATTCCCCTATAACCATTTTTTGTTGGATTTAGAATATAATTTTTTGTTTTTTTAATTTTTTTATTTATCTTATTCTTCATAAACATATCATTAATTTCAAACAAATCCTCGGTGTCATTAACAATTAAACGACATCCTCCAATATCCTGGATTCTAGATAATTTCATATCTTTATTTGCTTTTAACTTTTCTAGTATTGATTCCATCCGTTTTATTCTCGAGACTAATAACGGTTTTTTTCCTAATTTAACAGAGTACCTAAGTATGTCCTGTTTAATAGTTATTAGCGGTCCGTTATGATTTGCCCTCCATTTATTTAATATTTTTAAAGATTGATCGTCATTTTTGTTATTTATAAGATTTTTGCCACACTTATCAATTTGATGCGCACTACAGGTTCCAAATTTCTTATCATTCACTTATAAGTTTATTAATAAAATAAATATAAACATTTATTAATAGATCAAATTGTATACAATCTAAAATTGTATCGTAGATATCCAATGTTAGATATTTTTTACACTTATTTTATCCAGTTTTATCAAGTTTTACACTTGTTTTATTCTTGTTTTATACTTTTTTTACATTTCTTATTTATCCATTTTATACAATTTTTTACACTTCTTTTATAAATTTGTATTAATTTTCATTCCATAATACCATACTGTATAAAATGAAATTACACACTATACTTACATTTGAATAATAAACATTTTATAAATAAATAAAAATAAGGATCAAATTTTAAAAGACATTCCTGGCCAGTAAATCTAAAAAATTATTCAAAGATCTAAAAATAAAATTATATTCCTGGCCCTGACAAAATTAAAATTACATATCAAAATAAGGATCGAAATTTATTATTTGGATTTAGGAATTTGAAAGATATTCCAGAGTCCATGTAAATTAAAATAATATTCCTGGCCCACGGTAAATAAAAAATTACATATCAAAATAAAATTCTAAATAATTATCATAAATGTTTAACCAGAAAAATATTATTCATATATATATTAATGATTAAATTTAGAACTTTTTTTCCCCCTTATATATATCCCCTAATATCAAATGGGGCTGCCCGGATTTGGACCGGAGTCTCAGGCTCCCAAAGCCCGTAGGATACCAAGCTACCCCACAGCCCCATAGCCTCCTTATATCGTTTGCCCAATAAAAAGGTTAACCTATAGCACCAATACAACCAACCCTCTCAGTCTGCCCGTCTATCATCACATTTCAGTTTAGGCTGATTTCATCACAGAGGTTAGCAGAAAATGTCTTACCACTAATAAAAGATTCCTCAGACATAGCCAACTCCGGCTGGAGGTTT
The DNA here is from genome assembly GCF_038024865.1 of Oxyplasma meridianum. Lineage (NCBI taxonomy): Archaea > Methanobacteriati > Thermoplasmatota > Thermoplasmata > Thermoplasmatales > Thermoplasmataceae > Oxyplasma > Oxyplasma meridianum. The sequence continues at coordinate 1,575,018 of NZ_CP133772.1, read as the reverse complement.
GAGTTTCAAGGCAGGAGATAGAAGGAATCCAACAAATTCCAGAGAAACAATTAGTCCAACAGCAAACGGTGCTATGGTTATGAAAAGTGGGCCAATAAAAACAGGTACCAGGGCCACACCTATATTGGTTGCAACACTGAACATTGAAGTTGAAAACCCAGCCTTTGCAGGATCGTCAACATAGTTGGTGGTTGATGTCATGGCCATTGACCAGTATGCGTTACCAAAGAAACCAAAAGAGAAGAAAGAGATGAGGAGTATCCAGAGTATTGGCAGGAATGAGAGAAAGTAGGAAAGTGAAAACACAGACACAAATGCAAGGAAAGAGGTGATAATTATTCCCTTCTTAAGAAATCTGTACTTTTCAAACAAAGGAGGAAGTATTATGGCTCCCAGTGCCGATCCCAGAAAGGTCAAGCCTCCCAGAAGTCCTCCATAATATGCATAGGTTGTATCATATGCTCTGAAATGTGAAAGGACTTCTGCAGCTATTCCCCCGAACATGACTGAGACTGAGGCAATAACCAGACCTACATACCAGTTTTTAATAACACCAGCTTTGAATACGCCTCTAAGGCTTCTTCCTTTGTAATCTACAGGGTAATTCCTGGTTCCCGGAATAACTACAACCAGTGCTATTACCGCAAGTATTGCTGTAAGCCAGAATGTTCCTGTGAGTTTTATTTCACCAAGCAGGATGCCTCCGGAAAATGATCCCACCGCCATACCGAGAAACAAAATGCCTATGCTGATGCCCGTAATGGTGTGTGCCCTTTCTCTTGATATTGATTCTGATATGCTGCCAACAGGTGCCACGGCCATGGGGTAAGCTACCGCAGCTATGGTTTGCATAATAAAGAGAATAGAATAATCCGGGGAGATTGATCTCCCCACAAGCCCAATAACAGAGAGAATCGCGGCAACAATAAGGGACGACCTCACTGTAAATCTTGCAGATAGCCATCCTGCAAGTAGTCCAAGCGCAACCATGGTATAACCGTAGAGTGAAATCAAAAGCACCACAGGTGCAAGTGAAGAATGAAATGCAGATATTATGCTTCCAACGAGGGGAGAAAGTATGAACCATCCAAAACCTATTGTGAAAAGAAGGAACCAGTAAGGGAAAAGTCTTACCCATCTGACAAAGTTTGCCATACTTATGGGAAAATATAGAGGTTTTCTATTAACTTTCTGATTCAACCAGTCTAACAGGATTCTTCCATAAAAACTGAAAATCGTGAGGAAATAACTCTAAGTTTCAAAGACATGCGGAGAGTCTCACAGGGATGCAATAATTTAATATTCTCTTTGACATGAAAAGTCCGAAAGCACCAAAGTGATTAAAATGGAAGGTTCAGGTCCCACTAAGAATCAACTCATGTTTCTCAAGAAGCTAAGGGAATCGTCTGTTGAAAGAGAAGAGGCATTAAAGAAGTTTCTCAAGGAATACAAAAAGGGAGATGTTGAAGAGCTCTCTGTAAAGGAGACTTCTCAGCTTATAGATGAACTAAAGAAAATTAAAGTTCAGGGAGAGGCAGCTGAAATAGAAGCATTTGCCACAGGCAAGCAGATCACATTTCTCACCAGGCTTCAGGATTCTGATGAAAGGATAAAGGCGACAGAAGACTATCTCATTGAAAAAGGTAAGGGGAGTGTGAATCTTCTTTCATTGAGTGAAGCATCAGAGCTTATAGATATTTTGACCAAATTGAAAGGAACAGATTCTGGAGGTTCGGAAGGAAATGCGGCTACAAAAAAGCAGATAAGTTTCATACGAAATCTCCAGAAGAACGACAAAGGATTAGTTAAGACTGCAAAATACCTGAAAGAGGTAAGAAAGGGCAGTATAGAGGAACTCACCAGCAGGGAGGCAAGTTCCCTCATAGATCGACTGAAGAGCCAGTAATTAATTTTCTATGCATTTACGATCGAAACAGCCTTTTTCCTATGCTGCTGAAATGTCCCTGGTGGAAGATCAGAGGCTTCTTTTCCTTATCATAATAGCCTGCAAGAACCTCCCCAATGAAGGCAGCATGGTCTCCCACCTTGAATTCATCAACAACCCTGCATTCAAAATTTGAAATGCATCCTTCTATAAGAGGTGCACTGATGTGTTTTGCCTTGAAAGTTCTGAAGTCTGCCATTCCAAATTTGTCATGGTCCCTTATTGAATAGTTACCGGCAATATGTGCAAGATGACCCTGTTGGTCTGAGCAGTAACTCAATCCAAACATTCCTGAATTTTTTATGATTTCATATGTTCCCCTTTGGTATCCCACGAATACCGCCATAAGGAAAGGATCAATGGAAACCCGTAATGACCATTCAGCTGACATAACATTTACCTGTTCACCATAAGCAGATGTAACCAGAGCAACAGTTGTTGTGAAGAATGATTGTGATTCTTCAATGTCTTCTACTCTCATCCAGCCTTAATTACAAATTTTCCATAAATGTTTCCTGATAATCTCTGTTAAAATGGAGTGGAAAAAGAATTATTTTATCTGTTTTATTACAGATGTGCAAAAATTATCAGGTCTCCAGCCTCAGTGGTTTTCACTGGTTATTGGTACTCTTTCCATCTCACTTGTTCTTTATGTTCTATCTTTAGCTTTCAGCATACCTTTCCTTTTCACACTTGGAAAATATGTTTTTATCGCGGTTCTGGTCATATTCTGGATTGTGTTCATACTATGGATTTACAGATATATTTTGTCTCCACCCAACCTTAAAAATGATCTTTCACAACCAGAGACTTTGAGTTTTACTGCCCTTCTTGGAGTTCTGTTTTACGCTGGTGCATTTTTCTATATAACCTATTTTGCACCTGATAGCACAACATTGGTAATTATTCTCTACCTTTACTTCATAGTATACTGTTTCATAATGGCTGTGAACATAGTTCTCAACTATATGGTTTATACAGGAAAAGTGAAGATTGAGGATGTAAATTATGTTTTTATAATTCCCTCCATAGTCATGGGAGCCAGCGTTATACTCTCCTCAGTACTGATCCCCAGCCCTTATTTTTCTGGAAATAAGGGGATCTTGACTGACATTTACATTACCACTCTCCTTGGATTTGCCGTATCTGTTTTTCAGTTCATATTTTATGGATCTGCTGTCTTTGTCTCTTTTATGATGGGAAGGAAGAAAACATATTCCATGCCAACCACAATGATGCCGCTTGGTGCAGTGAGTATGTTTGTCATCAACCTTATGCTAATTCCAACTTTCAATTCACTGAAGATTTTCTATTTTCCGAAACCCTTTGCAGAAACACTTTCTATAGCTCTATGGGGAGTTGAAATACTGTACTTTTTCGTTGGTTCTGCCGTACTTTTTTCAGGAATCGGAAAGATAAGGTCTCTGTCCGTCTGGGCATATGTATTCCCGGTAGGAATTTCCGTTTTTTCCGATTTTCTCCTATGGGATTTTCTTGGATATTATGTTTTTAAGATAGTTATAGTCGCAATATCAGTCATAATTCTTCTTTACTACATATATGCCATGTCAGTGACCATGGGAATGATGTTTTCAAAAGAGATCACCAGAAGCGGGTCTGGGAAGTAAAGGTGATTTGTGGTAGATTCCCTCTTTAAATATATTTTCACATCTTCCCTGGAATATAATTTGTAATGAGAAGTTCTGTAATTCCTATCCTTTTACTGCCGTCACGGTTTATGCTTCTGTTTGCTTCAACTTTTTTAATAATAAATTCACTATAAAGTTCCATTATTGAAGGCGAGAAGGAGTTGCTTACCATGAACATAGTTCCCATATTATCCAGTTTTCTGCAGACATCTCTTAACCGCCTCTGATCAACAGGTGTAAACCCTTTCACTGTATATGAGGTAAAGCTTGATGTCCTGGTAACTGGTTCATATGGTGGGTCCATATATACGAAATCTCCTGGCCTGACGTCTGAAAGGGATGTTTCAAAATCACAGTATCTTATGTCTACACCCTGCAACATTCTGGAGAGCCCCATTATTTCTGTTGGTTCCGGTAAGGATGGGTTGCTGTATCTTCCAAAGGGGACGTTGAATTCCCCCCTGCTGTTTACTCTCCAGAGCCCGTTGAAACAGTGTCTGTTCAGGTAGAGAAAAATAGCTGCTCTCTCTGTTTTGTTATCTTCACCCCCCCTTATTTCATTGAATCTCCTTCTTGCAGAAATGTATGATTCCCTTTCGTTTATAAAATGAACTGACTTAATTGTGTTTACCAGGCCATCAGGGTTATCCCTGACTTCCGTGTAAAGGTTGACAAGTTCTGGATTTGTATCTCCTATGGCAGCCTTGCTGATCTTATTCATATTTCTCAAAGCGATGATCAGAGCCAATCCTCCTGCAAATGGTTCAAAATATGTATTCCATTTTTCAGGCAGATTCATTATAATGTGTGGAAGCAACTGTCGTTTTCCTCCTGCCCATTTAATTATTGGCTTTATTTTTGGAATGCTGATAGCGGGTTTAACGGTAACTTTCATGCATCACCGGTTCCACAATTTTATAAGCATACTTCACATGATGATGCACAACATCCCGCATAAATTCACTATGCCAAAGATCAATCTTTGATCCCATAATATATTCTCTTTCTTTGTTTCTCATTTCAGTTGTCTTTAAATGTATCAATGATGCCATGAAGTGATGTGTAGGATATTAATGCATATTTTTCCCGTCCTCGTTTAAGATCCATCTGTCACAAATTTACATTGGAGAATTGGGCCGGATATGCCTGAAAGAAATTTCACGGAAGGGTAGGAAGAATTTTGGAAATCCAGATTCGCCCACATTTCACTCTTCCAGGGAACTCCCATCCTGATGGTAGGGTATGTTCCATCATTCTTAAACAAGTGGATTTGCCAGTCCTTTCCTCCATTATAATTATTCACATGTTTTCTCCAATTCATGCAGGCGAATTATCAAGAGTGATCTCGTTGAACGTCTTTGAGAACTTATCACTTCACCGGTGTCAGCCATTTAGAATACTTCTTTTCTTTTGCCGTCACAATCCCATAATACATGTCGGAAATGGATGAAGTGATTCTACCGACTTTTCCATCTCCAACCACAAGACCGTCTACATTTACCACTGGAGTCACCTCGGCGGCAGTTCCGGCAAGGAATACTTCATCTGCAGTATATAGTTCATCCCTGTGTAGCCTTCTTTCAATTACGCTGTATCCAAGGTCTCTTGAGATATCTATTATTGATTCCCTGGTAATACCAAGAAGGATGTCAGAATCTTTCCCTGGTGTGAGTATTGTTCCATCTTTTACTATGAATATGTTTTCCCCAGTCCCCTCTGCCAAATATCCTCCCTCTGACAGAAGGATTGCTTCATCAAATCCTGTTGCCGATGCCTCATTGGCTGCAATTATTGAATTAATGTAATTCCCGCTTGCTTTCGCCTGAATGGGAAGAATGTTGGAGTTGATCCTGCGCCATGAAGAGACCTTGCATCTTATTCCAGCGGATTTTTTGGAACCAAATATGCTGTCATAGGGAATTACTGAGACTGTTGTAGAGACTTTCTTTTTTCCTACACCCAGGCTAATTGCATCATCATCGACAAATGCAAATGGGCGAATGTAGCAGGATCTGAGATTGTTAACCTTCACCGTTTCCACAATTGCCCTGCTGATCTCAGGTGCGTCATACCCCAGATTCAGGCCATACATCTTTGCGGTCATCAGGAATCTTGCAACGTGTTCCTTCAAGCGGAAAATATTTGATGAACCGTCTCCCTCATAGCACCTGATTCCTTCGAAAATACCTGAACCATACTGAAGTGAGTGAGTGAGAATAGGTACTGTCGCTTCGCCTGATGGTATCATTGTGCCATTGAACCAAACCTTCCTCTCTTTTGCATCTGAAACGTTTTTCTGCATGATCTATGAGCAGTAACGGACTTTTATAAGTTTCTCAGAGGATGGTAGCTTGAACAATAACTCTTTCTTAATATTTCGAAAATATTGTTTCAATGTTTGAGAATATTGCAATAAAAATACATATATATTTATTGCATATCAAAACAAAAATTAAAGAATATTTATATAGACTACTGTGTTAATTCCTGACAATGGTAACTGAAGAAGAGAAAAGACCGACTCTTGTAAAAACTTTAACTAAAAGAACAATGTGAGATGGATTATACCGGTTATGCTTTTTATAGCCGTAACTTTCAACTACGCTGATCGTGAGATATGGACCATCACTGCACCAGCTTTTTCATTTGCATTCGGGTGGACTTCATCCATCGGGGCCTATGGGGCAAAAGGGTCTGCAGGTGGAACCGGGCTTGCAAATTATTCCCTTATACTATTTGCCTGGTCTCTGGCCTATGCAACATTTAACTTCCCTGGTGGTTCCTTAGTGGACAGGCTTGGCTTGAGAAAAGCAATGGCTATATTTTATGCAGTGTGGTCTGTTTTCACAGTACTCACCGCTGCTACCTTCAACTTCATTTCAATGCTTTTTGTGAGAATATTCATGGGTGCAGGCGAGGGACCTGTATGGCCTGTCAACGCAAAATCCGACAAGAACTGGACCAACAGGTTCGATGAATCAAAGGCTTACACCTGGGCAGGATCAGGACAGGCTGTTGGACCCGTAGTAGCGGCAACTATTGGCGTACTCATCTACCACTATTTTGGTTGTCCGGGTCCATTCATATTCTTTGGATTGCTGGGTCTTCTCTTTGCCGTCATCTGGTATTACTATGTCCGTGATACACCAGATCTCCATAAAGGCGTAAATGCCCAAGCACTGGATTTGCCGAGGCTGAATTTGCCCAAACCCTTGGAAACCAGCCTGGAGCTGCAGTTGAAAATGTGAAACTCATGGCGGAAACTGCAAAAAAGGTCTATTCCAGCATAGGAATTAAGGTAGCAGGGGGCATAAAAAGTTACGCAGAAGCTATGAACCTGCTTGAAGCTTCCGGTATGCCACCTGGCCCTAAAAGATTTAGGCTTGGTGTAAGCAGAACCCGTCAAATTCTTTCTGAAGCCCTTTAATAAAATAGTATGTTGTCTAAAAAGACATACCATAAAAATTTAAAAAGAGAGGTTATTCCCAATGGTCCATGAAAATTATTTCTTCATCTTCATCAAGAGAACTTTCTCTGAGACTATCAGAAGAGCTTAAATGTGAAATTCTGGATATTGAAAAGAAAAGATTCCCGGATGGAGAGATGTACATAAGGATAATTGGGGATATCAAAGGCGAGGATATAGTAGCTGTAGGGAACACCCGGGAAGATGCTGAAATTATAGAGTTCCTCCTCATGATGAATGCTGCAAAGGAGAATGGTGCGGGCAAAGTCATTGCCGTTATACCATACTTTGGATATGCAAGACAGCATATGATATATAAAAGCGGAGAACCCGTTTCATCCAAGGTGATGGTGAGTTCCATTGAGAATTTTTGCGATTCAATTATAGTTGTGGAAATCCATGATCTTGAAACCGCAAAGTTTTCCAGAAAAGGGGTTTTAAATGTCAGGATTGTTAAGCCTTTTGTGGAATATTATAAAAACAAGAAAATAGATTATATTGTATCTCCCGACGATGGTGGTCTTGAAAGGGCAAAGGAACTTGCAGATCTACTCAAAACAAAATATTTCAACATTGACAAGAAGAGGCTAGATTCCAGAAATGTTACCATGACTGTCCCGGATATTGATGTTAAGGGCAAGAATATTTTACTTCTTGATGACATGATATCAACTGGAGGGACCATAATCAAAGCAACGGATCTGTTGAAGAAGAATGGAGCGGATAAAGTATATGTGTCTGCAGTACATGGAATATTTGCCAATGGATCCTATATGGAAATTTCATCCATAGCCCAGGATGTTATAATAACGGATACAATTTTCGGTAAATGGAGCAAGATAAGCGTTGCCGGTGAAGTGGCTGAAGCTGTAAGAGGTGTCACAAATGGAGCCTGAGTTAAGAGAGTGCAGGGAACATGGTCCATTTCGGGGAAAACCCTGCCCAATTTGCGGTAGCAGCAGCAAACTGCTCATGAATTCAAGGGAGATTGAGACCATGGGAAGGATTCTTGCAGGGATGCTGAGACACTTCCCCGAAAATTATGGGATCAAGCTTGATGAACATGGGTGGGTCAAGACCTACCTCATAGTACCTGCAATAAAGTCGCAAAGAAGGTTTTTTGATTGGCTCACCCCATATCATATAGAGGCCCTTGCCAGAACAGATCCAAAACAGAGATATGAGGTCAACGACAGGGAGGAGATAAGGGCAACATATGGGCATACAATCCCAATAGAAATTGACGACATGTCCATGGAGGGAATTCCGGACGAACTTTATTACCAGACAACACCTGAAGAGTATGAATTTATCAGAGAAACCGGCATAAACCCATCTGATAAGACCTGGGTACATCTTTCAAAGGAGGTCAGACAGGCCTATGTTTCAGGCCTTTACCATATAGATTCCCCATCAATTCTTTCAATAAAAACGGGGGAGATGATTAGGGATAAAATACCTGTATACAGGGCAACCAATGAGGTCTTCCTCACCGGGGAGATACCTGCGAAATATCTCGGTGAACTCAAGAATGAAAGTTTTGAACTCACTCCAGAAGAGGATGCGGATATAAAGGCAGTCAGGGAAAGAAGGGAGAGAAAGATCAGGGGAGATATTTAGAGATAATCCAGTGAATTTCTTTCTATATATTTACGGATAAGTTCTCTTCCTGATACAATTGCGGACCTTATGTCGTACTGGTTTCTCTCTATTATTGATATGTCAAAGTCTTTTCCTGCATGATCCACAAATACGATTCCCTTTTCAGAGGCAAGTTTCTTATATTCAAGTGCCCTGGATCGGTCCAGGCTAGAGAGACTCCTACTGCTCATGTAGACTTTGTGGTTCTCTGACCATTCAAGAGCCTGGTCATGGTGCTTGTATATGTTGGAATCCACCCATATTTCATCTTTTTCCGGCAGATCTGGATACACCTTATCCGGTGTGCATATAATGCCTGATCCGTTTTCAGAATTCAGCTTAACTTCCACTTCTGCCATTTCAAGCGCCTTTTCATAATACTCTATAAGCTTTGAAAACTCAATGGCCTTTCTCTTATCCGCAATTGAAAGAAGCTGCCCTCCCAGCCTTTCCCCGTTATGATAAAGTGTAACTTTGAGCCCATGCTTTGCGGCCTCCAGTGCAGCCTCCATACCTTTTATGCCTCCCCCCGAAACTGCAATATGTCCATTTAGTTTCTGAACGTAATGTTTTTGATTATAATTTTCAAGGCCAGTTTCAGGGTTTACTGTGCATCTCACCTCACCCAAAGCAAGGTCCCTGCATGCCTGGTTGCATCTAATACACGGCCTTAACGGCACATTACTCTCCAAAAGCTTCATTGCAAAATAAGGATCTGCAAGGCTAGGTCTTGCCACTGCGACAAAATCTGCGCCTGAAAGAACTCTTTCTGCATCTTCGAGATCCATCACTGACCCTACAACCATGGTAGTTACAGCCGGTCTTCTTGGCAACTGGTTAAAAATGTGTGTCCTGGAATCATAGAATGACGCTGATGAACCGGGAGGATTGAAGATACCGGCGGAGAAATGAACATAGTCCAGATTCTTTATATTTTCTGCAATTTTCAGACCATATTCCGGATGGTATGCATTGTCTCCGTTCTCATAGAGGCTGATTCTCATTCCAACTGGAAAATCCATCTCAGATCTTATTGCGTCAACTACTTCCTGAGGAAATCTTAGCCTGCGTTCCAGATCCCCTCCGTATCTGTCTGTTCTCCTGTTGAGGGTTGGTGACATGAATTCGGAGATGAGATAGCCATGTGCTCCATGAAGTTCAATCCCGTCGAAAAAAGAATCCTTTGCATTCCTGGCTGCATGGACAAAATCTTCAATGATATCCGATATATCCTCCTGTGTAAGTTCCCAAGGGGTTGTACCTATGTAGTCCACGCTGCTGGGAGCGAATGATCTCATCCTGTTGTACTGCTGCGATGCCTTTCCGCCAGCATGTACAAGCTGCATGAATGTCCTTGCACCGTGCATATGTACTCTTTCTGTCAACCTTCTGAATTTTGGAATGAATTTTCTGTCATATACTCCAGTCTCATTTACGGACCCCCTGCTGTTTCTGTTGTTTACAAATGTGTATTCAGTTATGATCAGCCCAAATCCTCCCTTTGCCCTTGCCTCAAGATAACTAATATGATTCTCATTGGTTGATCCGTCTGGATTTCCAAGATTGGAAATCATGGGCGCCATTACAATTCTGTTCTTTATTTTCAGGTTTCCAATATAACCAGATTCCCCTGGATGCATGCCAGTTAATGCTTTTTTATGGTAAATAATGATCCCTGTATGGGAGATCTCAGTAAATATCCAGGGCAACGACTCTGGCCATGGATCCGCTTGCCTCGCCTATCTTCAGCGGCAGTGCAGCGATGAGATATTTCTTTCCCTCACTGAGAGATTGAAGGTTGCACAGATCTTCAATAAAGGGTATATTCTTTCCCAGAAGGATTTTGTGAACTGGAAAATCTCGGTGGCTGTATGGCTCTATTCCAAGAGTATCAATTCCCAGAAACTTTACACCATGCTGGATAATAAAGTTGGCAGCATCCTCTGAAAGCCCTGGAAAGTCTTCCTGGAATTCTTTGCTGAAAGATCTCTTGACGTCCCACCCGGTATTTATGAGGATTATGTTTCCATCGAAATAGTCTTTCCAAACCTTTTTCAGGCTTTGATCTGTGATTTCAACCCCTTCTGGTTCAGGGTGTATTGCATAACCCTCTCCGATCAGAGTATCTAGGGGTATTCTGTCAACTGTGGATCCGCCACGAATGAAGTGAAGCGGTGCGTCAACATGTGTTCCGCTATGTGTAATTGATGAATATTTTTCCGCCACACTCCCATCTGGGGATGACATGATTTCCACTGTTACCCGGTTGTTTCCAGGCCATACAGGCATTCCATCCCTCAAAGTTACAGAAAGATCAATAATTCTCTTAATTTCCATTATACATGATTGCATCTATTACTTTAATTTAACCTGACCTTTTCCATAATTTATATAATAATGACTTTTTTCATATCAATTCCATTTATGGATCCGAATTAAAGCTGTTAACCTCACACTAACCATGAGGACATCCACTTTAGGATTCTGAGATTTCTTTACATATCAGTAAAACATATATCATTCATGACTGAAAATTATGATACCGCACAGAAGATCAGAGATCTTGCAATGGAACACAACGATTTTTTCAGAAAGTCTATTCCACTCATAGCCTCTGAGAATATAATGAGCCCGCTGGCAATGGAAATGCTCCTGACTGACTTTGGCTTCAGATATGCAGAAGGTCTCCCACATCATAGATATTACCAGGGAAATTTTTACGTGGATCAGGTGGAGGATATCACCATAGATCTGGCAAAGAAACTTTTCAAATCTGACCAGGCTGATCCTAGGCCTGTTTCGGGTACAAATGCCAACACATCTGTAATTTACGGCCTACTAAATCCAGGGGATAAAATTTCAACTCCGCCTCTTTCCGGAGGAGGTCATATCAGTGCTGCAAAATTTGGTGCAGTTGGTCTCAGAGGCCTGAATATTGTGAACTATCCCTTTGATGTTGAGAACATGAATCTGGACGTGGATAAGACTATTAAACTTATAAAGAGTGAGAAACCAAAGGTGTGCCTATTCGGGCAGTCTGTGTTTCTCTTTCCAACCCCTTTGAAAGAATTGAAGGATGCTGCTGCAGAAGTTGGATCAAAGATATGGTATGACGGTGCACATGTTCTGGGACTTATAGCAGGGGGAAAATTCCAGGACCCATTGAGGGAGGGGGCTGAAATAATTACTGGAAGCACACACAAAACTTTTCCAGGGCCCCAGCATGGTATAATACTGGGAAAAACTGATGAAAAAACATGGAAAAATATCCAAAGGGGAGTATTTCCCGGCACTATAAGCAATCACCACATAAATGCAATGGCGGCTCTTGGTGTTACACTTGCTGAGGAACTTGATTATGGGCGTGAATATGCTGGGAAAATAATAGAGAATGCAAAGTATCTGGCTTCATGTCTCGCCGAAGATGGTTTCAAAGTTCTTGGCGAAAAGAATGGGTATACGGAATCCCACACACTGGTTGTGGATGTAAGAAACAATGGTGGAGGGAGACATGTTGCCGATCTGCTTGAAAAGTCAGGAATAGTTCTAAACAAGAACCTTCTTCCATGGGATGATGGAAACAAATCCCAGGATCCAAGTGGGTTGAGAATTGGGACCCAGGAGGTTACAAGAATAGGTTTTGGAAAATCTGAAATGAAAGAGATATCAAGACTGATTAAAATAGCTGTCATTGATAAAAAAGCACCAGAAGTGGTAAAGAAGGATGCTGCAGATCTAAAAAGTCGCTTCAAAAAAGTGAAATATTGCTATGGGGACCTTGAAGCCTACAAATATATTAAACTATTGAATTGAAATAGGAATTTGTCTATATAATAGTTTTTTTATAAAATCTGGAGGAGAGTTTACCTCTTTCTCCGAATTTATTTTATTATCCGTCTTGGGCAATTATTTTCATTTTTTATCCGTTTATGAAACATAGCATACTTTCATCTTAAGCAGGTTTTATTCAAGGGGTGAATATATTTGATTCATATGGAACATCCATATGCTTGAAGTAAAGATTTTAGTATAAGTCAAAATAATTAACATTCTCTTATCTATTGTGAATTTTATAATTTTTTATCTTTTTTCATTTTCCATGAAAATACATTTAATTCAAAAACATATGTAAGGATGTGAAAATAGGTGTGCTGGGATATCAGGGCGATGTTGAAGAGCATATTTCAACAATAAATTCAATATCTAAGCCTGATAGGAATGTTAGGGGTATGAGAGTCACAAAAAGGTCTGAGATAGATGCGTGTGATGGTCTTATAATACCAGGTGGTGAAAGTACAACCATATACAAACTGATTCTTGAGTATGGTCTCTATGATTATATTAAAGAAAAGGCGGTTGATGGATTTCCCGTTATGGGAACATGTGCCGGCCTCATAATTTTAGCAGCTGAAACAGGCGATGATAGAGTCAGAGGCATGGGGGCTGTCGATGTTTCAATACGGAGGAATGCATATGGAAGACAGATTAATTCATTCATAAAGGAGATAAATATAAAAGGAATTGGAAGTTTTCCAGCCGTATTTATAAGGGCACCAGTTATTGATTCGGCAGGAACTGCAGATGTTCTCTCATACGATGATGAAAAACCTGTAATGGTAAGAAGGGGAAATGTAATTGGTATGACATTTCATCCTGAACTAACAGGAAAAACAAACATTCATGAATATTTCTTGCATATAATAGAGGGAGAGAGGTCCACTTCCACTGGAGATCTTTCCCGGTGATGTGCTATGAGAACACCCCTTTATAATGAACATGTTTCCTTAGGAGCAAGAATAGTTGATTTCCATGGATGGGATATGCCCATAGAGTACAGCAATATAATAGAAGAACATATTGCTGTGAGAAAATCTGCTGGTATTTTTGATGTATCTCATATGGGAGATATAATAATAAGTGGCCTTGATGCAGGAGAATTCATAGATCATATATTTCCAACAGATATTACTTCACTGAAATCAGGACAGTGTATATACACAGCATTTCTTAATGAGAACGCATCAATAATAGATGATACTATTATTTACAAAATCAATGATAAAAAGTATTTTTTTGTTCCAAATGCAGCAAATATAGAGATAATATTTAATTGGTTAAAGAAAAATGTATCAGGTTACGATGTTGAGATAAAAAATGTTTCTGATGATATTGCATGTATTGCCATTCAGGGTCCAATGTACGAGGAAGTTCTAAATTATATTGGATACAGAAGTGTCCAACCTTTTACATTTTCATTTGAAAAATCAGCGTATAAAAATTCCATAACCGGTAAAAATAATGTTATAATTTCAGGTACAGGGTATACTGGAGAGAAGGGTGTTGAGATAATTTGCCCGGCAGAGGAGGCAGTTGAGATATGGAAAAAATCAGTTGAAGGATTGAACAGAGTGAATGGTAAACCATGTGGTCTTGGGTCCAGGGATACATTGAGAATGGAGAAGGGAATGCTTCTCTCTGGAGTTGATTTCAATAACGATAAGACACCTTATCAATGTTCAATCTCATTCATTGTTAGCAACAGCCATGATTTCATAGGAAAGAAGAAACTTGAAGAGAGAAAATTGACAGATGATGATATATTCAGAGGATTCATATCAGAGGAACGATCAATTCCAAGAAGCGGTTTTGGAATATACTTCGGTGATAAACTCATTGGAAATATTACCAGCGGTACTTATTCACCAATACTTCAGAAATCCATAGCTCTTGGATATATAAAAAAGGATTCATCAAAACAGGGAACTGAAATTATGATTGATATTAGAGGGAGGAAAGTCAAAGCCAGGGTCTCAAAGCCAAGAATGGTTCCATAGGAAATGGACCTCTCCCCCCTTTCATTCTTTTTTTGAATATTTGAATATATCATTTCCACTATATTTAAAATAAAGAATATATCTAAAGATAGTTTTGAGTGACATATTTAATATCATTATCCTTATAGGTCCATATGCCTGATAGAATACTTGTAATAGGTGCCGGTATAACAGGTCTTTTTACAACATTATATCTTTCCGAAAATGGATATGATGTGACCCTTGTTGACAGAGGTGATATATCTAGAGGAACTTCAGGAAAGTTTCATGGTATGATCCACAGTGGGTCCAGGTACAGTACAAATGACAGGGAATCGGCCATAGAATGCATAAGGGAAAATGCCAGAATAAGTAAAATTGCATCAGATTTTATTGAAGATACAGGAGGGTATTTCGTGGCCCTTAATGAAGAAGAAGAGAAATTCGGAGACAAATTAATGGAGGGAAATAAAAAATGCGGCATAGAAACATCTGAAGTTGACCCTCAAACTTTTATCATGGATATTGAGCCACGTGTCAGCAAAAATGCCAAAAGAGTATTCAGGGTGCCGGACAAAATTATACATGCATACGAATTCTCTATGGCTGTGGCCGCTGAATCCATTATGAAGGGTGCGAGAATATTAACATATTCCAGTATAAAGCCAAAGGATAATGGTTCGGTTACCATATCTGACGGTACTAATACAAAAAATGAAAATTTTGATACAGTAATCAACACAGCTGGACCATGGGCGGGAATTGTCAGTGAACTCTTCGGATCGGATGAACTGAAAATAATGCCTACACTTGGATATATGGTTGTCTATCCATCGAGATTTGTAAATTCAGTAATTAATAGGATGAGGCCGCCATCTGACGGAGATATTTTCGTCCCATACGGAGGTTCAACAATACTGGGAACCATGGCAATAGTTACGGATGATCCGGATAATCCACAGGTTGAAGAAGAGGATATAAACGACATGGTCCAAGAAGGAAAACTTTTAATTCCTGGCATTAACGGAATTAAATACAGCAGGACATACTACTCATCAAGGCCACTTATAGAGGATTCTTCAGGAAATGCCAGGTCCACAACAAGAGACTTCAGGATTATGCAATCATCAGACAACAGTAAACTAATATCGGTTGCGGGTGGTAAATTTACAACCGGAAGACTCATAGGTGAGGAGATTCTCAGGACAGTCTGTTCAAGAAATGGAGATTCCTTCAGTATACCTGACATTGATCTAAATTCTTCATACTCAAGATTTCTTGAAAAATTTGGTTCAGGGAAATATTCACGCATTCTGAGATCGATTCAGGGAAGAACAGGTACTATTGATGAAGAAAGGATACTTCCTTCGGTTTCGGCCGTTATAGGATCAATGATTGATGAAATATCTTGGAAGGAATGGTAAATATGGTAAATTCTTTTGAAATTGTCGGGCATAGAGGTTTCCAGGGAACACACAATGAAAACACCATTGGATCATTCATGGACGCCTTCAAAAATGGATCAGACGCCATAGAGCTGGATGTTCATCTCACAAAGGATAATGTTCCAGTTGTGTTCCATGATTTTAATCTCTCCAGGCTGGCTGGAATTGACATGAATATAGGATCAATGGACTACAGTGATATTCAAAAGATTTCTTTAAATAATTCTGATGACAGAATTCCAGTTCTTTCCCAAGTTTTGGAAAAGTTCAAGGACAATAATATATATATAGAGATGAAAACAATAAATGACGAGGGATCTCTATGCTACAGTGACCTTCCCGGGATAGTGGATGAATGTTTGAAAAAGAACCCTGCAAAAAGTGGAAAGAGAACAGTCATCTCATTTGATCCACTGTCTCTTTCTGATTTCCGTTCTCTGAACAGCGAAGTTCCCATGGCCCTGGACATAGCTGAGGATTATACAAGATGGATGACCATGGATGATTTAAGAGAACTTATTGACGAATTAGGGTTGAATTCAGTACTGCCTGAAATGTCGGTGCTAGGAAATTTTTTAGCTAAAAAGGAATATCTGGGAAATCCCGGCATAATCCCGTGGACAGTGAACAGTTTCCAAAGTATTATACCATTTATAGAAAAGATAAATGGAGTTATCACTGACAGATGTGATTTAATAAAGAGGGATTATTGTGATTTCATTCAGGGTAAACGTTGAAATATGGAAAAAACAGTTCTATCAATAGACGTTGGGACAACCAATGTGAAAGCTTCTATCTGGAACAGCACTGGAAATATCCTTGCATCTCTATACACAGGTATTGGGAAGATACAACAGAACGTAGCCATGGTTGAACAGGACCCAGTTGAATTATGGGATAAGATTCTTAAAACAGTCTCAGATGTCATCGAAATTAAAAAAAATTTCCGGGAAAATCTTATTGGAATAGGTATTACCAATCAAAGGGAGAGTGTTATCGCATGGGATTCAGAAACAATGAAACCAATCTCTGCAATAATATCGTGGCAGGATAGGAGAACCTCCAAAGAAACATACGCCATAAGGAAGAATTATGGCAGTGAAGTGGAGGATATTTCGGGCCTTGTAGTTGATCCATACTTCAGCGCAACCAAAATAAAATGGATACTTGATAATATTGAAGAGTCCCGTTTTCTCCATGGGAAAGGTAGATTGAGGATTGGAACTTTAGATTCCTGGATAGTCAATAAGCTCACAATGGGAAAGAGTTATTTCACTGACCACACAAATGCCTCCAGAACAATGATAATGAACCTCAGGAAAGGTTCATGGGATGAGAATCTTCTCTCCATTTTCTCCATACCCGAAGATATACTCCCGGAGATAAGGCCATCCTCTTCAAACTTCGGGCAGGTTACACAGAAAGGCCCACTTTACGGAAAGGATATACTTTCAGTTGCAGGAGACCAGCAATCTTCTATAATAGGTATGGGGAGAGTCAGCGCCGGTGAAACCAAAATTACTATTGGAACGGGTACATTCATGATATCCAGCTCTGGAAAAGATTTCAGGAGAAGGAAAGGCATTCTCAGCACATGCCTTTATTCAGATGAAGGTGGACATGGTAATTATGCACTGGAGGGGAGCTCATTTTTCTCAGGATCCCTTCTGGATTACCTGAAACAGAATATGTTTGAAAACCTAAAGATTGAATCAGTTGATCCTTACCATGGATCATCAACACCTGAAGGCTGCGTCTATTTTGTTCCCGCGCTTTCCGGGCTGGGATCTCCCTTCTGGGACCCGGGTGCAACTGGCACAATCATAGGTATAGGCCCTTCCACAAACTGGAAAGACATCTCTGCATCAGCACTCAGGTCCATTGCTTTCAGGATAAACGATATGATATGCGCAATGCAGGAAGGTGACATTGCTGGAGATATATGGGTTGATGGAGGTGTCTCAAAGAACCTTGGATTAATGCAGTTCATAAGTGACATTACCGGGTTGAATCTAATGCAGGCACCCAACCCGGATCATGTGACAGGCAGGGGTGCTGCAAATCTGGCTTTCCGGACTTTGGACCATCATGACCTGGCGGAATGGACCATGGAAAAACATGGAAGGAAATTCACACCAGTTCTTTCCCGTGAGAATGCCAAAGATCTTTATTCCGGATGGCTGAGATCCCTTGAAAGATCATGGAAATGGCATCATGATTCCTATTAGCTGAAGCCTCATTTTCAGAATTATTTCATCATTCTTTCCGGCAAAAAGGGCAATGCAAAACTGATATATCTCTATTTCAGATATTCCGCCATGGAAAATAGCACATTCAATGGAACTTTTAATGTTGGAATACCTGCTGAAAAGTGTCTATCAATGTTCAGTGATCCAATGCCTCTCTCAAAATGTATATGGGGTCTTGAATCCATAGAAAGGGATGGGTCAGACTTTTCATGCCATGTTAGATTTGATGTTTCAGATGCAGGTGTGAGCTACCTTTCCACCATTTCTGGGAAACTGAAGATACATTACACTGTTGAAGGGAATTCCCTGAATCTGCAGGGGCAGGGGAGGGTGGCAGGATCAAAGCTTGCATTCACACTGAATCTTCTTGTAATTGACAAATCAGGAAATACTGAGATTTCATGGAAAGGAAGTTTTGACTTCGGCCTCCTTATAAGGTCTATGGGTAAAGACAAAATTGAAAAAGTCTCCAGATCAAACATTGAGAAAACCATTTCATGCATAAAGGAAAAGATGAATTCCGGTTTAAAAAACTAATTTTCCCCTAAGGATTTCTCTATTGAAGATAAAATTTTAGTGAATTCTACCAGATCGGATTCACTGAGCCCCTTAAGTGCAAGATCAATAAGCCGGTTGTAAATAACTATCCCCCTTTTCAATATTTCAGAACCATTTTCTGTTATTGAAACCTTCACAACCCTTCTGTCGGTAGTGCTTCTTGTCTTTGTCACGTAGCCCTTTTCTTCTAGATCATCAACAAGTCCAGTTATCCATGGGCCTGTTACATCATTCTGAGACGCAAGGCTGTTCATGTTTGTATCTTTGTCCTGAGAAATTGAGTAAAGAACTCTTATCTCTGTGGGCTTAACCCCGATTTTATCCAGCTCCTGTTCAAGCCTCTTCTTTCCATTATGGAAAACCTTGGAAAGGAGATGCCATATCTCCATGGAATCGGTCAGTGGATCATTTTCTATTTCTTTCACCACCTTCATAAACGCTTACATTCTCCATTCCAGAATCCATGTTGTTTAGATCATCTGTTTGTTTATTAATTCTACGATCACTGTCTGGAATACCCGGAGATGATATACCGGATGCCTTTGGCCCTGTTGAGCTGGGTATTGGATGATCTGGTGGAACTATTCTACTCTCATCCTCCAAAATCTGGCTTGATTCCGCTGTCTCTTCATGTATGTACCTTCTTCCTCTCAGTGCTGAGAGAAGTGCTGCAAACAGGAATATGCCAGCTCCGGCATAGAATGACATCCTCAATGATCCCATGAATGCAGGGGCCAGTGCCAGGGGGAACCAGTGAATACCACTTATTGTTGCCATGGCAGATCCGCTGATCAGGGATGAAAAGCTTGATGGAAGGCTGCTAAGTATTGTAGTTACTGGGTTATAACCCAGGAATGCCGAGAAAAGAGCCGATGTTGGAGGAATGTTTGTAAACACCGGTATAAGCTGAGGAGCTCCAGCTGTGCCGAGAGCTGCTGTGAAAGAACCGGGAAGAAGCCTGGTTAAAAATATAAGCACTATGCTGAAGAATATACCCATACTAACAGTCTGCCCTGTATTCTGAAGTGTCATTCTCATTCCCGAAGCCACTCCTCTCTGCTGCGGGGAAACGGAATTCATTATGGCAGTTATGTTTGGTGCAGCGAACATACCCATTCCAAAACCCATCATGAAAAGCATCAGTGCAAAGGGAATGTAAGTGAAATTATAGGTAAGAGTGGATAGGAGTATGAAAGCAACAGCGCTTATGGACATTCCAAGAGAACCCAGAAATCTTGCCCCCATCTTATCTGAAAGAGCACCGCTGATTGGACCCATGAGAACAAAACCTGCCATCATGGGGATTGTGTAAATCCCAGCCCAGAATGGAACGCTGCTATATGAATATCCGTGAAGCGGAAGCCATATTCCCTGAAGAAGAATTATGATCATAAACATGACTCCCCCCATCCCCATTGCCTGCAACATTCCTGCAAAACTGCCTGTTGCAAATGCCCTGTTTCTGAACAGTTTAAGGTTGAACATTGGCTGTTCCACAATTCTCTCTAGGAATACGAACAGGATCAATATGATAACTCCGCTCACCATTGCTGATATTACCCATGGATTTCCCCATCCCATAGAAGATGTACCATAGGGCATCAGACCATATGTTACTCCAAGAAGTATGAGGGTAAGCCCCCCTGCAAATGCCACATTTCCAACCACATCAATTTTCTGGTCCTTGTGCCTCACGGAGTAGTCCTTCAGTTTGAGAAGTGACCAGATAGTTCCAAGTGCACCTACAGGCACACTGACCAGAAATACATAACGCCAGTCTATTGCGGCAAGTATGCCTCCAAGTATGAGTCCAAGAAGGGAACCGGCAAGTGCTGCCATTGAGTTTATACCCATGGCTTTACCTCTTTCATTAGGGGGAAAACTGTCGGTAAGTATGGCTGCAGAGTTTGCGAAAAGAAACGATCCTCCAACTGCCTGCACCATTCTGAAAAGAATCAGTTCCATGGCCCCAAGGTCGCCGGTGTTAGGGGTTAGAAACAGTAATACAGATCCTGCTGTGAAAATTACAAATCCAAGGTTAAACAACCTCACTCTGCCGTATATGTCAGATAATCTTCCAATAGAAACCAGCATAACAGCGGTAACGATCATGTAACCCATAAGGATCCAGAGAAGGTATTCGAAGGAACCTGGATTGAAAGGATTGACTTTAAGTCCATTGAAAATTGCTGGAAGTGATATCAGGATAATGGTTCCGTTAATAGATGCCATCAAAACCCCAAGCGTGGTGTTGGAGAGCGCAACCCATTTGTATTTTACCATTTTATCAGGAACTTTATAACAGTCCTGTATAAATAGTTAATTACTTAGTTATTAATAACCATTTTATATTAGGCTGCAATAGCAGAACGATAAAATGATATCCGGTAAATTATCGGTTCTATTTGCCGTCATTATTCTGGTTGCTTTCGGTACCATGGCATATGTAACAATAGAAAAATCTTCAGCGGATGCAAACCTCAGCGGATCCGCCCTTGGTGGTTATATTAAAGTTGTCAATAATACAAAATCCTACTATTGCATCTCAAATGAAAGTAAAGGACTTAGCATAAATTTCACACTTCAGTCGAATTCTCCTGTTGTATATGTTTACGACATAGATCCATTGAGCAACAATACAACAAGTCCTCTTAACGCTCTTAATATAACTGAATTTAACACAACTCTGTATCCTGATAATTATATGAAAATAACAAACGCAACCAATTCAACGACTCCAATGACCATTCACCTCTATTTCAACAGCACCGTAGTCTCCAAAATGGCTATTACCACCAATCAGTCTCATCCTACCGTATATATTGTTAAAATAGTCCTGATCAACGGGAAGGATGCGGCCACAGGATTTGGGTTTGGCCTCATAAGAATACAGTGAAATGAAACTATATATAATATATACAACTATGTAACATATAGTGATAATATATTTTAAATCAGATCAAATCTATTGATCGAAATGAGTACGGAAAAAAATGTAGATTTGATCAGTTCGGTAGATAATGCGGGTTTGAGCGGGTATCACTATAAAACCTGGATCATATCCGGTCTTGGGTTTTTTACGGATGCATATGATCTCTTTATCATAGGGGTAGTTACCAGTTTACTGGTACTATCGGGTTGGAATTCACTTTCAGCCATAGAGACATCGCTACTGGATTCAACCGCACTTCTATCGGCAGTTATTGGAGCACTTGTTTTTGGCAGGCTGCTTGATAAACTTGGAAGAAAGGCCATATATGGATTGGAGCTTGTATTACTTGTAGCTGGAGCACTTGGAAGCGCATTTCTAACCCCTGTAAACGGAGTTTATGTTCTGATAGCCTGGAGATTTCTGCTGGGAATAGGTATAGGTGGAGATTACGCAACCAGTTCAACAATAATGGCAGAATATTCCAATACAAGAAACAGGGGGAAACTTATTGGAATGGTATTTTCAATGCAGTCACTAGGTCTTCTGGCTGGACCTCTCATTACGCTGGGCCTGGTCTACTCTGGAATAAGCCTTGGAATTGTCTGGAAACTTCTTCTGGCATTTGGCGCAATACCTGCAATGTTTGTTATATATTCAAGAAGAAAGATGCCGGAAACACCCAGGTATTCTCTTAACGTAAAGGGAGATGCTGAATCTGCAAGGAAGAACTGGAAGGAATATACTGGTATAACAGCGGATGCTTCGACAGACAACCGTGTAATAAAACAACCCTGGACCAGCATTATAACACAGAAGAAATTCCTTCTTACACTTCTGGGAACTGCAGGAAGCTGGTTCCTGATGGACTGGGCACTTTATGGCAACTCGATAATGTCCAGCCAGATGCTCTCTGTTCTAGTCCCTTCGTCAGTAGTTGGATTGAACCATCTCATAAGGACAACCATCTACTCAGCCATGGTCTTTGGATTTGCAGCACTGCCTGGCTACTGGATAGCAACATTCACAATAGACAGGATTGGAAGAAAAACAATACAGGTCATAGGTTTCACAGCAATGGCAGCAAGCTTCGCTGTACTTGGCATATTCCATCAGCTGCTTTCTTCAACCTACGTTGTTGAGTTTCTCCTGGTATATGGATTGAGTTACTTCTTCATAGAGTTCGGGCCAAATGTTACAACTTTTATCTATCCTCCGGAAGTCTTTCCAACAAAGATAAGAGGAATAGGTGCAGGTGCATCAGCTGCAGGTGGGAAAATAGGGGCATTCATTGGAACCTTCCTTAACGTCATAATACTTGGTTCCTCAATAGGTGAATCTGGACTGTTCCTGATACTTGCAGGATTATCTGCCTTGGGTCTTGTATTTACAGTACTTCTTCTTCCAGAACCCAAAAGAATTGATCTGGAGAAGATATCAGGTGAGACCGAATTGCAGGAAAAGGAATTCACATCAGCCAAACCACTAAAGCAGTCCTGAAGAAATAAACCAACTCTAAATTTTCATAGAATAAAATTTTATTTACATTTATTTTTAAAATCCAGATTGCTATTTTTCAGAATTTCATTTTATAAGTCCATTCTCCATTTTAAATCAGCTTCGCACCAAATTTTATATATGTTAGTATAATACTAACGAAGTTATTATCATAGTAAGGGGAATCAATAATGGACAACACGCCTAAAAGCACAAGACTTAGAAGATCAGAGGTTGGAGTGTGGAGTGCAATAGCAGAGGAAATATCTGCAATGGCTCCAGCATGTGATACAGTGGCCTTCATGACATCTGCGGCAGCGTTTGCATTCTTTCTCACCCCACTTGCCTTCCTCATAGCAACCCTCACAATGTTCCTTGAAGTCAACACACTCTACCATTTATCAAAAAGGCATGCCAGCGCAGGGGGATATTATGGATACATAGGGACAGCATTCGGGCCCACTCCGGCAATAACCTCAGGTCTGCTATATGTTATGTATCAGATAGCAAGTACAGCGGCCATACCTGTTTATGTGGGTGGTATTGTTCTGCCGGGAGTTCTGGAATACTTCCTGAATATTTCACTTCCTGGATGGATATGGATACCACTTATACTGGTGTTTATCCTTGCTCCGATAACGCTGGCCATTTTTGGCATCAGGCCGCAGATGAAGTATATCCGCATAGCTGCCTTCTTTGAAGTCATATTTCTTGCAGTTCTCTCTGCAATAATTATAATTGAGGCAAAGGACAACACTCTGGCAGTTTTCAACCCATTCATAAAATCAAAACTTTTTGACTCCGTGGGAGGTCCATTGAGTGGTCTCGGTCTGGGTATGATATTTGGCTTAACAAGTTTCATCGGTTATGGGGGTTCAGCACCGCTTGGAGAGGAAGCCGTTAACAGCAGGGCAATAACAAAGAGTCTTGTGTTCGGTCTTATCATAGTTGGAATAGTGCTCACCGAAGTCGCATATGCTCTAACGGTGGGCTGGGGAGTTTCCCTGATGAGTTCTTTCGCCACAGCAAACATTCCCGGCATTATCGTTGCAACGGCATATACCGGGGTGGTTGGAGGAGTTATGCTCTCCATGGTGGCTTTCAATTCTGCATTCTCAGATTCAGTGGCAATGCAGTCCAATGCAGGCAGAGTCTATTTTGCAATGGGAAGAGATGGAGTTTTGCCACACTATTTTGCAGAACTGCATGAAAAATATGTAACTCCTCACAAGGCACTTATTTTCATTGGAATCATGTCTTCTGCCATTGCAATTGGAGGAACTATACTGATAAATGGGTTGCTGGGCAGATCATTCATTACAATCCTTTCTGATAAATCCACAAACATTAATGTATCAACCACACTTGCCAGTACCTTTGATTTTCTGACAACATTGGCATTTTTTGGTCTTATTATAACTCACATACTCCTTAACACAAGCGTAATGACTCTATTTTACAGACTTAAGGAAAAACACAACGGTATCTTTATATTTGTTCACATAGCAGAACATTACGTACTGCCCATACTGGCCACTGTTATATTTATATGGGTTCTGTACGAATCACTATATCCGCCGATTTTTCCCATAACAGAGGCAATTATTGCATCTTTAGGTTACCTTGGCTTTGCAGTATTCTATGCTGTCAGGACGGTAAAGCTAAAACCTGATGTTGCAGCAAGAGCAGGAAAATCAGTAAATCTGGTGGAGGAGGAGAAACTTGCAGAACAGCAGCATTAGAATGGACATCGCACTTTATGAAGGCATAAAGGGGACACTAAAGCTAACCGACAATGGACTTTATTTCACATCAAGGAAGAAAAATTCCTTCTCTCTTGAATTGGACAAAATTGAGAAAGTTTCTTTTCTCAAAACTGCACTCACCACTTCAACTTTATATATCAATGAAAAGGAGATAATTGTCTGCAGGGCACATCTGTGGGCAGGAGATATCAGAAAACTAAAGCCGGAGTTACCGGCATGAAAGCCACCTGAAGTCAACGATAGCTTTAGAATGAGATTTCTACTGATCCCTGGATCAGGCAGGGATGGTTTTATTTGTTATTTCAAGATACTTGGCAGGGATTGGATTCTGAAGCCTCCAGACTATACTAATTGGGTTGCTCCCTTCATGGCTGACGTAATCCACAGGACCCAGATAGGTATAGGGCACCGTTCCAGCAGAATCATCTCTGTTTTCTCTCACGAACAAAAGTACTCTTGATCCAAGTTCCTTATGATGGATGTACCTCTGCCCTGTTGGTGAAGATTGTGATCTTCATAATTAATTTTGTAACTATGGTTATCCAGACAAATGTCTCTAGAAAAAGTTATGCAACAATACAGGGGAAGGGCTTTCATCTGCGGCTATGAGAAAACGGTCTCTAAAAATAATTCTGATTATCTATTCCTCAATAATAAGCGTTCTACCAATTGTTGAGTTTCTTATAATTACGCTGAGCGCTTTTTTCACCAGATCCTTATGGGCAATTCTTTAACCCATTTCCATTGGGCTAGGTCCAGTCAATTCCTGCACATGTCAACAATCCGAATACCGTAAAATATCTTAGATTATTTCAGGATATTCCTATCTGGAGGGTAAATCTTCAGCAGGCATCCACTAACTTCTCTTTCGGAATAAGACCTAATAACTTTTCTTTCCGATGAATTTGGAAGGTAAACATACGCAGTATTATTCTAAGAGCTGAACCATATTATTTCAAAAAATATTCAGTTAATATTCTAACATTCTCATGGGAGTGAAAGGAATCGGATCATTTTTAACTGATCCTCAATTTTCCACATATGGAAACAAGGGGACCCCTTCAAGGAATAAAGGTCCTTGACCTGACTCAGGCAATGGCTGGACCCATGGCTACAATGACTCTTGGCGACCTTGGTGCAGAGATCATAAAGGTAGAGCCACTCACAGGTGACCAGACAAGGGCATGGGCACCTCCTTATATGGACAAAATGTCATCTTATTATCTCAGTGCAAACAGGAACAAGAAAAGCATAGCCATTGATCTGAAGGGTTATGATGGGCAGGAAATACTCAAAAAACTCGTATTGAAGTCAGATGTGCTTATAGAGAATTTCCGTCCAGGAACTATGCAGAAATTCGGTCTGCAATATGAGGAAGCGAGAAAACTCAACAGCAGGATGATATACTGCAGCCTTTCTGGTTATGGGCAGACTGGACCCAGCAGTGAATGGCCTGGATATGACCTGACTGTTCTGTCATACAGTGGACTACTTAGCTTGAATGCGGAGGAGGAGAGACCCCCAATCAAGTTTGGAGTCCCAATAGCAGACATAACAGCAGGGCTCTTCTCCGATATAGCTATCCTGGCTGCACTGCATCACAGGGACTCAACAGGAGAGGGGCAGTTCATAGACATGTCCATGCTTGACGCTAACTTCTCAATACTCACTCATCAGGCCATGGGGTACCTGTCCACAGGAAAAAATCCACGCCATCTGGGATCTGCTCATTCGAATATAGCCCCTTATCAGGTTTTCCAGACGGCTGATGGATATATAGCAATGGCAGTTGGAACAGAAAAGCTATGGAAGATGTTATGCAGAATTATTGGAAGGGAGGATCTGACTAAAAACCCCTTGTTTTTGACCAACGTTGAGAGGGTAAAGAATCGGGAGAAACTTGCCGGGGAAATAAACAGGACATTTTCTGCTTTCAAGACTCAGGATCTCTTTCAGCTTCTCCTGAATTCAGGGATTCCTGCAGCGCCCATCAACACTGTGGAACAGGTCATGAAGGCACCGCAGATAAGAGATAGGAAAATGCTGGTGGAAATGGAGGCACCATACGGGAGGATAACGACGCTGGGAACTCCATTCAAGCTGTCTTCCACCCCAGGATCTGTGAGGCTGCACCCTCCAATGCTTGGCGAAAATACTTCCGAAATTCTTCATGATCTTGGATACACTGATGATGAAATAGCTGATCTCATGAACAGAGATGCTGTCAACAGGGATGTGAATCGAGACATGAAAGAAGGATAGGTGCTGTTTTAATTGCAAGTTTCATGCCATAATGCAGACTGGGCCCATGTTGTCTTCGGTTATCTTCACCTCAGATCCCTCTTTCAGCTTTTCCTCCGAACGGCAGAAAACCCTTGTTCCATCAACGTCCAGCAACACCAGGTAGTACCTGTCAGGGAACGGTTCCGGTGAGGCAATCAGTTCCACGGATTCCAGGACAGTTCCTTTTTTCACAGGAATTGACTCAAAATCCTCTTTTCCGCAATTGGGACATATAGATCTGGCAACAAGGAATCTGATTCCGCAATTCCTGCAACTGTTTATTTTCATGACGCACCTCCATAGACTATTGCTGTTGCATTGTTTCCAAATCCTGCCATGCTCAAGGAAAATCCCAGATTGGCATCCTTTATCTGCCTCCTTTCAGCCTTTCCAATTAGCTGAAGATATACTTCCCCTGCCTGGGCAATCCCACTGGCACCTATGGGATGCCCCTTGGAGTTAAGCCCCCCGCTAGTATTTATTGGTCTATTTCCTCCGATCTCTGTCTCACCATTCATGACAGCTTCCCATCCATGCCCCTTTCTGAAAAAGCCTGCATCCTCACTCTCTATTATCTCAAGCACTGCAGCCATATCGTGCAGTTCCACTACATCCATATCATCTGGATTAAGTTTTGATCTGTGGAAAGCCATTTCAGAAGATCTCTTAACGCTCCCTATGGAGGTCAGTGAATCCCTGAACGACAGAGAGGAGGTGCCGGAGGCGCATCCCACTCCAAGGATTTCAACATGATGGTCGCCGAATGAAGATCTGTTCTCTTCCGAGGTCATTAGAAGCGACACTGCACCATCACTTACAGGGCAGAATTCAAATATCCGCAGAGGGTCAGCTATTATCCTGGAGTTCAATACCTCCTCCAGAGTAATTTCAGACTGGAAATGGGCAAATGGGTTAAGTGACCCGTTATGGTGATTCTTCACTGCAACCTTGGCAATGCTTTCACGGGGTGCGTCAAACTCCTTCATATAAGATCTGGTCATGAATGCAGCCAGGGATGGGAGTGATATGCCGGCAGACCTTTCCTCCGGTTGAAGCAGGGAAGCTATGATCCTTGTGGATCTCTTTGTAGGGTAACCGGTCATTTTCTCAGCACCTATCACCAGAACATTGCTGGCATTTCCAGATCTGATCAGCGAATCCGCAACCATAATGGCACTCCCTCCACTTCCGCTGGTGTTATCCACCCTTACGGAAGGTATACCATCCAGTGAAAGTCTGGTTGAAATCAGGTTATTGAGCCCGGACATGTCATTGAATTCCCCTGAATATGAATTTGAGAAAACTATGAAATCAACCTCCTTCCCGTACCTTCTTACAAGTGGGAGGGCAGATTCCGCTGACAGATCCAGCAGCCCCTCCGGCCTTTTTCCAAAACGCGTGAAACTCACATCAGCTATAACAGACATGGGTTTCTATACGGCAATATTATTTATTAAACTATCAATGTCTGCAACACAGTACTCGCCAAACGCTTGCCCCTGGATGGGTGAAATCAACACCAATTCAATATCTCCCCCTGAATCTGTCTCTGTTTCATTTTTCATCTCTTCACTCTCCTTTTTGATTACCTCGTAGTGAAACAAACGAACAACCCCCTCTGAATAGTCCAGAACTGTTATAAAATCGATCTAGTCATTTTAAACGAGTATGAGGGCGAGATTGTGGATAAAAGGGGTTCATGAAGTTTATGAGTTCGTGATCCCTCAGTTCAATATCCATCATGGGTATGTTGTTAATAATAAATGCAGGAGAAGAGTCTATGGATTTGCAGTCATAAAGGGTGGTGTAAACTCCCCTGAACTCAGTTTTGGTGCCTTCTGCAATCGCATGTCATGCAATGCAAACATCATATTTCATGATTTCAGTCAGGCAGGCCAGATCTGGACTCTGTCAACTAAAATTGACAATGTCCAATCTCCATAATATATAATGCCTATTGCTACTTATTGCTACCTATGGTAGCTGCAGTACAGATTGACAATGAACTCAAAGAAAGACTGAACAATTAAAAATACATCCAAGAGAATCTTACAACGATTTGATTTCCAGATTAATTGATTCATATTTCCTCCATTTTTCCAGCAGAGAATCATTGATTGATACCCTCGAGATTCTTTTCGATCTAGAGATGATAAGGGGGTTTGCTGACTTATTGAGGTTATTAGTTAAGGCACACCTATCATTGCACGGCTTAACAGTCGAAAGCTATATTGCACACAGTGATGAAATCAAAACGGCCGCTGAGAAATTCATAATACTATCAATGCGGTATTGCGAATTTATGGGCTCTCCGGGGATAAACCTATTTACGCGCAAGACACATGCGCAGTGCAATACATAAGTTTGTTTCACCGAAAATGTCTGGTGGAATTTGATTAGAGGTTATCCCAGATGAGAGTTTGGCTTGATAAAAAAAGCCATTGTATCGAATTTGAAGAACTGTCGTTGAGAATTTTTACACATCCTGTCATAGTACTTCGGAGCGCAATCAATCTGTAGCACGGAGTAGGGGCCTGGATGTCAGA
Organism: Oxyplasma meridianum; assembly: GCF_038024865.1. Taxonomy (NCBI): domain Archaea; kingdom Methanobacteriati; phylum Thermoplasmatota; class Thermoplasmata; order Thermoplasmatales; family Thermoplasmataceae; genus Oxyplasma; species Oxyplasma meridianum. The sequence goes on along the minus strand of NZ_CP133772.1, from coordinate 1,545,231 downwards.
AACTGAATATGTATAAATATTAGTTGAGAATAAAGTATAATACTTATGTCTCAACAAAAGTTTGTTAATAGGGTCGAAGATATGAAAATTCTCGAAGATATCTGGTCTGCCAATGGTGCTTCACTATTCATTCTCTATGGTAGAAGAAGGGTTGGGAAGACGGAATTGATCAATAGGTTCATAGGTGGCAGAGGAGTTTATTTTCTTGCAACAACTGAGGGAGACAGAGAAAACATCAGAAGTTTCAAGGTTATTATCTCAAAGTTTCTGGGCGATGACAGTATCCTTAAGGCTAGTTTTGATGACTGGCACTCCTTTTTTTCAGTACTATCCTCCAGCAGTTCGTTTCAAGCAAGGGCAATGAGGTCGAAGATCATAATAGCCATAGACGAATTCCCCTACCTCATAGATTCAAACAGGGCTATACCGTCGATTTTCCAGAAAATATATGATACCATACTGAGGCAAATGAATGTAATGTTAATCCTTTCCGGTTCATCAATAAGTATGATGGAAAATGAAGTGCTTTCCTATAAAAGCCCACTTTATGGGAGAAGAACCGGCCAGTTGCGGTTAAGCCCTTTGAAGTTCAGGCATCTGGCAGAATTTGTAGATTATGGGTTTGAAGATCTATGTAAAACATACTTTGTATTTGGTGGTGTACCAGAATACCTACTGAAACTCGATCCTGATCTGGACTTCTGGGGAAATGTATCAAGAACCATGCTTTCAAGGGGGGGACCTCTCTACGAAGAGGCGGAATTCCTTCTCAGAACTGAATTCAGGGAACCAAAGAACTATATGCTAATTTTAAAATCCATATCCTACGGAAACCATACGCTGGGAGAGATGTGTAGCTATTCCAGCCTTGACAAGAGCATGGTGTCCAAGTATCTTGATGTACTTATGGCACTCGGGCTCATAACAGTTGAAAAGCCTTTCGGATCAAATGATAAATTCAAGAAAAGATTATACTGGATATCTGATCAATATCTGAAGTTCTGGTTCAGGTACATATTGCAGCATAAAAGCGAAATAGAGAGCTCTCATACCGAGGAAGTCCTCAGTGACATAATGGACACCTTTTCATCTTTCGCAGGTGAGCAGTTTGAAAACCTGATGAAAGAGCTACTGTTGGATGGGATCCTGGGCAGATCCTTCAGCCAGGCCTCCAGATGGTGGGGCAGGAATGGAACGGGAAAGAAAGGGATGGACATTGAGGAGATTGATATTGTCGCGTACTCCGAAACACGAGGGGAGTTGCTTTTCGCTGAGTGCAAGTGGACAAACAGCCCAGTGCCTAAGAGTCTCTTTCAAGGCTTAAGGGCAAAATCGGGAGCACTGAGAAAGCAATATCCCGGAATAAAGTATACCTATGCGGTTTTTTCCAAGAGTGGTTTTAGAGGAGAATATAAGGAAATTGGTGAAGACACCATCCTGATGGACCTTTCTGACATTCAGAAAGGTCTTAATGAACTCTTAAGAGGCAAAAAAATGGACCGGTCGGTATTTTATTAATGTTCTAAGCGAATACTAAACACTCATAAAAACAGAGATTACATACCTAGTAAAAAACAACGTTTCGAGACATTCTTTGAAAACGTTGTCTTTCATTTCAATAATTCTAAGTATTTTGGGGGCTCTAATATTCTTTTTACGTCTATGCCATTTCCGTCGGCGTACTTGAGAAAGTCCTTAGTATTCCAGGTAACAATGTAGTCAATACTGACAGATTTGGCAATAGAAATCATATACCAATCGTTTCCCACATCTTTTATTGCTGAGGAATCTATTATAAGATTCTGGGTTTTTACGAAATTCAGCTTCATAACGTAAGGGTCGAGTCTTGAGTTCAAATACTCAGGTCTAACATTATCTAAGGCGCGAAATACATCTCCTTCCTTCTTTCCATTCAGTGAAATTTTCTCAATCACATCCGGATCTAAATCAATAAGTCTTTTCAACTCACCATAGAGTATATCACAAGTAAATGCCTTATCTAAGCCATTTGCCACTCTATTGCATACCTTCGAATTTGAGGAATCGGTGGACCCAGACATCAGATAGGCAATCACGACATTGGTGTCTATTATTAGTTTCATTTATTGCCTCAAAGCCTTCTTAGCCATGTTGACGGCAGAAACAACATCTTCTTCAGTTATTTCATTCTCCTGCAGAAAATCAGCAAAGTACTTATCGACCACCTCTTTCTTGAGGGCCGATCTCTTAGTGAATTTTGGGTATCTTGAATACACTGTATCGAGCAATTCTGTTAAACTCATATGGTTGAATTTAGCTTTGACGTCAAATATTTGTTGTTTTTCAAATTCTGTCAAGTCTTTCCAAACTGAGGAGGCAATTTTAAATCCTTCGCTGGTAAGCCTCAACTCATCAAATGAAATTACCCCTCTTGCTTGTAAATCAGTAAGGTCACCGGAAAGTTCCTTAGAAAATGGACCATACCAGAGAGGTTCGAAGCGATAGACATCTTTCATTTCTGCGAACGGAGTTCTTATGCAGAGGAGGAAAATTTCTTTTTGTAAATGTGTAACCGATGGGATCGGTTCATTGTTTTTCTTTGACTTTCCCCACGCGTAGATGAAAGAAAGTAGCAAATCACTTCTTGAAAACATACAAAGAGAATAATGCATCGTTATATACAATTCTTATGTAATCCGACAAGTTTTGACAAGTAGAGATGACTTTGGTTTTATTGCTAGAATCAACTAGTGGACCGACTGTGATTTGCTTAATGTTTTACGAGAATGCTTCTATTCCCGCCTTTCTTTGCGATGTTTTAGATCTCTTAATGCCTTTAAAAATTCATAAGAGCAATTACAAACATGGAAACAGATATTAAATGCAGAAAATGTGGGAGAAATATTCAGAAGACCCAATGGGACCGGAAACCTGTGGAATATAGGGCTGGATAAAGATTCCAGGAGAATTGGTCAGCCCTGGGACAATTATAGTCTGCCAAAATTGTGGCTCTGAAGGCTCTGTTAAAGATTAAGATCAAATTTAGATGACACGATCTCAAGCTGGAAAAATCAAAGACCCGTCTGATCAATGTATTTATTCTATCCATGATTGGGAGAAGATTCTTCAAAATGGACCAATCTGGTTAGGGTTCAGGTGGATACCGTTGCAAGTCCCTTAAACAAGAATATAGCTGCTGTTCTCCCATTGGATCAGAGATTGGTACTAATTTCGGATCTGAAGCTTCAAAAATACAAAGGAAAAGCATTTCAAGGCACTCATAGTGCTGTTTCTATGCCTAATTTCCTAGCCGTTGTATTAAGTTTTATGTCAGCAGAGCAGAACATGGCATCACCCACTTCAATGCAAGTTTCCAGTTGAATTGCATCTACAATGTATATATGTTCTTCAAGAACAATATTGATTGCTCTCCTTATTATCTTGCTGCTTACAGGATATATTTCAACTGAAGAGGACCTTTCGAGTAAGATCAGCTCACTTAGCATAGTCTGGAGTTGTTTGCCCGCATCTATCCCCATCCTTTTGGAATATTTGTCGAAAACAACGGCTGCCTCTCCAAGATTGATCTCTGACATGCAAACAACGACCTCTCCACGCTGGGCCTGGTGAAAGTAGGCGTCAGCAATGTTGCTGTTCTCCTCCTTAACGTACCTTTTGATCAATATGCTGGTATCAAGATAGACGTAAGTCGCGTTCATCTCGCAACTCCCTTACTTCGGTTTCTGAGTATACTCTTCCAGTGAGATCGGGCCTATCTTTTTCCACATCTTCTCCGCTAATATATCTACAATCGAGGTTAAGTTCCTTGCATATGTCATTCAGGATCTCAGATGTGGAAAGGGATCGGAGTGAATTTTCAATGTAGGCACTGAGCGTTCTCCTTTTCTTCAATAAAGCCAGTTTCGCATTGTCTAATACTTGCTTTTCCACGGAAACGGTAATTTTTGTCTTAACCATCTAACCGTATATACGGTGAGCCGTATTAAGTCTTTTTACTCCTCTGGTTTTTGATCGAGAACAGATTAGACGGCCACTATCAGAAGAGACATACTCTCTATCCAAAGGGATTGCAACGTTCTCAACCTCGCACAGAAGTCCTTTCGGATCAATTCGTTGCTGAGGATTTCATTGCATGACTTAAGTCGTGGGTTTTCTGCTCAGATGATCGTAAAGCTCAGTCTTGAAAGGTTAAGCTGGGAGCCCGACGAAATGGAGTTGAAATTTGTGGCGGAAGGTGAACCAATGCCAGAAAAACTCCTGTCATTGGAGAACAGTTCCAACAGGTAGTTTGGGGTAGCATTAAAAGAGGAAGACCATGGATACATCAATGAAAGGGCATAAGCTGTACTGTTCCCGACGAAGGACAAATTCCCACGATATCCGAAGATCTGTGCTGCACTGATGGTATGTGTGACTGCAGATGAATGAATCACATGTTCTTGAAGGAAAAGTCCACCCATGAACGAGACCGCTCCAGTTACTGGACTGACGTTATACGCCAAAGAAGCGTAGTTACTCATACTTGAAGGGAGTTCAGACGAATTGAACTCCCCGCGATAAGAATGGGTGCTTCTACGCTATTTCCACCATACCCCGGAATGAGCGTCCCATTTTTATCCCATTGCTGAAAATTGGATATCATCCTCCGCTGAAATATGGTTCTCCATAGGTCTGCACCAGTTTTTTCCCCACATTTGACAGTGAGGATTTGAAAGAGTATGCAAATAGTGAGGTATACAGGTTGGATCCTGAAGTGGATGAGAATGGAAGATTCAATCCAAGGAATTAAACAGGTGGACTTCCACCGATTGAAGACGAAATTTCCGAGGCTTCCTTGTATAGGGCTGGTGAAGTGCTGCTGACATTACCAAGTGAAACTTCAATAATTGTAGACTGGGGAATAAGGTTATAATATTTTTCCGATTGCAGTGCCTTTATAATTGAACTGTTGATTATCTCATCCTGGGACAGCGCGTTGAATATGCTTTCAGTATTCGCTGAGATGAATATTGCTACCAGGATTGTACCGTTGGAGGAATAAGAACTGAAAATGCCGGCGGCTGGCCTGGAAGAGCCATTCAGGAATGCATAGGTATGGTATATATTCCAGTATTTTCAAGGTATCCTCCGCCATAGTTCAGTGAGAACGCACCTGATGTCAGATTTGGGGCTGAACTGTCTTTGTGAAGGTTGTAGCTTGAAAGGATCAAATGTTGCAGGTTCATGATGTCATTTGCCAATGTCATACCATAAGCCTGCTGCCCGTAAGATATGCTTGGTGGTGAAGCAGTTACTGTCTCATAATTGGAAGTTACATTGGCAGATGAACTTACCATGAACAGGGTGACCACAATTACGGGAAAAATAGCTGCAAAAAAGCTCCCGGAACGGATTGCCTCCTCACGGGAAAAAGAGGTTCTGTAGATTTGTTGTCGATGTGAAATTCCAGAAAGTACTGCATAAGTGCCTCCTTTAATTCAGGATGCAAAGGCAGTGTTCTGTAGGTTTTCATCTTTTTATTGAGCGTTAGGATAGAAATTGTATTCACCTGAAGATTTATGTCAATAGACCTGAGACCGGGATAAATCTCTGGAGGATGATTCTTCCCGCCAATGAATACATAAAGATCATCAATAGCTGGCTGAAATTAAGTGCCCAGAAAGAGTTAAGGTATTTTCATGAACAGGATTCATTCGTGATAAAATTATAAACCACCGAGAAGAAGGAGAAGGTCATGTTCTACCTGCTTTTTGGCACGGGAGTAAGACTTCAGGAGGTCTGTGACCTGAACAAATCCGACATATTCTCTGACCGGATCATCGTGACGGGCAAGGGACTGAAGAAAAGGGAGATCTATCCGCCTCCCGAGGCAATTGAATCATATCTCCTTTATCCGGAAAGGATGGACTGCGAATACCTTTTCAATTCCAAATCGGGCAAAATGTCCTATAACTACTTCAGGAAGAGGTGTTCCCCCGTGGCCATGAAGACGGAAGTGAGGTTTAATCCCCACATGGCAAGGCATATCTATGCTACAGCTCTCTTCAGGAAGGGGATGAGTGTTTTTACCTTTTAAGGCTCCTCGGGAATAAGGATCTCTCCTCCACACAGATATATCTGCATCCGACCCAGGACGACGCAATACAGGAGGCCAAAAAGATGGGTTTTTTGATGGGTTAACTTTCCCGGGGGTCCGGACAGTATGGACCGGTCGGGATTTGAACCCGAGGCCTCCTGCTTGCAAAGCAGGCGATCTACCGCTGATCTACCGGCCCTTAACAAAAGAGGGCAAACGGATTAGGCTTACTACATTTATTATTTTTGCTTTTGTAAGTAGTTATTTGAAAAGACAAATGATAATTCTAGGTTAAATGCAGATAGTTTTAATCCCTAACAGAAATAACCTCGCATTCGAAGATTGTTTATGTTAATCATTAAGCTGGGAGGCAGTGTAATTACCGATAAATCCAGATACAAGACTTTCAGGCGTGAAACAACAACAAAAATAGTTGATGTTATAACTGATCTTGGAGAAGAATTGATACTTGTTCATGGTGGGGGTTCATTCGGGCACATAATGGCAAAAAGATACGGATTTCCAGGTCAAGTTGACAGCAAAAATGAGAGAGGGGTTGCAATAATACACAATGATATGGGGTCACTTGATCAAAAACTTGTGGAGTTATTTCACAAGAAAAACCATGACATATTTCCAATATCTCCATCATCCTTTATAAACGGGGAGAAAAAAAACTTGGAAATATTCAAGCTGCTTGTTGAAAATCATATAACTCCGGTCACATACGGTGATGTCTATTTTAAATCCCCAGACTACGTTGGCATATATTCTGGAGACGATCTGGTTCTTGATTTAGCCAGAGTTTTCAAGCCGGAAAGAGTCATATTTATCTCAGATATAGATGGAATTTTTGATAAGAATCCAAAGCTTTACCAACATGCAAAACTTATGAAAGAGGTAAAGTCGAGGGCAAATTTTGAAAATGATACTATAGACGTAACCGGTGGATTGGGGCACAAGTATGAGATTATGAAACAGGTAAAGGAAACGGGATCAGAAGTTTTCCTTCTAAACGGATATTTTCCGGATAGAATTAGAAGCATTGGGAAAAAGGAATTCATAGGGACGGTGTTGATTTGATAGAAAACAGGAAAGAGGAACATGTGAAAATTGCTGAAAAAGAAAATGTCACTGCTGATCATAACTTCTGGGATGATATACACATCATACACCAGGCTGTTCCGGAAATTGATTTTGACAGCATAAATACTCAAGTTGAGGTAATGGGAAAGAGACTTAATTTTCCACTGATAATTTCTTCAATGACCGGTGGTACTCCTCTGGCCAAGAGAATAAACGAGAATCTCTCAAACATGGCTGAGAAATTTGGCATCGGCATGGGGGTTGGAAGCATGAGGGCAGCCGTGGAAAAAAGAGAACTCGCAGACACATACTCCATGCTGGCAGAAAAAAAGATACCGATGAAAATGGCCAATATTGGTGCTCCACAACTGATATCACAATCAAAAAGGGCATTTTCCGATGGCGATATCGAATACCTTTTCAACCTTATTGGAGCAAACTTTCTCATAATTCATTTTAATTTTCTTCAGGAGATGGTGCAACCCGAAGGAGACAGAAATGCAAAGGGGATACTGAAGCGTATTGGGGAGATAGCCGGCAGCTACCCCGTCATCGCTAAAGAGACAGGAAACGGATTTTCCAGGGAAGCTGCACTCATGCTTAAAGATAAGGGAGTTAAGGCAATTGATGTAGGGGGGTTGGGAGGAACATCATTTGCAGCAATTGAATATTTCAGGGCAGTGAAAACTGACGACAAAGAAAAAATGAATGCTGGAAAAACGTTTTGGAACTGGGGGATACCATCTCCCGCATCAATAAAGTACTGCAGCGTGGGTTTACCGGTATTTGGAAGTGGGGGGCTGAGAAACGGCCTTGACCTGGCAAAGGTAATACTTATGGGGGGAGAACTTGGGGGATTTGCCAGATCACTTTTAAAAAATGCAGATCAGTCTCAGGAGGATCTGGAAGATCAGATAAAATTCCTTATCAGGGACTTTAAGGTTGCAATGTTCCTGACAGGTTCTGAAAGCGTTAATGATCTGAAAAAGGCAAAATATTTCATAACAGAACCTCTTAAGTCATGGATTACTGCCTATGATAGGTGATTCATCTGAATGAACTCATGGAGGTAAAAACCCAGAATCCATGTCCCGTATGCGGGGAGCATCTTTACTACATTTTTTATGAGGCAAAGATAGCCTACGAAGAAGAGATTTCAATTGAAACGTATTTCTGCAAAAACTGTCTTTATAAATCAAACAAGTTATCGTCCCAGGTTGGCAAGGAGCCAAAGAAAATAACTGTTTTAATCGAAAACCGTGAGGACCTTAGAATCATAATCTACAGGTCGGCAAACGGGAAACTGTTAATCCCGGAATTTGGTGCTGAGATATCACCCGGTCTTGAATCATATGGAGAGATAACCACCGTTGAGGCTGTGCTCGAAAAGTTTCTTGAAAAAATTGACTTTATAGGAAAGGACGAGGAAAATCCAGAAATATTTTTTGAAGTAAGGGAAAAAATTCTCAAGAATCTTAAAGGTGAGGTGTCTCCATTTTCGGTTATAATAGAGGATCCATCAGGAAAGAGCAGGATAAACAGCAGCAAGGCTGTTGAATCTTCTCTTGAAAATTAGAGAAAGTGATGTTTCTTTTCTCCGCTGCTTTCAATTTCCGGTTCGTAGAAATCAATTCTTCCGCACTGGTAGCATTTGTATAGTGCAAACGTCTGCGTCTTTTCCGAAAGTTCATTCCATCCTCCCAGGAACATGCCTCCAATGCCAGTATATCCTCCAACTCTAAAATTCATGTTGCCCATCGCTTTCATGTTTGTTTTACATCCCGGACATATCTTATCCATGAACTCATGACTATTTTGTGAAATATTAATTTTTCACTATTTATCTAAATTAATACTTGAGGTTGATAAAATAGAGATTATCAATCACTTTTATATAACACCCCTCAATAATCCTTCGGTGGAAATTAAATGGTATTGACTGAAGTGTCTGCTATTCTTGCGGTTGCAGCTTCCATAGCCATTGCCGGGGGCTTAATAGGAACCGGTATGGCTCAGCAGGGAATTGGTGCTGCAGGAATGGGCATAATAGCCGAAAAGCCTGAGAAATTTGGTCAGGTCCTCATATTCTTCGTTATTCCGGAGACTCTGTGGATTATAGGTTTTGTTCTGGGTCTTATCCTTCTTCTTGGCATACTCTGAAAGAAAGGTTTCTGATGACGCTGGAAGAAATTATAAAGGATATCCAGAATAAAAAAGATCTGGATCTCGAAAACCTTTCAAGAAAATTCCAGGAAGATGAGCTTAAGCTACGCCTTGATGCCGAGAGAAGAATCAAGAAGATATCTGAAGATTACGAAAAAAAAATAGCAAACGAAAAGTCCTTGCTTGAAAGAAAGGAGATTAGCGAAGCAGAACTGGATTCAAGGACATCTGTTAGAAAGAAGTATAATGAACTCATGGAAACCGGTCTTGCAAAGGCAACTTTCTATCTTGAAGATTTACAGCAGTGGAAAAATTATCCTGAGATTCTTGAATCAATGATTGCAATAGCAAAGAAGAGTCTGGGTACAGGATGCACAATTAAGGCGTCAAAGGCAGATATTCCAAAACTATCCGAACATAAGGGAATTAACATAGTAGCTTCCGATGAAATTACGAAAGGCGGAATAAAGGCGGTTTCAAAGGACGGTTCTATGGAGCTTGATCTTACAACAGATACAATAATGGCAGATATACGGGAAAAATTATCCGTGGGCATTCTTGAAGGTATTGGGGAAATATAGATGGACTCCACATACTCCGGCAATTATGGCAGGATAAAATCCCACGAGACAGAGTTTCTCAAATTTGATTTCATAACTTCTCTTCTGGATCTTAAAAGCATGGACGATATAACCAATGAACTCACAAAGACTGGATATTCGGAAGATATATCCGCCCTTTCATCATCCTATAAGAATCCCGAATTGCTTCAGATGAGTCTAAACAGGAATTTTATAAGGAAAAACAGAGTTGCCCTTTTCAGTGTACCTCCACTGGCGAAGAATACAGTAAGGGCATATCTTTCAAAGTGGGACATTGAAAATATTAAATCAATTCTTGCGTCAAAGTTTATGGGGTATGATCTCAAGCAGAATGAAATGTTCATTTTGAGTTTTCGTGATCTGCCAATGGGCCTTTTCGCGGGAAACCTTTCCAATGAGGATTTCCGAAATCTTATGTCAAAAGGTACGGTGGAAGAGGTGGTTTCATACCTGACATATTTTGGATTCGGGCCTTCAATTCTTCAGCATATGGACAGATACCATAAGAGCGGCGATATCTCAATACTTCTATCTGCATTCGATACATATTATTACGATACACTAATGGGAACTGTTAGGTTTTACAATGGAGACGAAGCATCTGTCATTTCCTTAATCAAGAATCAGATTGATGTCAGAAATATAATGACGGTTATTAAGGGAAAAGATATGGGTATTGAATTTGAAAGATTTTCTGAATCGTTCAGGGTAATCGGCAGCCTATCCATTTCTGATCTGCAGAGTCTCTATGACAAGAGAGATGTAGGTGAAATACTATCAGGAATATCCGGCTATGGAAATCTGGAGGATGCCATGGATATATACAGACGAACAGGAGACCTCTATTATGTTAATGTTACACTTCAAAAATTTCTTTTCACAAGATATATGGAAATATTTAGGTCTCAGGCTCTTTCAATAGGTTCAACTTTTTCCTTTATTTTGAGGGCAGAGGCCGAGCGGGAGAATCTCAGGATAGTGTTAAACGGTATTCTCAATAATGTTGAAAAGGATACCCTTTCAAGGATCTTGATTCCATCATAGGTGTTTTTATGGCAAAAAAAAATCTGTTTTCAGGAACTATAGCAGTCATTGGAGAAAGGGAACTTGTTATGGGGTTCAGGCTTATAGGCATTGAAGACTCATACATGGCTGATGGTGAGAAGGGCGTGGAAAAAGTCATGGAGATTTATAAAACAGGTAAGCATTCAGTTATTATGATCTCACAGAATCTCAGGAGAAACATGGATGCTAAATTACTTTCAAAACTGGAATCCTCAACCAAGCCAGTTGTTGTGTTCGTGCCTCTTCCAGGAAGCGAGGAAGAAGAATCCATAGCACAGCTGGCAAAGAGGGTTCTCGGCGTGGATATAGGACGGTGAATTATGGGAAAAATTTCAAGAATTTCAGGACCGGTTGTTATTGCAGAAGATCTGGAAGACATCAAGATGTATGATGTTGTGCGTGTGGGAGAAATCGGCCTTATTGGCGAAGTCATAAAAATTGAGGGAAACAGATCCACAATACAGGTTTACGAGGATACAAGTGGCATAAAACCCGGCGAAAAGGTTCTAAACGAAAATCATCCTCTCTCAGTAACACTGGGTCCGGGGCTACTGGGGTCAATATACGACGGAATACAGAGGCCTTTGGACGTAATAAGGGAAAAGACAGGCGATTTCATTAAAAGAGGTTACTCCGCATCCCCTCTTAACACCGAGAAGAAATGGGATTTCAGGGCATTATGCAAAGCCGGTGATGAAGTAACCGAAGGGCAGATTCTTGGGGAAGTTCAGGAGACCGGCATTATAAATCACAAAGTTATGGTACCTTTTGGAATTTCGGGAAAGGTCACTCAACTGAAATCAGGAAACTTCACAATAAACGATATAATAGGAAAAATTAAGACAGAAAAGGGAGAGAAAGAGATAAAACTCAGCCAAGAGTGGCCAGTAAGAGTTGCAAGGAAGGTTGAAAAAAAGCTTGCTCCAGAAGTTCCTCTTCTCACAGGACAGAGGGTAATAGACACCTTCTTCCCAGTTGCAAAGGGAGGAACTGTGGCAGTTCCGGGACCATTCGGATCCGGTAAATGTGTTTCAGGTAAAACCCCAGTTCTACTTGGAGACAGTTCTGAAATTTTAATCGAAGATCTGTTTGTACAGCTTAAGAAAACGGGAGTCACAGAGTACGGCAAAGATGAACAGATTGTTTACCTTACTAAGCCATTGAGTCTGTTCTCAATGGTCGACGGAAAGATTGTAAGGAGCACCAGCTCTGTTATATACAGAGGAAAGAGCAGCGCCATGGTCAATGTTAAAACAGAATCTGGAAGAGGTGTTTCGGTTACGCCCATCCACAAGCTCTTTGTGGAATACGAAGGTAAAATTTCAGAAAAAATGGCAATAAACATCAGACCAGGCGACAGGATCATGTCTGTTGGAATGAATGGATCAAGAGAGAGAATTGATATTTCCAGATCAGAAATTGATTCATATGCAAAATCACCATTGAATAGAATGCTGCAGGAGACAGTATCCGGTAGCACCAATATTCCACTCCAGATATTCAGTGACGTTGTCGTTGAGGTTTCCGTTGAGATGGGTGACACATACGTTTATGATCTCTCAGTACCTGATTATGGAAGCAATTTTATAGGTGGAAATGGCGGAATTGTTCTGCACAATACAGTTGTGCAGCATCAGCTTTCAAAATGGGCTGACAGCGATATAGTGGTTTACGTGGGATGCGGAGAAAGAGGAAATGAGATGACCGAGATTCTCACAACCTTCCCGGAACTCCAGGACCCAAGAAGCGGAAGGCCACTGATGGAAAGGACAGTACTTATCGCCAATACTTCCAATATGCCTGTTGCGGCCAGAGAGGCAAGCATATATACGGGAATCACAATAGCAGAATATTACAGAGATATGGGCTATAACGTGGCCCTCATGGCCGACAGTACTTCAAGATGGGCAGAAGCCCTTCGGGAAATATCGGGTAGGCTGGAGGAAATGCCCGGAGAGGAGGGTTATCCGGCTTACCTTGGAAGAAGGCTTTCTGAATTCTATGAAAGATCAGGAAATGCCATCGTTAAATCAAATGATGAGAGAACAGGATCAATAACAATAGTGGGTGCAGTCTCACCTCCTGGAGGGGATATATCTGAGCCGGTTTCTCAGAACACACTCCGTGTAACCAGAGTTTTCTGGGCACTGGACGCCTCACTTGCATCAAGAAGGCATTTCCCATCAATCAACTGGCTGAACAGCTATTCTCTATATCAGGGGGACCTTCTAAAGTGGTACTCGGAAAACATTGCAAAGGACTGGGGAAGCATTTATAAAGAGTCAATGGGAATACTGCAGAAGGAATCAGAACTTCAGGAAGTCGTGCAGCTGGTGGGTTTTGATGCCCTTCCAGAAAAGGAGAAATCTGTTCTGGATATAGCAAGGATGATAAGGGAGGATTTCCTTCAACAGAGTGCGTTTGATGACATAGACCAGTACTGCTCAATGGAAAAACAGTACGGTATGATCTCGCTTATACTTGAGATGGGAAGGCAGCAGATACTGGCACTGGACAAGGGATTCACAATGACACAGATCTCATCAATGCCATCCCGGGAAAAGATATCAAGGATGAAAGAGGTTCCTGAAGATAAGTTCAAGGATTTCCAGGAACAGCTGAGGAAAGAGATAATAGGGGATGTGGCAAAATTGACGGAGGCGCAGTAATGGCTGAGATTAGTTATAAATCAATTTCACAGATTAGTGGGCCGCTTTTGTTCGTTGAAAAGGTTCCAAATGCTGCATACAATGAACTGGTCCAGATAGATATGCCCGATGGGTCTTCAAGGCTGGGTCAGGTGCTTGATACGGCAAAGGGGGTGGCAGTTGTTCAGGTATTCGGCCCAACCTCAGGAATTGGAATAGGTGAAACAAAGGTAAAGTTCAGGGGGCATACAGCAGAGGTAAATGTATCCGACGAAGTTCTTGGAAGAATATTCAATGGACTGGCAGAACCAATTGATGGGCTGGCACCCATCGTTAGCAAGGAGAAGGTAGAGGTTGTTGGAAATGCAATAAATCCTTATTCCAGGGAGGAACCGTCAGAGTTCATCCAGACAGGCATATCTGCCATAGACGGAATGAACACGCTGGTAAGGGGTCAGAAGCTTCCAATATTTTCATCTTCAGGGCTTCCTCACAACATACTTGCAGCCCAGATTGCCAGGCAGGCAAAGGTGGTGGGGAAGGACGAGGATTTTGCTGTGGTCTTTGGCGCCATGGGTATAACCAGCGAAGAGGCAAACTATTTCATAAATGAGTTCAGGAGTACAGGATCACTTTCACGGGCAGCCCTTTTCCTTAACCTTTCATCGGACCCTTCAATGGAGCGGATTATACTGCCAAAGATGGCACTTACAATGGCAGAATACCTGGCCTATGAAAGGGAGATGCATATACTGGTAATCCTGACAGACATGACCAATTACTGCGAGGCATTGAGGGAGATTTCATCGGCAAGGGAAGAAGTTCCGGGAAGGAGAGGATTTCCTGGATACATGTACACTGATCTGAGCACGATTTATGAAAGAGCGGGAAAAATTAAGGGGAAGAATGGTTCTATAACCCAGATACCCATACTCACAATGCCTGGCGATGACATAACAAACCCAATACCTGATCTAACGGGATATATAACTGAGGGGCAGACTGTACTAAGCAGGGATCTGTTAAGAAAGGGCGTATATCCGCCAATAGATGTTCTCCCTTCCCTGTCAAGGCTGATGAACCAGGGAATAGGTGGAGGAAGGACACGGGAGGATCACAGAGGCGTGGCTGACCAGCTGTACTCTGCATATGCCAACGGAAAGGATCTCAGGTCGCTTAGTGCAATTGTTGGAGAGGAGGCACTTGGGGCAAATGACAGGCTTTACCTGAAATTTGCCGATGAATTTGAAAAACGTTTCATAAATCAGGATGTATATGAGGACAGAAGTATAGAGACAACCCTTGATCTGGGCTGGGAACTTCTATCCGCACTGCCTGAAAGCGACATGAAGAGAGTGAAGAAAGACTTCATTGCAAAATACGGGAAATGGAAGAAGGAGTAATATGCCATCAGTGGATATAAGGCCTACAAGGATCGAACTGATAAAGACCAAGAAGCGGATAAAGCTTGCACAGAGAGGTCTTGATCTGCTGAAAATGAAACGATCATCCCTTGTGCTTGAATTCTTCAATATCAGCAGGCAGGTTAAGGGAATGAGGGAAAATCTCCGCCAGGAGGTGGGAGATGCAATACAGTCAGTTAAAATGGCTGAAGTCATAGAAGGTCCAATGATGATGGAGACAGTGGCATACATGTCCGCAAACCAGAAGGTTGATTCAGGTGTAAAAAACGTCATGGGGGTGAAGATACCGGAGCTTACCATGAGTTACAGCCAGACCGTCCTTTCAAATGTTTACAGGACAATTTCTGTTCCAGTCTCAATAAATGATTCCATCAGGAAATTTGAGCGGGTTTTCCAGTCAATTATTGAAATAGCAGAGAAGGAGAACTCAATGAGGAAGCTTCTCCATGAGATAGAGAACACCAAGAGGAGATCAAATGCCATAGAGAACATCCTGATTCCGGAATTGACGAAAACTGCAAAGATAATTCGGATGCATTTGGACGAGATTGAAAGAGATACATTTGCTACATTGAAATTCATAAAGAAAAAGATGGAGAGAAAGGAGGGGGCTGGAGAGGTTGTATAGGCAGACATGGAAACCGTGGAAAGTTCAGGAACCTTATTTCACGAAGGAACAGATCAGATCAAATCCTGCACTGAGAAAGTTCCGAAGGATTCGCATGGCTTTTCTCATTCTCAACCCTACCCTTGTTGCTGTAATTCTGGTGATGTTTGCACTGGGGGTGTTCTGATGACTGACGATCTTGAAAAACTTAAATTGATCAGAGAGGCAGAGGACTCTGCCAGTAAAGAGATAGAAAAAGCAATGAAGGAGTATGAGGAGAGGCTTTCGGATCTCAGACGGAGTTTGGAAAATGAGGTTCAGAAATACATGCTGAAGAGTGAGGAGGATTTCAGAAAAAATATGGAAACTTTCAGATCTCATCTTGAAAAGAGGTCCATTGAGATAAGAGAAAAAGGAAGGTTGAAAGCTGAAAAACTCTCACTGAAAATCAGCGATAAGGATATTGAGAAACTTGTGGAAAAGGCACTGTTTGACTATATAAAAGGAGACTGATTATGGTACTTTATCCTGAAAAAATGTCCAAAGTCAGGATCATCGGATCCAATTCAAAAAAGCATTTTATAATTTCATCAATACATGATGCGGGTTTCCTGCAGCTTGAGCCTGTTGACCCTGACATTGAGAAAATTCTTGACAGAGGAGTATCAGGGGATCAGTACAGAAAACTCTCCACTTTGCTGCAGAGATTCAGGAGTTATGAGATGGTTCTCCCACCAATAGAGGTTAAATCCAGAATGGAAAATGTCCCGCTTGATATACTCATGGAAGAAGCGGAAAAGATTAACATCAGCTCTGACCTGGAATCACTTAAAGACTCGGAGACAGACATACAGGGAGAATTGAAGGAGATTTCCATGAGGCTGCACGTTCTGGATCTCATTGAAGGGCTGAATTACGATCTCTCAATATACAATAATTCATTCATAACATCATACGTTGCAATAGCAAAGGAAGAAAAGATTCTGCCTGAAATGATAAAACAGAGGATTCCGGAGGCATCCATTTTTCCACTCCCATCCGGAAATTACATTGTTTCTATTCCAGAAAATCTTGAATCAGAGTTCGGGAAAGCGGCAACCGATCAATCATTCGATTTGCTTCACATACCCGTCATGTCCGGTTCTCCGGCAGAGTACAGATCAATGCTGATGGATAAGAAAAATAAGGCTGAGGAGGCATTGAGGGCTGTCAGGAATGACCTTATGGACATGTCAAGAACATATTATGAGAGGGTTGTTCAATACAGGGAAGCTCTAGAAATAGAGGCCCGTAAAATGGAGGTCTCGGAGAAGCTTCCATCAACAAAGAATGTATTTGTAATGGAGGGTTGGGTCCCTGCCAGGCGAGTCGATAAACTGAAAAAAGTTGTGGAAAGTACCTCAGCAGGGGCATCACTGGTAAGCATGGTTGAAACCAGTGAAGAACCTCCCACTCTTTTCAACAATCCCAGAAGATTCAGGCTTTTTGAGTTTTTTGTGAGATTTTACTCGCTCCCACAGTCCACTGAATTTGACCCCACCCTTATTTTTGGCATCATATTCCCAATATTCTTCGGCATAATGGTTGGAGACTGGGGTTATGGGCTAATAATACTTTTTGGTGCAATGTGGCTGGTGAAGAGGATTGATCATCCAAGGGCAAATTCACATATACCTAAAAAACTAAGTGCATTTGCCCTTACAGTACTTGGGAAAAATCCATTGAGAGTGCTTGGAAAAACACTTATTCCAGGTTCAATACTTGCAATAATAGTGGGGCTAATGTTCAACAATTTCTTCGGATTTCCAGTTCTTCCAGTAACACTATTCCAGACATCCACAGGCTTCTCTGGCACACACATAGGGGCATTTCCCCCTACACCTATTGTTATATTCCACGTCTCACTTGTTATACCGAAACTCCTTCTCCTTTCAGGTTACATAGGGCTGGCCATGGTGACATTTGGCCTGGTTCTCGGGTTCATAAATGAAGCAAGAAGGGGGCACAGAAAAGGATCGGTGGGGAAGATTGGATGGATACTGCTGGCATGGGGCATAGCCATAGTTGGTCTGAACCTTATACATCATGATACCTCTCTGAATCCGGCAGTCAGCCTGTCAACGCCAATAGCAGTTGGGATGATAATAGCAGGGCTAATTGTAATCCTGATAACAGAGAAGGGAAGAGGCGCAATGGAAATACCGTCCATAATAAGCCATGTGCTTTCATACACCAGGATACTTGGTATACTCCTGGCATCCGTTGTGCTTGCCCAGGTGGTAGATCTCATCTTCATGAAGGGTGTGGATAAATCTCCTCTTTTGGCCGTTGTAGGAATTATAATACTTATATTGGGCCAGTTCTTCAACCTTGTAATAGCGGTATTTGAACCTGGAATACAGGGGGCCAGGCTTCTATATGTGGAATTCTTCTCAAAATTCTATAATGGAAACGGGAAATATTTCAGGCCATTCCGATCTGTGAGAAAATACACAGTTGAAAACCAGGATAAGTAATCCCGTCTAAATCTTTCTGAGAAGAAACAGGCCAAAATAATCCTGGGGATCTTTCCATACCCTTTCCAAGGATAGATGGTTTCTCCTGGCCAGTTTTTCAAACTCCTCTATATCATATTTGTATGAATTCTCTGTATGGATGAGTTCTCCCTTATTGAATTTTATAAGGTTTCCATCCAGCATAACCTCCATTTCTTTCATGACTTCAAGGTGCATCTCAATCCTGCCCACCTTCCTATTGTAAAAGGCCACATGGCTGAAGCTGGAAACATCCAGAGAAGTTCCGAACTCCCTGTTAATCCTCGTTATAAGATTCAGGTTGAACTGTGCAGTCACACCCTCTGAATCGTTATACGCAGCCTCCAGTACCGACGGATCTTTTTTCAGATCCACCCCTATGACGATTCCATCCTCTGGACCCATCATGTCCATGACATTCCAGAGGAATGCGGAAGCCTCTTCAGGTTCAAAATTACCTATGGTGGAACCCAGAAAAAGGGCTATTATGTTTCCTGTAAGTTGAAGGAAGGGTATTTCAAAACGGGTTGTATAATCCACGCAAAGAGCTACAATGTTCAGGTGCGGATATTTTTCCGAAAGCCTTTTTGCGGTCTCTTCCAGCTGTGATGCAGAAATATCAAGTGGAACATATGTGGATATGCCATGGCAGTGGTCAAGTATCTCCATGGTCTTGCTTGATCCTCCACTACCGTATTCCACCAGTGCGCTTCCATTTTGGAAAAGCCTGCAAATCTCAGCTATATTGTCCTTTATGATCATTCTCTCCTTTCTGGTGAGATAATACTCTTCCAGTGTGGTAATCCTGTTGAAAAGTTCAGATCCTGTTTTGTCATAGAAGAACTTTGGGCTGATCTGCTTGGGTGTTTTCAGAAGACCAAGCACAATCTCCTCCCTGAAATGGGCAATTTTCGGTTTCATGTCTATAATTCTGAGCTTGTCCCTGGATTCCATCAGATATCACCGGCCAGCCTTATT
The DNA here is from genome assembly GCF_038024865.1 of Oxyplasma meridianum. Classification (NCBI taxonomy): domain Archaea; kingdom Methanobacteriati; phylum Thermoplasmatota; class Thermoplasmata; order Thermoplasmatales; family Thermoplasmataceae; genus Oxyplasma; species Oxyplasma meridianum. Next base: position 1,526,048 of record NZ_CP133772.1, on the reverse strand, counting down.
CCACTGAATTCCCATCTCTTATCCGGCTGGAAGAAATTTCTGTATGTTAATCTTATATGATCCGCCGGCGTGACGCAGGAACCACCTCTGAGAACCATCTGGTTGGCCATAAATTTATGATTGTATTCCCCCACTGAACCTAGAAGAGGGGAACTTCCAGGGTAGGGAACATAGGGACTCTGTGTCCATTCCCAGAGGTCGCCAAGAACCTGCATGGATCCCTTATCTTTCTCAGCCAGAGGAAGAGGTCTGAGATACCATGAATCCATGAAATTTCCGTGATATAATTTTTCTGTTCCGGAGAATGCTACCTCCCACTCCTCCTCTCTTGGAAGCCTTTTTCCCGCCCATCTGGCATATGCATCTGCCTCATAGAAACTCACATGTGACACTGGATCATCCATATTGATATCCTGCAATCCTGAGAGTGTAAAGTTCTTCCAGCCATTTTCTTCCTCAACCCAGTAAAGGGGTGCTTTCCAGTTATTTTTTCTTGACGCCTCAATCCCATCTGAAAGCCAGTATACTGGATTTTGGTAACCACCATCCTCAATGAATTCCAGATACTCCCCATTTGTCACCAGTCTGTCCCCTATCTCGAAACCATTAAGCCATACATTATGCACTGGAGTCTCGTTGTCAAAAGAAAAACCGCTGTCTGAATGCCCAACTGCAAAAAGCCCTGCATCATGATGAATGTAGTTCATTTTTCCAGGTTTTGAAGTTGGTAAGGGTTTTGCCTCAACGTATGATGGAAAGGTTGGATTGTTGAAAAAATTGTACTTGATATCCATAAACATAAGTTCCTGATGCTGTTCTTCATGGTTAATGCCAAGTTCCATAATAGAAAGGGCCTCTTCTCCCTGCAAAACATCAATATGCGATGAAATAGCGTTTTCAACCCTCATCCTATATTCTAAGATCCTTTCGACTCCTGGCCTTGACTGGGTGCCCCGCAAAGCTTTAGGAAAATAGCTACCAACAGTTTCGTAGTAAGAATTGAATAGGTAATCAAATGACCTGTCAAAAACTGTATAATCCGGTACAAATTTTTTCAAAAGAAACTTTTCGAAGAACCATGTGGTATGAGCAAGATGCCACCTGATGGGACTTGCATCATTCCCACACTGTATGATCATATCTTCCACTGAAAGTGGTTCAATAATCTTAAGTGTTCTTTCCCTAACCTGGTAAAACTTATTGAAAATATCTGAGTTTTCCTCAGCAGTTCGCATTTATGTAAAATACAATTCCTGATGATAACAATTTCGGATAACACGGGTTGACTATCAGAATGCGAATCAAGTTGAGATCTATGTGACATCCCCCAGCTAAAGCAGGAGGCTTCTTTTTTCTATAAACGAAATCCCCCTTTTTGGCATATATCCAATCTACATTATATTTGAAAATACCCCCTATCTTTATCAATCCGGCATTCCTAATGTTGATGGATGCACTGAGATCCATGTACATTGAGATAAAATACACATTGCAATAACATGTCCTGACTGAAAGCCTCAGTTCATGTTTTATATTTCCACAGCTTGAATATATCTGTAATGGGTACTGGATTAATCATTACAAAATATGCAGCAGCATCTCGCTTAACAGTTAAATCTTTTGACATCATCACACTTAAATAAAACTCTATTAAGTAAAAGATATATTGACAATATGCCTGCATAAACTGGACCAATAGAAACATTCTCCAGCTTATTGATCTAAATGTTACATAAATTTTCAGAAACAACCCGATTTAAGCTTCACCTGACCATAGGTGTTTTCCTTATAGATTTATATAGTTCTTATACCAAATGCAGCGCATTGTCAAAAAGTTTCATGGACTTGTAATCCTAAACATAGCAGCATCAATGGATCTTATGATTAAAATAATCTGTAAAAATTTTTTTTATCAAGAAATATAACCTCATACCAATGAAGGGATATCATGAACTTTCCAAAATGGCTAATAAAGCACAGCAAGGCAGTTATAATAATATGGATTGTTGCTACTCTTGCATCTGTACCTGCAGTTATGTCATATTCACACTATCTGAGCTACTCCAATTCAGTATCCACATCTTCAAACAGTGAATCGCAGAGGGCTCAGAACATACTTTCCAGTCAGTTTCCGCAAAATCAGTCTTTAACAGTTGTGGTGAATGAAAATCCTTTCATGAAGGGAATAGGCGCCAAAACCATCTCACTTCAGGAAAAACTTCTGAATTCAGGAATAAAAAACCTTACAAGTACAACATCGCCCTTTACCCAGTATGCAACTCTGATAAATGATGAAATAGGAGGTCACAGGTCGGCAGTCATATCACTATATAATGGTTTCAACTCCTCAGCCTTTCAGGTCTATTCTTTCCCGTCTGCCTTTATGAAAAATTTCTCCAGCAACCTGACTGTCTGGAAAGTAGCTGAAAAATCAGGATACAACGGATCAGCCTATGAGAAGGGTTTTCTCTCATCATTCAACAACACCAGTTCCAGCAGCCCTATTCAGTCAAGAGTTCAGACCTCTATTGTAGATAGTACTGATATCAATCTTCTCAAAAACAATCAGCTATTCTACAGCGCGGTTTTGAATTACACCAACGTTTCCCAGTATCCTCAGGGAATTATCAACAGTTCGGCCTCATTTATATCTTCATATATTGGGTATAATATATCATCTCAACTTCTGAATGCCATTATACAGAAAGGGAACACAGGCATAAATTATGTGGACATGTATGGGCTTATGGGGGCTCCGTCATTCATCACCTCACAGTATGTGAGTCCCGACAACTCCACATTCCTAATCTCATTGGTGTTCAATGTGAAAAGCGGATATATTGGTCCCAATGACTTCTATCCCGCTGAGGTTGCCACGCCAAACATTACCACAATAACACATAGCTACTTCGGGAATAATGCCAATGTCACCGGAAACGGTGCAATATCATACCAGAGCAAACAGCTTTCTTCAAGTTCAGGTGCATTCTTCGGGTTTATTTTCGTTGCGCTTGCCATTGCAGTCTTCATAACACTTGTATCATACAGATCGGCAATTATCAACCTGATTTTTGTATCAATTGCCACCCTTCTTGGATACGTTTCAATATTCATCACCGGCATTCTGGTCAGTCATGTGAACTATGTTGTCAACTATACACTGACAGCGGTTCTTCTGGGGGTTGCCACGGATTACTTCGTATTCATAGTGGCAAGATACAGGCAGGAGAGAAGAGAAGGCAGGACTCATGAGGAAGCTCTGGAGACTGCATCCACAAGGTCCAGAAGATCAGTTATAATCAGCGGAATAACTGTTGCAGCAAGTCTGGCAACCTTTTCATTCGTACCTGGATACAGGACATGGGGAACAGTTTTGTTCACAGCAATAATGCTCACCCTTCTCCTTGTTTCAACACTTCTCCCATCGGTGCTTTCCATATTTGGAAAAAACCTGTTCATGAAAAGGGGAATGAAACCTCTGAAAGAAAACTACCATAAGGATTCGATGTTCTACAAGGCATCAGGCATATCAACAAAACACAAGTTTGCTGTTGCGGCGGTTATAGTCCTTGTTGCAGCTCCTGCAATGTATTTCTTCTTCACCCTTCCAACGACATACAACTTTGAAACAGGACTTCCTTCAACAGTGTCAAGTGTATCGGCACTCAACGAGATCAATTCAAAATTCGGGGCGAATATTTTATATCCAGTTTACGTAATCGTTCCACTGCACAACAGTTCCCTCCAATCGGTTTCAGACAAATCAACGCTGCAGAATCTTTCAAAGTCTCTTCTCTCCATGAAGGGGGCGGAAAAGGTTGTTGGACCATACAGCACCGGTACATCATTTTCAGCATCGGCGAACTATTCCTCCTATATCACAGATAATGGAAAATATGCCTACTTTTCAGTATACACATCCTATGATCCATATACACCTGCTGCCATCAACTTTGTATCGCATCTCAGGGACAACAGTTCACTCATAGTGGGGGGTCTTACCTCAGGAGTAATAGATGAGAGGAACCAGAGCAATCATACCTATTTAGAACTGGCCGTACTAATCGTGGCAGTCATTGCTGTAATACTCTTCATATCATTTAGGTCAATAAAGTACCCAATAATCTCCCTGAGCGGTGTATTCTTCAGCATATCATGGACAACCGCCATACTTTATGTGATATCACATTATCTCTTGCACGAAGCACTGATCTACCTCATACCCATAATACTGTTCGTTATACTAATGTCCCTTGGAAACGATTATTCAGTATTCATAATCTCCAGAATAAGGGAGAACCAGGGAAAATACCAGCATGATGAAGCCATCGGAAGAGGTATGGTGGGTTCCGGAAAAGTTGTGACATCCCTGGGCCTCATACTGGCTGTATCACTGGGTTCTTTGGCCCTTATACCTGTTGGTTTTCTCCAGCAGCTGGGAATTGCATTCGTCATCTCGCTGATAATAGATACCTTCGTGGTGAGGACATTCTACTTCCCTGCGATGATTGCCATCCTGAGACCCGGAATTAAAAAATCATCGGGAAGATAAAGATTCAGTAAGATTAATGTCCAATATGGGTATGTCAGAAACAGATGGATGCAGAGGATAAAAAAATTATATATTATTTATTGAAAGACGGAAGAATGCCTCAGAGAAAAATTGCATCAAGCATAGGAATTTCTGCTCAGGCACTCAACTACAGAATGAAAAAACTTATTGATGACGGCATACTCAAGAAGTTCGTTCTGAGGGTCCATCCAAATTTTTACGGAAGGAGAAACGGATTTGCAGCATTCATAGGAGATGGGAAATATGATGGAGATGTTGTTTCAAAATTCCACTGCCTTGAGAAGATAAATCTTTACGAGTTTGATGGCATTGGGCTGGATGAAGTGGAATCGAAGATCGATAATGCGGTCAAGGTTCTCGGGGAACCCATAATGAAATATATTCCTCCACCAATAGACTCAGAAATAACTCCGGGAAATCTTGATAAGGGCATTCTTGAAATATTGAAAAAAGATCCAAGAATAAAACTTTCAGACATAGCACAGGAACTTGGCGTACCTTACATGACAGCAAAGCGGAGGCTGGATCTCATGAAGTCAAGAGGCCTTGCTTCGGTTGTTCCTCTTGTGGACCTGTCCAGGGGGGATATAGTTATTTTTTCATTATTTTCAAAAAAATTCAGCATTCTTAAGCCACTGCTGGAGGATTACAGTCTCTTTTTTGTTTCAGATGAGGAAAATGGCATATTTGTATGCTACTCAGACAACCTTTCAAATGCCAAGGCTGCAATAACAAGGGTTAGGGATATAGATTCGGAGGCTGAAGTTATGATAATATATGAATACGAATTCTTTCATTAGACAGGTGAAGTAAAAAATTTTTTTATAATTCTTTTTGAAACTGGGATTAATTCTAAGTTCAGATGCAAGAAAGGATGCTAGAAAATAACAGTAAAATTCCATCCCGGAAATTTATTGACTTGATAAGAGAATCAGGGCTGGAAAAAGAGATCAGAAGGGGAATTCCCGTCACTATCTTCCTTCCAAACAGTGAAGCACTTTCAATGGTCCCGGAGGAAGAATTCAATACCGTTTCCAGGGAACCTGAGAGGCTGAAGAGCCTTCTTAAGTACCATATAATAAGAGGGGAGATAAGTGTCAGGGACATGACAAATCTTCTTAAGGACAGGGAATCGGCAAAAATTATAACAGTCGAGGGGACACCCATAATAATGAGGCAATGTGGAAAAAACTGCATTAAGGTAAACGATGCAAAAATAATCGGATCCGATATGAAGGTCCTGGATTTCAATATTCACGTGATAGACAGGGTTCTTGTACCGGAAAAATTATGATGTGGTAATATGGTTATCAGTCAAGTTTTTCCCTGAGAAGTGAAGTAACGTAACCCTTCATCTGCTTGAACTGAAGTTTTGGTGGCATTGGTGCTTCCTTTGAGCTTATTACCACATCCACTACCGAGGGATCATTCCTTCTGGAGAGTGCTTCCATAACCGCCTTATCCAGATCCTCAGGTTTTTCAACGCGTATTGAGTGTATTCCAATACTTGCGGCTATCTTGGCAAAATCAAGGGGTTGGAGATCCACTCCATACTCTGGGAATCCCATTACCTCCTCCTCAAACTTTATCATTCCAAGCATTGAGTTGTTGAAGACGAAAAGCTTCACCGGTCTGTTGTATTTCTTTATTGTTACCAGTTCCATCATGGTCATTGCGAAGCTCCCATCTCCTGAAAGTGCTATGACCTGCTTTCCAGATGCATATGAGGCACCAACGGAACCGGGTATTCCTATGCCCATGCTTCCAAGCCAGGAGGAATAGGTGAACCTTCTTCCTGCATTTGTCCTGAAGTTTCTGACTCCCCATACGGTAACATTCCCAGTGTCAACAATTATGTCTGCGTCTTTGTCAGCATGCCTTGATATTGCTGCGGCAAGCGCTTCAGGTTTGATTGGAACATCTTTGGAATTTTCTGCCTTCTCAAGCGCCTCAATCCATGATTTCTTTGAGTCCTGCAGATCCATGTAAAATTTCTCATTTTTTTCGGCCACATTCAGGCCCTCCAGAAACTGGCCTGTATCTGATATAACCGGTATGTCTGATCTCCTCCTTTTTCCAATTGAATTTGGATCTATGTCTACCTGTATTGTCTTTAGGTCCTCAGGTATGAACTGTATGTACGGGTAGGACGATCCCATCATGATAAGAAGGTCTGCACGTTTCATGGCTTCGTATGAGGGTCTGGTTCCAAGAAGCCCCAGGCTTCCCATTACCTTTTTATCAAGATCATCTAAAATTCCTTTACCATTGAGGGCATAGATTACAGGCGCACCAATTTTTTCAGAAAGTGCATCTATAGCGGGGCCGTATCCTCTTGCACCCTTTCCTATAAGGATCACGGGCTTCTTAGATTGGTTTATGGCATCATTTACTTTCTCAAGATCAGGATTGAATTTGAGTATGGGATAGAAATCATCAGTAATTTTCTCAGGTTCGTCCGACTGGAGTCGCAGTACATCTGCAGGAAGGGTAAGGTGAGAAACCCCTTTTTTCATAAGTGCTTCTCTGTGTGCCCTCAGGACAAGGGACTGTGATCTTTCAGGACTCATTATGGTGGTGCTGTAAACTGAAACATCCGCAAAAAGGCTATCCAGTTTAACCTCCTGGAAATAGTCTGTGCCTATCAGGTCCGTCTCCACCTGACCTGTCAGTGCAATAACGGAGGCATGATCCATCTTTGCGTCATAAAGACCGTTTAGGAGATGTATTGATCCTGGTCCAGAGGTGCCCATGCATACAGTCACCTTTCCAGTCAGTTTGGATTCAAAGGATGCAGCCAGTGCTGCCCCCTCTTCATGCCTTACCTGGATGAACTCAATTTTATCCTCATGCCTTCTTATGGAATCCACAAGAGGATTCAATGAATCTCCAGGGAGCCCGTAAATTCTATTAATGCCCAGGTCAATGAGGGTCTCAATAATAACATCAGATACTGTTCTTGACATATTTTCATATCTTATCAAGACTTAAAATATTTGCTAACAGGAAAATTATAAAAAATTCTCTTTGAATACAAGCAGGGATCAGAGAGGCAGATAAAAACTATCATGTATAATGAGATGCTTTAAGAGGGAAATGCACAAAACAACATACGAACTCTCTGCATCAAAATCCTTGAGGTCATTCATATTTACGACACTGGCTGTCTCATCACCATTCTATCTTTTAAGTCTGGGTTATAACAGCATCGAGATAGGTATTGCACTCTTTGTCAGCATGGTTTCCTCAACCATGTTCGTTTACCTTTTTCCAGCCATAAAGATAAAAAACAGAACCAGGGCTTTTACACTGGCCACACTTCTTTCCATTTCACTGGTTATCCTTATTTTTTACCATAGCATAATATTCTACATTGTTGCAGTTATTGTTGGAGGGATTTCACTCAGCGGAAGAGATCTTACTGCCAATCTGGCAATTGAGCAGTATACCATCAGCCATTATGAGGTAGACAGGCGATCTAAAAACCATGCATTCTCAATTTACAATTTCTCATCATACGGTGTCGGGGCTGCTGCATCTGCAAGCCTTCTCATTTATCGAATTCCCGACTATAATCTCCTGTTTCTCATAGACTTGGTAATGGCAGTTGCACAGTTCATACCTTACGCTATGGTTAAATTTCCGGATATTGAGAAACAGAAAATCAGAGTTGCTATGGATGAGAAAACATCAGGAAATGTAAGGTCAATGAAGTACCTGTTCTCCATGGATGCTTTGGGTGGTGGGCTTGTAAACACAGCAATTCTATCTCTCTGGTTCAATTATGTATACCACATAACTCTATCTGAGGCAGGCATAATCTTCCTGGTTGTTAATATTGTAACTGCTCTTTCAATACTCATTTCATCTAAACTGTCAAACAGGATGGGTGTGGTGAGAACCATGGTCTATACCCACCTGGTCAGCAATGTATTCCTCATACTGATACCAGTATATCACAGTCTCGTTGTAAGTGAGATATTTCTATTTCTCAGGCAGACAACCAGCCAGATGGATGTACCTGCAAGGGACAGCTTCACAAACACAATAATCCCAGGAGAATACAGGTTAAAAGCAAATTCTGTATTCAACAGCGTCAGAACAGGTTTTCAGGTCCCCGGCCCACTCATATCATCCATACTAATAGATGTTCTGCCCTCCACAGTATTCTACTCTGCAGGATTGATAAAAGTGGGTTATGATCTCCTCTTTTTCAGTAAGTACAGAGATTTCAGGGAGGCATGACTATTTTTCTCTCCACCTGGTGAAGTATTTTGCAAGGGAGAGATATACGACGGTCTCACCTAGCAGCACAAATATCATTGTATAGAACTGGGGAGAAAGCCCAAATGTCCCCTGTAGAATTATTGCAGCTGGAGTTGCAGGTGAAATTGCCAGAAAGTACAGAACATCTTTTGGCAGGAAGGTATAGGGATAGAATGTAGGGGGCAGTATTGTCATTATTATTGAGAGAATGCCAGTGATGCCCCACACATTTCTTATGTGCTTAATGGCACCGGCTATAATGAATGATATTGCAGATGTTGAAAGGGTAAGCATGACCAGTACACCTATCATTATCAAAATCCTTATGGGACTGAAAAGGTGGTATAGAACAGCGAGAACTGAATAAAGTGCCAGGCCTGGAACTGTAAAGAGAAGAAAGCTCAGGGTGAGTCCAATCATGTAGTCTATGGAGGATATGCTTGTCGCTATGAAAAGATCCTGGATCTTGGCCTGAAGCCTGAGGAAGGCTGCATCTGATGCACTTGTCAGGCCGTTTGACGCCACAAGGGTAACAAACCCTCCCACCACTGCATACTGGACAAGAGTTCCATTGGAAAGCACATATACAAGGAACAGAAGTGTCAGTGGTGTGGTTATAGATGCTATTACATATGAAGGCCCCCGCCCTATAACACGAAAACCATAGTACCATGCAAAGTATAGGGAGAATTTAGGATTCAATGCTTACTCCTCTCAGTATGAATATATCGTCCAAAGTAACCTTCTTCACAGTGCATCCCAGGCGGAGATAATCCGGGGCCTCCTTTTCATCTATATACTTCACATAGGTATTGCTGATCCTTATGGATCCATCCAATGGATTATGGCTCTCAGCCCTGATTTTTCCTCTGAATCGTGAAAGGAGTTCCTTTACCTCACCTCTTTCGATAACAAGGCCTCCTTCCACCATGAATACCTCCTGTGAAAGTTCCTCTGCCTCTTCCATATAATGGGTTGTCACTATGAGGTTGCTCTCCAGTTTCCTTATGGAAGACCACACTTCCATTCTTGAAACCGGGTCCAGGCCTGTTGTGGGCTCATCAAGAAAAACTGAGTCAGCATTTGAAGCTATGGCCATTGCCACGAAAATCTTTCTCTTCGTCCCTCCGGACAGAGTGTCGGATGGTTTATCCTTATATTCAAACAATCCAAGGCTGTCCAGTGCATTCAGGGCCTCTTTCCTTGCATCTCTGTACTGGAATTTTCGGGCAAGAAGATATAGGGTGACATGTTCCATGGGGGTGAGTATGCCAATTGGGGTTGCCTCCTGAGGTATGCTGCATATTTTCTTCCTTACTTCCAGTGTATCCCTTATCACATCAAGGCCATCGATGAGAACCTGGCCGGATGAGGGTTCCAGCTGAGTTGAAAGTATCCTCATAAGGGTTGTTTTTCCAGCACCGTTCCTTCCAATAACCGAAGTTATTCGTTTTCCGATTTCAGCATTAATACCCTTCAATGCCTCTGTGCCATCGCTGTATTTTTTTCTGACATCGTTTATCTGAATCATATTAGATCTCCCCATGAAATTCAACTTTATTTTTTGTGCATATATAGTGTATATATTAAATACAATTAATCATACCATTGTTCTCTCCATGTTAAAAGTCATCTCTTTCCCTGGTTCCATGCTTTTGTAATCTCTTCATTCTTTACTGTTCCGGGATTTCTGCTCTTTACAAGGGAACTCAATCCTGCCACTATAAGTATTGCAAAGCTTGCAATCAGTGCTGCATGAATTCCAATCAGGAATTTTGTTGAAACGCCACCCTGAAGTTTTGTTGTACCAAGAAAAACCTCAAAGGTAACATATCTTGGAACAGAGAGTGCTGCTATTGATATGGCAATTACGTAGCTGAAGAGAGTACCTATGTTGGACAATGTTCTAAGCAAGCCTGAAATGGATCCGTAAAGTTCTCTCGGTGCACCGGACATTACTGCGCTGTTATTGGATGGCCAGAACATTGCACCGCCGAATCCGGTAACTATGGATCCTGCAATAACAAGGTAAAGTGTAGATCTAACCCCCATAAGAAGATAGATCAGGATTCCGGCAGCCATCATGAAGATTCCAGTGCTGGCCATTACCCTGGGCCCAAATTTATCAGAAAGCTTTCCCATTTTTGGGGCAAAGAGACTGGATATGATGTATCCGGGCACAAGCAGAAGTGAAGAATCCAGTGGGCTAAATCCCCTTACCCCCTGAAGATACATTATTAGTATAAAAAGTACTGAAAGATAGCCCACTGCCTGAAGAGTCGCAGCAAGAAGTGAAAATGTCAGTATTCTCTCTTTGAAAGCTTTAAGGACTATAAGTGGATCTCTTACCCTTCTTTCAACCAGAACAAATGGAATAAGCATGGCAATGCCCACTATGACAAGAGACAGATTTAAAGCCTGCACTCCATTTCCTGCAATTTCCACCGCACCGTATGATATGAGAGAAAGAAGTGTAATAAGTATTGCTGTGCCTGGGTAGTCTATAGTAGTCCCGGTTCTTTTGTCATCCCTTATGTATTTCAGGGCAAAGAGGAATCCTATGATCCCTATGGGGATATTGATGTAGAATATGAATCTCCAGCCTATGAATGTTGTAATGATTCCACCTAGTACTATTCCAAGTGATCCCCCTATGGTCCAGCCCATGCTTGTTATGCCGAAAGCCTTTCCACGATCCTGGGGAGGAAAGTGGTCGGCCACTATCGCGTTGCTGTTTGCTTGAAGAAGGGCAGCACCGAATCCCTGAAAGCCTCTAGCACCTATAAGGAAGAAAACATCCGGGGCAAATCCGGATGCTGCAGATCCTATTATGAATACCAGAAAACCCAGATTGAAAAGCCTTCCTCTGCCATATACGTCCCCCAGCCTACCCAGCTGTGTGGTCAGCGCAGCAAGAATCAGAAGATAGATCAAGATCACCCAGATTGTATCCAGAAATGGGGCATGGAGTTCATCTGTAATAGTGGGAAGAGCAAGTAATACTATTGTCGTATCAATTGCTGACATCAGCATTCCTATGAGGACACTGGCCAGTACGAGGTTCCTGTGTTCAGCCATTTTCATCACCTTGGGAGTCGGTGCACTCCAGCGAGGTCGGGTCACCTCAGCGCCTCATTGGATACTAATCTATCAACAATTTTAAGTGTTAACAAGAGGCTCCCTTTAATTATATCCCATTATTTAAACGTTCCAGAATAAGTTATACCTGGAAACAGTCTGTAAATTCATACTGCCGGTAAGAATATGCTGATACTCTCCGGAAATGTGAAATAATTAATACATCAGGAACATGATTGTATAATGATAACAGGGAAGCGTATACTTATCACTGGCGGTGCGGGTTTCATAGGGTCAAACATGGTGGAGGAACTTTCAGAAAACAATGATCTTACTGTAATGGATAACCTTTCAAATGTTGATGATCGTTATATTAAAAAATATAATGGGAAGAAAGGCTTTAAGTTTCTCAATGGTGACATAGCGGATGAAGATGCTTTTTCAAAGGTAGATCCGCAAGATATGGTCATTCATCTTGCTGCAAATTCAGATGTGCGCGGTGGTTCCAGAGATCCAGTTGTTGATTTTGTAAACAACGTACAGGGGACCATGCTTCTTCTGGAATACATGAGGCGTACAGATACTGCTGAAATACTGTTTGCATCAAGCTCCACCGTTTACGGAGAGGCTACAGTGCTCCCAACACCGGAGGACTATGGGCCATACATGCCAATTTCATCCTACGGCGCTTCAAAGATGGCCGGTGAAGGATTCATAACTTCATATTCCCATTATTACGGCATAAAGGGTACAATATTCAGGTTTGCAAACATAGTGGGAAAAAACTCTACCCATGGGGTAATTTTCGATTTCATAAACAAGCTGATGAAGAACAATCAGTCACTTGAGATACTTGGAGACGGAACACAGAGAAAATCATATCTCCATGTGTCGGACTGCATAAAATCCATGCTGTATGTACATGAAAGGTCAACGAAAACTGACATATACAATCTGGGGAACAGGGAAACCACCTCAGTCATGAAGATTGCGGATTACGTGGTGAAGGGAATGGGCCTGAAAAACGTGAAATACAACCTTAAACCGGGCAAAGACGGAAGAGGATGGAAGGGTGATGTGAAGGTTGCCCAGCTGAAGGTAGACAAAATGTTCTCCACAGGATGGAAAAACAGGTTTAACAGCGACGAATCGGTAATTCAAGCCGTGAGGGAAACGCTTGATCAGATGGGAAATTCAGGGGTGAAACAAATTGAAAGATCTTAATGTAGACATCTTCACATGGATACGAAAGAACATTGCCAGTTGCAGGTACAATCTGGTGGGAAGTGGCTTCAATGAGCCAGTTCTTGAAAAGTTCGGAATCGATCTTTCCTATGACAGTTACCGGAAAGATTCCAAAGACGCACCATCTATGTTCAAGAGGGCGGTTGCAGATCTGTATGGGCTGGAAGAGGAAAATGTCATATCGACCGCTGGAGGCACAGGAGGCATTTTTCTAGCAAACGCATACCTGCAGGGACGGGTGAAAAAAATGTTCATACCGGCTCCTGAATACGAGCCTATGTACAGGGTTCCGGAATCGCTGGGGATTAAGGTTGATTACAGGACGCCTTCAATTGATGAAATCCGGAAATCAGAGGATTCAGGCTTTGAATTTACAAATCCCAACAATCCAAAGGGAACAATGATTGATAAGGACTATCTCAATTCAATACTTGAAGAGGCAGATCAGGGCACTTTAAAAATCTATTCCGATGAAACGTTCAGGGCATTCAGCAATGAAAATCCACCAGGTTCAATTTTCAACGGAAATGAAAACGTAATAGTTTCAAACACCATGACAAAATTCTATGGTCTGGGTTCATTCAGAGTAGGATGGATAGCTGCAGGGGGAAAAGTTTCCCAGGAGATTGGGAGGATAAAAGATCTGGTCACAGCAGAAAATTCAGGATACAGCCTGTGGGTTGCATCCCAGGCACTGAAGAACAGGAAAAAATTCCAGGAATATGCAAGGCCTCTGCTGGACAAAAACCGATCGATACTCAAGGAATTTGTTGAATCTAGGAACGATCTTACATGGATCAATCCGGAATTTGGTTCAATAGCATATATTGAATACAAAGGGAAAACCAGTTCTTTGGATATTGCAAAAAAAGCAATGGAAATGGAAAAGGTTCTCATTGTTCCAGGTGAATATTTCAACCACAACCATGGGTTCAGGATATGCTATACATGCACCTCTGATGTTCTCAAAGAGGGTCTTGAAAAACTGGGAAAAGTCATAAGCTGATCAGGGAAATACCTTCAGACAGCTGTGGCTAATGGGCTTAAACCCTTTAAAGCCTCTCTTCTGAAGGCAAGAAACATAATCATGGATACAACGCCAAAAACATCCATGATGCCCCATGAAACCAGGTATCTGAAAGGCAGAAGGAATATTATAATGGAACCAACAACCGGTCCAAGAACATTTCCTGCACTCCAGAATGAGCTTTTAACCGATATGTAGAACCCGAGTTTCCTTAAAGGGGCAAAGCTTCCTATAATTGCATTTTCAAGTGGTGCAACAATATCCTCCCCCAGGCTGTATATGACAATCAGGCCAACCAGTGGAAGAAAAGCATTGGAAAAACCTGCGATTATAAAGGCAATCATATACAGAGCTATGCCTGCAAACATGGATGCCATATCTCCTATCTTTGAGAAAATACGGTTGATTAGTAACTGCCCTGCAACAACAACAAGTCCGTTGAGTGAGTAGATATATCCATACTCAGCTATTGTAATGCCTCCAGTGCTGAACGCAAAGACAGGAAGGGATACCTGTACCTGTGTTCCCATCATTGCCAGAAACATCACGGAAAGAGAGAAGAAAAGTAGTTTTCTGTTTATGCGTGAAGCCACGCCAGTAAAGGCCTTTGTATTGTTAGGGCTGGGCAAATCCCGATTTCTTGCAGGGGTTTTAACAAGCAGGATCAGAACAATAAGCTCAAGCAGCCTGAATATTGAAGCAAAAAGGAATATGTCACTGAATCTGTATAATGAGATAATTGATCCGGCAATAGGCCCTATAATGAAACCCAGGTTGAAGATTATCCTGAAGATGCCAAATGTTTCCTTCATGGGGCTTCCCATTGATGATTTTGTAATTAGAGAATAATACGGTGAATATGTAAGGGAACTACCCAGGGATGCCATTACATAGGCTGTTATCATCAATATTATGCTAACGCCAGAAGAGACGAAAACCCATATTGCAAAATAGAGGATAAATGATACAAAGAGACCGGCTGTAATGGTGATCTTCTCCCCATGCTTATCCGAGATGCGTCCCCCAATGGGTTGAAATATCATTCCTGTAAGATATGTTATTGAAAAAATAACTCCAATAACATATGGTGACAAGTTTTCCACCGAATAAAGAAAAAGGGCCAAGAAGGGGATTACAGATCCCATTCCTATAGAACCGGTGAACCTTGCAAAGCCAGCCCTCCAGAGAATGGAATTGTCAAGCATCAGTCCATTTCTCACCCTGCCTGATATTAATTTTTTACGTATTTTAATTAACACATGAGTTAATCAATTACGGTATATTTTAACCATATGGTTAATATAATTAATAAAATGAGTTGACAACACCCAGAACCATAAGAACATCCAGGCCCTTGTAATATTTAAAGAAGGATTTCTATCTCATCCTCCGGTGGTTCAATTCATCTGCAATAGAAAGTGATATGGGTTTTGCCATGAGATTCACGCGCCGAAATCCTTAATTGTATTCAGGAAGGTGGCATAAACAACCATTTATGAGGTCTTGATATGCACAATCATCTGTCTCCAACATACTTCTTAACAATATTTGCGCTTGTTCTTTTATTACTAACCGGTCTATAATAGACTTTCCTACTCTTTCCTAGCCGTATTGCTTATCACGAGTGTTCTGCATACTTTATAAATAGTATAAATGTGAACTTTTGCCCATTACAAAATTTGCCATATTTGTTTATGAAATAATGGTAATTTTCCAAACGTCCATGTAGGCCATAGAATACCAAGAAAAACCTAAATCTATCTATTAACCGCCATTGATTTTACCTCACTTTCCGGATCAAATGGCACAGGAGGCATAATATCAGGAATGCCAGGCAATCCAATGACAGTGTACGGTTCCAACTACACAATTTCCTATTGCCAGAAATCAAGGCAATAACGTTCGCCTACGATGGAGGTTTATAATCATTCTAACATCCGGTTGATTATTATAATGCAACTGCCATAGTTCAAACTTCAGGTAAGCGATTCATAAATTGGCTTTCAATTTCCGTCATTATATATTAACAAAAAGCAGTCAATAAAAGCACTTTGTTTGAACATGTATATAGATGTGCAACAACTGTAAGGGATCAGTCTTCCAAGTCAGCCTTTACATCCAGTGAAACACCACTTCACTTTACATCTTGATCCGTCTGAAGCCTTCAGGCAAGGCATTATTGCCCTCATTGAACTCTTTTCTCCTTTTTTTGAGGTTACACAGATCTGTAAATAACTAATGGAAAGAGTTCTTCCATTTTTCTTTTTAAAATGTTTCCAGCAAAGCCTGAACATTTGTCTGATTTATATGGAATTTTTAACTTTTTGTAGAATCCAGTAGACTATTCCAAGTTAAACTTTTGAAAGATGAGATTTGGAAATGAAAATATAAGTTCAGAGATTTTCCTGAAGCATTTTCAACGTTTCAACCATGGATTGCTTGATGTGGAGTTTCTCCTGGAATCCGTGTCCCTCCCTTGGAAATATAAGGAATCTTACATCCTTTCCATGATCTTTCAACGCCCTGTAAAACTGGAAATACTGTCCTATTGGAACAGAAGGATCCTCTTTTCCATGCATGAGGAGAACCTTTGCCTTAACGTTTTCAACATATCGAAGTGGAGAAAATTTTACAAATTTTTCATAAACGTATGGGCTTTCGCCATACTGTATTGCGTCCCACTCAGCTATGTTTGTTGTGCCATGGAAGCTCACCCAGTCACTTATCCCGAAGAGGCCTATTCCCACCTTGAAAATGTTGCTCTGGGTAATAGCCCAGGATGTCATGAAACCGCCGTATGATCCTCCGGTTATGCCTATTTTTTCAGGATCAATATACCCTTTTTCTCCAAGGAAATTAATTCCCGCCAGTATGTCCTGGAAGTCCATTCCTCCCATGTCCCCCCGGTTGAGTTCTGCATATTTTCTCCCTTTTCCAGTACTTCCCCTGTAGTTTGGCATGAATATGGAGTATCCCTTTGGAATCAGGTGGGAATATCTGTCCAGGAAAATCTCTTTCGAAGATGAGGTTGGTCCGCCATGAACATAAACGACAAGGGGTTTTTTCACTCCAGCACTTCTGAAAAGCCCATATATCTCAAGGCCATCAGTCCCTTTCCAAGTAATGGTTTCCCATGGGTATGTTTTCAGGTCCTCCAGATCAGAGTTGACTTTAGTTACTTTTTGGGATTCTCCTGTCCTAAGGTCAACCCCCATTATCTCCGGAGGCAAATCACTGCTGGAGTAGACAAAAAAAGCCTTATCCCGGTTGATGACGAAGGAAGGTGCAAAACCTGGAAAAACGCTTCCTTTCCCAGACCAGACTTTCTTTTTCCCGTTTGAAAAATCTTTCAGTTCAAATGTTCCCATGTTTTCAGAAAGGGAGTAGAAGGAATCATTTCCAGACCATGAAACGCACGAATAGCTAACTGGATCTGATGCAGTGAGGTTTTCAGTTTTGCCTGTGGAAAAGTCATGCATAACCACATCCCCTGAAGTTACACCACGGTCACTCCACAAAGATTCAAGAAATGCAACCTTCTTTCCATCTGGAGATACAAACGGCAGTGCAATCTGCCCCCTCTCAGGCTGATATACCTTTTTCCAGCTGCCATCATGTTTCATACTTATGAGGTAATTATTGTACCACGACCCTTCTCGGTGGCTGTCTGAAGCCACTGCTGCTATACTCCCTCCTGCACAATCAAATTCCCAGATCTGCAGTTTATCATCAACTATTGAGAATCCCCCACGGAAGGTAAAGCTGAAAAGCCTTCCAACAGGATCATTTTCTTCAAAGAAGTAGCCATCATCACCGTTGTCGGCATCCTTCCCGCTTTCCGGTTCAATCTCCAAAAGGAACAGAAGAGATTCATTATCCACCCACTTATAGCTTATGATCTTTCCTTTTGCGGCTATAGACTGTTCAGATAAAGTCTCAGTATTTACAGTATTGAAGAAACTTTCAGAATTCTTCTGAGAAACATAGGAAAGTGTATGTCCGTCCGGTGAGAAAGCAGTCTGTACATTACTTGAATCCTTCTTTCCAAACTCCCTTTCAGTCCCATCTGAAAGGTTTTTCAGGTATACCATACTGCGACTCCCTTTTTTAAAATCTCTGTAAGTGTTGGAAATGGAATAGGCTATAAACCTACCATCCGACGATGCAGAAAGGCTGCCAATATTTTTCATCCTGAAATAATCATCCATCTCAACTTCTCTCTTCATTCAGTAGAAATATTTCTGTAGTTCTTTAATTTAGCCATTCCAATGGAATGGTCAACAATCATATTCACAGGCAGAGTAGAAAAAACAAATCCATTGATGTTCAGGGACAGGTCATACATGCTTCTTCCATCTCCCGGCCAGGAAAACATCTTCCAGGTTGATTCCATAGGGGAGATGAGGTATTTCTATATAGGCAGCTCCTCTGCTTCAGGCCTGAGAACAATGGAAAGATTCTATTCGCTTATGTACATGTGCTCGGTGGAACCCTCGTCAGATCCTGGAATAAAGCAACGCAACCTGACCTTTTACAATTCATTGATGAACTGGAGAAGAAAAGCCTTCTATTCCCCAGGGTTCATGAAAAGCCTCATTGACATACCTTTTTTCTTTGGGAATGTGGAGTCATCATACAGGATTTCCCTGAGGTCTTACAGAAACAGAAGGAGGAGAGGGCTTTCCTATAATTTTACCCTTTCAGTTTCAAGTAATGCTGAGATAGAGCATATGGAAAACATAGAATCCTTTCTTGGAATGAAGATGTGGGAGATAAGAAGAGATCATAAATGGAGGATGAAAAAGATGTCAGGGCCTAAAAGGATGAACTCATCCATTCTCAGGGAACCATATAATCTTGTCAATTTCATGAGGGTTCCTGTGGAGGACGACATAGTCCTGGAAGTCCCAGGATTATGATTCTCCGTAAATAACCATTCTGAAATTGGGGTCAGATTTAATAAGTTCGTTTACAGCATTCTTTCTTGCTTTATCATCAAGTACAGACAGGTACTGGTCTATGAGGTCTCTGTAGTTGCGTAGATCCGTCTCAAGAACCTTGATCACTCTTCTCACACTTTCCTTATTCGGTATCATAACACTGCTAAGGCCAATCAGAGATGAATAATAGTAATATTTCGCCAGATAAGGGTCGTTAAAAAAGGTCTTCCGTCCATCAACCACAACATTGATCCCTTCAAGCTCCCTGTACATGAATATGTCAGAACCGTTTTCAATCTCCATCTCCCCCACCACCTTGAAACCTTTCAGGTATTCTTCCGGGAAAGCCCTGAACCTGACGTTTGTCCTGATTTTATCCAGAACCTGATCATATTCCAAAGACATGGACCAGATATGAGATCAACTGCATTTAAAAGCTTTTCAATGAGACCGCTTAAGAATGTTTGCAACAAAAACATTCTGCAATAAAGAATTTATGCCATGTATCAATAATTGCACCATGAAAAAGGGTTTCGCACTGGTAACCGGATCATCAAAAGGACTTGGAAAGGCAATTGCAATTGAACTTTCAAGAGATGGATGGGATCTGATATTGCATTACAATTCAGGAAAAGAGGCTGTCACAGAGGTGGATAAACTGTGCAGGGATCAGGGCTCAGAGACCATGGTTATTCAGGGCGATCTCTCATCGATAGGCGGGATAGATTCCACCTGCACAGATATCAGGAACATGGGCATCAGATTAAAAGGAATTGTTAACAATGCCGGTATAAGCCTTCCAGGGAATATCAGCACAATCACCCAGGAGGCATGGGAAAGGGTGCTGGATGTGAATTTAAGGGCTCCAGTATTCATTGTAAACAGACTTTCAGGAGTGATTGAAAAACCAGGATCTGTGGTAAATATAAGTTCTGCAGCCGCAATTAAGGCAGGACTTTCAGCTATAGCCTACGAGGCCAGCAAAGCTGCCCTGGTTCATGCTACCAGGTCAATGGCTGTAACACTTGCTCCAGGAATAAGAGTCAATTCAGTAGCGCCTGGATTTGTAAAAACTGATATCAACAGAAAGAGATGGGAGGACAGATCATTTTATGAATCCATATCAAAGGCCACTCTCCTTGGAAGATGGGGGAACCCTGAAGATGTGGCAAAGGCAGTGAGATTTTTGATGTCGGAGGATGCATCATATATCACCGGGGAAACTCTGGTTGTTGATGGTGGAATTACCCTGAGATAAAACATGGAAATCTGAAATGCAAAATTATAGGGTGCCTGTGCATACTGGGAAACGTGGTCTTCCTTGAATCAGGTGAACAGAAGACTGCCTGTCGTAATCCAGAGTCTTCTTTTTATGGTTTTAGGAAATTTTACATTTTCCTCATATGCGCCTCTGGCCCCATTTATAAAGAACGCATATCTTCTCAATTCAACTGAACTGGGACTTATAACCAGTATAATTTTCATAGGTTCATTCTCAGTGTCATTCCTTTCCGGTGCCTTTGTAGACGGATTGGGGCCATCAAGGGCAGTGAAGATATCCTTTGCGGTTATGGCATTGGGTTCTCTTACAGCTGCACTGTCCCATTCATATGTCCAGCTTGTGATGGGATTTTACGGCATAGGCTTTGGATACGGCCTCATAACACCATCCACCAACCGTGCAGTTATGGAAGAGTACTATCCACATCATGCAACACCTATGGGTGTCAAGCAGTCAGGAGTGCCCATTGGTGCAGCACTTTCAGCAGTGGTTCTTCCAGTTTTAGCCATTCATTTTGGCCTCCAGTGGTCTTTTGTGGCCACAATTATAATAGGCGGGACAATCGCTCTTCTCATACCTTCCGGAAAAGTTAAAAATACTGAAACGAGGAGACAGAAAGGCTACCTTAGGCAGGTTCTCGGTGCAGGCCGGAACAGATCGCTTCTTGTTATCAGTCTATGCACGGCCTTTCTCTCATGGGGGCAGCAGTCCATTCTCACATATTACGTTGTATTCCTGGAGCAGAGGGGGTTTGCAATAATCATTGCTGAGATATTCCTAGCACTGCTTCTTTCAGGAGCTGTTTTCGGAAGGCTGTTCTGGGCATCAATAAGCAGTAGAATTTTCAATGGAAACAGATTGAAATCGCTTGTCCTGATCATGGTTATTTCTTCAGCGCTTTTCATCTCATTCCCAACAGTGTCGGTATCGATTTTTGATGCAGGTTTCATAGCGTTCTTTGTAGGCATGTCCACAGTGGGATGGAATAGCGTATATGTAACACTTATTTCAGAGATAGCACCCAGATCAAAGGTCGGCCTGTTTAGTGGACTAAGCCTTATGGTGATAAGCGTGGGTACAATACTTGGTACGCCATTTGCAGGTTTCATACGAGACAGGACCCACTCCTATGTGGTTATGTGGCTTACACTTGGAATTGCTCTGTTCAGTGCAGCTATGTTTCTTCTTTTCATGGAGTTGAGGTACAGAATTTACCATGTTGACAGGAAGGAAACGGATTTTGTGTCTGAAGCCTAAAAAAGCCTTTCAGATATTCCATGCATCATTCTGTAAGTATGGTCTGATACCTCAGAATCTTTTTCATCCTGTGTAACAAAAATAAGGTCAATTCCAAATCTCCCTGCATAGTCCCTCATATTCCTAAGAACATGGTTCTTGTCATCAAGGTTGGAGAGTGCCTCATCGATGGCTATCACCTGTGGCCTGGCCAACAAAGCGGTTCCTACGGCCACTCTTATTTTCTGCCCCATACTGAGGGTTTTAACTTTTCCCCCGAAATTAATGCCCATAATATTCCTTATTTCCTCTGTGTCAGCATCTCTTCTCCTGCTATTTTTCCCTTTTAAGAAATGTATGAGGTGTTCCTCCACTTCCATACTGGGAAAGTAACTGTCCTGATTTATGAATACTGCTGATCTCTTCTGTGGCTGCAGGAAGGTAACGTCTCTGTTGTTTATGACTATGTGGCCACTGTCAGGTATAATAAAGCCACACATCATGAGAAGAGTAGTTGTCTTTCCGCTGCCATTTTTTCCCTGTATGCATATTGTCCCCTCATCTTTTATAGAAGGTGAAATGGTTATCCTGCCAAGGGCTTTAGAAACATTAATTTCTATCATTGCCTCCTCCCTATTATTCCGCTCTTCAGCAATCTGGTTATCCCAAGTATTGCCATTGAAACAATTATCATGAGGGCTGCTGCAGTAACAGCAACGTCGGGACCATAGTATCCGTAATACTGGTAGATGAGCACAGATGCAGGTTCCACACCTTTGAAAGGGCCGGCAAGGATGTAGTAGGCAAGGATGGCAATGGATCCGAACTCGCTCATTGCCCTGCTCATTGCTGTAAGGGTGGCAGATGCCAAATCCCTAATGGTTGCGGGCACCACAACGGAATAAAGGACGCGAAGCCTGGATGATCCAAGCGAATAACCCAGCATTTCGTGGTATCTGTTCATTGAAGAGAACACGGACTGTGCCGATCTTATATAAACGGGGGCAGAAATGAAGGATAGGGCAACAATAAGGCCCTGTAAGCTGTCAAAAAAATTAATGCCTATTGATGAGAGAAATCTTCCAAATGGTGTTATGGGGCTGGCAATGATCAGGAAAGCTATGCCCACGATTGGATGGGGAATTGATGCCGGTATATCGGAAGCTGTCTCCATAAGATTGTTCTGTTTCCGTGCAAGATTGAAAGCCAGTGGTGTGAATACAACAAAGACGATGAATGCTGAGATTGAGGAGGATATTACGGTAAGTTCAATGGATTTAAAAACAGTGCTGCTGAATCCAAGTGCATCTCTGTATACGACAAATCCGAAATACAGTATGAAAAGTATTGGGATTATGAGCAGTGCTATTGTAATGTACGAAATTATGGAAAGTGCATCTATATTCCCTTTGAATCCATTCCTCTTCATAGACTTCATTCAGGTCAGTCAATAGCCCCCCCTATCTTTAATTTTCCAGACTCCTGGAGAGGAAGAAGCCAGGACGGGACAGTAACATTGGTGAATAGAATGGAGGTTTTAAGAGGTATAAGCCCGAATTTTGTCAGATTGTTGTTGTTATTCACCACATAACTTACAAATCCATCCGCGGATGCAGCATTTGAGTTGTTGGCCAGTGCTGTAATATATAGGTATATTGGACTCCCTGTAATCACCCCTGTGGCAAGGGTGTAGTTGAACTGCACATAGAATGATGCCAGGCCACCATTTCCAAAATTAAGTTCCGGAGGGAGTGAAATGTAGTGAAGTCCCTTTGCTATTGCTGCTGATCTATAAATGTAAAGGAACTGTATATCCCCTTCTAAAAGCGGTGAAACAAGATCAGCCGCGCTTGTCGCGGAGACATTTCCCCTGTTCTGTGACATTCTGATCTCAAAATAGGACCTATTTCCATTGTCATATTCATAGCCTGCAATTTCCAGACTTATCCATGCCCTGAAGCCAGCTGGATCAGAATTTGGGTTAGATATGCCCACCTTAACTTTTCCAGAAGTTAAATTCATAAAAGCGCCCTTATAAAGTGCTGTGCTGTTTGCTGTATAAGCACTGTGAAATTGTTCTATTATTGATGCTGCTGAAGAGTTTTGTTCCGACGCTGCGGAATAAGCAATGACAAGGCTGTCAGAAGCAAAGGCAATTGCCCACCCGCTGTATCTGGGGCCAAGATATGACCTGTCATAAGAATTCAGGGCCACAGAAATGAAAACATTCGCTGGATCGTTCTGGGAAATTTCCCTTGCGTCTGTATAAGAACCTCCACCTTTATCTGGCTCCACGTTTACACCTGAAACATTATGATAGCCACGTAGGAGGTAATTTGTCTCCTGTACATATGCATCAGCCGAGTAAGTTATGAGTTCGTCGGAGTTGTTGCCAAAAAGTCCACTGTCAAACACAGCTATGGACAATGTCACCACTATGGCAACCAGCACCGCAGTGATCAGGGCGTAGCTTTTTCTCATACTGACCTCGTCTCTTTTACAGTAGGGAATCATATAATAAACTATTTACTACTTACAAAAGGTAAACAAATTTATTTAACAAACACATGGAGATTCATATGCCTACAGGACAGAAAGACCAGAATAAATCATTCTTGACTGAAAGACAGAGAGAAATCATGCGGATGCGCAGAAAAAATATGAAAAGTTCCCAGATTGCAAAAATTCTCAACATAACAAGACAGGACGTAACAATACTTGAGAAAAGAGCAATGGCAAACATTCAAAAAGCTTTCAATACAATACAGATGGCCTATGAAGAGGGGCTATCTGTGCAGGTGGAAATTGGAAAAGGTGTCCAGATACTTGACGCCATAAAGGAGATTCTTTCAGCAGGGGACCGGGAAAATATAAAGATCAAATCCTCAATTCCGGAGATATTTACAATCCTGAAAATATGTCACGGTTCAAATATAAAAAACGGAATCATTCAGAAAGGTACCGAAGTGAGCATACTTCTAGATGGAACCCTTAACGCCAGGCAGATAAATGAATGATGATGAAACCATACATTCAGCTGGAGAATTCTAAGGTAGTTCATGAAAAGATACCGTTAATTAAAGAGGTTTCAGGGTGGAGTGGCCATCTATATTTGAAAAAAAGGGAGACTATGGTAGGTTCGTTATGCCATGCTGACCCTTCAGGTGACTGGGATGCCTGTTTTCTTGCACTGAGAGGGAAGGCAAGAGTGATGGGAGATAAAGGAGAAAGGACCCAGAGAATCTGAAAGCTCCTTTTAAGATTCATATACAACTGCAGTGAAACCCTGTGGGGTAATGACCGAAATCATTTTACGATCCGGAGAATTTTGGTCATACATTCGGTACGCATATCTGTGCAGTGGATATTCATCCAGAGACATTCCAGGTCAAGATCAGGAGATATGTGGATGAGGATGACAGCGGAACATAGATCAATCAAATGCTGGTGGAAGGGCAGATTCTTGGTAACGTTGTGAAGGGACTGGATCAGGCACTTTATGAAGATTCTGTTTATGATTTCGCAAGCAACCTTCTAACCTCGACACTTTCTGACTATGCTTTTCCAAGTTTAGTTGAGACTCCCAGAATAAAATGTTTGTTCACATATAATCTTTCAGTTCATAACCCAATAGGTGTAAAATGGGTTGGTTAAGCCGGCTCCATTGCTGCGTTTTCTGCAATTGTCAATGCAGTTGTTGATGCACTTTCCAATCTGGGCGTAACTCAAATAGACATGCCTTTTAAGTCTGAGAAGATCTAAAAGGAGGTTAAAAAAGCCAGGGCATGAAGGCAAACATCCCGGGATTTTTCCATCTTTCCGGAAAAGACCAGCATATTTATATATAATTAAACCATAAATAAATAATGGCATCATCACTGTTTTTTACAAGGAATTTCAATGAAGTTGTAACTAGGGAAGTTGTCGATCAAATAAAAAAAAATTTCCATGCAGAATATGGAATATTGCCGGGAAAACAGCAGGTAATGTCATGGGAAGGTTCAATAAACAATCTTAAAAACATAATTTCCCCAGGAACAGCTGTTTTTATGGAACTCAAGTTTCCAATAGGCCTTGAACGTGCAGATTATCTTCTGATGAGGCATGGAGAGGCAAAAGTTATTGAAGTCAAGGGATGGAAGAAGTATGAAAGAGTCGATAAATATACGGTGAGAGGAGACTCAGACCTTCACGGAGACCCATGTTACCAGATGGAAAACTATGTTTCCAAACTCAATAATTTTCACTCTGCTTCATCCACAATAAAGTTCAGCGGTGCGGTTTATATGTATCAGACCACTGATGGTAACGAGTGCAAAATTCTTTATAACGGAAAGGAACTGGAAAACGATCTGCAGGCTCTTCCTTATGAACCAGCAACATGTAATGATGTCATGGCAATTGAAAACGGGACATTTCAGGTGGGTAGAAGTCTGGTAAACTTTGTAAGATGCAACATGAAAAGTATCATGGAAAACGCCTCACAATCATTCCTGAATTCCGGCTTCGGGCTTTCAACAGAGCAGATTTTCATACTCAGGGATATAATGAAATCGCTAATGGAAAAAGACAACAGGATTTTCCTCATAAGCGGTGGAATGGGGTCTGGCAAGACTCTTTTGGCACTAAATATCCTGTTCAGTTCCATTGAGAAGGGCTATGGATCACTTCTGGCATACAGAAACAATCGTCTTATCAACACCCTGAGAAAGGTTGTCGGTCCAAAGTTTTCACCCCTTCTGGTATATTATTCAACAGGGGCAAAGGCAAATTTTAGAGGACTGGGGGAGAGAAACTTTGACCAGTCAAAGCTTCAAAATGTCAGCATTATCATTTACGATGAATCACAGAGAATGACCAGAGATGTCATAAAGACCTGTATGAAGAGACAAGTAACATCAGTATTTTTCTACGATGAGGATCAGATTCTCATTGGAGATGAAGAAGGGGACAGAGAAACATTTGAAAAGTATGCGAAAGAGACTGGCAGAACAGTGGTAAAATATAATCTTGATGGATTCTACAGGGTAAACGGAGGCAGAAAGTACGAGGAATTCATAAAATCCATTTTCAGTGGAAATGTTTCAGGCATCCCGGAGGAATATGATTTCAGAACATTTGACCAAATTAAGCCAATGCTCGGATATCTTGAAAGTATAAAATCCCAAAGGCCAATGGGGAGAGTCCCAAAGATTGCACTGCTAGCCTCATTCACCCGCAGTGACGGCAGAAAGGAGAAAAGACGCATATTTGACCCCGAAATAGACTGGCTTATGGATGAGAAAACAGAATATCCTTCATACTGGCTGGGACAGAGAGATCCACTGAAGTACTGCGCATCTATCTATGGATCGCAGGGTTTTGAATCTGATTATATTGGCCTCATATGGGGGGAAGATCTTGTCTGGCGCAATGGATGGAATATACAGCCGGATAAGATAATGGACAAAATTGGAGGAGGAAATTCTCTAAAGTCCCTTTCCAAAACAGATCCAAAGAAGGCCATGAAGTTACTGATAAACAGATACAGGGTGATGCTTACCAGAGGAATGAAAGGCACCACAGTATATTTTGAAGACAGTGAAACCTTCAGGCATATTGAATGTATAAAAAACAGGGCAGCGATCCTTGGGCAGATCTCATAAATCGGCAGGGAAAATCAAGATGTTTCCAGTTTCTTTGATTCTTCTGCAGGTGGGTTCTCCATTTCGTCACCGAATATTTTCCGGAACAGATCTTCTGAATGGCTTGTTTCAAGTGGATTTCCTTCAATAATCCTGTATGTGTGAGTACCATCAGCTTTTCTTTCCGCTCTCAGGAAGAGAGTCTCCCTCCTTCTCTTCTCATAATAGCTTATGGAAAATTCATACAGGTGGCTTACAAAAAGGACCTTTATGCCTTTCTCAATTAGGGCGTCAACAATACTGCCTGATATCTGGGAACCCTCCCTGGTATTTGTTGCAGAAAAAGATTCATTGAAGAGGATAATAGATCCGGATCTCATGTGGTCGATTATGGAACTCATCCTGTCAAGCTCTTCATCCAGTTTCCCCATGGTCATTCCTCTGTCCTCCTCCTTCTTAAAGTGTGTAAATAGTCCTATTCTTAAATCAGAGATAAAGGAAGAAGCAGGGACAAACATTCCACTCTGCATCATTAGTAAAGACTGACCGACACTTCTTAAGAAAGTTGACTTTCCTCCACGGTTTGTGCCGGTTATTATGACGAGGCCCTTTCCATCAGCACTTAAATCATTGCCAACAACCCTTTCAGAAGTTCCAAGACTCAGTGAAATGTCGTAAACTCCCTTGAAAGAGAGGATATTTCCTCTTCCTTCCACGGGCACCGGGAAGCAGACTGGATATCCTTTTCCAGTGATACTGTCATAAAGATTTAGGCATCCAATATAAAACGCAAGTTCATTACGCAGCAGATAAAAGAAAGAAAGAACGTTCTCTGCAGATTCTTTCAGTACGTTGGTTATGTTTATGATCCCCCTGTTTCTCATCTCCACTATTGCCTGTGCACCACTCTCATCTCTGTCCCCAAGAGTGAATGTGTAGTTCTTTTCCCTGCCATGGGAAATTATTCCTGAAAATATGGTTTTCTTCTCAGTGGGTTTCAGGAGTGTATAGTTTTCCCCCTCATTTCCCCGCCCTAGTTGAACACTTACAGGAACGCCTCTGGTGAAACTCAGTGTATTCAGAAAATCTCCAATCTGTGAAAGATATGCATCATCAAGTTCATTTTTTATCAAGGAGAACAGTGATCTGAAGCCTTCAGATTGAAACTCATCAGACCTGCTGTCGCTTATTTTTCTCAGTTCCCCGAAACTGTTGATGAAGATCCGCATGACCTTGATGGATTCATGAAGGATGAGTCCCGGGTTTGTTTGGCTGAACCAGAAATACTGTTTCTTCTCTTCCGCAAGGGATCTCACAAGAATTTCATAAATTCTCCTCACATATGTACTGTTTTGGATGCAGTCTTTTAGGACTGCCTGCCTGTGCAATATTGTTTCAACGTCAGTTTCACTGTTCATAATAACTTTTTTGACTATTCCATAAAGAAACTTGTCTGTTCCTGCCATTTTATGGAATATCCGGTTAAGTTCAAGGTCATCTACCAGAAAATTCTCATTCCATGGAAACTCAATATCCGGATTCAGGTTTCTGTCAGGATACATAAGAAATATTTTCACGAAACGATCCTCCTTAAAATGTCATCATGAGTCACTCCATATTTTCTTGCAAGTGCCATTGCATAAGCAAGGCCATCAGCAGGTTGTTTCACTATTCTGTAAGTTCTTTCTTCCGGATTCTCTGGGACAATAGTGCTCACCATGCTTATGGTGCCATTAATGGATGCCAGTTCATCAAGG
Source organism: Oxyplasma meridianum (assembly GCF_038024865.1). Taxonomy (NCBI): domain Archaea; kingdom Methanobacteriati; phylum Thermoplasmatota; class Thermoplasmata; order Thermoplasmatales; family Thermoplasmataceae; genus Oxyplasma; species Oxyplasma meridianum. The sequence continues at coordinate 1,497,020 of NZ_CP133772.1, read as the reverse complement.
AAAGTTACGTAGAGACAGAGGCATCCAATATTCAGTATATAAGAAACTATTTTCTTTCCTATATTAACCGCATCTTTCAGTGTGGTGGAGCTTAACATCTCATTTATTATTATTATGCTGTTTTGAGTGCTTTTATCAATTATGTACTTTATCCTCGCCAGATCATCCTCAAGCTTCCCCCTTTCATTGTCCAGATTTTCAGATCTCTCAAAATGTGTGAATATGCTATCAAAAAGGAAAAGGAGTGATCCTGTTCCAGGAACCGGCAATCCCAGGCTTCCAAGATAATGAATCTGACCGAACATTCTGGCAAAGGTTGTCTTCCCACCATGGTTGGGTCCTGACACAACAATTATGCGTTCATTGTCATAAAGGGCAAAGTCATTTGTAACCACAGTCTTTTTCTCCTTAGAAAGTTTGTAAGCCAGTCCAATGTCAAATCCATCGTGGCAGAATATATTCTTGCTTTTTTGAGACATCTCAGGGATGGAAAAATGTAAACCCAAATCCCGGAAAGCAGCCATATGATCAATATATGCAAGATAGAACTGAATATCTTTCTGAAATCTCTCAATTGTGGAATCTATGAAATCACTGTTTTTTTGGTAATAATCAAGAAGACTCTGAAAAGTTTCAGGATATAGCTTTGCTACAAGCTGAAGAACTGCCGCCTCAACATGATTCATTCCTGAGAATTGAGGAATTCTTATTTTTTTTATTACAGATTCAGTTTCACTGAATTTGCTAAATGCTTCTTTAATCTCTGCACTGTAATCCTCCTCCCCATTGTATTCTTTCACGACTATTTTCCCGGTCTTTATTATCATGGTGAATTTGACAGCGTCAAGTTTTGACCTGAGGACCGACGTCTCTTCCTTCAGATCTGTAAATTTTGTGGAATTTATGTACGTCTCAATATATTCAAGTAATCCATTGATACCATCAGATCCTGGATTTTCGATCCTAAGGTTGCTGAAAAGGGTCTGAACTGCTTCACAGTATATCTCAGCTGCATCCAGTAGCCATCTTTCCTTCTGATATAGGTAAAGATTTTCTATGCCGGAAAGGTATCTGTGCATTTTCTCCATCTTATCTGAAAAAACTTTTATGTATTGGATGACATTTTCATTCTGTAGATCCCGAAAGACATTCTGCCTGTATGTCACATCGCTTATCCTCTTTAACGGATTGTAAAATATAGAATCAAGGTTGTAATCTTTTTTCGAATCTGTTATTGTCCTGATCACCTGATCCAGGTTGAGATCCACAAAGAAATCCGGCTGTTCCTCTCTATATTCTACCCCGTTTTCAGGATCTTTATAAAGAATACTTTGAAATACCAACTTTTTCACCCCTGTTATTTTTCGCTTATGAACTTTTTAGTGATTCATACCATGGTAACAGGAGTTATCAGTCCTTTTATGGACAGTTAAAAGGGGAACTCCATCCCTGGAACCTATAGTTGTGAATAGAATTTTAATATTTCTAGGGGCGTGACAAAAAGTAACTCTTTTATCCTAATCTCCATGAAATCGACATAATTCTATGAATAAATGTGTAGACTAGTTGTTAACGGAAGTCAGGTCTTTACAAAAAGTGAAATTTTGACATGTGCATGGATTTGGTCAAGTGCTTTAAAATAGAATCAGAACTGATTAATCTGAAGGTCTGCCCATGAAATGGAAGAGGATAATAGATAAAGAATGGGATTGTAAACGCTACATTGAGGAGTCTAAGGGATGGGAATTTTAGAGGTAGGTGATAATCCCTTGTTTCGGATCTTTACCCCAACCCATCCTTTTGGGAATCTAAAAGTATTTTCATGAGTACATAACAATAGTTTATGGAATCAGGAAACAATCATGAGGCATATGAAAATTATATCCTTGATCTAAAGAGGCATATATAATTAGATCTTTTAGAGAATGTTGAACTGAAAGCGAAGCTGTTAAACTCTTTATTGAAAACAAAGAACTGAAGATTTTAGAATAACTCAGGCAAAACTCTTTATTAAAGCCACTGGAGGGTTTCGATCCCCCGACCTGCTGATTACAAATCAGCTGCTCTACCAGCTGAGCTACAGTGGCAATTCACCTGATCTATAAATGGAATTCAGGCTCACCAACATAAAAGATAGTAATATAATCCTTTTGCAAAGATTTAGTAACACCAGGATACTAAGATTCAGCCACCAGCAACTTTTCTGCCCTCAGATAACCTGGAAAAACTTATTACTTCAAGGTTTATTTATAACTGATAAAATGGATTTTTTGGAGGAACTTAAAAAAATTTCCGGAAATAATGTTTTCACGTCAAAAGAGGATATGATACCCTACCTAAACGATGCATCCTATTTTGAAGGTGTATTGCCATTAGCGGTAGTGGTTCCTGTGGATACACAGGAGGTATCCAGAATCATGAAACTGTGCTATGATAACAATATGCCTGTAACAGTAAGAGGAGGGGGTAGCTCCCTGACAGGTTCCTCTATCCTTTCAGAAAAGGGAATAGTGCTGAGTCTGGCTGGATTTGACAGAATAGAGGAGATAAGCACAGGGGACAATCTCGCTGTAGTCCAGCCAGGAGTAAGGCTTGACGCCCTGAACCAAGCCCTGGCCAGATCAGGATATTTCTATCCACCAGATCCTGCAAGCTCTATGGCAGCAACAGTTGGAGGAAGCATTTCCACAAATGCAGGAGGGCTCAGGGCTTCATTATATGGAACAACAAAGAACTGGATTCTGGGACTGGATGTTGTTCTGGCAGATGGAAACATTGTGAAATTTGGAGGGAGAACACTCAAGAGAAGTTCAGGTTATGATCTTACTGCTCTTATGGTGGGCAGTGAAGGGACCCTTGGTGTCATTACGAGGGCTTATCTTAAAATATGGCCTCTGCCGGAAGAGAAGGGAAGGGTATCAGCATATTTTTCAGAGATCGAAAAGGTGGGACAATCCATCTCAGAAATCAAGAAAATAGGAATAATGCCCATGATCGCTGAGTTCCTGGATAGAATAACAATGGATTCACTGGAAAGCACAACGTCACTGAAATTTCCAAAAGATGCAAAGTACCTGCTCATAATGGACGTGACCTCTACAGCCCAGTCAATTGATATAATGCTGGAAAGTGTTTACAGGAAGATAAGCGAACTAAATCCTATCAGCATTTCAAAAACCAGAGATCCTAAGGTAATGGATGAAATGTATGCTGCAAGGAAGGGGGCTTATTCATCTCTCCTGAAGCAGAGGGAGACATCCACCCAGAAAGTTGTCATAGGGGATGTGGTTGTTCCGGCATCAAAACTTCCTGAAGCACTGAAATCCATAGAGAAGAAAGGTTATGATCATGGCCTTAAGGTGGCACTTTTCGGACATATAGGTGATGGGAACATACATTGCAATATATATGCAGATGTGGCAAAACAGGAGATCATGAAGGAAGTGGATGCATTCCAGATGGAGATAGGGGAGATAGCTGTCAACCTTGGAGGATCAGTTTCAGCAGAGCATGGAATAGGCATTGAAAAGAAGGAACTTCTCTCCAGGGAATTCAGGATGAGAAATTCAGAATATACCATTGAAATGATGAAGCAGATAAAGAAAATTATTGACCCAAAAGGCATATTGAATCGGGGGAAGATACTTGAGTGAAGATCTTGTTGCAGACTTGCAGAAAGAGGTTGAGAACTGCATAAACTGTGGCTTCTGCGAATCGGTCTGCCCAACATATCCGGCATCCGGATATACCATGTCAAAGGGTGCGAGAGGAAGGGTGGATCTGGGTAAGTCTCTTCTTAGTGATCTGATTCAGAACGGCAGAACCACAATGGATCTTTCCGATTCATTCTATTCATGCCTTGACTGTTTCGCATGTGTGCAGGTATGCCCTGCGGGAGTCAATGCAGGAAAAGTGAGCCATATCTCCAGAGAGATAATAGTTTCACAGAAATATACTGAAATGGATAACAGAAAAGAGACAGCAAACATGATTGTAAGCACCACCAGGAAATATCATGATCCCCTTGGGCTTAACAGGAAAATCTCGGGATGGGCTGAAGGTTTGACATTTTCTCAGAGAAGCACTTCCCTTCTTTACACAGGCAATATGTATCAGATCATGCCCTACAGCAAGAAACTGTCAGAAATGAGCATGCGCATGGGATCAAGATATACCGCCATCCTTGGAAGGGCAATTTCAAGAAGACCATCACTCATAAAGGCTACAGGTTTATTTTACAACAGGGAAATGGCAATAACCATGAATTCATACCTGAAATATATTGCTGACCTTCTTGGAAAGGCTGGTATTGAATTTAGGTACATGGGGGAGGACGAGCCATACCCCGGGACATTTTTGTATGATCTTGGATACGAGGAGGAGTTCAGGGAATATGCAAACCAGGTAGCTGACATGTTCAGGAAGATGGGGACAGAGGAGATTATCACTGTTGATCCACATACTTACGATCTACTGAAGAATCAGTACCCGGTTTACGTTAAAAATTTTGATTTCAAGGTGACACACTATCTGGACTACATGAAAAAATTGAAATTCAGGAAAGTTGGGGGGCAGGTTACAATGCATGAGGCATGCCATTTCTCACTGCGTGAAGATCCATACAACGTCCCGGTTGATCTTGTAAGATCATTTTCCAACCTTGTACTTCCAAGCAGGAGCGGGAAACGCACCATGTGCTGCGGTGGCCCAAATGATCTTATCTACCCCAATCTATCGGAGAAGATAAGCAGGGAAAGGATACAAAATCTCATGGAGACCGGTTCAGAGAGAATAATCACGGCATGTCCAATATGCTATGCAAACCTGGGGTCAGAAAAAAGTGTGGTGGATATTTCCCAGTTTCTTCATGAAAATGTTGTGAGGTAGGTTTTGAAAAATTCCTACCTTCCAGGATATTCAGGTTTTCTCTTCTGAAGAAAAGCAGAGATTCCCTCTTTGAGATCTTCAGTTCCATAAAGCAGCCCCATGGCTATGGATTCCATCTCAAGTCCAGCATCCATGGGCACTTCAGATCCCTTGTTTATCAGTCTCTTAGCAAGTGCCGCAGCTGTTGGCGCTGCTTTCTGGGCAAGTTCTTCGGCAAACTTACTGGTCTCTTCATCCACATGTTCCTTGGGGAAAAGGCGGTTAACAATACCCATGTCAAATGCCTCCTTCCCGCTGAACCTGGTTCCTGTAAGTATCAGGTAAGAGGCGCGGGATGTTCCAATAAGCCTGGGAAGTCTCTGTGTCCCACCCCATCCGGGAACAAGGCCAAGGGTAACTTCCGGAAAACCTATCTGAACATCCTCTGTGCCAACCCTAAGGTCACATGCAAGGGAGAGTTCAAATCCACCTCCCAGTGTGTACCCCTTCATCTCCGCGATGGTTATCTTTGGTATTTCGGAAAGGAGCCTGAATATCCGCTCTCCCTTCCTGGAATGTTCCATAAAGTCCATTGATCCCGGGAAGAACTGAGAAAGTTGTGCTCCGGCTGAAAATACAGGACCCTTTCCTGTCACTATGATGACATTTACATCGTGGTCGTTCCATAATGCCAGTATATTCCTCTCAAGGTCTGATAGTACCTCCGAACTCAGCAGGTTATTCTTTGTATTGTTTATTGAAAGCCTTGCAACCTTTCCAGGAAGTTTTTCCATTATTACTAAATGATCCTGGGACCCCGTTGAAGACCCTGTGGAGACCTCATGTTCGGCTGAAGTTTTTTTGCCATCGTCAAATGATTTTATCGAAATGATCTCCTTCAGCCTTCCATTCTTTATACTCTCAGCAGGTTGGAAAACAGATGTCCCATAATTTGCGGCAAGGGTTTCAAGCTTCTTTTTCACCTCGGCGTTTGTCAGCCCTTCTGCTACAGAGATAGGCCCGAAAGGACGGTTCATTCCAAGCTTTACACCAATCTCAATATCAGCCGGAAGAGCTACCTTTTCCTCTATTAACTTTACAGCCTCATTGAGTTCCACAGCAAGTACATCCATAAGTTCAAGTTTCTCTGATGGGGAAACCTTTGGAATCTCAGCATGACCGTCTTTCCAGTTGTAAAAACCTTTTCCTGTCTTCAGCCCAAGGTTCTTGCTCTCATACATGGTTTTGAACGATTTACATTTTCCATATTCAGGACTAAGTTCCTGGGCATAGTAATCAAGAGAATGGACAACCGTGTCAATTCCCACATAGTCCATGAGTTCATATGGACCCATGGGGAGTCCCTGCCCCCTTGCGAATGTATCCACCTCTTCAGGTTTTGCAACTTTCTGGTCAAGCAGAAGGCAGAAGAAGAGACTCTCAGGTGCATTTATACGATTCACAACAAACCCTGGGGAATCTTTCAGAACCTTTATTGGCGTTTTTCCTATCTTTTTGGAAAGTTGGAATGTCTCATCAAAAACTTTCTTGGATGTCTTCTCTCCCATTATGACCTCAACCAGCTTCAGGACAACAGGGGGGTTGAAGAAATGCATGCCAACTACATTTTCAGGGTGCTTCATGTTTTCGGCCAGAGTTGAAATCTTGAAGTTGGACGTGTTGGATGCAACTATGGCATCAGGCCTTGCAAATTTATCTATTTCGGAGAAAACTTCCTTCTTGAGTTCCAGAATTTCCGGAACTGCTTCAATGATGAAATCAGCATCCTTAACCGCCGGTTCCATCTGGGAAAAGTAGGTTATTCTGGTCAGTGTGGATTTTCCATTTTCCTCATCTATCCTGCCTGACCTGACCAGTTTCTCAATGCTGTTCCCAATCGAGGCTTTAGCTTTCTCCAGCGCTTCTGGAAAAGCATCCTCAATTCTCACATCAAAACCTGAAAGTGCAAAAACCTCAGCAATTCCATGTCCCATAAGGCCGGATCCGATAACTGCTATTTTTTTGATTTCCAAAGAGATCACGCTCTCAGCTTGGAGATCACTCCTGTAAGCTTCTGAGCGCTGAACACATCCCCGGAAACCTTTATCTGCCCTGACATGAAGGCTTTGATTGAATCAAGTTTTCCAGAAAACATATCAGAGAGCACTGCATCAGTTCCGCTAATGGTTGTGGAAGGCGAAGGGGTTTCTCCATCTTTAAGTGACACAGATCCATTTTCTATTGCCACATAAAAGGGAGAGGAATCCGATACCTTGAACTGGAACACCTTATTGAATCCAGTCAAATCCTTCTTAACGGCCTCATTTCCGTTTGCTTTGCCCACAATCTGTTCCAAAAGTTCTTTTGCTGACATGGTTGGATATGCAGAGTAAAAATAAATGAGTTGTGTTTAATTAAATAATTGTTAACAGATAAATTATGCCTGGTTATATGCTTCCATTACATATTCGGCAAACTGGTCGTCAGGGTATGCACCAACAAACTGTACATCGCCGTTAATGACTATGTGAGGTACACTTGAAACCCCTGCCTCCTCAGCCTCGTTCTCAAATTCAAGGGACTCAACCATTTCACCGGTAATGTTCTTGTTCAGGAGAGCGAACTTGTGGGCGGTTCCAACTGCTTTAGGGCAGTATGGGCATGTGGGCGTGACAAACACCTTGATTGTTATTGGCTTATCTATCTTGGAGATTATCTCTATGGCCTTTGATGAAACTTCTGGCTCCCCACTGGAAACAGTCTTGAGATCTTCAATAAGTGAACCGAATTCGTACCCTGAGGGAAGTCCTGAATATTTTATTCTTCCGTCCTTTTCCCCTGATCTGGCAACTATTGTTGTTGGGAATTTGTTGACACCATACTCATTTGCTATTTCCTTATCCTTGTCTATGTTGTATACTGTAAACTTTATCTTGTCATTTATTCCTGCTACTTCAGTGGCAAGTTCAATGGTCTCTTTGCAGTACTTGCAGTCTGCACTGTCAGATGTGAAGACTATCAGGTCAACATTGTCCTTCAAATACTTGTTAAATTCATCAGAAAGAAATTTTCTGTCTTCTTCTTTTATAAGTGACATATCTCCATAATTTACCAATATTATTTAAACTTTATTCATCAAATCTGTTCATTCAACATAATTAGAACCATATAAAATACCTGCATTTTAAACATTCAGTTGAGACTTTTAGAGAGACTCACCTTAAAGCATGTCCCAATAAATTATATATTCAATGCCGGATTCAATGTCCATTGACTGACAAGGTTTTTTTGAGAGAGATGTACCAGAAGGATATTGACTGTACCGTTACAGGGGCGAGTGAGAATGGAATTTTCCTGGACAGGACAGTCTTCTATGCCACAGGAGGGGGCCAGCCCAACGATACCGGTAAACTGATTTCTCCGTCGGGAAAAATATTCAGGGTGGCCGATGTGAAGAAAGAGGGATCCGACATTCTCCATGTAGTTGAAGATGCATCTGAAATCAGAGAGGGAGACAAATTTCATGGAGTCATAGACTGGGATAGAAGATATGCACATATGAGGCATCATTCTGCAATACATGTTCTCGACGGAATAGTTTCATCAGGATTCTCTCAGGAGGGTATGCTCACCGGAGGCCAGATATATGAGGACAGGGCCAGAATAGACCTTGATCTGAATAATTTTAGCAGGGAACTGGTTGAAGATATAATTGAAAAATCCAACAAATTCATAAGAGAAGGGCACCGAATCTACCAGAGGGAAGTACCACGGGAAGAGGCACTCCAGATGGCAAACCTGGCAAGGACAGAGCCGGGGAGAAGGCTCATAGAGAATCTTGATGTTGTGAGAATAATCGTCATCGACGGGTTGGATGAACAGGCAGATGGTGGAACACATGTCTCAGATTCAAGGGAGATCGGAAAGATAGTATTGAAAAAGATTGAAAGCAAGGGGAAGAGAAACAAAAGAGTTGAATTCTCCCTGGAAAATCTTTAATCCCAGTCATAGAACCATGTCACTTGCCGGAGGTTCAATCAGGACCTGCCCTGTTAATTTCTCCGACTGTGATACCTTGCAATACCAGATGGTGAAACTCCAGAATAAAGTGGATGAATCCAATGGCTTGTAATTGATGTGAAATATCCACTTGTAATTTCCCATAACATGGTCATATTTAGTGATAAGACAGAAATATGGCAAAAAGTGATATGGAAATTAAGATCAGGGGGGACAGGAATACAGAATTTTACATTCCAGTTCTTTGTTCTCCTCTTAGTTTATAATGGCGAACAACCAAATTCCCAAAAACCATAAGCCTATGGTATGAATCAGGAGATTCAAAGCCCAAAGTGAGGGATTACCAATGCGGCAATCATCTCTTTGAGTCAGGAGAAAATGAAGAGTAACGCCCTCTCTTTTCAGGAAGGGATGATGATTCTTCCAGTGATTTCCCTCTGGTCTCCCTTATGGTCAGCATGGTAACAATTGATCCCATCATTGCGATTCCGAAGAGGATATAAAGGACTCCGGATACATCCATTGTAACCAGAAGCACAGGAACAAGGAATGTGAATATTCCAGCACCCAGCTTTCCGGTTGAAGCTGCAATTCCATGCCCTGTTGTTCTTATACGGGTTGGAAAGAGTTCCGTGGGAAGTATGAAAGTAGTCGTGTTAGGTCCCAGGTTCCCGAAGAGAAACGCAATCCCGTAAAATGCCAAGAAAAGGATAAAACTGTGAATCAGTGTGGTATATTTCAGGGCAAGTATCAGGTACATAAGTGCCATGACGCTGAAGCCTATCCACTGCAACCTCTTCCTTCCAACCCTGTCGATGGTGGCAACTGCAACCCAGTATCCCGGTACTTCGAACAAAGAAGCAATAAGGGCGTTTCCAACTGCAAGGTTAAATACAGTCTGGTGAATCGTGGAGGCTCTGCCGTAACCAATGTGCTGGAGGACGAAACCGTTATTAATGGATGTACCGTAAAATGCCATGTCAAGAAGTAGCCAGCTCAAGGAGGTCCCAATTATGGTTACCCAGTATTTTCTAAGAAGGCCTTTTCCCTGATCTTCCTTATAGTTTTTAGTGACACCCCCTGATACTATGGCATCTCCATAATTTTTGCCGATTATGGATGTCACTGCCGCCGCCTCTGCGGAATCATTTCTAGTCTGAAGAGCAAAGCGCGGTGATTCTTTCATCTTTCTTCTCAGGTATATGACAGATGCTGCAGGTATGGCGCCAAAGCCAAGCATGAATCTCCAGGCAATATCTGTTGGAAGGAAAAAGATGGACACAACACCTATGAAGGCTCCAAGCAGCAGGCCAAAACCCTGCATTGCAAACACTGATGAGACCATCTTTCCCCTATTCTTAACATTGGCATATTCACTCATCATTGTGGAACTTATGGGGTAATCCCCTCCTATGCCTATACCAAGAATAAATCTTGATATTATCAGCATTGTAACATTAACCGAGAGAGCTGATACAATGGCGAAAACCACAAGAATGCTCATTTCCAGGCCGTATATGTATCTCCTTCCCTTTTTATCGGCAATTCTTCCAAATACCAGTGCCCCAATAAATGCGCCGAATAGTGCCATAGATCCAATGAGTCCAGTTTCCACTGATACTGCATTTATGCCTATTCCGAAAATGCTGACAGTTGTCCTTCCGAAAATATTGTCTGATCCTGTGAGGCCAAAGACAGCCACAATAATGGGCAGGGCCGCTGAAATAACAAATAGATCATATGCATCTGAAAAAAACCCCATTCCTGTTATAAATATTGTTTTGAAATGGAATTTCCCAGTCTTTGCATTATCAAGATCCTCTAGGATTTTTTCCCGACTTTCCTGAATATCGCCCATTATATTTCCATTGGCAATTTCTTCCATAACGATTAAAATAACCTATATATTTTACCATGGTCTATATAGTCATAGTTATTCTAAAAATATGATGTGAAATCAGGCTTTTCTTGCCAGTCTCAGCGCTTGGGCATTATAGGGTGCGAGTTTTATCTCTCCGTTACTTCCCTGAATCACTATATTGTCATCCCTGAATATTCTGACACTATCACCGGGCAGTATTGATACGGAGGCAAGGGTTTTCAAAAGGTCACGGTCCTCAAACGAAATTCTCTGTACTCTATAGGTCCCTTCGTTCACTAGCGAGGATGGCACGTCGCCCATACGCTGGTCCGGATTTGTCGGGTTTCCATGTGGGCAGGTAAGGGGGCTTCCAAGTTTCCTGAAGAGGGTTTCAGCCCTATCGTCCTTGAATATATGTTCCAGTTCCATAACCGAGGAATGCGTCTCTTCCCATGGCACTTCCAGCATATTATATGCGAATACCTCAGATATCCTGTGTGTTCTTACAAGCCGTATGGCAGCCTTTCTTCCAGCTGGAGTGAAATCAATTTTTTTTCCAATTTTTCTTACCATTCCGTCATCCATTATCTTCTGTATATACTCATGGGCAGTGGGGGGAGATATCTTCAGCCTTCTGGAAATGTCTATTTCGCTTACAGAATCAAAGGATTCAAGAAATTCCCAGACCACAAGCAGATAATCCTCCCTGTTTAGAGTCACGGATAATAATGTTTGCCTCATAGATAAGTATTATCGGTTTTCTTTTCCTGCATCTCCTCCATCTTCAAACCTGCCGAATTATGAAATCCTGTTTTATGGATGATGGTGGCAGAACAGCCATATATTTTATACGGAATCCAATTAGGTGTGTTGAGGTATTATGTTCACAAGAAGAGGCGACAGCGGAAGCACTGATACAGGGGACAGAAGAAGAGTTTCAAAGTCATCTGCACTTGTTGAGGTGGAAGGAACCCTTGATGAGGCTATCTCCAGCATAGGAAATGCAATTGCTTTTTCCAAATGGGACGACATCCGATCCGATCTCAGAATTGCCCAGGAGGATCTTTTTACCCTTGGAGAAGAGATTACTGCATCCGGACATGCAAGGAAACTTGATCCAGCCAGGATAGACTGGCTGGAAAAGAGGGTAATCAGCTACCGCACTGAGGTCGGCCCCACAAGGCTTTTTGTTGTTCCTGACGGGACGGTCCAGTCAACATCCATGCATCTTGGCAGAACTGTTGTGCGAAGGCTTGAGAGAAAAATAGTAAATGCAAAGGAGGAACTCTCAATCCCGGACCATATTCTGGCCTATGTGAACAGGCTGTCATCCCTCCTTTTCATGGTGGCATTACTTTCCAACAAAAGGCAGGGGATTCAAGAAAGAATATGGGATATCAGGGGGAAAAAGGCGGAACAGCACTGAATCAGCTTGTCATGTTTCCTGAAGATATTCATGGCTCTTCATGTCAAACCTTCCAAAAACATTTGAAAATTCTGATACAAGGACAGAAATTAAATCCATCCTGTTTATGTCTACATAACCCATCACAGATGGGTCCAACCCGCATGGATTTATTCTGGAAAAACCTTCCAAAACCTCCTTTCCAGTATTTATTGAAATGCCATGGTATGAGACACCCTTTTCTATGGCTAGGCCCATGGATGCAACTTTTTTCTTTTTCCCCCCATAACTAACCCATATCCCGGGCTCGTCTCCTACAAAGGCTTGGAAACCAAATCTTTCCAATGACCTGATCACTATCTCTTCCAGTTTCACAACAAAGCTTCTAACGTCTATCTTCCCATCCTTTTCCCACAATTTCAGTATGGGATATACAACAAGCTGTCCGGGGCCATGATATGTGACATCACCCCCCCTTTCAGTTTTAATGACAGAGATTCCACTGTAATTCGAGGGTTCGTCCTTTCTCCCGGTAGTATATACGGGATGATGTTCAAGAAAAAGGATGGTGTCCGGTATGGTACCTTTCTGCCTTCTGGATAGGAGATTTTTCTGAATTTTTAAACACTCATCATACCCAATGGTACCTAGATCAATCGCGAGGTTTGAAGTGTAAAGGTTTTCCATAAATCATCTCCGCGGCCTCCTTCACTCCTTCCGAAACGGTGGGGTGGGGGTGTATTGTCAATCCAATGTCCATGGCCATGAGTCCCGATTCAACTGCAAGGCTGATCTCACTGATAAGTTCAGAGGCGTGGGGAGCAACCACCGCACCCCCTGTGACTATGCCTTTTGAATCTGCATAAATATGCACGCTTCCAAGTGTATTGTTCATCGTAAGTGATCTTCCATTGGCTGCAGTGGGGAAAGAGCTCTCGGAAACTGATTTCTTTCCGGTATAGGCAACTTCAGGATCAGTGTAGATCACAAAAGGCATTGCCCTGTAATCCACAACGCTATCCATTCCGCATATATTGTCAGACGCAACCTCGGCATCATAGTAGGCTTTGTGTGCAAGCATTGGCTGTCCAGCTACATCTCCTATGGCATATACATTGGGGAGGCTTGTTCTCATATGTCTGTCCGTTTTTATGAATGGACCATCCATCTGCAGGTTGAGTCTCTCAAGGCCGAAACCTGTCACATTGGGTCTCCTGCCTACGGTGAGAAGAACCTGGTCTGCTTTCAATATCTCTCCGTTTTCAAGCTCAACAGAGTATTCTCCGCTTTTTTCCACCTTCCTGACCCTGTTGGAGGTAAGTATGCCTACATTAAGTTCCTTGAGCCTCCTTTCAATAGGCCTTACAAGATCAGGATCAGCGCCTGTAAGTATTTTATCCAGCATCTCAACAACAGTTACCTGCGATCCCAGTTTTGCGAAGGCCATTCCAAGCTCTATCCCTATGTACCCTCCTCCAATTATAACAAGCCTTCTGGGAACTTCCTGCAGGTCAAGAATTTCCCTGTTGTAGAGCGGACTGTCAATACCATTTATCTTCACAGGAGATGATCCGGTGGCCACGATAAGATTTTCAAATTCATAAGTGGCCTCACTGACAGAAAGGTGATGTTCATCAAGGATCAATCCTGTGCCTTTCACAATCTCAACACCATATGACTTGCAGAGTGTTTCAACCCCTGAAGTAAGGCGGTTTATCATGGTCCATTTCCATGTTTGCCACTCCTTCAGGTTCAGGTTGAACGATGGATTGGCACCCGGCATGCCCTTCAGGTAGTGCATTGAATTTGCCAGTTCTATAAGTGCCTTCGAAGGTATACAGCCGTAGTTCAGGCATTCTCCGCCAATTCTGTCTTTTTCAATCAACAGTACTTTCCTGCCATGCTGGCCCAGCCTTATTGCTGCTGCATATCCACCTGGTCCTGAACCTATTATTGCTGCGTCGTACCTCATGTTATCATCTCATACCAGAATCAGAAGTGGATTCTCAATGAGTTCCTTGATCCTCATTATGAACCTTGTTGCCATTGCGCCGTCAATGAGTCTGTGATCACAGGAGAGGGACAGATACATCACACTTCTCTGTTTTCCGGTTGAATCCATCTGTTTGAATGTCCTGTGCACACCAAGTATTGCCACCTCGGGGAAGTTTATAATCGGTGTGGAGACAACCCCCCCTATTGTTCCGATGTTGGTAACAGTGAATGTTCCATTCTGGACATCCCCGAGACCAAGAGATGACGACCTGGCTCTGGTTGCAAGGTCTCTGACCTTATCGGCTATGCCGGAAAGACTCAATCTATCTGCATTATGCACAACAGCAACAGTAAGTCCATCCTGTGTGTCAATGGCCATTCCTATGTTATACTCCTTCCTGAGTATGTATCTTCTGTTCTCCTCATCGTAGATTGCATTAAGATATGGATACTCCTTCAGGGCAACAGTTGCAGCCTTAATGAAGAATGATGTGAGTGTGATCTTTGAACCCTTCTCCTTAAGGGCATCAACTGCATGCAGTATCTCAGAAACATCGGCGCTCTCCATTACTGTAAAATGTGGGATTATGGCCTTTGATTTTGTCATCTTCTCAAAAATCAGTCTTCTGAGGCCTCTTGGTTCCAGGATCTCATCTTGCTCAGAAACAGGAGCAATAGGGACTTCAAGTGGAATGCTCCTTTTATCTTCCCTTCCTGCTTTGGTTTGTTTCTTATACGCATCAAGATCTTCAAGCGTGATCCTCCCATTCTCTCCACTCCCTTTAACATTTGAAAGTTCTATGCCCGATTCCATGGCAATCCTTCTAACCGCAGGAGAAGCCAGTGGTCTTTCTGCTGATCTGTCCCTTGGTTCTGAAGCATGAACTGGTACCTTGGGGGATGGTGCAGACTCCACAACCTTTTCAGAATTATCCTCTGCCCCACCCTCTGCAGTTGCAATTTCAATAAGGCCTTCTCCAACCTTTACTACCTCTCCTTCAGGGAATATTATTTTTGTTATTCTACCGGCAACAGGGGAAGGAATCCTGACGGTTACCTTGTCCGTCATTATTTCAACCATATCCTGTTCCTTCCTTATCTCATCCCCTTCCTTCACATGCCACTTTACTATTTCCCCTTCGCTAACTCCCTCTCCGATATCCGGTAATTTAAAAGTATACATATTTTCACCTGAAATTTAGTATTTTTCTGGCAGCTGCAACTATCCTCTTCTCATTGGGAAGATAGTATTCCTCAAGCCTGTACGGGAACGGAGTGTCCGGTCCCGTAACTCTAACTATGGGGGCATAGAGATATTCTATAGCCCTCTCCACAATTGCTGCAGAGATCTCCGATCCCATGCCCAAAGTCCTGGGTGCCTCATGAACTATCATGACTCTGCCTGTCTTTTTCACTGATTTTATAATGGCATCAATATCATAGGGCACAAGTGTTCTGAGATCAAGCACATCTGCATTGAGAGAGTTTTTCTCTACAGCCTGAAGTACTGTAGGGACCATGGAACCGTAGGTTATTATGGTGAGATCATCACCGCTTCTCACGAGGTTAGCTTTCCTAAGTGGAACTTTATAGTCCTCGTCGGGCACATCTGCTTTCTGGGCCCTGTAGAGACGTTTTGGTTCCAAAAAAATTACAGGATCATGAAGATCTATGGAGGAGGAGAGAAGGCCCTTTGCATCATAGGGATTGGAAGGTGTAACTACAGTAAGACCCGCTGTATGTGCAAAATAGGCCTCGCCGCTCTGTGAATGGTATAATCCTCCCTTTATTCCTCCGCCGTATGGAGTCCTGAGCACCATGGGCACAGTTATTCTCCCGGCAGTCCTGTATCTCATCTTTGCCATCTGGTTAACAATCTGGTCAAAGGCGGTGTAAATAAAATCCTGGAACTGAATTTCTGGAATAGGCTTCAATCCCATGGTCGCCATTCCAATCGCCATCCCTACAATTCCAAGCTCTTCCAGAGGGGTGTCAAGAACTCTTTCTGCTCCATACTTTGCCTGGAGTCCGTCAGTGACCCTGAAAACTCCACCATCAACTCCTATATCTTCCCCAAGAAGTATTATGGAATCATCCTGACCCATCTTTAGGTCAAGTTGAGAATTGAGGGCCTGAACCATGTTCATGGGCTTTGAACTCAAAGAATCTCACCTCTCTCCTCCTTGACAGTCCAAGACATCTCTTCATAAACGTCATCAAACATGGTTGATGGTTCAGGTGGAGGTATCTTCTCCCTTTCCTCGAATTTTTCAGTTACAATCCTTTCAGCCTCTGATCTTATCTTCTCTATCATGGCATCGTTAAGTATTCCCATGCCCTTCAGGGTATTTTCGGTAATTATTATGGGGTCCATATCGCTTCCTTCCTGTACACTGTTGCTTCTGTATTTATTGGGGTCATCAGATGTGGAATGTGGTCCCATCCTGAAACTCACAGCTTCAATGAGTGTTGGCCCTTTTCCATCCCTGGCTCTTTTAACGGCATCAGATGTTGCTTTAAATGTAGCAAACAGATCGTTGCCATCCACCTTTACCCCCTCCATTCCATAGCCTTCCGCCTTTTTCCATATCTCGGCTCTGGTCTGCTTTTCAATGGGAAGTGAAATTGCCCACTGGTTGTTTTCACAGAGGAAGATAACAGGTAGATCATAAACTGCAGCCATATTCATTGCAGCGTGGAAATCAGGAGTTGATGTTGATCCATCCCCGAATGTGGTCAGAACAACTGAATTCTTTTTTCTGTATTTCAGGGCATAGCCTGCCCCAGTTGCAAGTGGAAGATTGCTTGCCACAGGACTCTGTATTGACATGAAGTTGTTGTCTCTTGCAATAAAATGGCTGGGCATCTGCCTCCCCTTGGCATAGTCTTCACCATTTCCCATGATCTGATCAAGAAGTTTTTCCATTGGGACCCCTCTGTGAATCATCATTGGAACATCTCTGTAATATTGGAAAATCAGGTCATCCTTATCCAGCGCCAGTGAAGCTCCAATCTGCGTGGCCTCCTGCCCCATAGTTGGAGTGTAGAACCCCACTCTTCCTTGTCTCTGGGCGGTAACAATCTTCTTGTCAAAGGTTCTTGAAAGAACCATTGCGCCATACGCCCTAACAAACTTTTCCTTATCCACCTGTTCATTCACGTTTTCAGTCATTTAAAAACCTCCCTTTAGCCCACGCCTCTGCTGCCCTGTAAGATGTCCTGACCAGAGGACCAGAAGCAACAAAGGAAAAACCCATCTTGATTCCAGTTTTTTCAAAGCTGGCAAACCTTTCTGAGGAGCAATATTCAATAACCTCCATCTGCTTCCTGGAGGGTCTCAGGTATTGTCCTATGGTAAGTATATCAACACCTGCATTCCTGAGATCCATCATGGTTTGAATAACTTCATCATCTTTCTCCCCAAGGCCCATCATTATTGAAGATTTAGTGATCTGGTCAGGATTTTTCTCCTTAACGTATCTTAAAAGATCAAGCGACTGCCCATATCCTGCTCTTCCGTCCCGTACTGAAGGAGTGAGTCTCTCTACAGTCTCAACGTTATGAGCAATTACAGCCGGTTTTTCATTAATTATGTTATCAATCAGACTTTTTTCCCCTCTGAAGTCTGGTATCAAAACCTCAACAAGGACTCCGGACCCTTTTATTTTCCTTATCACCGAGGCAAAATGGCTGGATCCCTGATCGGGAAGATCATCTCTATCCACCGACGTAATGACAACGTAATCAAGGCCCATTACCTTTACAGACTGAAGAACCTTTTCAGGCTCATCCGGATCCAGTGGGATGGGATTCCCATGGGTCACTGCGCAGAATCTGCATCCTCTTGTGCAGTTGCTGCCAAGAATCATGAAAGTTGCGGTCCCGTTCCCCCAGCACTCCGCCACATTGGGGCATCTCGCCTCCTCGCAGACTGTGAAAAGGGTGCGTTCACGTAGTGTCTGCTTGATCTTTGTGTAATTTTCCCCAGACGGTAGAGGAACCTTGACATATTCCGGACGCACTGACTTGGATCACTAATTATTATCTTAAGTTTGTGATTGCAATGAATTAGTGATACCTTATGCCGGCATTCATATCAGCTGACAATGTCACTCATGGCATTTTCATGGAAAATAATTATATACATGAGCAGATCTGAACTTTTTGAATCAATCCATTTCTTGATAATTCTCGTGGCTGTTCCTACTCCAGGAAAGGTTTGGATATCTAAGGTTTCTGGAAGATTTTCACAACTTCCAAGATCAAAATATACGAGTGAATCCTTGTCAATAACCTTATGATCTGGGTCTTTCTTTTTCCTTATCCTCACATTTTTGAAATTTTCCTTCATGATATCCGCAAAGCCACTTATGATAGGAATTTTATTATCCCACTGGAAGTCCAGGTTCAGATGGACTTCCGCCTCAATCTGAATGAGATAAAGCAGCTTTTGAATTACGGAAAAATCTATTTTCGAAACTCCGGACTCCAATGCCACTTTGAATATGTAGCTTATCCATTTCAGGACTATGGCCTGATCTTTATCCTGAGTGTCTGCACTATTAATTGGCAAAAAGCCACCCGATTCATACGGAATAAATTCGGCATATACTCTTTTCAATGATCTGCATGAAAAATTTCACTGTGCTGTGTAAATGATTCATCGATTGGAATAGTGTAACTTTTTCTCAGAATCGAAAAAAAACATATTAAGCTTGTGCCGATTGGGTTCTATGTATTTGTTCTCAGCAATTCTTCTTGCAGGGCTTATATTCTCTCTTGGGGCTTTTATATACTCTATTTATGAGTATGCATGGGACATGTTCACAATTCCTCTTAAGCAAAAAAAGATGAAGTTGATGTTCTGGACCAGGATTTATCTGGTTATAAAGAACGTGTTTCTCCAGAGAAAACTATTCAAGGATCTCAGCGGAGGAATAATGCATGCAATTATGTTTTGGGGATTCATTGCATTCGGCTTCTATTCAATAGATGTTATCATTACGGGAATAATACCCTCGTACCACTACTTCATCACAGGACTGGCAGCAAACATAGTGTTTTTCACAGTTGATATCTTTGCATTCATAGTAATTCTTGATGTAATATATGCAGTTATAAGAAGATGGGTAATCAAAATTCCCAGATACAGAGGATATAATGGGTTTGAGGCATATTTCATACTTATACTGATTGCAGGGCTTATGATAACCTACTTTGGTCTGGGGGTATTGAGGCTTGACGGAGTGACAAAGGGCATACCCGGGTCTATAATGGAGGGACTGGCTCCGAAGGTTACGCCCATAACTTATGCGTTTTATTCAATACTTCCTAGGGCATCAGTTTCCACAGGTTACTACCTATACTGGGTTCTATGGAGTATTCATGTATTCACTTTTCTGGCATTTCTGGTATATATCCCAAGGTCCAAGCATCTGCATCTGGTGGCGGCACCACTCAATGTCCTTCTTGCTGACGACAAGCCAATGGGACAGCTTGAACCCATAGATTTTGAAAAGGACACAAGATTCGGTGCAACAGATATAAGGGACTTCAGCTGGAAAGATTACGTGGATTTCTACGCCTGTACTGAGTGTGGGCGATGTACTGCCAACTGCCCTGCAAACCTCACCGGTAAAACACTCTCACCCAGGGATATAATCTGGGACCTTCGTGAGGTGGTGATAGCACAGGGGAAGGATCTGAGAAAGAGTGGAGATAACCCGTCAGAGAGCCAGATTTTAAAACCAGTTATAGGCGAAACCATCTTGGAAGAAGACCTCTGGTCATGCACTACATGCGGGGCATGCGTTGAGCAGTGTCCGGTTATGATAGATCACGTGGATAAGATTGTAGACATGAGGAGATCGCTTGTCCTCAACCAGGGAAAAGCACCCAAAGAGGTTCTCGATCTGTATAATAATCTTCAGTCTTATAGCAGCCCATGGGCAGTTGACCCCTCCACAAGGGCAAAGTGGTCTGAGGGCATAGATATAGTGGACCTTTCAAAAACACCGGATGCGAAGTACGACATTCTTTACTGGGTGGGATGCGTGGCAAGCTATGATCCAAGGAACCAGGAGATAGCGAAATCTGTAGTAAAGATACTGAAGCAGGCGGGAATTTCATTTGCCATTTTAGGTTCAGAAGAGAAATGTACAGGAGATCCTGCAAGAAGGACGGGTAACGAGTACCTTGCCCAGGATTTCATAAAGCAGAACGTGGAGACACTTAAAAACCTCAGAGTTCAGAAGGTACTGGCCAGCTGCCCTCACTGCTTCAACTCTCTTAAAAACGATTATCGAAAGTTTGGCATAGATCTGGAAGTGCATCATCATACGGAATTCATAAACAACCTGATAAAAGAGAAGAAACTTAACATAAAGCCTCTGGAATCAGATAAAGAAGAGAAATTCACCTACCATGACTCATGCTATCTGGGAAGATACAACAAGATATACGATCAGCCCCGGGATGTCATAGGTACCTTTGCCGCAAAATATGAGGAAATGGAGATGAATAAGACAAAGGCACTCTGCTGTGGTGCTGGTGGGGGAAGACTCTGGATGAATGAGACAGTTGGGCAGAAAATTTCCCATAAACGTATAGAGATGGCAGACAAGGTAAATGCAACAACGCTGGTCACTGCATGCCCCTACTGTATGACCATGCTTGACGATGCAAGGAAGGTAACAAACAAAGAAGAAAAGATGGATATAAAAGACCTATCAGAACTGGTTGCTGCAAGGATAAACTGAAAAAATTTATCCTTAACAGTCCGGCACTTAATCTTCTTTTTTCTTTTGAGTTTTAGATATCAGGTTTAGATATCAGGCCCATAAGTATCTGTGAACACAAATAGATGATCTATGCAACTTCTTTCTGACTTCAAGCCTGTGCTGAAATCTTCATTATGGCATTTCCAGCATACGGGCACCTATATGAATTAACGAGGGATATGGAAGAGGAAACAACTAGATTTTGACACCATCTATTTTTACAAGGATCATGCCGCATAATTTATGGCATTATGTTGCTGGAACTCAAGAGTTAAGTAAAATTATAAAAATAAACTGTTATAAAAATAATGAGGAACCGAAGCCAGTAATCACTTCAGTGCTTCAGTAAGCTTGGGAACAATCTGGAAGATATCTCCAACTATGCCGTAATCGCACTCCTCAAAGATGGGTGCGCTCTTATCCTTGTTTATTGCAACCACTGTCTTGGATCCTCTCATTCCGGCTATATGCTGGATCTGTCCTGATATTCCAAGTGCGATGTATACTTTCGGTTTCACCTTCTTTCCAGAGAGACCTACCTGCCTATCCTCTGAAAGCCAGTGGTAATCAAGGCATATGGGCCTTGATCCTGCAAGTTCTGCATGGGCAGCTTTTACCAGAGGTTCTATTAAGGCTATTTTGTCCTGGCTTCCTATCCCGCGGCCTATGCTTACAATTATTCCCGCCTTCTCAAGATCAACAGTTCCAGCTTTTTTCTCCTTTCTCTCAATAAGCTTCACTTTGGATTCCGATACCAGTAACTCTTCAACCTGACTCTTTTCCTCTACCTTTTCCGGGTCTGTTATTCCTGGCATAACTGTCAGTACTGTAGCATCTGACTTTTCCTCAAGTACGGTTTTTCCTCCATAGAAGAATCTTTTGGTTATGGCCTTTCCCCCGTCAATCCTGAATTCGGAGATCTCTGTCATGGTCTCTCTTCCAAGTTTCTGGGAAAGAATTCCAGCAACACCGCGTCCCATCGCTGTGGAACCGACAAATATATAATCATAATCTGTTGAAGATACAAGTTTTTCCAGCCCTTTTGCGATATCTCCCGGGAAAACAGCATCCTTAAGATGGAATATTTTCTTTGCGCCATATGCTTCCAAGGCAGATGGATCTTTCACCGTAGTTGCAAGATCTGCATCCATGGACTTCCTGAAATATGTGATCATCTGTCCAGCAAGATCTGAATTGTCTGAAAAGACCAAGCACTTCATTTAATCGCCTCCTTTATGACTTTGGCAACCTCAGGGATACCTTTTTCCGGGTCCTCAAACACAACTTTCCTTCTCTCACTCTTCGGGGCAGTATTGCTCAGGATTTCCACAGTGTTTTTTCCCGTGCCTTGAGCCGCCTCAATATTTATTTTCTTTTTTCCAGCTGCCATCAGCTGCATTACAGGCGGGAACCTGGGTTCGTTAATCTCCTGAGTAACCGATATCACTACAGGCATCTGTGCCTGAGCCACTATATTTTCATTTTCCAGTGCCATAGTTACAGAAGCATTCCCCTCGGTTATCTCAACTTTAACAGCGTCCGAAAGAAGTGGTTCATCAAGTATTGCTGAAAGTTTCCCCTGAAGCATGCCGGTATAGGATTCGGCTGATTGGTTGCCGAGAATTATCAGGTCATGTGGAATCTCCTTTATCTTCCGTGAAATGACCTCAGCTGTAAGTGAGGGATTGTTTCCCGTATATCCAGTCAGTATGTATCCTTCGTCAACTCCCATAGCGTATGCCTCCTTCATGGCAGATGTGGATTTGTCTGTTCCGAAACATATGGCGGTCACCTTCCCTCCATGTTTCTCCTTTAGCCTTACAGCTTCCTCCACCGCGTTCTTGCTCAGTGTTTCCAGTCTTAATGGAAGCCCCTGGACCTGAGGGGCACCGGAACTGTCAACCTTCAGCAGATCTATGTCAACTATCTGCTTTATCAATACTATAATGTTGTATGGCATTAAATCAACTCATTTCCATGAGTCAAGATTAGTTTTTAGAGTTTTGCAGTGTCCATATTTGTTAATTATTAACAAGTTAATGGAAAAGTAAATTAAAACTAAGTGCATAGGGTTTGGTTAAAAGGATTCATGGGAAGCATTGAATATGCAATCCGCGATCTACAACAAAGGCGATTTGAATGAATAGGAATGATGTATATCTGGTATATTTTAAAAGAACTGCATTTTCAAGGTCAAGGCCAAAGGATCCTCAGAGGGATGTCTTCAACAGCATAAGGATGGACGAGGCCCTTGGAAGACTCATTAAAAAATCTGTGGAAGAGACCGGAATAAAGGCTGAAGAGATCAGTGATGTCATAACAGGCTGTGCAATACAGGCAGATGAGAACTGGACTTACGGCGGAAGGCATCCAGTTTTTCTTGCCGGTCTTCCTTTCGGGGTTCCAGCCATGTCTCTTGACAGGGCATGTGCATCATCGTTGAACGCGTTGACTATAGGTTCTATGGAAATTTCAACAGGAAATGCGGATATTGTTCTGGCCGGCGGAATGGAACACATGACTCATGTGCCTCTGGGGGACAATCCTCACATAAAACCTAATATAAAACTCCTCGTAAGGCCAGAATACAAGAAATATGACATGAATACGTCCTATTCCATGGGATTGACCGCAGAGAAGCTTTCCCAATTGAAAAATATCAACAGGGAAGACATGGACATGTATTCTATGGAAAGCCACAAGTTGGCGGCCAGGGCACAGGATGAGGATTTTTTCAAAGGAGAGATTATGCCGGTGGATGTTGAAAAGGATGGGGAAACCATAACCGTCGACAGGGATCAGAGCATAAGGGGTGACACAACCATGGAAAGCCTCCAGAAACTTCAGCCGGCATTCAAGAAGGATGGTGTTATCACTGCAGGAAACTCGTCGCCGCTTAACGCAGGCGCCTCACTTGTAATGCTGATGTCAGGTAGAAAAGTCATGGAATACGGCATTAAGCCCCTTGCAAAGTTAAGCAGTTTCGCATGGGCGGCTGTCGACCCATCCATAATGGGTGAAGGTCCAGTGCCTGCTTCGAAAAAGCTCCTGGAGAAAGCGGGGCTTAAAGCTGACGATATCGATTTCTGGGAGATAAATGAGGCATTCGCCACAGTAGCAATTAATGCTATGAGGGAAATTGGCATTCCGAGAGAAAAGGTTAACGTGAAAGGTGGTGCCATAGCTATAGGACATCCGCTGGGCGCAACTGGCGCAAGGCTTGCTGGTACAGTTTCACGTATACTCAATGAGAAAAAGAAGGATAGGGGTATTGCAACCCTTTGTGTAGGTGGCGGACAGGGTTATTCAGTTCTTCTGGAGAGGGAGTGATATCATGGATTTTGATCTACCTGAGGATCTTATTGCAGCAAGAGAAAAAATAAGGGAATTTGCAAAGAGGGAGATAACACAGGATCTGGCATTCAAATACGACAAAGATGAGAAGTATCCATTTGAAATAAGAGAGAAAGCATTCAAAGAAGGGATAATCAACTATCAGAATCCATGGCAGATGCTCATAGCCATCGAGGAGCTATGCAGGCAGGATCCTGGAATGGGGATAGCTGCAACCGTGTCCCTATTCGGTGTGGAGGTCATAATGCTGTTCGGATCGGACAGACAGAAGGAGAAATACCTTCCTCTGGTTAATTCCGGAAAGGCGATAATGGGTTTGGCGGTCACAGAGCCGGGAGGAGGTAGCGACGTTGCCGGTCTTAAGACAACTGCAACAAAAAAGGGGGACAGATATATAATAAACGGTTCAAAGATGTTCATAACAAATGGGCAGATTGCAGATTTTGTGGTAATGCTCACCCGGACTTCAACACCAGACAGTAAGCGCCACCATGGTTTGAGCACATTTATTGTGGAGACAAATCGTGAAGGTTTCAAAGCAAACAAGCTTGAGGGGAAGCTTGGTGTCAGGGCTACAAATACCGCAGAGCTGATTCTTACCAACGTTGAGGTACCTGCTGAAAATATGGTGGGAGAAGAAGGCAAAGGCTTCTACTACATAATGACTTTCTTCAACATAAGTAGAATATATGTAGCTGCACAGGCACTTGGTATAGCACAGGGAACACTGGACAGGGTAATTGAACATGTCCATAGGATGAAAGATTCCGGGGAGTATGTGGATGAAAATATCCAGTTTGCAATAGCAGAAGTGGCAACTAGGATAGAAGCATCCAGGATGCTTACCTATAAGGCTGCATCTTATCTGTTCCAGTTCAAGCCGGATCCAAAGATAACAAGCATGGCAAAGGCGTATGCGGCCGAAACTGCTGTCTTTGCAGCTGAAAAGGCACTTGAAATCACAGGAGTATCAGGACTGAATTCCGATCTTGAAAGATTCTTTAGGGATGCAAAGATCATGGAAATATGGGAAGGTACCAGTGAGATCGAGAAACTGATAATAACAAGAATGATCACAAAACAGGACGGGGAGGGGAACTAAATGGAAAATGAGGAATACGACATACTGAGATCGTCCATAAGGGAATTTATTGGCAAGGAGATCGAAGGAAAGGCACTTGATATTGAGAAGAGGGGGATAACAGATGAAATAACAAAATCCATGGCAGCGCAGGGGTTTCTGGGATCGAGATTTCCGGAAAACCTTGGGGGATCAAATCTTGACCGTGGGGCATATTCAATAATTCTCCAGGAGACTGCAAGGGTTTCACCTTCTCTGGCTGTAAAAATATTGTTGATCAACTCCGTCGCTGGTGAACTTCTAAAGGACAGTGAGGCAAAAAACATCATTCCGTCACTTCTCTCAGGAGAGGAGGAGATAGGAATTGCATTTTCTGAAGTTCTAAACGGACTTCATGGGGAAAAACTTCCAGTAATAAAAGATGGGAAAATCCAGGGATTCAGGGAAACTGTCATGAACAGCGGGGGAAAGTATCTTCTAACGGCAGCAGAAGGAGAAAAAAGCCCCTTGGTTCTGGTAAAGAGCGGCCTGAATGCGACGGAGGTTAGGCATCAGCTTGGTTTCAGGGGATTAAAAATATCTCAGGTAAATATTGACTCAGGGGAATATACGGAGTTGTGCCCGGAAGGGTCCAAAAAATTCACTGAGGTTATTGACGGCCTTGGAATTGAGGTGTCAGCCATTGCTCTGGGAATATGCTACGGAGCCGTCACAAAAGCAGTTGATTACGCAAAGGTCCGGACAACTTTCCAGAAACCCCTGAAGGATTATGGCCCGGTAGCCTCATCCCTTTCAGATATAATTTCAGAGTTAGAGATACTCCAGATCTATCTTGATAAATCAACTGAATTGGATGCAAAACATGTGATGATGATCAAGAATAGGTCTCTAGACCTTATGAAAAGGGCCACAAAACTTTCTCTCCAGGTTCATGGAGGATATGGTTACATACAGGACTTTGGGGTAGAAAAATTCTACAGGGATTCAATGGCACTTTCAAATCTTCTTGTTAACGGGCGCAGGGATTCATTAAAACTTGCCGGGTTTGTGTTTGAGAGCCCATCAGGCACAATCTGATCACTCGGGTGATTTCTGGATGACTTCATCCATTTCTTCACCCTCTTCACTATAATCATAGCCCTGGGAAAGTATTGCTCCACCTATGAAGGCACCGATTGCAGGTAACACGGTCCCGTCTATGATCAATTGGCGTATTAGGCTGTTTGATGGCTGTGATCCAAGGAATCTCAGGGTGGCTGTAATAGGTACGGTCAGGAGGTTGTTTCCAAGAAATGTATTTATCATTTTAATTCCGTAATCCGGAAGGAAAAGAACAAATATCATAGACAGGAGTGAAATAATGACGCCTGCAAGAAGCCCTGAAAGAAGGCCTCTCATTGCTCCTCTTGCTATGAGACCTATTGCAAAACCTGCCAGTATGAACCCTACCAGTTGCATATGGTTGAGTAAAGCTATTAATATTATCCCCGCAACTATGGCTTCTGGGATGTTTCCATAAACCTTTTCCCCTTTCGACATGATTGAGGTAAA
The DNA here is from genome assembly GCF_038024865.1 of Oxyplasma meridianum. Classification (NCBI taxonomy): domain Archaea; kingdom Methanobacteriati; phylum Thermoplasmatota; class Thermoplasmata; order Thermoplasmatales; family Thermoplasmataceae; genus Oxyplasma; species Oxyplasma meridianum. The sequence continues at coordinate 1,470,108 of NZ_CP133772.1, read as the reverse complement.
AGCGTCTCACTGATATATCATTATTCCCAGGTGTTGCATGTAGAACTTCTTATTTCGCAAAGTGGGATTTTAAAAGGAAGGCTTTTCCTCATCATTTTTATCTCTTTTCTTAACCTTCTCACCGCTTGTTATGGATACCCATGTTAGAAAACAGACATCGAGGATTCCTGTCTCTTTATCTGCCATTCACTCACCTAGGTTATGGTGGAAAAACTGGACTGTCCTAGGCCAGACATCCTTTGAAGCATTTTCATCATAGGCAAGCCCTGTGTGGTTGAAGAATGCATGCTGTGTATTGGGGTATATTTTCATCTCAAAGCTTTTCTTATGTTTAAGGATTGCTGGGATAAGATCTGGAAGTCCAGCGTTTATTGGTCCATCTTCCCCGGCATAAATACCAAAAACAGGTCCCTTCAGTTTGGAAAGATCGTCAAGGTTTTTCGGATTTGCCCCGTAGAAGATAACGCTTGCATCAAATGGGACCATGGTGGAGATCTGGAAAGCCAGTCCTCCTCCCATACAGAATCCAACCACCCCCATTTTTCCGTTGGAAAAGGGCTTTTCTTTAAGGTATTTGTATCCCTCAACAAGATCCTTTGACATTGTAATCTCAAAAGACTGCCTGTTAAACATGAGTTCATTGACAATTTTTCTGCTTGATTCACTGGATTTTGAGAGCATTTCCTGTATTGCAGCTTGGTCCCTTCTCTTCTCCGGGGGTAGAGACCACATTGGTCTCATTGCATCCATAATATTCTCCTGAGTATACAGTTCGTAATGTTCTTTACGGGAATAGAGGTGAGGGGCCAATGCCACAAAACCTTCTTCTGCCAGTCTTTTCGCAACACTCTTAAGAAAATCTGTCAGTCCCCAGATTTCCTGTATAACAATTATTGCCGGATGTTTCCCTTTATCATCAGGCCTTGCCATGAAGGATCGAACCTCAGAACCATCGAAGGTCTTGTAACTTATGTTCTCCTCTTTTATGATCATAAAACCACTAAACTTAAAATGCGTTTAGTTTTAAAACCTTATCTGTAATTCAGGTAAAAAAAATACTCAATGGAATCAATCGCCTTATACATTAAAATTTCATGTCAATAAACAATGTGCTTACTCCCCTTTAGGTTAATTCATTTTGAATATTGTGTTTTATATATAGTAACATGCAAATGCTTTGTTGTATTTATCATTTAACAACTAAAAACGCTGCTTTCAAAACAGATGAAAAAGTTGTCATTGAGGAATGGAAGAGAAAGCATGATTATGAGATGATTGATGCCTGTGACATTTGCAATAGGGAATGATTCCGAACATGTGAAGAAGTGGATTGAAAGCCAATATCCCCAATACGTGAAAAAAGAAAAAGATCATAATGCAACAATACTCTTCCAGTATGAATCCGGCATGCAATCCTCTTTAGACAGAAGGAGGACATGGTCTCCCCGTGGAAGAAGGTCTGCTATTGAGATCAGGGAGCATAGGGACAAGATATCAATATCCTCTGCCGTGACAGACGGTGGAGATCTTTACTTCATGATTGTGAATGTCATGAATTATGATTTCATCATAAAGTTCCTTGACCAGATCCTCTCTGAGATCCATGGATTCCTATACATATTCTGGGACAACATCATTCATGATCCAAAGGATCAATAAGGTCAAACAATTCTTCAGAATTCATAATTATGGAATGGTAACAAGAGGTATTACATCATACTCCCAAGAATTTGATCAATTTGATCATAATGATAATCATGATTATAATCATGATGAATAAGCATGGAATGCCCTGAAGTATCAGGAACTTCCAGATTTCTGCCCTATGATCTATGAGGATCTCTAGGGCAGAGCAGAGGAGAAATTACTGAAGATGAAAAATAATCTGGAAAGGATAAAGAAAATAATAAGAAGAAAAAACTTCCAATGCCTTAAGAGGTGAGAATTCATTAAGGCAAAGTAGAATAAACACTTTCGTTATTTCTATTGAGATAAATGAAAATTAATGGAGTGGAAAATTGAGACCTGAAATAGTGGAATTTGGTGACATGAGTTTTCTTGACTGCGTAAAAGACCGTTCTGTTCTGGCAATATCTGGCTTTAACATGGCCACAACACCAGAGTACCTGATAAAATCACTCTATGAGAAATACACATCAACCGGACATCCAAAGTCACTTTTTATCGAGACTGATGCCCTTCCAGCATCGTCAGGAAGAGCACTTGACGCGATACTGAAGGATGCATATGAGAATGGCAATGAGGATTTTATAAGAGGCATGCTGGTTCCTTTCATGGGATTTTCTCCATGGTTACAGAGAATGACTGTTGAAAACAGTTTTCAGGTATATGGATGGCCCATCGGGATAACTGCTTACTGGTTTAGGGAAATTGCATCCGGAAGACCGGGGCTTCTCACAAAAATCGGGCTGGGTACATACCTAGACCCTGATGTGGACTCAGGATCCTTGAATGAAAAGGCAGACGAGGCTAAAGAATGCACAATTTCTAAATTTAGCATTTCTAAAGAGAGTTATCTCCTCTACAGATCTCCCAAACCAGAAATTGCATTTGTGAGAACCAGCTTCTCAGATCGGTATGGGAACCTTACCATGGATGATGAACCAATAAGGGGAACTGTCATGGCAATTACACAGGCAACAAAAGCCAGGCCAAATCCGGGTGTGGTCATTGCACAGGTTAAGAAATATCTCGGAGACATGTCGGTTCCACCGAGGAATGTTGAAATTCCATATCCACTGGTAGATTTCGTAGTCAGTTCACCGGAAAAATACAACTGGCAGGCCAGTTCCTTCTACTACGATCCCAGAGCGTCGTTCAAGTCCAATCCATGGAATTCAAGAGAATTACCAGTAGAAGGTGGAGAAAGAAATGTACCGCAGTCTCAGCAAGTAATTGCAAGAAGAGTTGCAATGGAGCTAATTTCCGTTATAAATTCAAAAGGACCGCCAATACTGATAAACCTCGGCGTGGGAATCCCCTCCCTGATTTCAGGCATAATATCAAGTGAAGAATTATCAAGGAATATAGTTTCTGTTGTTGAATCAGGACCATGGGGTGGTCTGGCTCTTACAGGCCCTGACTTTGGAGTGTCACTTGGGGCATTTGCAGTATCCACAATACCGGATATGTTTTCCAACTATGAGGGCGGAATCATAGATGTAGCATCATTAGGATTTCTCCAAGTGGACCGGTTTGGAAATGTAAACCCTTCATATATTCCTGGAAAACTTACAGGTCCCGGAGGTTTCCCGGTTATTGCTGAAGGAACCCCCAGGGCATATTTTGCCGGTAGTTTCACCGCTGGAAAAACAGATATATCCTTTGATAAGGATGGAATTCATATCAAAAAGGATGGCGACCTTGTAAAATTCGTTAATGATGTTTATAAGATATTCTTCAGCGGGAAAGAAGCGGTGAAGTATTCAAAAGAGATAAAATTCTTCACTGAACGCTGTGTATTTAGTCTTGACAGCAGAGGACTGGTTCTGACAGAGATCGCAAAGGGAGTAGATATCGACAAAGATATCCTGAATAAGATGGAGTTTAAACCTGTTATTGCCAGTGATCTTAAGGAGACACCGGCTGTTGTTTATGAAGATGGAAAGATGAATCTGAAATATGCAATAAAAAAGTAATTATCATGATATTTTTATAAAGATCAACTCAGCAACAATGTGGGGAGATAAGGAAAGTCTATTTCATTCGGATCAAAAAGATAAGGGTTAAAAAATTAAAACTTCAAAGAATCATGTTTTTCCGGTTGGAATTATGAGTTCAAGGTCAGAATAATATATCTTACCGTCAGAAACAGGACTTATTCAGGCAAAATAAACCAAATCCTTTTAAAATTCTAATCAATATTTGAAAACAAGTGTTTTGCATAAATCCCTGACATAGAAGTATCAGAATTGATTGCTGTGTTATGTGCTACACACCAATCTTGATGTCTTGCAATAGAATTACAAGAAGATACTTTGTTCGCTAGAACGAAAGAAGGGAAAATATAATTATTCACTTGTAAACAGGCTTGAAGATCTGATTGTTCCGTCATTCCTCATGGATGGGAATACTCTTCTTTATGAGAACAACAAGGGGAAGAGAGGATCTCTTCAGGACACCAAATTGATCGCATTCATAACATTCCTTTCAGATCACTGGAAGGGATTGCAAAAATATTCTTCAAAATTGTCTGCATAAAATCAATACGCTACAAGAATACTTTCATCTGGATCAAAAATATTGTCCCAAGCTTCCTGATACATAAGAAAAGTTGGCTGATTGTGCAATCGATTCAACAGGCCTCAAGATCACAATACGCGTTGATATCCTAGATCAAAATGGAAGAAGAGGATATGGTACAAACTACATGCTGTCATTTTTATACATAATTTTTCCGTCCTGTCGTTTAGTATAACATATGATCATGTTTACGATTCCAAAGAGGGCAGGAAGATACTAGAATTCATCAGTGATGGGATGAAAAGAATAATGGGAGACGGGGATATGATTCAAAGTCAATATTCAATTTATTAGGATGGAATGCAATAATACCTCACGGGAAGAATGCTTTCTCGCAGATCAGAGGATAGCCTGCAAGGTCTAAGGTTGTCAGGATTATAAGAAAGTCACCTGAAAATCATTGGAAGGAATCCGGGGAATATAAAAAACGCAGGAATGTGGGGATATATCTCTCAGGCTTCAAAGGGATAACGGGTGAAACAATTAAAGCGCTCAAAATTAAATAAATTGTTAAGGAGATTGTACTGAAGGTTCAGTATTACAAAAGTATGAGGGGAATGACAAATGCATATTGATCATTGCAAAACACTTTCAATTTAATTAACTTTTAAGCAAGTGCCGTGAGCCGGGATTGAACCAGCGACCTCCAGATCTTCAGTCTGGCGCTCTCCCAACTGAGCTATCACGGCTTGAATGCTTATATGTTTGCTTTATTAATATCTTTGCCACCTTTCTTTTGTATTCGCCTGTTGCAATGTTATACTAAATTCACGAAAGATAGAAATAAAACACATCCAGTGAAAATGAAAAATTTCGTCCAGCAAATGATAAAAATAAATATCACTTACAAAATAAGGTCCCATTAGAACTTTAAGAATTTCAGAGTTACTAGATATCAGTTCCGGGAAATTGAGCCGGGAACAGATTTCGATTATAGGCCTTTATGCAGTCAGCGGTGCTTTTATCTCTATCATATGGGTGGCTCTGCCTTTTCTTTTTTTCGATCTGAATATTTCTCTATATCTGCTGGGAGTCATTATGGGAATTTCAATTCTGGTTGGATATTTGGCAAGAATTCCTTCAAAATTCTATGTAGACATGGCCGGGCCTGACAATGCAATTGTTATAGGGATAATGGCAATGGGAATCTCTACCTCGCTTGTATTTCTTGCCAAGTCCTTTAATATAGTTCTTTATTCATTTATTCTTATTTTCATTTTTAATTCCCTTTTCAGTGTTGCCATAAAAGAAAAAACAGCGGCAAAATTTGATGGACAGGATTCACTGTCAAAGTTAAGCAATATATCTTTAGTAGGTTCATTTGCAGGATTTTTTATTTTTTCTGTATTTACCACCAAGGAAGCGCCTTATATATACGGTATTATCTCTCTCATAATGATTTTTTCAGCTGTAGCTTCAATGATGATACTCTCACCATTCAAAAAGACGGTTGTCAGGAAACAACTGCATTTTGACATAAAAGATTTGGTAAGAAAGCCTCTAGAGGTGGTGGAAAGCCTCAGTCGCATGAAAAACCGGGAATTTCTTATTGTAGTAATTGTTGTAGAGATACTGATCATACTTTCAATGAGTTCCGTAAACGTTTTCATCCCTGCACTTGCCATCAAGGACGGATTAACTCTCAGACCGGTCTTCATTCTTTTCGGAATACTGGGAACAGCATCATTTTTCCTGAAATATGTGGGAAGAATGTTCGGGTCAGGATCATTTTTTAAGATGTTTTACGTTCTCAGGCCGGGAATTATAATGGTAGCCATGGTCTTCTTCTCCATAGCCATTTCAAGTTACCTCTTTGTGGTAGGATTTGCATTTATGGCTCTTGTAACCCTTACAGAAAGAGGTTTCAATAGCTATCAATGGAATAAATTCAGTCTTACTGATGCAGATAAAATAAGGGCTGCAATGGCATTCTTTTCAGTACCAATGTTGATAATCGCTCCGTTGCTGGGTTCTCTTCTCTGGTTCGCGTCACCAAGGCTTCTTTTTGGGTTTGCAATACTACCGGCAATATTTGCATTAATGATAACCATGTTTGCTCAGGGCTACAGATCAACAGTTGATTCTCCAAAGCCCATGAATCAGTGATCCGTAATTCAGGTTAAATTTAATTAGCATCTTTATATTCGAGAAAACATGATACCTGGAAAATTCAATTCAAGAGAAGTAAAGAGAATGATGGCCCAGATGGGCATTAAATCAAATGAAATGACAGATGTCAAAAAAGTTATTCTCTATGGAGATACAAAAAATTATGTCATAGAAAATGCAGCCGTCACAATGATAGAGGCGCAAGGTCAGAAATCCTTTCAGATTGTTGGAAACATAAAAGAGGCCCCAAAGAGTGCCGGGGAGGTAAAACAGGAAGAGATCTCACCTTATAATAATGAGGACATCAAACTGGTAATGGATCAGACGGGTGTTGGAAGAGAAAAGGCTATCGAGGCTCTGAAAGGAGCTGACGGTGAGCCTGCACAGGCAATTTTAAACCTTCTGAGCAAATGAAAGATATAAATGATCTCCTTTCTCTTTTCAGGCCGGATTCAGCTGAAGAGGAAAGTATAAGGAAAACGGTTGATTTTGTATTCGAAAAGATAGTATACTACTGCAGAGAGAATAATATTGACGCGGAACCTGTTCTAGTTGGTTCTGTAGCAAAGGGTACTAATCTTAGGGATGGCGACATAGACATATTTGTTAGATTCGAAAAAAAATATCCCAGGGCAAAAATGGAGAAACTGGGGCTTTCAATAGGTCATTTTGTTCTTGAGAATGGTAAGGAAAAGTACGCAGAACACCCTTATGTTACCGGTTTTATTGATGGGAAGAAAGTAGATATTGTGCCCTCATACAGGATGCTTCCGGGAGAAAATATACTAAGTTCAGTGGACAGAACACCACTTCACACAGAATATGTGAAGTCAAAATTGAGTCTTGAAGGGAAAGATGAAGTCAGGAAGCTGAAACTGTTCATGAAACATATTGGTGTATACGGATCTGATGCCCGTACGTTGGGGTTTTCAGGGTATATATGTGAACTTCTAATTATTAATACTGGAAATTTCATCAAGACAATAGAGATGTTCGCAACTATGAGAGGGAAGCTCATTATAGGCGATCCTCAATACACTGAAGTTTTCCAATCGCCTGCAATAGTTATTGATCCCACAGACAGTACCAGAAATGCTGCGGCGGCAATCAGTTTGGAAAACCTTTCAAGAATGAAATTCTGCAGTCGACTGTACCTGAATGGAAAACTGCCGGAATACAATCAATCCAGAGGGGGGAGGAAGAAAGATAAAAAAGAGAGAGGAACAACTTTACGTGTTTTCCGCGTTAAGAAACCTGACATACTGGACGATATACTATACCCCCAGGCGTTGAGATTCAAGAATGCCATATGGGGAATAATGGAAAGGAACGATCTAAGGCCCATATCATGGGAAATATGCATGCAGGATCATATTGATGTTATAATAGAATCGGAAAATAAAGTGGTTCCGGCACTGAAGACTCATCGGGGACCGCCTGTGGACGAGCCCAGCTCAATTGACTTTTACAACAAATGGATGAATATGGAAATATCGAGGGGCCCTTACATATTGGGAGATAGAATCTATGTAGATCTGCTAAGGCAACAGAAATCCATAAGTGATGTGGTCAGAGAGGGATTGAAAAAAATCAACATAGGGAAAAATATAGATGATCAGAAGGAGACGATGGAAATATTCGATCCCTACGATCCGGGAAGGGATTCCTGTGCGCTTGATCTGTTTTATTCAAAATTTATTTTCCAGGTTCATCCGCCGGAAAAAACCTCGAGGAATACAAGATCATCCTGAGGTGAGGCAACCTCATCAGAGGTTGCTGGATTTCCGTTAAGAAGGATTACATAAGAATTAACATTCAACCCCAGTTCAGAAACAACACTGGAAATTGTGGTTGGTGTTCTTATATCTCTTTTAATACTTGTTTTTCCCACTATCCTTATCATAATTCTTCACAATTCGAGTTCGTTGATCCAATATGAAGCTAAAAAGATTACTGTTCAGGCCAGTACCTTCCCATGTTTTTGGTTTTTGCGATTGTTCAAGACCACGTGCTATAAGAATTTAGAAGGATATGCGGGAAGTTTCTATACTTTTGATTATTAGTCTCTCCAATTATGGACTTTGTCAATTCGATTCCTTAAAGATTGTATATGGGATAGCTTATATCCAGGTTGTTTTCAATTCAGGCTGGCATGGAAAGGATCATAGCCCCGGGCAGATTCGAACTGCCGTCGACGGATCCAAAGTCCGATATGCTTGTCCACTACACCACGGGGCTTTATCTCCGAAGAATTTAAATGATGTTAAAAAGGTTTTGCAGTTAGATTTCTGCAGTTTTTGATATTTGCGGATATAAATAATGTAAGTACATGGGTTTCACTGAAGTCCGATTGATAACAATATTTAAAAATTTGAACACAATACTTAAGCAATGCCTTCAAGGTCAGGGGAATCAATTGATGCACTTATTGAAGTTACAAGATCGGACTGTAAAGTAACAAATGAGATATACTCCAAAAATTACTCAGCCGAAATACTTCGATTGAAGGTTGGTGAAGATAGCACCATACACAAAGTGATATGCCTTAACAACAGAGATGAAGTTTATCATGATCTGAAGCTTATCGCAAAAAGTGCATCAAAAATAGGCAAAAATACTGTGTGGGTTGAAAGTTTAAGTTGCAGCTCATGCCATTTTTTTGCAAGCCAGGACATCATAGTATCCGGGACAAAATCCATCAACAGAAATCATCTGATATACCGCATTATTCTACCTTCCAAATTCCATCTCAAAGAATTAATGGAAAAATTGGAAAAACTCAACCTCAATCCAGTACTTATTGAGTCACACGAGAACCTGCACTCTGATCTTACGCCAAGGGAAAAAGAAATCATCGAATTGGCCTATAAAAGAGGCTATTATGACACTGAAAGAAAGATGTCAATGAAGGATCTTGCAAACGAACTTCATGTTTCTGCATCCTCTCTTTCAGACGTACTCAGGAGAGGTACAAAAAAAATTGTAAAGTCTTTCGTGGACAACAATTTCTAAAAAGGTCACGGCTTACCTTTAATGAACCTGGAAAATTTTATACGAAATCTTCTCAGATACATCATAATTGCATTGTAAACCATTATAAGAATAAGGCCCACGATAACCTTGGGGAAACTTCTGCTATCTTCTGTTTCAGGTGTAACCGACAAGGAGCAGTCTATTGAGGGCATCAGACGAAGACCTCCGTAAAATCATATCTCTTATGCAAAGCATCAAAATCGCACATGGGATCGTTTCCAAATGGGTCTCCATTCAGGTTGTAGGATCTTGCCCTTGATCCAGGGCAGTATCCATTGTATGCACAAATTGCACATTTACTACTGAATTTTGATGGGTCTCTCAACAGTTTCATAACCCCACTTGTGCGGTAAATTTCAACAATGGATTTTTCCCTTATATTGCCCACCTCAACTGGCAGGAAACCGGATGGGTAAACCTTCCCGTCATGAGAAACAAACACTATCCCATTTCCATCCCAGGTAGTTCCTACAGGGCTAGTTTTTGTAGAGTCAGGTTTTCCTTCATTATCAATTGTAATTTTCTTCAGCTGTTCAAATATTTTACCTCCGGAAAGTTCACCGGAAGCCATGTAGTCTATCTGTATCCGTCTGAATATTGGTGACTCGACAGTCCTTATATTCATCCCATAGAAAGAAGCGAAGACAAGCCACTTGTTAACATCATTGACTTTTACTGAATCCAGAGTTTTAAGTTCACTGGCTTTTCCGGTATTTACGAGGAAAAATACCTCCCAGGTGCTGATGTGCTTATTTCTCAGAATGCTGAACACACGAGGGAGTTCTGAAATATTTTCACGCATAACCGTGGTGTTAATCTGAACCTTTATGCCCAGCTTGGAAAGAAGGTCAATAATATCCATGGTTTTTTGAAACGCCCCCTTAACTCCTCTTATTTTATCATGAATCTCCGGGCTGCCCCCATCAAGGCTCAGAGATACTGAAACCATTCCATTATCCTTTAGATACTGCATTTTTTCCTCTGTTACAAGATTAGTTGCGGAGGGACTTATAGAATATCGGATACCTTCTGAGTGGAGTTCCCGTGCAATCTCTTCCAGATTGGACTTTTTCATTACATCTCCGCCTGAAAGAATCACTACAGGATACGGCTTTCCAAAATCCTTCAAACTTCTTACGAAGTTCAGGGATTCCTCTGGATCAAGTTCCCCAGGCTGGGGGTCCTTCATGGCTAAAGCCCTGCACTGGATGCAGGAGAGATCACAGGCTTTTGTTGTCTCCCAGAAAATAAGGATGGGTCTTTCTTCCCATTTGTGGTAATCTCCAACACTTTCCATAGTATGTATCATGAGAGATCTATATTTAACCGGAACCCCTTATATTTAAGGAGGTGAAAGAAAAAAATTTAGAGCCCGGTTATGTTTCCTTTTTCATCAACATCCATGCCATTCGCCGCAGGCACTTTGGGAAGTCCAGGCATGGTCATTATCTCTCCAAGCATGGGAACAAGGAATCCTGCCCCTGATGCTATTCTTATGTCTCTAACATTCACCTTGAAATTTTCAGGTGCATTGAGTTTAGAAGCATCGTCACTGAAAGAATACTGGTTCTTGGCCATACAAATAGGAAGACCCTCAAGTCCTAACTGTTTGATTTTCTTTATAGCAAGTTTAGCCTGCTTACTGTATTCTACTGAAGTGCCCCCGTAAACCTGTGTGACTATGCTTTCTATCTTTTCCTGGAGAGGCTGTGTAAATTCGTATGTTCTCTTAATCATGGGATGGTCCTGGAGATTTTCAAGTATCTTACTGGCAAGTTCAAGTCCACCTTTTCCCCCTTTTTCAAATACCTCAGATCTGGCCCATTTGATCTTTTTAGAATCCATTATTGATCCTATGAGTTTGATCTCCTTTTCAGAATCTGAGGCAAAGATGTTAAGCGAAACTACAGGATCAAAACCGAATCTCCTTATGTTTTCCACATGCCTCAGGAGATTTCTGCTTCCATCTTTCAGTGCGTCCAGATCCTCAATGTTATAATCCCTGGCCCCGCCGTGGTGTTTCAGAGCCCTGATGGTACACACAAGAACTACCCCATTTATGGGCAGTTTTCCCACCCGTGATACCAGGTTGAAGAATTTCTCTGCCCCAAGTTCAGATCCGAAACCAGCCTCAGTGACAACATAATCTGCAAGCTTAAGTGCAATCCTGTCAGCAAGTATGCTGGATGTTCCATGGGCTATGTTTCCAAATGGCCCAGTATGTATAAATGCAGGATTTCCCTCAGCAGTCTGCACAATATTGGGTTTGATCGCGTCCCTCAAAAGAACTGCCATCGATCCCTGGGCATTCAGATCACCCGCGTATATGGGTCTGTTATCAGTACTGTATGCCACAAGGATACGGGAGAGCCTTTCCTTGAGATCTGAATAACCCTCAGCCAGCCCAACTATCGCCATTATTTCTGAAGCCGGGGTTATAACGTACTTATCCTCAACCATTGATCCATTCTCATGCCCACCCGTTCCAACTATAACTTCTCTCAGTGACCTGTCGTTCATATCAATTGTTCTTGGGAAGAGAATCTTCTTCGGGTCTATTCTAAGATCATTTCCATAATGAATGTGGTTATTTATGAGTGCAGAAAGTAAATTGTGAGCTGCAGTAACTGCTGGAAAATCAGATGTAAAAAACAGGTTTATGCGGTCGCTTGGTTCGACTGTTGCTTTTCCTCCTCCAGTCGCTCCACCTTTGATACCGAAGCATGGCCCAAGAGATGGTTCCCTGATAGCCACAATGACCTTTTTTCCCATTGAACCAAGGGCTTCAGTAAGTCCTATGGAGGTTGTTGTTTTACCCTCTCCTGCAGGGGTGGGGTTTATTGAGGTTACAAGTATAAGTTTCCCATCGTCCTTGTTTCTCAGTCTTTCAAGAATACCAAGCGATACCTTGGCCATATAATTTCCATAGGTTTCAAGCTCCTCATCCCTTATGCCAATTGGATCTACAACATCTTTTATGTTCTTTAAATTAAAATTCTCCATAACATCACCTATGGATGTTATGTCTTGAAATTATATTTATTATGCGTAAACACAAGAATTTGTTAGGAATACTAAAATCACTTGGAGAAAAAAGGGTTGTTAATTGGACTGATCAAGTTCTTTCTTTACAGTCTTATTAACATATTCGCCAACATCTTGACCTCTATTTACAATCTTATCATACAGATTCTTTTTCAGATATATCACCGGCATATTTCATTACCTCTTTAACAGGGATCATCCTGCTTAAGGTTGTTATTAACATCAAAAAGATAAAGAAGACACCTGAAATTTAAAGATAATTATTTAAATAATATGAAATACTGCGAAAAAAATTTTATTGGATTATGGTGTTATTTTAATTGCTCTTGTCGGGCACACACTTTCGCAGGCCATGCAGAATATACAATCGCTTTCCCTTACCGGGTCACATTTATCAGTTCTGTATTTTGCATATAAATCCTTGTCTCCTGTGATGTCCTTGTCATTTCCGGTCCCCATCTGACCAGGATTCAGGAGCCATTCGTAAAGTGTCACAGGGCACACATCCATGCAGGCCCCATCAGCTATACATGTTTCAAAATCTATTGCAACTTTGCTCCCATGTATACCATTCTTAGTGGGGTAAGGCTTTCCATCCGCATCCATTCTCTGCATTCCCTCTGCTCTAACTTCATGATCAAAATGCTTCCCGGTTACTGGGTAGTGTTCTACATCATCCAAGAAATTCTCATCTATAGGCTTTGGCTTGTAATCCAGTGATTCTAATTTTACCATCTTATCACCTATTCCAGATATCTTGATAATTATTTAAATTATATGTTGTTTTTCTTCAAAAATCAAAAAATCATAAACTTACTGCCATGATAAGATTTTATTTGATGTTGTAATATCAATCCATGCCCAGAAGTTCATCCAAATTTGTAGATCGCAAGCAACAGGGCGATTTTGTTAGTCAGTTCATAAGGCAACTGAAATTCAAAAGGGAAGATTTCAGGACCATAGGAAGCTTTGGAGGGTTTACCTCACTAATTGATCTAGGTAATTTTGCAGTATCGTTGAACACAGATGGAGTTGGAACTAAAGTGATCATCGCCAACGAAGCTGAAAGGTGGGATTCAATAGGAATAGACTGCATTGCAATGAATGTTAACGATGCCCTCACCGCGGGAGCGGAACCAATTGCAATGGTGGACTATATTGCTCTCAGAGAGACAAACCAGGAAGTTTCCAGACAGCTGGGAATGGGTTTTAACGTCGGCGCGCAGATTTCCAATATTACTATTGTTGGGGGGGAAACTTCAATAATACCGGAACTGGTAAAGGATATGGACGTCTCAGGTACAACTCTTGGCATTGTACAGAAAAGTCAAATAGTTAATGGAGAAAAGATAAGAGACGGGGACGTTATATTTGCACTTCAGAGCAGTGGTCTTCATTCAAATGGTTTCACAACTGTTAGAAGCATAATCAAGGATAATGAGATCTCACTTGACTCTAAATTCCCAGGAGATACCAAGAAGGCAGTAGATGTGCTCCTTGAGCCGACCAGGATTTATGTCAGGGAGATACTGGACATTCTTAACATCGTTAATATAAAGGGAATGGCCAACATAACCGGCGGCGGTCTCAAAAACATGAGCCGTATGAAAGACATGAAATATGTTATTGAAGATCCATTTGAACCACAGAATGTATTCAAGCAATTAATGAGTATGGGGGGGCTTGAATATAAACAGATGTATGAAACATTCAACATGGGTATAGGGTATGTGGTGGTAATCGACGAGGAAAGCCGTATAGATTTCATCAACACGCTTAGAAACAGGGTTCAGTTCAAAGAGATAGGTCATGTGGAGAATGGGTCAGGGATCGTTATTCCAAAATACGAGACCGAACTTACAGGTTATTATTGAAGCCTCTCCATGGCATTTTAAATATTTTATAATCTTTGTAGTTATTAAAGTTACATTGAGATTAAATCTTCTTTCAAACTTTACCAAACCATGAAAATCGTTGCAGTAGTAGACGAGGAGAATTATGTGACACCTCTAGAATATGGCAATTCCATCATGGTGATAGATGATGAGACAAAGCAGATAAAGGAATATGAAAACCCTGGTTTTGGTTCGCCATACGGGGGCAAAGAGAGGTGCATGCAGGGAATTCTTTCACTGAAACCAGACGCAATAGTTGTGAAGGAAGGTGTTTTGTGTCCCGGTTCATACCACATGTCTTTGGGAAAGATGAAGTATGTGCCTGTGGAAGAAGAAAAGTTGGATGATATCCTGAAAAACCTTCCTAAGGTCAAAGAAAATATGGTAGACGAATTGGACATGAACATGTACAGGGAATAATCCTTCCCTAGATTTTTTAAATATTCATATATTATTAAGCTTAAAAAAGCCTACTTCCCATAAATGTCTTGAGCAATATTCTACAATGCCAGGTATTCAAAAGTAACAATGAGAAATTGTCATTTCTTCATGCGGGAATGGGATAAACAGGCGAAGAAGTTACCGCAAAAAGACAAGGCGTTTCAATTGAGACCGGGTAAATTCATACAATTTCTGATATCATTCTTCCTATCCTTAAAGGTTCTGGCGTCTTTCCAAAAATTGTACTTTTTCTTACAAGTAATTCTGCCTCTCTGGCATTTATTCCAGCAAGGTTTGCATAGATCTTGTAACCATTACGCATTGTAAGATCAATAATTTCTGTTTTTTCAAGGATTGCAATTCTCTTCCGTGCATCCTGAGTATGTTTCTCAACTGCATGTTTTATGGAATCAAGATCCGGTTTGTGTTTGATAAGGGATAATATAGGTAGCCCCGTTGAAGCATTTATTTCAGCTATATCACAAAAATTGAACCCTCCAAATGTTATCCCGGGCAACATAACATAATTGCTTCTTTCGATGTATCTGCTGAGAATCTCAGCTTTAATTGCATTGGTTGAATCAGTGCCGTCAATCTCAATACTTGTCCTGCTAACCCCTTCCAAACGTCCGTCCATGCGAACGAGAGTGAACAATAGCGTCTCATTTCCATTTTGGTCACGATTGAAAGGTGAACCGCATACTCCGACAATTCTTGGAAATCTCTTCACAGAAATCTATCATTTCTTATTATATCTTTATTTTCAAACAAATTTAATGTGATTTTTCTTCTTTCAAAGGAAGGAAGAAGGTTGTAAAATCCATTAACCATTTTAGCAGACTCCTCTGGAGGTGAATATCTAACTCATGCGCAAACTTCTTGGCTTCAATACCAAAGCCTAAGTCTCCCCTTTCGGGTTTGGGGTTGCCTTTAAAGCCGGACTTGTTCTGCATGTGTTTTTACTAGGGTAAGTCACCAACCATATACGCACATCAGAACCCTCATTGCAGAGGGACTTCTTTGTGTTCAGAGCATCCATGCATCCGGTGTAGGGAACTTATGCAGGTATACCCGAGAACTTACAATTATAAAATACAGCTTCATATGTAGAATCATCTACAGAACCCTAAATATGGTATACGTATGGTTATGACAATATCATCATCAGTAAAGTTAACTGCATTGAATCCGACATTCCGGTAACAGGGTGAGTTCAGCCATTTTATGTGGGATCTATTAAAATTAATTACTGTCAAACTGTATTCGGATGCAGTAAAATTCATAAAATTACAAACCTTAAAGTATTTTTTCATCAATTGCAATAAAAAAAAGGTTTAGATATGATGAAAAATCTGTAATTTATTGGTGATTTCAGAATAAAACGTTGACATGAAAACCCTTATATTGTCAAAGGATATATCCTGCCTACGCACTAAAATGCACCTTCTAAGCTAATAACTTTCGAAGGGAAGGGTAAGAGGTCTTATGACCGATGACGCCAGTCAATGTTTAATCGCAGCAAAATGGATTGTGTAATCTGCAAAGCTGCTTGGGGGATGGTTTGGTTTGGGAGCCGATGAAGGACGTGCCAAGCTGCGAAAAGCTTCGGGGAGGTGCATGGAGCCCGAGATCCGAAGATATCCGAATGGGACTTCCTGTCTTTTAGACACTCCGAAAGGAGAGGGAACCCGGGGAATTGAAACATCTTAGTACCCGGAGGAAAAGAAATCAATCGAGATACCGTTAATAAAGGCGATCGAAAGCGGTATAAGGCAAACCGAATTTCCCTTTGAAAAGAGGGATAGATGTGGAGTTTGGACCACCTTTAATGCCTCGTTGTCGAATTATAATCTGCTGGAAAGCAGAGCCAGAGAGGGTGATAGCCCCGTTTGAGTAAGACTTCAAGCTACAAGGGGTGGTATCCAGAGTACCGTGCGTCATTTTTCGCGCGGGAATATGGGTGGCACTAACATCCAACCTTAAATACTTCCCAAATCCGATAGCGAACAAGTACCGTGAGGGAAAACTGAAAAGTAACCCGAAAGGGTGGTGAAAAGAGCCTGAAACCAAGCAGCGATAAACTTATAGGGCACTCAAGGAGTGATACCGTTAACTACGGTAGACCGGTGTTCTATTATCCGTGTTGAAGAACGGGCCAGGGAGTTTTGATGAGTGGCAAGGTTAATCCTTTAAGGAGTAGCCGTAGCGAAAGCAATTATCCGCACAGCAATGGAGGGATAGCGTAATTAATGCGTTTAGTCACTTGTGGAAGACCCGAATCCGGTCGATCTACGCCTGAGCAGGTTGAAGCTTGGCGAAAGCCAGGTGGAGGACCGAACCAGTTCTGATGTGCAAATCGTTTGGATGACTTGGGTGTAGGGGTTAAAGGCTAATCTAGGCCGGTAATAGCGGGTTCCCCCCGATACTACCCGCAGGTAGACTTCAGCTGAGATGCTTGGCGAGGTAGAGCGACCGAATAGTCGGTAAGCAGTCGAAAGACTGCGCCAACTTATCAAACTCCGAACTTGTCAAGATCGTAGAAGCTGGATGCTAGGGCACAGGGATAAGCTCTGTGCCCGTGAAGGGAACATCCTAGACGAGGGTTAAGGTCCCTAATGCTGACTAAGTGCAAATCAAAGGGGTTTGTGGCCAAAGACAGTGTGGAGGTTGGCTTAGAAGCAGCCATCCTTTAAAGAGTGCGTAACAGCTCACTCACCGAGGCTACATGTCCCGAAGATGGAAGGGGCTAAAGTCAGCAACCGAGACCTTCGAGCACCGAAAGGTGATCTGGTAGGGGGGCGTGCCATATGGGAAGAAGTTTCTTCGAAAGGAGGGATGGACCGTATGAGCATCGCGGATCCTGGTAAAAGTAGCAGAAAAGAATTGTGAGAATCAATTCCGCCGAAAGGGCTAAGGGTTCCTTGGCAATGTTCGTCAGCCGAGGGTTAGTCGATCCTAAGGTCATCCTTAATAAGAGTTGACCGAATGGGAAGCTGGTTAATATTCCAGCACCTCTGGTGTTTTGCCATGCTATATGCTTTAAGATAGGGGGAGTACAGGTGTCAATGTATTCTTGTGTATAAGTGGATGGAGAGTTGTAATGACGAGAAGTTCACGAATGCAAGAGAGACCCTTTATAGGGTTTCCTTTAATTCTTGGAGCCTGTGAAGAAGTAGTATGGGTCAAGCCAGAGTTCGTACCAAGAACCGACACAGGTGCCCCTGGATGAGAAGTCCAAGGCGTTTGGGCCTAATGGGCGCGAGGGAACTCGGCCAAATAGCTCCGTATCTTAGGTAGAAGGAGTGCCTATTCTGAGAGAGAATAGGTCGCAGTGGCAAGGGGACCCCGACTGTTTACCAAAAACACAGATCGCTGCTAGTCCGTAAGGATGTGTATAGCGGTCGAAACCTGCCCAGTGTCGGTACCTGAAAGTCCCGTTCAAGGGAAAGAAGGGCCGATAAACGGCGGGGGTAACTATGACCCTCTTAAGGTAGCGTAATACCTAGCCGCTTAATTGGCGGCTTGCATGAAGGTTCAACGAGAGTCCCACTGTCCCCGCGCTCAGCCCCGTGAAATTGATGCACTGGTGCACAATCCAGTATCTCCCACTTGAAAGCGAAGTCCCCGTGGAGCTTTACTGCAGCCTGTGGCTGTAATACGGTTCTTAATGCGTAGTGTAGGAAGGAGCTGTCGATGCCTGGATTTTGGTTCAGGTGGAGGCAACAATGAAACACTTCCCTTTAGGAATTGCGTTACTAACCTCGAAAGAGGGACAACTATTGGTGGGCAGTTTGGGTGGGGCGCCACGCCCCTGAGAATCAAACAGGGGCCCCCAAAGGTCAGCTCAGGAGGGTCAGTAATCCTCCGTAGAGTGTAAGAGCAAAAGCTGGCTTGACTGTGTTGCAGACAATAGGCAACGCAGATACGAAAGTAGGGTCTAACGAACCACCCTGTACCTCCTTAGTGGGGGCGGGTGATAAGAGAGAAGTTACCCCAGGGATAACTGAGTTGTCCTCGGCAAGAGTTCATATCGACCCGAGGGTTTGCTACTTCGATGTCGTCTGTTCCTATCCTGGTGCTGAACAAGGTGCCAAGGGTGGGGCTGTTCGCCCATTAAAAGGGATCCTGAGATGGGTTCACTACGTCGCGAGACAGTAGGGTTGCTTCTCAGTGGGAGTGTTCGATGTCTGAAGGGCAGGAGCCTTTAGTACGAGAGGAACGGGGGTTCGTGACTTCTGGTTTACCGGTTGTCTGGCAAGGCATTTGCCGGGTAGCCACGTCATTCGCGAATAAAAGCTGAAAGCATCTAAGCTTGAAGTCGCCCCTGAAAATAGACATCGTTATAGGTCTCTCCTAAAAGAGGAGTTTGATAGAACTGGGATGTGAGTATCGAGCTTCGGCGAGATATTAAGTCCACAGTCACTAACCGACCGAATACACAATCTATGCTAATGTGATTTTGACTGGCGTTTACATAATTTTATGTGCGTTACTTTTTATTTTTTTTCTTTATTGAATTTTCAACTTGATTCTTATTAAAGTTTGGATAGAACATTTTTTCATATTGAAGTTGTTTGAATATTAAATTGATTGACAAAAATTAAAAAGTCGAATGGAATTATTGTTTTCCATCCTTTATTTTATCTACTATGGATAAGAAAATCTCTTTCAGTTTTTCGTTGTTGTCCACAGCCGCAACACCGTTATCTGAATCAGTTACTATCTGAGGTACCAGAGGAATTCTTCCAAGGAATCTTACATTGTATTTCTTTGCAGCTTCCTCTCCTCCTCCTGTTTTGAATACGTCTATTGTTTCACCACAGTGGGGACACACAAGTCCACTCATGTTTTCAATCAGACCTATGACTGGTAGCTTTAGCTGGCTTGCAAAATTAATTGCCTTCTTTGCATCAATAAGGGCAACCTCCTGTGGAGTAATAACAATAACAATTCCGTCAGCATCCGGCACAAGTTGGGCAATTGTCAAAGCCTCATCACCGGTTCCGGGAGGCATGTCAAGTATGACATAGTCCTTATTGTCCCAGAACACCTCTTCCAGAAACTGCTGCAGTGCTTTATGTCTCAGAGCCCCGCGCCATATTACTGCTGTATCTTCTGATGGAAGCAGAAATCCCATGGATATTACATCAACGCCATACCTTGTTTTTACAGGAATTATACCTCTGTCATCCGCATCAACCTTCTCGTTGCTCACCCCCAGCATCTTGGGGTCATCTGGCCCATTTATGTCTGCATCTATGAGTCCAACCCTGAGGCCGTGCGATGCCATTGTAACGGCCAAATTGACAGCTACAGTTGATTTACCCACTCCACCTTTTCCGCTCATAACAAGTATTGTATGCTTCACGCCCTTGTATTTTGTGGATTTTCCAGGTGGGGGTGTAATAGTCGGCGCAGGTGGTGGTTTATTCATTTTTATTGTTCCTTGTGGCATGCATCCAGATTGTACAGGGGTATTTTATGTTTGATAAGTAGTGGTTAAACATGGGCGCCTTGTCCTTCTTCTCTTAAATTCTCTATCTAATATAGGCTGTATTGCAATTTTTTAATGAAAAAAATGAGTTTAAAAAGCCAGGCAATCAAGCTTCATTTTTTATATTCCAATTATATTTATGTACCATGAACCAGAAATCTTGCGTTTTCTGCACTGAGATAGTGACAAAAAGAAACGCTGCTATAATATATGAAGACGATCTTACAATGGCATTCATGGACAACGCGCCAGTAGAGCAGGGTCATGTACTGGTTATTCCTAAGAGTCATTATTCAAACATCCTTGACATCCCTGTGGATATTTATTCGGCAGTACACCTTGTGGCAAGAAAGCTGGCGCCTGCCATCCTTCTCGCTATTAATGCCGAGGCACTTAATATAGGACAGAATAACGGGAGATGCGCCAATCAGAGAGTCATGCACTATCATCTGCATATGATCCCAAGAAAATGTGGCAGGGAGATAGAGTGGATCAGAAAAATCCTCACAACAGAGGAACTGAAACAAACTTCACAGAAAATAAAGAAAACGCTGGATGGTGAAATCGATACAACCAAAATTAAAATAGTTTGACCAATGCACTAGAGGTGTCGCTTACATTTGGAATCCAGGATAGTTTAGAAGACAAGGTTATAATAGTTAATGCTGATTTTCTCTACGATATAAAATAGAATGAGGTTATCATTATGAAAAGCCTTGAAGAATTGTACAAAAGAGCACTTGATCTTAAGAACAAGGGCATGGGAGACAAAGAAATTTCGACCGAACTTCACCTTTCAGTCAATACTGTTACATGGTTATTAAGCAAAGATTTTCTGAAGGAATCAAAAGTACAGGATGTAAAGATAGGGTGGAGAACTGCAGGCGTATACGGCAGCAGGATAAGCAGCATTTCAGAAATAATTGCAGATATAATAGATGAGGAATCACAGATTGGAGAATACCAGGTCTCTTCAATACTTGGGATAACTATTAATGGAATTCCATTTGCAACAATGGTCTCTTATCTTATGGATAAGGAACTTGTGGTTTACAGACCTCACCCAAGCAGAAAAGAGGGGCTTTTCAGCAGCAATTTTGCCAGTGTAAGAGGTAAGAATATTGTCATAATAGACGATGTTGCCAGCACTGGTGAAACCCTGAAAAGAACAATAATGGATGTCAAATCTGAAGGAGGGAATGTGGTTCTCGTTGTTGTTCTGGCATCCAAGATACACGGAGACGAAATTATGGGTGTCAGGCTAAGGTCCATAATCAGAACAAGCCTCATAGGAAGCAGTTAGGTTTCTTATATGCACTGGGCAGACAATCTTGTAAAAGATCTGGAAGGCAAACAGCTGGTATCCACCGGCATATCTCCTTCCGGACCAATTCACGTAGGCAATATGAGGGAGATTCTTACAGGGGATATGATATATAAGGCCGCCTTGAAGAAAGGGCTGGATTCAAGATTCATATACCTATGCGATGACATAGATCCACTCAGGAAAGTATACCCATTCCTTGACCAGACCTATTCAGCATATGTGGGCTACCCACTAAGCAGCATACCTGCACCCGATGGAGGGCCTTCATATTCAGAGTATTTCTTGAAGCCATTTTTAGAGGCGCTCTCCAAAATAGACGTTAACGTGGAGGTTATAAGAACCACAGGTCTCTACAGAGAAGGAAGGTTTGAAAGATCCATAAGGATTGTAGTGGAAAAACGCGAAAAAATAAGGGAAATTCTTCAGGACCTCTCCGGAAGGGAAATTGAGGAAAACTGGTTCCCCTACAATCCGAGATGCCGCAGATGCGGAAGAATCAACTCTACTGTGGTCACATCATTTGATCTCCCTCTCATTCATTACAGGTGTTCCTGCGGGAACGAAGGTTCTTCAGATATAAGGAAGGATGAAGGAAAGATGCCATGGAGAGTCGAATGGCCTGCCAAATGGTTCGAGCTTGGTGTAACTATAGAGCCTTTTGGAAAGGATCACGGCGCAGCAGGCGGATCATACGACACTGGAAAGAGAATTGCTGAGGAAGTTTTTGGCATAAAAGCCCCTGTTCCATTGATCTATGAGAGAATATTCCTAAAGGGAGTAGGTGTTATGCACTCCTCAACGGGCATATCAATCCCAGCATCTGATATGGTCAACTACGCTCCACCACAGATACTGAGATTCATAATAGCCAGAACAAATCCAGGCAGGCACATAAACTTTGATCCTGGTGCCGGTCTTCTAAATCTGGTGGACGAATTCGAAAAATATCAGAAAGCATACGATGGGCTTGAGGAGGTTAAGGATGATGATTACAGAGAAGTCTACGAATACTCAAGAATTCAAGGGAGGGAGAGCAGGAGCGGCATAAGCTTCCGGCATCTTGTTACACTGGTTCAGATATATACTACCCCCCATGATCTCCTAAGAATTATGAAAAAATCAGGCTATGAAGGGGATAAGCTGGATGATGAGATGGCATGGGAAATACAGATTGCAAGGAACTGGATCTCGAAGTATGCTCCAGATATTGTGAAATTTAGGGTTATGCCAGAGGATTATAGGGCCAATCTTAACCAGGATGAAAAAGATATTTTAAGGGAATTTGTGCAACAGGCTATAAATATAAAATGGACGCCTGAGGATATACATAATGCTGTACATGAAATTCTGAAGAAAAGAAATGTCCCTCCAAAAGAAGGATTTGGTTCATTCTATAAAGCAATAATTGGAAAAGAACAGGGACCGAGGCTTGGATATTTCCTCTCCAACATGGACAGAAACTTTGTCATAAAGAGGCTGGAATACAATATATCTGCCTGATGGGATTCAAATTCCTGGATCTTTTTTTAATTTCCGACAATTATATCAAGCATAGAGTTCTCTACATTTATGATAAAACATGGTTTTGTTGAAAGGGACATAGACCCTTCTGAAGTACACGATCTAGTGAAGGAACTGCTTGCAAAGGAAGACTTCAAGATTACCTCTGATGATGAGAGCAATTCTATTTATGAAATACATGCAAAAAAATCAAACGCGGAGAGAATAGTTCTTGGAAGAGTCAGGGATGTTGACGTAGTTATAGCTGGCGACAAAGGCAAATTCCAAGTTCAGCTGCATGCGGGCATATGGGGGAGAGACATGGCAATACCTGCAATAGAAGGAATAGCCACATTGGGTATGGCGACAGCAGCAGAATTGCATTCAGGTCACGAGTTTGAGAAGAGAATGTGGGAACAGATCGTGAAGAAGATTGATCCAACCCTGAAAATATGTGAATATGACGGCATGCTTTTCAAAACCCAGCAGGAACTGGATCAGCACATGAAAGCACACCAACAGCAGATGGCAGGATCAGGTTCTATGATGGGGATGGGCATGATGGGCATGGGAATGATGGGAATGGGTATGATGGGATTTGGAGGTCCGGGTCTATTCATCTGATCCTTTTACCAAAACAGAACTTAAATGCAGCCGGGCAAGATCATTTTTCCCGGTTGTCTTGTAAATAATTGGCTCCAGGAATTCTCAAGAATTATTACCAAGTAATTTATTACAGCATCGGAATCCAAACTTAGTTAATTTTGGAGGTGTAATATTATAAAAATATTAGTTAATGCGGCTCTGCCTTATGCAAACGGTTCGCTTCACCTGGGCCATATAGCCGGAGCGTATCTCTCGCCCGATATATTTGTGAGATTCAACAGGATGATGGGGAACGAAGTTATGTTCATTTCGGGAAGCGATGAATACGGAACTCCTATAACAATCTCTGCTGAAAAACAGCAGACAACTCCTGAGGAAATAGCTGACAAGTTTCACAGGGAATTCCTGGAGACCTTTAGTTCTATGGACATAAAGTTTGATTTTTTTACCAGAACCTCATATAAGGATCACTGGAAAACTGCGCAGGAGATTTTTCTAGACCTTCTTGGGAAGGGGGTTCTTGCTGAAAAGCCCATGATTTCTCCTTATTGCGCAAAATGTGGGCGATTCATGCCTGACAGGTATATAGAGGGCACATGTCCTTACTGTGGTTTCAAAAAGGCCAGAGGAGATCAGTGTGATGAATGTGGCAGGACTCTTGATCCACAGGAACTTATAGATCCCCGGTGTGTTCTTTGCGACGAGATTCCAGAGTTCAGGGAAACATCCCACTTCTTTCTGAGACTGGATCTGTTCCAGGAGAAACTCATGGAGTGGCTTGGGAGTAAGGATTTCTGGAGAACAAATGTACTGGCCTTCACCAGGAATTTTATATCTGCAGGGCTTAAGGAAAGGCCAATAACCAGGGACCTTGACTGGGGTGTCCCCATACCTCTTGAGGGTTACGATCACAAAAGGATCTATGTTTGGTTTGAAGCTCTGATTGGATACATATCAGGATCGAAGATGTATTCAGAGAAAATAGGAAAACCTGACTACTGGAAGGAATTCTATTACGGAAAAGGCGTAAAGACATACTATTTCATCGGGAAGGACAATATTCCTTTTCATACGGTAATCTGGCCGGCAATTCTAATGGGAATAGGGGATATAAATCTCCCGTATGATGTTCCAGCGAATGAATACCTCAGGTTCAAAGGGGAGCAGTTTTCCAAGAGCAGGGGTATCGGACTGACTGTCCATGAAGCTTTGAAGATAGTTCCCAAGGATTATCTGCGCTTCTATATGGCAATGAATCTCCCGGAAACAGGGGATTCTGATTTCACTCTCTCAGATCTCCAGGAAAAAGTAAATAGTGAGCTTATTGATAAATTTGGCAATCTTATACACAGGGTTGTAAGTTTCATAACCAAAAACAAGATGGAACCATTGCCCGGTGTCCCTGACCCTATTGATTTGAAGGCAGTGGAAGAGGCAGAAAGAAGATTTGAGAACTATTCCTCATTAATTTCAAAGGTGCAAATTAAAAAGGCATTCTACGAGTGGCTGGAGCTGGTGAAATTTTCCAATGTTTATTTCAACGATGCCGCTCCCTGGAAACTTGTTAAAACTGACAGAGAGAAATGTGCAGCAAAACTTCACACAGCTCTTGTTCTGATTGAATATCTTGACTACATGTTATACCCATACTGCCCATCCTCAGCAGAAAAGATAGTACACATAATCGGTCCGGAAGGGTTTTCATCTTTCACATACTTGGATCTTAAGAGGACAAAAAAGTCCTATTATCCTGTTTCAACTGAAGTGCCCTTCGAGAAGATTGATCTTCAGTCCAATAATGGAAACAGGCTTGACCTGAGGGTAGCCCTCATCGAGGAAGCCATAATGCATCCAAATTCAGACCACCTGGTCATTCTGAAGATTTCTCTTGGAACGGAAAAACGCCAGATAGTTGCAGGCCTGAGGAAACACTATGAACTCAGTGAACTCCTGGGTAAGAAAATTGTTCTTGTGGCAAATCTGAAAAAGGCAAAGATCAGAGGAGAGGTATCTGAAGGCATGCTCCTTGCAGCTGCAGACGGTGAAAAAGTGGTACTGCTTAAACCAGATGACAACAGCCTTCCCGGAGAAAGGTTAAGCCTCGATGATCTGCCATTTAACATGTCAGGGCAGATTACAATTGAGGAATTGCGTGATTTCAACCTGAAAATTGAAAATCTCAATGACGAAAATGTTGCCACTGCAACCATTTCCGGAAAGCAGATGATTATTAACAGAAACGGCATTGCAGTAACTGCCTACGGTGAGGTCGCTCCAGGTTCAACCGTCAGGTAGTTGAAAACACCAATAAAAAATTTATTATAGTTCTTTTAATTACCTATAGATTCCGTTGATTTCTATGAATTATACCAAGTTTGAAAAAGCAAGGATTATCGGTGCAAGGGCATTACAGGTCTCCATGGGGGCACCAGTTATAATAGATGTGCCGGCAACAATGTTCGACCCTGTGGATATAGCCATCCTTGAATTCAACAATGATCTTATTCCAATTACCATTAAAAGATAAACCAAACTATTTTTTTTACTTAGTTAAGAAAAAAAGCCATTTTTAGACGATATCCTGACTGAATAATTTTGTGATTTACGCTGTTTTAACAGCCGGAGTACTGATAGTTTTTAATATATGTAGTAGAATTCTCGAAATGGTTATATAGAGATTAACTATAGAGGAGACTACGCACATATCTAGGGAAGAACCTAGTATTAGCCAACCATAAGGCGAGTGGGGGATCAATGCCTGAGGCAAGAGATGAACCTTAACTGTTCCAAGGTTGGGAAAGATGGGGATATGAGTGAAAGATCTCATTTCTGACGTGTGAAATGGTGCAAACTGTGGCTCGCCAATTTTCAAATTTATTAGACAGGAATTAACTCCGGTTGATCCTGCCGGCGGCCACTGCTATCAGGTTTCGACTAAGCCATGCAAGTTAAGGGGTCGTAAGACACCAGCGAACCGCTCAGTAACACGCGGATAATCTAACCCCAAGTGGAGTATAGCCTCGGGAAACTGAGGGTAATTCTCCATAGCCATTATATGCTGGAATGCTTTGATGGTGAAAGCTTCGGCGCTTGAGGATGAGTCTGCGGCCTATCAGGTAGTATGTGGTGTAAAGGACCACATAGCCGAGGACGGGTACGGGCCTTGAAAGAGGGAGCCCGGAGATGGACTCTGAGACATTAGTCCAGGCCCTACGGGGCGCAGCAGGCGCGAAAACTGTGCAATGCGCGAAAGCGCGACACGGGGAACCTGAGTGCCTTGACACAGTCAAGGCTTTTATCAAGCCTAAAAAGCTTGGTGAATAAGAGCTGGGTAAGACGGGTGCCAGCCGCCGCGGTAACACCCGCAGCTCTAGTGGTGGTCACTTTTATTGAGCCTAAAGCGTTTGTAGCCGGTTCTGTAAATCTTCAGATAAATTCATTCGCTCAACGGATGATCTTCTGAAGAGACTGTAGAACTTGGGACCGGGTGAGGTTGAATGTACTTCCGGGGTAGGGGTAAAATCCTGTAATCCTGGAAGGACAACCGGTGGCGAAGGCGTTCAACTAGAACGGATCCGACGGTGAGGAACGAGGGCTAGGGGAGCAAACCGGATTAGATACCCGGGTAGTCCTAGCTGTAAACACTGCCCACTTGGTGTTGCCTCTCTGTTGAAGGGGGGCAGTGCCGGAGCGAAGGTGTTAAGTGGGCCGCTTGGGGAGTATGGTCGCAAGGCTGAAACTTAAAGGAATTGGCGGGGGAGCACCGCAACGGGAGGAGCGTGCGGTTTAATTGGATTCAACGCCGGAAAACTCACCGGGAGCGACCTTTGGATGAGAGTCAACCTGATGAGTTTACTCGATAGAAGGAGAGGTGGTGCATGGCCGTCGTCAGCTCGTACCGTAGGGCGTTCACTTAAGTGTGATAACGAGCGAGACCCCCATCTCTAATTGCAAGTATGTCTTTGCGGACATGCGCACTTTAGAGGGACCGCCAGCGCTAAGCTGGAGGAAGGAGGGGTCGACGGCAGGTCAGTACGCCCCGAATCTCCCGGGCTACACGCGCGCTACAAAGGACAGGACAATGAGTTGCAACCTCGAAAGGGGGAGCTAACCTCGAAACCTGTTCATAGTTAGGATTGAGGGCTGTAACTCGCCCTCATGAATGTGGATTCCGTAGTAATCGCGGGTCAACAGCCCGCGGTGAATATGCCCCTGCTCCTTGCACACACCGCCCGTCAAACCATCCGAGCTGGTGTTGGATGAGGGTATGCCCGAGAGGACAAACTCGAATCTGATGTCAGTGAGGAGGGTTAAGTCGTAACAAGGTATCCGTAGGGGAACCTGCGGATGGATCACCTCCTAAGTAAGGGCGAGCCACAGGCACAATTATTTCACACACACCATTATTTTTTTTAAACGCTTTAGACTTTATCCCAGGATTAATTAAGCAATTTTATATTAAATATTTATGTTTAATTAAAATCAGGATATTGGCCATATATTTTCGATATGTATATTCAGCATTATGGATTATTTTGGGCAATTTTCTTATGATTTTTAATTTTTTTTTAAATTTTTTATGTCATTTTTATTAATTATTAGATAGAAAAGGATGAGACTAAATCAACTAGAAATTGATGGTAGAAATTAGAAAAAGATTTTAAGTATAGTTTCTCTAATGTATAAAGGGTACTAAGCATGGCCATGGATGATAAACTGAATGATATTCAGGACAAAATAGAGAGAAGAGTGGGAGGATTCGGGAAGGGAAAGTATGCCAGAATTCTTAGAATGGCCAAAAAACCAAACAAAGAGGAATATGTGAAGGTTGTACTTATAACGGGAGTTGGAATCACTTTGTTGGGTTTACTGGGCTTCTTCATATATCTAATGATGGGAGTTTTCTTCCATATACCGTAGGTGTTTAAAATGGAAAATGTTAAAAGTCAGTATGAGTGGATCAATTTTGATCCTAAAGACATGGACGTGGGTTCAGGATATTCTCTGGAAATACCTGTAACTATCAGGAATATTCAATCCACAAAGAGGAGATTCAACATCAGGATCACGGCAGAATTCAGTCAGAGAGATGATCTTGTAGAGTGGTTCATAGAATCTTCATTGATCAAGGCCAAATCAGTTTCGATGTCACCAAAGGACAACCATCCCATAGAAGAGGAAATGGACATAGAGCCTAGAGGTGTAAGGTCGTCACTCATTACCTTAATCACACCAAAAGGGGGTTACATGGGTGATAGAGTTACACTTTCATTTTCAATAACTTCGGAGGATGGAATTAACAGTTTTCAGAAGGATATAGTGCTTAAGCTTGTTCCAACAATAGTAGCAATAAAAACAACAGTTGGAAACGAGTTCGCGGTATCAAGGGACCTTGAACGAAAGAGCGAAAGGGACAAAGAAGAGAGATCAGCAATTAATAAGGATGCTTCCAATGAGGTTCTGGCCATTATGTCTCCCTTCGAGGTCAAAGGATACTTATTCGCTGAGACCATGCATCCCGACAGGGTTTCATTTATAGCCAAGGGAATCAGGGGTTACAAAGGCATGGTTGAAGGCGCCATAAATCTTACAGAAATAGAACATTATCTTACGCCTAAATCTGTAGTAAGCGGTCTTGAGCTTGGGGCATTTGTAGAACTCATTGATGGGCCATTCAAAGGGGAAAAAGCCAAGATAATGTCCATAGATACTCCTAAGGAAGAGGTAACAGTGCAACTGGTTGAATCTATGGTTCCAATTCCTGTCACCGTAAGGGCTGAAGCTATCAGGATGCTTGAAAAAAAATCGTAATTCCATGAGGCTTAAAGCTCATTCTAAGGAAAGTCAGGAGGGGTTCCTAAAGCACCTGGAACTGTTCTTTCAGGATCCGTCCCAGGTTTTGCCGCAGTGCCTGGAAAGTGGGTTTCTCTGTCCTTTTTCTTCATATTCAAAAAAACTGGGTAAGAGATCTACTGACCAGATGGACAGCTTTTCAAGGTCAAGCGATCAGTTTTTAAGCGGAATAAGTGAGACCTACAAGATTTACGAATCCAACAGTGCACCTCTGCTGGGCATGCTTAAAACACCATACGGGTCGGTAGAATATGCAAAGAGAGGAAACACTGACGAAGCAGTTCTGGCAGGAATTCAGCACTTCGATGACAAGAAATGGAGGATGCTGGCGTTCACCTCTCTTGTGAAAGCCAAGAATGTACGCATTTATTCGTCAAAAAATCTCTATCTTGCGTCATGTAAAGGTAGTTCGCCAGGAAAAAAATTTTTTGCAGATGTTCTTTTGGAGGAACAGATAGCGTTCCATGAGGATGGAGAAATTCTTGTTATAGGAAACGAAGGCACATCCATCAACATTTCAAATCTCGGAACATCCATAATAGAAGTGCATGAAGACTCAAGACATCACACCATGGGGGCAATACTCAAGCACGTACTGGTTAAGGATATTTCAGCGGATTTTTCATTAACATCGGATTTCCTGTCCAAATATTCAGATGATTTTCCTGATACATCCAGATATCTCTCAGGTATTGAGGATGATCGGCATCTTATAAGGGAAATGAAGGAGATGAGGATACGGAAATCAATATCCAAAGGTTATTTTATCAAGGGAGAAGAACTGTTCCTGGACGCTGAATCATTTGTCTCATCATTTGATGATCTTCCACTGGAAAGGGATATTGTGACAGAAGCTGTTAAAAAATATGGAAAAGGAATCTACATTGACAACTCGTCTTCCAGGAAACTGCTGGAGATAATATGGGATGTAAGTGGAGATGAAATACTGTCAAAAAGTTTCCCGGATGTGGAAAAATCAAAGTTTAAATCTCTCAAGGGGAGCCCGGTGGAAAAGATTGAATCCATGAGGCGAATGGGAGAAACCAAGGAAGTTGAGGAGAGAATAAACATAGAACCGTGGTCACAGGAATCAGCATTCCTGATAGATTTCCTTAAGGCAACGTTCAGGTCCGGAAGGCAGGCAGCCATAAGGGATGCTGAAAAAATGACCTTTACAGGCCCAGTCTCAAAGGCAGTTTTCTATGCATTCCTTACAATATTCCAGGAAACAGGTAACAGGGAGTGGATGTTCACTCAGAACGAGAAGGATCTTGGGCATATCATAGCGGAAATACTAATGCCGATAATAGATTCAAAGGGAAAGAGATTGGGTGATAGTGTTCCAGAATTGAAAAAATACATTCCGTGATAATATGGCAAGGCATTTTATTTCAAGAAAAGATTCCAAAAATCTGATTCAACTGTGCGAAAAAATCAATATAGATGCAAAATCTTGGGACAAGGTGGAAATAGATGAGCACAGGGATGAGAAACTGTACTATGTCAAATCCAGACCTTACATCTATATAAAGGGAGACACAATTATTCCAACCCTGTTTCTTTTAAACGATACTAAACCTGAGAATTTCTCCATAACCGTAGATGACGGGGCTGTTCCACATGTAATGAACGGAGCCAGTGTGTTTGCACAAGGAATAGTTTCAATGGACAAGAATATAAAAAAGGATTCAATGGTATTCATAAGAGACCTGAAGAACAGGTATATCGCAGTAGGAATTGCCGAAAGAAGTGCCGAAGAGGTACTCAATGACAGGAAAGGTTCCGCGGCAAGGGTTATCCATCATCCTGGAGATAAAATTCTCGTACTTGCTTAGATCCCTTGTTTCGGATTTTTACCCTAACCCATCCTCTTGGGAACCTAAAATATTTTCATGAGTACATAACAATATTCTGTGGAATCAGGAAACAATCATGAGGCATATGAAAATTATATCCTTGTTGATCTGGAGAGGCATATATAATTAGATCTTTCAGAGAATGTTGAACTGAAAGCGAAGCTTTTAAAATTTTTATTGAAAACAAAGAACTGAAGAAGCGACTCCTCATATATGATAATCCTCACACACCACCATGGAGGCAGATCATCAAGCCTGCAAATACTGTTATGCATGCAGAATCCATTCCAAAGAAGAGAGGTGCACCTTTATGGCACAAAGGTGCAACCAGAGTACTCAACAAACCCGATGAGATCATTCGTGTGACGAAGGATAAATGCCCTGAATGCCACCATTCACTGGGAACTCCAACCAGGGTAAGTTATTGGTATGACTTTACTTTCAGCCCCTAAATTGCTGTATGGAAAATATAGCATGAGAGAAGATTTATCCATACTGTCAAAAATAAGATGTACTGGTTGAATGAGAGAGACAATTAATACAGCATCTGAAAAACAGAAGATCTGGCTTCTCAATTCCTGCATTTTATGCAAGAAAAGCCCGAGTTAGGGGGTGATGCAAAAGATTTAACAGATGGGTAATGATATCTTAGCATGGAAATTCTTAAAGAAGGAGATACTGCGCCGGACTTTACTTCGGTTGATCAGAATGGCAAGCCTGTCAGGCTGAGTGATTTCAGGGGGAAACCTGTGGTTGTATATTTTTACCCAAAGGATGATACACCCGGATGCACAAAGGAGGCATGTAACTTCAGAGACAATTTTTCGGAGTACCAGAAGGCAGGCGTGAAGGTCCTTGGCATAAGTGTCGATGATACTAATTCACATAAGAAATTTGAAGAAAAGTATCAATTGAACTTCACCCTGGTTGCCGACCACGAAAAGAAGATAGCTGAAAAATACGGTGTTCTAGGGGATAGA
Source organism: Oxyplasma meridianum (assembly GCF_038024865.1). Classification (NCBI taxonomy): domain Archaea; kingdom Methanobacteriati; phylum Thermoplasmatota; class Thermoplasmata; order Thermoplasmatales; family Thermoplasmataceae; genus Oxyplasma; species Oxyplasma meridianum. Next base: position 1,437,706 of record NZ_CP133772.1, on the reverse strand, counting down.
AATGCAAAGCGGGTGACATACCTTATGGACAGGGATGGTAAAATAATGTATGTTTACCCTAAGGTCTCTCCTGATGAACACGCAGTTGAAGTGATGAAAAAATTGAAAGAACTTAAAATGGTACAATAACCATTTTCATATTTTTAAAAATTAATTTGTGTAGTTTCTTTTTCCATTTCCTGAATCTTCCACGAATACGGTAAGAAGTATTGAACTCAGTATCCAGATTATGGACAGCAGGAGCAAAAACGCATTTGGCGAGACCCACACCGCTATGATAAAAATCATTGCGGGGAGAAGATATTTTATAACCCCCCAGAAATATGCGTAAAAGTCCATATGTTAGCCTTATCCGAATAGTGAGCTGAGACCGGCCATTGCATCCTCTTCAGTTGCCTCTGGCTTTTCCTCTTCCTTCTTCTTCTCCTCTTTCTTTCCCTCGTGCTTCTTGGAAGCGTCTGCAGGAGCGGCTTGAGCTGGTGCAGCTACTGTTGCTGCCGCATTTTTCAAAACCTCATCGATTTTTACATCTTTGAGGCTTGTTACCAGAGACTTAAGTCTAGCCTCATCGGTCTTAACACCCGCTTCCTTCAGAACTTTTCCCAATTTCTCCTCGTCTATTTCTTTTCCTGCTGCGTGGAGCAATAGAGCCCCATATACATATTCCATTTTTTTCCCTCCTTAATTTATCCGAAGAGTGAACCCAGTCCCTCAGACACCTTATCTTCCTCAGATTCAGCATCCTCAGTTTTTTCCTCTGTTTTCTCTTCTTTTGCCTTTTCAGGCTTCTTCTCTTCCTGCTGGTTTCCCATAGCACTATTGAGAGCTGATGCCTCCCTAATTGCTTTGAGTATAAATAATTGCACGTTGCTCTCGTCAACGAACCCACTTTCAAGAGCAAGGTATTCCGCGTTGATCTTGGCCTTAACGATCAACTGGGGTACTATTTCAGGAACAAGGAACATAGCATTTACTGCCAGTTCCTTAGCCTGCGAGAACGCCCTGGCCATATCCAGCATAATCTGTTCTTCAGTTATTGATATGGCTTCCCTGGTGAAAAGTATGCCGTCACTATAGGCACCCAGAATGTCCAGACCAACAGTGAGTGGGTGTATCTCAAGTTTTTCCAGTATCTTAGCCTTGTCTTTTGGAATCGGTTCCCCTTTCTTTACGTACAGTATCTCTTTTTTGATGGCTATCTTTCCCTTGTCTATTGCGGTCTGAATTCCCGCTTTCTGAAATTCACTTATCATAGGTCCTGGAGGAAAGTTTGTTGCCATCTCTGGTATTATGATGTCATCAGGTGCAGTCTCTCCACCTCTGGCGGCTGCCTTTTCTTTTGTCCCCTCAAAGAGTTTATAGAGTTTGGAAGGTGGGAGTTTTGTGGTCACTAATCCTATCTGCCCTTCTGCTAACTGCTCAAGTGATTTAATATTCTTCCTGTCCGTTTTGTCCAGAGCTTTAATAAGAAGCCTTATTCTGACAACTCTGAGCTTCATGTCAGAAGAGAGGTTTCTCCTTATAGACTGAAGCTGTTTGTTCCTAAGTCCTTTAATGCTGACTATGGCTGAAACAGGACTCTCCGAAATTTCCTTTGAAAGATCATTTACTAATTTTACTTTCCATTGCGCGGGATTTCTTTGGTAGCTCATCTTATTCCCTCCAACTTAACCTGCACAGCTTTGCCCATTGTGGTCTTAAGATAAGCGGATTCTATATTTCCATAACCTTTCTCAAGTTTACCGACGAGCCTTTTTACAACTGCTGTAATGTTGTCTGCCAGATCCTGATCAGGCATCTCCTTTGTACCAACTGGTACATGAAATGTTCTTCTGTCCCTGCTTCTGGCTCTGACAGTTCTCTTTAAAGCGTTTATCATGGCCGACGGGTCTTGCCCAGGTGGAACAGGTTTTGGTATCTTGCCCCTTGGACCAAGAACCGGACCTAGTGTTTTACCAATTGTAGCCATAAGTGTTGATTCTGCTACAAAATAGTCAATTGTCTCCACTACTTTCTTGAAAGATTTCTTATTCTCACTGAATTTTGCCAGATCTTCCGGCCCGTATATAACATCGGCAACCTCTTTTACTTTGGCCTGCATTTCCTGTGATCCGAAGAAGCCAACTCTTATCTCCTTCCCCCTTCCCTTTGGAAGTATGATCTCTTCATTTATCCTGTTCTTTGGATCACTGAGATCAACATCCTTCAGGTTGAAAGACATATCTATACTTTCCTTAAATTTCCTTTCCACCGAAGATTTCTTTGCCTCTCCGATGAAGGACAGTAAATTACTTTCTGCCAATAATATCACCATTCTGTAGTAAGCGAGTTTCCTCTTCTACAGTTAAACCTCGATCTTACCTTCCTTTATAAGTTTTTGGACTTCTCTGGGATCCTTGCCATCCACAGTAACTCCAAGGGAAACGCATGATCCAATGACCTCCAGTACTGCTGACTTAAGGCTGTTTGATAGCATGCTCTCCATTTTCATCTTTGCAACATTCTTTACATTCTCAAGTGTTGCGTTTCCTGCAACGGCCTCCTTTCTCTTCGCAGCTCCCTTTTCAATACCAATTTCTTTCTTGAGAAGTGCAGAAGTGGGCGGAATACCCACCTTTATCTCATATTTTTTTGCCTGTGCATCGGTTACAATTACGGTAACCGGGACCTGCATACCCTGGAATGCTTTCGTTTTCTCATTTATATCCTTTATAACCTGCCCAAGGTTAAGACCTAGCGGACCTAGCGCAGGACCAATAGGTGGTCCCGTAGTAGCCTTTCCGCCTTCAACCATGGTACTTACTGATTGTGCCATTGAATTTCACCTGAATGTCGTGGGACATAACGTCAAGACTTTTTAATTTTTGTATGGAGTTTTTGGAATTCCATTCACATTTTCAGATCTGTTTATGCTCAGAGGTTTCTGGAATCCATATAGTGGAAGCCTTATGCAATGTTTTTATTGCATCCGTTATATATACGCTATGATAACAGGATCTGATGAAACTTGGAAATAAGCATAATAGATGGAAGAAAGGAGAAGGAGTTCAGGGAATCAACAAAGGTTCTTGTTGATGTTTTCCGTTCAACAACTACAATACCGTATATACTCAAAGGTGGATGCAGCAAAATAATCCCAACTGCATCAATAAAAGAGGCAAGATCAATAAAGCGGGACATCCCGGACGCTTTGCTCATTGGTGAGAGGTACGGAATAAGGATCCGTGGGTTTGATTACAATAATTCTCCATATGAGGTGGCTAATGCAAATTTAAATGGCAAAACCGTGATCTTTACATCTACAAATGGAACAAAGGTTTTAGAAAGGATAAAGGGAAAAGGAGATATATTTATTGCATCATTTGTAAATGCAGGTGCCACTCTTGGAATACTCCAAGGGAGAGACAGAGTAGATATAGTACTGTCAAACAGGCCGGACGGACCAGCAGATGAGGATATATTTTTTGGTGAGTATCTTAGAGAATTGCTTGAAGGCAAAACACCTGACAGGGAAGCTTACAGAAGAATGATAATATCTTCGAAAGGTGCAAAAAGGCTGGGCCTTATGGGATCAAAGCATGATATCTATTATACGATGAAATATGACGAAATCGACTTTCCGGTATACTTTGACGGCAGATATATTATCAGATACGGATAACTGGCCCGGGTTTCAGAGAAGTTCCACGCATAAGTGCAAGCCTGGATAGCAGAATCTCTGCCCATTTCAGTTTTTTTGCCTTACGGTAATAGTCTGACCCTTCTTTTATGGAGGGGGTGGAGAAATCAAAACCCACAAGAATAATCTCCGGAGCACCGAAATAGTGGGCAAAAAAAGCTGCCCTGTCACCATCAGTGAATCCACCAAAATTCCTGATAACTCCCATTGGCTGATTCTGGGTCGTTCCCATATGCACCTTCAGTGATGGCAGGTAATCCTCAATCCTTTTCCGATTGTCCCCATGGGCATGAACCACGATTCTGACATTTTCGTAAGAGCATTTTCTGATGAACTTTAAGGGCCCGTCAAGGTCCGTGAATAAATAATCCGGATATCCTTTTATTTCCATGTATTTCTCAATGGCAGAATCAGCAACAAAAATAGTACCATCCATCTTTATATCTTTCAATATATGATCCACTCCAGGTCCATTTCCAACTATGTACACCGGGTCTGTTAGGTTCTCCTGGGCGGAAACAGGTTTTCTTTTTTCCATGAGGCTGTTTAGAAGGAACGCTGAATTATAATCCGTCTGTGGGTCAATGCAAAGATCGGAACATATACTCCTGTAATACACATCCCAAATGTCAAATTCCATGGGGCACCTTATCTATTTATTGTCAGCAATGATCAGGTCGTCGCCCTTATTCATTTTCCTGCTTATAATTTCATTGAAGTAGCGGTGAACCATGGAAGAAAGCATTGCTACAACCAGTCCCAGTATGAGGAAGAATACACTTACTATGGCGTACTGGAATGTTATGAAGCCTAGTATGTATCTCATGTAATTTATCATTCCGTATATTATGAAGGCAATGGAAAGTGAAAACATCAATCCATAAAGGATCCTGAAGATATCGCTGCTTCCGTTCATGTAACCCTCTACAACTTTTCCAACCTCTCTCGCGAAGAAAGCACCGTAAATCCACCATGTAAAGAGTGAAAGAAATACCAGGACGGCATCAACCCCACCTTTAGAAGTACTCCTCGTAATAACATAACTTGAGGCTATTCCAACCAGTACCAGCATTCCGGCTATAACGTATGAAAGAAAAAGAATGCGTGTTTCCTGCGCATACTCCCTTACAGAGCGCATTAGCGACAACACCACATTCTGCAGTTCGAATCCCTTCTCCACAAAATACGCCCCCAGTACTATTGCCACAATTGTGACAGCTCCCATGCTTGGATCAATTATATCAGTCTTAGTGGCTATGGCCTGATAAACTATGAATCCCAGCGAAACTATTCCGTAAGTAAGAAAAATAAGGCCAAGTGGTATGATAAATTTGTTGATGAGTTTTTTATCCTTAAGCGCTTTTACAATATAGTAGTATATAGATTCAATATTCTGGTTGTGCCTTACCATAACGTGTTTTACGTATCTTATCTTTATTCTTGATATGATAAGTGGAACAATATAATCATCTTCTGCCCCGTCTGTAACCAGAACAACATCTTCGAATTTGCCCATAGATAGAACCTTATCCAGCTGTATTCCAAGTTTTTCATCGGATATTTCCCCAACGTCAATATCACCAGTGATCATGGCAACCTCGACATCTAGGTTCTTTTCCTTCAGTTCATTGTAGTGTTTCACAGCTCCAAATAAGGCGTTTGCATCAGAATCCTCCGGATCTATTGAAATTAGTTTGAGTGCAGCATCATAGCAGTTCTGATAACCAAGTAGAGGTCCGGCTATACCTGCCTTCTCCCCGAAATCGTTATCTCTGTCTATGTTGAGAATCAAAGTTGTCATTTTTATTGCGCCTCAGAGCATAATTAAAGAGAAATATCTCCTATTTATGCTTTCCCAGAAGACAAATTACATACATCATCACTTGTTCGTCTTCACAGGTAAATATCGAAAATAAATTTATAAACTTATCTTATAGTTGCAAGGTTATGATTTCTGTTAACATTGTTAACATCCACCTTTGGAAGTTATGATCTGACTGATCCTTAAACTTCTTGGGTGTAACCCAACACCCTCTATCCCATCCTCAAATGATTCTGGGATTGCTTTTCTCATGATATTGTATGATCCATTTACATCTGCGTTAATTATTGTTCCATTTGCCGATTTGAATAATCCCCTGAGTATTCTCTTCCCCTTATAGATGTCATGATGTTCTATTGTCTCTTGATCTAAAAATGATGTTTTAGAAGTGTGTGATTCATCTATTACAACAACATTTATTCCCTTCTCTTCTGCTTTGTATCTCATCTGCTGTATAAGTGTATTGAATGGTATCTGTACAAACTTCTGGTTGTTTATCTTCCCTATATTTGTTTTTTGTTTCCACCCTTCATTATGGCCTATGGCAATTGTGTTTATATGGTTGTTTTCTGCGTAGTTAATGATAAATTTACTGATCTTATGCATAACATCCTTAATTTTCCTGTTTCTCCTCATGAACAATCTCTTTTCTCTCTTTGTCATGTATCTGTCTTCTAACTGCCTATCACTTACTGATTTTAGTCTGGAATACTCTTTATTGAAATACTGATTAATGGAACTCACAGCACCACCCTTGATAGCAATTGGTCTATTACCAATACTATCTACAATAGTTACAATGTTCCTTACACCAATATCTATACCTATGATTCCTTTATTTTGTTCCTTTTGTCCCCTTACATTCTCTATCTCCTTCTCCATCTCCTTCCAATATGCTATCTCTATTTTGTATCCTACACCCTGAGGTATTATCCTCACTTCCCTCAAATCTACATTATCATCTAATCTGGTTTTCACCTCCAGATTCATTATCTTTGGGAATTTTAATATTCCATTCTTTATCTTACATTGCTGGTTTGTGAATATTAGAATGAACTCTCCATCTTTGCCTCTGTATTTTGGCGGTTTTGGTCTTCCAAAAAAGGTTTTAAGATGTTTTCTATATTCTTTTCTATATTCTTTTTCTGCTTTGAAAAAAGAGATCCAAGCTAAAAAAGATTTCTTTATTGTCCATTGTGCTGTCTGTGCTGGTAGTTTTCTATAATTATTATTATCGCTTTCATTTTCATTCTGAAACAATTTTACTAAATGGTTGTAATCTAAAAGCTTCTCTTTATTGAAAAATTGTTGTCTAAGCACATAATTTGCTTGATTGTATAGATTATTTGAATAATGGCACATCTTTGATATTATATCAGTGGATTTGATGTATATCTCTTCCGTTCTAATGATCTTCATAACCAACCTTAATAGAGTGATTCTCTCTTTTTGAATACATCTTTATTTAATAACAGGGAAGCGCTTTCATTGATAATATTATAATATATAATAAGTATATATATAGTTATTTGAATAACCGACTATATAGAAAAATTTAATAATGACATCTATGACATTTTTTGAAAAGAACTACTGGGGAAACTATTTAAGAATGTAATAGCCGGCGCTTTTGGATCTTGCAACTCTCTTTGCCATACCCTTATTCGACAATTCCTGAAGTGCAGCCGCCACAATTGCTTTTCCTAATCCTGAGGCTTTCATTATATCGTCTGCCGACTTTAATTTATCCTCTGATGTGGCTCCTAGCTTCTTTATAGCTTCATATACTTTTTTAGCATTTGGTGATACTTCATCCATCTGGTGCACCGATATGGTTAAAGCGCAATTTTATATTTATACTATTCTCTATGGATATTATACAGACCAGATATTTCTTCTCCTAAAAAAATGCATTGAAAGAGTGTTTAATGAAAAATAATCGTCGATTGATAAACTTGAATTCGTGAATTTTTATATAGTTCCTCCTGCTATTCGGCAGGAAGTTCAAATGTCAGGAATAGTCAGCTACGGTTCTTACATACCCAGATTCAGGATAAAACCGGAGGAAATAGCCAGAATATGGGGCGAAGATGCCGAAAATATAAAAAATGGTATTTATGTACTGAGCAAATCAGTACCTGCACCGGATGAGGATGTGGCCACAATTTCAGTTGAGGCAGCAAGAAATTCTTTAAGGAGATGCAAAGTGGAACCAGAGAACGTAGGTGCCATATTTGTAGGATCAGAATCACATCCATATGCAGTAAAGCCAACGGCAACAATAGTTGCTGCTGCCATCGGAGTCAGTTTCAACCTCTTCTCAGCAGATTATGAATTTGCCTGTAAGGCTGGAACGGCTGCAATGCAGAACGTCAAGGCCATGGTGGATGCTGGTTTCATTAAATATGGAATGGCAATAGGGGCAGATACATCTCAGGGCGCTCCGGGGGATGTTCTTGAATATACTGCCTCTGCCGGCGGAACTTCCATGCTTCTGGGGAAAGAGAACGTGATTGCAGAGATAAACTCCACTCTCTCGGTAACATCGGACACCCCAGATTTCTGGAGAAGGGAGGGGCAGCCATATCCCAGCCATGGAGAGAGATTTACTGGAGAACCAGCATATTTCAGACATGTAGTCTCAGCTTCAAAGGAGATGATGGAAAGGCAGGGGACAAAGCCAAAAGATTACAAATATGCTGTATTCCACCAGCCCAATGGCAAATTCCCTACAAGGGCTGCAAAACTTCTGGGATTCACAGAGGAACAGTACAAAGACGGTCTTCTTACTCCTTTTATTGGAAACACATATTCTGCGTCAATGATGACAGGGCTTTCTGCAATACTTGATCTGGCAAACCCGGGAGATAGAATACTTGCAGTATCCTTTGGTTCAGGTGCAGGATCAGATGCCTTCGACATAACTGTCACCGAACATATAGAAAACCTGGAAAGAAAAGCTGCTCCTACAATAAAGGAGATGATAAGCAGGGTAAAATGGCTTGATTATGGTTTGTATGCAAAATTCAAGAGGAAGATCATAGTGGGTGAGGACATTGAATAAGGTTTATATAATCGGAGCGGGAGAGACAAAGTACGGTGAACTTTGGGAAAAGTCTCTGAGGGGACTTGCAGTTGAAGCAGGACTGAAAGCGGTTGAGAACGCAGGGATATTTTCCAAGGAGATAGAGGTTCTTTATGGAAGTAACAGTCTGGCTGGAACAATAAACGGTCAGGAGAACATAGGATCACTTATATCAGATTTTTCGGGAATTGCGGAAAACAACATTCCGGCAATAAGGATTGAGGCGTCCACAGCTTCAGGTGGTGCAGCAGTGAGGCAGGCTTACCTTGCAGTGAAGTCAGGTGAATACGATGTAGTTATGGTGGGAGGGGTTGAAAAAATGACAGATATCTACGGTTCAGAGATGATTGATCTCACAAGCTCCGTTCTGGACAGGGAATGGGAGGCATTTCTTGGCGCAACTCCAGCAGCACTGGCTGCCATGAGTGCCAGAAAATACATGAAAGACTTCAATGTGCCCAAGGAGGCACTTTCAATGATGTCTGTGAATGATCATCTGAATGCATCAAAGAATCCTCATGCACAGTACAGGAATAAGATAACACTCGAGCAGGCATCAAACGCGACTCCAGTTGCTGAACCACTCAATCTTATGGACTGCAGCCCTATATCTGACGGTGCAGCTGCAGTTATCGTGGCATCTGAAGAATATGTGAAAAAGAATGGAATAGAGGGCGTTGAAATCCTAAGTTCTGCGGCTTCTCAGGACTATCTGGCTGTACATAGCAGGAAAAGCATATACAGACTTGACTCCACTGTTCTTGCAGCAAGAGCAGCGCTTGGAAAAGCAAAACTTAAACTGGATAAAATATCCTTCTCTGAAATTCACGACTCATACAGCATATACGGTATGATAGAACTGGAAGATCTGGGTTTCGCAGAGAAAGGTAAGGCTAAGGATCTTGTTTACGAGGAAATTAAGCTTAACGGCAGTATTCCAATAAACCCCTCTGGTGGCCTTAAAGCCAAGGGAAATCCTTTCGGTGCAACTGGAGTGGGCCAATTTGTTGAGGCATACACGCAGCTGAAGGGTAAAGCAGGTGAGAGGCAGGTTAAATCTCCTGAATACGCACTTCTGCAAAACATGGGTGGAACCGGTTCTACATCTGTTGTCCATATACTGGGGGGTGTTGCCTGATGGGGGAGCTATCAAGGTTCTGGAGAGAATCTGAGCACAGATACAGGCTTATAGGGACGAAATGCGGTAACTGCAACGTTACATATTTCCCGCCAAGGGATATATGCCCTAAATGCCACAGGGAATCCATCGGCAAGATGAAACCGGTTCAGCTTCAGGGCAAGGGGGAGGTCATATCCTTCACGATTGTTCACGATGCTCCTCCGAGATTCATACGGCAGAGGCCATATTGCATGGCACTGGTAAAGCTGGACGAGGGTCCAACCATCACGGCACAGATTGTTGACTGTGATGCAGATGAGGTTGACATAGGGAAACGTGTCAGGACTGTTTTCAGAAAGGTTGCTGAAGAAGGAAAGAGTGGAATCATTGAGTACGGCTATAAATTCGTTATTGACCAGTAATCTGCAAATGGATTATGCAATGGGCCATTCTATTTCATAATATAATTATTTTTTCAGCCTGACCCGGTTTCCATGAATTTCTATTTTATCTTCAATTATAACCTTTATTGATTCAACTATAATTCTGTGTTCCAGACGATGAACTTTCTCTGCCAGTGTTTCAGGCGTATCAGCATCATCAACTGTGCATATGTCCTGCATTATTATGGGCCCTCCATCAATATTTTCAGTAACAAAATGAACAGTTGCTCCAGAATACTTTGATCCACTCATTATAACAGCTTCATGCACCTTTGCCCCATACAGACCAGGTCCTCCGAAACATGGAAGTAGGGAAGGATGCAGGTTTATAATCCTGTTTGGAAACTGATCTATTAATGTTGAATCCAGTATCTTAAGAAAACCTGCCAGAACGATAAGGTCAGGATTATATTTCTGAAGCAGTTCCATTACCCTTCCAAAAAATATCCATGGATCTGTTTTTGAATAGGGTATGTATATGCTGTCAATCCCAGAAGATTTTGATCTTTCAAGCACACCTGCATTCTTTCTTTCACAGATCACCGCTGAGATCCTGCAGTTCAATCTTCCATCCATTACTGCGTCTGCGATTGCCTGGAAGTTAGTGCCATTCCCTGAGGCAAAGACAACAATGCTCTTCACACCTCATGAATGCAACTTATAATAAATAAGATGATCACACTCACCTTCTGGGGAAATAATATATAAAACAGGGCACCATGATGAACCAAACAGGTAGATAAATGTCAGAGATCTGGATTGAGAAATACAGGCCCCACAGTCTTTCAGATATAGTGGGGCAGGATGAAATAATCAGCAAACTGAAGTCATTTGTTAAGGTGAAAGACCTCCCCCATCTCATATTTGCCGGTCCTCCTGGAACAGGAAAGACATCTGCTGCAATGGCACTTGCAATAGAGCTGTACGGTGAGAATTGGAAACAGAATTTTCTTGAACTTAACGCATCAAATGAAAGGGGAATTAACGTAATAAGGGAGAATGTGAAGGATTTTGCAAGGATTGTGGCCTCCAATGACCTGGGAATAAAGATAATTTTCCTGGACGAGGCGGATCAGCTCACACCAGAAGCACAGGCTGCATTAAGGAGGACCATGGAAATGTACTCATCCACCACAAGATTCATATTTTCCTGCAACTACTCATCACAGATTATACCGCCAATACAGTCCAGGACTGTGGTGATGAGATTCAAACCACTGAAGCCTGATGATATGACCAGGAGGCTGCAGTACATTGCAGAGAAGGAGAATTTCAAGATAGACGGTGCATCCATAGAGGCAATTACAGAAATTTCCGAAGGTGATATGAGGAAAGCCCTGAACATAATACAGGCAATAGAAACATCAGGGGATGTCAGCCCTGCAAGAATATACGAGATTACCGGGATGGCAAATCAGGAGGAGTTCAAGCTGCTTCTTACAAGCGCCGTTGCCGGTGTTTTCGAAAAGGCAAAGGAGATCCTGGACAGGATGCTGATCGAGGAAGGCATGTCTGGAATGGACATAATCAGGGGAATGCACAGTGCAACTAGGAGAGAGACAATGCTTCCTCCCTTACAGCGAATGGGCATACTGATGGCACTGGGTGAAACTGAATTCAGGATAGTGGAAGGGGCAAGCGATAACATTCAGCTGGATGCACTTCTGGCAAAACTGGTTCATGTAGGCAGGGAGATCAACTAGAAAAAATCCTCCAGGCTTGAAAGCATCTTATCCTTTTTAATACTGGCAGATTCTTCTCTGACATCACTTCTTGAATTTTCTGTTTCGAAGCGGCTGATGTTCTTCCGCATTGCGCTTTCTTTTCTCAGGCTGGAATAGTAATATGCACTGTCTCTGCTGTCCTTATAAATGAGTATTATGACCTTTCCTGAGTGATGCCTTCCTGTTCTTCCTCTGCGCTGGATGGTTCTGATATCAGAAGGGACCGGTTCATAGAATATTACAAGATCAGTTGAAGGTATATCCAGTCCCTCCTCCGCAACACTGGTGGCAACAAGAACATTATATTCCCCCTCTCTAAATCCTCGTATTATTTCTTCCTGTTTTTTCTGGTTTATCCCCTCATCTTCTCCTTTTGAGCTTTGCCCTACAAACCTCACCGGTTTTGCAAGCTTCGAGTTTTCGGAAAGATATTTTGTCAGTATGACGGCAGTTTTGCGGAAATGAGTAAAGACTATGATTCGGGAATCCTTATTTTCAGAAAGCGTATTGTCACAAAGTTCCAGGATAGCCTTCAATTTGGGATTGGAATGGAATTTATCGGCTGACTTCTGGAGTTCATCCATCAACTGTCCGAATGCTGGTGATTTCTTAATCATCGCTGCAGTTCTCCTGAGGGTTTTCTCATCACTTGTCATTATTTCATTTATGTAGTCCAGAGCTATTTCGGTTCCCTGGCTTTCAAGGTACTCCACCGCATAATCTAATCTTATTGCAGCTGAAAGGTATGGTATTAATCCGAACAGGCTGCTCTCTCCATTCCTGGCCTTGCTTACGAGTTCTGGAATCTTTGCCGCCATTGTCCTTCTGTTTATTGGTTCATTCTTGAAAATCCCGCTTTCCCTGATCTTCGATAGTATCTCAGAATAAATCTCAAGAAGAAAGGGTCTTGCAGCCTTCACTGAGTCTGGAAGATCAAGAATTTTAGCATCTATCCGGACTTGATTCACGTATTTCACTACATCAGGGTCGTTTTCGCTCTTTATTATGACGTTCTCTATTGAGAGATTTTCAGTCACTTCGTCAAGTTTTTCCCTTTTGCTCCCAGGGCTGGCCGTCAGAGCAAGTATCAGTCTTTTTTTGTACTGGACAAACTCTTTTGCAATATTCACATAGGCATAATTTCCTGAAGCCCTGTGGGCTTCGTCGAATATGATGAGTCCATACTTTGAGAAGTTCAGCATACCAGATCTCATATCGTTTACAACCACTTGGGGAGTTGATATGACAACTTTTGATGTTGACCACTCAAGAATCCTGTCTTGATTATCAACCTCGCCAGTGAACTTTGCTATATCTGGGGGCTTCAGATCAAGGAGCTTCTTAAAAGTTTCAAAATGCTGGGAAACAAGCGGTTTGGTTGGAGCAAGAAACAATACTCTTCCCAATCTCTCAGTAAGTATGTAGTTAGCAACCATGGCTGCAATTACGGTTTTTCCCATACCGGTTGGAAGAACAACAAGAGTATTTTCCAGCACAGCCTTCCTGAATACATTGATCTGGTAGTCTCTTGGCTCAATTTTACCTCCAAGGGTTTGGTCCATGATAACCAGTATGTATGCAACCTAAATATAAATGAGTATTATTCCTATAATAAAGCTGCTTCACTTTAAAAAGCAGTTTTGTGAAGAGGGCCGGTAGATCAGCGGTAGATCGCCTGCTTCGCAAGCAGGAGGCCTCGGGTTCAAATCCCGACCGGTCCATAAGTATTAGAATATCATATCGATCATGAAGATTTTTAATAAAGCTCAATCTAGTGATGTAATTGATCTTGCATTGTGTGGGCTTACAATCTTCTTGAGTTGATCTATCTCCTTCTGGCACTGGTTTCCTTTTGAAAATTTTCCAGACCCTTCCTCCCACTTTCAGGAAAAGTTCCTTGCACATGTGGAACTGTGCAACAGATACTCCATGCCTGCGGCACAGATCTGCTATGTTTGTTGCTGTTCATGATTCTATGAACATATGTTCCTTCTCCTCAATTATGAATTTTTCAGGCATCTGTTTCACCTTTCGTCCAGGATATGGATGAGGTCAGCATAGCCACAATATATATAAGAATAGGAATTCCCATACCCATGCGAAAATATTGGCTGATTTATTACCATAGAATCGAGGAATAGTGAAATTTTGTCTGGGTAAACATGAAGTTTTACCTCATAGTTGCTGTTAAGGTTACTACAGAACCACTCATTTATCCGAATGATGTTATTGGTGCTGTACTTTGCTCTGCAAACATTGCCGTCGATTCCCCAGGCGGATAAAGAACAGAGGGCACTTAACCTTTCAATCGGATTTGATCTGGGTAAATTATTAAGGGATAAAGAGAATGAGGATCAATGATCCTTAACGATCTAATTGACCGGAAAGTTGAAGTGATGATATTGAACCAGGGACAGGAGAACCTCTCTCCAAGGCTGAGGTTTGAGGGGGTTCTAAAGGGCGTGGACCAGGGGACATACATTTTGGAACGAACACTGGAAGGTGGGAAGGAGTTTGTTGTTCTTCCCATTGCTTTATGCAGGATCAACACCAGAGAATGAATGATCAGTTAACTGACTTCATTGGTTCAACCAAACGCATTAAGCGCAGAAAAATTTCTCCCCTCTTTTCATCCACATCCAGCACGTTAAACTTCGCCACCACCATAAGTATGTAGGTGTTGAGTGTAGTCTCGTCCACAGTGATTGAAATGCTACCCATGTAATCTGGTATGCTTTCAATCTCTTTCCTTATAAGGGGCTCAACTCTCTCAAATTCAATGAATTTTGGAATCTCGTAACGTGCCTTGACCAGAACTCCCGGTTTCCTTATTATTATGGCTCCCTGAACAAGTATTCCATTGGGTATTTTCACTCGGTCCCCGTTTGCCATGTCCAGTATTGTATAGTTTATGGTAATATCCACAACCTGACCCGTGTAGGCAGTTGCTTCAATTCTGTCCACTGAGAAATACTTGGGGAACAGCGTGGGGAAAACGCCCCCATACTGCCACATGTTCATTGTGACTAGGTCTCCTATGTTGAATGGCCTTACAACCACAAATAGTATCCCTGCGAACTGGTTGGAAAGAACTGTGTTAGCCGCCAATCCCAGTACAACAGATATAAGCGAACCTCCAAGTATCAGCGATGATACGTCGATTCCCAGGGAAGATAGGACAACAACACCGAGTATGAAATATGCCAGAATGGATAAAAGGAACATTATGGGGTGGATTTTCCTCTTATCCATGTATTTCGAGAGGTATCTGTTAAGGAAACTAAGTATGATTCGTAAGATTACATAGACTATTATTCCAATGAAAATGGCATTAACATAGATCGTGAAATTAACTGGTAA
Organism: Oxyplasma meridianum; assembly: GCF_038024865.1. Lineage (NCBI taxonomy): Archaea > Methanobacteriati > Thermoplasmatota > Thermoplasmata > Thermoplasmatales > Thermoplasmataceae > Oxyplasma > Oxyplasma meridianum. Next base: position 1,422,473 of record NZ_CP133772.1, on the reverse strand, counting down.
AACATGGAAAACTGTGAGCAGGTAAATTAGAAAGAGTACGGCTGCCATGAGTAATATCAGGCCAAGGATTTTTAGTGCAAGATTGCCTTTCTTTCTGTGAGCCATTGTGAACTGTTAATACGTATAAGTTGTAAATACTTTTTATTACTTTTTATTCCGATGGTATTATCATCCCTGGTCGTTGCGTCCAGAATCAACATAATGCTTTTGTGCAAGCTGAATCCTTTAACCCTGGACACAATAAGATGAGATAAATATAAACAAGAATATAATAAATTGCAATCGCTCTACCTCGTTCTTGAAAGTTGAAAGCACCTTATATTGATCTCCTTATTCCAAGCTTAAGTATGCATATCGAGGAAAGCATAAAGTGTCAATTGACCAGATGTTTTTTCTGAAATGAATCTTTTTTACATTATGAGGCAGATTTTATTGTGTCTGTAACTGGAAATATAATCATGAAAAGTATCTGAAATTTTAGGGATCACAGGATCACATAACTATTGTTATAGTTTAAAACTGTTTGAAAAACTTTAGACCATAGTCCGTGAAAGCTTCAAAATGTTCATCCAGAATGTAAAGAGAACGCCCACTATTTATAGCGATTTAATCAACAATCACATCCTTTTCTGGGAACAGCTTTTCCCTTGATCATGGAATCTATTAGTACAATCTTTAGAATTCTCTCAATTGAAACGATTCAGTTCTTGGCAGTCAGAGAGGGAGTTTGTTCCAGTCAATAAGGTCCTTGCCACTTAGGGATCTTATTTCCAGTTTTTCAAGAAGATCAACAAAGAGATCATCTCTGATCGAATCTTCATATACTTTGTCCAAAGAGTGCTTGAATAGGGTTGACTCTAATGCATGCTTAGCCATGGCAGATTGAAGTTGTGTTGCAATAATGCTTCCCTTTTTGATCTGCTTTGAATAGTCTTTGGAAATCCCGTCTTTTTGAAGGTCCTTTAGAAAATCATCAACCGTGCTTTCCAGTTTTTTGTTATGTTCTTCTTTCATTACAACTCTAACTTTGTATGTTGGTACAAAATCTATTTTGTCGTCATTGACCTTGAACCAGTTTATTGCATCTTTTTCAAAAAATACATCTGACAGGGCTTTTGCCACAGCTTTTGGATTTGAGAAATCGATTCCTGACGTAAGGTCGTAGGTAACTAATGTCCCATCCTGGGATATTTTTCTTGAACTCTCAATAATTGATTTCAGTTCTTCTTCTGCAGACATACTCAAGTATTGCAATTTAGTGATATAAAGTTTTGATTGATCAGGAACAGAAAACTCCATTTTGAATTTAAAATTAAACCTTCTCCAAGCTGTTAAATTAAAGAATTTAATGACTGATCAACTTAGTAAAAAGTTAAAATCAGGATGTAGTCTTTTTAAAATATGGTAATTTCATAGATTATATTTTCGATCATAATGGTAGTGGATCAGTGATCAGGTTCCAATGAAAAAAGATTTTCCCTGAACGATCTTAATAAATCAGACAATAAGGGTCTTGCTTGATCATTCCGCTACAGATTTAAATTCAAGGGGTTTGACAAAACTTTGATTCCTATTGTATAATAACATCGTCTTTCTTCTATTCATGCTACGATTAGTCAGATTTACCTTTCATTTCTCAACTGTTAATGGTATGTTACTTTCTTTTTTTCGGCCCTAATCTGGAAAGGTTAAGTTTTAAAGCCCCGTTTATCAGTGACCAAAGGGCAGCATGATCAATTTTACTTTCCTCGAAATAATCAACTGTAAGAAATGTTCTGCTGTCAAGTCTTGTGTTAAATATTCCATGAGCATCATCAATCGCTGACCCCTTTGTGAAGGTCAGTCGAACCGATTTCTTAAGTATATTCCCTATGCAAATTATTTTATTTCTGGACCATTCGGATACTCCATGGGGATTGCTGGGTTTTCTTTACTTCACTTCTTCAATAGTTTCCGGATCAGTCTCCATAAATATGCAACGGACCTGTGACATCTTATTGCTACGGCAGTCTTCTATTTTCTTAATTATGTCATCCATTTCTTTATCAATTGTGGGTTAGTTGATTTCATCATAAGATTTCTTTTTTCCAGAACTCGCATATATTAAGGTTATATTTTAGGCAATTTATGCTTTTTAAATTTGGTCAAGTGTCATGTCTTATTAACATATATTTCAGTAAAGTATGAATAATGGATGCTCATGAATAATTGTGTCTCTAGTCAGTTCAGTTATAGGGAGAGGGGTGGTCAGAACTATAAAAAGTCTGCCAAACAAGAAGTTCCCTCTCATAGCTGGCCATAAACTACAGTATTCCTGCAATCTGAAATGCAAAATGTGTCCGTTCTGGAGGAGAGAAGACGAAACTCTCCTTGACATAGACGATGAGATCAGGATGATGGATTCTCTGAAAAAGGCGGGTGTCTCCTTCCTGGGGTTTGAAGGCGGTGAACCACTTCTCAGGAAAGATATAGGAGAAATACTTTATGAATCCAAGAGAAGATTTCACACCTCTATGGTAACAAATGGGTGGTTGCTCAAGGCAAAAATAGAAGACATAAAGGACAGCTTGAATTACCTGTTTGTCTCTCTCGACGGAATAGGAGAGGTCCATGACAGGCTGAGAGGAATGGCGGGATCATTCAGGCATGCGGTTGAAGGAATTGAATCAGCCCGGGATGAAGTACCTTTGGCTATAAGCTCAACAATAACAAACGAAAACATGGATCAGGCTCAGGGGATTGTAGATCTCGCTGTGAAGCTTGGTGTTAGTGTAAATTTTCAGATTGCCTATGATTACACCACTGCAGAGAAGATGTCTCCAGAAAAATTAAAACTCAGGGACACAATAAAAATGCTGGAGAGTTACAAGTTAAGTGGGTTTCCAATAGTCAATTCTAAGGAATATTTCTCCTCTATTCTTAATTCATGGTACGGTGACCATCCATGGAGGTGCAAACCATGGCTCACCATAAACATAGATCCGCTTGGGAATATCGTTCAGCCTTGCTATGTTATCAATGAGTACAATGGCAGTGTTAAGGTATGGGATACCGACATACTTGATCTCTGGAATACATATGACTGGGCTCCTTATGAAAGCTGCAACAAATGTGCTCTTGCATGTTACCTGGAACCATCTCTCTTCAACTGGCACAATCCATCCATGGTAAAAGAGAGAATACTCGATTCCATGGTTTCCCTTGTTCGTGGGGAACTTTCATGGTAAAGTGACATCAACCCCCAGCTAACGCAGTTCGTTTCCCTTATCTATGATTGAAGTTGCCCTTTTTGGCATATCTCCAATATCTACGAACATATATTCGGAATTGTCTCTACCTATCTTTATTAATTTGACATTCTTGATTTTGATATCTGCATTGAGATTTCCTGCCCATTGAGATAAAATACACATTGCATTGGCATGTCCAGTCTGAAAGCCTCAGGTCATGTTTTATATTTCCAAAGATTGAAGATTTTTGTTATGTTTATCTGCGATCTCTTTTGCTTTCATCTTTAGGAAATGCACAATGGAATCCTTTGTGAATACTCTCTTCCTGTATTTTATCACCTAAATAAAGTGGTAATATAATGAATACAAAGAATGAGATCCCTTGTCCAGGTCATAGGGCATAGAGATTTTATGATCTATACACCAATAAATGCTTTAATCTCTTTTATCCCCTACCTATAAGAAGGGGACTTCACGATAAGAAGTTAAAATATTTTCCTGTCCAATTGGGAATTGGAAAAGAAAATCCAGAGAAACTAACCCGTATAACTTACATTTTTACATTTTTCAAAATAAATATTTATCACTGCAAATAGTAAATTATTTTAATATCTAACTATTTTTACATTATGTGCGCTAAGGTTGTGCTTACAGCAGATCAAAGCTCCTTTACAAGCTATTCTGGGGTGTCAACGCTTGGATATGTTGCCTGCATGCCAGCAAGGCTGGTTCCGAGAATACTAATGGATAGAGTTTTTACACCTCCTCAGCAGTCAAACAGGAAGGGTGAAGCATTAAGGGCTCCATATGCATTAAGGAAGATCGAAGCCGCACTTCACTATAACGGCATCGACGATGTTATTGTATCTCCTCCGGATGACCTTGAGAAGGTTGTTGGAGAGGACACGAAGATACTGGGCATATCAGTTCACGATCCATATGGGTTGAGCCCGGTAAGTACAAAGTTAACAATGATTTTCGGTGGAGGTCCAAGCTGGACTGCTGAATTTTTTTCAGAACTGTCTGAAAAAGTTTCCCAATTGAAGAAGAGATTCGGGTTCAAGGTATTCATTGGTGGGCCAGCGGCATGGCAGATGGGCATGAAAAGACCGGATTGGGTAGATCTCATATTTAACGGTGAAGCAGAAGAGGATCTTCCCGGTCTGGTATCCAGGGGAATTGAAGATCTGGATCTTCCCAGGAACTTTACAGGCAAAAACCCTCCGGTTTCAAAAATCTCCAGGATAATAAAACCTGCACGCTTTGGTGAAGTGCAGGTAACAAGGGGCTGTCCAAGAGGTTGTCAGTTCTGTACCATCACCCCCGAAACATTCAGGTCCATACCGATTGAGGATATCATGGAAGAGGTGAAGCTTAATCTGGATAGTGGGGAGAAAAGCATTGAACTAATCACCGACGACATATTGCTATATGGTTCCAAAAGGCTGGCCACAAATCATAATTCAGTTGTCAATCTGTTCTCCTCGGTAAAAAAGGCAGGTGCAGAACAGATATACTTCCCCCATATATCATCTCCGGCTGTCCTGGACAGTCCGAAGACAGTTATGGATATATCCGAGATAACCGAATACCATAAGTACAGGGCCGAGGCACCAGTGGTTGGACTTGAATCAGGAAGTGAGCGCATTCTTCGTAAATACATGAATGGAAAACCTTTTCCATGGAGACCTGCAGACTGGAAAAACATAATACTTGATTCAACCCCTATACTCAATGATGCCTACATAACTCCATGCTATACCATGACAGTAGGTTTCGAGGACGAAACGGATGAGGATGTTGATCAGAGCATAAATTTGGTAGAATCCATTATAGACAACAGATACAGGGCATGGATCTTTCCTCTTGCAGTAATCCCGATGACAAGTTCAAGGCTTAAGGGAAAATCTTTCCCCATTATTGACAAACTTCCGGGAAAATACTGGGAACTTCTTTACATCGCATGGTCTTACGATCTCAAAATGTCAAAACAGATGCTTCCGGAAATGACAAAACGTATGGGAAACTCTGTAAGCAGGCATATTGTAAACCTGATGACGGACAAAATATTTTCAAGGATTGATAAGATATTCAAAGATCTGGCAGAGACCCACGGGCATAAGGCGTATGAATTTTCAGACATAAACCTGAACACAACAATTGGATTTTTGAAAAGCATCTACTGGCTTGGGGTTGCTTCATTCTCAAGTTCCTGAGTAATCTCATGAAGTTGAGAATATTATCTAAAAAACACTACTCACCATAACAATTTTTAGTGTCCATTTCATTAACCCAATGTATTATGGGGTGTTTCATATTATAAAAGCGGTTATATTTGATATGGATGGAACACTTCTTGACAGTGAGGGGATGTCAGCAGTTGCCACCGATTACGGATTCAGGAGGGTTCTGGGGCGGGGCATAACTGAAGAAGAGAATGCTGATCTAATAGGAAGGCCTGTTAAGAAAATACTGTCCCAGTGGTTTCCTGAAAAGGGAGATGAAATATATGAAACCGGAAGAAAATACTATAATGATAACATTTCATCCATCAGAGTATATCCAGGTATTAGGGAAATGCTTGAAAAACTTTCTGGCATGAATCTCAGGATGGCTGTTGTAACCTCCAGCCATAGAACAGATGCTGAAACCCTTCTGAACATTTTCGGAATCATGAAATATTTCCAGTTTTACGTGGGACAGGAAGATACTATCTATCAGAAACCTGATCCTGATCCACTGATTCTGGCTCTGAAAAAACTCCATGTCAAGAACACTGATTGTATATATGTGGGCGATCAGCCATACGACATCATTGCTGCCCATGGGGCAGGAATAAGACCACTGGGGGCAGTCTGGGGTTCCGGCAAAGTCGAAAGAATGGAACAGTACCATCCGGAAGCAATTCTTAAGGCGCCAGAGGAAGTCGTTAAATTGATATCCGAAATGCAATAGATCTGTAAAGGTAAATTATTGTGATGGAATATTTCCACCATGGAAAACATATCAATAAAAACGGATTAAATCCATTCAAAATCTCTTGAAAATAATTTTCTAGGAGACCTCAACCATCGGTATGTCACAATTTTGGAATATAACAGTAATGATGAAACACCTGTTCTTATAGGGCTTGCGGGATTTTACGTTACATCCTTTTCTTTAGTGAAAAGGAGTTTTTCCGGCATTGACTTCCTGAAAGTTCTTGAAAGAATTGCGGAGAAAAAGTTTGTTGAATCTTTTAAAATAGTTCTGCTTGACACAATGACCTCACAGGGAGGGAATCTGTATCTGAATTCCTGATCAGTTGGAAACTATGAGGATTTCATTTCAATTGATATTTCGAACTTTATCAGAAACAGCTTGGAAAAGAGAAAAATTGGGCTTTTCGGTAAGTCTTCCGGTTGATTCAGGTCCTACACACTTTCTGTGAGGCATCAGGATACTTTCAGTGGTTTCATAGATGTTTCTGGGGATTCAGGATTTGAGTACTGCTATCTTAGAGATTTTCCTTTATCCATAGATGTCCTTGGGAAACTGGGTGTGAAAGGCTTCCTAAAGAAGTTCAGATCATCAAACTTCCATGAAAATCAGGATCTTACAGTTAATGATCTTCTGTCAATGTCCGCTTTTTATTCACCTGATCCGGGAGAAGAATTGCGCATAAAACTCCCATTTGATCTAAGCACGGGAAAGGTTCATGACCATGTGTGGGGTCAATTGAAAGAATGGACCCACTGCGCAATGTCGTCAATCATATCCCTAGTTTTAAAAAAAATAAAAATAATTTTGCAGAAAGGCAGCCACGATGAATTCTCCATAAACACTGGAATAAATGGCATCAGTCAAATTATGAAGGAAAAGGAAATAGACCACTGTTCTGTCCATTATGATGCAGGGCATTTTGGAATATATTACATGTATAAAGACTCAGTATAAAGACTCAATATCAGATCTGCTAAACGGCATCATGCATTGAAACCGTAAATTCCCCATTTCAGAAGAGATCATTCTTTATGACAACTTCCCTCCATTCCGCGGGTGGAATGCTGAATTTTGCGCATATTTCCGGAACATCCACCCCCTGCTTCAGAAGTTTTCGGATCTGCTTTACCTCTTTTTTCGTGAGTTCCCTCATTGAGAATCACCTGCACTATTTCATAAATATGCTGAACTTGAATATTAGTTTTCCCAGCCTAACCGTTAAAATGGCATGAACTCTAAAGGTTAAATAATATCATATTATAGCAATTAATGGAAATATTCAAAAAAGATAGGGTCCTAAAAAGCAGTAAAAGCCTGAAAGAAGTAGCTAACAGTTTTGCAGACTACCTTAAGAATAACAACTGGAAGGTGCAGAGCAACATACAGGATGACAAGGCAATTATACAGGCTCAGAAGCCTGGCATTCTCAGAGACATCATCGCCGCAGACAGGGCACTGACATTTTCATTTGAGAATATCAATGATGAGATCAATGTTCATGTGGGAGTAGGGAAGCTCATAAAAAATTTAGCAATAACAGCCATGGAGGTTCTTTTTCTCTCAGAAATTTTCATTGTTATTGACATACCAGAAATTGCATGGACAGATCACGTTGAGAAAGGATTGCTGGAACAGCTTAATACACTGGCCCAGTAATATTCTATTTTTTTCTTTCTCTGTGCCCCTGGAATTGTGCAGGAGACCATGACCCATCAGCATTTCTGTGATAAGATACGTCATAGTTCTCCCGGAAGTCTCTGGTATCTGAGGCAGTTATCCATGGTATTATGGACCCCCATCCAGACCCTCTCATGAAGAGTTCACCGTGTTCTGGGTAACTCACCAGATCCTTTGCGGTGTAATAACTGTCGGGCCATATTTCCATGTCAAGGACCTCTATTTCCTCACCCCGATCTGCAAGCAACTGGCTGACCAGATCTGGTCCAGTAGGTTTCCCAATAAGTGTACCTGGTTCAATGTGAATACTTTTTGTTCCAATCATCAGTGTGGCCCTTCCGTTCAATAGAAGGTAGTATTCATCAACTGCAGAATGACTGTGTAGTCTTGCTGAAGAATTGCCAGGGCTTATCTTTTCCAGCCGGAAAAAAGATCTGGATGGACCTATCAGAGGCATGAAGAATCTTTGGTATCCGTCATCATCTTTTAGAGTCATGCGTTTCTCGGCATTATCCATGTCGCTTTCATGGAAGAGGTTAACCATGGGGGGAATCCATAAATTATTCTCCTCTTTTTCATATATATAAATTTCATCAGCCCACATTGAACAGAGTCGAAGGACAAATTCTCTGCCGGAGTCTGATAGTTGAGGTGTTGCAATAAATATTACCTTTCCGGAATTTTTGTTAAGGTAACCTCCAACCATTCCAAGTTCATCCCACAGCCAGTTTGAGAAAGGATATGCCCTTCTGCCATGTCCCTGGGGTAAATCTCCCGGATATCCAGGAAAAAATAGATCCCATGCAATATCCGATCTTATAAGTGGTACCATATTATCTTTAATCTCTTCTCTATCTACCAGTAATATTTTCATGATCATGAAACATTACTGTATATAATAATCCGCCTTTGATCTGGAAAGTATCATATGCTATATATTTATTCACCATTCAATGCAGGGCATAGGCTTCAATATTGTTGCAAGCGGAAGTGCTGGCAACTGCAGCCTGATCTGGGACAACGACGATCTTATCATAATAGATATGGGTATTTCAAGGAAGAGGCTGAATAAAAGGATTGAAGAATTGAATATTAATACATCACAAAAGTCACTTTTCATATCTCATGAACATTCAGACCACTGCAGCGGTGTAAGAAACCTGAAGACAAATCCTGGATTCGATATTTATACAAGGGAAATGACAGGTTACGCAGCAGGATTCAGGGATTTTTACAGAATTAATGGTGAAGCAGTCATCGGAAATTTCCGAATAAAAGCTATAAATATCTCTCACGACGCTTCAGATCCTGTGGGATATGTGGTAGAAAGCTCCAGAATGAAAATAAGCGTTGTATCAGACCTGGGCATTGCAACGCATGATCTGCTGGAAAATATAAAGGGGTCTCATATACTGGCACTGGAATCAAACCATGACGAGGAAATGCTCAGGAACGGCCCCTACCCTATAGCCCTTAAAAACAGGATTTCTGGTAGATTTGGTCATCTTTCAAACCACCAGACTGCAGATGTGCTTGAAAAGGTTGTTACGCAGGATACACGAATCGTCCTGACTCACCTGAGCCAGAAAAATAATATGCCGGATCTTGCACTGGAAAAAGCCAGGACAAGACTGGAAGACAAACACATATTATACAAAAGCCTGGAGTGTGCCACCCAGGAAAACGGCAGTTCTTTATATTTTCTTGAAATTTGAATCAAGGTGGAGAATGACGTCTGATATAGGTTTCATAGGTCTGGGAAAGATGGGGAGGCCCATACTTTACAACATACTGAAGAAATACAAAGTAACCGGCATATATAACCGGACAAAGCAGAAGGCTGATGAATTTGGGGCTCTTGGGCTTAAGGTTTTTCAATACCCTTTCCAGGTTTCATCCAACTGCAACATAATATTTGTTATAGTTACCGATTCTCAGGCTTCTCAGGAAATAATCTCAGGCAAGAACGGGCTTCTCAGTCACATAATACCGGGTACAATCATAGTGGATATGAGCACAATTTCACTGAAAGCCTCAAATGAAAACAGGGCAAATGTCATGGAAAAGTCATGTACATATGTGGACTGCCCTGTGATTGGGAGTGTGTCATTCGCACAGAATGCTGAACTAACCGCACTTTTCGGAGGCGAAAAGAAAGCCTTTGACACAGTAAAACCTTTCCTTGAAGCATTCTCAAAAAATATATTCTATATGGGTGACGGCGGGAACGGCATTAAAATGAAACTGATCCACAACATGCTTCTTGGTGAAAATCTTGCAGCATTGAGCGAAGCACTTGTTTTCGGTGACCGGCTGGGCATGAACAGAGAACAGATGTTGGATATCCTGTCAGTCAGCTCAGCCGGGTCAACTGTATTGGGCATAAAGCGGGAACCCCTTCTTAAGGAGGATTTTATCCCTGCCTTTCTTCTCAACCATGAGATCAAGGATATAAACTACGCACTGGAGATGGCAAAGGATTCAAGAATATCCCTGCCTCTGGGAGGTCTAACGTCACAGATGTATGCCTCCGCTTCATCTATTGGTTACGGAAACCTTGACATGTCCGCCGTGATAAAGGCATTCAAGAGAATTAACGGTGAAAAGTAATTATATGCATTACGTGTTTGAGTGAACAGATGCTTCAATTAATTCTCCTTATACTGGTTGCAGTTGCAGTTCTTCTTGCAGGTTCTGTGACCGATGTCATGAGGCGTACTGTCAGTTCCTATCTTTTCATTCCACTCTTTGCTGCTGGTATTGTTTTCCTGGCCCTATATATCAACCCTCCATACTGGTTTTACCTTGTTGGAATCCTTATTTTCGTGGCTTCTTTCATGAAAACTGACCTGGTGATATACCCAGTTGCCGGTGTTATATTTCTGGTTATCTCCCTATTCCTAGCCTTTCAGGTATTCATATTTGGTTTTGATCTTCTGGTAATGTCAGCCATTTTCCTCATGGGTTTCCAGGAGAGATTCTTTGGCATTGGCGACATCAAGGCTCTAATTGCTATATCATTCTCATTCATAACAATCCCCATGCTTACCCCCCTGACATCAAGACAGAGAGTTATTTCGTCATTTGTCCCTTTTTCCATGGCGCTTCTCATCAATGTTGCCATTTTTTCCATTGTTTTCGTTCCCTACATGGTTTACCTCAACAAAAAGGCAGGGAATAAGCCTGGGAATTCTTCAATATTTGCACTCAGGTATAACCAGGAAATGTACGAGAAAAACAGCAGGAAATTCTCAATTCATGAATACAGGGGCAAAAAATACATGCAGTATCGTACGCCATTCATGATCTCAATTACGGGCGGCTTCATACTGACACTTCTCCTTGGTTTCTGGATTATGTTTCTCTGAATTTTGAAATCCTCTTACAAATATATAAATTATTGCAGAAACAATACATTTTTAAATCTATGATGTGAAAGAAATTATATGCCTTATTATAATATAAAAGTATGAAAGATACACTCATCCTAAATGCATCTGAAATTCTCACCATGGAAGGATCTGGCTGGGAGCCGCTTAAATCAGAAAAGATGAAAAGATTGAAGGTGATGGAAAACAGTGCAATTCTCATCAGGGAAGGCATAATAAGAGAAATAATGACATCTGAAAAGGCTGAGAAATATATGAAAGGGAACAGCATCCATGCAGTTGATGCAAAGGGCAATGTTGTGATGCCTGGGCTTGTGGATTCACACACGCATATAGTATATGCTGGAACAAGAGAAGAGGAATTTTACCAGAAAATATCCGGAAATGGGTATATGGAAATACTTGCTTCCGGCAATGGAATATATCGAACAGTCAGGGATACGCGAAGCTCCAGTGGAGACGAGATTTTTAGCCAGAGCATGAAAAGGGTCTATGAGAGCGTTTCAACAGGCACAACATCCATGGAGATCAAGACAGGATATGGACTTGATCTATCCACTGAAACAAAGATGCTGGAAGTGATCCACCGGATAAAAAATACAGGAATTGTCAATGTAATTCCAACATTCCTCGGTATGCATGCCATTCCACAGGGGCAGAGGGAAAATGAATACTCCAACTACGTAATCTCTGCGATGTTTCCCAGAATGAAAGACAGGGTAAAGTTTGTGGATGTCTTCTGCGACAGGGGGGCTTTTTCTGTCTCTTCCACATCCGAGATGGCAGAAGTAGCGAAGGCTAACGGCCTTCGACTTAAACTGCACTGTGATGAGTTTGCAGATATAGGATGCCTGGATCTCTGTGAAAAATACCATCCACTGACGGTTGATCATCTTCTTGTCACGGATCAGAGGGGGATGGATAAAATAGCCAGATCAGGCACAATTGCAACTTTCCTCCCCATGACAGCCTTCAATGTTGCAGACGGAAAGTATAACGATATTGGTGCTTTCATAAGAAGGGGGATTCCGGTTGCCCTTGCATCAGACGCATCTCCTGTTTCCTACAACAGCAACCTCTTCTTTGCAATGCATCTGGCTGTAAAGTACTGCAGGATGTCAATAGAAGAGGCCCTTAACGCAGCCACGATTAATGGTGCATTCGCATGCGGTATGGAGGGCCAATATGGATCTATTGAATCTGGGAAGAACGCAGACATTATTATCCTCAATGTTGACAGTTACAGAAAAATTCCTTACGAATACGGTATAAGGATGGTAAATTCGGTAATGAGAAACGGTGAGTTGATCTATCGCGATGGGGCGTTTCGATCATGAATAAGGGGTAAATCAGTCATGAATTAATACCTGTTAAGGATATTGGAAAGTTAAAATTGAAACTACTTGACCTTAATGAAACCATTGTTAAACTCAATGAAATGGGCGCAAAAAAGATACTGCTTCAGCTTCCGGACGGGCTTAAGCCTCACGTGTTCGATTATTTCAACAAGCTGTCAGCAAGCTTCAACATAATTGTATCGTCAGAATCATTCTACGGTGCATGCGACATAGGTTCAAGAGACGTATATTCCCATGTGGATGCAATAGTTCAGCTAGGTCATTCTGAAATTCCCAACATAAAATACCCTAAACCTGTCATTTTCCTGGAATACCGTGATAGCCACAAGATAGTGTTTCCGGAGGATATTTTCAATTCTCTCAAGGCGGGAGGGTATAGAAAAATTGGTCTTTTATGCTCAGTACAGTACATTGATCATATGAAGGAGGTAGATTCAATCCTGAAAAAAATGGGTTTCTCCACAGTAACAGGTATTCCCGACCGAAGGATGAAATATCCGGGGCAGGTTCTCGGATGCAACTTCAGCGCTGCACATGCAATCCAGAACAGCGTTGACTGCCTTCTCATTGTTACAACCGGAAAATTCCACGGAATTGGTGTTCAGCTTTCCACCAGCACCGATGTGTTTATCCTTGATCTTAACGATCTCTCCCTAAAGAATATAAAAGATGAGACTGACAGATTCATAAGGAAGAGATATGTGGGCATCTCAAGGGCACTTGACGCTGAAAAATTCTGTGTTGTGGTTGATACAAAAGTGGGGCAGTACAGGGAAAAAGTTGCTGAAGTCATAGTGGACAGAATAAGAGAGATGGGAAGGGAGGCCGTTATTCTTAAAGCAAATGAGGCAAACCCAACAGACTATTCAAACATGAGGTGTGATGCTGTTGTGTTCACGGGCTGTCCAAGAGTACCCATAGACGATGCTGATAAATTTGCAATGCCAATACTTACTGTTACAGAGTTCCAGATGCTGTTTTCCAAAAATCCTCCAAAAAGGTATGTTATGGACGAGATTGTTGCCGTAGATGAGATAAAAGCCTAAAGGACTTTGCCAACCAGATATGTAGAACCTGTATCAACTATTTCAGCATCCACCTTGCTGTAAAGCCTCTGTTCACCAGTTACAACCACGGATCTGTATGCCTGGTCTCTTCCCACCCAGGTACCGTTCTTTCCCTTTTCAGTAATAATAATATTTTCAACTTTACCAACTATAGAGGAAAGTTTATCCGAAAGAATCTCCCTGTGCATCTCTGTATAAACCTTTGTCCATCTCTTAACCAAATTCGTATGGGGGGTCCTTTTGTTAAAATCTGGGGTATATGGCCTTGGGGAAAAGCGTGTGATGTTTATTATATCCGGCCTGGTCTTCTCTATTATCCTCACTGTATTCTCGAAGGATTCCATATCCTCACCGTGGTATCCGGATATTATGTCAGTGGAAAGGGTGGAATCCGGGAAACTTTCCCTAAATCTGGATTTTATTGTCACGAAATCCTCAGCACAGTATTCCCTGTTCATGAGTTCAAGAATCCTGTCATCTCCGCTCTGAACCGGCACATGGAGGAATTTGAAAACCTTTGCATTTTTCATGGAATCAATCAGCGGATCAAGTATGGTCATGGTATTCTTCGGCTCCATCATCCCTACCCTTACCATGAAATCCTCATCTATTGAAATTATGGCATTAACAAGTGAGGGGAGGTCTGTTCCAAGGTCTTTGCCATACGCAGCGGTATCAAGTGAACTGATCCTCACCTCCCTTATGCCACGTTCAAGCTGCAATCTGACCTGACTCACAATCTTCTCTGGCTTTCTTGATAACAGTTTTCCCCTGGCAATTCTGGAAATGCAGTAATTGCAGCTTCCTGTGCAACCCTGGTTTATTGGAATCCCATCAAATATTGATGGTTCCTTAATCTCTATATCATCCAGTTTTCCAGTGTAAAAGGATCGCATCTCTCCCGGCGTGATCATTTCAATTGAATCTGATGAAATCTGTTTTCCGGTAACAGTTGGCAAACAACCCAGAACCTTCACATTTGACTTTGTTGACAGATGGTCAATACGGTTCAGCATCTTCTCCTCTGTATGCTTTATGACCACACAGGTCCCAATGACACTGATATCTGCATCCTCAGGACTCTGGACTATGGTGTCGCCATCCTTCATCATGCCATTGACGTAAAGGGCAGATTCAGACTTTGAAAGTGTGCAGCCATAAGATTCAAAATATATCTTCATCTTTATGGGTCAATATATGAATAATATTTTATCTTTTTTTAAGAGATTTTAAAAATAAGATTAGTTGGTACTGGAAAAAATCAGGATTTACCAGGTATCCCGCTGGCCATTATCTTCATGAACTCTTCCTCAGTTACCTTTCCGGTAGCAAGTGCAAGCTCCTTTATGGACTTCCCTGAGGAAAGTGCCTCCCTGACGATCTTTGCCACATTGTCATATCCAAGGTATGGATTGAGAAGGGCGGCTGATCCAAAGCTCTTTGAAAGATGTTCCCTGCACACTTCTTCGTTTGCAAGAAGTCCGTCTATTAGTTTTGTCCTGAACATTTCCATTCCATGAGTCATGAGATCAATGGATCTTGTTAGTTCGAAGTCTATATGTGGCATCATAACATTGAGTTCGAACTGCCCGGCCTGGACAGACAGGTTAAGTGCCTGCTGAGCCCCTATAACCGAATGGCATATCATATTCATTGCCTCAGCTATTGAAGGATTGACCTTTCCGGGCATTATTGAAGACCCTTGCTGGACAGCAGGTATTGTAATCTCATGTATGCCTGTCCCCGGCCCTGAATAACTCAGTCTTATATCGTTTGCCATTTTGGTGATATCAAGTGCAAGATTTGCAACACCGTTCATCATCCTGGAAAAATCTGTCATGAATTCCATTATTCCCGGGAGGTTTCTGCTTTCCCTGAACTTCATTCCGGTTATTTTGGAAATTTCAGCCACAACATTTTTCTGGTAATCAGGCGCTGTGTTTATTCCAGTTCCAACTGCTGTACCCCCTATATTCAACTCCATTATGTAGTCAAGATCTGTTTCAATCTCCTTCAAATCTTTTTCCAGTGCGTAAGCATATGCACTCATCTCAATTCCAAGAGTTATGGGTGCCGCATCCTGAAGATGCGTTCTGCCAGGCTTGACAATATTATCAAACTCCTCAGCCTTCTTCTTTAAAGATTCAATGAGTTTTTTCAATTGTGATAGGAGTTCAGGGGATTTCCTTGCGACTGTCATTCTAATCATCGTGGGATAAACATCGTTTGTTGACTGGCTCATATTCACATGGTCATTGGGGTGAATGTACATGTAATCGCCCTTGTTTTTCTTGCCAATTTCCAGTGCAACATTTGCAATGACTTCATTTGCATTCATATTGTAAGATGTTCCAGCCCCAGCCTGAAATTGATCCACAATGAATTGGTCTTTGTGTTCTCCACTCATTATGAGATCGCATGCCTTCACGATGAAATCAGTTTTTTCTCTGTCCAGTTTTCCACCTTTATTATTGGCAATTGCAGCGGAACGCTTCAGAGCTACAATTGACCATATATGATCAAAATCTGCAGTGAGTCCCGTGATCTTGAAATTCTCTCTTGCTCTGTAGGTATTAACTCCGTAATAGAATCTGTCATCAATTGTGACATCTCCAAGAACATCCTTTTCTATTCTGCTCATAACATGTTATATTAAAAGAATATAAATGGATTATGAGGCATTGTTAAGAACATTTTCAACACAGATGAGAGTAATATTGAATACATCTAGAAAATCTATGTGTAATAGTGTGGCCGGAAATCCTATATCTCCAGTTTTATCTCCCAGTTCATCCTGTCCTGTATTATGTCGGTCTTAAGGCCCCGGCTGTTAATCATTTCAGCAATTTTCCTGGCTTTCTCCTCTGAAGTGTATTCCAGATATATGGCATCAAGACCGAATTTCGGCATAAGTTCCTGATCGGCAAGAATGTCCTGAATTTTTTCCATCCTCTTTATGAAAGTATCCTTGTCTGCATGGAATGATCCTTTCTCAATCCTCAGGATTCCATTCTGGACTATTCCATCGTATGCTGTCTTCCTTATTCTTGTAATCCTGTTCTTTGTGAAGTATACGCTGAAACCACTGGAGAAGGAAAGTGCAGAACCCACAAGAACTATTATCCCTATTATAAGTCCACCTTTTTGCAGCAAGATAAATACAGCAAAAATAAGTAAAATAAATCCTATGACTATGGTCGTTCTCTTCATCGGGTCTGGCTATATTGTAATAATCTTTGATAAGTTTTTGCTTATAAAATAGATTCATGCATATCAATCTGAAAATTACAATGTGAATTTTCTTTGCTAAAATGGCGATATTTGAACCTTTAACTGAGGAATATTGTCCCATTGGAATATTTCCATGCACTACATATCTTTTTGAATCTAACTGCATAAGCATTAATAGAATTTAGTGATTTACTAGACGATTAAAATGAAAAATGATGAAGTCATTATCAGAGTAGGAGGAGCAGCGGGGGATGGTGTACAATCTGCTGGTCTTATAATTGCAAAAGTTTTTTCCAGAAGTGGAATGCACGTAAACACCTATAATTATTATCAGAGTATTATCAGAGGCGGGCAGAGCTGGTATCAGATCAGAGCCTCTCACCGGGAGGTTAGGTCACAGGGTGATGGTCTTGATGTTTTAATAGCGTTGAACAAGGATGCCCTTGAGAGACATACAAATCCAAAAATAAATGAAGGTGGGGCTTCACCACTTCCCAAAGATGGAGTGGCAATAATGGACAGTACACTTACCGGCTACAAGGAGTTTGATGTTGATTATACTCCTGTACCACTTGGTGAAATAGCCTTAAAGTACAGCAAGAACACTCTCCTGAAGAATACAGTAGCAATAGGAGCCGCAATGGGTAGCCTGCAGATGAATTTTGACACTCTGGCTGACGTAATACGTGACCAGTTTGGAAAGAAGGGCGATATAGCAGAACAGAACGTGAAAGCTGCCAGGGAAGGTTATGATTACTACCAACAAAAATATAAGAAGTTAAACAAAGAACTCAAGGTAAGCAATGAGAAAAGATACCTGATCGCAGGGGGAGAGGCTGCAGGTCTCGGAGCCGTTACAGGAGGACTGAAAATGTACTTTGGTTACCCAATGACCCCCGCCTCATCAATTCTTCACTTTCTAGCAGAACATTCAAGGCAGTATGGTGTGTTTGTCAAGATAACAGAAGATGAGATTTCAGCAATAAACATGGCTATAGGCGCAAACTATGCCGGTGTGAGGGCTATGACAGGGTCTTCTGGAGGAGGCTTCTCCCTCATGACCGAGGCACTGGGTATGGCAGGAATGGTTGAAGTGCCTCTTGTTGTCTACGAAGCACAGAGAGCAGGCCCCTCAACAGGCCTTCCCACTAAAACAGAACAGGGAGATCTCATGCAGGTTTTAGGGGCATCTCAGGGAGATTACCCCAAGGCAATAATAGCTCCAAGAAACATTGAGGAACTATTCTATCTTACAAGAGAAGCTCTGAATATAGCCGAAAGATACCAGATGCCTGTTATACTGATGGTGGATCTTTATCTCGCTGAGCACTATGAAACCATTTCAAAACCAGATCTAAACTTTAAAATAGATCATGGCAAGAGAGCCCAGGATAACCAAAAGGATTACAAGAGATATGCATACAGTGAAGATGGCATCTCGGTGAGGGCAATTCCAGGGCAGCCAGGCCTCATGCATAATGAAGACTCAGATGAGCACAATGAATATGGGGATGTTGTCAGTGATGCAGAGACGGATCCAACTCTAAGGATACTCTCCATGGAAAAGAGAATGAGGAAGATGGAAACATACAAGAAAGAAATACCTCCCACGCCCACATACAGATCAGATGATGCAGAGTACATGGTTGTTCAGTGGGGTTCAACACAGGGATCTGTGGAAGAGGCCGTCGATATACTCAGGGAGAAGGGACTTAAAGTCGGAGCGCTGGAGATATTCCATGTTTATCCTCTCAACAGGGATATAGAAAAGAAACTCAGCGGAAAGAAGAAGATAATTGTGGTGGAAAACAACTTTTCAGGGCAAATGAACAGGTTGCTTAAATCAGAATTTTCAATTAAAACTGAATTAATTACCAAATATGACGGGGAAAGTTTTTACCCGGAAGCTCTTTCAAAAGAGATAGAAAAGAAAATAGGGGGAAATTAAAATGGTGACAATAGCTGATTATAAAGGAAAGGTAAAGCCTGACTGGTGCCCAGGTTGCGGTAATTTTGCACAGCTCTCGGCAATTTCAATGGTGCTGGCAAATATGGGAATAGAACCCAAAGATGCTGTAATAGCCTCAGGAATAGGCTGTTCAAGCAATTTGCCGGAATTTATCAACACGTATGGATTCCACGGGCTTCATGGAAGGCTTATACCTGTTGCCTCTGCGATAAAGTGGGCAAACCCCAAGCTGACTGTGATAGGATATGGAGGTGACGGGGACGGTTTCTTCGAGGGAACACAGCACTTCTACCATGCAGCAAAGAGGAATATTGACATAACGTACATTGTTTCTGACAATCAGGTCTTCGGTCTGACAACAGGGCAGGCCTCACCAACAGCTGAAATGGGAATGAAAACAAAGTCAACGCCCAACGGAAACATAGAAAAGCCATTGAACCCGTTGGACTTTGCACTTGCAGCAGGTGCAACATTTGTGGCAAGGGCATTTTCCGGGGATGCAAAGCATCTTCAGGAGATGATTAAACTGGGTATTCAGCACAAGGGCTTCTCTTTCATAGATGTTTTCAGCCCATGCGTAACATACAACAAGAACAATTCATACGACTATTTCAGGAAGAGAGTTTACAAACTGGAGAACAATGATAAGACGGATCTTCTTGGTGCATACAAACTTGCTCAGGAACTTGGAGATAAAATACCTATAGGTGTTCTCTACGAGAAAGATGAGAAAACCTATGAGGATTATGATCCAATAATAGCCGACACATCCCTCGTTGAAAGAGAACCGGTAAAGATCACAGAGGAATTCCTTGAGGAATTCCTTTAATCTTTGACTTTTCGGATTAAATTTTTTAGAAAACATTTTTCAAAATCAAAAAATCCTCTCTTTCATTTGATCCAATCACTTTCATTTCATTCTAAAAGTAAGGTTCTCGAAAAATTTATAAGATATAATTTGAATATCTGTATAGCTATTTCCAGGAATAGTGTCGTTTAGATGAGCAATAATAAGAACAACAAAAAAGCTAAGAAGCCTGATCCTGTCAATCCTAGGTCAATAATGGTGCAAAAGGTTGCAGTTATTGTTGTGGGCATTATTCTCATTGTCACCGTCCTTTACTTTGCAGGTTATATACCTCATCCTTCTATCAGCAAATCAAGCCAGCCAGCTTTCACTGCACCCACAAGTATACCCTGGGGGTCATTCACAGAGATAAGTAATCAGAACTTCGCTGGATCAGGTGCAGAAAATATTTATTTTATTACGTGGGTAGGCTGCCCAATCGGAGCCTCAATATCATGGTCGCTTAACTACACCCTATCACATTATCAGGGTGTATCAAATATCAAGACAGATGGTCATTATTCGGATCCAAATGAGAAGGAGGAGATCGCAAGTCTGCCAGGTCTTCTGTTCCTGGATTCACTGTCTTACACCAGCAGTATCACAGGGGCAAAGGTATCATTTTACCCTGTATATATGTACAATGAGACACTTTTTGCATATGCAAGCAACAATACAGCAATATCACAATCAGATCTTGTAAGTGCGGGAATGTCTGTTGTGAATTCGTCTGTGCCTTCAGGCATAGCCTCACTTGTCTACAAATACACGAATTTGGTAAACATCAGCAATCTTTCACCCTACACTCCATCAGCCTTTTTGAGCAATCCTAACCATATGAACACAGTTCTAGTAATTACAGGAAGTTTTGGAACATATATGCTTAATGGTCAGCTTTACCCTCCGGCATATATTCATGGCATAAGTTACAAGGATCTTGAGGGGGCGCAGGCAGATGGATTCAGTGGGTATCCCTATATTGCAACCGGCGCTCAAACAATAGAAAGCATATTAAGCAAATAGATCAGTCCTTAGGTAAGGGTAATGATAATGTTCAACTCAGGTGTAATAGCAGCATAACATTTTTATAAACTTTTTGTGAATAGAAACTTTTCATCTGTATGCCTGTTCAAGATAACTTACCATATTCAAAATGAACCTGAGTTTTCCTGGAAAAAGCCCAATAGAAATCCGTTCTTAAAACCTTGCCAATTGTTATGAATTAGTTTCATTCCCAGCATAAGCAGTCTCAGTCCAACCTGCTTCAGGCATGCCAGGTGCATGCCTGTTCCTGTCGCAGTCCAGATCACTGTTATCGCATCTAAATATCTTCCAGGCAGGGTGCCTTAATTTGCCATTGCATGCATGAAATTGGGATGAAGTTTCTCTCTGATTCAAGTATATTGTTTTTCTTTTCCACTTGTATTCAATTATTTTCTAAAATTCACTATATGGACCTCTGTTCATGTATTCCGGAATATGAGATATTCATCACAAGGGACAGATGCCATTAAGAATCCATGCTGAAAAGGGTATCATACCAGTATCATACAATCATAAATGATCAATATGGGAATAAGAATGAAGAGATGCATGTTCCATATTGATAAAAATATGGTACATAAGATTTGTAAAGATTTGTAAATAAGGAGTGGAGAATGAACTTGACATGGCCATGCGCATGATAAGATGCATGTTCTTTTAGAGTGAAACAGACGTGAAGAGAGTTGGAAAGAACAGTGATGCTATAAGGAAACTCACCAAATGAAAAGGTGAAAAAGAGATGGTTGGAATAGTGCTTGAAAAGATTGAAAGCCTCTATGGTAAAAATGAAATAATGAAGAATTTCATCAAGTCTGTAAAAAAAAATAAAAAAAATGTTCCTGTAGATGGAGAATCCTGAAGTGGTAAAGATTTTTGGTCTTGAATAACAGTACTTCTCCATAGAGTCATGGCTGTTCAAGCATAGGTTCAAGACCAATGAGGAATTGATCAGGACATCCTATTGGTATCACAGGTACCTATTAACCGGCTATCACGATTCTTATTGATGTGTATATAGAATCTGCATAAACTCTCCTAATTATTTGATTGCCATGGCAAATCTCTTATTAACTAACAAATGACAATCTTAAGTCTAAGAAACTTTTATATACGATTTTTCCAATCTCCCAATAATGAAAGCAATTTTCAAAAATCATAGGATTATGAAAACAATTGTAGTTTTTGCTGTTGTAATTGTGGCGGCAATGTTCATAATGGAATCTTTTTCAGGTTCCTTCAATGATCTGGGTACCGCAACTTCCACACATGCTACAACAATAAGCTCAGCGGTGAGTCCATCTGCATCTGCATCCAGCATAACAAGTGCAAATGGAACTTATACTCAAGCAGAGGTGGGAAACATAAATCACCTTAATTATTACAGTGCATCAACTGTTTGTGATTTCATGCTTCTGGATGAGATATACGATTCCCCATACAATTTCATGCCAAACGAAACCTATCAGCCTTGGCTGGCAACTGGGTTTAATATAACTGCAGCGCCTGCAAACATGACAACATTTGATCCCATCACCGGCGCACTAATGCCTGTGAGTGAAATAGCAACTGTTCAGATAAGACCGGGAGTTCAGTGGAATGACTGGACACCTGCAAACGCTGCTTCTACATACAATTACTCAACCTCAACCTCATTCGTATCACCAAGTGGAGTTTCGTGCACCTGTAACTACAAAAATGTTACCTTTATATCAGCAAATGGGAAACTCCAAACAGAGAACTATACGCAAAAAAACTTGACTAACTTGACTATGAAAACATATTATGTGCAATCGGCAGACTTTATACTTTCATGGAAACTACTGTACGCGTCTGAAGATCTTTCTGGAGAATACCAGTACCTTGTTAATATGCTTCCAGTGAACAATCTTACAGTTTCTTACTATTTAACAGCACCCAATGCTCTGTTCGAATCAACCATGCTTGATACTCCAATATTGCCGTATCATATCTGGGACAGCCATGCGTATGCATCAACGCCAGGCTTGTGGAACTATTCAGCATCACTTCCTGCATCTGATTCTTACAATGCATGGACCCTTGGGTACAACCCAACAACAGGTTACGCACCAGGACTTGTTGGAACTGGTCCGTACATGATGTATGCCGGATATGGCATGCCCAAAGGTGCATGGATATCATCAGATTACTGGCAGCTTTATGCAAATCCTAACTACTTTGTTCAGAATGTGCCAGGTTTGGCACAGTACATGCCAAAACTCTACTCCATAAAGACCATAATATATTCAACATATTCAGCGGCGGTGGCTGCCGAGGCCAGTGGACAGGTCCAATCAATTTTGGATATACCATCAACTTTCCTTCCCACCGTGAAGACAATTCCCTATACCTATACCTACGACAAGCCGGGTACAGGATATGGATATCAGCAGATAAATTCCTACAGTGCAAATGCACCATTCAACATAACTTCCTTAAGACAGGCACTTGAGTATGCAATACCGAAGACCTATCTTGCTACTGTAGTGGCAGAAGGTTTCTCAACTCCTGGATCATCAACAGTAATTCCTCCGTCTGATAGCGTATGGAGGGCAAACGTTCCTTACTACCATTTCGATCTGGCAAAAGCTGAGGAAACAATAAATGCAACCATTAACGCAACACATGGTCAGTTGAGCTACTCATCAAGTGGGGGGAAGAATTATTTTAGTCCTGGCGCAACCCTTTACTACATGGGGAAACCGGTTACTATATCCATACAGATAACTGTAGCCTCTGAAAATCCACTTGGGGTGGAGGGAGCAAATATTATAGCCTCAGATTGGGACACATTAGGAATACACACATCTGTAAAAGAAGAATCTTTCTCTACTCTTGTTTCCAATCTTGTTGATCTAAGTCCCAGCAGCCCTGATACATACAGTGCAATATCACTTGGGATATCAGGCATAGTAGGAAATCCGGCCGATGATTTCATAACATTCAACAATAATGTCAACGGAATTGGAACAGGATTCTATTTGGGACCATATACCGATTTCACCTATACAGGGCCAACAATACACCTAAACTCCACCTGTTCACTTTCGACAAATACAAATTACACTGGCACTCAGGTAATTAATTTGATGGACAACCTAACTGATTACATGTTAACCAACAGCAGCGTATCAGGCGATCTTAATGCTTCAGACATGATCCAGCAGATCCAGGCAGAGCAAGCAACATTTGAGAACCTGGGGTACGGTATTGATATCATTCCAATAACAAACTCAACGTTTACAGGAATACAGAAATCTAGTCTTCCAATAACCGATTTCTGGTACTGGAACTTCTTCTCACTTCATCTGAGGAAGGTCCCGCTGGTAACAAAGGTTCCAGTGGTTCCACAGCATCTGGAAGTTGGAGTAGTTTCAAACTCCCGGATATATTATGATGGGCAGTACGGTAACGTAACTATACAGGTAAGAAACCAGTATGGAACTCCAATAAACAATGCCTCAGTGACAGTTGGATATACTCCCAGTGGAGCTTTGCTGAATATTACCTCATACACCGGGGTAACAAGTGGGAACGGAACATATAGGTTTGAGTTTAAGGTGTCACCTCTGAATACCCTGATTTATACCAGCGATTATACAGGAGAAATAAACTTGTCAGCATCAGCAACCGACACCTCTATCAATGCTGTAGGTGGTCTAGGTAGTACTCATTTTGATGTTTCTCCACAGCCTGTTGCTTATAGGATCGTGAGTATGCCAACCCTCGACATGAAAGATTCAAGCACATTTAAAAACATGACTGTGGAGGTATATAACCCACTAGATGGAAGCCCGGTATCGGGATATTCTTATACCGTACAGGTTAATGCTGGCGTATTGAATATGACAAATGTAACTCCAGCCACTTTTAGCACGCTTGCAGGAAACCCGTCTACAGAACTCTATGCACCCACAAACTTTGGAAACGAAACACTTGGCAATGTCAGTATGAGTGGATACACTGACGCAACACTTACTCCAAATGGAACATTTGCTGTTGCTTTAATGAATTCAACAAATGGAAATATTAGGCTTGTAAACCTTACTTTAAATGCAGCAACAGGGATGCTTCCAAGAGATATTAAAGTTGGAAAGATGTTCAAAGTCGGCGAAAATCCAGACGCAATACAGATAGTGCAGGTAAATCCAATGAATGCAACATCTGTATGGGCATTCGTTGCCAATTACGGATCAAGTAATGTTACAGCTGTAAACCTTACAAACGGTAAAACATACAATTACAATGTTGGCAAAAACCCTGTTAGTATACAACTTGCACTTAACGGTCCAAACGACAGCTTTGCATACGTTCTGAACAAAGGGAGCAACAACATAACTGTCTTGAACATGACCAACATGAATCACGTATTCTCAGCAGCTAATATATCACTTGGTACCGGTCTTGATGCATCAGACATGCAGTTCGCTGAGAGTGAAGGTTACTTGCTAGTCTCAGATACAGCAAAAAGCCAGATAGAAGTTGTTAACATAACCAATGCAATGGGGAACATGTGGTCCGTAGTAGGAAACATGTCCCTGGGATCGGGAGTTATGCCAACCAACATAAGTGAAAGCGGTGGAATGCTTTACGTTCAGGAAGATGGAACAGGCAACGTTGCTATATACAGCTTGATAAATATAGGGTTTAACCCCTATCTGAACAATGCTGGTTATAATGCATCTAGCCATATGCTTGTAGCAAATGTCCCAATTGGGCACATTAAGTCCATGGCACTGGCAGAGGGGTTCCTTCTTGTAACAAGCACTGCAACTGATAACGTTACGGCCATTGCTACATCCAATGTCGGCAGTTATTCAACAGCAGACATGATAGTTGAAAATCTAACCACTATGGGAACTGGGACTGACATTACTGTCCTGGGATCAGTCGCACTAACAACATCATCCACTGAACTTACCATGATAGGCGGTGTAAACAACATTATATATCAGCAATTTGACATGGAACAGGTACAGGGCAAAACCAATTCCACAGGGGAATTTACAATTGGACTGCAGATGGTTGGAAAATACACCGCTGACTATAGCCTCATGGGAATGAATCTTACAAGTTATGTCTTCCTTGGAAACTACCAGTCAGGTGCACCAGTCTTTGGAGAGGCTCCATATATGGATATAGCCCAGCTGACATCCCCAACAAATGCCAATGGTTTCGGTGTGGCTCAGCCTGTTGAGATACCAGTCCAGATAACCATGGAGGCACCTCATTACAATATTTCGATATCGCTATCTTCTCCAAGCATCTCTTCAGCTACTGGAACAGATAATGTAACAGTCACTGTAACAAACGCGGGTAAACCGGTACCTGATTATGAGGTAAGTCTGGTCAGTCAGAATGCACTTGGCGCTAACCGTGGATATTTCACAAACACAAGCGGAGCTGTAACAGGGCAGATAGCTGTACCGGACCTTAACAGCCTGTTTGGAAGTGTCAATTTAACTGGCATACAGTTAGTAACAAACTCCAAAGGAATAGCCAATGCAACATTCTATGCAGGAATGTATGGAGTTATAAATAAAGCAGATGGATCCCTGGACAAATATGTAGCTCAATCATTTACTGATCCATACTACGTACCGGCTGATGTATTCCAGTTGAGTGCAATTGGTCAGTCAAGCGCTTCCAATGTATCAACAGTGTATTCAATGCCTATGGTAAACAATGTGTCACCAAGCACAGTGATGAACTTCTATGTTCCTCAGAACATTCATATGAATGGGACCACAGCAGTAGGAAGTGGAAAATCTTTCCAGTTATACGTGAACTCCACATATGATCTGGCAGCAGGTCCAGGAGCACCTAATGTGTCATTTACGGCAACAGTAAACTATGGAAAACTTTCTGCAACTAATGGCACTACGAATGCAAATGGTTCATCCATGCTTACCTACACTGCCCCAACAGTATCAAATCTTACACTGGTAACATTGACAGTTACCATAAATGGATCAGGGCAGAATTTCACATACACTTTCTATGTGGCTCCATCCCATGTAGTTACACCGTCATCACCGGTGATTGATTATGTGATAATGGGGATACTGGGCGCAATTGCTGTGATATTCATAGGCCTGTTTGCAATGGAAGCGGCAAAGGTCAGGAAAATGGGTCCTAAAACCCCTCCTCCTTCGGCTCCCCCTACACAATAATTTTTTTAATATTTTATTTATAACGTTATATTTTTTATTTATTGACTTAATTTTTTCTTCAGATTGTCTGTAATAAATTATAGCCTGTACGTTTATACTTAATAACGCGTTTGCATGTTTGGAATTCTTGATATAAACGCATAGGGAGTACCTGAGAGATTTTATTATAGGCAAATATTTTGAATTCAATTAAAAATGAACTATCTTTAGAGGTTTTCTATTAACTTTCTGATTCAACAAATCTAAGAGAATTCTTCCATAAAAACTGAAAATTATAAGGATATGATCCTGTCTCTCCTGATCTTCTTTCTTCTTTTTTTTCTTTAGTTTTTTATTTATTTTCATGTAGCTTCATAGCTGACGCTTCCATATGCCATTTGATCCTGTATATTTTGTAACCAATACTAGCAAATATGAATCTTTATTCCAACTCTTTTAATTAATATGACCAGTACATGGGAGAAGTGGAACATTCTTCTTATAAGGGCATATTGATCTTCAACTATTTCTCGTTTAGTGTATCTGGTCTTATTACCTCTGGATCTGATCTATGGAAAGCTTTCACCCACTGACAGCATTATCCATGGTACCTTCATTACCATTACAATGTGAATTCAAGTATCCTCTGTCACCATAGTTTGTCTTTTCATGTTCTGATATATTGATGGAGGCATCATGAACTGATGCCCTTGTTACCATGAATATGACAACATATGCATCCTCATCCACACTATTATGTTCCTTGTAACCCAAGAATAATTTTGATGCCCTCTTTGTCCATGTACCATCCTTGTCTCTCCTTGGATCTTCTTGTCTCGGAATATCTATACTCTTCCCTCATGATCCTTTTCTTCTCTTCTGAGATGATCTTTGCATGTCTTCTTTGCATGTCTTTTCTTTTTCTTAGTCATCTTCTTCTCTGAATTGGTCTCTTTCTCTTTGATATCTGCATTTCCTACCATGTTAATCTCTGCAGGTAAAATCATGTTTATAGATACAAGAGATCTCTTCTCTCCATGTTTTCCTGGATCTGCTGTTATGATCATGCTGCCCTGTGCAGTGATCTTTACATTGATATCCTTCATGGATCCTGTAGGCACCATTATTCTATTCTCTCTCAACTGTTAGATTTAATTCATTCCATATGGCATGATCCCTTCAAGTTTTTTGATAACCCTTCCATGGAGATCCAGATGGTTCTTGCATCTGGCAACCTGTCAGGATAATTTAGGCAATTCATGAAAGATATGCCCTCTATCATCATGGTTTCAGCCTTTTCATCCACCATGTTGTATTCACTCTTTAGATATAGTACCTTGATCATTGTCGTAATAGGGATGTTAGATACAACACCTCTTTCTGTATGGTTATAATACATGTTATTCAAAATCTTAGAGAAGAGAGATGAGTCTATTGAATGTGCTCTAAAATTAAAAAGATCCTGCACAATTCAGATTTAAAGAGGTGAAAATATGCAGAATCAATTGGAAATAGTAAAAGAGATGATAATCAGTTTTCTGAAAGCATCAGAGATGTTTTAGATATATTCGTATATTCAAACATAAGAAAAATAAAAACAACAAATGTACTGGAAGACTGAACTGTGAATTAAAGAGGAGAACAAAGAAGGTAGGAGCATTTCAATCGGAACAGTCTCTATTATAATTCATTTACACTATCCTATTTAATATTAGTAATTAGAAATCATAATAGTGCCAAACATTATTCTTACCTATGAGATTTAGGTTGAAGCTCTTGGTGTATGGGACCATTTAAAGTTGAATCATAAAAAGGCCAAAGAAACTTAATTACCTGTCAAAAGAGCTCAAATTACAAAAAGTACAAACCCAAGAAACATATATAGAAATCCAATGCCCACATATATAAGCGTCATTATTAATTGCTGTCTATAAATATAATTGAGATCTTCAGTATCGAACTTCATTCCAGCTTTTATAACATTATGTACATATCCTTTGGCTCCGAAACCAGACCAGGATCCTATGAACATTACCAAAAAACCAGATATGAAAACAATTACTGGCATATAATAAAAGTATGCAAAATGTAGAAAGAAGTAAAATGGGAGGGGAGTGATCAGCAACAGAGCAAGGGCTACCAAAGGGAACATTGACAGCTTAATCATGGCTCTTTTATTGAAGTTCTGCATCGGTACTTCTAAATCTATCCTTGTGAGTTTCCTTGAATTGATTCAACTGATCCTGTGTGAAATGACATAGATACCAGTGACCATAGCCATCATCTCTTGCAGGAGGAGGATTTATGGCGCATTCCTCAACTGCATAAGGGCATCTCTTGGTGAATCTGCATCCTTTGGGGACATCTATGGCATTCCCAATTTCTCCTATAATCCCGATTTCACCAGGATTCCAATCAACAGACGGCGTAGGGACAGCCTTTATCAGAGCTTTTGTATATGGATGTAACGGTTTGTTTATTACATCATCAGCATCGCCAAGTTCAACTGCAATCCCCAGATACATAACCATTATTCTGTCTGAAAGATAGTAGGTTGATGCTATATCATGGGAGATGTAAAGTACTGACAGATTATCATCCATTCTGATGCTTTTAAGCATGTTCATAAAGCCTGCCCTGGATGATACATCAAGCATAGAAGTTGGCTCGTCGGCTACTATAAATTTCGATTTCAAAACGAGAGCTCTAGCTGTTGCAACCCGCTGTCTTTCTCCTCCAGAAAGTTCATGTGGATACCTGTAAAAATAATTCTCAGGCGGTTTTATATTTGCCTTTTCCATGGCTTCACTCACCAGTTCTGTAATTTCTGATGGACTCAGGCTTCTTACACGCCTGGATCTCCCTTCTTCAGTCGAAGTTATACTGCCTTCATCTGCAGGTTTAGTGAGCCTATGGGCGATAATTGGTTCCGCCACTATATCGTATATTGTCATTTTTGGGTTAAGTGAATCATACGGATCCTGGAATATCATCTGAATATTCCTTCTGAACTCCATATAATTTTCCTTAGCTTCTTTCTTCGATTGATCCAGTTTGGCTACATCTATCTCTTTTCCATCAATATGGTATATTATACTACCAGATGTTGGCTCGTACAATTTAAGAAGTGTTCTTCCAAACGTTGTCTTTCCGGATCCAGATTCTCCAACCACACCAAGAATCTCTCCTTTTTTAATATTCATGTTAATATGGTCGACAGCCCTAACAAATTTTGAATCTTTGGAAAAAAGTGAACCAGCTATTGAGGATTTAAGATCGAAATATTTTGTAAGCTCTTTTGTCTCTATAATATTCTCTCCATGTATTTCCGCTTTCCTAAGATCTTTATTTACAGCCTCCTTATCTTTTACAATTTGATCAGTGAAAAAGCATGCTGAGAAATGACCATTTCCAACAGGTATAAGTTCTGGTTCACTTTCTGTACATCTCCCTTTTGCAAGATAACATCTCGGAGCAAATCTGCATCCTTTTGGAGGGTCGATGGGATCAGGCAGCGATCCTGGAATACCTTCTACATATCTTTTGGCGTTCCTTATGCTGGGATAGCTGCTCAGTAACTTAACCGTGTATGGATTCTTTGAATCTGTATAAATATCCCTTGATCTTCCATACTCCATCACCTTCCCAGAGTACAGTATAACCATGTTGTCTGCCAACTGGGAAATTACTCCTATGTCGTGGGATATTATGATCATTGTTTTTATTATATTTTGCTGTTTCAGCATTTTTAACTGGCTTATAATCTCTGCCTGCGTTATTACATCAAGGCCAGTTGTTGGTTCGTCAGCTATTACAACATTGGGTTCCAGTGCAAGTGCCATTGCTATGACAGCTCTCTGTTTCATACCTCCTGACAACTCATGGGGATAACGTTCCAGAACCGATGGATTCAATCCGGCAAATTTAAGGGTTTCCAGAATTTTTCTATTTATATCCTCATCAGATAGGGTAGTATGTATCTTATAAACTTCTTTTATCTGTTTACCAATTGTATATACAGGGTTGAAAGAGTTCATAGCTCCCTGAAAAACCATGGAGATTCCCTTCCATCTTATCTTTCTAAGTTTCTCATCAAGTATTTTTTTTCCTTTTCGGCTTGAGTATCTTTTTATAGTTTCTTCTGAAATGTACTCTTCGCCCATGTAATATATACTACCGGATATCGAGGCATTATCCGCCAGAAGAGACATAATGGACATAGCAATTGTGCTCTTTCCAGACCCAGACTCACCCAGTATTCCAAGTATCTCTCCTTCATACAGATCTATATTCACATTCTGAAGGGCATGGACTTTTCCTTTATAGGTATCAAATGAAACTGACAAGTTGTCAATACTCAATACTTTTTTGGCATAAGATTCAGTAATCAATAAATACACTCTCCTTTAAAAGATTGGTTGATAATTAATATCGACAATTTCATCTTCTCCCTCCAAGTCTTGGATTTACCACTTCATCCATCCCCCTTGCTATGAATATAAATGCAAAGATGAAAAGTGTAAGTGCAGCTATTGGTGGCACAAACCACCACGGCGCAAGAGCAAGAGCGAAGAAATCACTGTAGTAACCGGAAAGCATGCCACCCCAAGTGGGAACTGATAAAGGCGCTATGCCCAGAATCTGAAGTGTTGATACTGCCGCTACGGCTCCACCTATATTTATGGCTGTCAGATAGATCAATATTGGGGTAACATTTGGTATCATATGCTTCCTGAGGATCTGGAAAGTACTTGCTCCTGAAACCTTCGCCGCATCAACAAAAGTTCGAGTTTTCAAACTTCTCACCATGCCAATTAGGGTAAAGGAAGCAAAAGGCCAACTCAATGCCACCAGGACTGCTATCACCCCCAAAAGCGAAGGGCCAACTATTGAGGCAACAACTATGAGCAAAGGCAAACCGGGGATAAGGAATATAGCAAGTGCAAATGTTTCCACTCCAGAACTTATAAAGCCTGAATAGTAACCAATTACCATTCCAATAAGTAATGATATCAGAAGTATCCCGATTCCAACGAACACACCTATAAACATATCTGTGCTGAAACTACCTATAAACTGTGACCATACATCCTTCCCCTTTATTGTTGTACCAAGAGGCAAGATCTGACCTGAGATGGTGTGGAAAGTTGGAGGTAGGGGGTTGAGATCCTTTGGTGAAGTTGAATACGTGTGAAAAGTATTTCCAGATATAAGGGCTATTGACTCTCTGGCAGTACTTGGATTCAGGAATATGGTAGGTGCAGTGGATGGTACATTTAGGCTGATACTCCAAAGGATGTTGTGTGTAGTTGCCGGTTCCAGATAAACGTAATCACCTTTAAGGTTGTTGTAAAAAAGGAAATTAGAACTGTATTCCACTATTCCAGTAACAGGGAAAGTAAGTTTAATGCTAAAAGATAGGAAATTAGGGGCAGATAGTACTGATACATTATTGTCACTGTTTACAACTACGAACAGGGATGGAAAACCGCTCCCTCCAGAAGAGGTAGAAATGGCGGCAATTTTGGATCCAGAAGTAAAAACTTTGTAATTAGTCCCATTATTGAGATATGTTCCATATACATAATTGCCAGTTACTGAAAAAACTGAATTATAACTGTTCACTGAATACTGGTAAGAGTTAGGGATGTATATCTGGGATACAGATCCTAGCATAGATACATTCATAACAAGTGAACCCGTGTCGTTGTACCCCAGAATATGGCTTCCCTGAACCACAAGTGTCATCTGAGAAGAAGTTGTGGAAAATAGAGAACCATAAAACTTCAGGGCACTAGGTAACACGTTGTAAGGAAGTTTAACAGTAAATATGTGCGAACTATTAGAAGCCCCAAATCCGCTGAGATAGTAAGAATTAAGATAATAACTTTTATTTGAACTATTTGAACTCTGGTTTACCGCTAAAATAAATGCTGGCGAGAAACTCTTATCATCGAACTCTGGCAGCCCACTTTCACTTGTATGGTAAGTTAGGGCACTTGATATAGGTGGAAGTACAACATTGCTCATGTGTAAGGTGGAGAAACTTACTGAAGGTTTTCCCTTTCCATAGCTTGTACCTGACCAGCTTACATTACCAAGTATAAGGTCAGTACTATTGGCTGTAAGAAGGTAAGTTCTAAGTGACAGTGACCCATAATTTATAAAGTTACTATAATCCCCAACAGTAAAACTATCCAGAGTCATAAGGTTTGATGAGTTGAGGAAGATGTATGTGGAATTGGAGGTTAAAGATATGCCATAAATATGACTGCTATCGTCTACATATATCAAAGAGGACCCTGTTGGAGAAGAAGCAGTTCCTGTTGGTGGGCTGGAAGCATTTATTGAAAATGGAAGATGGTGTGTTATCAACGGTCCGGCTGCAGAAAAATCCTCCTCGGGAACTATGTATGTTGTTGGATTGTTATGCATTATTATTAGGGGGGAAATCAGGGTCACGATAACGAAAAACATTACAAGGTAAAAGCCAGTCTTTCCGTATCTTGACCTATAAAAAACATTCCAACTTTTTCTTGCGTTA
The DNA here is from genome assembly GCF_038024865.1 of Oxyplasma meridianum. Taxonomy (NCBI): domain Archaea; kingdom Methanobacteriati; phylum Thermoplasmatota; class Thermoplasmata; order Thermoplasmatales; family Thermoplasmataceae; genus Oxyplasma; species Oxyplasma meridianum. The sequence goes on along the minus strand of NZ_CP133772.1, from coordinate 1,388,965 downwards.
TGAAGTTGAAATTTAATACGTTCTCTTCTATAATTCTTGTTTTCATCCTTTATTGTTCTTCCTTCAGAATTAATCATATTTACACCTTTATCCTAGGGTCTATCCATGAGTGTATGAAGTCAATTATAGAATATGTGAGAATAACTACAAGTGATATAATAAACAATGCCCCCTCTGTCAGCGGATAATCCTGTGATAATGTGGCAGCATACAATGTACTTCCCATTCCGGGTACCGAGAAGATTACCTCGACAATAACTGCACCACTCATCAGAAAAGCAAACTCAAGTGCCATCCTGGTTGATACTGGTACCATAGCATTTCTGGCTGCATGGTGAAGCATAATATCCCTCTCACTCACTCCCTTCGCTTTTGCGGTTGTTATGAAGTCCTCCCCAAGCACAGATACCATTGCGGCTCTCATTGTAAGTAAATGACCCATTGCCTCAATTACGAGAAGAGTGACAACGGGCATGGCCATGTCGTATGCCACAGCAGCAAGGCTGCTCAAAGTGGGATGTGATAAATAACTCAGTGGGAAGACTGCCCTTAAAGGAAATATATGGTAATATCCTGCCAGGTAAACGAATATTATTATTGCAACAACAAAGAATGGTATTGAGTTGAGTAGAGTCGCCCCTGTTATAACAGCCCCTTCTGATTTCCTTCCCCTAAGAAATGAAACATATATGCCAAGTGGTATACCAATAATAAAAGAAAGAATAGCAGCTGTTCCGAATAGTATGAGTGTGTAGGGGAGAGCCTGGCTTATTATAAACGATACAGATTCCCCTGTCAGATAATCATTTCCAAATCTAAAAGTGAACATGTCTTTAAGGTAAGTGATAAACCCGGCAAAATTGAACTTACCACCATATAACCCAAGTTCCTTCTCAATCCTTATCTTTTCAGCCAAACTTGGATGTTTCAAACCATGCAGAAATAAATCCACCGGGTTTCCAGGCATCAGTCTGAATACAACATAGAGAATTACTACAATAAATACAACCAGAACGGCATCCTGGATGACTTTTCTTACGATCACGTAAGGATTCATTCATTCCCGATCTAAAAATTGGTATATATAGCTTAGCCTGAAAACTGCGACTTTATTTATAGCGGTGTTAACTTATGACATATTTCTAATAAAAGGAAAATCCTCAATACATTATTAAAATTGCTTATATAAGTTCAAACACAGAGTTTTAAGAAATGCTGAAATTAAGATTCCATGTTTCTGGGATCATGAACTTTTTTCATCATTAAACAACATAATTTAAAATTTGAAATTAATGCATTTATATGGAAAGGAATTCAAAATTTACTAATGTCAGTTCTATAAAAATCTGCATTTGTAAATATTAAATTTACTGTGTAATCATAAGTCGTTATTGAATTCCATGATAGGAGGTGATTTATGAAATTGATACACAATCGAATCAATTGAAATACTTGCCTGTAATCGTATCATCAAATGGATCAATTCAAGTTCAATCCTGATGTTTCTGGTGAAAGAATAGTGTTTGTTTCTAATAACGATGTTTGGGAAGTACCTTTCAAAGGAGGCAAAGCAAGGAGACTGACATTCGGAATAGGAGTAGTGAATAGCGTCCGTTTTTCCCCTGACGGTAGCAAAATAGTCATAAGATCTATGCGGGGGAACGAAGCCGGTTATGCCGACATATACATGTACAATTTTGAGAATGGAAAACTGACCAGGATTACATATCTGGCAGGAAAGAGTACCTCAAGAAGAATGTATACAGACATTGCCGGTTGGGGCGCTGATGGAAATCCCATACTTTCAACTGATGCAATGTCTCCATTTACTGCACAGACCTTCCTCTATTCCCTGAGTCTAGACAATCTTTCCATAAATCCACTAAATCTGGGCCAGGCATCGCATATAATTTATCACAATGGAATAATATTTCTGGGAAGAAACACAATAGATATGCTTCACTGGAAGGGATACAGAGGTGGAACAAAAGGCCATATCCTGAAAGGAAGATCAAGATCAGAATTTCACAGGCTTTTTAACGTTGACACTCACGTCTCATTTCCTGCCATATGCGGAGAAAGAATATTTTTCATTTCAGATCATGATGGCTCTGGTCAAATTTATTCAACAAACCTCAACGGCGAAGATATGAAGTGCCATACTGAATTCAGTAAATATTATCCAAGGCACCTCAACTCAGATGGCAGAAAGATTGTATTCTCAATGGGGGGTTCAATATACTCTCTGAACCCATTGGAAAACAGCACAAAAGAGATAGTGGTTTCCATGGATACCGGATTCAGCAGCACAATGGAAAGGTTCGTCAATACTGGCAGATATCTTGAGGAATTTCATATGAACGGAGACGGGGAAATGATCTCTGTGGTGGCCAGAGGGCAGGGGTTTATCGGAAATAGAAATCTTGAGACAAATATGAAACTTGACACCGATGGGCGTGTTAGGCAACTTAAATTCCTGGGTTCAGACAGGATCATATACGCCAATTTCAGCAACGGGAAAGAAATGATCCGTGTTAAGGAGATAAAAGGCCTAATTTCAAAAGTATGCAACGAGGATTATGGTCTTATTGAACATATCTACCCCTCCCCGGACGGCAGGATGGTGGCCATAACAAACAACAGGCAACAGCTGTTGATACTTGAAACCGGTACATTTGAGGAAGTATTCAGGGAAGAAAATAGAGAGGGGATTATCGAGGATATTTCGTGGTCTCCAGATTCCAAAAAAGTTGCCTACTCATTTCCAGTTAGGAAACAGTTTCTTGGCGGCCATCAGGGTTCTGTGATTAAGGTTTATGACATACCTGAAAAGAAAGCCAGCATTCTTACAACCGGAAATTCGAGGGATTATGCACCATGTTTCAATATGGAGAGCAATGGCGTTTACTATCTTTCAGACAGGGTACTTGACCCGGTTCCTGACAAGGTGGTTTTTGATTTCGGCTTCCCAAACGCAACTATGGTCTCATTCATTCCCCTGGGCAGGGGAAGAAATAGCATCTATGATAAAATTCCGTCTCCGTTTCTACCTAAGGCTGAAGATTCAGGCAGGATTGAAGAATCGGCATTCAACTCAGAAACTCTGGAAATTCGAAATGGGGACTACAGGAAAATTTTGCCTCTGAGGAACGGCATTCTACTTCTGGAATATCCCGTTGAGGGCGGAATGAAGTACAGTACCTCACCGGAAGTTTACAGGACAGGATCATTGATCTATTACTCCCTGAAGGAGAGAACAGTTAAAAAATTAACAGAGGGAATCGCTGACTTCTCATCCTCTTTAGACAGAAATACCCTTTTACTGAAAAAAGCTAAAAATATGCTATCTGTTGCTGACATCACAGAGACCGGAAAATTGGAAAATGTAAGATTAACAGAAAAAGATCTGGATCTGGATAGGATAAAGATCAGGATAGATCCTGTTAGCGAATGGAGACTTATTTTCAATGAAGCCTGGACACTTGCGGTGGAAAACTACTGGGACGAGAAAAAGGCTCTTGCAATTGGTGAAGATGTGTACCGAAAATATGAGTCTCTACTTGGTTCCATCAGTACGAGGTTTGAACTTTCCGAAATAATCCGGGAGATGCAGGGAGAGTTCGGAACATCTCACTCTTACGAAATGGGGGGTGATCTATGTGAAATGGAAGAATTTCCAGTGGGAAGACTGGGTGCAGATTTAGAAATGCAGGGTGAAGGTTACCTTATCAGGAAAATTTATTCAGGAGATCCCTCAAATGAAAAAGAGAAGTCACCTCTGCTTTCCGGAACAATCCCAGTGAGAGAGGGTGATACCATATTGTCCATAGATGGGGTAAAGCTTGGTCCATCAGTTACACCAGGAAACACTCTGTATAACAGGTATGATACTCCTGTGAAGATGGAGATCAAAAAGAAAGACGGTTCCATATATTCGCCCTTCGTCATTCCAGTAAAGGACGACAGATACATAAGGTACAGATCGTGGGTTGAGGAGAAGAGGGACTATGTGCATAAAAAAAGTAATGGAAAAATTGGATATTTGCACATACCGGATATGGGCCTGAATGGATTCAGTGAATTCTTTCGGCTGTATGGCACTGAATCTGAGATGGATGGTCTTATCGTAGATGTTCGCTATAACGGGGGAGGCAGTGTATCACAGATTCTGCTTGAAAAACTTTACAGAAAGAGGCTGGGATACGACATTCCAAGGAGAGGAAACATGCACCCTTACCCGGCAGACTCAGTCAACGGACCCATCGTAGCAATTACAAACGAAAGCGCAGGATCTGACGGTGACATATTTAGCCATGCTTTCAAGATTCTTAACATAGGCCCGGTTATCGGCACAAGGACATGGGGTGGTGTTGTTGGAATAAGCCCCAGAAGGAAGCTGGTGGACGGCACAACGGTTACGCAGCCGGAATTTGCCCTCTGGTTTGGCGATGTGGGGTTCGGAATAGAGAACCATGGTGCAGAACCGGAAGAAGTTGAGTATCTCCCCCAGGATTATTATTCCGGAAGTGACCCGCAGTTGGACGCAGCCATAAAAAGATCACTGGATCTACTGGATCGGGATGGGCACACTGTTGATTTCAAACCTTAAAGAATCCATAAATTACAGGGAGTTTGATTCTTATGTCAGGCTTGCTTCCTGACTTTACTCCTAGAAAACCAGCCCCGGCTAAATAACTTTATTTATGGTATATATACTTTTCAGATGAGATTCTGCATCAATTTTTCCCCAAACATTTATGCCTGAATGTTAAACTCTGCAGGTGCACTTGTCACATCCCTCCTGATATTCCAAAAAGCCATTTTAAAGGGGAAGTCAATAATTTTGTCTGTCATTCCTCTACTCTTGCTCTTAGAAACAATAGTTAGTGTTTGTTGTAATGGTTAAAAAGATCTGGCCTGTGCTTTGTTATATGGCAGGCAAGTTTTTCATTTAAATTGATTTTATGGTTCAGCAAATCTGAATCAGCACTTATAGGGTCATGAAATGGTGGTCACTCAATTCAGTTAAAATCAGCACCATGTGTAATATGTGTACCTGATTAGCAATCGGGTGCACGAAAGTGAGAAATATCAACAACCGATATCGGCTATTATGAATTCAGATTCAAAACTCATAGCTGCATTACTCATTGCAGTGCTTATGGGTGCTGTTGATGCTACCATAGTTATCCTCGCCCTTCCCACAATAACTGTAGCACTCAAGGCGCCATTATCAGTTTCAATCTGGATAATCCTCATTTACCTTCTGGTTATTGCAGTCGGTACAACACAACTTGGAAGACTTGGAGATCTACTCACAAGAAAGAGGATCTTCAACTCTGGTCTTGCTGTTTTCACAATAGGTTCAGCACTCTGTGGTGCCTCATCAACAATTGTTGAGCTCATTGCATTCAGGGCAATACAGGCGTTCGGTGCGGCAATGATCCAGTCAAACAGCGGGGCCATAGTGGCCGACAACTTCCCGCCTAATAAAAGAGGAAGGGTATTTGGCTACACATCAGTGGGATATAACGCAGGTGCAATGCTTGGAATTGTGCTTGGGGGAATTATAACCACCTTTATAGGATGGAGGTATATTTTCTATATCAATGTGCCAATAGGCATATTTGCCCTTCACTTTGCAATGAAATACATCAAGAAGGGGGAAAGGGTCCAGAACAGATTAGACATACCAGGCACTGCAACTCTTGGCCTCGCTTTGATACTGATAGCATATGGCGCAGTGGACATAACATCAAACGGACTGGATTTTTTCAATGAAATCCTTTTTATAGCCGGGGCTCTGGTTATAGTGGTGTTTGTCTATATAGAAACCAGAGTCCCCAAACCTCTGCTTCCCATGCGGATATTCAAATCAAGAATCCTTTCCTTCTCAATATTTGCCGCTTTCTTTCAGAGTTTGGGCTTCCTTGCAGTTGTGTTTATAATCATAATGTATCTTCAGGGAATAAGGGGGCTATCTCCTTTTTACAGTTCTCTCCTGCTGCTGCCCGGATATGTGGTTGGAAGCATACTTGGGCCGCAGTTCGGGAAGCTTACAGACATGATGGGTTCAAGAATACCGGCAACATTAGGTCTTGTCATAATGGGAATCTCCATACTTATATATTCTACAATGAATCTTTCCTCGTCCCTCTATATAGTGCTTGTTGGATCATTCTTTACAGGCATAGGATCATCAATGTTCTATCCCGCAAACAACAGCGCCGTAATGGCCAATTCCCCCAGGGATCTTTACGGGCTCTCATCAGGTTTTCTCAGGACAATGTCAAACATAGGCATGCTTGGAAGTTTTGTATTGGCCATATCCATAGCAAGCGTCAGCGTTTCCAGGGCAGTAGCGTATGAGGTGTTTGCTGGGGTTGGAAAGCTACTGGGAAATGTATCGGCAAAGTTCATGGTGGGAATACATGCTTCCCTCTACATATCACTTTCAATTATTGTTATTGCTGCTATTCTTTCCCTTTCCAGAGGGAAAGAAGTCAGAAGAGATCATCCGCAACCGGTACCAGAAAAGAAAAATTGATGATCCTGGCAAAAAATTCTGTATTCTCCATTAGCATGAAACCAACTGAACAAAGAAATAACAAAAAATAGAGTTTTCTTAACTGAAACTTATACGCTTAAAAATTAAAACAGATCTAAGGAGTTATAAAGTAAAGGAGAAGACCTAATTTGTAACCGGTCCCTTATTTCCAAAGTTTCCATTGTCCAAAGGTTCCTTCTTTGCCGACGACTTTCCTTTTACATGGTTGTACCACCATATTTTTGTAAGAAGTCTTGCGTCCTCAAGTTTGTTGTCCATTGAAGGTTCTCTGAAACACTGTGTGAAGCAGTCATTGCAACTGTTTTCAAATTTTTCCCACTGGGGTTTCTTATTCATCACAACCTCCATATGTGTAAAGCATGGATGCACCTTTCCTCTGTAGTCTGTGTAGAGAGCTCTTTCCCCGGCTCTGCATGCAGTAACCTTCTTTCCGTCAATGTAATCAACAGCTTCCTTGTAATAGGATCTGGTATTGCCGAAAACATGTTTGTTGTAGTTCTCGTATGCGTATGAGAATGCCTCCCTTATCATTTCATTGGTGACCTGGAAATCCTGAAAATAATAGGCACTCTGCTCCGGAAAGCACATAGATATGGGGACTCCAAGTTCATTGTTGGCAAATTCAGCCATATCCTTTATTTTGAAATAATTAAAGTTGGTAACAAGAGTATTCATGGTAAGTATCTTTACATGCTTCTTTGACTCCTTTATAGTCTTGACAACAGTGTCAAAAATCTTTCCTCCTCGGTACTCGTTATGTTCTTCCGGTATGTTGCTGTCTATGGAAATGCTCATGCCATCAAGATATCTGTAAATCTTATTTAGAACATAGGGATTTGTGCCGTTTGTTGCTATATGGGTAATGAAGTGGTTCTCCTTCAGTTTCTTCAGGATAGTTTCAACCGACCTGTTTAGTGTGGGCTCACCGCCGGTGAGCGATACTACCTTTATTCCGTTCTTCTTCATCTCTTCTATATGCTTGTCCACCAGTTCATCCGGGAACATGATATTAGCCTGCCATGCATTGCAGCTTTTGCATCTTAGATTGCAGAAATAATCAATGTTCCAGATCATTGAATTCATAACATAGTTAAGCAGAAGTGAAATTTATCATTTTTGGTTTTTTCCTGAAAAAATGAATATGGATTCTGAATTATAAATATCTGATGATAATGGATAAAATTAAAAGTCTGTCTGAAATTTTCAAAAATCCAGGTTTGTAGGTTTTGTTATCCAATAGGTCATAAGGACGTCATCAGAATAATGCCCCTCAACCATGAACTGTCCTTTTCTTAAACCTTCAATCTGGAATCCTATCTTTTCGTAAAGCGCTATTGCGTTTCTGTTGTGTGAAAACACTTCAAGATTCAGTTTAATTATGCCCTTTTCTCTGCACCAGTTTATTGCCTCTTCGATCATTCTGTAACCAAGTCCCTTATGTCTGTGTTCTGATTTAATGGCAATTCCCAGTGAAGCGGTATGCCTGGTCTTCTTGTACATGCCTCTCTGTATTGTAAGGACGCCTGCGATCTCTTTCTCGAATTCAGCAACAAGGGTCATGTCATCAAGATTCCTGATTCTTTCCTGTTCCCCTCTTTCCGTGAGAAGGTAGTATTCGCTTACCAGGTAAATTCTTTCATCCATTACACTCTGCATGCAGTTTATTATGCCCTTGGCATCCCGCGGTTCCGCGAATCTTATACGATACTGTCCGAATTCGGCTTCTCCCTTTGGATGAAAAAGCATAATCATTACCTGCAGGGAAACCTGCTTTTAATATATGCAAACAAGCCTATTTATTTTTTCTGAAGAGTAAGCTTGATTGTCTGGTATATGGATTCAAGCTCTGATGCTATACTTTTTGCATCCTCAGCAAGGTTTTCCCTCTGTTCCACAAACTCAGGTGTCAGAATGGCGCCTTCTCTGGAGGGTATTATAAGTCCCTGTTTTTCAAGAAGTCTCAGGGAATACCTTATCTTATGTTCCGGCAGCTTTGTAACCTGTGCTATCCTGATAATTCCCACTGGTTGTTCTCGCAGGAGAGTCTGGATGATGGCTATATGCCTCTTCAGAGTCTCCATGTCACTTTTTATCGGGTTGAATATAGAATTTTTGTCTATCATCAATATCAATTCACATGATAACATGTGTGGATTTATCCTTTTTGAATCAGTCTGTTATCCATTTTAGAAGAAGAAAAAATAACTTTCCCATGTTCTGTTACAACAATTTCGTCTTTTGTATCAAGCATTTTTCTGATCTTATTCTCCCTCTCCTGAATATACTCATCAAACTTCTGCGGATGTTTGGAATTCTCCTGAATGCTAATGGCATTCTTTCGCAAAGCAATTTGGAGTTTAAGGTCGAAAGCAAGCCTTTCAGGAAGTTCTTCAACCGCAACCTTCTTGACCATTTGTAAAGGCATATGTGTATTTGGATAAAAAATTTCAGTTCTGCATTTGTAAATGAAAAGATTATCTTAATTCATGATATGGGGATTCATATGCCCGAAATACCTCTTGAAAGGGTAGATGATAACACACTCGCCATACCTGAAACATGGAATCCAGAGATGAAAGTACCAGGTATAATATACGCCAACAGGGAGATAGAAAAAAGTCTGGTTGGAGACCGTTCCCTTGACCAGGTTGTCAACGTTGCAATGTTGCCGGGCATCGTCAAAGCATCAATGGGCATGCCGGACATACACTGGGGATACGGATTTCCCATAGGTGGTGTTGCAGGTTTTGATTTAAAGGAGGGTATAATTTCCCCAGGCGGGGTTGGTTATGACATCAACTGCGGAGTTACTCTTATCGGTACTGATCTCAACATAGAAGAAATCAGGCCACACATAAAGGAACTTCTTGAGAGAATTTTCTTAAAAATTCCTTCAGGTATGTCCAGGAAGGCATCGTTTAAGATAAACGACCATCAGATGGATGAGATTCTTTCCACTGGTCTGCAGTGGGCCGTCAGTGAAGGATACGCCACAAAGGATGATATACTGCACACTGAAGATGGTGGAAGGATGCAGAAATCAGACCCTGTAAATGTCTCACCCGAGGCAAGAAAACGGGGTCTCAATCAGCTTGGAACACTTGGATCTGGAAATCATTTTCTCGAGATTCAGGCGGTTGAACAAATAATGGACATGGAAAGGGGATCATCGTTCAACCTGCATGAAGGTAAGGCAACGATCATGATACACACAGGTTCAAGGGGGCTTGGCCACCAGGTTGCGACGGATTTTGTTAGGGAGATACAGACCGGTGGAGAAGGGGTTGTGGCGGATGTTAATGACAGGCAGCTCTCATCGGTATATTTTCAGTCAGATATGGGGCAGAGATATTATGAGGCAATGAACGCAGCCGCAAACTTCGCATTCGTGAACCGACAGATTATAGTTTCAGAAATTAGGAGTGTATTTGGAGAGGTTCTGCACATTGATCCTCAGGAAATGGGTATGAGGATAGTATACAGTCTTGCACACAATATGGCCAGGGTAGAAAGGCACAATGTAGGGAAAAAGTCTATGGATCTGGTTGTACACAGGAAAGGTGCTACTAGGGCTTTCCCAGGTTCTAAGATGGAAAATGGATCCATTTTTCGGAGATATGGGCATCCTGTGATAATACCGGGAGATATGGGCACTGCATCCTATGTTCTTGCAGGAACCCAAGAGAACCTTGAAAAATCATTTGGGTCAACATGCCATGGGGCAGGAAGGCTTCTCAGCCGCAAGAAATCATTTGAATCGTTTAGCAGTTCAGAGGTAATAGAAAAAATGAACAGATCAGGAATCTTTATAAAAGCGGCATCTCCCGGGGTTGTTTCTGAAGAGGCACCTGGAAGTTATAAAAATATAGACGAGGTTGTTGCTACTGTTGCTGGATCAGGGCTGAGCATACCGGTTGCAAGACTTATACCGGTTGGAGTGGTGAAGGGATGAATATAAGAAAAATTACGGAAGCTTCAGGTCACATCTACAGGAATGGCAGGTTTCAGGAGGGATCAATTTCCTTCCATAATGGGGAAACAGTATTCATCCCGGGGGAAACAGGTACCATGAACTTCGGAACATTGATTCCTTTGCCGGTCAATTCACACACTCATATAGGTGACTCATTTGTCAGGGATGAACCAATGGGTGACCTGCCCGAAGTTGTTGGGCCGGATGGTTTCAAGGTGAGAAAATTTAGGGAGGCCAGTGAGAAGGAGATATACTCCGGAATGAAAGGAAGTATATCTTTTATGAAACAGAATGGAACGGGTGCATTCATAGACTTCAGGGAATCTGGTCTAAAAGGTGCTTCGCTTATAAGGAGCATAAAAGCAAGGGGAATTAAGAAGGTAATATTAGGAAGGCCGGAAAACCCTGATGAAGCAAAAAAAATACTTAAATTTGCAAATGGTATAAACTTCAGTGCAGTATCTGATGTTAATTATGACAAAATAAGTAAGATAGCCCAGATAGCACATGAATACGGAAAAATAGTGGCAATACATTTCAGCGAGAACGTGCATGAGGATATTGATCTCATCATGGGGATCCATCCAGATCTCCTGATCCACGGTATCCAAGCTTCAGATCATGATCTGAGGACAATAAAAAATTCCGGGATACCGATTGCGGTAACTCCAAGGTCCAACTATTTCTTCGGGAAGAGGCCAGATTATTCTGTATTTATAAAAAGATCAATAAACCTTATGCTGGGCACGGATAATGCCATGATATCAGAACCAGATATATTTTCAGAAATGTCCTTTCTTTACAGGATTCAGAGGAGTATTAACAGAATTTCCCCTGAAGAAATACTTAAAATGGTAATCGACACCCCATATTCCTTTCTTGAGAAAAATAACGTTGTTATGGATAATTCAAGATACATATATTTTCCAGGCCGCATGGTCAGTGCATACGAAATAGTGACCAGGTTTCACACACTTGAAAGGTCAATTGTCGAGATTGCAGCAATTTAGAAAACAAGGAATCCAATATAAGTCCTGTCAGGGAAGGGGAAATACGGTTTGAAACAGTCAGAAAACTTAGCGGATGCTCTTCTATAGCATTTATTTCAAGGGTATGATTAAAAAACTTTTCACGATAATATTTATATCGACTGATTTGCTTAGCCCTCTACGCGAATTAATATGAAGGCAAAAAGATCTACTATACTGGCGCTACTGGTAACGGTCGCGATAATGACAAGCACATTCGCTGTCCTGGGTACCGCAAATGCCGCTACCCCACAGACAGGTAAGGTGACCATAGACATGGATTTCGTCCATGATGGTAATACCTATCTTGCAAAGGCAAGCACAACCGCGAAAATAACCACCCTAAGCGGCCAGTATGTCACTTCAATATCAGGACCGGTTAACACATTTAACCTCACACAGGGGCATTATTACGTGAATGCGCTGCCTCAGGACACTTTCATTAGTGGAATTGGCAGTGCGATTACCAATGCCACACATATGGAAATTGATGTAACGACCACACCAACAATTTACACTGTCAATATTTCCGCTTCAAGCGCTAAAACCGGACATTTCAAGGTTATAGATGTACCAGCGGGAAGTTCGGTGCAGGTTGCACTGAGCACCACATCAGGTTTCAATTTCTTTTCTACAACCCTTTACAATAATCTGACATCATCATCAAACGAAACATTTAACGCTACTGTTCCAAGCGCTGGCTTTTTCTATGCAAATTTAACCTACGAAGGATCAGAGTATTCAGTATTGGAGACATACGGTACAGGAAACATTAATCTTTATCTGAACTCCTCAGCAGTTGTAAGTGGAGTAGTGAAATCGGCAGCTGGAACTTATATCTCTCCAGTAAGCGTAGTGGTTGTCAACACAACTCTGAAAACATACCAGGTATTTCACTTTTCCACATCTTATTTTACTGTAGTCTCAAATAATGATTGGAAAAACCAGACATTGCTGGTAGGATCCCCGGGATATCAGTCATGGGAAATATCAAGTCCTTCAGCAATAACTCATACATTGTCAATTAAGCTTAACATGTCTAAAAGCGACATAAACTACACATACAATCTTTCAAGCAATCCAAAGTATCTCAACCTCTCTGTTGGCTATTACATAACAAACGGAACCACTATGCCAACATTCGGAAACTCAAGTGTGAACTCGCTTTACTGGCAGGAAAAGATGGATGGCACATCTATCTTTTCAAACACATCTCTTGAAAGCTACCTTTCCAACCTCAGTCTGAACAACACAGCTAATACAATCAATATAAATGGCTACATATACGACCTGAAAAGCAAAGGTTCTGCAACAGCAACATCAACCTTATCATATATAAACGGGAGCGTAACATTCTACTATGAAAACTCATCCATTACCCTATCTTCAGTATCTTCTGGTTTTACAGTCCAGGTTCATACCCTTCCAACCAGATACTTATCAGGTATGGTAAGTTACAACTATACATTCATGTACTCATTCAAAAATCTGTCCCTCACATCATCTTCCCTATCTCTTTCCTCATTTATGAGGTTTACAAATCCAGTATACATCCCAACGCCTACATCAAACCAGACAGTGAGAATGACCTTTTCAAAAGCCAATTTACCTGTTATAACCGACGCTGACGTTTCATTATACTGGAAAAATATGGTATCAACTAACTATCTTCTCAACTCCTCCCAAAACAACACAATATTTGCAATACCAATTAACACGAGTGTATCATTCAATGCCTCAGGTGCTTATTATAATCCTTCAACAGGATCAAATGACTATCAGAAAGCACATTTCTCCTGGTATTCTCAATCATCCACATATAAAAACAATGGAACATACAACGCAACATTCTTTTTCAATAAACAAGGTACATATGCAATATATCTTAATGCAACCAGCCCACAGGATATGACCAACAGCACGGAATTTAATGTAACTGTTGTAAACGCCAGCCCGTCTGTCCAATATAACATATCGCTCAGTGGAAAAGCCATTGTAACCGGAACAGGCGATCAGACAAATGTAAGCGTTCCTCAATCCTCCCTTTTGCTCTTCAGTGCATACAGATCGTCACTTAAGGCAGCAGGTTACAACGTTTCTCTCATCTACACATGGTACCTTCCATCATATACAAGCTCTGCTAAGAATGTAACCTATTCCTTCTCAACTCCATACATAAAGACTCACACTCTTCAGACAGGTTATCTAAACATAACAAGTGTGGTGGGAACATATTCCAACGTATCATTCAAGTTCTTTGTAAATGATACCACACCGCCATCACCTGTAATAACTCTAACAAACGCAACGGGTGTTGCAGTATCCCAGCCAGTTGCCGGTCAGGTCACATACTTTTCCGCCAATACATCATCTGATCCTTATTATCCTGAGAGCAGTCTTGTATACCACTGGGAAGTTATGTACACAAACGGTACCATCGCATCCCCTGGATCCAGTACATATAATATAGTTGGAGGAAGCAATAACAGATCCTACATCGGACTTAAAGTCAACACTCTGGACGGATTGACCGTATCGCTTAGTGCAACCAATCCCTCTAAAGTCACAGGCTTTTCAAACAAGACCTACCTCCCAATAGTCGATACTTCAAGACTGGTTGTACAGGGAGTTTATTTCCCTCATGCACTTTCTCAGGGTTCAAAGTCTACCGTGTATGTTAATGTCTCCAACAATGGAACAGCAACTGCAAACAACTTCACAATATATGTGTACGTGAATGGTAAGGAGGTTGCCAGTGAATTCTACAGTAAACCACTGGCTGTTGGATCTTATATGAATGTAAGTTTCAACATGACCCCATCCTCATCGGGAAACTTGCCATTCGAGTTTGAAGCAAGTTCTTCATTGCAGCCATCTTTCTATCAGACACTCAGTGCATTCACATCAACACATAGTGTTAATCCTCCAGCCTACAGAACTCCTCTTATCATAGGAGTGGTAATAGCCATAATAGTTGTGGTGGGAATAGTCTACTACAAAGTCAGTTCAGGTGGGTCAAAGGAGTCGAAGACAACAGCAATAAAGAAAGTTGACCAGAAGAAGAATCCGCCCCAGAAAAAATAGTAATTTTTTAAATGCAAGGGGAGATTACATCTCCTCCAGCAACTCTATACCAAGTATTTTAGAAATATCTTCTATTATATTTTTGTAAATCTGTACCATTCTGATGCGTTTTCCCATTGTTTTTTCATCAGAGCCTGAAACAGGGCATTCCCGATAGAATTCATTGAACTTCTTGACCAGATCCAGCGTGTAATTTGCAATGATATCAGGTCTCAGTGAATCCTTTGCCTCAATTATCCTGTAAGGGTACTGGTACATTGTTACTATTAAATCCCTCTCCTGAGGTACAATATTTTCATAGTTCGGCTTCGCATTCCCTGCATGTTTAAGGATACCGCAGGATCTGGCATAAGAATACATTATGTATGGTGCAGAATCACCTTCAAAATTGAGGGCTTCTGACCACTTGAATACAACCTGCTTGCTGGCATTTATCCTGATAATATTGAATCTTATGGAAGACTTAGCCACTGATCTGGATATGCTCTCAAGTTTCTCCCTGGGGAGATCAGGTCTCTTTTCAGACACAATCTTCAGGGCTTCCTCCTTTGTGCGTTCCAGCAGTTCATCCACTGTAACTGCATTGCCCTTCCTTGTTGACATTTTTCCAGTTTCCAGTGAAACGTATGCATTGAAAACGAAATCTATGCGATTGGGGAGATCCATAAGATCCTTGAGAACAAACTGAAGATTCTTGGCATGCCCCTTATGGTCCTCGCCAAGGATATCTATGATCCAGTCGTATGTTCTTGCCTTGTATTTATGGTATGCAATATCTCTTGTAAAATAAAGGGAAGTGCCATTTCCCCTTATCAAAAATATCTTTTCCTCATCTGGATTCAGGATGTATTTGGCACTATCCTCATCCTTCAAAAATTCAGAAAAGGATTCTATTATTTCTGCCAGTTCTCCAGATCTTATGAAATCAGATTCCCATGTATAATCGTCAATCTTCACATCAAGGCTTTTCAGGGATCTATTTATGTTGTCAAGCGCAACAGATGCAATTGCCTTGATCTTGTCCATTAGTTCCAAATCTCCGTTCTCGTAGCTGTTCATAAGATTCCTGATATCATTCTCTATTGTTGGGTCCTTATCCATCTCAGCATATATCCTCTGATATCCCCATAGAATCGTCTCCATGTCAGGCTTCTTTCCGGAACTGTATCTTCTGTAGGCTTCATAGAGGGCCATTATCTGCCTGCCGGAATCATTGACAAAATACTGCGTTGTGACCCTGTACCCATATCTTGCCAGAATTCTGGCTATGGAATCCCCTAGGAGGGTATTTCTTATTCTGCCAACATGTAAGGGGCCTGTGGGGTTGGTGCTGGTGTGCTCCACCGAGACTCTTTCAGGATCCTGGAAAGTATCCGGAAACTGTCCCTTGATCTCCACGCTTTCATCAAGATCTCTGAGAATTGTCGATGGATTGATCCTTATATTTATGTATGGGCCCTCCAGTGAAACGCTTTCAATATAGTTTTTTCCTGAAAGAACAGATGAGACTTTGGAAAATATCTCCTCCCCCTTATTTCCCGTTGACTTGGCAACACGAAATGTCCTGAAGGCAAAATCGGCATGGCCGGTTCTGTCAAACCCCACATCTGATGGATCCAGATCAGCATATACTGTCTTTATGTCATCAGTTATTTTCGCTCTGTAATCTTCAAAAAGCAACATAATGGTTTATTTTCAAAGTATATAAACAGTTTTGCTAACTTTCTCTATAAATGCATAATAAAAATTCTTCAGGGTTTTATATCCACTGAGAGTTTTTCAAGCTCCCAGAAGAAATCAGGAAAACTCTTGGATACCTCATGATGGAATTTAATAGATCCTGTACTTCCGGATAATATCATTGCGCATACTTCGGCCATTATAATCCTGTGATCCTTGCTTTCTACTGTTATATTCAGAGGTTTTATTTCCTTTCCAGGGCGGATTTCCAAGGAATCATCACTGAGAAGTATATGCGATCCATATCTCTGGGCCATCCTGACAATGGCATCAAGACGATCACTCTCCTTCTGGCGGAGCCTTCCAGGATTCTTTATTTCCACCCCACCAGAAGAGAATATACCCAGTATTGAAAGGCCTATTGCTAGATCGGGATACAGATCTGCGTCTACAGTTATCTTTTTCAGTTCTGATTTTCTGCAGATTATGTAATCCCCATCCTGGTCGGATTCCCAGCTTATCATGGATCCGGCATCAGAAAGTATCTTCACTATGACAGAATCACCCTGTGTGCTCTTCCTGTTAAGTCCCCTTACTATGATTCCACCATCAGACCCAATAACGCCTAAGACCAGCATTACTGCAGCAGAGGAAAAGTCCCCCTCAATTTCAATATAAAGCTTCTCCGATTTTGGTTTTCTTGTTACAGTGTAATAGTCACCATCCCTTCTGGCAATAACCCCGAACTGATCAAGAGTTTCCTCGGTGATCTTGAGATAGTCCGGTGAGACAGATTTTCCAAGGACATGTATATGTGATCTGTCTGCCTTGAGAGAAGATGCCATGACAACTGAAGTGACATACTGGGAACTCAGAGACCCGTCAATGGCGCAGTTCTCAATATTAGCCCCCTCTGAATCTATTACGGGAAAACCATCCAGTTTGAATTCAAACCTTGCACCGCATCTTTCCAGACTCTCAACCAGCGGCCTTATGGGCCTTGCGGCCAGGAGAGCATTGCCAGTTATCTCTGTCCTGCAGCCTTTTGCAGCAAGCAGCCCCAGGGAAATGCGGTATGAAGTTCCAGATTCGCCCACATTGATAAGGGGAGGGCAGCTAAATTTTCCTGAAATCTCAATATACCTTCCGGATATAACCAGATTGAGGCCGCAGTTTCTTATGATATCTATTGCAATATTCTCGTCATTTGAGAATGCAAGCGGTCCAATTCTTGCCTCTGTTTCAGAAAACCCAGCATAGAGTATGCATCTCTGGGAGAAACTCTTGGAAGAAGGCACAGAAACAGTCCCGGAAATATCGGGTCCCCTTCCCAGTATCCTCATGCCTCTACCCTCCTTGAAGTCAGCCCCTTATTTGTCAGGGAACTTTTTATTATGCCCCACCCCTGGGATGATTCATTGAAGTCCCTGTAAGCTGAATCCATTTCGTCCAGATCTGCAAATATTGCAAAAACTGCAGGTCCTTTGCCGTTCTGTGCACTATGGGTTGCTCCATGTTTCAGGAAATAAGAGACTTTTTCCATATTGGCACCGTTAATGGCAGATATTATAGTTCCGTTATAGACCATTGCCCCATATATGTCCCCTCTCTGTATGTGCCTCTCTATTTCCAGTGACCTTTTCCTGTACAGGGCAAATGAAGAGATATCAATATCGCCGCTCTTCCTTCCATTCAATGAATAGGAAACCAGCACAGGGTCGTTATCAACCGGCCTTCTTTCAATTATTTCCATTGAGGTATTGTCTGTCAGGCAGAACCCACCGAAGTAACAGGCGCATATATCATCAAGTGCACCTGTGACAGAAGTGCCATTGTAAATCGATGCTTCCGCCACTGTTCTGAGAAGGCATTTCTCTTCAAGATTAAGTTTATTGATAACAGAAAGGGCATATATGATGGACAGTGTCATGGCACTGCTGCTCTTCATGCCATTTTCCATGGGTATCATACTTTTTATGGATACTGAGTAATCCATGCCTGTTCTGTATCTCTTATCTATGAATTCAAGGGTTTTCTGTATAACAGTGTTGGTTTGAGATTTGCCCGCTTCCCATACGGTGGTTACCATGGGAAGATCCATGGCAACAGCAGCCCCTCTGCCGTTGAAGAAAGCTGACATAACGGAAAGACCGCCGTTGACGGTAACTTCAATTTTTTCCAAATTCTCTTGATTTCCAGGCTTCTTCCACAAGACCCCTGACCTCACTGTACGTGGAGGCAATACCTGTCAGGATCTTAAGGCTTTCCACTGCCTGGTATATGTATAGATCAAGCCCTGTGATACATCTCTTCCCATTCCTGGCCCCGGTCTTTATAAGTGCAGTCTCGTATGGATTGTAAACCGTGTCTATGACAGTTTCAGACCTTAAAACCATTGATTCACTGAAGGGCATAGAAAGTACATCCGGATACATTCCAACCGGTGAACAGTTTATGATCACATGATATTCTTCGTCAATGTTTTCATAGTTGGATATCCTGATCCTGTTTAACCATGGGAGGGAGGAAAGTTTCATCTCAGCCGCTTCAGGATTCCTGGAGAGTGCAGTGACACTTTCAGGTCTG
Organism: Oxyplasma meridianum; assembly: GCF_038024865.1. Classification (NCBI taxonomy): domain Archaea; kingdom Methanobacteriati; phylum Thermoplasmatota; class Thermoplasmata; order Thermoplasmatales; family Thermoplasmataceae; genus Oxyplasma; species Oxyplasma meridianum. The sequence continues at coordinate 1,370,046 of NZ_CP133772.1, read as the reverse complement.
AACTCAGAAAAAAGTGCTGTACAGACAGATCTGAATATGCCTCCTGTTCCGGCTATGAGGATCCTCTTTCCATTAATTTCATTCTTTAGTGATACAATGGACTTCAGGAATCCAGAATAGTCTGTGTTATATCCATTTAGATTTCCTTCACTGTTCACAACTGTATTGCATGAGAGGGTTGAAGTTACCACTGGATCATAACTGTCCAGCAGTTTGATTATATCCACCTTGTGGGGCATAGTAACATTGAACCCGGACATGGTTTCACTTGCAAATTGTGCGAACCGCTGCAGATTCTCCTTTGCAATATCCATTGAAATATATATTGAATCATATCCCTTTGACGAGAAAATTCTGTTGAAGATAAACTGTCCAGTTGACTGGCCAACCGGCCTCCCAATCAGTCCAAAAAATTTCATTTTATCGCGTTCCCGTCACTGTATCAAAAGTTTCCATGAAACTCCTGAGGTGGCTCCTGAGATTTTCAGGGGTAAGCTTTACATTCTGGTGGGTCCCGAAATCCTCAGGAATGGACATACTTATTGAACCCTGTGACATCTTCTTGTCATTCTTCAGGTATTCCATCATGTTGTCTATGCCAACTTCCCTCAGGGAGATCTGCTTAATGGAAAACCTGTTCATCTGGTTCCTGATCTCCTCCCTTATCTCAGGCTTTGTGATTCCCATTCTCTCGCCTATGTATGTTTCCACCAGCATTCCAGTGGCAACGGCCGGCCCATGGCTTATTCTGTTCTTTGTGGCAGACTCTATGGAATGTCCAATGGTGTGGCCAAAATTCAGTACGCTTCTCTCTCCTGTTTTGTCGAAGAAATCTCTGTTTGATATCTCACTTTTTATCTTTACACTCTTTGATATGAGCTTGATAAGGTCATCACCGGATGCCAGTGATTTTATGTCATCATATTTGGCAAGTACCCTCAGTATGGTCTCATCCTTTATGATACCGTATTTTATCATTTCACATATGCCATCCCTGATCTTCAGTGTATCGTCACCCTTAAGAAAATCAGTGTCAATTATTATTGTGCCGGGATTGTAGAATGTTCCTATAACATTCTTGACGCCGGAGAAGTTTATCCCATTCTTGCCCCCTATAGAGCTGTCCACCTGGGAAAGCAGTGTTGTAGGAACAGCAAGAAAATCTGTCCCCCTCTTGTATGTGGAAGCAACATAACCGGCAAGATCACCTACAGTTCCCCCTCCGATATATATGATAAGGGAATCTCTTTCAACTCCCCTCTCAATCAGGACGCCAATTATCTTCTGGTAGTTTCTTATATTCTTCAGATTTTCACCGTCCGTGAGAACTATCCTTGTCAGCTCTCCTCTGAGGGATGTAAGTTTAGGAATCTTGTCTGAATATAGATCGTCAACAGTTTTGCTTATCATGAGCACAACGTGGCTATAACGGTCAGCTTCTGAAACTATGTGATGCATGGTTCCGGGGCCTATGACAACAGATACCTCCTGCCCGTTAAGGTTCACTATCATTCTTTCAGCGTTGACTTCTATTCAGACTCACCAATGAAACGATCGGGTATTGGGATAAATACCTTTGCGAAAAAAATTTAGATACCATGCCACTTCATGGTGGGCGCTTCTCTGGCATCTGTTCTGGTCAAGCCCAGATTAGAAGTTATCTGCGTTGCCAGAAGTGATCAATTTTACTCTGCCACTTAGGCATGGTACTGGCAACTGAATATAGTAGTTCCTATAGATCTTATTTAGTTTCTTATTTAGTTATTTTACTTCAATATAAAAGATAAACATACAATGCGACTTTGTAAATGTCCCCACCCCATCTACATGACAAGATCATCGACCTTCGTCCTCAAAATTGTTTGCAAACTTTTCCCATGCAGGAATTTCTCTGTAAATATTTATTATTGATACATCACTTGCCTCTTATTGGTATTGTTATGAGTTTCAAAGGGTTGAAGAAGATCCAAGATGTTAAAGTTAATGGCTATATCAGAATTTCAGATCATGGGATGATTGCAAACAACAGGACTGCGGCACTTGTCGGCATGGACGGTACCATTGACTGGGCTTGCTTTCCAAATTTCAGTTCCCCTCCAATCTTCTCCTCCATTCTGGACAGGAACAAAGGTGGATATTTTTCAATAATGCCATCCAGTACTGAAGATGTTTATGTATCACAGTATTATAAGGAGTTTACAAACATACTTGTAACTGAGTTTGTGAAGAATGAAAAAACAATCCTGAAGGTAACTGATTTCCTCCCGGCAACAGATTACACAACAATAAGTTTTCCAGAGATTCATAGACTTGTGGAGACCCAGTCTGATGATGTGTCTGTGGAACTTAAGATGAAACCTGTTTTCAACTACGGCACTGTAAACTATAGTGTGTCAAAGAGGAAATCAGGTTATGTTTTCATCAGTCCTGAAGCCAGCTTTGGCATTGTTTCTGATATCCCTCTAGACCTGGATGGAGGTATGGTGTCCACAACTTTCCTGCTTCCCAAAAGGAGATCAGAGTGGTTTCTCACCATATATGGCATAAAACATCTCAACGATGTGGAGGATTACAAATCATATGAAAGGCTGGAGGAGACATCCGATTACTGGCATACATGGTCTTCAAAGAGTATTTACAAGGGTGTTTATGATAGCGAGGTAATGAGGTCAGCGCTGACCCTTAAGGGCCTTTTTTATGAGCCTACCGGACTTATGGTTGCTGCTCCAACCGCCAGCCTTCCAGAATGCGTTGGTGGTGAGAGGAACTGGGACTACAGATTCACATGGGTAAGGGACACGGCATATGTCATTGAGTCACTGGCGCTGCTGGGTTACAAGAGGGAAGCAACAAAATTCCTTTATGATATGATGGAGATCATTGAGAAGGACGGCATGATCCGCACCATATATACAATAAACAATGACCTAGGCCTTGACGAAAAGATACTGGACATGGAAGGTTATATGGGGTCAAGGCCAGTACGTATAGGAAACAAGGCATCCTCACAGCTCCAGATCGACCAGTACGGTTCCATCATAAATGCAATATATGCCCTGAACAGGGTAGGAGGCATAATCAATTCATACCTCTGGAACTTTGTGGGAGAGACTCTTGACACACTTGCCGATATGTGGCAGAAACCTGACTCAAGCATATGGGAATTCAGGACTGAGCCACGCCATTATGTATATTCTAAACTTGTTGCATGGGCCGCTTTTAGCAGGGCAATTGAGATGGGAAAGGATCTGGGTTTCAGCGGACCTTACAGGAAATGGGAGTTCTTTTCCGACAAGATAAAACAGGATATACTTGAGAAAGGCTTCAACCCTGAGATAAACGCCTTCAGCCAGTATTATGGCAGTGACCAGACAGATTCTGCACTTCTTAGGATGCCTCTTTTCAATTTTCTTCCGGTGGACGATTATCGCATTAAGGGAACTATAGAAAAGATAGAGAAGGATCTTATGACTCCGGATCACCTTTTCAGGAGATACCTTGAGGATGACGGGCTCAAAGGACGGGACAATGCATTCCTTCTCCTCTCATTCTGGTATGTGGAGGATCTGGTCATGATGAACAGGGTACAGGAAGCCAAGGACATCTTCGATTCACTGCTTGAGAAAGGTAACCATTTATGCCTGTTTGCGGAAGAAGCCGATCTGGATACTGGAGTCCTTCTGGGCAATTTCCCACAGGCAATAACTCACCTGGGGGTCATAAGGGCAGCATTCAAGCTCAACAAAGTACTGAAGATAAACTCCAGATCAGAGGGATATGGAAAACGCGTGGAAACAGTGGGCAGGATGTAGAGACATGATCTCTGACACACATTCCATGGGCTGATATCTCATTTTCTCACTTTTAAAGCCGCCCGAAAGGCTTTACAACAATACCTGAATATTTATGGGTGCATGGTTCACTGAGAATATACAGGACTGAAAGTTTCCATCCCGGTAATGTGGATCGTTTCCGCATGCAGGAAATCGATGATACGGTTTTTCACCTTCTCATATCAGATGGCATAGTGGTGGATTTCAGGGCTGCATTCATGCCTGAGACACTTGAATCAATGCGTATCCAGAGAATTCTCACATCATATCAGCTTCAGAGAATACTCATGGAATCCGATGATTATCCATACTTTATCGCTGTCACGTCCCATTCAATATCTGATTGGAAAGCTTCCATACTGCAGAGCATATTGGATATACTCAGGATAAAGACATACTACAGGGGATGCAGGATAGACATGAACATAATCGGAGAAAGGGACATACATGAACTTTACATGGGAAGCACAAAGGTTGCCGGAAGAAAGGCACATACGGAGGGGATATTCAGATGGGGCGAACTGCACTGACTGCAAGGCAGATAATGGACATGGTTGAGAAAAGGTACAGATCAATGGAGAAGATCATGTGCCATGATGATTCTGAAAAGCTGGAGGAGATAATCAGATCAGGAAGGAGGCATTCTCCGGAGATATCCTACGCCGGGGAAGACGTTGAAATCGGCATTCTTCTATTTTCCATAATTGAGATCTTGAACCGTCTTAAAAAACTAGAATCAGAGAATAAACCATGAAGGTAATCATCAACGGCACGGGCCTTGACACAATAACAATATGGAATTACGACGGAAGAAATGTAAGATTTGAATCATTCAGGAACAGAACATGGATATTTGTCCATGGTACTCCATATGATGTGGATTTCCTTGCAAACCAGCTTGACAGAGTCCACTGGGTAAGCTACAGCAGGGAAAGAATGAGGGACGTTTATGGATACCTGGACGGTTTAAGGATAAGCCTCAATCCATCCATGGTTCCTGAGATAACCAGGGCCATAGATACTATAGGGATGGGAAGGAAGTATTCCATCTACAACGGAGACATAAACCCTGTTCTGAGGATCATGTCTGAAAAGTCCCTTAATTTCTTTAATCTTGAAAATCCGGAAGACATGGACGTTGAGATCCCGTGGGTGTCAATTGTTCCCGTATACTCATCCGGAGGCCTGAAGCATATTGTCATTGACGGAGATGTTGTAAAACCTCATAGATCCGGGTTGGAGACAGCATACGAAGCCATAAGGAATTCCAGATTCATAATATATGGAAACAGGGGCAACTCATTCACATCCATGCTGGAGGAACTTTCAAACTCAGGTCTATACATAAAAGGGGTTCATGCAGGAAAGATGAGTGTATATCAGTCATATGGGCAGGTGCACTATAAAGGCCCATGGATCAGGATAGATGGGAAGATGTGCATGGATATGGATTCATTCATTCTTCGGGAGAGCGGAATGGAGGGATCATATGCAATGTCCCGCATGTCATCACTTCCGCTGGAATACACGGCGGTTGTAACGCCTGGCACAGCGGTGTCCTCAATGGAAGTTTCCCATGCAATAGGTAGGGGCATACTCATACCACTTTACAAAAATGATCATGAAGAGTGGAAGAGTGTGTGGGATATTCTGGATCGTGACAGGGGTGGTCTTGTTCTGCAGCCTGATCCGGGGCTGTATTGCAATGTCTATGAAATTGACTTTTCATCAATGTATCCCAGCATAATGGTCAATTACAATCTCTCACCGGAAACAGTAACCGGTTCAAAAAGGCCAGTCGTTGGTGAATTTTCACATGGCGGCAACAGGGGATTCCTTTCAGAATCCCTGCAGCATCTCCTTGAAACAAGGCTTTTCTACAAGGGCATAAAATGGAAAAATCCTGTCTATGCAGCAAGAGACACTGCACTTAAATGGATGCTTCTGACCTCATTTGGATATACCGGATATAAAAACGCAAAATTCGGGAAGATTGAGGTGCATGAAGCCATAACATCGCTGGGCAGGGATATACTTGCATGCTCCATAGGAATTGCACACAGGATGGGGTTCCGAGTAATACATGGCATAGTTGATTCCATGTGGATTATGGGAGATGGCGATGTTGACAAACTGATCAGGGAGATAGAGAGTGAAACAGGAATAGGGATAGTGCTGGATGGGTATTACAGGTGGATAGTATTTCTCCCTTCCAGGAGTGGAATTGGTGCTCTGAACAGATACATGGGGCTGAGGCACGACGGAACATTCAAGGTTCGGGGAATAGAGTTGAGGAGAAATGACATACCAAATATTGTAAAGCAGTTCCAGAAGGATGCCCTCAGGCTGTTCAGTCAGTGTATGAACCCTGCAGACATATATTCAAAAAGACTGGACCTCAGGGATCTGGAGAACTCATACATGGAGAGGATAAGGAACTTCTCTCAGGATGATATTGAAAACTACAGGATAAATTTCAAGATAACACGGAGAAGGGAGGAGTACAGTGTAAAGACCATCCAGAAGCAAGCTCTTGACATATTGATCAGATCCGGCATAGAGGTGAATCCAGGAGAGAGGATTCCTGTTTCAGTTGCAGACAGGAAGAGGGGAATTCTCAACCTGCAGCCGGATGAGGCTGGCATAGACAGGAAATTCTACATTAAGTATATGAAAAGGGCATTCGAAAGCTTTGACTACCTTGTCCAGGCATCATCTCCACTCTGTGTACAGAGGGACATCAGAGAATATTTTCAATGATCTTCTCTATCTTCTCCTTCAATACAGCAACAGGAACATCACTTATGCCTATGAGCTTTGATACGCCCTTTCTGTCACCATTTCCCACGATCCTGCCATCAATGATCCCTATTGTTTCAAGTTTCTTCACAATTCGGTAGATCTTGGAGGAATCCATCTTCTTCATCTCATACTGCTCGCAGAAAGAATCTGTCTGAAGTATTATTGAGCTTACCTGTGTCTCTGTTTCATTCATGAGGCACCTGCATATGGAAAGAAGTACAACAAGTTCGTCAATGTCAAGTTCAGCAAGCTTGCTCTCCGTTATATAGGGGTTTATGAGGGCCTTGGCAGCCCTTACATCCTCATTCTCAAGCATATCAGACTTCCTGTATTCCGATATGTACGCAGACTTCTGGAGAAGCTCTATGGCCACCCTGCCGCTCCCAAACTGCTGTGCTATCTCGGAGATGAAGTAGAGAATATCCGGAGTGTATGAAGTCTCTACAAGTGAAAGCCTTGATCTTTCCTCTATAATACCGTAAAGTTCATCCTGGTTGTACCTCTGGAACCTGAGGCTGGAAAATATGCCAACCGATCTCCTGTCATCCCTGGTCATATACATAAGTGGATTGTCTATGGAGATCATCACAGTAGATACCGGAACAGAGTAAAGTTCACGTGCCCTGAGAAGATTATAGAAACCTTCACTGTCGTTCCTCAGTATGTTAACAGCCTCATCTATGACAAGCACAAGTCCAGTTCTCCTGGTCTCAAGACTCTTCTTAATGATTCTGAAAATATCCTTATACGGGAGAGATCTGTTTGCAGTTATGCCTCCAAGTCTGTTTATAACATCAAGGAGAAGTATCTTCAGGCTGCCGAAAGAAAGGGCATTCTCATAGATCATCAGCGGGTTCTTTTCCTCCCTGATGAGGAACTTCACTGACACAGTTTTTCCCGTGCCGGAATCTCCGTATATGACCAGGTTGGTGTATACTCCTGATTTTATTGGATCTATGAGTATCTTCCTTATATCTGCAAGTTCCTTTTCACGGAAAGGAAGCTTTGAAGGGGTATATGAAAAATCCAGTGGTTCAGAATTCTTAACAATCAACAGTAAAGTGTATTGGTAATAAAATATTAGTTTTTCACTCCGGCAAAAAAATGAGTAAATGGTGAAAAATACCGGATCAGGCGCTGCTCATGGAGGCAAGTGAAGTAAACTCGCTCCTGTTCTCAAGTCCAAATTTCTTTACCTTTTCTATGTCAACGCCTTTCTTCTTTGCCACTGATTCAACAAATTTCATCATGGCAAACCCCCCGGACGATATTATCGTGCCAGTTCCAAGCCTTGAAATAAAGTTTCCAGTGCTGTCCCTGTAGCCGTCTCTTGCCGACATTTTGGCAAGATGCCTGTATGAGGCGTAGTAAACGGCAAGCTGCTCAGTTGTCAGAAGATCCTTGTTGAGGCTCCTTGATTTAATCCTTCCCAGTGGCACATTCACGAGTGGGGTAACCGTAAATTCGAATGGTCTCCCATCAACATAGGAATTGCTCAGCCTGTTAATCATGGCAATGGTGTCCCATTCATCCTGCACCGTCTCTCCTTCCTGCCCAACCTGTATGGTGAATGCAGGCCTCCAGTAATTTCTTGTCTGTACGTAAACACCCTGCCACACAATCTGCTCCCATGATCCGTCAGGACCTATCTTTAGCGGCATTGTTTTGTTGGGCATGTGCCTTTTTGCAAGTTCGTCACTTCCAGTTTCAACACCCGTCTGTATACCGATCCAGTTCCTTGGCCCGGCCTTCAGGATCTTTGAGAATTTAGCTATCATGTCAGGGAAACCGGCAGGTATTGAAACCCTTCCATGGGTAGGGTTGGCAGTCTTTATGCCAGGTACATTCATTACTGCAGTGAACATCTCGCTGAGAGCCTCTTCATTGGGAGCGTACATAGGACCATGCTTGTAAGCGAAGATCTCATCAGAGTGAAGCCAGCCGTTTGTTATGCCCGCTCTCTGGTTAACCTTCACTTCATTGACTATTCTCTCAACTGAATTGTATCTCAAGGGCCTCAGTGTAACCTCACAGAAATCACATCCAACACCGCACCCCCTCATAACCTCAACCATACCTTTCATCGCTGGGTTGACTATCTCAGGTATGTCCTCAAGTCTGGGATACGCCTGTTTTGTAATTCCTCTTGCGAGAAACATATCGTCCTTTTTCAGTACCTTCCTGAAATGGTCGTCATATGTCATGTAACCACGGTAGAAAAGCTGAGGGTCAATGCTGTCCTCAGATATCTGCTCGAAAAGCAAATCAGCAATATCGTCAGCTTCACCCTGGAATATGTAATCAAACCTGTATTTATCTATTTCATCCCTGAGCAGGGTGAATTCCCAGACTCCCGGGCCACCAACAATAAGTTTTGCCTTTTTTCCTTCCCTTACACGGTTTATTCTCTCAATTAGAGCATCCCATTCTCTTCTTACCCAGGCGCTCATCTCCCCCCCGAAGAGGGCATAGTAGGACATTGTTGTTGGGCCAACACCAAGTGGATCCATCGTTGTGACTCCTATTATTTCTGTCTCTTCATCAACGAACCTCTCAAGGTAGTCCTCGTGTGCAACCACAACATCCTTTCTGGGATATCTTCTAAGAAGGGCCGCCTCAAGTTTTCTCAATGCGTATGGAGCAAATACTGCTTCACCGCTTGGAAGGGCAGGAGGTGCCGGTCCCTTAAGGAATCTGTATATGCTTCCCGGTACGGCTCTGCTGGGTGCGCAGGGAAGAAAATCCAGTAATGGAAAATTTCTGTATTCATAACTTAAAGTTGTATCTCCAACTAAAACAAATTTCGTCATATTAATTCACCGTACTTTTCTACTTAAATCCTGCTCATTCATAAATATTTTGTTAAACTTTGTTAAAACAAAAGCCGCAGCATGCAAATCCGGAAATATAAAATTTAGGGATTAAACTTATATGGTTCATCCTACAATATTGTGGATAGAATAATTCTCAATCCATATTTCTCAGCATGGCTTCATATTTCAGTTTTTCATAAACGTTGATCTGGTTGGTGCTTCTCAGTAAATATGAGAAAAAATAGTGGTTGCTTCTCCTTATTCTCATAATATGGAAAGTCATTGCTATTAAATGTGTGGCTAACATGCGTCATCTATAATTTAAGTTGTGTTTTTAAGAATTAAAACTAAAATCTCCTTGTAACATGAAAACTATCTCAAGTCATTAGGTGGGATTCATATTGTAGAGAAATGACATTTGAATTAGATATATAGGAAATATATACATCCACAAAAATTTGGGAAGAACCATTTATATAAAAAAAAATAAAGCTGGAAAAAATATTAAGGGATAAGAACAGCACGACCCTTTATTTCTTTTTTTTTCAAAAGGTTGATCACCTCATTTGCCTCAGAAAGCCTGTATTTTGTGGAATGTATCCTGATCTTTCCATGAGAAGCTAGGTCAAGCACGGAATACATATCGCTTCTTGGGCCAATAACGCTCCCCCTAATCTGAATTTCATCAACAAAACTGATCCGATCCATGCCACCATGAACCCCAAGTACAATGTTTCCTCCTGCCTTGACCAATTTTGAAGCGGCATTTATTGCGTCCTGGTTTGGAGAGAAAACAATGACCGAATCTGCCTTTCTTACATGATCTCCCAGCCTGTCATACTTAACTCCCGGATTGAGCACGTCATCTGCACCACTTTCGTAAGCAAGTTCACTGTGTTCCTCTCGTGTAGAGATTGCAACAACCCTAGAACCTGTAAGTTTTGCTATCTGAACAACCACATGGCCCACGCCTCCTATACCCATGACATATGCGGTTTTACCAGGGCCAAGATCAGATCTTTTAACTGCCCTGTAAGCAGTAACGCCTGGACAGAACAGGGGAGACGAAAGATCCGGATCAATTCCCTGAGGTATTGGATATACGTGCATGGCGTTTCCAAGCATATATTCAGCGTAGCCACCGTCAAGAGTCTCTCCTGTGATCTCCTTGTGAGGGCAAAGGTTTTCTCTTCCAGTGAGACAGTATTCACATCTCCCGCATGTGGACCAGAGGGGCTGTATTCCAACTTTCTGTCCTTTTTTCAGCCAATTCACTCCATCACCCAGATCTGCTATCTCACCTATGATTTCGTGCCCCGGAATTATGGGCAACTTTGATGGAACTCCATCATGCAGCCAGTCTCCCTCTATCATGTGCAGGTTCGATCTGCAAACTCCCACTGAAATCACCCTTACCAGTACTTCTCCTGCTTTTGGAACAGGTTTTTCCACATCCTCCAGTTTTAGTGGGTTTGAGCTGGCAGGACCAGTCCTGTTCAACATCATGGCTTTCATGGTTTGCCATTTTATAATGTTTTAAAAAGATTCCCCGGCCCAAGTAAAAATCTGACAAGGTGAAGAGTTACAATGCTTCAGACCTAAAATATCATTTCAATCTCTTCCAGACCATGCTTTATATATGCATTATTACCGGTTTCAATTCCGTATAATGCATCTATGATTCCTGCTATGTTCACATAGAAAGCTGATCTTTTCAAAAAGCCAGGGTCATGTTTAATCCCTTTTTGTTTCATATAATCCATGAAAACAGCTGAAAATTCATCACCATAATCGTATACGAGTTCTGAATAATCCAGGGCAAAATCTGATAGGGATGCGTTACCCCAGTCAAGCAGACCTGAAATTTTCATTGCTTGCCTGTCATAAAGTATGTTCCACCCCCCAAGGTCACCGTGAATGAAACATGGGTTAAAATTGAATACTTCGGGCTTCAGGGTATTCCCAAAATATTCCTCAATCCGACTTTCTGAATTTCGGTCAATAAGATTAAAAATATTCTCACGGGCAAGTCTGAGCATGTCCATGTAATGTTTTATGATGGTTTTTCCGTCTCTTATGGCAACTTCAGGCATACCTTCATTGGAAATCGACATTATTTCTATGGAAATTTCAGAGATGCTTCTGAAAAACTTCAATTTTTCATCTTTTTCCAGGCAGTCAGGCTTAATTCTATCCTCCTGCCTTCCGTATTCTTTATTTGTAATGTTAACACCATCAATTTTTCTGTACAGAGCGGCAAAATTTCCATCATCCATTTTGCCGTAATGCAAAAAAGATGGAATGGGAGCTGAAATTTTTCCCTGCAAAAATCTGGAGACCCTTATCTCAAGGATCATCTGGTCTTCACCTTTATGGTTCAGCGGAGTTTTCACCAGATATTCGTCGCCAATCTGGTAAATGCTGTTATTCCAACCTTCAGCTATTTTCAGTATGGTGGTTGATCCAGAAATTTGTATATACGGATCTGCAAAATTTCTTATTGACGAGATGTTCTGGGATTTCTCCACTCAATGGAATAATAATCCGCAATAAAAACGTTATATCGATTCTAAGGTTATTCCAGATTAACCTATTATGGAAAAGGTTTCATATCATATTTTGACAGATTTCCCATGTATCAATGGTCGTAAACTCCCATGGTTTCAATTACCTAGATGAAGTATTGCGGTCCAGAAAGTATCAGATGGTTGTAACGGTATTTTACTTCTTATTTTTTCGTATGTTTATCTTTTTAATCTTTTCCTGCTGAGGAGTTTACCTGTCTCTATCATGGATTTGCCTTGGGAAAGTTTAGTTTAACACTCCTTGCAATTGTTCAATTTACTAGGTTTAGCATTATGCACTCTATCATTTAATCCGTTTCCTTCTATATCATTCACTTCCGGGAAAAAAAGTCTTTCCCATTAAATGGAAAAATGCCCATAAAAAACGTCATACTTACTCCATGCAGCAGCTCATCTTTGAAAGGTCTCTTGTGAACGACTGGGCTGTAAGTTTTATACCTTCGGCTACTGTTGGGAATATATGGCTATTTTCAACCAGGTCCCTGAATGTAAGGCCATATTTTATAGCGTAGACACCTTCAATTATGAATTCAGCAGCATAGGGGGAAAGGGCATGAACACCCACTACCTTCTCAGTTTCAGAGTCGACCACGATCTTGAAAACACCATGATCCTCCCTGAGTATTCTCGCCTTTGGTATGAGATCAAGTGGAACAACTCTTGTGTTTGCCTTTCTTCCTGTTGCGTTATACTGTGATTCAGATAATCCCACGGATGCGATCTGTGGTTCCGTAAAAACAGCCCATGGAACCAGTTGCAGTTTTACTCTCTTTTCATTGCCTGAGTATATGTTGTAGGCGGCTATGGAACCCTCACTGGCTGCAAGCGTCTCCAGTTTGTATCTCTGATCAACAACATCCCCGGCGGCATAGATAAGTGGGTTTGATGTTTTCATTGTTTCATCTGCAGATATACCTTTCTCTGAGTACTGGACTCCAGCCTTTTCAAGGCCAATATCTGCCACATTTGGCGTTCTTCCAGATGAAACGAGTATTTCATCTGCCTCTACCTCTTCTTTTCCCAGATCAGACTGCATTTCAACTACTTTTTTTCCATTGCGGGAATAGACTCTAAGTACCTTTCTGCCATTCATGAAAACAATCCCTTCAGACGCCAGTATCTCCATGAGTCTCTCCCCTATCTCCTCCTCAATTCCCGGGGCAACTGAGTTATGCTCCTTTATGACGGTAACATCTGTGCCAAGTCTCTGCAGCGATTGCCCTATTTCAAGCCCTATAAAACCTCCCCCCAGTATTGCCAGATTTTTGGGAAGATTGTTAAGATCCCAGACTGTATTGCTTGTTATGTATCCCGTTTCTTCGAGACCCTGTATTTTTGGTATTTTTGCGGAAGAACCGGTTGCAATTATAAAGTTATACCCTTTCAGTTTTTCAGTGTGTTGATTGTTCTTTACAATTATGGTTTTGTTGTCCACAAATTGAGCTTTACCATCATATAAATCAATATTCCCATAAGATTTCACGACATTCTCATACTTGGAGATTCTCTCTTCTCTAACCGCCCCGCGAAGAGACTCCATAAGTTCCCTGAAATTTATGGAATTTCTCTGAGGTTCAATTCCGGGATATCTGGGATGAGACTGTATATGTGCTACTTTGGCCGCCTCTATAAGATACTTGGACGGAACGCATCCAACGTTCACGCAGGTTCCCCCAAGTGGACCATAACCTATCATGGCTATTGTCGCCTGTCCGGATGTTAACTCACTGGCTTTGATTGCGGCTGAGAAAGCTGCGGCTCCCCTTCCGAGGATTATGAGATCATATTCACTTCTCAAGATCACTCCACCTTTCTAACCTGTGCCTTGTAGTGTGATTTTTCGCCGAAAACCGGTATCCTGGAAAGATCATCAGGCTTTATTTTGTTTTCGTCAACTAAAGCAGATGCAGTGCCATCTTTCAGTGACACAGAAATCTCCCAAGCCCCTGCTTCCTTAAGCCCTTGGCTTACCGTTCTCACGCAGTCATCGCAGGTCATTCCAAACACACGCAGTGTTACTTTTTTTGATGCCATGGAACTCAATCATAAAATCTTATATATACCAGAAACTAAAGAAAAGTTTACCTGACCTGAATCAGACCATTATTTTTTCATAACTGATCATCTACCAAAAAAATGAAAAGGGATTTAGCTATATATCCAGTACTGGAATAACAAACATGAATATTGAAGAAAGGGAGAGGGAAAGGACAAAGAAAAGGGGGGACATATGCATGATCAGAAGCGAAGATGGCATCATATGCATAGATCCGGCACTTCCCATTTTCTCGCAGATAGGTAAAAAGTATACCATGCTTATCCTGGCAATTCTTGAACATGAAGGGTTGAGGAAAAATTTCAACGAAATACTTAGGAGTATTCCACATTCAAGTTCAACAATAATCTCTAAACGCCTGAAAGATCTGGAAAGCATGAAGCTTATAGTTCGAACAGAAAGCAGGGATAGCGTTACCTATTCACTTACCCAGAAAGGGAAGGCAGTAATCGATTCCCTTATTCCATTCCTTAAGGTCTCCGAAAAACTAGAAGATATAATCTAAAAGATGACAGTGTCAGTTCATCTCCATGCCATAAATATAGTTTCCTTAAAAGGGTGTAATGCACATCGCAGCGTGATTGAAATATAAATATTTATTTTGCATAAAAGAAATTACTGCAGGGAATATAATAGCAGCTAATTTCTAAATAATCCGGCATAATCGGAAACCTGTCTCATGCTGTCAATTGGATATCTGCAGTACGCTTACGAATATGCAAATTTCTCTCTGTTGTACGGGATGAGTAAGGCGGTGGTGTGATGGAAAAGAGGAATGCCGTTATATTGGGTGCAAGTGGACTTGTTGGCCAGAGATTCTGCCAGATGCTATCCAATCATCCGTATTTCAATGTCATCGGTCTATTTGGCGGATGGGCAAGTGACGGAAAGAAACTTTCGGATGTACTGAAACTACCCGATTACTGTATACCTCAATCCGATCTTCTCAGCGAAACAATAAACCAGCTGGATATTGAAAAGGTAAAAAGAATTGACCCGGATATCGTGTTCAGTGCCCTTCCAAATGATCTCGCAATGGAAGCCGAACTGGAACTGGCATCACACAGTATCCCAGTATTTACCAACGCTTCGGCAAACAGGATGAGGGATGATGTACCGCTTGTGGTCCCAGAGGTAAACAGCGAATTTCTTGACATTGTAACAGAAAAGGATGGCTATATTGTGGCGAACGGTAACTGCAGTTCCATAGGTCTGGCACTTTCCCTTAAGCCCCTGTTAAAGTATGGGATGAGGGATGTAAATGTAACCACATTCCAGGCGGCGAGTGGAGCAGGTTATCCAGGAATACCTTCAATGGACATAATGGACAATATCATTCCATATATCAGGGATGAAGAAGAAAAGATGGAAAAGGAAATACCAAAAATGTTTGGATCGCTGGAATCTGGCAGGATAAAGAATTCAGATGTAAAGGTTAACCCCACATGTGTCCGAGTGCCGGTGAGAGATTCCCATCTTGAGGTTGTTAGTGTAACAATCCATGAGGAAGTTACCGTTGAAGAGGTATCGGAAGCATTCATGAACTTCAGATCCCATCCTCAGGAGATAAATCTTCCTTCTGCTCCTGAAAAGCCTTTAATACTGAGGAAGGAAGAAAACCGCCCTCAGCCTTATCTGGATTCTATGGCTGGCTATCCGGTTCGTGCCAGAGGCATGGCAGCAACAGTGGGAAGATTAAAGATATCTGGAAAGGTGATAAGATATGTCACACTCTCCCACAACACCATAAGGGGGGCCGCTGGAGGTTCAGTGCTAAATGCAGAACTTATGTTTAAACGGGGGATGGTCTGAAATGGAATCTGGGGACATAAGGGTGATGAAATTCGGCGGATCCTGCCTCGCAGACGCAGAAAATCTTTCAAGAGTTCTTGACATAATATGGGGAGAAAAGAACTGTATTGTCGTTATGAGTGCTTTCAAAAGCGTTACGGATACCATCAGGAGTTTTATTTATTGTGATGGGGGAAACATAGATGTGAGAGGACTTTCCAATTTCCTTTCAGAAAGGCATATGGCAATTGCGCGTTCATTACTTACCGGTCCACATCTGGCAGAATTTGAAGAAGGCCTGAGTTCATGCCTTGACCTGATAAAATTATATGTTTTGACCATAACAGAAGACCCAGCAAATATTGAAAAGCATTCGGCTTTTCTTCAGAGCTTCGGTGAGAAAATTTCTGTGCTTCTGGTGGCTGCAGCTCTGAGGCAGAAGGGTCTGCCTGCAGAAAAGTACTTTGCAGACTCTCTGGGAATAATAACCAGAGGGGGGCATCTTAACGGAACTGTATCAATGGAGGAAACAGCAGGAAATATCAGGAGGCCACTGACAGAAGCTGTTTTTGATGGTAAAATTCCAGTTGTCACAGGATACATTGGGAGAAACGATAAAGGTGAAACCACCCTTCTTGGAAGGGATGGCAGCGATTATACAGCCTCTATCGTGGCATCATGCGTTGGATCAGTCAACCTCATTCTGTGGAAAGATGTTGACGGTATAATGAGCGGTGATCCGAAAAGCAGCAGTTCATGCTCTATTCTTAGGGATATCACTTATGATCAGGCTGAAAAACTTTCACTGGAAGGTGCAAAGGTGCTTCATCCACTTGCGGTTTCACAGGCAGAAAAATACCTTGTCAATATTAGAGTAAAAAACTTTTACTACCCATTTTCTGAGGGTTCTCTGATTCATAGGGCATATACCACATAACGCTGACCTTTAAACCAGCATTCTTATTGGCTGGACTTATGAAAAGATGAAATAGTTTTATATGCATAATTCTATGATTCTCTTGGAAAATGGAATCAAAGAAGCACCCAGAAACAAATTGATCATGGACAGGGTCATAATTGAAACTGAAAGGTGCATAAATTGCGGTTTCTGTGAAATTGTATGCCCCACATACGTTGCTTCAGGGTATGATGCAACTCATAGTATTCGTAAAAGGGTGCAGCTGGCAAGGGCAATCTGCAATGATGTATGAGGAAAAATTCTGTAAGTTTCAGGTATCAGGGTGAAAACGGCATTGACTGTGAGATTATCTTCGTCTAGAAAATAGAACATTTCGGGTAAAGAAGCATGGGTGTGTTTTTAAGTCTGCATATGAAACTACGGGAGTTATTTCCACAGAATGTAAAATGTATATAAATTATAAACTCTATGTTTCATTTATAAGGGAGGTTTAACGCCATGCTTAACCTTTTCAGCACTCAATGTTTTGGTAATGTTGTATTTTCAGGCAAATTCCATTACTAAAGTTCTTTCTTCCAAATATCTTAAATTTTTTCTGGATAAATAAGGCGTTCTGTTGTTGAAACAACAATATGTATTGGATAGATCAATGGAATAATTTGGTTAATAGGCCTTGCGGTTAAAATCGCCGTGTAACCACTTAATTTAAAACCGGATTTAAAGTCTGACTTAACAACACACAATATATTTCAGGAATGCATTGAAAACCTTACAATCCATTGAAATGCAGTGTCTGCTTGTAAATTATGGAAAAAAGAAAGTCAATTGACGAATATTTGAATCGTAAATTTTATAAACATCCCATGGTTTATTTTGACAATGAAGGGGGTGAAGGTTCTGGAAAAAGGAAAGTATGAATGTTCAATGTGTGGGGCAGAGCACCAGAGGGAAATAGACGCCATACAGTGTGGCTGCGGCTACGATTAATTATTTTTAATAAAAAACTCACCCTACAATATTTGTGATAGAATAGTAATGGGTATTCCATTGCATTTTCATGTACTAAAAAAAATTGATAGAAGACCTATAATCAACCACCATACCGTATTTTCTCTCAAAGATCACCCTCACTCCAAATAACCTTAGAATAGATGCCCATCTTGACCATGAGGAAAACTGCAGATGGCAGCGTCATATCTGCAGTAAAGAATACTGCATCTTTGATCATATGAAGGAGAGAGTATGTAGGGATCTGGACAGTGGAGTATATCATGTATGCATTCATGACCATATACCCAGAGTGAAATGAACTGATCATGGAAAGCTTCAGGCAACACCTCCACGGTGGGCGAAGCATTCCCGGTTTTCAACACGTTTTACCCTTGTATATATCATGAAAAACATGGACATCAAGAACTCTGCAACTATCCTCTGGTTCACATGGAATCAGGCACATGGGATCATGAAGAGATCTGTGGATTGGTGTATTGAAAGAAATTTATCCATACATGAAAGCATGGGAATAGATGAAAAATCATATGGGAAGTATCTTCGCTATATCACGGTTATATATGATATCGACAGATCCGGAGTGGATCATGTGGAATTTGACAGGAAACAGAAATCCCTTGATCTATATTACAAAAGCATTTGTGACAAAGCGCTTGATATGAGATGAGTATCCATGGATATTTAACATCAACTTGTAGCATCTACAAAATTACATGACACAGATGCTGAATCAAAGATGGTATTGATTCCACATAATGAAACACATGAATTCAGCGGTTGATGACGTTAGAAGATCTGAGTCCAGGATTGCAGATGCAAAGTATATACTGAAGAAGACAAGATACATATGGATATATTCTTAAGAAAATTTACCTGAAAGATACAGAGAAAGATATGAAGATCTAAAGAAATATCATCTTAAAACAGCAAGGGAATATGCCATTAAGGAGAATCTAAGGGACTTCTGGAATTCAAGCACTCAAGAGGAGGTGAGATCATTCTGGAATAAATGGTATCAGCGGGCATTGCATTCCAGGCTTACACCAGTGAAGAGGGTAGCAAAGATGATGACGAACTATCTCTAGGGAATACTTTCATATTTCACACTTCACATCACAAACGCAATAGCAGAAGGCATTGGATCTAAGAAAGCAACAATCCAGAAGATGGCCTATGGATACCGGAATAGGGATCACATGAAAACAGCAATATACTTCCACTGTGGAGATCCCGACATGGGGTTCTGATATTCGCAGAATAATATATATCCCAAAAATTTGTGGAAAAACGAAAAAGAGAAGTTATTTTTACAACTTCATCTCTTATCTATTGGCACATATTCTATATCTA
The DNA here is from genome assembly GCF_038024865.1 of Oxyplasma meridianum. Taxonomy (NCBI): domain Archaea; kingdom Methanobacteriati; phylum Thermoplasmatota; class Thermoplasmata; order Thermoplasmatales; family Thermoplasmataceae; genus Oxyplasma; species Oxyplasma meridianum. The sequence continues at coordinate 1,350,886 of NZ_CP133772.1, read as the reverse complement.
GTTTTCCAGTGTAATTGTCAAGAGGCCTGAAAAGCCTGTTGTTCTGCCAGTATTCAAAAAGATGTGCAGTCCAGCCCACCACTCTTGCTGCGGCGAAGACAGGAGTAAACAGATCAGATGGTATGTTTACCGCAGTGTATAATGGACCTGAGAAGAAATCAATATTCGGCCATATCCCTTTTGTTTTGCTCAGTTTTTCCTCCATTAGCTTCTCCGATCTCAGGGCAATTTCCAGCAATCTCTCAATGGTGGGATCTGTGGTCTTTGTCATGAATGTTTTGAGATAGTTGTAAACAATTTTGGCCCTTGGATCGTAAGCTTTGTAAACTCTGTGACCGAAGCCCATTATTCTCTGCTTCCCAGCCAGTGCATCCTCAATATATGTTTCTGTGTTTTCCGGATTTCCAATTGCTCTCATCATGTTCAGGGCAGCTTCATCTGCTCCACCATGCAGAGGTCCTCTGAGCGTTGATATGCCTGCAACAACTGAGGCGTAGACATCGGCAAGTGTTGATCCCGTAACAAGAGTTGAAAATGTGGAGGCATTGCTTCCATGCTCTGCATGGAGCATAAACATCAGATCCATAAGTTTTGCCGATTCGCTGTCAGGTTCTACTCCGTTGAGCATGTAAAGGAAATTAGCTGCGTGTGAAAGGGTTGACGATGGTGCTAAAAACGGTTTTCCTCTTTTGTATCTGCCAATCATCGCCACTATGGTTGGAAGTTTGGCCGTGAGCTTTATTGCCCTCTCCAGATTTGCTTCTACGCTCTTGTCATTCATATCCACATCAAAAGCGGGAAGAGCTGAGACACATGTCCTGAGAACATCGTTGGGGTGCATCCTCCCAGTAAATGTCCTAATTATGTCTGCAATCGATTCGGGAACTTCTCTTTCCGAAATCAGCTTCTTTCTAAAAGTCTCAAGGTCTTTCTTTTTTGGAAGATTGCCGTAAAGGAGAAGGTATGCAACCTCTTCGTAATTCGATTTATCCGCAAGGGTTTCAATGGGGTATCCTCTGTACCAGAGCTTGCCATGCGCACCGTCTATCTGGCAAAGTGTGGTATTTGCTATGTATATTCCTTCAAGTCCTTTGCTTATAGTTACGTTGTTATCTGCCATGCTACAGGTACGGTTTCCACATAATTATATGTTTACTTCCATCATGTTATCGGCAGAAACATCCCACAGGTGATCATATTTATATGGAATTTTTTACAATTTCCTTGAAAAAATTTTTGGGTAACAATATTGTACCACATTGGCATTAAGGGTTATGAAAATTGCATTACCGGAAACCGGTGGAATTGTAAGTGGTCCCGGGGAGGCTGAAATGGTTCGCATTTATGAAACAGAACCTTCAATATCTATAATTGAACAATACGAAAATCCTGCACTCACCGCACCTTCTGCAAGGGGGATATGGATGTTGAGATCGGCACTTGACAGGGGGGCTTCAACAATCATCGTATCAGGCATAGGTTCACATGCGTTTGAATTCCTGGAGGGGAAAGGAGATCTCTATATAGCTGCAGGTATGGGCATAGAAGAGGCGGTTGAAAATTTCAAATCAGGAAAACTTCCCAAACTGGATCATCCAAATCATCAGTCAGATCACAGTCACAACAATGAACAATGAGGCAATGTCAAAATTTACCTAATTTCTACCCATGATCTCTCTACAGCCTTTAAGGTCAAAATAGCACAATGGAGAATTTCACTATATTAATGAACCTAAAGTACCTCTGACTAACGCATGTTGCTTTATTCGACTGAACCTGGGGTTTAAGCTCTCCATATGAATTCTATCTTATTTGCACTTAATCTCTATGTTGTTTTCCAGTCCTTTATTTCAGCCACATTCAATAAAAACATGTAAATAGTATTGACACAAGTATAAACGCATATGTCATTTCTCTATACCGTTCCGGATTCATTTAGAGACACATACCTGAAAATAAAAGATGAACATGGAAGAGAAGGTATCAAAGTAATTTATATAATGACGAATGGCTATTATTTTTATCTATGTTCGTCAAACTATGTAAAGCGAATACCTACACACTTCTAAGCTTTTCATATTATAAAGAATATCATGAAAAAAGAATATGATTCTGTCCAAATGCGTGTTTCGCGTGTTATCACATGAGTTGAACTGACAATACTTAAAACGAAAATGAAAGTTGAAAATAGAAGATGGGTAAGTATGGCGAGATCATACAATTAATTCTAAATAATTTTGAAGAGGTGCCCATTTAAGGGGAAACCGAGAAGCAGGATGTCTCTGAATGTTCTTTGCACCTCAGGTTCCGTCAGTGAGAGAGTGGAAAACATTTACGAGAGTCAGTGAATAAAATTTTCCTATGACAATATGGGTCATAGAGAAGATCTTCTGTTGACTGATCTGTGGGATCACTCCTGCAAGACATCCAGAAGGCGCGGGAAGAGGCAATGCAGGCTGGCAATCATCTCCACTAAATTAGGATTTAATCAGTACCTGCATGATGCATACTGTAGGGCGGCTAACAGGTTGGAATCAATGGTTGCACAATGGGATAGTTGTTTTTCGGCAAGTCCTGCATGAAGGTGGCCGAACTTGTTCCGGTGGTAGCTTTCTGGTGCTTGAGGACGAAAAATTATGTTAGTTCTTGCCGAATTCACGGACTGGATGGTCAAGGAGATGCAAAATTGTAACAATGAAGGCAGGGTTGAATTTCCATCTGCATATGTCAAGACACACATGCGCAAGGGATATGCTGAAACATGGTGTATCCGTATACTATGTATAAAGGCTGCTTAGCCATAAGGATATGTTGCCGACACAGATCTATCTGTATCATTCCCAGAACGCTGCAGTACAGGAGGCGAAAAAAGTGGGGTTCTTTACAGGCAGAGTTCCAGTTTAAGTAGAATTGATGCTCCGACCGGGATTTGAACCCGAGTCGTCGGCTCGAAAGGCCGAAATGCTTGACCGGACTACACCATCGGAGCGTTCCTGCGTATAACGTTAGAAATTATATTTACCTTTTCATTTCAAAAATTATGAGGTATATGGGGAATTATTGAAAATTATGCATTTTGAAAGTCCTGATCAGGCAGCTTGTATCTCAAGATTCCACAATATCCTCCAAAGCTTTTCACAACATTTCCGGGATCGCTGTGAGAGCTGAACACATGTACATTTGAACCGGAACTCTTCATTTTCTCCAGTATTCTCCTTCCCTCATCTGTCTTGAATGCATCTTCCGAGAGAAGCAAAGTTTCTATTGCACCGGATTCAATGGCCTTTTCAACCATTTCCTTCCCATAAACGGCGAGTTCATTGCCTTTAAGATTCTTAAGGAAAATTTCCAAAAGTTTCTGTTCTTCAGCTAGCCTCATGGAAGAAAATATGCTCTCGCTGTCCTTGGATGCAAGGAATTCATAAATCGCTGCTTCGTCGGATCTGTTGGTTGGGAATGTGACAATTTTAACATCAAGTGACTTTTGCCTTGCCTTCAAATATTCAGCCAGAGACTCCCTGGTAAACCCCTGCCCCAGAATCAGAAGGAATTTCCCTGTAACAGATTTGCTGATAAGTGTTTCATATATCTCCTGGAAATAGTGATCCCCTTTTCCCGATGATGAATAATCCTTTCCGGATTTCCCTGATCTGATCCTGGCAACAACCTGAATGCCATAGTTTCTCAGGACGGATATTACAGCTTCCTCATCGTCAAGACATATTATGTGATATTTTACCTTGTAAAGCCCCTCTGTAGCCTCAGTCAGCATTTTTCTCTGCTGATCCGACCACGAATCTTTCTTAATGTATACAGTATCCTCCAGTCCCAGCTGGAAAGAATGGTGTTCGCCAATAATGCCTTCATCTCCTTCCACAATCTTTCCCAGAACCTTTAGGTTGCTTGAGAACTCCTGGAAATGTATGATCTCAACTACAATTGTCAGAGTAACGGGCTTTCGCTGTGTTTCCTTTGACCTGGTCATATCTTCCTTCTTTTCCACCCTCCTTAGAGTGGTCATTCTAACAAGATCTCCTGAAGTAATTATATTCTGCAGATACCAGAGATCATCCAGGTCTTGTATGTAAAGCGCCATGAATCCATCCTCTTTCTCCTGTTCAATGATTTTCATTAGAAATAATCTCCATTATTGACCTTAGTTTTATTTCAATGCTCTTTCTGTGCGTTCCATTCCAGTAAATTTTGTGGCAGTTTCTGCACACATTTACTTTCAGTCCACGATGGGCAACACTTTTTGGTACGGTGAGTCCACAATATGGGGGGTCGACAGGATCCAATATTCCGTTGCAGACAGTGCATCTTGTAAAAAATTTTGAAGGCTGTGGTGGATATTTCCTCAAAAACTCCAGAAGCTGTTCATCAGATCTATGGCTTTTTATAAGTAAAGAATGATCTGATCTCAATGAAAGTTCCCTGTCTCTAGTAATAAGTATCCTTCCGGATTTTGTTATCTTAACCAGAATATCTGAATCTCTCATTGTTGAATCTGTATAGCACGTGTCAAATCCGCATATCCTGATCCATCTGGAAAGTTTTCCAAGCATTGCATCCGCTAAGAAAAGATATTCATCCACTCTTCCACCTTTTCATAAGGCTGTTTTCAATCCCCATCAGATCTAGTATCCTTGAAACAACAAAATCTACCATCTCTTCCGAGGTTTTTGGTCTATTGTAGTATCCCGGTACTGCAGGGGCAACAATAACTCCGTCTCTGGAAAGCTTTACCATATTCTCCAGCACTATGGTGCTGAGAGGCATCTCCCTTGGAACAAGAATCAGGCGTCTTCTCTCCTTCAATGCAACCGCTGCTGCCCTTGTAATGAGAGTATCGGAAATTCCGGATGATATCTTACCAAGGGTTGAAATGGAACACGGCACTATTACCATTGTGTTGAACCTGAAGCTTCCAGAACTGATCCTGGCAGCAATATCCCTGTCATCATAGATATACGGGGCCAGGCTTTTAATGTACTCCATTGTATAATCAGTTTCCAGTTCCAACACCCTGAATGCACTTTCAGATACGGCAAGGTGCACTTCATAATTCCTGAGACTCTCCAGTAGACGTATTCCCAGTATGCTCCCTGACCCGCCAGTAATCCCAACAACATAAACTTCTTTCATATTTGGCACCTGCGTGTTGATAAAAGAACATTACTGCTGTTTATTTTAGGGTTGGGTTATAAGGGAGAATACGGTTGAAAGGATCAGGCAATAATGATTTCTGATTTGAGAATTTAGCGTTTTCTGTTGAACACGAAGTATAGTATAAATGTCACGGCAACTATCCCAACCACTATTGCTATGTTCCTCTCGGTAACAGCCATGGGCTTTATAGCTGGAGTGGACCAGGAGAATCCCGGATAAGCCCCTGCATCAAGGGCTCTGATATTTGTGTAGCCGCTGACCTGGGAGGAATCATTTGCCACTACCCAGAATGCCTTTGTCATGTTGGCCACTGTTGGGGAACCTATGTGGGAGAGTGCAACGACAAGTGAACTGCCATATATGTTCAAACCTGTATAGGATAGATCAAAAATGATAAGGTCCTGTGTTGCGTTTGCACTCCAGTTATATGTAACAATTGTCCTGTTGTCCAATACGTCTGTGATAAAGTTATTCCAGTCCGTTGAAGATATGGTGTATTTTTTAACATTGTGGTAGTAGTAGTTTATGGATGGCAGAGTTGAAGGGGGTGCTGAAAGAGGTGGAGTTGATGCATAAGCAGCAGGCATAATAAATAGCCCTGCAAGGATAACTGCCAAAATAATGCCCGTTAAATATCTTCCTCTCTCCATTGGATTATCAACTACTCGATTTGGGTCAATGCAAACAGGTAATATAATTCTTTTGCGGATCAGCGCTTCCTTATGTAAAGGTTATTGTCCAGATCCCTATCAAAGGATATTTCCCCAGCCGATGCCAGTTTCCATACAGCCTTCTTAACGGCAGATCCAGGTATACCCATGTTCTTTCCAGCCTTTACAACCTCTTTTACTGATTTTCCCCTATTGTTTAAAACCAGATCAATTCCAGATTTCAGCTTTCTTCTTATCCTAAAGGTTCTCATTGTAAATATGCCGGCTACAGACACTAGTGCCGCAATTTCTGGAATCCATCCCACAACCAGTACTCTTTTATTTACTTCAAGCATTTTTCCATTGTAGTAGACAATCAACGTAACGTTGCTGTAGCCATATGGAAGATTCAGGTTAATCGTGCTTGAATTTCCCTCGTACTTTCCGTTAAGATACCATGCAAACTGCAGATTATGGGAATAATTCCCCATTTCCAGGCCCTCCAGCCGTGCAGAGTTTCCAAAAATGTTAATTCTGATATCTGATCCTGTTATCCTGTCATAATATTTTACGGAAACATTTTCTGGTTTTGAGGAATTAAAGTTGCCGCACCTGTCCACTGCAGTCAGGAAAAAACTGTAATTCCCGTTCTTTGCAAAATCTATTCTTATAGTTCCTGAATCGTTTGCAGCAGGAAGTGCTTCCGTTATGTTATTCTCATGCAAGGTCAAGTTAACAAGAGGCACACTATCATTGATTTCATAGTTTAAACTGGTGAAATTGCTATAAACAAGTTTCACGTTGGATATATGCATTGATAACGCGGGCGGATTATAGTAGAAATATATAACCATTTGAGAACTGGCGTGGTTGCCGCTCCTGCTGTAGGCTGTGAAATGTATTGAATATACTCCTTGCCCTGCACTCAGATTAAAAATCTTTCCTGTAATACTTTCACTTTTCAGTAAAATACCGTTTTGTGTGATATTTGCAGAATAATCTAATCCTGCGGCGATATTAAAGGGCAATTCTATGCTGGTCCGGTTTGTGTAGGTTGTTGTGGGGAACGATGGGAATTCTGGAACTGTATTGTTCACTCTTATGGAAAAAACCGTGGAATTTAAAGTACCGCTCTGGCTTTGAGATCTTATGAGGAATCTGTAAATGCCATTAAAACTGTATGTAAAGTTCCTTCCTATTGCTATCTGGACACGGGAATTTCCATGGAGGCTTAAAAAACTGGTATTATCCGGAAGAAATCCCTCAACTGCAATCTCTGATGTAATGTTGGAAGCAACAACCATATGAAAAGTGGAATTTGGGGAATTTCCATGGAACGAATAGTATGTCTCATTTTCTGCTTGTATTATAATCTCCGGCCTGTACGTTATTACGGTTATATTGGATATTCCGAGAACTATGCTTATGCCGTCACGTAACTGTCCATGCATTACAACTGAATAATTGCCATTGGGTAGAGACACATTCAGTTGGTCCGACTGGGTGATAAATGTCTCTTCAATATCTCCACTGAATTTTATGGAATACTCTGTTGTATTTGCAACCGGAACCCACTTAATGCTTAAATTGTCTGACGAAAGGTAGTTCTGTGAATTCAAATTCCATGAAAATCCATTGACGGTTTCATTCATCACATTGAAAACAAAATATCTTGTAAAATTATAGTCCAGATCATCCTTGATGAAGACAGTAACATTCAGGACACCGGTAAAGTTGTAAAGTTTTGGGGAGATAACGAAGCTACTGTCATAGTAGGTTTTGGTTTGGTTAAGAAATGTAACATTGACATAATCCACTGGTACAGAATCAGTTACGGTAACATTGAAAGAGGCATTCTGTGGTATATAAGAACCGGAGGATGGGGTGATATTGACATAAGGAATTCCGTTGTCAACAATGAAACTGTAATTGAAGTAAAAACTGTAACCGGCAATGTTATGGATCAGACTTTTTAGCACCTTGTCACCGCTTCTCGCAGCTGAAAGATTAAAGGGCAAAAAATCTCCTTCACCAGTAATGAATGTCCTGTTTCCAAGGGTGCTTGTAATGGTGTAAGGAACAAAGGAAGTTACATTGAATATAAATCCCTCGTCCTTATAAATGGCTATTCTGTTAATCCTATCATGGTAGTCTGAGAAATAATCTGCATCAACATGATATATGGTGATTCTGTCACCGGCTATATCAACACCAAATGTTCCATTGGATGAAAAATAAACGGCTTCAATTCCAGAAGGTAGGTCAACATCCGTGTTATAAGTTCTATTGCCAATGAGAATAAATGTGCAGGTTCCGTTGCTTAACAGAGTGGAACTGCTGCCGGAACTTAGGGCGCTGAAACCTCCTGGGATATAGTAAACTTGCCCGGAAGGAGTAAGAAGATCACTATCAAGGATGAAGCCGTCTGGCCGGATCTCCATCATGGATCCATAATTGCCTTCAACGTAGCTAACCAGCTTAAATTTAACCCAGTAATTACTTAAATTGTTCTGACCGATTACTGAAAAGGAAAGTGACGGTAGTCCAACCTTATAGTCAACTATCCTCATGCCATCTGTTGAAGAAAAATAGAGTGAATCATTGCCCTGTGATACTGTCATAACAGTATATCCGTCCGGAAGTATGTGTGTTGAAAGTATGCCTCCTGATTCAGATGTATTAATTACATAAATGTAACCGGAAGAATTGTAGAGGATAGTGGTGTTGGAAACAATAAGGGAACTGAATCCCGAAAAATCCCCACTGAAAGTTTTATTCTCAACTGCAAGCGTCAATGTGTCGATGTCCTGAACAATCAGGCTTCCGTTCTGAAACCATAAAACCTCATATGTATGCCCATACTGGAGTGTCTCTATATATTGAAAACTTCCCATCGTATACCGGGATATGATATATGAAAGGTGTTCAAAGTAATTGTACCCCTCTATTGATCCATTTTCCAGAACATAAATTACAGTGTTCAGAGGTATATCCAGGAAAGGATGAGTCTGGTTCCCTCCATAGGATCTATTCTCTGAACTTATTATGCTGTAATTTGAAATATATTGGATGTTTCCTGCAGTGTTTTCCGGCAATTCTGTGTCGAGGTTTTTTTCAACCGTTATGTTGTATACGTAAATTGCCGAAATCAATCCACCAAAAAGAACAGAGACATTGCTGTTTTTCTCCGTTGTTATGCCGTTAAAAAACATGGGAAATGAAATATGCCCTGTATTTTCATTCCTTAGTTCAAATGTCATTTCTCCAAGTGACGGATCAAATGAGGCACTTGCCTTATATATATCATTATGCATCGGTACGATTGATGAAACGGTCCCATCCCTAGATGTGTTGAAAACAGAGCACATGCTGTCGTTCTTTACACCAAAACTGTACTCAAATGCATCTGCGCCACCTTCCATAAATAGGATGTGGTCGAAGCTGTATAGTTTGGGACTGGAATCATTCCACATAAAGTAAAAGGAAAGGGATACCGGCATTGAATAATTGATCTGCATATCCAGGTAGGATCTGACACTATCACTTGATGAGACAATGTGAAGGGCGTTTCCGTAAGAGGTACTCTTAATGTAATAGGCGAAATTGGGAGTATTATTCACTGTTTTAAAATCTACCCAGCTGTTTCCTACCGGTATGGATCCGACAGAAAGTGAAGAAAAATCATAGAAACTATTAATTTGCGGTATTGACGCAGCCAAGGGTCCCTGTAGTGATCCCAGTGCGGCCGGCGTTGTGATAAGAAAAATACCAATTAGTACAATTAATGTACTTTTATCCATAATGACCACAAGTTCACAATATTGAAAATATTTTCCATGTAAGTATACTAAAAATCCAAGTAACACTGGTAGGACATATTGATGAAAATCTGTATTATACATCATTTCACTCATTTTGCAAAAACATGGAATATCTTTATAATATGAGAAAACATAGTAAGCAGAAATGATCAAGGTCGGTATAAACGGCTACGGAACTATTGGCAAAAGGGTGGCATACGCCGTATCACTCCAGAGGGACATGACAGTAGCTGGTATTGTAAAATCCAGCCCTGACTTCATGTCCAGGATAGCCAGCAGGAACTTCAGGATATTTGTGCCGGATAAAGAAAAGGTAAAACTGTTTCAGGAGGCCGGGATAAAAACTGAAGGAACCGTGGATGATCTCATGGGCGATTCTGATGTTGTGGTGGATGCAACTCCTGAAGGAATGGGAAGGAAAAATAAACAGTTATACGAAAAATTTCATGTGAAAGCCATCTTCCAGGGCGGAGAGGACCACAACACAGCGCAGGCCAGCTTCAATGCATATTCCAATTATAATGAATCATGGGGCAAGGACTTTGTCAGGGTAGTTTCGTGCAACACCACTGGTCTTGCAAGGACGCTTTATCCTCTCTCAAGTGAAATTGGAATTGAAAGCGTCAATGCAACGCTGGTAAGGAGAGGAACTGATCCAAATGACCATAAAAAAGGTCCCATGAACGCAATAGAACCCAGCCTAAAGATTCCATCACATCATGCCCCTGATCTTAAGACTGTTCTGAGTATAGGAGAGGTCAATACAGTTGCAATGAAGGTTCCAACAACCCTAATGCATGTGCATTCAGTACAGGCTGTATTGAAGAGAGAAGTTAAAGCAGAGGATGTGCTTTCATCATTCTCAAGCTACAAGAGAATCTTACCGGTATCAGGAAAGGACGGAGTCTATTCAACAGCGCAGATCATGGAGATGGCAAAAGAAAGGTCTCTGAACAGATCAGACCTTTATGAAATAGCCGTTTGGAAAGAATCTGTGTCGGTAAAGGGAAGGGTTGCAAGCTACATTCAGGCTGTTCATCAGGAGAGCGATGTAATTCCTGAGAATATTGACGCAATAAGGTCAATGTTTCAGCTTTTGGAAAGAGATAAATCAGTCAGCACTACAGATGAAACTATGGGCATAGGAAGAAAGGTGTATTAATTTGGCAGAAACAAAAAAAATAGAGGAAGGAGAAGAGAAAATAACAATTGAAGATTTGCCGGGAGTTGGAGAAGCCACTGCTGAGAAATTGAGAGAAAACGGGTACGACGATATAATGACGCTTGCAGTAGCGTCTCCCAAGGATCTTTCAGAGATAGGGGGGATTGCAGAAGGTGCGGCTGTGAAAATAATAGCTGCTGCCAGGAAGTATGCGGACGTTGGAAATTTTGAAACTGGTGAGGAGATACTTGAGAGAAGGAAATCAATCAAGAAGCTTACAACCGGAAGCAAGAATCTTGATGATCTTCTCGGCGGTGGTCTAGAAACACAATCAATAACCGAATTTTTTGGTGAATTTGGGTCCGGGAAAACACAGATAATGCTCCAGCTTGCTGTGAACTCAACCCTCCCAGAAGAAAATGGAGGGTTCGATTCCGATGTGCTCATAATTGATACTGAAAACACCTTCAGGCCAGAAAGAATCATCCAGATGTCAAAATATAAAGGACTTGATCCCGATACTGTCCTGAAGAGGATTCATGTGGCAAGGGCTTACAACTCCCACCACCAGATACTTCTTGCGGAAAAGGCAGCAGATCTTTCCAAGGAATTTGATATAAAGCTTCTTCTTGTAGATTCCCTCACATCCCACTTCAGGTCTGAATACATGGGCAGGGGATCACTGGCAGAAAGGCAACAACTCCTTAACAGGCACATGCACGATCTCCTTAAATTCGGGACAATAAACAATGCAGTCATAGCAGTCACCAATCAGGTTTCAGCCAGGCCTGACATATTCTTCGGTGATCCAATGACACCTATAGGGGGAAATATAGTCGGCCATACCGCCACCTTCAGGATATACCTTAGGAAGAGCAAGGGTGGAAAGAGAATTGCCAGGCTCATTGATTCGCCCTATCTGCCCGAAGGGGAAACCGTAATCCAGCTTTCGGAAGATGGAATAATGGATGGTTCCTGATAGTCTAACATTCTGAAAACAATTTTTTTACTTCATATTATATTTTAGCTGAACCTAATTTACTAATTTTTATGAATCATCTCATTGCAAAATTTTTCATCTATCAGGCGCTCTATTAAAAAATGAAACTCTGTCATTGATAGGAAAAACTCAGATGCATAAAATTGTGGGATCTTAACGCAAGTGCAATCTAGAATCATTCAATCTGGGAATAGAAACATTTTTGTTTTAAAATCCCATTGTTAATTATATGTGGGAATACTTGAGGAACAAATTTTACGGTTATCCATCCCAGATTAAAGTTGTAGAAAAGATTATAAGTCTGGGACTTAGCGTGTTTCCCAACCTGGATGGTCAAGGGTCCTTACGATGCGACAATATTGACATCACTGCGGCCTCATTTGCAAGATCACTATCAATTGACAGAAGAGTTGTACTGGAAGTTCTGAACAAGATTGTTTCCGATCCAGCTCTCAGGGAATTTTTCCAGAACCTCAGGCCAGTCGCAAACCTTGGAAAGGTAAGTTCCAATATGGGCCTGGGGGTGATAGAGATAGTGCCGGAATCTGCCAGCAAACCCGGTATCATTTCAGCTATTGCATCGATAATTGCCAGGGAAAATATTAGCATCAGGCAGGTAATAGTTGATGATCCTGAACTTGTACTGGATCCAAAGGCGCTAATAGTGACAGACAGTAAGATACCGTCTAACCTCCTTCCGGAAATGAAGAGCGTCCCCGGAGTAATGGCAGTTGTAATTCTCTGATATTTGTCTAATTGGAAAAATTACAGGTAGTTTTCCAGGCCATCCGGATAAACTAGTTCCATTGTGGATGAGATCTTTTCCCTGAGTTCATCAACAGTTTCAGCAAGAAGGTTAACGTGCCCCATTTTCCTCTTTCTTCTTGCATCATTCTTTCCGTACCAGTAAACCCTGGTGCCACTGTTACTTAGAAGCCTATTGAGGAGATCAGAATCAAGTCCTCTTCCTATTATATTTACTATGCCACTAGGTCTGATCAGGTTTGCGTCTGGAACAGGGAGGTCAAGTACTGTCCTGACATGCTGCTCAAACTGTGAAATGGAGGATCCTGACAGAGTGTGATGTCCTGTGTTATGCACCCTTGGGGCAAACTCATTTATCATGACATGGTCGCCTTTCAGGAAAAACTCGACACCTATAACTCCTACATATTCCAACCTGCTCAATAGACGGGAGGTTATCTCCATCGCCTTCCTGTTTGGAAAAGGGGCATAATTGTATGCCAAAATTCCTGACTGGTTGTAATTGAAGGATGGAGTGTGCATCACAATCTTCCCACTGGAATCCCTGGATCCTATTACGGATATCTCACAGTCGAAATCAATAAGTTCTTCCACAATGCACTTTCCATGAATTTCCACCTTTTCAATATCATCTTCATTCCTGACATAAATCTGCCCCTTCCCATCATAGCCGCCAGAAGTGTATTTTATTACTGATTTCCCAAAGTCGCGGCACGATCTTCTTGCTTCGGAGGTTGTTTCCGCAACAGTAAAAGGTGCAGTGGGGAAACCTCCTGAAACAAAGTAATTCTTCTCAAGCGACCTGTCTTTCTTCAGATTTACCGGCAGAAGGCCAGGTCTTAATTTATCCTGTTCATCTGCATATTCCAGCCCGTCTTTCCTTACATTCTCAAATTCATATGTCACAAAATCGCATTCATCCACAAACTTTCGGTAATCATTAGGTCCCATGTAAAAATCGCAGATTGCTGCTGCGGAACCCTTTTCTCCGGAATCCATCACACCAAATTTTACAGGAAGTTTTCTTCCCTCCTGTATCATCATCCATCCAAGTTGCCCGGACCCCATAATCCCAAGTTTCAGGTCATCCATTGATATCACAATTTTTTAATCCAGTTTGTCTGCCAAAACCTTGTTTCTCATTGACTGGCTGAACTCCTTAAGTTTTGTGGCAAGATCAGGATACTTAATTGAAAGAATCCTCACAGCAAGAATGGCTGCATTTCTTGAATTCCCTATTGCAACAGTGGCAACCGGTATACCTGAAGGCATCTGAACTATGGAAAGCAGGGAATCCATACCCTTAAGATGTCTTGTAGGCACAGGTACGCCTATTACAGGAAGATCTGTCATAGACGCAGTCATTCCGGGAAGGTGTGCTGAACCACCTGCACCGGCAATAATGACTTCGATCCCATTCTCCCTTGCGGTTCTTGCATAATCATACATTTCCTGAGGGGTTCTGTGTGCGGAAATAATTTTCTGCTCGAAATCAACCCCAAACTCCGTCAGTGTTGTTGCAGCCTCTGACATGTATTCATAATCGCTTCTGCTTCCCATTATAACTCCAACCTTTGGCATGGTTGTGAATTTAATGTTCCTATATTACTTAATTCATTTTATCTGGGTTCTCAGAATGGTGAAAATTACTTCCTTTTTCAATGACCGTAATGACCTGCTTCCCGTCGCTGATTGTTGATATGGATGCCTTGGTTAGTCTGTTCATTATTGCTAGACCTATACCATTCAGGGGGAAAGTGGGTGCAAAAGCAACAGATCCTTCAGTGTGATCAACAGCATTAAGGGCCTGGAAAAGCCTGGAGGCAACAATGTTAAGATCAGAACCGTCACCTAGGCTTACACACGGTACCTTTGATTTTCTGCACAGTTCCTCTGGAGCAATTAATGAAATGTTTTCTCCATATTTTCCGTCAGCAATATCATTCATGATGGCCGGATTATCCACCAGATATAGGGGTTTATCTGGAGAGTAGTGCCGATATTTCATACCGGGTGTAATGGGTATATCCCTTCTTTCTGATATTTTCAGAGTCTCTAGAAGTGTTATTTTTCCAAAATATTTTTCTAGGAATTCAATTCCATATGATCCTGGGCGAAGAAGAACAGGCACTTTTCCACTTACATCCAGAATTGTTGATTCCAGTCCATACCTGGTATTGCCGGAGTCATAAATGAGATCAACTTTTCCCTCTAAGTAGGTTAGTGCATCAAGTCCGTTGACAATACTTGGCCTTCCTGAAACATTTGCACTGGGGGCTGCTAAGGGGACTCCTGACATGGTTATAAGATCCAATGCAAGTTTGCAATCCGGCATTCTAACGGCGATATATTCTGATCCTCCTGTAACCTTCAAAGGAATCTGGGAAGATTTCCTCAACAGCAAGGTAAGGGGTCCTGGCCAAAGTTCATTGATCTTTTCGATGATCGATTCAGGAACATTTTCAGCAACTTTCCAGATCATATCCATGGAGCTGATATGAACTATAAGGGGGTTATCAGATGGTCTTCCCTTGGCTTGGTATATCCTTCCACACGCATCAGAGTTGAGGGCATTAGCTCCAAGTCCATATACTGTCTCCGTGGGGAAGACCACAAGACCCCCCCTCTTTATTATCTCAGATCCCTCTCTAACAGCATCAGGTGAAGGATTCTCAGGATTGGCCTTTATTATTCTGGTATGCACGGCGGTTCATTGAAGCGTGGTTTATAACCCATACTCATGCATGGTGAACGCCGGGAGGTTTATTGAGATAAAGTTCTTTAATATTTTTGATAATGTCAACTTTTAGTTGATATCTGCTCATCTGTTTTTAGTGGCAGTTTCTTATTATCTATTTCCAACGTTCCACTTTATAATTTTTTCAGCTTCACATATAACTTGGGTTTAAAATTCTAACACTAATCAACTATTTTTTGATAATGTCCTATTTTTCCACATTGGCATGATTTAATAAATAAAGATTTGCGCTTCAATACCCATTAGTGTATTGAAATGTGCTATTATATTGTGGTAAGCGATCTACTTAACTCTGGTATCCGCAATTACTGGATAGGAAAACCTCAATCCTGCGAATCTACAAACATGATCAAGATCCTTTATTCTATCATTTCCAAAATAAAGGCAATGCAGAGAAGAGAGAAAATCAACTCAATCCTGCCATTGTTAAAACTTGGTAATTGGTCAGCCTAATGCACATGGTATTATGAGGGACATAGCATTTTCAACCGAAGGATCCTCATATGATACTTGCATTATATTAATACAGTGATTAAACTTCTTGAAGGGACTCCAAGGGATCAGGAGAGAATTGAGAAATTCTAGAAATCTTATTAAAACATCAGTAAGATTGTGGGCAATCTTCAGAAAAAGAATGATCCTATCAGGAATGAATTTGAAGAATACAAGAAAGTGCATCCTGAAACTTTTGGTCTGAAGAATGGTAAGTCATAGGATATTAGTGAGAATAAAAAGATTGAGAATATGCCTGAGATGGTTCCAATAAATACACAATACAGGATCCAGAGGAGGTATTGTAAAAGGTGTAGGATCATAATTAAACCTGATATTTCCAATGCATTGCATAATGCAACCTTGTCCATAAGGACAGTGATCATCCTTGCATATTTCCCTATGAGCATGGGAATGGGTATTGATAATGTATCTGCAACAATGAAGAATGTCTTGGGAATACATATTTCAGAAGGTGAAGCACAGAATATTATGTCACAGATGTGGGATGCACTGGAATCAGAGTATTGGAAATTACTGGATCAGATCCAGAAAGCATCATACATGCATATGATCTCAACCTTATGGAGAATCAATGGAGAGAATCACAACATGTGGGCTTTGGTCACAAGGGGAGAAGCCATATTCCATATAGCAAAGATCAAGGGGCATGAGGTCACGCTTGAGATACTTGGTAAGCAGAATGGCAGGGATATCCATGATGGGCATTCTGCATTTGAAACGCTTGCATCAAAGACAGGCCATCCACAACAGTACTGCTGATCTCACATAATATGCCATGCAAAGGGACTTGAACAGTTCTATGGAAAAGATGGATCAGGGGTAAAGAGATCCCCGCAGAGGATATAGGAATAGGCAGAGGCATTGAGAGGGAAGGGAACCATGGAAGACATGGGTGATCTAAAGAACAAACTGATCTTTCTCCTTACATCAGATTATGATCACCCTAAATGAAGGAATTTCATTGACAATACTCATAAGAGGAATATGGACTGTTTATTCCACTTTGTAATTGATCTGTATGGTAAATGAACAAACAATAGATCTGAGAGATCACTGAGACCTTCCTTTATATTTCAACAGGTTTAAGAAGTATCCTTATACGATGAAGGATCAGAGATATACGAAGCTTTAAATTCTATATATTACACTACAAAGCTGAAAAAACAGAACTTCATAAGTGATGTTCCAAGAATGCTATCCTTTGAAAAAAGATCTTTAAAAATTGTATCCCGGATGATCATGCAGATTAGGCTGAACACTTACAAAACTTGAAAACTTTAATTAAGATGGTCAACCTTTATATCCGATTGATTATGGAAATAGAGACATACAGGATCTCTCTGATGATAGATGAAAATCTTAGCGAATATGAGGGGTTGGAAAACATCAAAATGAAAGTTAAGGACGAGAAAATAGTCCTCAATTCAGTGGATATAGATGTAAAGGAAATATCAGTTAACGGAGAGCCTGTAAAATTCTCCATGAATAAGGAGAAGGAAGAACTCAACCTGGAAGGCATTTACCGCGGAGAACTTGATGTTCAGGTAAAATTCAGAGCAAAGGTTGGGCAGACTCTCATGGGTATGTACCAGGCTGGAAGTTCAGAACACAAAATGATAAGCACACAGTTTGAATCAACTGGCGCAAGAAGATCATTTCCCTGTGTGGATAACCCAGGTTACAAGGCCGTCTTCTATGTTAGCCTCACCATTCCAGAAGAGTATGAGGCAATATCAAATATGCCTGTTGAAGCAACTGAAAAGAACGGTAAATTTAGAAAAGTCTCATTCAAACCAACGCCAAGGATGTCAACATACCTTCTCTATATGGGTGTGGCTAAATTTACCCAGTTTTCAAGGAAATTCCACGACATGGAGATCATTCTTGCCGGCCCGAAAGGAACTCTGGGGGAACCAGATAAGCCAATCAAATTTGCGGAAGAATCCGTAAGGTATTACGAGGACTATTTTGGCATCAAATATGCACTGCCAAAGATGCATCTCATCTCTGTTCCTGAATTTGGAGCTGGTGCTATGGAGAACTGGGGTGCGATTACATTCAGGGAAGTTCTCCTTCTGGTTAACAGCAATACCAGCACATCCACAATGAGGAGAATTGGAGAGGTCATAGCACATGAAATAGCACATCAGTGGTTTGGGGATCTGGTAACCATGAAATGGTGGAACGATCTCTGGCTCAATGAAAGCTTTGCCACTTTCATGGCGTTCAAAGTAATGGATCATGATCACCCTGAATGGGATATGTGGGGCGATTTCCTGCTGTCTGAAACCACCGGCGCAATGATGGGGGATTCGCTGGAGCAGTCTCATCCCATTGATGCTGACGTTAAGGATCCAAATGACGTTGCTCAGATATTTGATGAGATCAGCTATGGAAAGGGTGCAAGCATACTTAGAATGATAGAGGCATATGTTGGCCAGGAGAACTTCAGGAAGGGAATATCGAGATACCTGAGGGAACATTCCTATGGGAACGCAAAGGGATCTGACCTGTGGACAGCAATCGAAAAGGAATCAAGAACCTCAGTAACAAGCGTTATGGAGGCATGGATTAAGAGAATGGGATATCCTGTCATAGAGGTTTCCGGAAAGGATAATAAGATAAGCCTGAAGCAGAAACAGTTCAGGCTCAATGGTACAACAACGGACCAGATTTGGCCTGTTCCGGTAACAGCACTTGGAAAAAATGGAAAGATAAGCATTCTTCTGGACACAGCATCAAAGGAGGTTGATGTTGACGGTTTCATCAAATTGAATGTTGATCAGACAGGTTTTTACAGAGTCAACTACAGCGACAATCTCTTTGAAAACATAAAGTCAAACTTGAGTAAAATATCCAAGTACGACCGGTTTGGGATTATCAGCGATCTGTTTGCCAATACACTCTCAGGGAATATTACCCTGGCAAAATACCTGGAAAGGGTATCTGGATTCTTCTCTGAAACTGAATATATTGTAGTGCAGGAGATAGCCTCCCAGTTGGGGGTATTAAATAATCTCTTCCATGACAGGAAAGATCTTGAAGAAATCTCAAAGAAATTCTACAGAAACCAGTTAAGCAGGCTGGGAGAAAAGAAGAAGGGAGAAGACGGCAATATAAGCATACTCAGGGGTTCCATATCAAATTACCTGGCAGTTCTGGACAATGATTATGCTAAGGATATCTCAAGAGATTTCAACAGGTTTGAAAATCTTGACCCCGATATTAGTGGCGCTGTAGCAGTGGCATATGCAGTATCAACAAATGATCTGGAAGGCATAATGGGGATGTTCAGATCCACAAAGGGAGATGAGAACAAGCTGAAGCTCATTGCTGCGATGGGCAGGATCACGGGCAAAAGCAATCTTGATAAGATCATGGGCCTAATAAAATCAGGCGAGATAAAAAAACAGGACAGTATAAGGTTTTACAGTTCAGCCATAGTCCCGTGGGAAAATAGAGATTTTATACTTGAAAGTCTGAAACAGATTGTGGAAGGCCTGGATGAGATATTTGTGGGTACAGGCTATACAAGCTCATACCTTGAGAGTGCTATACCACTTATAGGGATGAAAAATAAAGCAGGACTTGATACAGTACTTCCGAAAATAACCAGACCAACAACAGAAAAGGGCATCAAGAAGGGAACAGAACTTCTAGCTATATACCAAAAAATGCTGGATAAAAACAAACTTTAAACCTGTACAATAAAACCTGGACAATTTCTATATTTAATTTATATTATTACAAATCATTATTAATTTATTTAACCGCCATAATATGAGATCAGGCCCAGTTAATGTCTCAATCATTCATGGGGCATGGATTAGTTACTATTTCAGATCAAGATTTTTATGTCGATACATCCTAAAATTCACTATCAAGTAATGCAAAGTTTTTCAAAGTTAAAGGCCTAATCATATGATTGAAAATGGACCCGTATGTTTATGAAATTTATCTTAAAATTGATTCGCAAAAGCTGGAATATGAAGGAAAAACCGATATCGTACTCCCAGAAGCTGAAGAGTTCCTGAACCTCGATTCTGTGGATATCACAATAAAGTCTGTATCAATAAATGGGCATAACGTAGAATTTGAAGTTAAAAACCAACTGATCACCGTTCATAACAAAGATCATGGCAAAAATGTGCATATAGAATATAGTGCTAAAATTCCTGAATCTCTTAAGGGGATATATTACGCCAGATCAGGAAAGGAGACAGTCATTACAACCCAGTTTGAATCAACTGGTGCAAGGCACGCATTTCCATGCTTTGACAACCCTTCGGCAAAGGGAATATTCCAGATAACTCTGAACATTGAGAAAGATCTTGACGCCATATCCAACATGAAACCAAAGGAGGTGCACATTGAGGGGGACAGGAAAGATGTGGTGTTCTATGCAACACCAAGAATGTCCACATATCTTATTTATATGGGAGTGGGAAAGTTTGAAGAGAAAAAGAGGCAGTACAGAGATATGGAAATAATCCTGGCAGCTCCTAAGGGAAAGCTTACAAAATCAGATCTTCCACTAGAATGGGCCTCCCAGGCACTGTCATATTATGACATGTATTTTAATTTTGAATACTTTCTTCCAAAACTTCATCTCATATCAGTTCCAGAATTTGCGGCTGGAGCCATGGAGAACTGGGGTGCAATAACTTTCAGGGAAATTTACCTGGATATAGGGGAATCCACCAGCAAAAACACACTTAAGTCCACAATGGAGGTTATTTTCCATGAGATCGTCCACCAGTGGTTTGGGGATCTGGTAACCATGAAATGGTGGAACGATCTGTGGCTTAACGAGAGCTTCGCAACATTCATGTCATATAAAGCTGTGGAGGACATTAAACCTGAATGGCATCCTATTAACGACTTAGTTAAGATGAGGACAAGTCAGGCTTTGATCAGCGATTCTTTGGATCATTCACATCCCATTGATGCTGACGTTAAGGATCCAAATGAGGTTGCTCAGATATTTGATGAGATCAGCTATGGAAAGGGTGCAAGCATACTTAGAATGATAGAGGCATATGTTGGCCAGGAGAACTTCAGGGAGGGGCTCAGGCTTTATCTGTCAGATCATGCACTGGGGAACGCAGAGGGAAAGCACCTGTGGGAATCAATTGAGAAGTCCTCAGGAATGAAGATATCCTACATCATGGAAGCCTGGATAAAGAGGATGGGTTACCCATATGTTACGGTTGAAGTTGAAGGGTCAAAGATAAGGATGGAACAGCAGAGATTTCTCATGTCAGGTAGATCAACAGATGAAATATGGCCTATACCAATGACCTTGCTTCACCAGACCGGAAAGATTCAGAGTATTGTAATGGAGGAGAGAACCATGTCCCTGGAAGCTAATGATTTCTCAAAACTGAATTCCGGTTCCACTGGATTCTTTAGGACACTCTACAAAGGGGAGGCTTTGGACAGGGTGCTATCCAGATGGAATACTTTTAAGGAATTGGACAAATGGGGTATAATCAGTGACTATTACGCATTCCTCAGATCAGGCAAGGCCACAAAGCAAGAATACTTCAGGGTGATGGATAAAGCCATGGAAGACATGGAACACATGGTGGTAGAAGAAATAGCCTCCCAGCTTTATCATATCTGGTCTGTAACACTCTCCCAGGAAGTGAGAAAAAGAGGAGTGGATTACATAAAATCGAAAATGGAAAAGATTGGACCAAAGAGGGAAGGGGAGGATGATGATGTATCAATCCTTAGGGGTGTTCTTGCCGGTATGCTGGTAAGGATGGATCAGGAATATGCAGAATCCAGGTCAGTGGAATTTAAGGATTTCAGGAACATTGATCCGGACATGAAAAATTCGTCTGCACTGGCCTTCTCAGTTGCAGGGGGTTCTTACCATGATCTTATGAAGGCCTACTTCGAGACTGAAAGTGATGAAGACCGGGGAAAATTAATAAATGCTGCAGGATGGATGAAATCAGATGGAGACAGGGAGAGATTCCTTGATGATATTTCTAAGGGTGTGATAAAAAGGCAGGATATGCAGAGGTTCTTCACCGCATGCACTGATTCACCTTATTCTAGGAAATTCATGCTGGGCAATCTCGAGAAGTCAATGGACATGCTTGTAAAGGCATTTTCAGGAAGCAGGACTCCATCAAGGGTTCTTGAACATTGCATTTCAATACTTGGCTTGGATCATGTCAGGGAGATAAACCAAATAGTTGAAAAGATCAGGAAACCTGAGCTTCAGACCGGAATAGACAAAGGAGAAGAACTGCTGGAAATAAACAATGCAATAAGAAAAGCATTCAAGGAATGAAATCCTGTAATATAATAAATATGTAAATACATATTATAAAAAATATAATTTATTATGCATATTTTCAAATGAATTTATATAAAGTGTATGCAAACCCCATTAAAAGGGTTATCTGCGCGTTAATTAGTTCAGGGAATGGTTTTTTTACTGTGTTTTTAACACATCCGTGTCTTCAGTATTTAAATTTTTTTACAACACGCTTATATGGAATAGAGTCGATAATGGATTATGGTTGAGACAGTCCCTAAAAGACACATCCTTAAGAAAGGTCCGAGACTGAAAAAGGAACTGGGATTCTATGAACTTCTGGTAATAGGGGTTGCAGGATCCCTTGGAAATGGCGCGCTTTTCGGCACAGTGGAAATGGTAACCGGTGCTGGACCGGGAGCTATATTCGGGTTTATATTCGGAGCATTCATCTACATGCTGGTTGCCTTTACTTACGTGGAGCTGAGCAAAGTCTATCCAGAAGCTGGAGGGCCAACAAGGTATTCAATGTACACACATGGTCGTTGGACCAATCTGATAAACTCAATGGCCGATATACTCTGGTATCTGTTTATTCCGCCAATAGAGGTTGTGGCAATTCTGACCGGTCTTGATTTCTTCTTTCCAGGTATATTTGTTACCCTTTCAGATTCCCCCACTCTAATCGGGGCTCTTGTGGGTACTGCACTCCTTCTGACATTCATTCCTATTAACTATTACGGCATAAAGCAGTTCGGCAAAACAACAAATATCGTGGGGGTTGTGAAGCTGATCTTTTACATAGCAATGGTACTTGGCTTGATCGCATTCGTATTTAACTTCAAAAATCTCTTTGCATACGGTGTTTTGCCATACAAGGCTGTTTCAATACTGGGGATAATGCCGCTGGCTATGTATGATTTTGGTGCAACTAGAGTTATTCCAGATCTGGCGGAGGAGACCAATCACCAGAATGATGTTGCAAAGGCCATGATATTCACCGTTGTTATAGAAACACTGATCTATATCGGCGTAGCTTTTGCAATACTGATGGGTTTCCACTGGTCTGTGCTACATATAACACCAGGAAATTTTGCCGGTCTCACTGCAAGCGGGAGCATACTCTCCGGAAGCAATCCTTTCTTCATCTTTGCACAGAAGAGCAACTTTGAATGGATATTTATAGCAGCCATCGTCACAGGATTCATGGCGCCTTACGTCACCGGATATATTTACGCAGGCAGTGGTTCCAGGGTACTTTTTGCCATGGGTAGATCAGGGTTTATAACGAAATCTCTGAAGAAGATCGACGTCAAGCATTCCATTCCTCTTATTGCTCTTCTTTCCTTCACCATTGTGGGGGCAATTATAGTGCTCATAACCGCCCCAAACCCCTCAATATTTACATTCATCGACGATGCTTCTGCTGCAGGATATCTCGGTCTTGTCGTCAATCCAGTATCTCTTATGGTTACAAGAAGGCAGGGGGTCACAAAGCCGGAACATAGATTCAAAGGAATGTGGCTGATAGCACCACTTTCTGTTGGGTTGAGCTCCATGATACCATTTTGGGCTGGATGGCCATCGGAACCATATGCAGTGCTTCTAATGACCATCGGTGTTATCATTATAGGAATACTATCAAAGGTCAAAATAGGGGTAAAGAATGCAATATGGTACATAACCTTCATAATATTTGAAACAGTAATGGTTCTAATAGGCACAGATGGCTTTACCGGGACATTGTTTGGAATGAAGGTGGGATCACTTATACCTTTTACATGGGCAACGTTCATAGTGTTCCTTGTATCAATGGGTGTTTTCTATCCATGGGGTGTAATGTCAGGTTTCAAGGAACAGTTCAGGCATGCAGAATTCACAAATGATGTTCTGGACAATATGGATTACACTCAGTAAACAGGTGCAGTGAGAATTATTGCCTAATGGGCAGGGAACTGCAATGGAGACCCTGCCATGTAAATTTTTATCATTTTTAAATCTGGAATCAATCCAATTCCATACAACAGGATCAAGAGATACAAAAAAAAGCTGTTATACTGTTCTCTGTATACTTGTAATGTCTGTTCCAGCCATAAATTAAAAGGCTTTCATCATAAATCTATAGGATGCATCCACCTTATTGTTATGGCTTGGATTTTAACTTTATCTATTTTATTATTGTTTCTCACATTTCACGAAAAATTAGGCATAGTTTTAACATTATTAACAAAATCAAGAATTTCTGTGTTCTGCATCCTTTAATTTCTCCATATCTGTCCATGAAGAAAGTGTCTCCAATAAATCCATGTTTCAAATGTACTTCATGCCATGTTTCAAAAGATACAGGGAATCATTTCTGTGAAAGCTGCGAATTTTTAACTTTCCAGTAAGATTTGTCAAAACACTGATTTACAAAGTCAGTTGCCCTGTTAAGCATTTCAAGTTTTTCAATGTTTATGTTTATGCTGAAGGTGCTGGCTGAGTTTGATCTTCCCAGCATAAAAATCTCGTATCCCTTTATCCCAATTTCTGAAGGCCTTTTATCCATGATCTCAGCCGCTATTTTTGATACGGATTCTGAGGGTACATCCACCTGCACCGACAGGGTAAGGGTAAAGAGTATGCCGTCATCCTTCTCCATATCTGTGAAAGTTGTCGATCCTAGAAATGCACTATTGGGGACCTTTACCGCCCTTCCATTCTGGTCTTCCAGGTATGTAAAGATAACTGAAACCTTCTTCACCTTTCCAGTAACAGGGTTACCAAACAGCCATGAGTAGATGGTAACAGTATCACCAGGTTTCAGGACGTTAGTGGAGGCTACAGTTATGCCTGCAAAGATGCTGCTTGCAACCGTCTGTAAGGCCAGCCCTATTATGACACCTCCAACAGCTCCACCTATAAGGGCGCCTGTGAGGTTGATTCCAAAGGCACTGAGAACAACGGCAATAAGTATTGTGTATATTACAATCCTGACAATTGTGTCAATGTATCTCAGAGATTTCCGCTGGACTCCGCTCCTCGTCATGGCGCGATCTATGATATTAACGGCAAATCTTGCAATAAGGTAGCCTCCAATGCCCACAATTATAGCTGTAACTGCATCCTTCATGTACTGTTCATAAGGTACAAGCTGGGGTAGATAAGATGCAATGTAAGGGATCAAAAAAGTCGATATGAAAAAGACAACAGCAATGATGAGTATGTAAACAAGAATTCTGTAAAATATCCCCCTTTCAGTTGCCATGAAAGTTTATAACGAAAATATTAATAATTATTGGCATCACTCAGAATGCCTTTGATATATTCATGTTTCTGGCAAGCACATATGGCATAATGGCGGGGAAAATCTCCTCCCACCATCTGACATTTTTCCTCTCTTTAGATACATGGGAGATGTTCCTGAGGAATTCCGGGACAGAATCACTGATCCTTATACCGGAAACTAACCCCTTTATCTCGCCATTTTTTACCAGGTAAACTCCATCCCTGGGGACTGTTGAAAACACTCCGTTTACATAGTCCTGGAATCTGGTGTACCAGGCATTGTTTATTATCAGCCCACTGTCAATCTCCGAAACCATGTCCTCAAATTTGCTTCTTCCGGGCAAAAGGGAAATCTGCCAGGCTTTTGGGGATATTATTCCGGCGTTTCCTGTAGTGCTGCTTTCAAAGTTTTTTCCTGTGGAGAAGGAATGAAGATACGTTTTAAGTGTCCCATTATTTATCAGGGTGTTCTTCCTGGTAGGTGTACCCTCCTCATCGAAGATCCTGAATCCGGAACCGGATTTGTTTAGAGGGTCATCCTCCAGTGTAACATGGTCTGAAGCCACCCTTGCCCCAATCTTTCCGGCAAAGCAGCTCAATCCGCTTTCAACTTCATAGGCTGAAAAGAACTGGGAACTGTAGGAAATAAGGTTTCCGGTGACATAGGGTGATAGCAGAATATCGTATTTTCCCGGTGTAATGTCAACCTTTTCAATTTTCCTGGAAGATGTTTTCCCAGCGTTGCGCCCTATCTCCATTGCAGTTTCGGTATCCACCTGATTTTCCGGCCCATAATGGATGGTTTCCTGTCCTGTGGTATCTCCTCTGAATGACCTTACAACCATTTCAATCCCGGTTAGATGCTGTTTTCCATGGTTGTATCCAGTTTTCAACTCTATATCAAGATCCCGGGAATAGACAATGCCGGCAGATCTCTCGGCACCTCCTTCCATGGAACCTTTCATAAGTGCACCTGCAAGCTTCTGTATATCTACCTCATTTCTTGCATCATCCACTGAAGGATAGTTATGTTCAGCGCAGTTTATCCCATTGAATGAAGGGGTTTCTGGTACTTCTTTGCATATTTTCATGAGGTTTGATATCTCGCTGTCCAATGCTGTCATATCTCTGATTGTTGTGGATGCAACTCTTTTTCCCTTTGATACAAAAAGGGTAATAAGCGATCCATTCCATCTGTTGAAAAGATCCATGCTGTCACCGGAGAACCGTACCTGAGAAGTCTTATCCCTGATCAACTGCACCACTGCCTCGTCTGGCCCTTTCTCTTTGACTTTTTTATAAATAGTATCTATGTCCATCATTTCAATCACTGCACATACATGTCCCTGAGCCTGACATGGGGGCCACCCATCCATACATCCACACCCTGTTCAGGATCTCCCTTTCCGCACATTCCAGCATTGAACTGCAGATCATCGCCAACTGCATCTATTGAACTGTAAAATTTCACCGTGTTTGTTTCAAGTACAGGCCTCCTCACCCTTCCAACAAGGTCGCCGTTCTGTATTAGGTAAGCCTCCTTGCCCACATACTTCTCATTGAACCTGATATCATCTATGTTCCATTCAGTGAATGACTTAATGTACACACCTCGTCGTACGCCTTCAAAAAGTTCTTCAAAACTGTGATCTCCGGGTTCGATATATGTGGTGCTCATCCTTGCAAGGGGTTCCATATCCCAGGAGGAAGATCTTCCACCTGCATTTGATTCCACTCCAAGAACCGCCGAACTTTCACGATTAAGGATAAACTCATCTGTGTAACCCTTCCTGTAGAGGTACCTCTTCCTTGAAGGTATGCCCTCGTCATCGTATTTGTAGTAGCCGAAGCTCCCCTTCAACGAAGGGTCGTCGATCACGCTGACCACATCTGATCCGATCCTGTATGGGAATTTCTTTCCTGTAAGGAATGATTCTCCCGCAAGAGCACCCTCCCTCCCTATAATTCGATCGTATTCTGTTGGATGGCCGCAGGATTCATGTGCCACTATGCCAGATATCTCAGGACCTACTATAACGTCAAATTTTCCCGGTGTGATTCTTGGTGCAAGGCTGCTTTGCTTCAAGGACTCCGCATCGTTCTCTATCCTTTCAGGCAGGTGAAGAGTATCCAGATATTCATATCCCGACGTGGACCCGTACTCTTCAGTGGACTGTTCAAATTCACCATTTTCAGTAACACCCATCAGGTAGAAATAGAAGACTCTTGAGATGTCCCCTTTAATATCAGATCCAACCGAATTCAGGTAATGTGATCTTATGTTCCTGTCGGCAACAACATTTATCCTTATTTTTGCCTCAAACCTCTCCATTATGCGGTCATAATCCCGAACTATGGCGATCTTTTCCTCCATGGGCATATCCTGTATTTTCTTTATTTGATCAGATTTCCATCTGTCCTTTATGGGCTTGCCTGTAAAAATCCTGTTCTTCCCCTCTACCATGGACCTCCTTACAGCAACGTCTATGTTTTCTTTTGCAGTATCCCAGGAATCATCATTGAAATATGCCATGCCTATTGATCTGTTTACCACTCTTACCGCATACCCAAGTTCGTGGGATGAAGATATCCCATCAAACTCCCCGTTCCTGTAGGATACCCGATTGTTCCTTATGTCCATGAACCTCGCTTCTGCAAAGCTGGATCTGGATTGTGCATAGTCCATGATCCTGTCAATAAGTTCTCCGGGCAACTATTTCACCGCCAACTTCCTCATCCTCTCCTCATAGGCATCAAATACCTCGGAAAGGGCTCTCCCGAAGTTCCAGCCAAAGTTGTTCACATTTAGATGGTAGTGATCGGTGGAGAGCCTGGTTCTTATGGAATATTTCACATTTCCCTCCGTCTTGTACTTCGCAACGTGGATTCTCAGTGAACCATGGGAAATTTTTCCATTCTTGGGAAGCTTTGATACGAATTTGTCTGCAAGGAAAAATGCCACATCATAAAGATCGTCATCCCAGGAATCAAGTCCCGATATCTCAACCAGAATGCCCTCCTTCTCTTCTCCTGTATTTATGATATCAATTATATCAGAAATACCAACTATCCCAACAACTTTCTCATGTTCATCGACAATGGGTATTATGCGGGTATGATTTTTTATCAACTTCTCTGCAGAATCCAGTATGCTGGCTGTTTCAGTTGACATGACTGGATTTCCCATAACCGATCCGCATTTCACTTCGACTTTTTCTCTATTTCCGACAAGATCCCCTTTAGCCATTTTCTGCTTTTCAGCAAGAATCATATTAAGGGTATATTCCTCAACCCTGAGCAACCCCTTCAGTTTGCCATTTTTGTCCACAACAGGGATTTCACTTTCATTAAGGCCTCTTACCTTCTCGGTTGCTGACTCCAGATCTTCATCTTCCTGCACTGTTATGGGTTCAGTGCTCATAATTGATATATTATTCACTGAATCTGCCTTTGTTATGTCTCTGATATGTGCAACAAGATCAGTCTCAGAGAGTATTCCAACTATTTTCTCCCTATCTATAACAGGAAGTGCAAAGAGTCCAGAATCCCTGAGAATTTTAACTGCTTCTAATACGTCCATGCCCTTATTCAGGTATGGGGTCATCACGGCGAAATTTCCTATTTTGGACTTCATCTGAAGGCTTCTTCTGCGGAGTATATCTCTGTAGTATACCATTCCGGAATATTTCCTGTTTTTTACAAGAGGAACCTGGTGGATTCCGGAATCCCTCATTTTTGACATTGCATCTGTCAATGTGGTATCTTCTGCTTCCATAACTATTGGATCAGCTGTCATTATGTCTTCTACTTTCATACATACCCCTTCCAATATCTCATTCTCAAATTCAAAGCTATGCTTTCCACATCTTTTCTGACCTTTTCACCTTCAAAAGCTTTGACTATGAGGTCTGCAAGTATTTCCATGTCATAAAGTCCCATTCTGGTTATTTCTGCTGTTCCTATCCTTCCCTCCCTATAATTCGATCGTATTCTGTTGGATGGCCGCAGGATTCATGTGCCACTATGCCAGATATCTCAGGACCTACAATCACGTCAAATTTTCCCGGTGTGATTCTTGGTGCAAGGCTGCTTTGCTTCAACGACTCCACATCGTTCTCTATCCTTTCAGGCAGGTGAAGAGTATCCAGATATTCATATCCCGACGTGGACCCGTACTCTTCAGTGGACTGTTCAAATTCACCATTTTCAGTAACACCCATCAGGTAGAAATAGAAGACTCTTGAGATGTCCCCTTCAATGTCAGATCCAACCGAATTCAGGTAATGTGATCTTATGTTCCTGTCGGCAACAACATTTATCCTTATTTTTGCCTCAAACCTCTCCATTATGCGGTCATAATCCCGAACTATGGCGATCTTTTCCTCCATGGGCATATCCTGTATTTTCTTTATTTGATCAGATTTCCATCTGTCCTTTATGGGCTTGCCTGTAAAAATCCTGTTCTTCCCCTCTACCATGGACCTCCTTACAGCAACGTCTATGTTTTCTTTTGCAGTATCCCAGGAATCATCATTGAAATATGCCATGCCTATTGATCTGTTTACCACTCTTACCGCATACCCAAGTTCGTGGGATGAAGATATCCCATCAAACTCCCCGTTCCTGTAGGATACCCGATTGTTCCTTATGTCCATGAACCTCGCTTCTGCAAAGCTGGATCTGGATTGTGCATAGTCCATGATCCTGTCAATAAGTTCTCCGGGCAACTATTTCACCGCCAACTTCCTCATTCTCTCCTCATAGGCATCAAATACCTCTAAAAGGGCTCTCTCGAAGTCCCAGCCAAAGTTGTTCACATTTAGATGGTAGTGATCGGTGGAGAGCCTGGTTCTTATGGAATATTTCACATTTCCTTCCGTCATGTACTTCGCAACGTGAATTCTCATTGAACCATGGGAAATTTTTCCATACATGGGAAGAAACATTGATACGAATATATCTGCATAGGGAGATGCCACATCATAAAGATCGTCATCCCAGGAATCGAGTCCCGATATCTTAACCAGAATGCCCTCTATCTCTTCTCCTGTATTTATGATATCAATTATATCAGAAATACCAACTATCCCAACAACTTTCTCATGTTCATCGACAATGGGTATTATGCGGGTATGATTTTTTATCAACTTCTCTGCAGAATCCAGTATGCTGGCTGTTTCAGTTGACATGACTGGATTTCCCATAACCGATCCGCATTTCACTTCGACTTTTTCTCTATTTCCGACAAGGTCCCCTTTAGCCATTTTCTGCTTTTCAGCAAGAATCATATTAAGGGTATATTCCTCACCCCTGAGCAACCCTTTCAGTTTGCCATTTTTGTCCACAACAGGGATTTCACTTTCATTAAGGCCTCTTACCTTCTCGGTTGCTGACTCCAGATCCTCATCTTCCTGCACTGTTATGGGTTCAGTGCTCATAATTGATATATTATTCACTGAATCTGCCTTTGTTAAATCTCTTATATGTGCAACAAGATCAGTCTCAGAGAGTATTCCAACTATTTTCTCCTTCTCTAAAACAGGAAGTGCAAAGAGTCCAGAATCCCTAAGAATTTCAACCGCTTCTAATACGTCCATGCCCTTATTCAGGTATGGAGTCAACACGGCGAAATGTCCAATTTTGGACTTCATCTGAAGGCTTCTTCTGCGGAGTATATCTCTGTAGTATTCTGATCTCTCCACTGTGATCACCTTAGGAGATACACTTCTTCTGCGGAGTATATCTCTGTAGTATACCATTCCATAATATTCCCTGTTTTTTACAAGAGGAACCTGGTGGATTCCGGAATCCCTCATTTTTGACATTGCATCTGTCAATGTGGTATCTTCTGCTTCCATAACTATTGGATCAGCTGTCATTATGTCTTCTACTTTCATACATACCCCTTCCAATATCTCATTCTCAAATTCAAAGCTATGCTTTCCACATCTTTTCTGACCTTTTCACCTTCAAAAGCTTTGACTATGAGGTCTGCAAGTATTTCCATGTCATAAAGTCCCATTCTGGTTATTTCTGCTGTTCCTATCCTTCCCTCCCTATCAATTATAATACCATTTTCCTCCAGTCTTTTACTCATCTGAAGAAATTCCTGAGGATTGTTTTTTTCCTTTTTTCCAATATGGATCTGATGTGAAAAGGAAAACCATGGATCATATAGCACTGGAAAGCCTCTTTCATGAAGAGATTTGCCAAGTTTTTGAGAATTTTCAACAACTGCATGGGCGTAATCTTTTCCAAAAGCCTTCATCTCTTCAAGCGCAGTTCCTATTGAGGCTACTCTTGATATATGATAATTGTCCATAGTTCTCCAAGTTACATTCTTCTCAATTTTTATGTAAATATCTTCATTATTTGTGAATATTAGACCTCCCTGTGGTCCGAAGAATGTCTTATGGGTTGAACCAAAGAAGATGTCTGAATATTTTGCTATATCTTCCTGGAATGCTTTTCCACCAACCAGCCCCAGTACATGAGAGGCATCGTATGCAACATGACTATCATTTTCATCGGCAATTTCCCTTACCATTTTCAGATTGTATGGTTTGAGGAAAAATGACTGGCCGAGCATTATTAGCTTTGGTTTGGTTGATTTCATCACCTTCTGAAGTTTTTCCAAGTCAATCTCTTGTTCTTCCTTATTATATGGGATTCTGTAGTTCTGAAAGCAGAACATTTCAGGCATGAAACCTGACTGGTAGCCGGTATACCCTCCATCGGACTCACTGATTGAAAGGATGTTCTCCTTCTTTTTCACTATTGACAGAAGGACCATCTGGGCTGCAATGTGACCTCCAAGTGGCCTTACCTCTGTGTACTTTGTTCCAAAAACCTCACGGGAAAGTTTTTCAGTTTCATGTAAAACATCTTCAGAATATCTCGTTCCACCGTAAGCATCTGAGTCTATTGTCGGTTCGTAGAGTGAATATCTGGATGCCATATCTGTTCCAAGGCATTTCAAAGCATCCGGGCTCATAATATTCTCAGATGCCTGAAGGTTGATACTCCTTTTCCGGTAAGCCTCATGCTGTTCTACAAGTTCCAAAAATTTACTCATTTTATGGGCACCTCAAAATTCTTATTGTTTTCAGATAAAAAGCACACATGGGACTATGAAATTAGAAATATTTAAGGTTTTCAGGTCAGTTTCACTAGTGATAATGAGCTTATTGATTTTTTGTCTCAGAAAATAAATTATTGAGAAAATTTGGAAAGGAAAAAATTCTCACTATCTTTCGCATAACTTTTACACTTTCCCTGTCAAGATCTGTTAACATTAACCAGGGGGTATAATACCAATGTCTGATAAAAATATGGCAAAATATTATTGTGCATTTACCCTCATTTCAACAGCAAACGGTAATTGCTAAACCGGCACTGGTTACAAAAGCTACTTAAAATGAAGGAATAATATTGTTTTCCTGCCCGAAACCGCATAACTCTTTATTGACCTTTTAATGATGAAGGCCATTCCAATAAAGAATGGCTTTCCCGAATATACGCCCATGGAGATTGGAGATCTGCCCAAAATTGGAACCTCCAGTCATACAAACGAGAAACCAACTGCGTTAGATGGGGGGATGGCGCTGAGATAGAGTTAATAAACCACGATGCATCTTGACATGAATGAAAATTGTAATGAGGCTTCTCACTGCATCATACAGAACATCGGATGTTACAGTTGAGCTTTACGGAAAGACTCAAGATGGGAAATCCGTAACCGCACTATATTCAGGCTTCAAACCGTATTTCGACATAGTTGAACCGACAGAATCATGTGTTATTAAATATAAAAGCAACCCTGAATTTTTAAAAATGGAAGATAAAACATTATGGGTTGAAGGGGAAAATAAAAAAATAAAGAGAATAACAGTCAAGTCACCATGGAAGGTACCGGAATTAAGACAGTTATGCGGTCCGGAAACGGTTGCAATGGCAGCAGACATACCTTTTCACCACAGATTCATTTACGATTTTGACCTGGGTTCCTGTGTTATGATTGAAGGGGAAGAATCCCCAGATGACAGGATGAAATACACCACAGATCTTATAATTAAAATTTCAAAAATAGAGAACGCTCCAGATTTCAACCCTGATCTAAAAATCTTAAGTTTCGACATTGAAAATGCAATAATGAAAGAAGATGGCGAGGACTACGGAAAAATTTTCGTTATAGGTTACACGATCTACAAGGGAGGTGAAATTCAAAAGGGATACATTGATGGTGAAGAGAAGGTTATTCTTCAGAACTTTTTGGACATCATGAAAAACCAAGATCCCGATGTGATCACAGGTTACAACATCGATGGTTATGATCTCCCAGTTATAGAATTCAGGATGAAGATCCATAAGATGTCTTTCAAGATTGGAAGAGATTTCTCAACCCCAACAAGAATTATGAACCAGTTCTGGAGAGTCCATGGAAGAATAATTTCAGATACCTGGTGGGGGGTTAAGAAGATTCTGCATCCCAAGCATGAAACATTAAATTATGTTTCAAAAGAGCTTCTGGGTGAGGGAAAGGACAACATAAACCGGCTTAAAATTGAAGAAGAATGGAAAAACCGAAGAGAAGAAGTCATCCAGTATTGCATAAAGGACTCCTATCTCACTCTTCTCATATACAACAGGTTGAGGGTTCTGGATAGGAACATGTTCATGTCGACAGTTACTAAACTTCCTCTTGAAGATGTTACAAACGGTGGGACAAGCAGCTATGTTGATTCTCTCCTCATAAGAAAAGCTGACAGGGAGAATATTGCTGTACCCATGACATTCAGGGTTAAAAAGTCAAATCCAATAGAAGGGGGATACGTTCATACACTTGGAGCTGGAATATATGATAACGTGATAGTGCTGGATTTCAAGAGTATGTATCCCTCCATGATCATGAAATATAACATATGTTTCACAACTCTGAGTCCTAAGGGAACAATAATCGCTCCCACTGGTATACGCTTTCTCGACAAATCAGTAAAGGAGGGGCTCGTCCCAAGGTTACTCAGACAGTTAATGGAGGAAAGAGATAAGGTAAAGAAAATCATGAGGGGTAGCAGCACCGAGGAAGAACATAACTATTACGACGGAGTTCAGGGAGCGTTGAAAATCCTTATGAACACATTTTACGGTGTTCTTGCCTCTTCATTTTACAGGTTTACAAACCTTGAGATCGGTGGAGCCATCACTTCATTTGCCAGGGAAACAATTACGAACCTTATATCAAGGCTGGAAAAGGAGGGCTACAAGGTTATTTATGGCGATACTGACAGCATCTTTATTGAATCTGGCCTTACCAAATACGAGGACATAGTTAAACTGGGAGAGGACCTGAGTAAGAAGATCTCTACTGAAGAAGGTGTCATTATTGAATTTGAAAAGGTAATCGATCCATTCTTCTCCCATGGTGCAAAGAAAAGATATGCCGGGAAAATAATATTCCCAGAGGATCAGGCAGGGGAAATCTTGGTAAGGGGATATGAGACCAGGAGAACTGATTCTTTTGACCTGCAAAGCGAGTCACTTACAAAAGTCTTTGATCTTATAATGGAAAGGAAAGTAGACGAAGCGGTTGAATATTCTAAGGAGATTGTAAAAAAAGTGCTTTCTGGAGACTCCAGCATACCTATGGAAAAACTTGTGATATCCAGGAGTGTGAAGCCTTTCAAGTCTTACGCTGATGAAAAATCTCTGGCTAATGTGAGGGTGGCAAAAAAATTGATGGAAATGGGAGAAACCTTTATTCCTGGAATGAAAGTCTCATGGATCGTCACCAATAGTAAGAAGACACCTCAGGAGGTGGAGCCATTTGTGGATGGATCCAGATTTGATCATGTTCCAGACTGGGAATACTATGCCAGAAGACTGGAAGAAACTCTGAACCGAGTGCTTGAAGGCATTAAATCAGAGATATCAATAACAGAGGAAAAATCAGGACAGGTTAAATTGGATTCCTACGAGTCTGGAAGGAAAAACCAGACACTAGACAGCTTCTTCTAAATTTAAACAATGCCATGAATTTTCCTTCGTGGAACAATATATGTACAGATTTAAAATTCCACATCTTAAGGAATTTAAAAGGTTTAATGTTAAAATGGAATTGGTGGCAGGCTGTCAAATGAATGAAATTTGATCAGATCTTTGTAAGTTTCGTTGATCCATCATATTATAAAATGCGAGATTTATATTTTTAGCATAAAATTATTCAATCCCATTTTATCTCAATGTGATCTGAATCATACGTACCGGCAGCAGTGGCAATCTTCGGTTTCCTCTTCACATAGTATACTGATAGAATCAACGCAAAGAGGGAAGACCAGATCAGACCGAACACTGCTGAAGACGCATATGCAAGGTTGCTGAAGGATGGTTTGACAAGCTCAGATAGAATATCCTGTTCAACTGTAAAGAAGATCACAACAAGTGCTATTGCCGACGAGACTATTGGCACAACTCCATGTACAATTGGCCTGAACACCTTTTGCGATCTTGTGTAAAGGGTAAGACTGATGTTAGCGTATACGTGGGTGAAAATGATCCCAATTCCGGCTCCGGTAAGAAGTATGAGTGCACCTGTCCTTGGTCCAAACAGAAATCCGAAGAGAAGGTTGATTATAAGCATAACAATCATGTACCCTCTTATTGCCTTATACGGGCTCTTGTATTTCTTATGCACCTCTGAGAAAGATTTTGGGAATATGATTTTGTCCCTGCTTGCAGAAAACCATACTCTGCTGACGGCATTTGTCTTGGCCACTCCATTTGAAAGGTAACTGTTTATAGTGAACACTATAAGCAGGATTGCACCTATTGGCCCCAGATAATGCGTGAAGACATAGAGTCCCGGATCTGGGGTGGTGGAGAAAGATCCAATGTTGGATATCCCGAATCCAACAGTGAGGGCATATGTTGCTGGTATGAGTGCAAGCCCTGAAAAAAGGTAGGAAAGGAGCAGTGAATTCTTTATCTTTTTCTTGGGTTCCTTAATCTCCTCTGAAATGGTGGTGGATATTCCTATGCCTGTAAAATCACTGATTGAGAATATCATGGAGAGGAAAAATATTGGCAGTATTCCCACTGGAAGTGTAAATGGAGCAAAGGAATTTCCTGGACCCACCTCAACGATAATTATCACGGCTGCAACAAAGAGGAAGAGAACCTCAGCAAGTCCAGTGATGAATGTGTATTGAACAGATGGCCTGATGCCAAGATAGGGGATCAGTGTAATGTAAACTATCATGCCAACTGCAAAGACCACCCACAAATACTTGAATGCAGATATCTGGGCAGAGAGCAGAAACAGGAAAGATGATATTCCCAGTATGGCGAAGGCTGAAGACGTTAGATTCTCGTAAAGCCATGAAAAAGCAGTTGCTGGACCATAAAACCCAGATTTTGTAGCTGCTGCGGCATAAGCATAATATCCCCCTGCATTCGATCTCAGTTTTGAGAACTCGTATGGGGTAATCATCCAGAGACCATAAATCAGCCATGCAACAATTATAGCGGTCACAGACCTGAAGCCAACATCAGCAAAAGTTCCTATCAGGAGTATGGCAATATCAGCAGCGGGGCCAACCTGAGCCAGTGAATAAAAGGCTCCCTGCCATGTTCCAACAGACCCTTTTTGCAGTTCATAAAGTTTTTTCCTTGGACCCTCAGTGGTTCCTTGGGGCATATACGCATTATTGGGTCATATTATTTAAGTGGTTCTGCGAACTTTTTTATACATCCGGTAATCTTTAAACATATTGGTCAGATGTCAACACTGACCAAAGTCATATTCTCATTCACAAATCATACATAATCTTCTCTTTTCACAATGTTTTCTGGATTGCCGTCCAGATACTTTCTGATGTTGTGACAGGCATGAATCATGGCTTCTTCAATTAAGTCAGGGGAAAGTCCGGCAACATGTGGCGTCAATACGACATTTTCCGGCAAATTTCCTTCTATCTTGGGTTCTCCCCACCAAACATCTGAAAGATACTCTTTTTCTGGATTTTTCTTGAGGAAATCAAGCATTGAAGCTTTATCCACTATATGGGATCTTGCAACATTAACAATTACACTTCCTCTGAAAAGAGAGAGAAGATGGGATCCAACATATCCTCTTGTCTCTTTTGTAAGTGGAAGGCCAATTATGACCACATCGCTTTCCCTGAATATTTCATCCGGGGTGTTCACAAACTTATCCACATTTGTTTTTTCACCTGGTGTTCTGGTAAATGCAAGAATCTTCATGCCAAATGCTTTGCCAAGTCTTGCACAGGACCTTCCAATGCCTCCGTAGCCAAGTATGCCCAAAGTTTTGTGTTTCAGTGAAGATACAGGAAGTTTCTTCCATGTCCCCTCTTTTGTCATTGAATCGAAAGTTGATAT
The DNA here is from genome assembly GCF_038024865.1 of Oxyplasma meridianum. Taxonomy (NCBI): domain Archaea; kingdom Methanobacteriati; phylum Thermoplasmatota; class Thermoplasmata; order Thermoplasmatales; family Thermoplasmataceae; genus Oxyplasma; species Oxyplasma meridianum. The sequence continues at coordinate 1,313,108 of NZ_CP133772.1, read as the reverse complement.
TTTCCTCATGTAGGATAGGATAAGGGCGAAGGCATGCTCTGCAACTGGATCGGAGAAAGCATCAGCATTACTGCAGAATGTAACATTTTTTGGAATTTCTGCTATTTTAACATGATCCACTCCGGCGGTTATTGTCTGAATCAGCTTTGTCTCAGGTCCAAGCATGTAATCTCCCTGTATTAGCTCTATCTCAGTAGGATAAACTGGCCTTATCTCAACCGGTACATCTGTGATCTCACGGCATCTGTCAGCCATTTCTTTTGTAACATCAAAATAAATTCCCACTTTCATCTATGAGTATTTTTGCCTTTTAATTAAGGTTTTTAGTCATAATTTTTAAAAGAATCCATTAACTTAAAATACAGTTTAAGACTAAGTTAAAGATCTAATTTACTCAAGATATTTACTCAAGATAAGAGAATATTCCCCCATTGTCCTGCCTTCACTTTCCATTATTCAAAAAGTTTTATTGTAACACATTGCTTATAATGTCATGTTAGTGTTTGTGAAATGCGGAAAAATGATGCAGAAAAGATTCATTTAATTGCGACACCCGCCAATTTAGAGGGATATTATGTGAAAGGAATGCGTTATAAAAATTATATCCTCTAGAATCATAATTTTCAGATCTTTATGTCCAAGTCTTAAGAAAGATCTAAATTTTAAGTTTTAATACGAAAATGCCATGAATCGTCTCATTTTTTTGTTCAACAAACATGTCATATTTCAGCCGTAGTTCAAAGTGCAATAATATTACATAATAAAAAGGATCAATTTATGGCACTCTTCTTTCGGCCTCTCGATGGATTCGTAAATGCATTTCATGATTGAATCCAATAAAATTAAATTACTGAAGCAATGAAGTAGGCGTGAGAGATGCCATTGTTGTGGGTGCCGGTCCTTCTGGGTCCTATCTGTCCTATTCTCTGTCAAAGATGGGGTACGATGTCCTCAACCTTGAGGAACACAATGAGGTTGGAAAACCCGTGGAGTGTACAGGTCTTGTTTCAGAAAGAGTTTTCAGGTATGTCAGAAGCAGGGCAAAGATCAATTCTGTCAGTGGTGCCCATATATATTTCCCAAACGGAGAGGAGATACATGTTGCAAAATCGGAAAAAACCATCGTTATGGAGAGGGATGTGTTCGACAGGGATGCAGCCGGACAGTCAATAGGTGCAGGAACAGACCTCAGACTTGGTTCAAAAGTTTCTAGAATAAAGATAGGAAATGATTCAGTGAAAGTGTCTTTCAGAGAAGACGGAAATCTGAAAGAAGAACAGTGCAGGGTGGTTATTGGTGCCGACGGCGTCAATAGTGTGGTAAGGAAAGAGGTTTTCAATACCCGCCCAGGCAGGATAATCTCCACATACCAGGTTGACAGTTCAGTGAGGATGGAAGATCAGGACAGCGTAGACGTATACCTTGGATCGGAAAGCTCCATGGGATTTTTTGGCTGGGCAACACCTTCAGGGGACATCTCAAGAATAGGCGTTGGTTCATATGGGCAGCCTTTCAACTATTTCAGGAATGTAAGCCGCAGATTTCCAGGAGAAAGAATACTGGGAATAAACGGTGGCGGCATACCAATAACCTACCTGAGAAGGACATACAGCGACAGATGCCTTCTTGTTGGAGATGCCGCAGGCATAGTGAAGCCTCTCACAGGGGGAGGAATTTATACGGGGATAGTGTCGGCATCCCATGCAGCCAGAACGCTGGAAAAGGCACTGGAAAGCAATAGCCTCTCCAGATCATCTCTATCATCTTATCAGCGGAGATGGAAAAGAGACATTGGTAAGGAGCTTTTCTTCGATGGGATAATACAGAGAATATTCGGCCATCTTTCAGACAGGTCACTGAATAAAATTTATGAGGTGATCTCGGACGAGAAGGTTATTGGAACAATTAACAGCAGGGGTGATATAGACTATCCGTCAAAGGTCATCATACCACTTCTGCTGAAGAATCCGGGACTCATCAAGCATCTTTTCAAGGTCTCATGATGAAGAACCAGAAAATACTCTATATGGGACTGATACTCCTGGTCACTTTCTTCTGGGGGATCACATTTCCACTGATCAAGTTGGCCCTGGAGTATATATCTCCAGTTGTGTTTCTGGCACTAAGATTCGCGGTTTCTTCCCTAATGCTAATGCCTTTCATATTCAGATCAGGAAAGCTGAAGGACAGAAGAATGGCAAGAATCGGAATGACCGCAGGTGTCTTCCTTTTCCTGGGATATTATTTCCAGACAGTGGGACTTGATTATACGACAGCTGCAAATTCCGGGATTATAACTGGCATATACGTTGTGATTCTTCCCTTTATCTCCTTTGCATACCTTAAAATGAAAGTGTCCAGGCTGGACGTCGCTGCTTCAGCCATTGCTTTTGCAGGCCTTTTCATAATGTCGGCATCATCTTTGGCAATTAGGAGCAGCACTGTGGAATTTGGGGATATCTTTACCTTGATATGCGGCGTTGCCTATGCCCTTCAGATAGCATATGTGGCCAGATATTCAGGTGGGCTGGATTCAACAGTCTTCACGTTCTACCAGATACTCACGGTGGCAATACTTTCAACCGTATTCATACCTACATATTCCACATCACTTTTTACCATAAACGCCCTTGTTGTCTTTGTAATAATTTTCACCGCCCTCTTTGGCGGGGTCCTTGCCTATTTTATAACAACCAAAGCTCTGATCTATGTTGAACCCACCTCAGCAGGAATTATATTTGTAGGTGAACCCATATTTGCCGCAATTTCAGCAGTAGTAATAGGTGGGGAAGTACTTGGCCCTCTTACCATCATTGGGGGAACAGTAATGGTATTTGCAATGTTTCTCACATCAATAGATAAATACTTGTCTCGCCGCAGGGAACTGAGTTCTGCTAAGAGGAGTCTAGGTGTGCACTAATGGCGTGGTGAACCTTGACTGCAACACCTTCCTTGTAAGATAAGAGTTCCTTACCGCTTACAGTGGCTTTGCCAACCGCAAGAAGCCTGTCATCTTGGTCAACAACAAGCACATCATTACCTGCAACTATATTCTCATCAGCCTCAAGGATAAACTTGAAGAATACATTGAACCCCTTAATGTTGTATTCAGCACTGTCTCTGCCCACAACAACTCTGTTCCCGGGGTATAGGGTGGCAGATCTCAGCATCTCCCCCCCATATGTAGTGAGCGTGAAGAATCCGTCCATTGTACGCATTGTTCCTGTAATTTTGCCATTGTATAGAATATTCCTTATCCTTCCGGTGCTGCGGGACTTAATTATTGTGGAATCTTCCGGAAACAGGGCTAAACCTGATCCAATCCCGAACTGGAAATCAGCCACAGTCCTGATCTTTTCAAGATCGAAGTTCCTTGCAGCCTTATTCTCTGGATCTACCACCATGTCCTTAAGATATCTCACCAAATGGGGCTTCACCAGAAAGGCTATGGAGTTGTAGTTTTCTATGAAGGTTTTTTCATCTGAATGTGATGATGTGAGATGCTGCTCCACCGGATAGGTCTCCTCCAGTTCCATGGGTATCAGCATGTCACACCATTCCAGCATAACATTGAGGGGGTTGCTCTCATAGAGCGCAAGAATCTCCTTCTTCAACGGAACTCCCGGTCTCCAGCTGTCTGCCGGCACTATGGCAGTATCACGCCTGTTTCTTTCAATATATCCAATTGAAAATTTCATCAGCCTGCTCAAGGAAGGATCAAGGAGAGACGTGCTCTCATAATAGAAGAAAGGGCTTTTCTTTGATATGTCCTGGAAATATGCAATATTTTCACGGTGATCCAGTATGCGCATGAATGCTCTGTATAGATACGGATGGGCTCTGCTTTTCTCCTGGATATAGTTGAATAGCGTCTCTTCATGAATTCTTTCCTTTATCTCCTCCAGCTCCATGAAGAGGGCTGCAAGGTTGTGCCTCGAAAGCAAAACGGTTTTCTCATCCTTTTCAAGCCTTTTCACCTCGGATGGGGAATATTTTCCAAAAAGTGGAGACCAGTATGGGAAGTCCCTTATTTTCGTTATATCTCGTGAACCTTCAGGATAGAGAAGTCTGCCGTCTCTTGCGTATTTCACATAGGAAGCTGAATCAAACAGATCAACCCCAAGATATACAGCCATGGCAAGAAACATGGGATGCCCCCCGCCGAAAAGGTGGATGGGTTTTCCCAGATTTGTGTTTATTCTGGCGCTAACTATTATGTCAACAAGTGTTTCATAATTGTAGTTTTCAAGCAGGGGCACCACTCCCCCTATGGGAAGATAGTCAGCCCTGCTCCCTCCCATGAGTTCGGCTGACTGCTTTCTCAGATCAGGATATACTGACCCCTGTATGGGTCCGGCTAGCATTGACCCGGAATAATCAGGAATCTCCTCCACTCTTCTGTACGTTTCCATCACGGCATTCCTCGCCTGATCGTATGTGTCATCCGGCTTGGAGAATATATCAAGTATGGTGGTTATATCGCTGCCTATGGACCTCTGGAATTCAACTATTTCCTGGTTGGTATATTCTACATCCCCATAAACATAGCTCTGGAATGTTCCCGAATCAGTCATTATTGGCCCGTCAAAGTCCATGAGGCTGTGAAGGCCGTCTTTCAGTGCTTTTTCCTTTAGAGTTGAACTTCTCCTGATTATGTAGCTGTTGGTTATTATGGCCTGGGCCCCGAATTTCTTCATCTCTTTCGGCGGTATGACCAAAAGATTGGGGTTTACAACAGGTAGGATTGTCGGCGTCTCAACCTTTCCGTGAAGAGTTGTAAATCTTCCTATCCTGGCAAGTCCGTCCCTGTGTATTATCTCCATATTTCCCGTAGCAGTTATGGTGTAATAAATTATGGTTTCATGAAAATTTTAACAAGCCCATTCCTGCATGCAGTGCCGTATTAGCTGACTATGTCCTCCTTAAGACTGATGTAAGGATCATCATCAGATATTTCTATTCTGGAATTTAGGGGTATGAGAAGCTGCTCCTCGCCATGCCCGAATGGTGCGCCGTAAAGTGACGGCTTGTTTGTCTCATTCATGAATTTCTGCACCACATCCTCGACAGAAGGTGTTGGTTCATCCTTATCCATGATGGCTTTGAAATCTCCGAATACATAACCTGAAAACTTATTGAGGTTGGCAAGCTTCATTGTGTAGAAGTATCTGTCAATATCTCCTGAGGTTATATTTGTATCCTCAATGAAAAATATCCTTCCATCTGTATCTGGAAGATAAGATGTTCCAAAAAGAGATGCGGCAACTGAAAGGTTTGTTCCCATTGACAATCCCTCCGCCTTTCCGGGTATTATGTACTTTATAAGGCGATCCTTGTTGATCATGCCTATATCCGTGGATTTTCCTGATAGGATATCAAGAAAATATTTGAAAGTGGGCTTTGAAAACTCGCCTACATCGGATGCCACCATTGGGCCATGGAAGGTAACAAGATTGGAAAACTTGTTTATGGCTAGATGCAGGGCAGTTATATCGCTGTAACCCATGAAAATCTTGGGATTGTCCCTGATCAGATCATAATCAAGCATTGGGAGTATATGTATGCTCCCATATCCACCTCTGGCGCAGAATATGGCCTTTACGCTGCTGTCCTTGAATGCTGCCATAATCTCCTCGGATCTCTCCTTTGCAGGCGCTGCAAGATCGTTTCTCTGCACAAGCTTCTTTATGTTCTTTCCAACAGAAACTTTGAATCCCATCTTTTTCAACCTGCCTAACCCTTCTGATAGCTGTTTTATATCCGGTGCACTGGCGGGTGCTATAATCCTGATTTCGTCGCCAGGGTTTAATTTTGGGGGTTTAATTTTTTCCATTTACATCACCAAATTCTCTTTTTATCTTATCCAGTATTGCAGGTTCCTTAATGATCTTGAGTGCTGAATTCGCCGTTGCTAATATTGCTTTCTTTAGATTTTCAATGTTTTTTTCAGGTTCAGACGCAATTCTGAACAGATCAGAATGGCCGGGGAGGTTATCACCCACTTTCATATCAATGTGCCCGGTTGGAACCTTAAGGCTTACGTTTGCCTCATCGGTGCTCCCAGATGCTATCTCTGTACTTCTGTCAAGGTTAATGACCTTCACTCCCATCTTTTCAAGATCCTCCTGAAGCATTTGGTCAATAACTGTGTTTGCAGAATATTCAGTATACATGGGTATGAGATCATTCACCTCAAGTTCGGTACCAAACCCCCGTGATATGGAAGCAACAAGATTTACTATTCTTTCCTTGAAAAGATTCAGGAATTCAGAGGATGTTGATCTAATGTCAACTTCCAGCACTGCCCTGTCGGGGATAACGTTTGAAGATCTCCCCCCATCCTTTATGATCATCCCCAAAACAAGATGCTTATCAACCCCAGCCCAGTCTCTTGAATTATTTATGGCCGCATAGGATGTTACCAGTGCATCCAGTGCATTTATACCTTCCCAAGGGGAGGCTGCCATATGTGCCGATTTTCCTTTAAAAGTGAACTCAAGCTGGAGATCGGCAAGAGCTTTGCACCCCACACACCATCTGTCATCAGGGTGCATCCCTAACATGAAATCTATTCCAGAAAAGCATCCCTTGTTGGCCATTATTATCTTGCTTCCTGCGTATGGCCCAATGCCTTCTTCAGATGGTGTTCCGAACAGTACTATCTTTCCTGAATCCATCAGGTCTTTCATAACAACTGCAGTGCCATAAGCCCAGGCAGAAATCAGGTTATGGCCGCACGAATGTCCGTTGGGAAGTGCGTCATATTCCATCAACAATCCAACAGTGGGGCATCCAGATCCATATTCTGCCCTGAAGGCAGTTTTCATGTCCATGAAATTTTCCTGGACATTAAAACCATTATTTCTCAGTTTTTCAATAATCGCTGATGATGATCTGAACTCCATGCTTCCCAGTTCAGCAAAATTGTAAATCTCTCTCGAAAGATCAATTATTTCCTCAATATGTTTTTCAATAGATTCATGTATGTCTGTCAAAAGCCCTTCCTCATTATGCATTAGGGCTGGCTTAAAATAATGTTTTCCATATTTTGATTATTCATCCTTATTATCAACAAATTTCATTTCAACCCACAGCGTTTTCCATTTTTCACTAATAGATTCAGGAATGCATAAGAATTCATTTCAAAGTGACAGGACCTGAAAAGCGATAAATTTAGTAGCCTAAAAGGCACAATTATCAGCCATTAATTAACTTTGTTAACGAGAAGGTTAATATTTGTTATATAAATCTCATTAAATGGAGGGGGATGAAAACCGGCAGAAATTGAGAGATAACCGGAGTTTTAATCTGTACCTTTCCAGGGTTGCATTTACAAGCCTGGCATTCAGTCTTTATTCCATTTTTATTCCCATCTTCGCCTACACCTATTCGGGAAACCTCATTTTTACAGGCCTTGTGCTATTTGCACAATATGGGGTTTATTCTCTTTCATTTCTCGCTGGGCCCATAGTTGACAGGGTGAGAAACAAGAGGATTATATTCGTCATGTCCTATTCAACCATAGCCGCATTATGGGCATTTATGGCTGAAATGGTGCATCTTAAATCGCTTTCACCGGAAATACTCATTGGGGTAGTGATAGCAATTGCATTTGCGGATAACTTTGCGTGGACAACAGGTCACATTATCCTCCCAATGCTGGTAAACAAATCCGATTTCTTCAAAGCGAATGGCTATGTGCGTCTGATCTCAGGTTCACATGAAGTGGGGGGCTTAGCCCTAGCCGGGGTAATTTTGATCTATCCTGGGGATGTATATTCCATCTTGCTTTATTCGGCAGCAATGTGGTGTGCAGCCTTTATAAGTCTCCACATACCATTATATACTGGAAACAGAGAATCAGAAGGAAATGAAGGGTTGGCAGAAGGCTGGAAATACCTTGCCAGAAATTATAAGCCAATGATCCTTACAGCAATATATCTTTCACTTATCTCTTTCTTCGGACTTGCACCTGCATTGCTTATACTGAATGGCACTTCAGGTTCTTTTTGGTACATAGTCCTCTACGCAGCATTCATGGTGGGAGGGATTATAGCCGGTCCACTGCTGGGGATATTAAACATGAGGAAAAGAGTCGGCCTGGGCATTGTGACCTCAGCAATGTCGTATGCTTTTTTAATAATGGCTTCTTCATATCTCTTTGCTGTTCCTATTTTTGAGATCCCGGTATGGATGGTTGCAGGGATTTCATTGGATACATGCATAACGCTTTTCAATGTGTATCTGCAAGGGACCGTAAAAAGGGAATTTCTGGGGAGATCGGCTTCTTCACTCTATACTTTTAGGAAGTATCAGTATCAGCTGGGAGCCTGATCATCCCTGTTATAATCCTTAATTTCGGATTAAAAATTACCTCACTTATACCGGTTCTCATAATTATTCCGGTTTCTATTGTCTTAATTGCTGCAGCTAAATCCATGTATAAAATTTCGTTCTAGAGATTTGAATCCTGTAGATATTATACGCTTACTGGCATTGAATCTAAAACAGGGTACAGATGATTATGGGTATTGCTTTGAATTCAAAGGGTCCTGAAACATAACAATATTTAAAAATCATGAGGAATAGTAATAATTTCCTGAAGTCTTCTGTTCCCTGTCCAGTGCGCTATCCAGCTTGTTTATCCTTGGTCTGTGGGTCGTTTCATCTCTCCTGAATGTTATCCCCACTTCAGACAGAAATCTGTTCATTCCATCTTTCATATTGGTAGGGCCGTATGTACTCCCATTCACTCCGGGAATTCCGGAGAAAACCATCAGGTTATCAGAAATGAGGTCTATGAGATATATGTCATGATCAACAATAAGGGCACTCTTCTTGTTGGCCTCCATGACTCTTCTTATGATCTTTGCAGCTGCCATCCTGTAAACGCTATCCAGATGTGCTGAGGGTTCATCCATGAGGTAAAGGTCCGCGTCTCTGCATAGTGTAAGGGCAATGGAAAGCCTCTGCAGCTCACCGCCGGAAAGATCGCCCACATTAAGGCTGTACATGTCCTCGATATCAAGTGGCTTTAAGATCTCATTCTTAACAAAACCGCTGGCTGCTAGTTCCTTCAGGGATGATAAAACCAGATCTTCAACTGTTCCATCAAAATCGGTTGATATGTATTGCGGCTTGTAGGCTATCCTTATATTTTCATCAACAGAGCCTGTATCAGGCTTGAGGACACCTGCCAATATTTTCATCATGGTTGTCTTTCCCAAAGCATTTCTGCCAAGCACACCAATGACCTGCCCGGATTTAATTTCTCCCGGATTGACATGAATAGTGAAATCTCCAAGCTTTTTTGTAAGATCCATCCATTTTATCAATGTCTGCCCTGTGCTGGTCCTCTTCTGGGATTTTTCCTGGAAATCTATGGCATAGTTCCTGATTCTTACGTTCTCTTCCCTGAGATAGCCGGAAAGAAATGAGTTTATTGCCTTGTTGGTTGTTTTCGGATCAACAATAACCCCAAAAACTCCGCTCTGACCGTAGACAAGATGGACGTTATCAGCCATCCAGTCAAGTATTGCAAGATCATGTTCCACTATCATAACAGTCTTCTTTGCGGCAAGTTTCTGTATGGTGTTTGCCACATTGACCCTTTCTCTGATATCCAGGTATGACGACATCTCATCCATAAGATAGATGTCCGCATCCTTTAGAAGTGCGGTGGCAATTGCAAATTTTTGCAGTTCACCACCCGAACAGCTTTCAACATCCTTTTCAAGTGATCCCTCGAGATTCAGCTGTGATGAAACCAGATCAAAATTCCCTGTCTGGTCATTCTTCTTCAGGATCTCTCCGATCTTCCCCCTGACTGCCTTTGGAATAAGGTCAATATACTGTGTTTTTATGACAGCCTTTTTCTCTCCGGAATAAAGGGCATCAAAGTAGTCTCCCATAACGGTCCCAGAAAGTCTATCTAGCAAATCCTCCTTGGAACCGCCTTTATCATAATTACCGAAATTTGGTACGGTTATCCCGGCCAGTATGTTTATTGTCGTGGTTTTCCCCATTCCATTGGGCCCGAGTATTGCCGTTACCTTCCCATGTGCTATTGTCGGGATGGAATAAAGCCTAAACGAGTTCATTCCGTATTGGTGGAATATCTCCTTGTTCATCTCATCGGGAACTGAGACGATCTTTATGGCCCCAAAGGGGCATCGGTGGACGCAGATTCCGCATCCTATGCAGAGCGCTTCAGTTATAACCGGCTGTTCGCTCTCTACAGGGAACTCTATTGTAGGGGTGCCACTTCTGACTGGAGGGCAGTAAAACTGGCATTCATGATGGCATTTTTTTGGATGGCACCTTTCCCTGTCAAGAACTGCAATATGCATAAAACACGCCTAATTCATTTTCCAGGATTCATCGGGAATATCCTCATAAATCTGGAATTCGTCAGAATCCTTCGCATGGGTCTCAACATTCTTCATCTGAGCAAGTTGTATTATTCGGTTTACGTTGAGAATCCAGTAATGTATCCTCCACTCGCGGCCATCATAAAGGGTGGTCTCCTCTCTTTCTGTCTGCAGCACCCCTATATCTTCCATGGTGTAAAAAGCATCCCTGTCTTCAGGTTCAAGCATATTGTCTATAACACGATCATTGTACCCAAAGAAGTTAATAAGATGTTCTGCGGCTTCTGCTGCTTCCTCCTGGCTCATCCGTCGCTGCTGGAGGCTGAGTCCTTTGCTGATTGCCTGTGATAGTTCAATCAGGTTGGTGTAGTTCCTATGGAACGTTACTGAATTCGTACCGTTGTTATTATTTTTCATATTAAGTCCATCTTTCTTTGTTATCGAAACAAGTAACCCTCATCGCAGATTCGTTAATAAGCTTATCCGGAAATAAGCATAATCTGCTCCCAGTTTGCTTTTTCAAAGCTTTTACTGCTGTTTTAGATACTAGTTTCAAGACCGTGGTATATATATGAAAATAACCGTTAATAAACATAGTGATTTTATAATAAGAAAGAAAGGTCTTAAAAAAAAGTTCAAAACAGATGGCAGAATGTATAAAGAATGAATAATTATCTTTGTAAGTAAAGTTCTGTAAAAAACAGAAGGGGATAATTCATGAACTCTCGATTTGCTGTATTTCCATCAAGGTTGAAGTATTTTTGCAATGAAATGGGAAAAATTCAGGTGGAAATATTCACTGAGTATGAAATGGAAAAAGCTGATAATGTGGGTGAAATCGGATATTCAAAGGAAAACCTGCACAGGTATGTTGCAACGGTTTCAGAGGAAGAGTTGAGGGAAATTTTTCACAAGGAAGGGTTATTTGAAGGGTATGAAAAGGATATATCTTCTATGTATTTTTCCTCCATTGAAAAATCCGGCATATCAACTAAAATCATGGGTATTTTAAATATAACTCCGGATTCTTTCTATCCGGGTTCAAGAGTAGAGGGCAGGAACATGTCCCAGGTAGACAGGATGCTGGATGAGAAACCTGACATCATAGATATTGGAGGTGAGAGTACAAGGCCAGGCAGTTCCCCTGTCAATCGTGAGAAAGAGACTGCAAGGATCCAGCCTGTATTGGAGTATATCTCAAACTGTTCAAACATTCCCATTTCAATTGACAGCAGGAATCCTGAAACCATATTAAAATGCCTGGACTTCAGGGTGAATTATATCAACGACATTAGCGGATTTACAAACAGGAAAATGATCAGAATAGCCTCTGAAACAGGCTTGAATGCCATCGTGATGCATATGAGGGGAACACCGGATAATATGCAGATGATGGCAGAATATGAGGACATTGTCATGGAAATCAATTCATTTCTCCTTGAGAGAATTTCTGAAATGATCTCTGCGGGAGTTAAACCTCATAATATAATCGTGGATCCCGGCTTAGGTTTCGCAAAGACATATCAGGGAAATATTGCAATACTCAGGAATATAGATTCATTCAGAGGGGCTTTTCCTCTCCTTGTGGGCACTTCAAGAAAAACATTCCTGGGCCATATAACCGGCAGGGACGTTAATGGAAGGCTAGCAGGAACTATAGCAACGTCTGTTTATCTCGCTGAAAAACATGTGGATATAGTCCGGGTTCACGATGTTGCGGAGAACAGGGATGCAATAAAAGTAACAGGAATACTTTCCGGAGAATGAATATTTAAAAGTGGGAAAGTGTGGGATTGGCAATCATGGCTTTACGCTCTGTATATTCGCGCATTTATCACACACGCCTGATAAGACAAGGCTGATATCTTCCACGCTGAATCCTTCAAGTGAGTTCATTTCTCGGATAAGATTCTGGCTTACTGGTATATCAAGGATCTCTCCACAGCTACGGCAGATAAAATTTCCATGAAATTCATGGTTTGTCTCAAACCATGTCGTTCCGTTTGCCTCAAAGGAGTTTATAGTCCCGGCGTCCTTCATTGCTTTCAGTATGTTATAAACCGTCGCCAGAGTTATTGTAGGTTCATTCTTTTTTACAGCCTTAAAAACATCCTCTGCTGTGAAATGCCCCGGAGTTTTACTATTTACAAACTTTATCACCTGGAGGCGCTGTGGTGTTATCTTGAATTTAGATTCCCTCAGTGCATTTACATAGTATTCCTTAGACATTTCACAAGTATATTAAGTAAAATCTAATAACATTTACTGATAATTCTCAGATCATCATTACAACCGTTTCGGGCACATCAGAATGTTTTTTTCTCTCTTATAAGGTCTCTTAAACATCTGAAATGGGGATATTTTTTATTAGATCTGCATTTTTGCTTAAATACAATGCCTGTTTATTAAGTGTATGCGTTTTTATCTTAACAATAATTAATAATATGGTGATAAAAATGACATATGTTGATCCATTGGCAGTAATGCTCATAGGACTGGGAATGGGGACTTTTCTCTCCGCCTTCTATTATTTTTTCAAGGCAAGAGGAAACGAGGAACAGATAAAAAATCTAATAGTTCCGGCTCTAGGTATAGGTATGTTTGATTTTATAAGTGGTTTTTACATGTCTTTTGCATGGCCAATGACCACTTACGCCACACCTTACAATATGCTGTTTGGTGATCCTCTGCTTCTGTTCGGGATCCTTCTCATGGTTTCAGCAGTGATGGTTTATAAGAACATGCATCTGGGCATGATTCCAATGCTTTTCGTGTTGCTTGGAATATATGTACTCGTAGGGGCCTACAGCATAGTTCAACTGAAACTTGAAACGGGAAACGATCTGATAACAGCTATGGGCCTCTATCTGTTCGATGGTATAGGGGCAATACTTGCACCTATTGCATATCTGAAACCTGAGGGGTCAAAGAAATCTGCTTACTATATTGAATGGATAATCCTGGGAGTGGGTACAATATTCGCCCTTGTCATAGGCTATATAGCTCTGAACGGGCATCTGGCTGCTCCGCCATAAAATCGCTCTTATTCTCTAATTTTTTTATCCAATTTAATTTTTTAAAATAGCCATCAGCAAAGCATAATTAGGGGAAAGAATAACATAAAACAATGCTATAATATACCCAATGAAAGTCATTGGAGTCACAGCACCATCCACAGGTTCCGGAAAAACAAGTGTTTCACTGGCTCTGTTAAGTAGTCTGAATAATTCAGTGTCTGTTAAGGTTGGACCTGATTACATTGACGGTTCCCTAGGATCTGCAGTGAGTGGAAAACCTGCCCATAACCTGGACAGATGGATTCAGGGGAGGGATTTTATGAGAAGATTCAGATGGCTTTCTTCAGTTTATGACTTTGCAGTGGTTGAAGGGGTCATGGGGATGTATGATTCCGGATCACCTGTTAACCTGAGCACTGACTACTATTTCAGAAAGATTGGCATTCCATACATCCTTGTTATAGATGTATCAAAACTTGCTGAATCAGCTTATTATATTGCAAAAGGTTTCATTGGTCGCAACTGCATAGGGGTTGTTATCAACAACTTTTATTCCGAAAAGCACCTGATCATTGTCAGAAAAGCCTTTTCAGATCATGGTGTTCCCATAATCGGGGAAATACCTCATGCGGAGGAACTGAAGATCCCGGAAAGGCATCTGGGGCTAAAGACGGCAGGAGAGATGCCTGATATCAGGGAAAAAGCAGTACATTTCTCCCAGTTCATTGATTTTTCATTCATTGATAAGCTGAAAGATATTCCTTTAATACCAGAAGACCGGAAACCTTTATTGGTGGGAGGGGGAAATATTTACGTGGCATACGACAACGCCTTCAATTTTTATTATGGTGAATCTCTTGATTTTCTGGGAAGGATAGGAAAACTTCACTATTTTTCACCACTAAAGGGAGAGATACCGGAGAATCCTCATATGATTTATCTTGGAGGAGGTTACCCGGAACTTTATGCCTCCAAACTTGCCGAAAAGTCTCATCTTAACCATGCCCTAAAGACATACTCGGATCAGGGGGTTCCAATTCTGGCCGAGTGCGGTGGGTTGATGTATCTGGAATCCACTTTTGAATCAAAGGAATCTTCACTGAAATTTCCCGGAATATTCGGAGGTTCGGTAAAGATGACCGGGAAACTTACCCTTGGTTACACAAAGCTCAATGTTCTGAAGGATAACTTACTATTCCGCAGAGGAGAAGTAGTTTATGGGCATGAGTACCATTACAGTGATATAGAGGACAGTTGGGAAAAGACCATGCAGAATGTTCTGGGAAAAGGGATACAGGGCTATGATGGCCTGTATTCTATGAATACACAGGGATCATACTCACATTTTGACCTTATGCGCTACGGAAAGAGGCTGTCAGGATCCATTGCGAAATTCATGCGGTAACTTTAATGATTTTAAAAATCCCATAGATCAAACCTGGTCTCAGGCATCCTTGCCCTTATTATTGTACTTCCTGAAGAAGAATACGTAGAGAATTGGATCAAACAGAGAAACAATGCCGGCAAATGTAAACATGAAGATAATAGAACCTGCAGAGAGAAGGAAGCTCCCAAAGGTGGTTGATACACCGTAAGGCAGCCTTCTTGCAATTCCAGTGAGGCTATTCCCCCTCGCTCTCTCTTCAGCGTTGAGGAGTCCCATCTGGAAACTCTGCCTTATGGGAAGTGCAAGCTGGTAAAATCCGGTTCTCAGCGCATAAACTCCGCCCGCGACCAGGGGAGGAACAAAAGGCATAACTATGAAGAGAACTGATCCTAGAGTCCTGAAAATACCTATTGCATAGATAGACCCGAATATATGCTCCATACTTAAAGAGAATATTACACCAACCCCGGCCGCTACATAAGAAGCAGTGAAAATGATTGAAATAATGTATGGCTGAAGACCTATTTCCAGAAACCATAGAGATATAATGGGTGTTATCACCCCAAGCCCTGCACTGCCAAGGGCACCCGAAAGCCCAATCTTAAGGATGTTTTTCCCTGATTTTTTAGGTATAACCTGTCTCTTTTCATCTTTTTCTCTTTTGCGTATTTTTGTATCCTCCAGCATGAAGGTAAGGGCAATGGAAGAAAGGTTGAGCAGAAGTGCAAGAAGGAAAAGGTAGGTGTAGAAATCAGAGATATATTTTTCAAAGACGGAAGAAACGAAACTGCCGGCAATGGCAGAGACAATTGAAACTATCATGAGCAAAGAGTAAATTCTTGTCCTCTTTGAAGAAGATACCTTATCAGCAACAAATGCAGTCATTATTGGTGCTACCGGGCCTCCACCTGCACCACCTCCAATGGCACTAAAAGATATTCCGAATATGGCAGTTATGAATGTTATGGCAAAATTATGGGTGAGAAGAAAAATAACGAAAATAAATGCCGGAAGTCCAGACATTATGATAAGTGTCTTCTTCTTGCTGTATAGATCACCCATGAAACCTGATACAAGAACCAGTGCAGCACTGGCTATGGTGGCAACAAGTGCATATACACCTACCTCAATGTCGGAATAGCCTATATGTTTAAGGAAGAGAGGGACAAGGAATGAAATATATCCAAAATAAAAACTTCTCAGTCCTCTTATTGTGCCGAGAATTGGAATCTGTCTCATTTCCCCTGATATAGACTTTAATTATTAAACTATTCAGGTTCATTCAGACAGTTCTAAAGGCTTCTGAACACCTTGAATCTAATGCAAAAGAGAATAAGGTAATAGTTGAAAACATGGACAAAGCATTTGACATGGCCATGCGTAAGAAGATGAAAGTGGTGACGGACACTAAACCATTTTTCATTATAATATGGGAAAAGGTATTAATATATGTAAGGATCAATGAATCATGTTTAAATACTCTATATATATAAACGACGAAAGGGTTTTTTATGAGTGAAAAAGAAAAGATTACCATAGAAAATATTGTTGCATCAACTTCACTGGCAGAACATCTCGATCTTAGCAAGATTGCTCTTGCCCTGGAAGGATCAGAATACGAACCAGAACAGTTCCCAGGGTTAATATACAGGCTACAGGACCCAAAGACGGCAGTTCTTATTTTTAGGAGCGGAAAGGTAAACTGTACAGGGGCAAAGAATCTGGCAAACGTAAGACTCACCATAGAGAAAATCATTCAGAAATTAAAGAAGGCAGGTATTGAAGTCTACGATAATCCTGATATAGTGGTACAGAACATTGTTGCAGTTTATGACCTTGAATCAGATCTGAACCTTACCGATATTGCAATGTCGCTTGGACTTGAAAACGTTGAATATGAACCGGAGCAGTTCCCCGGACTGGTTTATAGGGTGGAAGAGCCTAAGGTGGTTCTCCTTCTCTTCGGTTCCGGAAAAGTCGTGTGCACCGGTGCAAAGGAAGAGAGCGAAATAGAGCAGGCAGTGATAAAGGTTAAAAAGGAATTGCAGAAAGTAGGTTTAATCTGAATCCCTTAGTATCTCTCTGAGGAGAGAAGTGGCGTAAATGCCCCTTCCAAGGGAAAAATCAAGAGTATTTTTTTCCGGAATTTTTAAGTCAACAGGTTTTGCAGATATAATCCTCCTCTCTCCAGAAGAAGACATGGAAGGATCCGAGGCTATTCGGAACATTTCAGGTGAAACCTTCTCAATTTCCATTACGTGATTTTCTATGTCTCCCTGCACTCCTCCGGAAAAATTGGTTTCATATCCCACCAGAGGAGCTGTAACCCTTACTTTGTCCATAAGGGAGAGTCTTGATATCTTATCCAGATTGAATTTTGTAACCTTGATATACCCTTCACTGGCAACCGGATTGAAATATCTGTCAACAGGTATGGCAATATCTCCCTCAGACACCTCTGAAAGATTTCCAAGTCTTTTGAATCTTTCAGAGACCATTATATTGAAAAGATAGGACTGGTAGGCATGGACAAAGATCATTCTCAGGTTCAGAGGGAATTTGGAAAACGCAGACTTAAAGTCACCTGTTTCGGCTATATGACTCAACAACGATCTCTCAAAATTAAGGTGCATGGGAAAGGTCTTCAGCGCATCACCGGCATCAAGGGTTCTGTAGAACTCCAGCCGGAAGTTCTCATGGTCAATATCTGGATCTCCAATGTACCTTTTTACGGCCTCATCCAGATCTCCATTCACAATATACTTTCCAATTTTATGTGTATTTGTTCTTATGGAACCAAATCTCTGTATTCCAAAATAGTTGGGAAAACCTCCTTTTGATAAGATCTCATCATATGTCCCCATGATCTCTGTATTATGGTTTTTTTCATCTTCTATGCTTATTATAAAGCGATTTCCAAGGAGTTCACCCAGTTTCAGCATGTGGTCGCTCCTAAAAGTTTCGAGAATTTCCACGTCTCCCAGCCTGGATTTTTCCAGGCCGTAAGGGGTGTTGATGCAGAAATATTGTGTTGTCACAGCGGTCTTATCCTTTGTTCCGGCATACGTGATTCTCTTCCTGCTCACACCCAGTTCCCTGGAAAGTTTCATAAGAAAGCGGTTATTATCCCAGTTCCTCAACCTGATCCTAAGATAGAGATATTTCCCGTCTGGCTTTCTTGGAATATTCACCGGTATTTCATCGACAATAAAGTCCTCAGGTTCATTCTTTATTTTTCCAGGTATTCCAGCACTGGATGAAACCCGGGCGTATATGCCTATCTCTCTCTCTTTCTCCGTAAAAGGCATGCTCAGTAGTATTTTAAGACCTGGTACAGGTTGTCTCTTTCCACAGGGATCATGCCGATTGATTTCAAATTGTTTATTATTGATTCTTTCCTGAGGTTTCCAACACTCTTTCCTGTTGCCGGTATGACTTTCTCATCATAGATAGTTCCTCCCCAGTCATTAGCCCCGAAGAGTATGGCCATCTGCCCCATCTGAATCCCGTTTGTAAGCCATGAACTCTGTACAACAGGAATATGCCTGTTCAAAACAATCCTTGAGATTGCTATATTTCTCAATACGTCAAGCCCCCCGGCCCTGTAATTGACCTTTCCCTCTCTCTGGAGCTTTGTGTTGCCAGGTTCAAAATTCCATGGTGTGAACGAGAGGAAACCATTGTATTTTTTCTGCAGGTTGACCAGAGAAATAAGGTGATCTGCCTTGTGCCGGCTCTCCTCTACATGACCGAACATCATTGTCGCAGATGTCTTAATCCCCAGTTTATGAGCCTCTTCCATTATCTTTAGCCACTCTTCTCCGCTGTTAAGTGGCCTTCCAAGTTCCTTCCTTACATCGGCTGAAAATATCTCTGCGCCTGCCCCAGGAATGGTTTGCAATCCGCTCTCCCTGAGCTTTGAAATAACCTGAGCATAGGTCATCTTTTCTTTTCTTGATATGAACGAAATCTCTGAGGTTGAGAGGCCATGTATCCCAAGATTAGGAAATTTCTCCCTTATTGCATTGAACATATCTGTGTAATATGAGAGAGGAAGAGAGGGATTAACTCCACCCTGTATGAGGAGCTGCCTGATTCCGTACCTGGAATAGTACCGGTCAATTTCATCAATAACCTGTTCCTTTGTCATGGTATATGCATCATCTTCGCTACCGGTCCTGTAAAATGCGCAGAAATTGCATCTTACATTGCACACGTTTGTGTAATTGAGAATAAGGTTGGAAACAAAGGAGACGTATCTGCCTGTGATCCTATCAGTAACATTCCTGGCGATTCTCCCAAGCTGATACAGATCTGCTTCGTCATACATGTAGATTATCTCTTCCTGGCTGATTTCCTCGCCAGAAAGTGACTTTCGCTCTATCTCATAAAGAGGATCAGAATATTGAAACATGACGGCAGATTTTAATATATCTAATAAGGTTTGTTCATTGTAAGTTCCTGAGTTGCAGATGTATTGCAGAACAGATCACAGGTCCTTGAATCATTGTTGAGATACTCATACACCACAATAACAGAAAGAATGCTGTTCGTAATCCGGAATTGAGATAATCTGCCGACTGGTGGTATAGTTAATCTGCAGAATGTACCAGAGTATTTAAAAATTATAATCCCTTCATAAAACATTATTAGATAATATTGCATATTGAATACATGGAATTGATGGGTGGCTACCCAGAAGAATACTGGTTTGATGAACTTAACGCAGATAAGCCTATCACTTACAGTGAATCGCTGAAGTTGATGGAGGAACTTGATCTCTTTTCACTAATGGACTTGGGGAATCAACTTACCTCAAGACAGGTTGGAAATGTTGTAACCTACGCTGTATCATACAATATAAATTATTCAAATTACTGCGCGGCAAGCTGCCCCATCTGTGCATTTTATGTGCCCATGACTCTCAAGGGGAGAAGCAATAAGGGCTATGAACTTTCAGTTGACGATGTCAGGAAAGAGGTTGAGAAGGCAAAATCTTTAGGGTCAACAGAAATACATATTGTTGGGGGTTTCAACTCCGACCTGCCTGTGGAGTATTATGAGGAGATATTTTCTACTGTCAAGAAATATGATCCGGATATAACACTGAAGGCTCTCACAATACCTGAAATTGACTTTATAGCCAGGACAACCGGGAATTCAATTAAAGAACTTATATCAAGACTCAGGGCTGCAGGAATGGATGCCCATACAGGAGGCGGGGCTGAAATATTTAACCATGATGTCAGGGTACAGGTCTCCACAAAGGAGAAAATAAGCGGTGAAAAATGGCTTGAAGACGCCAAAATAATCCATTCCATGGGCGTAAAGGGGAATTCAACAATGACATACGGGCATGTGGAGAAGTGGGAGGATATAATCGATCATATTGTAAGAATAAGGGACAATCAGATTGAGGTTCCGGGATTTCTTTCTTTTATCCCTCTGAAATTCAGCTTGGAAAACACACCTCTCCAGAAAATGGGGAAAGTAACCACAGCTTCATCTGGCGAGAAGGATCTTAAGGTAATTTCACTTGCCAGGATCATAGCCGGGAAATATATCGGGAATATAAGCGTATACTGGGTTGCACTGGGAAAAGAAATCGCCCAACTTGCCATAAATGGAGGTGGTAGCGATCTTGTAGGTACGGCATACAGCGAGAAGGTATTCGGGGCAACCGACAGGAAGGAGGGTTCTTCAGTGGAAGAGCTTAACATGATGGTAAAGCAGGCAGGGAAGATACCAGCCCAGAGAGACACCTTCTATAACATAAAGCACTACTTCTGAGAGAAGTGTAAAAAATGATATCGCTCATAGACTTTACTCACAGTTTTCCTCTAATAGAAGCACTATCCTCACAGACAAAGATGTCAAGGGGCAGTCCAGGTGAGAACCTCATAGGTGTTCTGGATGGGAAATATTCAATGGCAATGGTTTCTCTGGTGTCATATCTTGAAAATAAGGATGATCTTTACCTTGTAAAAGGTGCAAACATCCACACAAAGGCACAGACACTTTCAACTCTCTTGGTTTCAAGGGAAAAGGATCTGAATAACCAAATGGGCATTGCGGTAACTGCACATACCAGAACAACAGAACTTTACATGGATCTTGTGCTTTCCAGGATGGGGATAAGCCCAAAAAAAATCTACAGCAAGAGCACCGAGGCCTCTGAGTTGCTTGAGGAGGCAGAATATGCACTTGTCATTGGAGATGAGGCACTAAGGTATTTTCAAGGAAACGGAAAGATAATACTTGATATTGGTTACGAAGTGTCACATTTCTTCAAACTTGAACCTCTCTATGCGGTTACAGTTGCTAGAAAGGATTCTGTAGACATGGAGGAGGCCAGGATTCTGGAAGAAAGCTTAAAACTAAGTGGCAATTTTATATTGGAGTCCATTGAGAAAGGATCAGTTGAGAGAGGAATAAGCAGGGATATTCTGGAATACTATTACAAACTGATCAGCTATGGCTACAGTATGCAACAGGACAGAACACTTGACTTTGTAAGGTATATGCTGGAACCCATAAAACACTGATTTGAAGCCTTCCTGTCAATGTATATATACATATTTGCCCTATGGGCAACATGTTTAAGGATAAATTTACCTCAATAAGGGAGGGATATACATTTGATGATGTCTTGCTTCTTCCTGCAAAAACATCTGTAGAACCTAAAGAGGTTGAAATTTTTTCGAAAGTTTCACGGAACATAAATGTTAGGGTACCAATAGTAAGCTCTCCTATGGACACAGTCACAGAGGCCGATATGGCCATTGCAATTGCAAGGTATGGTGGAATAGGGATTGTACACAGGAACATGACTGTAAATGAGCAGGCCAGGATAGTTGTAAAAGTAAAGAGATCAGAATCAACCATAATCAGGAACGTCCTCACAGTTTCCCCAGAGACTTCACTCGTAGAAGTACGGAGCATAATGAAAGCAAAGAATGTTAGCGGTTTTCCTGTTGTATCAGGAGAAAAACTGGTTGGCATTCTGACTAAAAGAGATTTGGAATTTGCTGGAAAATCAAGCAAAGTTGTAAATGAAGTAATGGTAAAGGACGTAGTTTCAGCTCCAGACAATATCAATATAGAAGATGCAAGAGAGATACTTTACAGGAACAGGATAGAAAAACTTCCTCTTGTTGATAAGGGAAATCGTGTGGTGGGCCTCATTACTGCAAAGGATATTGTCACACGTGAGAAGTTTCCCGACGCCACAAGGGACAGCAAGGGCCAGCTTATGGTTGGAGCGGCAGTCGGACCGTTTGATATAGAGAGGGCGCAGACCATGGAAAAAATGGGTGCTGACCTTATCGTCATCGATACTGCACATGCCCATAATGAAAACGTTCTCAATTCCCTAAAGAAAATGCGCAAAGGGATTTCCATTGACCTTGTAGCTGGGAACATTGCAACAGCCAAAGCCGCAGAGGACCTTATATCCACCGGTGTGGATGGCCTTAGAGTGGGAATTGGGCCAGGATCAATATGCACAACGAGAATAATAGCTGGAATCGGCGTCCCTCAGATTACTGCTATTTCAGATGTTGCGGAGGCTGCAAGCAGTGAGAATATACCTGTAATAGCAGACGGTGGAATCAGGTATTCAGGCGATATTGTAAAGGCACTGGCAGCTGGAGCAAACGTGGTTATGCTTGGATCACTTCTTGCCGGAACAGAGGAAAGTCCTGGCGTTGAGATGATCATAAACGGGAGAAAATACAAGTCGTACAGGGGAATGGGATCCATAGGTGCTATACAAACGGGCATATCGGACAGGTACGGAAAGATAGGTGCAAACAAGTTTGTGGCAGAAGGAGTGGAGGGTGCTGTTCCTTACAGGGGAAAGGTTGAAGAGGTCCTATTTCAGTTGATGGGCGGACTCAAATCTGGAATGGGATACGTTGGGGCAAGAACGGTTCAGGACCTCAGAGAAAATGGGGAATTTGTGAAAATTACTTCAAGTGGCCTCAGGGAGAGTCATCCCCATGATATCAGAATAATGATGGAACCCCCAAACTACCAGATTTACCAGACCTGAAACTGTTTTTAAGTTAAAGTAATGCGGTTTCCAGTGAATCAACAATTCAATCCATGCTAAGGTTCCATCTCCTGAATAGGGCATTGAGTAAATGGCGTGTTAAACAGTGAATAACTGGTTATTTACCTCCTTATTTATTGCAGTGCATCAGCCCTTCTTATTATAGGAGTATCTCGAAAAAAATGAAAAATTATGGTAATAATGCAGGCCGATTAGTATATCTGCCAGGTTTAAAAAAAAGAGAAGGAGAAAAGGGAAAGCTACTTTGATACTTTCCTGAACTCCTCTATGGCCTCCTTTACTTCTTCCACTGACGCAGTGTTTTCAAGGGTACTGATATCACCCGGAAACTGGTTAAGGGCCACTGCCTTGACTACTCTCCTCATGATCTTTCCGCTTCGAGTCTTAGGGAGTGTCTTGACTATATGTATCTCTTCAGGTACGTATATGGGTCCCAGGTTTTCCCGTATATTCTTCCTTATCTTTGCAATGACCTCACGATCGTTGACAAATTCGTCCTTTAAAACAACGAAAGCCACAATAACCTCGCCTTTTACGCTGTCGGGTTTTCCAAAGACTGCAGATTCTGCCACTTCACGAGAAGAAATTAGTGCGTCTTCAACCTCTATTGTCCCCAGCCTGTGTCCGGAAACGTTCAGTACCTCATCTGATCTCCCTAGAAGCCAGTAATAACCATCCTGATCCTTCATCGCATAGTCTGCGCAGAAGTACATTCCAGGATACTTTTCAAAATACACCTGCTTAAATCTCTCAGGATCGTTGTTCAAGGTCATCAGCATCCCCGGCCAAGGTCTCTTATAGGCAATATATCCTTTCTGCCCGGCTGGCACTTCTTTTCCATTTTCATCCAGCACCACGGGTTCAACACCTGGCATGGGAAATGTTCCGGATCCGGGTTTTAGTGGCGGAAGTCCCAGGCCCAATGAAGGAGCGATCATGCATCCTCCTGTTTCCGTCTGCCAGTAGGTGTCAATTATTGGGCATTTAGAATTTCCCACATTCTCATAATACCATTTCCAGGCCGCAGGATTAATCGGTTCTCCAACCGTTCCAAGAGTTTTTAGTGTGGAAAGGTCATGCATTTTGGGGTATCTGTCACCATACCTCATCAGCGTCCTTATTGCTGTGGGCGAGGTATAGAGGATGTTTACCCTGTATTTTTCAATGATTTCCCACATTCTGTCAGGTGCCGGGTAGGTTATCGCCCCTTCAAACATTATGGATGTTAGCCCAAGGATAAGGGGGGCAAAGACAATGTAACTGTGCCCAGTAACCCATCCAATATCCGCTGCACACCACCACCTATCGTCTTCCTGAGGATCGAATGCCCATTTGAGTGTGTTTGCTACCCATACGCTGTATCCTCCATTTCCATGGAGAACTCCCTTTGGTTTTCCTGTAGTTCCAGAACTGTAGAGCAAATAGAGAGGATCATTGGCGTCCATCCATTCAGGTTCCACATGAGTCTGTCCATCCTTCACTGTGTCATGCCACCATATATCCCTCCCCTCTTCCATGTTCACGGAAGTTCCAGTTCTTTTCACTACAATGACGGTTCCCACCGATGATGTCTCCTCAAGCGCCTCGTCTACTATCTTCTTGAGTTCCACAACCTTCCCATTCCTGTTGGCACCATCAGAGGTGACGATCAATTTTGCCCCAGAGTCCTTTATCCTGTCTGCAAGGGCACCTGCACCGTAACCTGCAAAAACGAAAGAGAACACAACTCCAATTCTGGCACATGCAAGCATCGCCACAGGAGCCTCAAGAATCATTGGAAGGTAAATAATGATCCTGTCACCTTTCTTCATTCCAAGATCAATCAGGGACCTAGCAAAATTGTTAACCCTTCTCAAAAGGCCATCATATGTGACAATTTTTTCTTCCCCGTTCTCTGCCACCCAGATATAAGCTGCCTTGTTTCGTCTGTGCATTTTAACATGCCTGTCAAGCGCATTGTAACTTACATTTAGCTTACCTCCCTTAAACCACTTGTAAAACGGGGGATTGCTGTCGTCGAGCATAACATCGTAATCTCTGTACCATTCAACAACCTTTGAAGCCTCCTTCCAAAATTTCTCCGGTTCCTCCATAGATTTTCTGTACACTTCCTCATAATTACTCTTTCTTGGATTATAGAACTCTTTTATGGGCAGTGCTTCATTCTCCTCTCTCATATTAAAGAGAATTTTTAACAACTCATTAAATTTTGCCTACCATTGATCTGAGAACCATGTTACGGAGGTCTCGGTTAAAAATGTGTCTGTCAGATTCCAGAATCTCTTATAATAATAAAAGATAAATCTCTTGAAACATTCCCTGATCTTATCCTGCCACTTGCAATATTCTTTTGGAAGGGAGATAGTCAATTTATAATTTATATCTGCCAGCAAGGGTCACATTATTTATCACTAGTATAATCTAAAAAGAGGGAACCAATAGCCTTGTTTCTTCTATTCATATCCATATGAATTCTTTTAAATTTTCCCATATTTTTCCATGATCCTGAAACTAAGTTCGGAAAAAAATATAATAACAGAGATCATATCTAAAACCGGAGTTAAATTCAAGTAAAGTAAGCATCCCTGCTTCCTCCATTCGTCAAAATTTATATCCCGACTCTGGTATTGATCCAAGCCCACTTTGTAAACGGCTAAATAGAAAGATTCAATTAGTAGGAATATGAAAAATTACAGGGCTCTTTCAATTGCCATTGCTGTTACTTTTCTCGCTGCGGCAATGATTGCTCCCATATCAACGGCAGGTACTGTCAACCTGGTTCTGGATCAGAAGGATAATTCTGCAAATCTCACTGAAAAGGCTAATTCCCAGTTAATGGTCAAAACCAATTCCACAACGGGGTTTAGCAATGGACTATTTTATACACTCGAAAAACTTTTTCCACATAACTACAGCTACAGCATGGTGTTGAACTCATCTTCAAACCATACTATGGGCAATATTAACGAATTATTCCATCATTTCAATTCAAATATATCTGTAAACTATTTTCAGATGAATATCACTGGAAAACAGACCATGGCTAACAGCACTGAGTTCGTTGATAACTATTCCAGCAGCATGATCCTGAACATTACAGGCATATTTAATGGAAGAAGCGCAAATCTATCCTGGAGGCATGCCATATCTGATAGCAACATCAGCAAATGGTCCAATGGAAACGGATCTATATCAGTTAGCAACCAAAAGAACGTTACAAGTTTCGGAATTTATAATTTTACAGTTTTCCATAAGTCTCTCTCTTCATGGAACAGAACCTATAATGCATCTACAAATATAACCACATTCACCACACAGTCATCATCAGTGACACAGGTAAGCTTTTTCAACATGACTTCCAATCTGACCATAAGATACACAAGTGATCCGGTCTACACAATAACGGTCCATGGGAATGCTATAGCAAGGGGAAACTCGCTTCTTATTGAAAATGCACCACATAGTACTACACCATATGGTACTTTCACAATCTGGTACATAGTAGTTGCAGTTGTAATAGTGGCAGGCGCAATGGTTTCCATGAGTTTTAGAAAAAGAAGACTCAACTGATTTTTATAATCCCATATTTTTCACTCATATACTCCCTTGTTTTATTATTTCTATACTCCTTCCTGAAATCACGTATAAGATCAAACCTGTTCTTCATTGTATGAAAAAGCTTAGGGTTCCTGAGTATTGCGGCTGGATGGAACTGTGGAAATATAAACATTTCATCAATCTGATATATATTCTTCCAGGCCTCAGAAATCCTTCCAAAATCAATCTTTAGGACAAATCCTAAAGATTTCAGCGCTGAGTTCCCCATTGGAATGATGAATTTCGGTTCAATCAAATCCATCTCATCTTTCAGAAAGGGTGAACATTTTCTGATTTCAGTTATCTTTGGTGCTCTCCCTATTTTGGGTCTGCACCTCACGGCATTTGAGATATAGACACTTTCTCTGGGCATATTTGTGTCCTTGAGCATTTTGTCAAGCAGTTTGCCGCTCCTCCCGACAAACGGAACCCCCGTTTGGTCTTCGGTTGATCCAGGTGCCTCTCCCAAAACCAGAGTATCTGCAAACTGTAAACCAACCCCACACACCGCTGTTTTTCTTGAGAAATAAAGGTCGCACTTTTTGCATCCCTTGATTTCATTGCAAATGGAAGAAAGGCTTTGCATATCACATGGAAATATTCATTTTATTATTTATTGGTATTGTTGTTACTGGAGTTAATCAGGATCGCTGTCATTAATGGCCTTATTTCCAGCTTCACGGCTCTTCCTGGCAGTTAGGTATATCCCTATTGATATCATAACCAGTCCCAGGTATGTGAAATATGTGTTCACTTCCCCGAGAATAAGGTAACTAAAAAGAACTGAAAGAGCAGGAACAGTAAAAAAAAGTCCTGAAATGGATGATACGCGGTATTTCCTGAAGAGAAAGAGAAATATGAAATATGCCACAGCAGTCCCCAGGCTTCCCATGAAGAGGGTTACCAGAATAAAGACTGCATTCAGACCTGAAAAAGAAAAGGTCCCATCAAGGAAGGCCCAGAGAGCTATAACAGGCAGTGCATAGGCAAACTGCAGGGAATTGACTGCAAAAACATCTGTGCCAATAGATAGATATTTCTTAAAGTAAATGGTGCTTAAAGACCAGCAAACTGCTGCAATAAGAAGAAGGAACAATCCTATCCCGGGTTTGATGTATATCTGGTCTGCAAAAATTGTTATAAGCCCGGCAAAACCTAATGCAGTGCCCGCAATCTTGTATATGTCCAGCTTTTCCCCTATTATAAGGAATGAAAAAACAAGCATGAGAATTGGGTATGAATAGATTATAAGGCTTGATAGGGAAGCACTGACAGACTGCTCTCCCGTAAACCACAGCCCCATGAATATTGTAATGTTAAGCAGCGAAAACAAGAATATCTTGAGGTGAGTTTTAAAGTCTTTTGGTATCTTCATGATTCTGAAGAAAATGGCAAATGAAAATACAAGGGCAAAAATAACTCTGAAAAGCAGCACCATCATGGGGGGTTCGTATCCCAGAGCAATTTTCACAAAGGGGTAATTGACTGCCCAGAAGGAAGCCATTGCCATAAATGCAATGCCGTCGGAAAGCTTTGCCATGCGTTGGTCATGTTGGTCACAATTAAAATCTTATGTAATATTTTACCAAACAAATTTCATTCAATAGTTCGTATCAAAAATTAATGATTCCAAACAAAAGAGGTGAAAGATCACGATGGAAAAATTAACTCTTTAAATTATGAATCCTGGCAATGCAAAACATTCCATTGGAAAATTACTTTATCGCCGTTCTGGGATATGAGAATTGCCAAGTCGTAGCCAAAGTTACTGTCCGGAAGCGGTCTTATAACAATATTATCCACATTTTCACAGGGCAACCAAAAAATTTCAAATTTTTCCATATGATTAGAAAATTCTCTTATGGTCTTTCCTTTGAAAGAATCATCTATAGAAATATCTTCAAACCTCATCCTTCCATTTTTACTCAGAAATTCACTTTATATCTTCGAGATGCCCGGATTCATCACAGCATTGGATATGAGAAGTGAAGATAAATTGCCCCTAAGGATTATCTTATATGCTCCTGCAGTCCTTGCGGCATCCTGGTCATCTCTGTACAGCAGTTAGGCAATGAGATAGACATCCCGATCCACCTTTTTGAGATTGAATATTGAAACAATTGTCTTTGCATTCAACGCAGAGATCTCTTCACATTCATTCCTTCTGTCCGCAAGGATGGCTGCTGTTTTGCACTTTGATATCCCAGGGCCTTCCAGATCCTTTGTATTTCTGGCTGTACTGTTCACATAGTCAACATGTGGATCTTCTATACGGGGCTTTGTTAGGGGCAGGATTAGTACGAATATTTCCTCCCAGCTATGTTATGGGCTATTTCCACCGCCTGGTCATCAAAATTGCAGATTATGATGTACTTCTTCATCTCAGTCCTGCCCACTCCTGGCTTTCTGGCCATTCCGTTTTCTATAAGCTTAGAAACGAGATTGGCAAGCAGAAAGTTTGCGCTTCAAATTCCTGCCATCATTATGGATATTCCGCTTATTCTGACATAAAGCCCCACAACCGGGAGTCACCGTAACCCATTGTTGTAACGGTCTGCATAACCCCCAATAAGCTTGTGAAAAGAGAATGTATCTCTAATTGGGACTTCCCTCTATGAAGCAAATATTCTGAGAAAGCCCCGTATGTGATAATTGTAAGGGAGGATGCAGCGGAATTCAGGAGAACTCTCTTAAAACTCTCTTGAACTTTTTTTTGGGGCGGGGGGAATAAAACCGCGAGACGAAATCCCACACTAACTTGAAAACATCATTCAGATCTTAAATAGAATTGGTTGACAGTGACCTCACAAATGTTAAATCAATATCATGTTATACCAATGACATGGTCATGTTATTTCAGGATAAACCTGGGATTTTAAAATATTTCAACGAACATGGCATTCTCGTTTCACCAGAGGCGCTTCAGGTTATACTCGACAGAAGCATGGGGGATCTTATCCCGAAGATGTTATCACCGGAGATACTTCAGGCAGGCTACCTTGACGAAGGGACAGTCAGGAAACTTCTCAGAGGCGATACAGGGGTTAAAGACCAGGATTTTGAAGTTTACTTTCCGGATATAAGGATAAACAGTTCAGTTGAAGACTTCAGGCAGATGTTTGTGAGCAAATATACTAAACTGAAGAAAATTGTGATGGCTTCATCCACCATGAGGGGATCTGTGGATATCAAAAAGGCAAAACTCAGCATAGGGGAGGTCAAGGTTATTGGTATGGTCTCATCAGTGGACGTGACGAAGAACGGCCACAAGAGGATTGTCATTGAAGACATGGAGGAGAGCATACAGGCCATACTGATGAAAGATAGAAATGCCGATGAACTGATTCTCCAGGACGAAGTAATAGGCGTTGTGGGTAGCGTTAGCAAAGGAAAGGGCGACCCGGTAATATTTGTAAAGGAAATTGTCAGACCTGACATACCTTACAGGATGATTGATGAAACCAAAAGGGACCCTGTTTATGTAGCATCTCTTTCAGATATACATGTCGGAAGCAAGACGTTCAGGAAGGATGACTTCAGGGCAATGATTAATTGGATTAAATCGTCAAGAGAGGAGGCTGAGAAGCTGAAATATCTCATCCTGAGCGGAGATGTCGTTGACGGCATTGGTGTCTACCCGGGACAGGATGAAGATCTGGAGATTCTGAATCCCATGGAACAGTATGCAAAGCTGGGAGAATACCTCGTGGAAGTACCAGAGGATATACATGTGTTTGTAATGCCTGGAAATCATGACAGTGTCAGGCTTGCCGAGCCTCAACCTCTTTTCTCAGAAAAAATCAAGTCCATGTTTCAAAGAAATGTAACCCTAATTCCAAATCCATACAACCTAAGGATTGATAAGAAAAACATACTGATATATCATGGAATGTCCCTAAACGACATGGTTGAGTTGGTGCCTGGAGCAAATTTTGAAACTATTGGGAAAGCAATAGAAGAAATACTGAGGAGAAGGCACCTTGCTCCAAAATATGGAGGTAAGACACCGCTCATTCCCTCAAAGAATGACTATCATGTCATAGAAGAAGTTCCGGACATATTCATAACGGGCCACATCCACTCCCACTATCTTGGAAACTATAAGGGTGTAAGGTATGTAAA
This sequence comes from Oxyplasma meridianum, assembly GCF_038024865.1. Lineage (NCBI taxonomy): Archaea > Methanobacteriati > Thermoplasmatota > Thermoplasmata > Thermoplasmatales > Thermoplasmataceae > Oxyplasma > Oxyplasma meridianum. The sequence goes on along the minus strand of NZ_CP133772.1, from coordinate 1,282,541 downwards.
CTCTTCAACATGGCAGAGCCAGACTGATTATCAGAAAATGATGAATTTTGCACCCAACCCTTCAAAGATCACACTGTTCGATCTTTACTCAAAAACCACCATAATCAAGGATTTCAAGAGCTGAATAGAATTTAGAACGTCCTTTTTATGATCTCTTCTATCTCTTTTCTGAACATGTTTGTAAAGTCAGTAACTGCCTGATCCTTAATGCTTTCAGGAGTCGTCAGCAGGCCAATTTTTGCTGTAACCTTGGCCATCCTCGCCATGGAATCATATTCCTTGATCTTACTTTCCATGAAATCCTGAAGAACCTGTGCAATTTCACTTTTAAGTTCCTGGTTTTTGTTAATCATTTTCCTTATGTATTCTTTTATCAGATCCTTCATTATTTCCCTGATTGCTTCAAAATAAAGCTCTTCGGAAGGCATAGTTCTCAGAATGTCTTTAAGGTATTTTTCCACGTCACTTGGCACGTAGTATACAGTAGTTTCTAATAGATAAGAACTTTGGTATGGAATGAAACAAAATGGAGTTTCCATTTAGGCTTTCCTAATGGTTTTTAGTAGTCCAATTTTCCCCAGGTCACAATATTTAGGTTCGCAAATTCATCTTCTTTTGAAACACCCCAGTATTGGATCTGCACCTTTGACAGAATTGATAGGTTTTAATTCCAATTTCAGATTTCAGGTGTTCAACTAATTTGCAGTGTTAGATTTCTATGAACTTCCCGTTATATTTGAATAATGTAGATTTGTGTCTATCTTGAAAAGGTCCATCTTCTGAATAGTGGCATAAGTCAAGATCCCTCTATTTGGATCTAAATTCATAATCACAAACACAACCTGTGGATCAATTTGCTATTTCGACATAATTTCTCTAATTTGCCTTTGTGTTCATGATATCTCTGGTCAGGGTTTGAATTCAACTCCCTTCAGATCAATGCAAATCAACTATGACTGCAAATTATGATGGACCATAATCTTATACTTAGATGCATTTTCCTTCGTCACAATTAGGTTCAAGAAGAATGACAGAGTGCAATTAAACGCTGTATGAAGTAGTTTTTTATAATCAGAATTAATGTCAGGGTATCAGTTTCATATTATGGCTGATTAATGTTAGGTTAAAACCTTTATATCCAAACAAATAATGAGGTGAAACATTGAAAAGAAGTTCAAGAGATTGGAAAAAACGAGGAAACATGCGATGGAAATGGAGAAAGAAAAAGATAAGAAGACTGAAGAGAGAAAGAAGAGCCAATAAGGAGTAACATTATTTCTTTTTAATTTTGAAATTTCTAGCATAAGTCCTATATCCTAATCTATTCTTATATGGTATGTAAGGGCTAAACCTTAATTAATTAAGGTTCACCCTACAATATTGTGGATATAATAATTCTCAATCCATATTTCTCAGCATGGCTTCATATTTCAGCTTTTCATAAACCTTGATCTGGTTGGTGCCTCTCATTAGATATGTGAAAAAATAGTGGTTACATATCCTTATTCTCATAATATGGAAGGGGATTGCCATTTAATGTGTTATTAACATGCATCATCTATAATTTAAGTTGTGTTTTTAAGAATTAAGAATAAAGTCTCCTTGTAACATGAAAAATATCTTAATTCATTAGGGGGATTCATATTGTAGAGAAAGGACCTTTGAATTAGATATATAGAAAATATATACATCCAAAAATGTAAAAAAACTTTAATTAATAATACGTTTACCTTATTATTAATAGGACCATTTGATTCATGTTTAGTATGGAACTTGAGGGATAGTCCAATAAAATTGGAGATGTAATAGATTGGCTAACAAGCAACAAAAGATACAGGACCTCGAAAACCAGATTGAAAGTGACAGGATACTTTCCGGTGATGGGACAAACTGTACACGTCTGGCAACAAAACAGCTAAGATTGGCCAGATTGTACCGGCAGACAGGAGACATGGCAAAAGCCAGTGAGCTGATGGCAGATGCAAAGAAGACATTGGATGACCCATTGTGTCCAAACTCCAGGGAAAAAATTAGGCTCCAGAATGCAATGGCATATATGGGGATGGGAACACCAGGGGCGCAGCAGCAATCAATCAACTCAATGATGATGAACAGAGGTCAGAGAATGCCCGCAATATACAGATTTGCCGGAATTTTGATTCTGTTTGTGGGTTATGGTATACTGTATATATCAGAGTTTCTTGGAATACTCACCAGCACAACAGAATTTGGCATTGGCATATTTGTGGTTTTTGGATTAAGTATTGCTGTAAGCACAATTCTTAGAGGAAGATACATGAGATCAATAAACTCCGGACCAGTAATGGTAAACACCGGGGGTATGGACCCAGCTACAGCAGTTGAGAAACTCGAATCAAAACTGAGAGAAGATCAGTCCTCAATAGATCCAAAAAGGATTCTGGATGCCGCCCAGACAGAACTAGCACTTGCTTCATTGTATTACCAGTCCAAAGACATGGACAAGGCAGCGCAGGCTCTAGACGGTGCCCAGAAGTTTCTTAACGATCCAATCTGCGAACAGGGCTTTGAAAGAGAAAGACTCCTGAGGACTGTGGAACAGATGAAGGGGATGATATCTCGGAATCAACAGTAAAAGTTCACCTCTATAATTCTGTAAACAGCAAAATCATGCAAAGAAAATTTAAGGTAGCTGTTATTTAGGAAGGTAACCAAATAATGGGGATATGGGGTAGTCAGGTATCCTAGCGGGCTCCAGTCAGGGTGTGATTAGCTATGGGTCAACTGATTAAATGATGAGTGACTGGAACTATGAACCGGAAGAGACCCGTAGATCTGGGTTCAAATCCCAGTGTCCCCATCGGTTTTGTGGGGATATATATAACAACAAAAAAATGTCTGAATTTACTTTTTAATATAAAATTTATTGGATAATACAACCCATGTCTAACCTTTACGATAATTATTTAGATTTAACAATATAAAAAAACTTTAACTGGTTATAATTTTGTTTTCAAAATAATTTTCATTAATCTTTTTAACAAAACCCTCGTGTAATGTATTATAAGATATTCCTAACATAACACTCTCTGATTTTACATGACCATCGATGACCAATTCATATCATATTACATGGTGTAAATTAATAAAAGAATTACCTCTTGAATTAAACCCCATTAACTCAATTGATTACTTGTAATTTCTTTTTTAAATGAGTGGTAAATAAAAATCGTGTCGTCTTTAATGATAAAAGGATAGACCATGACCATAATACTGTAAATGGATAAACCAGGACTATAAAATGTAGAATGAAAAAACATTTCAATTACAACATACAAAATTGCAAACATTCAAAACCGATGACACAACGATGACAAACATTAGACCATACCAGACAACCATAATTCCATATTAGACCAGACAAGACAACCTAATTCCGTATAAGAGAAATAAAGACAACATAAGTTCAGTTAAGACAACTCAAAGACCATACAACACAAGACAAAAACAAAGAAAAACGATGATATAACAAGGATAAAATGTATAGTTATTATTTTGAAATTAAGAAAAAGATAAGAAAATAAGATGACAAAATGATAAAAGGATAAATAGATAAATAGACAAATTGGCAAAATGATAAAATAAAAGTAAAAAGAGTAAAAAATAATCTTAAATTAAGTAAAAATAAGAAGATAAAATGATAAAACCAGGATAAAAAGGATAAAAACGGTATAAAACTGTGATAAAAAAGGATAAAACCTTGGTAAAAAGGTAAAATTAGTAAAGAAAAAGTTATTGCCTTAAAATTAAGAGAATTTAGAAGGAATTTGATTTAGATCTCTTCACTATTTATTTTTAAATTCATGGTAAATGTTTTTTAAACTTTTACTGGTATACGTGACTTTACATCATTCTTAATTATCAGCAATGCAAACTCAATAAAATATAAAATTTCTGTTAACCTGACTGTGGGTACATTAATCTCTTACTATGGATTCAAGTTTCATAACTCCATTTATGGTCTCAGACACCTGAGACTTACATTCTATTTTTTCTACAACTCTCTTTCCTCTTGCTGCATAGTTCAGTTTTATATCTTTTAGGTATTCAGTAGTCTTTTTGAGTGATACATCCTTTTGAAATTCCCTTACCTCGTTGTATATCAGTGCAAGAAAGAGATATGCAATATGTGAAAAGAACATGTGCACACTTATCTTTTGAGTAGTCCAGTGATACAATGGAAATGCAATATCCATTGTATTGATTGTTCTGAAACAGTGTTCAACTCTGTTTCTTTTCCTGTACAGATCAATGATCTCTTCCCCTTTCATATCTGAAATATTGGTGAATATGGCATTCTTACCAAACATGTTGAATCTCTCATCCATCCTTTCACTGTTGATCGCCATGGATGGTAACTCTATGGTTTCATTGAGTTTCTCCTGTTCAAGATACAATCTTGCCTTTTCCATTGCATCAGAATCTCCAGTTTCAATGATTCTTTTTGCCTTTACATATACTTTTTTGAATCTCTTCATGAATGTTATCACTCTTTTCTTTTCCAAAACAGAACTGTGATAAACAATGATTCTGTGATCTTTACCATATACATTCTTGCTTGTTTCAATGAATGAATCTTTTTCAATATTCAATTTAATGAGATCTTTATGATCTGATTGGATCAATGCACCTATGTATTTCCTGTCATGAAGAAGTTCTATGTTACTTTTTGAGTTGTATCCCCTGTCAAATATCACTGTTGAATTATCAGGTATGTTCTTTATGATTGATTCAAAGGTCTTTGAATCATGTACATTTCCCGGATATGCTTCACCATACAGTGGAATGTAATCATAATTTGCTGCAATGTAATATGAAATCTGATTCAGATCATATCTCTGTTTCTTGTTATGACCTTTCTTAGCCATGTCATTCTCATCCATGAATGTATACATATTGGATGCATCCACAAAGATTCTGGAGAAATCATAACCAAGAGATATGAGTTTGTCCCTTAGTAAACGCCAAGTGAAAATTGATCACTTTCGCCAAAGTAAAATTGATCCACCCTATTTATACATTCCATTTTCAGATCACCTTCTTCGGTTCGACTATTCCAGTCTTCCTCCTGTCCTTTAGCCGGTAGGATTCCTTTCTTATGATTATGACAGTGCAGTGGTGCAGTATCCGATCAAGAACGGCAGATGGCATTACCTGATCCCCGAGTATTTCGCCCCATTCCGAAAAAGACTTGTTAGATGTGTATATCGTTGATTTTTTCTCATACCGGGATGAGACGAACTGGAAGAACAGGTTCGATTCCTCTCTCGTTAATGGAAGGTATCCGATCTCATCCACGATCATGATTCGGAATCTTGAATATGCCTTGATCCTGTATTCCAGTCTTTTCAGATCGTAATCCCTTTTCATTATCTGGACAAGCTTCACAGACGGGATGTAATATGCAGGTATATCATTCATAATGGCGGCTATTCCCAGTGCCAATGAGAGATGCGTCTTGCCAACACCAGGTGGACCCAGGAACACGACATTCTCAGTGCTGTACAGGAATCGCATGGTCATGAGATCATCGATCACGGATCTGTCGATTGAAGGCTGGAATGAGAAATCGAATTCATCCATGGTTTTTCGGAAGGGAAAGCCTGACCAGTTCAGCATGTTCTCAGTCTTCTTAGAAACCTTGATCTTCATCTCCTCTGAGAGAAGGTGATCGAGTATGTCCATGAAGGATCTATCATGTGCCTTCTCAAGATAGTTGTCTGTGGTTTTCTCGATAACAGAGAGACCTAATTTCCCGAGATTCGCATGAACCCTTTCATACGCATCCATCATGCCACCTCCTCGTATTTCTTAAGATCACGTTTCTCCACAATCTGCTGGTACTGTTCCATGTTTTCGGATCTTATTGCCTTCAGGAGGCCTTCGAAATGATCCTTCTTCCTTGAGATACGGCTGGATCCTGGAGGGATGTCATGATCCACGATTTCGGAATCCACAGTTATAAGTATCTTTCCGTTATCCTCCTTGACTGTGCATTCCCTTTCCGCATATTTCCATGGAAAAAAATATCGATTGCCCTTATACCATACATAACATTCCCTTGAGACCTTTCTTGTTATTCACACATGCGGTATGTATTCAGGTATTGCATTTAATGGGTTGAGGTTCTCCTCCTTTAGCATCTCCATGGGAACCCTTCCAGTTGTTCCATGCACCTTCGAATTGACATTTCTCATCCATTCAGATGCCTGTGCATTCACATCCGAAAGAGATTCGAATATCCTGCCATTGAAGAAATTGCCCTTTACATACTTGATTGTATTCTCAATTTTTCCCTTTGTTTGAGGGCGATATGGCAAGCAGAGTCTCGTTGTAATCCCGTAATACGAAGTAAAATCCATGAACTGCTTGTTGAATTCGGAATCCGATGCCTTGATCCTGCGTTCAAGAACGACCTGCTTCATGTTGTCGTATAGTATTGTATCGGTATACCCGCCGAAGTACCTGAATGCATTCATGTGCATCTTTATGGTATTCTCAACGGAAATGTCCATCGTGAATTCCACATATCTCATACGGGAATATCCAAGTATCATGGAGAATGCATAGATCTTCTTCCTCATGCCATCTATAACTATGTAACCAAACTCACCAAAATCCACCTGTGACTGCTTTCCAGGTTTCGTTTCGTATGGATATACGGCGATTATGGATCTATCATTCCTGATCTCATGCCTGCATGATTTGACAAGGCTGTAGCTTCCCGTGAAGCCAAGCTTCCTTATCTCTTCCAGGATGCGTACAGCACTCAAATCGTATTTGTTTATGAGATCACGTACATTCTCCCTGTAAGGATCGATCTTTGACGGACGTGGATTCCTCGCATATACTAGGGGCTTATTCCCATCCACATATTTCCTGACTGTATTCCTGCTAACTCCATACTTTTCTGCAATTGCCCTGTTGCTCATCCCCTGATCCTTCAGTTTTCTAAACATGTAACATTTCTCCATAGTTTTCAATGCGTTCTTGCCTCCGTAAAGGCAAGCCACATGAATCAATTTTACTTTGGCGATTATGCACAAAATTCAACTGGCGTTTACACTTACAAAGTATGCGAAAACACTGGATGAAATAATCTCACCATATACAACTGAGAAGAAAAAGGAAGAGACCAAGAGAAAGAAAAGGGAGACGGAAGAGGAGAGAAAGAGTGCAAGGACAAGAAGATCAAAGGATGGATCATGGGCAGTGAAGAATAAGAGATTACACTTCGGATACAAACTTCACACAATACAGGATGCCCATAATGACATGATAATCAATTATTCAACCATAAAGGCTTAAGTGCATGATTCACAGATGGATCTATACATGCTTGGGATTGTCAACTACAAAAAAAAGAGATATTTTTGCGTTTCGTGCATGGTAATAGATGCAACTATGGATCGCTCTGTAAAAGATCACAAACTTACAATTGAAAGCATAAGGCGAAATCTCCGGATAAAAAGGAAACGATCAAGGGGCGAAAGACCACATTCTGTTATCAAGGGGATATTCCATGGAGGCCATATATTTGTAACAACAGTATCAAGGGTGAGGGTTAAGAACATGTTCATGTGTTTTGGTCACAATCTGATCTGCATGATGAGAATAAAAAAGAAGAGATCCATAGCGTGATCTATCGGAAATTAATGAAAATAATAGAAAAAAACAGATCAATATTGGGAATTCGGGCAAGTTTAGAAGTGCAAATTCATGTCATTGGATAAAATAGGGAGAAATATGGCGAATTTCAGTAGTTATTCGAAAATGTAAATAATAACACTCAATAATATCATATATATTTTACCATTAACTGTTAGAGCGCTTCGCAACAAGATTCGCTTTATAGAAAAGGTTCGGTTTACTCAGTACGCTTCAGGATGGTGGTTTTGAGATCATTGCCAAATTTGGAAACATTAACGTTCTTATGAGAAAATTTGTTCAACCGTCATTAAAGAATGGTTGGACTCGATTATTAGCTAGTTCTTCACCGCACTCATCACTGTCTTGAAAAAAGGATTTGAGACAAGTTTTGATAATTCGTCTATAATAGATACTATTCTCGCGTCGGAATTAAATTCGAAACAGGCCATAGTTTTTCAACAGTTAATCTGTTCCAAACGAAAATATAAAGGTACCAGACAGGGACAAAGAGAGATCTCATTGGTATGTGAAAATGAACATTATAAACCTTTCTTCTTAAATTAGACAATGCCTGTTTCCTATTGATAGATATCTGTGCTTCAATATCCATGACTGTACTGAGAATCGCTTTTGATCCCCTTCCAATATCTCCTTCGCTTCTGGATTGTCAAGACACTCTAATGCTTCAATTTACGTGCCTCTTTACAAAGGCAAGATAGGCTGATAACATGCTGTTAACTCCACAGAATGTCTCGACCTTACACTTACCTTAAGTCCTCTGGCATTAGTCAACTAGAAACTAACTAAAAACTGATAGTGAGAATAAATAAAAAGCTTTAATTATATGCTGAAACTTATTCAACAATGCTTATTATAAATTGCAAAGCAAAAGCTATAATTGTTATATGCGCATTGATTTTTTCAGGTTTTGCGGTAGTATTCAGCCAAACAGATCATTTGCTGAGTAACAGGGTTCAATCTAATACATCATCAGTTTCCCCATCAGTTTCCCAGAATAGCCCAATAGGGGAGTATCAGGATGGACCCGATGCTATGTCTGGTGCATATAATCCTCACAATCAGGAGCTTTATTTTACAGATTCCGAGAACAATAATGTCACCGCTGTTAATTCATTTCTAAATACTTCAGTTGCAAACATAAGCGTAGGAACAGCACCGATGGGGATAACTTATGTCCCCTACAATCATGATATGTACGTCGAAAATTCAAATTCGAAAAACATTAGCGTAATTGATTCAACGAAAAATACCGTAATAGCAACAATCAAACTTTCAGGGTCGCCACAATTCGGCGCGTATGACCCACAACACCAAACTCTCTATGTATCCGGGCAGAATCCCGGCAACATAGGTGTGATCTGGGTGATAAATGTATCCACGAATAGCTTAGTTTCTAATTTTTCATTACCTTATTTAAACGCAGATCCGCAGGGAATGGCCTATGATCCTTTCAATGGATATATGTACGTTGCCGACCTTGCGAATAATATTGTATTTGCAGTCTCATCTAATGGTAGCATTCAAGCTCTTATTTCTGTAGGCCAGCAACCCTATGGTGTCGCATTTGACCCCATAAACAGGATGCTATACGTAACAGATTCTGATTCTAATAGTGAAATCCAAGGATATCCTCAAGAGAGCAACGTTTCCATAATAAATACAATGACAAATTCAGTGGTTAAGAATGTTGTCCCTGGAAGGTTGCCCGAGGGGATAGCATACGATCCTGCCGATGGATATATATACGTATCTAATTATTTATCCGGAAACGTTTCTGTTCTCAATCCCGCAAATGAGTCTATAATCGCATCACTACCTTCAATAATAAATGGCCAAAAAGGCTCGATTGACATGGTATACGATCCGGTATTACAACAAATGATATCCATAAATGAAATTTCAGCTCAAGACCAGACCATAAATTATAACAGTGCTTCAGGGTATGCTGCTCCTTTCATTTATTCAGGCGGATCACCAAATGATATTGCTTATGATTCCATGAACAACCAAATATATGTAGCAGATAAAACCAATAATATTTTGGTATATTCCATAAACGGTTCAATGATCACATCTATATCAATGCCCAGTTCTGTCCTTTCAACCCTTTATGTGAGAGGCGACAATAAACTGTTTGCAACATTGACCCAAGGGGCGGTGGCTTTGATCAACCCTTCTACACACATAGTTTCTCATATAGTAAATCTCACTGGTGCCTGTCCAGATGGTCTGGCATACGACAGCATCAATAACACCCTTTTTGTTGCATCTGAGGCAGACAACTCTATTGACGTGGTAAGTCTCAATACAATGTTACAGGTAAATCAGGTTAGCGTAGGCTCCCAGCCCTCAGCTCTAACGTACAGCAACATAACGAACCAGGTCTACGTCTCACAGGATGATGCTAACATCAATATAATAAATGCAAGTAGTTATATTGTCACCGTTCCATATTTCATATTAGGATCTGATCCATCACAGGCAGTATATGACAGATATAGCAATTCTATTTATATTGCAAACTCCGGCAATCATAGTTTGTATATCATAAACGAATCGAACATAAATTATGGTAATAGTAATACCCCATTTACTACAATTCCATTGGGAAGTAACCAGACGGGTATCACCATAGACCCATCAAACGGGTTGGTTTATGTTATGCAACCTGGGACAGATAACGTTACTGTGTTCAATCCAAAATTAAATAAAACAGTAGCATCCATTAGTTCGAGTTCATTGGCGGGAGGGGGATATATGAATTATATATCTGGTGGGCAGATCCTTCTGGCTGCAGACTCAAAAGGTTATCTCGAGGCAATATCTCCGTCGCAGGACTATAAAGTGAATATATCAGTTGGAAACCTAATTCCAAATACAAGCAGATGGAACCTGCAGATACAACCATCAATCGACAGCACACTTGCACAGGTCTACAACTCTACTCAGACAGCCAGTCAGAGCGTATCTTTACCTCTGCCAGACGGCACTTATGACCTGAACATATCTTCAAGCTACACTGGCGTTTCACCAATCCATTCTTACTTTGTCGTTAATGGTTCCACACAGAACATGTTATTTTATTCAAAGTACACATTTTCGGAACACGGTTTACCATCCGGCATGAAATGGTCTGTCACCATCGGTTCAAAGGAATATAATTCCTCTTCAAATGTCATGGGAATCACGTTTTCAAGGGAAGGATTATATGTAGCGAATATTAGCGGACCAAGAAACTATCAGGCCTACCCGTCAAGCCTTACTGTAAGGGTAGATCGCACCAATACCTCATATAACATATTTTTCCAGTCTCAAGAGAACCAGACATTTGGAGCCATTACCAAAACAATCGGTGAATATGACAACACCTCGTATAATGGAGATTCATACATTCCTGTATCATACAGAAATAGTTCGTTTTATAGCGCATATGACCCGTCGAACGGATTACTTTTCACACCAGTGAACTCTTCTTCTTCGAATTCGTCGATCAATGTATACAATATTTCGAGTGGATCACTAATCAAAACAAACTACACACCAATGTGCGGTTTACCATTTTCAACGTATTATGATCCAATAAACTCCTTGGTTTATGTCACGTTTTTATCTTCGAATTACATTGCTTCCTTTTACCCATCGAACCTTACTTTGGATAAAAAAGTTGAGTTGAAGGGTGAGCTGGGACCAGCTATGACTAGCATTGGTAACTATATCTACGTTGCAAATTCGACAGGAACAGTTTTCGGAATAAATACACTCACAGATCAGGTTACCAATTACTCAGTATCAGGCTTTCTTCCTTCTCCAATCGCAATGGTTCATTACGGTTCCAATCTTATAATGCTAAACTACTCTGGGAAAAGCCTCATTGAGCTTAACTTATCAACAAAGTCTGCCAATAACCTGGCGTTTCCTTCAGGATTCATGTCCTTGCAGATCATTTCCGGAAAACCAGGGACTCTCTACATCTCGTCAAATGATACGGATTATGTGGAAATATTCAACGAAAGCAGTGACGCTTTCACAGGATCTATTCATCTAAACGGGACTGCAGGCGGAAACATATTCTCCGGTAACAATGCCACGGGGGGCGTATACGATCCCCTCAACGGGTACATGTACTTCAGCTCAGGATCATCAGGTTCCTTTCTAAACATTAACAATCATGGCAATTTCACGGTTGTCAATCCTTCAAATAACAGCGTAGTCAGCAGTTTCCCCGGTCTAAACTCATCTTCAGATTTTTCAATGTTCTTAGTTCCTAAAACACAGAAAATATATTCTGTGAGTTTGATGGGAGATATAATTTCAGTTATTTCACCACAAAAATACTATAACATGACAATAAACGAAATAGGTCTTCCTGCTGGAACTACCTGGAAGATCATCCTGAGCAATGGTAAGACTTACACATCATCCGGTACCATGATAGAATTCCTGGCTGAAAATAATACCCTATATACGTATACGCTTATCAGTGGAAACAGTTCTTATGAAGGAACTCCAGGAAGCTTCATCCTTTCTGGTGGTCCGACACAGTCTCAGGCAATTTTTTCATTACCAACATATAAAGTAACTTTCACAGAATCCGGATTACCATCAGGCACAACATGGTACGTGAACTCATCAACCATGTCTGAACACTCATTAGCTCCGTCAAACGTATCTTTCAACCTTGCCAATGGAACCTATTCTTTTACAGTAACAAATCTTAGCACCTATTACACTGTAACAGATCATTTCAAGGTTACTGTAGATGGAAAGAACGTCACTGAGACTGTAAAATATTACCATTGGGCATACATTGTTGGAACGATTTCACCCACCAACGCAACACTGACAGTAAACGGAAATGCAATCCAAGTCTCATCTTCTGGTTCATTCAATGTTTCAGTTGCAAATGGAACATACAGTGTGGTTGCATCTCTCTCTGGCTATCATACATACTACAGTAACTTCAGTCTTAAACAAGGTTCAGTGAAAAACCTGACCATAAATCTGAAGCAAAACTCTCATCCCTCAGCAATTTCACTAGTTGAAATATATGTAATAATAGTTGCCATAGTTGCAATAGCAGTTATTGCAGCCCTGCTAATCTTTAAGAGGAGGAAATGAAAATGAACGGAGAAAGTAAAGTACCTTCTATCTTAGGACTGGTTGGTGGAATAATCTGGTTTCTGGTGAGCATAGCATTAGTGTTCACTGCTGCCGATATTGGTGGGTTTGCCTCTGGTGTTGGCTCATCCTCTGTACTACATGATGCAAACTCCACCAATTACCTCTCTGGTCCATTGTAGGTATAATTGGTGCAGCAATCTTTTTTTTCTTTAAGAATATTTATATCAATAATTGTATGGATTGTAATGCTTGTGGCTGCGTTTGGCATACTTCTTGGCGGTGTAGGTCTATTCTGTGGGCTTTCCTTCATACTGCTATTTATTGGGGGCTATACTCGACTTCATAAAGAAAAATGTGAAAACCCCAAAAGTTTTGGAAACAACATGAATGCTTGAATCATAAAGCTAACTATAGCACATTTTTCTCGCTTTTGAGATGCTCTCAGCACAAAAACCTTTGATTCGAATCCAATACAGACCCAGATGAGATATCCTTTTTGTGTTGCAAATATAATTTTTTAGACCGTTAAATCCATACTGTAGATGTAGGAATGTTTAAAATAGAAAATGACGACAATAAAAACCATATGATAATGTAATGTTTTATAGTATATCAGCAAAGAGATACTGTTTATATGATGACACAGAGAACATAAGGAAATATTCCAATCACAATCTTAAACATCTAAAGTATATAGACGGAAAGTATGTATGGTGTTTAATACTTACTAACAATTATGATAATTGGGATAGTAAAATTGGGGTATCTCAGATCACCATAACTAAACCTTCTATCTTCAATAGTTTAGGAAAATTAAATATAACAACGAAATAGATAAGAGAATAAGACCATTCAACTTCATACTTGTGGGAAACGCTGTAAGCGATTTTATAACATGCTTATTTTATCCAAAATATATATATATATATCAGGCATCCTGTATCAAGAATTCATAGATTACAGGACGGGAACATATTCAAAGGATTTAGAATTGCCAGAAATGGCTTACTGGAAATTTTTTATAATGTTCTAAAAGAATACGTAAGGCATTCTGATAACAAGTCTAACTACATCGATAACAGGGCTGTAAGGAATCACATAACACCGGATAGGATAAGATGCATCGGAATGGAATCTAATAACCTTGACGAATCCATGATATTTGGGATTTACGATTATTTGTATTTGGAATATGTAAATGATAAGAAACTCAAGGAATGGATATTGACCCTGAAACCTAGGGTTCTTAAGGATAAGGGAAGATCCAAAACAACTTTGTGGAAGGTAAAAAACTTATAAAGGAAGATAAACGTTTAAACTCGGAGATGAAAACTGTTAGAACTCTTATTCAAATTTATCAAACAAGAAATTTGTAATTATTTACACAAAACTTTCTATTTTTTTTCCATCTATATTTCTTGATAATTTTGTACTTCACTTCTCTCTAAACGCAATAGTATCAGGCCGTTTCACAAATTGTCAGGATGAAGAACGATGTTCAAAATTCACTTGCGAGTAACTCCAGCTTAGTTCCATGAAATCTCTGCCCTAACAGCCCTAATTGAAGCCCTGAATTTTTCCTTTCTAATTCACGATACTTTCCCATCTCAAACTTTGCATTTGGCATTCATTCTCTTCCGAGTTGGTTTTAAAATATATCCCTCTCTTCTCATGTCTATGAAACTTAGCCCTATTCCATCAGGACTTTCATCAAAACCATACATTTTCCCTTCTTTTGTAATAATTTCTTCAGATATTGTAACTTTTCCAGATTCATGAAAGTGAGATTGCTGTGTAGGTTCTCTTTTCCATTAACCTATCTGAATCATGTCTACCGCTTATACTCACTTTTCGCATCTTATCAATTCTATATTCACCCATATCATCCCTCTCAAAAAGATAATTCGAAAGGAGATTGATGGAAGATGAGGAATTCAGAAAGGAATTCCTAAAAGAGAGAAAAAGAAAGTCAAAAATCAAAATTGAAAAAAGAGGTTAAAGGGAAATTTTTCATTGGAAAACGGAATCTATGTCTAATATCGATAGGGAGGGGTAATAACAGATCAATCCTTTTCCATCAGAGAATGGTGTAATAAAGATCATAAATCGGGAATTAGCTGATATAAAGGGGAAATAATCTCTAAAACAATAAGGGATATCACGGACGCTATGGCGATATGATATGCCCGTTTTAAGAGAAGTTATCCCTGCATAAGTATACAGGTTCTGAAACACAATGTTTTATGGAGGTTCAGTGAAATTTTCATAACTTTTCTGTTAAATTGGTTACAGGGGTTAATGTTTGGTTAGAGATATTGAGATTTCTAGCAATTTCGAAACTAAACAGAAGATTAACTGTAGTTCCTCCTGTAAGGTTCAAATCCAAGCTGTTTTTGGTATAATTTGGGGTAAGAGTCACTTTTTTATATACTCCTGAAACCTCAATATAAGCAGAAGAGAGATAAAGCTTGAAGTATGTATAGGTATGGTGAGGTAGACTAATTTCAGCTATGATTCCCGGATGTGAAAAATTATCAAGGTACAGGTCAGTTGTCTTGTCTACTGAGTGATTTGACCACATATATCCATTGTATACGCCTATATCAGACACTGTGATGTATATATTACTAACATTTGGGGCCTCATCGGATGCAATGTAAAAATCTATTTTACCAAAAGTTTTACTTTCATAATTTCTGTAAATCAGAACTCCTGCTGCTGAAATAACTATTATTATTGATAAGATGATTGAGATTACTTTGAAACTGAATTGCATTTTTAAGTAAATGCAAATTTAACTAATTAACCTTTCAAACTAAAGATCACAATCTAAGAACTGACAATAATTCATTAAAAAATTCTGTAAGAGATGAATATAAGATGATAATCACCTAATCCAGATCTGAAACCTCTTCTGACCACGGACTGCGTAACTTCAATGAAGTTTTTCCTCTTATTTTCCTCTTAATTTTTATATGAAATAACAGGATACGACTTTGGTTTCAACTACCTTAGTCTCATATATAACTTTAAAGATCTACTCAGTGTTGAAGAATTCTTCTCAAATTCAAGTTTGCATCCTGACGATTGCAATTTGGCTTTCCGGAATTCTCGCGGCAAAGCATAAATTTTTCCAGCATCGTCTAATCACAAAGAATCTAGGGGTGGAAGTCTAATGTTCTGTTAATATCCGGTATTCATCATTTATGAACCTTTACCCTCATAACAATGCATCTGCAAAGAAATATAAAACAAAGAACTGTACTTTTACAACATCTCTAAAATTTCTTATACATCACTATAATGCGGTCTGATGAAAAGCGACTTTGCGATTTACACAAAGGATCTGGTTAAGGTATATGATGGTGGAAAAGTTGCTGTTGATAAACTTAACCTTGGAATTAATTATAATGAAATTTACGGGTTTCTGGGAAAGAATGGGGCCGGTAAATCAACCACCATTAAAATACTCACTACACTTATGAATCCAACATCGGGCGAAGCACAAGTTCTGGGAATGGATGTAAGAAAAAAGGCAAACGCAATAAGAAAGCGAATAGGTGTGGTCCAGCAGGACGAATCCTTCGACTTCACAACAGTTGAAAACAACCTCAAGGTATATTCAATGCTGTGGGAAGTGGACGGGGAAACTGCGAAGACAAGGATAAACGAGATGATGGACCTTTTCGACCTTGAGGAGGTGAGAAAAAAGAGAGCTTTCGAGATATCCGGAGGACAGAAAAAGCGGTTACAGGTTGCAAGGGAATTTCTTCATGACATGGATCTTGTCTTTCTGGACGAACCTACAGTTGGAATGGATCCGGAAATGAGGAGAAGAGTCCTTGACTATATCACTCACAGAGCACGAGGAGGGCTCACAGTATTATTCACAACGCAGATACTGGAAGAGGCAGATTACATATGTGATCGGATAGGTATAATGGTTAATGGAAGTATAAGGGCCGAGGGGACTTCCAGCTTCCTCAAAGAAAAATTCGGAAAGCTCAAGGAGATTCATGTGAAGCTTTCAGGCAACAGCGATAAGGATCTAAAAAGAAAAGTAATTGACGAGCTTTCCTCCATAGAGGGAGTGGAGGAGGCAAGACTGGATGGTGATTCAGTTTTCGTGCTTGGATATGAAATACCCAAAAAAATTGCAAAAATAGCCATGGTTTTTGAGAGGCACGATCTTGGAATAGAATCTATGGAGAGTTCTGAACCTTCTCTGGACGATGTATTCCTTAAAGTGGTGAATTCCTGATGAAAGCTCCTGCATTCATAAGGCTGGCAATAAGGAATATAGTGGTCAACACAGATCCTGGTACAATATTCTTTATGCTTGGTCTCCCTGCATTTTATTTTCTTGTTCTCGGTACAATGTTTCAGAGTATAGTTCCTGGTGTACAAGTGAACGGAAGCCTAGTGAGTTACACCAAATTCCTTGCTCCCGGTATAGTTGGCATGCAAGCTCTCACAGCTGGAAATATTGGGGGTAGCATGCTCTGGTCTGATAGGAGATGGCATATGTTTGAGCAATTGATGGTTGGTCCCTTCAGGAGGCTGGACTATCTCCTGGGAATATTGGTAATTTCCACCGTTTTTACATTTGGGGGGAGTGCAATTATGCTAATTTTGGCTCATTTCGTCTCAGGGTCATTCATTCTAACAGTTCCATCTCTTGCTTTCACTTTTCTGGCCCTTATTCTTGGTTCATTTCTTTTCACTTCTCTATTTCTCATAATCGCAATTCTTGTCAGGACTCTTCAGACCTATAACGTACTGACAATCCTGATCTACTTCTTCCTTGATTTTGCAAGTACGGCTTTCTATCCCATAACAAATTCTACACCTGTTGTTCTGAGGTATATCTCAATGGTAAATCCCCTCAGTTACATTACGAATATTATCAGATCATCAATAGATTACGGATATGTGAACTCGATTCTCACAGAATCTCTGATTCTGTTTGCAATAACATTAGTCATAATGATCATCTCTCTGAGAATGTACAGCAGGTTGAAAACTGTTGCTTGATCCCAAAAGAGATGGGATCTCTCAATTTATTACATTGTGATGAGGATATAGGGCAATGAAATGAAAACACATTATCAATATTTCGTTCATTTTTATATTATATGCAATTCGTAATGCGAAAATGGCAAAATTAAAAGCATTATCCAGTTTGTAAATAGATAGTAATTAATTTTCCCTGCACTATTTCATTCCAGAACTAATAAAGTTCCTAAACTTTCGGAACAGCATTCCCTCATACAGTCAAGGCTTAAAGCGGCGGTTCAAGACATAGTCGTTGTTGATGGAATCATCATATTGGGAAAGCAGGTACTTATCAAATGGATCTTGATAATGTCAAAAAATGGAGACGCTTTCAACGGCATTCATGGAAACCTTAGTGTATGGAACGTTGTGGAATTCTTCAAAAAATAAACCGTTGAGTTTAATGATCCATTATTGTACTTAATAAAGACTTAGTTTTTATAAAATGATTTTACCAAAAGGCAAAATCAGAGAACGGGAATTGCCACGCCATCTCCTCTGGGATCAGAACCGCCCATAGTCGATCCTGAATCAGTAAGTGCAGTTATCTGTGCGTGTCCGGCCTGTGACGAATATCTCCCTATATTCTTTGTATTAAGGCCTGCAAACCTCTTCCCGGGAATCATTGAGGTCAGATCATTTTCGAATATCAGTGTATTTGGTTTTTCGTATATGCTTCCGGGAAAAGCCCATCTTGGCATGTCAAGTGAAAGCTGGGGATCAAGTCCACTGTCTATAAGGTTCATTATCATCTGGACATGTATTTGTGGCTGAATGTCACCACCCATAGTACCTAGTGAATACCTGAAATCCCCATCTTTCTCAACCATTGCAGCGCACAGTGTGTGAAAGGTTCTCTTTCCAGGTTTAAGGGAATTGTGGTGCGAATTGTCCAGGCTAAAATATGATCCGCGGTTTTGAAGAACGAATCCAAGAGATTTTGGCATTACGCCAGAACCAAATCCCATGTAGTTGCTCTGAATTATGGAAACGCTGTTTCCCTGGTAATCGCATATGGAAAAGTAAGTGGTGTCTCCGGAATCTCTGTTTTCTCCGTTGTTATTCTTTAGTTTTTCCTGGCTATGAAGGAGGTCTCCAGCATATCTCTTTGTTAGAAAATCTGCCGGAAGGCTTAGATGATCCGGGTCAGTAATGTGTCTATTTCTCCACTGGTATGAGATGATTCCCGCATTGATGACGTCTTCCAGGTCTATCTCACCGGAAGCCGGGTTTTCCTCCTCCATCTCTTTAATAATGTTTAACCAAAGAAGAACTGTTGCCCCCTGTGTGTTGGGATTTGTCTCATAGATTCTGTGTCCATGGTAATCTGTATGAAGAGGCTTTTCCTTTGTAACCCTATGCTTCTCAAGATCTTCATGGTCCATAACAACTCCTGTGCCTTCAAGCCCTTTGATGATTCTGTCGGCTAGATTTCCGTTGTAGAATGAGTCTGGACCGTCTCTTGAGATATCAGAAAGTGTTGCTGCAAGATCCTTCTGTCTAAAGATTTCTCCAGGAAGTGGTGTTCTTCCTCCAGGACGGAATATCCTGTTCCATTCCTGGAATTCTTTGGGTTCCCCATATATCCTAGAGGTTGTTTCAATTGATGATGAGTAGTTATGACTTATTGGGAATCCATTGCTTGCAAGGCTTATGGCCGGATGGAGAAGTTCACTGATCTCCATTGTGCCGAAATCTCTGTTTAGAGTTTTCCACATTGAGACAATTCCCGGAACTGTAAGGGCAGAATTAGGCCCCCGGCTGGGTAGATTCTTTATTCCCAGCCGCTGGAAGTGTTCAATACTTGTTCTGAAAAAAGATCTCCCACTTCCGTTGTAATCCACAATGTCCTTTCCCTCCATCCTCACAAGGGCAAACATATCCCCGCCCAATCCGCAGAGATTGTTCTGAGTAACACAAAGGGCTGCACTAGCAGCTATGGCAGCATCAACAACATTGCCACCTCTTTCCATAATCTTTGAACCAATAAGTGATGCCTGAAGGCTGGATGTGGCAGTTACACCCTTTAACGACATGGCATCAGGTCTTGTCCTGAAAATACTTTCTTTTAACATCAAACCAATATCAACAATACATATCATTATAAATTAATAAGGCTTTCAAATTACAGCATTAACCCTTCACGAAATAATCCATCAAAAATTGATTTCAATGCCCATTAATTTTCTTTCCATTCTTTTATAATTGCATGCATATGAATAATAATTCATGGGTGCTCTGACATCTTCTCAATAACAATGTCGGCAGTTTTAAGGTCAAATTATCTGCAGGCATAAAAATTACGATTGATAAATTTCTTATTTTTTATCTGTTATCCAGATTCTTCCCCAATTCCCGAGATCATTAACTATTGGCCTTAGAGCATTCCCCTTTTCAGTGATGGAATATCTCACCAGGAATGGCTGGGTTGAAATTATCTCCCTTTTTACTATACCTTTTCCTGCCAGGTCCTTAAGCACTGCCGAAAGAGTCCGCGAACTTATTCCTTTGGCATTTCGAAGAATCTCGTTGAAGCCCATGCTATTTTCAAGGAGATATCGGATAATTATAAAGTTCCATTCACCGCCTATTTCTCTTATTGCAGATACTATGGGGCAGGAATTTGGGTCTATGCCCATTTCATATTTTGTCATTGGTTCAGATCAGTACATGGAAGAAACATAGAGTATTTAAGTATACTTTTGATATCTAATTTACTAAGTATATCATAAATTGGAATGCGGATATAACATATTATCTGTACAAATTTTGATGTATTTTTGGAAAGTGGGTAAATTGAGTGAAGACAAAGTAAAAACAGTTGATAAAATTTTTATAGCAAACAGTACAATAGATGGTGCAGGAGTAAAGCTTAACAGAATATTTGGCAGTCATCTGTCTTCAAAAATTACAGATCCGTTTCTCCTCCTTGACAACTTTGGATCCGAAAATCCGGAGGAATATCTTGCGGGATTTCCATGGCATCCTCACAGAGGCATAGAAACAGTCACTTATATGATCCAGGGAAAGGCTTATCATGAGGACAGTGAAGGCAATAAAGGCATAATCCTTCCCAATGATCTTCAATGGATGACAGCAGGGAGCGGAATATTCCACCAGGAGATGCCAAAGCCAATAAGTATTGATGACCCGGAAGAGAAGTTAAGAGTTGTAGGAAATCCAAAAGGTCTGAAGGGGTTTCAGCTATGGATCAATCTTCCTGCAAGCAGGAAGATGACCAACCCCACATACAGGAGTATTGTCCAGAAAGATACTCCCGTTGTGGAAAATGGAGAGGGTTCAAAGGTCAAGATAATCTCTGGGAATTATATGAAAACGGAAGGGCCTTTCCAGGGAGGATATGGTCTTAACCCTGCTTATATGGATGTGAAGATGGAACCGGAGTCCGAGTTTAGTTACATCCCTGAAAAGGGCCATACATCCATCATATACGGTGTCGAAGGAAAAGCAACAACAGGCGGAACCCAGAGAGTACAGCTGAAAGAGGGCATGGCAGCGGTAATGTCGCGAGAGGGAGAGAGGATATCCATCATTACTGGATATACTAACTTCAGGTTTCTCCTCATGACAGGCAAGCCTCTCAATGAAGACATATACTGGTACGGGCCTATAGTTATGAACACAGAGGATGAGATAAAAGAGGCCCTTCTGGATCTGCAGAACAATAAATTTGTAAGGCAAAAGAATCCAATATTTCAATAATATTTATCAGGAGTCAGAAAAGAGTTCTGGTTATGTCAAGGTTCTGGAAGAACCATTCCTCGGATTCAAGATTGCACATCACATTTCTTTTACTGCACGCATCCCTAAACTCCTTGGAGAATTTTCTCCACCATCTGTTGTATTCCACATCTTTAACCTTAATCCCATTTTTTTCCAGCATTATATCGGGAGTTGTATAGCTGTTATATCTGTCAATTATTATCCGGGTTCCTGTGGATTCGGCTAACTCTATAATGGATGCATTATTCTCCTCCTCATCGTTAAAACCTCTTATTATGGGACCATAGAAGATCCATCTCCTGATATTTTCCTTGCTGGCTGTTTCTACTATCTTCATCCTCGCCCTGGGTCCAGGAGTAAGTGGCTCAATTTTCCTGGACAGTTTTCCATCCATAGTTGTTATCGTCGTCCCCACATCAGAAATGTTTGTATGTTCAGAGATTAGGTCGAAATCGCGGAGAACAAGAGAAGATTTAGTCTGCACAGATACACGAAAGCCATGGGTAAGAAGAACTCTCAGAGTTTCCCTGGCCAGCCTGTATTTTGTCTCAACAGGCTGGTATGGATCCGTTATGGTTGACATTCCCACAAGCCCGCGTTTTGATCTTTTAACCTCCATCTTAAGGATATCTATAAAATTCCTTTTAACATAGACAGTTTTTCCCCATTCCCTATCGCCTGGCCTTAAGGGGGTCATATCCATGGCATAGCAGTACAGACAACTGTGGGTGCACCCGCTGTAAGGATTGACGGCATACTTTAGCTCTTTCATTGAGGAGGGGGAGAGTGCAGTTCTGGTCCTGATTTCTTTAACAGCATAAGGAAACATAAGACTCACCCGAAACTGTAGAGATTGCTTTTCATTATGGCATATGATGGTGACTTTTCCACCCATCTGTTCAGGCCCGCATTGAAATTTGGTGCCAGATACTGGAGTGCAGCCTGGAAATTGTCGAATTTTGCCGGTTTCGTTTTGAACATCTCCCTGAGGTTCTCCCTGACATACCACACTCCTACTGGGAGGTGGAAACTTGGATATATTTCCCTCCAGAGCATAGCTGATCCACCTCTTCCCATGTCTGTAAATTTCTCTGTAACTGCAAGCCTGCTTGCATAATAACATCCTCCAATGCCGGGGTATGTGGATCTTCCACCATACCCTTCAGAATCTATCTCAACATGTGCCATATCCCCGAAAGCATTCCATGTGCTGCCGGGGAACCATGCCTCACCCCATTCAAATCTCCAGTTTGTGGGGCAGAGTATTGCTGTAAAAAGGTTCCCGTCTGTTTTTCTCCTGTATACATGAAATTCGTCAATCTGTGGCAAATCCTTTACCCTGGAAACAAGGTTGTCTGAAATATTCTTGTCAACGGCAGTTATGGACCATCTGGTGGGTACAAGCTTTCTGTTTGGCTTTTCACCAACAACTCCCATGCTGAGAACCTTGGAAATAGCCAGCACATCAACATTCTTTCTGTACATGTCCAGTATTGCACCACTTGCCTTCAGATCCGTGTCATAGTATGCCTTTTCAGCAGCCATATTAGGTCTCCCCGGGTCTATCCTCATTCTCTTTACGGGAGACCATGGTCCCATGGGAGTCGTGCTGTCGTCAAGTTCAAAGCTGCCTGCATTTATAGGTTTCTGAAATTCAATATATGTTTCAGCAGGAGTTTCACTCAGTGACATAACCTGAAGTTCTTGCAGAGTCCTGTCCGGATCTGAGGCATTTCCTGCCTTTATGGTCATGCCTCCTCGTATGAGGGAAAGTCTCATTGAAAGAAAATTCTCCATCTTCATGTTAAGCCACTCAGCAGGTTTCTCGTAGGATGAAGTATCCCCCTTCACAGGTGGTGACGATGGATATACCCTTACTGAAGGATATCCGTACCTCCCCACGAATATTGCCGGGGGGCTGTCTCCTACAAGTTCTGTTCCCTTGAAGTCGGTGACAAGAGTCCTTGCCATCCTGCCAACCTCTATGGGGCAATAAGTCAGTCCGCAGAGCATTTTTGTCCCTCTGCATCTTATGCACAATGACGGTGGAATCTTGACAAGTCTTGCCATTATAACATGAGTAATGGACAGTGAATAATTAATGTGACTATAGTATTGAAAAATGAGAAAAGGAGTTCATGGTGAATCAGTCCAGGAATTTAAAGTGTGAGATCAGTCCAATGGACTAAAGACTTAAGTGTTGAGATTTAATTCAAGAAATGATAGCAATTGGATATCGATGAAAATTCACTTTATGACCTGATGTCCCAGTTTCACACAATCGGAGACAGTGATTACGGAGGACTTGGATCCAGAGAAGAGGCGACCCTTGTGGGCTATATTTACGGCATATTCACCCACAGCAGAAACAGTGAGATAGAAATAGACAAGGAGGGAAGAAAGGTTTTCAGGTTCGGAAGGTTCTATTACGTTGTGTGGTTCGACGATTTCTCCCAGGAAGAGGACGAAACTGACGAAACAGAAGAAGAAAAAAGCGATATTTTTGAGGTTGAGCTGGAGAGCATTTATGATGAAGACGACGACGAAGATGAGGATGACGAGGAGGATCCGGATGATGAAGACGAACTTGATGAGGATACTCTTCTTCCCGTTGCCATTGACGGTCCATTCACCATTGACGAAATAAGGAATCTGGTAAAAAAAGGGATAATTTAAGTGGTTTCCTTAGATTTTTTAAGCTGCAGGACATTTTTCCGGCGTTTCAAATTTGACTTTTGAAAATACAGCTTTTTGCAACATTCATGGCTAAGATGGAAATCAGTTCTTAACTATTCTAAAAATAAATAAATCCATGAGACGTATAAGGAACAGTGGAAAGGGAGGAGTTCAGGGAAATACTTTTGCAGTCACTGGGTGGCATAAAGGGGGGAAAGACGGTAAGGCTGACTCTTGTCAGGTCACGAAACGATCTTCTTTTGAAAAAACTCAAGGAGATGCAGTATATAGATACCAGATCAATTCCATTTCAGAGCAACTACAGATTTATAGTCAGCTCTTTCACACATGGCCAGTACTCAAGGTTCAGATCAGATTACTGGGAGGACATGGATTTTCTCTCAGTTCCCTACGATGATTTTACCAGAATCCTCAATACAACTGAGAAATATGGTTTTGTCCTTCATGGGTTTTCCGCAATTGGGCAGGGAAGAATCCAGGAAGATTTTCCAATGTCTGAAAATGGAATCGCACTGAAAAACCTCAATCATTATCTGTCTATGGGGTATTACCCATATCTCCTGAAATTAAGGAAAGGCAAGGTTTCAATACAGATCCGGAAAGATTTTAACTTCTTTTTCAGGAGATCAGATGAGGAGTGCATTAATCTTATTTACGACACCGCAAACGGAATAATCAACAGGAGGGGGAAATTATTTGATGATCTCATCAGTCTGAAACTCTCCACAGACGCAGGAGGAAGACAGCTGGATCACATACCTTCATGCAGATACAAAAGAGTCTTGGGAATTGAGGATATGAAGATAAGGGAGATAGTGAGGTCTGTTTCAGGATCATTTTCAATATCTGAAGGAAAAAACGGAAGTATGATTCATTACTCAGCAGGAGAGGCTGAAAAATCTGAAGGGAAAATACTGATTGACAGAGACAATGTTACGGTGATCCCACACTGGAATTCAAGAATGGAAAGCTCTCTTAGGATCCTCGAGGCACTGAAAATGGGAGGTGCTGTAACATGGTGACACGAAAGCAGATGAGATCAAGGATAGACGAGTATGAAAATTCCCTTATGAGGCACAGAATCCTCTCTGCAGTCTTTTTTAACATTAAAAACGGGGAGGAGGGAAAAGGAAGGACACTCCTCAACATAGGCGGAAACCGCAACAGTTCGTGGTTATTCTACAGTTCTCAGACGCCTCAAGATAGAACAAACTCATACTTCATCTCTGTCACTGATTCCATTGATGTACAAATGGACTCACTTCAGATCAAATTGGTGGATCTGGAAAGAAAATATTCTCAAGTTAATTCCTTTAAGGCAGCGATTGATATCTCCGGCAGTGTACCAAAGGCAGATCATGATGGATGGGGCATATATTCCTATTTACCGGATAATGGAATCATGAAAAACCAAAACTATGGCACAGCAGGAAAAGAAATAGTTGCCATAATGGAAAAGGTAACAGAAAACATGGAGTGGAGCATATTTCCCTATCCTTACTTCAGGGAGGCCAACCCCATGATAAAGTTTCTAATGTTCAATGACAATTTCTTTCTCAGTGGAAAGTGGAAAATTGAGGCTATTCTGCAAAGGGCAGTATCTCTCTGCAGCCTGTTCTCCGCTGATAACACATGGGACCAGGTAAGGCTTGATATGTCCTCTGTTCTCACAACTGCCATTAGGTCTGGTGTATTGGCTAGCCACGGAGGCTTTGTTACAATGCCAAAATCGGAAAAGGTATTTACCAGAACATTTCTCAGCAGATATATGGATTATGAGGAAAGACTGGGAAAGACAACTCTATTCGACTTTGAATCACTCAAGGTAAATTACGGTTAACCTTGCAGATATCAATGCTATCCTACCAATACTCATACCACAATTTATGTTTTTGAAGTTAATTCTGCATATGAAAATGTGATGTATAAGTTAAAGTTTGCATGGATAACTGCATAAGTCCACTAAATAGGGGTATATGGGTATCATTAACAAAGAATGAGGTCCCCCTCTGCAAGGAAAGTTCTGATGTATGTATATGGTTGGCGACTTACCATAAAGCACATGCAAAACATATCATTCTTGAAATAGGCTTCAAACCAAAAGGGGAAAGGATGGAGTGCGTTGGGTTCCACCAACTAAGTTTAAGTATCAGACAGATGATAACTTTTAGTGGGATCTGTTAACATTGTTTATGGATTTCATAACCTTAAATTAAATACCCTAAAGTGAAACCTATCAGTGGGGAAATAACCCACATCATTACAACAGTAAGAAAAGGGGCTATGTTGAGAGCTTTGAATTTGTATGAAAGCCCGGTGCCAAAGACGCTTGAAGTAAGAGTCATTGTGTTTGACAGGGGGAGACCTATAAAAGTGGCCCCTTCAACCAGAACAGAGGATACCAGTAGCGAAACAAGTGCATTGCTGTATCGCATGAGATACATCTCCTGCCCAATCCTCTTCAGGACTCCTCTGCTCAAAAGAAATGAACCCACAAGAATCCCAATTGACATTGAAAGTATGACATAGATTGAAAAACCGGCAATGCTTCCTATGAATCCCATGGTGTTTGCCCCAAGTGTGAATGCAGTGGCAAAGGACACAACAATTAAAAGAATCTTTATGAAGGAAGCCGTTTTCCATATATCCTTGAAATTTTCCCTAACCATAAGGCGGTTAAGGTAGAAAGCAGCCATAACTGAAAGAACCGGAGCAAGCACCCAGGTGAGAATGATAAGATGCAGAAGTCCAGCGTTTTCATGAAATCCCACTTTCAGGGATATGCCGGCAGAAGCACCAACAAGTGCCATAATGAGAGAAAGGGGAGTCCTGGTGAATGCGGCAATTCCAAACACTATGGCGGCTATTAAAAACGCTTCAGTTATGAACACATTGTTATCGGGAAGTATTCCTGCAGCAGATCCCTGAAGGCTTTCCCCTTGGAGTATCAGGCCAAGAAAAAAACCCAAAGCACCTATTGACGTCCCTGTAAATCTGGATACAATCCTTGATCCAACAAGGGTTCCCACTGCAGCAGAGAGGTTGTTTCCGGCCACTAGGGCGGTAAGAATACCGGCAGTTAATATTACAAGAATTTCAAAATTCATTTACTTGGTCACTGAAGTTTCTATGTTCATTATAAGATCTGAAATATCTTCGCAGTCATCAAGGAGGTCATCAATCTTATGCACAACACCTATGACATGGGAAAACACAAGAAATGATATGCTGTCAGCATTCCTGTATAGTTCATCTATGAGGTCATCTTTCAGTTCATCTACATCCTCCTCCAATTTTTCAATGTTTTTCCTATGTGAAGTCAATTGAGCACTCTCTGCATTGAGGAATATAGATCTTACATCTTCAAGGGATTTCCTGCTGATTTCCAGCATTTTAATAAACACTGAATAACCTGTTTTAAGCATCTTTGTTGAATCGTCGTCCTTTCGGTTATGGTTCTTTCCCATTCTTCTTATTTCTCTGGATATGTAGTATGATTTGTCCAGAATATCGTCGCATGTCTCAACAAGATTTGCAAGATTGTCCATAAGATTCGAACTTATGGCACCACTTGTTATATCATGCTTTATCTCCATTGTAAGTATGTCTGCCTCCCTTTCTATGATTCTAACCTCGTTGTTCAATGCATCATAATCCACACGATCAATCTGCAGCATCTTTTCCAGGACTTCAACAGCTTTCTGGGCGTAATCAATGTATCCAGTCATTTTGAAAAGTACATTCTTTTCACCAACCATGAGGAGTTTTTTGAGGAAATTAGCATTAACCATTGACAGTCATTACCATCCTATATAAATAAATAAGGAGAAAATTTACAGATTGCCATCTATTTATGCCTGTTCAATTCAAATGGGTATAAATGAAATAGAATCAATATGATCTTTTCCATAAAATGTTAAAATATGTAAGCTGGTAAGTAAACTTTAAATCCTCATCTAGAAGCTGTGAGATCAGAAGAGATGCTTTCCAGTGACCTGTTTTTTGTCTCCTCCCCCAAAAACATCGTTATAAGAAAACCGACCAGACCTACAACAAATAGAAGCATTTCCATTGGGACAATTCCATAAAGTGTTAAGGTTATAGGGAACACCACAGCAGATATTATTGCTCCAACTCTACTGATAGCGGTTCCTGCTCCAAGGGCAGTGGTTCTGTGCCTGGTGGGGAAAAGTTCACTGGCAAATATCCCTGTGGTTTCACCTGTGCCTCCTGCGTTGGCAAAGTAAAATATTGCAAACATGGGGAACAACAATACTATTGATGGTGCACTCTTAACTATTATGGCATATATTCCAAGAACAAAAAGTGCTAAACCCTGCAGTAGAAATGTATAGGCCTGCCATTTTTTTCTCCCAAATATGTCTGCTGTAAAAACAAAAGCCAGTGTTCCAAATACTCCTATTATGTAGAGCATAAGGGTAAGTGTCAATGATCCAGCATGAGTTGAATATCCCAATTCCAGTAGCAGTACTGATGTATATATTCCTATTCCATAAAATATGAGATCGTTTAAGAACCACGAAACAAAAACAAAAACACTTCTCTTGGTATAGTTGGGAACAGCAACTAATCTCTCAGTTTCAGATGGATCATATTCATCTCTGGTTATTCCAAACTTTCTTTTAATTTCTGATATTTCCTTCACATCATTCTTTTCAGCGGCAAATCTGGGCGTCTCTTCAACATTTCGTCTCATAATAAGAACTATGATTGCAGGAATTGCCCCTGCGGCGAGCAGATATCTCCACGCTATGTCGCCGAACGGCAGAAACAACAGTCCAAGTGCAACAGCCACTGTACCTCCAATCCACCATGACATCAAACCGGTTCCAAGGAATTTCCCTCTTCCTTTCACAGGTGAATATTCTCCTATAATGGAAAGTGTCAGGGTATAGTCCGCTCCAATCGCCAATCCCAGGAGGGATCTAAAAATAATCAGTTCAGTGGCATTGGTGGATAACCCACTTAGTACGGCGAATACCGCAAAGATAAGCATATCCCACTGGTAGATTGTTTTCCTTCCCTTCAGGTCCGCTATAAATCCGAAAATAGCTCCTCCAAACAACTGCCCGACTATTGTAGAAACCCCTATCAGTGCTGAAATCACTGGAGTAAGTCCAAACAAAGGGCCGATGAAAATCAAAGCCGGACCTATAACTAGCAGATCATAGCCATCTAAAAAGTACCCCGCATCTGAAAGTGCAGTAATAAAATAATGGTATCGTCGAGGTTTTAGATTATCCATTTCTCTCAGAAAATTTTCCTCAGCCATAAACCTAGACCAGATATCTGCCCTTAAATTTTTTGTACATATAAACTATAGATACATTTAATCTGTAGATACATTTGTTAACTAAATTCAACTGAATATGGTATTTGGACTTACGCATATTCCCTAAATCTTCATGGAAGGAGCTTCAAGCCATTTCTCACTCCATTGCTTTATCTTAGAAACAACAGCTGCCAGATCCTCTCCTTTTTCCGTCAGCCTGTAACCATGCCCTTCTTTCCTGGAAACAGGTTCTATTATACCCATATCTGTGAATTCCTTCAGTACGTTTGAGAGGGTTCTTGTGCTTATACCGGGAAGACTCCATAGAAGTGAATTAAAAGTCCTGTTCCCCTCGAGAAGTCTGGACACTATTACAATTCTCCACGGCTTTCCCAGTATCTTCCAGGCTTTTGTCACAGGGCAATCTTCCATTTGGCTCATACCCAATATGTTCATGCCAATCCATCTTAATATTTTTTGGCTTTCTTGAACTGTACTCTTGATCTTTACCATATATTCAACCCAGTCAGGTAACTGTCAGAATTTAGGCATCAGCAGTTGTTGCAGAATTTACGAAAATTCCTATGGGGAAAATCAGCGATATATCCATTAAATGTATGCGGTGAAATTACCTTAACAAAAGGAATCAACGCATCCTGATAATTATGGGCAAATTCAGGAAATTTCCAAGAGGTCAGTAAAAAAAATTCTTTTGGAACTAAATTGCTATTTCTTTCTGACAGCTTCAATGTTTACGGAGATCTTTACTTTGTCTCCAACCATGACTCCACCAGTTTCCAGAGCACTGTTCCACTTCAGTCCCCACTGAGATCTGTCTATTGAACCTTCGGTACTGACTCCAAACCTTTCAAAGCCATATGGGTCTTTGATGGGTCCTTCAAGAGGCCCGGTGAGGGTAACTTCCTTTGTTACATCGCGGATGGTAAGATCGCCTGTTATCTCAAAATCTTCTTTGCCTTTCTTTTTTATCTTTTTGCTTACAAATTTCATTTCAGGATATTTTTCAACGTAAAAGAAGTCCTGCGACTTAAGGTGTTCATCTCTTTTGTCATCTCTTGTTGATACTGACCCCGTTTCTATTCTTATGTCTACCTTTGCATTTTCGAGATCAGTTGGTTCTCCAGTAAGGGTTCCCCTGATCTTTTCAAAAGTACCTTTTACTGTTGATATCATCATGTGTCTAACAGCAAAATCTGCCTGCGAATGAGATCCATCAAGATTCCACTGTGAAATTGTTTTTTCCTGTGCATTTTCCATAATGTAGAATTGATTTTGCTTATATTAACTTTACTTTGTACATTACAAAAGTAAAGGCAATTACAAAGAAACTTAATAATATTCAAGAAGTTATCCCAGAGGTAATGGCGGATCTACTCTCTCCCATTTTGTTCTACGTTACTGTTTTGACGACAGTTTTTGCAATTCTTAACCCCATAGGTGCCATTCCAACACTAATCGCCCTTACTGAAGGTTATACCTTAAAGGAAAGAGTTCGAGTTGTGGATCGGAGCGTTCTGGTTGCATCTGGAATGATTCTTGGCTTTATGCTGGTAGGTATATACGTTTTCCTTGTACTCGGAATAGATATTTCAGATTTTAAGGTTGCGGGGGGCATTCTTCTGTTCAAGGTAGCATTCGACATGCTTCAGGGGAAGACCTCCAACACAAAACTTACAGGTGCTGAACAGGAGGAGTCCATGGAAAAGGAGAGCATAGGAATTGTCCCTATTGGTACACCACTTCTTGCAGGTCCTGGAAGCATAACAACAGCTATAATTTTCTTCAATTCAAAAACCACCATAGTGTTAGACAGGTTAATGGTGGTACTTGCAATAATTACAGTGATGGTTATGTCCTATATAATTCTCCGGTTTTCTCTTCCCCTTTTTACAAGACTGGGAAGGACCGGATCGTTGATAATCTCCAGGATAATGGGGCTTCTTCTTGCTTCAATAGCCATAGAGTTTATAACAACCGGACTCATAGCAATCATCTCTTCTGCCTGAGACTCATGCAGGTATTGATCAGGGAACTCATCTCACGGTAGGTCAACTGGCCGGGAGCAGATTCAGCATCCAGTTTTGAATATGCAAAATCTGACACAAGGCAGGCCGATGCAACTCTGAGAATTTCGTTTCCTTTTCCCATAGGAATGAAAGATAAGGGGTTTTCAACTTTTTGCCTGAATCTGGATATTATGGCAAGATCTTCAGTGAAGCCTGTCAAATTTTCATAAAAGTTGGCAAGCTTGTAAGAATCTGCATTTGAATCCTCCATCATTCCTATAACGTTCTTCAGTACCCATTTCCCATCGCCATGGAAGGACAGTATGACTGGCACCCTACCAGTGAAATCTTCTATCAGATCCTTAAGGGCAATATCAAGATCCACCGCAAGTGCCCCGTTTTCAGCGGCCAAAATGTATTTCTCTCTGGCATCATCAATATCTTCAGTTCGGTATGTGAAGATAAATGGGGCCTCCCTGATCTTCATGTAACCAAGGATTTCATTTAAAGTTCTTATTTCATGATATGAAAAAAGATCAAATCTTATCTCAAAAATTCTTTCTCTTATATCCCGTAGTGGAGATATCTTCAGAAATAAATCATCAGGGGTTCCAGCGAATACCGAGGTTATGACTCTGCAGTTTCCATCCCTGGTAACAAATGGTTTATTCACCCTCAAAGATAAACCACTCCAACGGAAAGTTCCCTGTGAATATTGCAGGCAACCCTGCAGGAAATATGTTTCATCAATTCTTCCAGGTTATAATACAAAACAAATTTTAAACTTGTGGAAAATATACTTCTATGAAATCTCAGGAAAACATAGAAAACCATAATCTAAAGGAAAATTTAATGGATTTCACAATCGTTGATGTATTTGCAGAACGCCCATTTGAGGGCAATCAGCTTGCAGTTGTTAGGACCGATATTGATCTAACCACAGAACAGATGATGGCAGTCACGAGAGAATTTGGATTTTCAGAAACTACTTTCATTAGAAGAAATAATAATGTTAATCTTCCTATTCCAGTTAGGATTTTCGGTCTCGAAGGTGAGATGAAATTTGCAGGTCATCCTTCAATTGGAACAGCATCAGTCATTGCGAGGGGAAAAAATATCAAATCATTAACTCTTAAACTTGGAATCGGGGATAAATTGGTAAACATAGAGAATTCAGGAAAAGGTCAATTTTTTGAGATGGAACAGGGGAAACCGGAATTTATGGAAACCCACTCAAAAGAAGATATTTCCCAATCTATTGGCATAAATGCCGGGATCATTGATCCGGAACTGCCTGTTGAAACTGTATCCACAGGGAATACTTTTGTCATTGTACCCATAAGAAATCTCCAGGACCTTGCAGCACTCAAGATCACCAGTGACCGATCATGGCAATACCTGAAAGATCATGGTGCAATGCATTTTTACTTGGTTTCTCGTCAAACACTTTCCCCGTCTGCTGTTCTCCATGCAAGAATGATCTATGAAAAAGGGGAAGATCCTGCAACCGGATCCGCCGCAGGCCCAGCAGCGGCATACATGCTTAAACACGGAATCCTGAAAAGCATGAATTATGGATGGATAGAGCAGGGATTTGAAATAGGCAGACCAAGTATGATGAGAGTTAGAGGCCGTATTGCAGGAGATTCCATTGAGGGCATCAAAGTTGCAGGAAGATGTTTCCATATGGCAGAGGGTAAATTGTCATCTCCTTTCTGAAAATATCTTTATAAGATGTTAACCGTTATTCCAAATAGAAATATGTTTAAGATGACAATTGTTTCAACACCGAGCAGGATACTGGATGAAGATCTGGACAAGAATATTGCATATTTCCTGTCAGATATTGGATATATACCAAGACTGAAACCGTTTACGGATTTTGCCACAATCTCAAAGGCTGCATATTTCCGCCTTTTCAAGGATTGCTTTCTAATGAACCCACAGAGATACTGGACTGGAGATGAGCTGCTGGCATTTTTAAAAACAAGCAGAACAACACTTTACAGGCACATGAACAAGCTGAAATCTATGGATCTGTTGGAAGAGCTGCAGGAGGGAAAAACCAAGAAATACCGACTGAGATCCGGAGACCTTGTAAGAGCATGGAGCTGGGTTGAAGTAAACGTAAAAATGGCACTTGATAATTACGGCAAATCCGTCAGGCATATTGTGGAACTCACACAGTCCCGGCATTGAACTGATCAAGTTATTAATAAGAAACAACATTAAGGTAGAAGGGGGCAATAATGGCTAAAACTAATATTTCTTCCGTAATGGAGGCGCTTTTAACAATGGATGTAATAGAGATCAAGAAAGGTGGAAGCTACACAGTTATTTCAAATAGTGGAAAAGAGGAACCCATGAAGACCGAGGGGGAATTCATAGGATATACTCTTCTTGGTGAGGAAGGAGCCATATGTTTCAGAGTAAAGGGCGAAGACGGGAAGAAGTCAATACTCAGACTCATTCCTGTATCAGGTCTCATTGCAATTGAGTTCAGTGATGAGGAACTTTTAAAACCCAAGAAGAAGGATCATATGGACAGAGAAAAGATGACCTATATCAGCTGATTGCAGGCTATATCTTTGTACACAGGTCCGGACTCTGTCAGTGTACTTTTGTAAAGGCAGATTCTGGCGATTAAAACTTTCTTTTCCGGGATTTTTAGTTTATTTATGTCAGGCATAACAGCATTTTTCCCAAATCTACCAATGGTGACATGAGGGAGGAATTTTTTTGAACCGGATGCAAACTGAGGTAGAATTTCACTGATTGATCGGTATATCCCAATTATTTCAGGGTTATGGAGCAGTAGAACCAGTACCCTAGGACGTGATGCATCAGGGAATACAGTTATTCTAGAAAAACCGGATTCCACTCTCTTCAATGCCGGTTTTATGATAGATTCTGAAATGTCCACCGCTTTTTTCTCATCAATCTCACCCAGAAAGAGATATGTCAGATGAAGATTCTCTGTATTAGGTACCCTTAATGAGGGAAACATGGAGACCTGTTTCAAAAGGCTGTATATCTCACCGTCTATGGGTATAGGGGAAGCGATAAAACATCTCACAAGCATACCAACAGATTAAAGTTAAATAATCTTTTTTCATAACAGCTTATGTCTCATGTTCCAAATGATTTAAGATACACCAAGACTCATGAATGGATGAAGGCTGAAGGTACAACAGTAACTGTTGGGATAACAGATTTTGCGCAGAAACAGCTTACAGATATAGTTTACATAGATCTTCCCAAGGAAGGTACTTCAAAAAAAGAGGGGGAGGTTCTGCTCACAGTAGAGTCCGTCAAATCAGCAGAAGATGTTTTTACCCCCGTATCAGGCGAAATTGTAACTGTGAACAGCAGCCTTTCAGATAAGCCAGAACTCATAAACAAGGATTCATATTCAAACTGGATGGTTAAGATAAAAACAACTGAAAACATAGAAAGAAAAGGGTTGTCGCCTGATGAATACCGGAAATTCATAGGCGAAAACTGATACCATGTTAGAGAGAAAGGATACTTACTATTACAGGGCAAAATCAGAAAACTATGCCAGCAGGGCAGCGTATAAACTTAAGGAACTTCAAAGGAAATTTGGAATAATAGGCCCAGGGGAACATGTGCTTGAAATTGGATCTTCACCCGGAGGCTGGACAAAGTATATCGCTGAGGTAACCGGAAAATCTGTTGTTGCTGTTGACATATCTCCAATGAAATACATGGACAATGTCATTTTTCTTAAGGCCGATATTATGGGGGATCAGCTAATAGACAGGATAAGAGACACTCTCAAGGTCCTAGGAAAAGAAAGTTTTCAGGCTGTTCTCTCGGATGCCATGGTAAAGACAAGCGGGAATGGAAGCATAGATCACTCAGCATCCTACATGATAGGGAACAGGGTGATGGAAATAGCAAATATTTTTCTCTCCACTGGAGGTTCCTGCGTCTTCAAACATTTTCAGGGGGACATGACTCAGGACCTCTTCAGGAAATGGAAGGATTCTTACAGATTTTCAAGAATTACCAATACAAGAGCATCAAGACATGGCAGCAGGGAAATATATATGATTTTCAAGGGAAAGCTATAGAACTTTCTCAAATTTGTATCCATTTTTTTCCAGTAAATCTCTTGTTTCATCAAGGAACTCCAGATCGATGTAGGCAAAATGCCTTTTTCCTTTGAGGTTCTCCTTAAGCAGTGACTCTGCAACGTACTGGGACCTGATCTTTTCCACCCTTCCAATACCCTTTATTCTGTTCACTTCATTATTCCACTTTATGACAAAATCTTCTGCAGAGGTATCTTTAAGATCCATCTTCATTATCTTTTTCTTTCTCAAAGAATGCCTGATCAGAGTGAAAGTTTTTACATGCCGGGTATATGTTTTTGAAAAATCGTATTCATTCAGGTCAAGGGCTTCAACAGGAACACTATTTTCTTTGGCATACCTGATTATCTCTATATAGCATGGAGATGGAGTCATAATTTCTCCATAAACGGAAAGCCTCAGCCCGTATACGATCTCAAAATCAGATAGATTCATTTCAAATGGGTCATCCAAAAAAGCCTTCATTCCCTCAACCTCTTCAGGTGAAAGACTTACGCTAAGCTGGTCAGGGGTATGGACCCTCAAAGCATCCCGAAGGCTCTTTCCGTCCCTTATGAGCCCTTTGATTCCGACAAAAAGATAGAAATATCTGTTGCTGTTATACTCAAAAACCTGGTAAAGCATTATGACACTGCACTCTTCTTGCTATGCAATAATCTTATTAAATCATCTGGATCGTATGCTTTTTTAAGTTCGTTCAATGTAACCAGGGGGCAACCACCAAGGTTATCTTTGCTTGTCTCTTCCCTGGTTATTATCAGGGGCTGCTGCTCAAATATGTCACTGACATTTTTTATTGCATTTGCTCTTTCCGGCCTGGAAAGAACATTCTCAAAGAGTCCCACCAGCATCAGTGCTTTTATGGTTTCGAATACAACAACGTCAAAGGGAGATCTGTTCATGGATTCATACATATAGCCAGTTCTCCTTATTATGCCTTCAAATTCGCTGACAAAGGGATCTTGGTTCCTTATCTCCTCAGAAGATCTGATCATCTCAACGTTAAAAAGATCTATTGCTTTCCTGAAATCTGTTCTCAGTATCTCCTCCAGCTTCAGGAAAATATCAACAGTCGCAGCGTTTCCAGATTCGTAAAGAGAGATTGATCTTCTGGAAATTCCCACTCTTTTAGAGAGGTTTCCTATTGACATTCCACTCTTTTCTCTCGATCTGTGTAGCTCCATTCCGTTTATTGATATGTAAAATCCTCCAGGTCCAGAATAGACATAGAGCTGATCCCCTTTCATATAATCTGCAAATGTGTCAAGGGACAATATGGGAACACCGTGCCTGTAATATACAACGCCCTGTTCAAGATTGCCACTTCCGCATTTTTCTCCAACAACCATAGCTGCGGCACCTGTTATTTTGGAAAACTTCTGAAGTTCTACAGCATTTGCTAAACGAAGTGTGTCAATGTTCTGAAGTACCTTCAAAATAAATTTCTGATCTTCTCTCTTGGCGACTATGTCAAAGCTCACTAACCCTTTCAATTCGGGCTCTGAGACTTTGAAACCTTCCTTGGCAAGGATATCGTATAGCCTGTGAATAACCACTCTTCGATGATCGTCCACGATTAATATGTATAAATTATAGTATAAAATATTTTGTGTTGATCGACATTGTCAAGATCCCATTGATATGTATCTATGATACCATCCATACGAGAAACTTTGAAACTATGGAGGAAAACAACTTAATGCTGAAAATTTCTGATCCCCGAGAAGGCATTAGGGGAAGCTTGAGTGATAATTCCTTCTCTTCACCCCGACTAGCTTCAGGAAGTTGCTTCAAGATAATTCCCTTCGCCAATTCAAATAAGGTTTATGCCATAATCTATTTGGCTTTCATTCATTCCCCTTGAGAAATTAGATTTTTCCATCAATTTGGTTAAATAGAGCGTCTGGATTTATAAACATGGAAAATTAAGAATCGTAATCTGTTCAACTAGCTGAATTTTATGACAGGACACGCAGATCACCCTTAAATGAGCAGATCCATGCAATCATAACGCAACTAACGGGTCAAAATCTGTTCGCGAGAGTGGTGTAGGAACAGGCGGAATAGCCATTTCCTTACAGATGAATGGATTTGATGTTACAGCCACAGAAATATCGGTAAGAATGCTTGAAAAGGCAAGAGAAAAAAACTGCAGCATCTTGTGATGGGAGATGCAAGAAAACATTCTTTCCTGGACTCTAGTTTTGACGCTACCTTATTACTGTACCTCTTTTACCTGATTAAGGATAACAGGAAAGTAATGCTGGTGGCTGGTAGAGTTACAAGAGAAATGGTAATGCCCATAGTCAAGGAACACTAATCTGAGGATGGGGCGGAGAAAAGAGATTATTAGGATTTTCACTGAAATCTCTGACAAGATGGGTTAAAGGGTGGATTCAAGGAGTTTTTTAAAACGCAGGAAGGATTCAGTCATATCAGAGGTTTTTAAACCTCCATAAAAATACTTATATATCGGGACAAAGATACTGTAATCCTGGAAAATTTTGCCCATAGGTTCAGATATTCTTCCAGATACATCTCCATGACTAAACCTATTCCTAAAAGAGATCCGGAAAAAATTATGGATGTATTGAAAAAAGAGGTATGCAAAATAAGCATTAAGCCTTAAAAAGCAAATACCGTTGAATATCCGTTTGTCTGGAATCCAAAATAACTGGTTTGAAAATCATTTACTTGAACTTTTATTTAGATAAAATCATCATTAATCAGAACTGATCAGATGTACTCTTCCTGCTGAAGATCGCTTGATAATTTGCTTGGGCATATTTTTACCAGGCATTTCTCGCATAACAGATAATCCGGATTATCCGAGGGGGAACTCATAATTATCTGCCTGACCCCATCTATTTTCTCTAACTCGGCAAAAACCTTTGCAGGTACTGATTTGTGGAATATGGCCCTTATAATTGTTTCATCTTTGTAAGAGTTCCTACCATAAAGTTCCTTCATGTAGCATCCATACTTTCTGAAGGTATCCATTGATCCGTTGAGAACCTTTGAAAAATAGCCTTGCTTTGCACGAATTGTTACAACCTGATCTCCCATAAGGGGAGCTATCCTGCATATGTCTGGCGCAGAATCAATAAGCGACATCACTGATCTTATCTCCTCTCTCCCCTCAATGAGCTTTATTGTATCGTATACTGTTCTCCTGTTAACATTTAGCGCCTTGGCAAATTCGCTTATAGGTATCTCTATATCTCTTAGATATAGGCATCCCTGGTTTACAGAGATTCCTCTGGAGTACATCCCTTCAACAATCTTCCTCTTCACGGGATAATCCTTAAAATATTCCTCCAGAATAAGCAGCATTCCACTATGTCTAATTGTTTAAACTATATAGCTTAAACGGTTTTGAGAGATAATAAAAATGTCAAAATTTAAAAAATATGGGACTCATCCCTTCAGGAATTTATCCAAAAAGAGTTTCTGTCTTTCTGTGGGTGCGTCCCTAATAACCGCTTCATAGAGATCTGGAATGGGATCCTCCAGTTTCGTCTCAATATCCATAAGGATGCCTTTCCTGAAAAGGTGAATTCTTACAGTTTCTCCTGATCTGAAATCCGTGAGTTTCTCAACCTTTAGTTTTTTGTAATCCTCTCTGATAGGTTTCAGGAATCTGTCAGAAAACCTGTATCCATTTATTGCCACTACCTCGTCACCTGGGCTGAGACCCGACTTGAATGCAGGGGACCCCTCTATTACAGTTTCAACAGTGTTCCTTGAACCATTTCTAAATATTGATCCCAGGTATGGCGATCCTTCCGGAAACTCCTCAGCATTTCGGAAGCCCTTTTTAATACTTATTCCAAGCTTTTCCAGTTCACTCTGGAAATCAATGGGATCTGTTGATTTCACAAATCTTGCATAAAAGTCAGTGAAGTCTGTGCCTGTCACCTCCCTGATGGCAAGAAGCAGGTCCTTCTCTGTATATCCTTTCCCATCCTTGTTGTACTTGTCAAACAGGTGTCTGTAAAGATCATCGAGGCTCTTCTGTCCCTTTGTTGCTTCAATCATTCTTACATTTAAAAGGAACCCCAGCATGTCACCTTTTGTATAATACGAAATATAGCTGTTAAAGTTGTTTGGTCCAGGCCTGTAAAGTTTTATCCACGCATCAAAGGAGGATTCATAGGCTGATGTAATCAGTCTCCCAGGCTGCATTTCATAAAATCTAACAGTTTCCATAAAGTTCTTTAAGAAATCCTTCTGTGTAAGAAGTCCGGATCTTAAAAGCATCATCCTGCCATAATAGTTGGTAAAACCCTCTGCCATCCAAAGCATAGAGGTGTAATTCTCCTCCTTGTAGTTAAATGGTCCCAGTTCAGCTGGCCTGATTCTCTTTACATTCCAGAGATGGAAATATTCATGAGAGACCACGCTGAGAAATTTCTTGTAACTCTCAAATGGGGCAAATGTGAATCTGTCAACATCTATTGTTGTGGAATTCAGGTGTTCCAGACCACCACCGCTATCTTCCTCAGAAAGAAGGTGGAATATGAATACATATCTCTTGTAAGGAAGATGCCCAAATATTTTCAGATAGGCCTCCACTGTCTTATGAATATCTGCTTTGATCTTTTCCTCATTCTCATTTCCATGTCCGTAAAGAACTATTTCATGTTCCTTTCCTTCTACATTGAAAAACAGGCTTCTGTGGTTCCCTATCTCTATAGGTGAATCAACAAGTATATCAAAATTTGTTGCCCTGTACCTGAAATCGCCCACTTTTTCAAGGCCGGTTGAGATCTTCCAGTCCCCCCAGGGTTTTATTATGAGTTCTGCGGTCTGATCTTTGTAGCCTTCAATATAAAGGAATATGTTGGTACCATTAAGGTACCCGTGGGAAGAGTCCAGATGGCTGGTGTGTACTGAAAGATCATGGGCAAATACCTCATAGGTGATCTTTACATCTCTGAACTCCCCGTTTGCAACCTTCCAGGTTGATTTATCCTTCTTTGAAAGTTCAATATTCTCACCTGTTAGTGCAGCTGCCTTAATTTTTCTAACATGTCTTGCAAAGTCCATTATCTCGTATGAACCGGGAGTCCAAGCAGGCATTGTGACAGACATGTTGTCTTCCGAATAGTCCTCTATTGTCATTGTGACCCTGAAAAAGTGTGTCTCGGGGCTTTCCATTTCAAGAAGATAAGATAGTTTCATTATGTATCCTTGACTGGTGAGTATTATAACAAAATAAAACTTTTTGACCATATTTTTACCCGAATAGGAAAAAACGGATATGGACTACCAGGTAAATAAAGAATTAATAAACTAATTAACTAAAGGAGAAAGATCAGTCGTAAGAACGATCCTGCCTGAAATTGTGGTAGTTTGCATAATATTCCTCTCCTTTCTGGGAAAGTGTGTTCTCTGAGGAAAGTGCTGCGCCCATATTTCCATAATATTTCTTTATCTTCTCTTCAACTGGAAGGTATGTCTTCAAAGCTTCAATCACATCATTCTTTTCAATGAGATCTCTCTCATCTCCAACAGCAATATCACCGGAAGCCCTAACTAGACCGCCAAGTTCCCTAAGCCTCAATGTCAGTGCATTATCCTTTTTGTCAATCTCCATTGCCCTGCGTTTTCCCTCTTCGACTATTAGATTTGCTGCTTCAATAGACATATGGGGAATTTTGCCATCCATAATGATCTCCTGCGCTATAAACTGCAGATATTTCATACGATTTGTGGGATTATCAGGCATTGTTACCTCCATCAGTATTTCATATCCGCTACCTACAATTCTGGACCTCAGTGGACTGAGTATATACTGCAGGTCATTTATGTTGCATGCTGCCACAAGTATGAAATCAGCAGGTACATTATCCACTCTTACGCTTGCCCCTGCGCTCTGAGGATTTCTTCCGGTTATAGGAAAATGCCTTTCCTGCATTGCAGTAAGTATAAATCTCTGAAGGTTCCCAAGGTGG
Organism: Oxyplasma meridianum; assembly: GCF_038024865.1. Lineage (NCBI taxonomy): Archaea > Methanobacteriati > Thermoplasmatota > Thermoplasmata > Thermoplasmatales > Thermoplasmataceae > Oxyplasma > Oxyplasma meridianum. The sequence goes on along the minus strand of NZ_CP133772.1, from coordinate 1,240,819 downwards.
GAAATCTCATCAATGAACAGGACCCCTTCGTGTGCCTCGTGCACGGAACCTGCAATAACTCTTTCATAGGGAAGTGTTCCAAGTTGAGGATGTCCTCCATAAGGATCATGCCTCACATCTCCAAGAAGTTCAGTCTCGCTTGCCCCTGTTGCAAGTATGAAAGGCTTTCTGTCAATGGGCACTATAACTTTGCTGGGGCTCTTCTTCTCTATTTTTCTTTTTCTTTCCAGTGTCTTTTCGTCCAGAACTCTTATCTTGTCATTATGCCTTTCATAAACAATAACTTCTTCCCTTTCCCCTATCTTTCTGGTAGAAGTGACTTTTTCTGTGTTGTTCTGGACTCCAAAAGCTGCCCCAATGACATTGAAAACGTCGCCGAATGGGCCCTGTGTAACAGTCTGCACCTTTGGATTATTGCAGTTGGGACATGTGTTTTCGGAGGCAGAAGAATAGAATCCACACTTCTGGCATCTAAACCCAAGTCTTTCCGCTACAGATACTGGCACATCCTTTGGGTCTAAAAGATCCCCCTCTACCATATTCATCTCTTCTTTTTCCTGCACAATCTGCGTTCTGCTTTTAACTTCTATAAAAGGCCTTTCCGGATACTGAGGATTGTGAACCACTCTTATCTCTTCCTGGGGTGGCGGTATGTAAAATGAAATTGATTGTGCTATCATGGATTTGCCAACACCTGGCGGACCTACAAGTAGCAGATGCCTCCGTTGCTTTGCAGCTACCTTGGCCATTTTAACGGCTTCGTCCTGGCCTATAACCATCTCAAGAGGATTTTTAGGAATCTTTATGTACGAGGTATCAGGCAGATTTTTCAGGTCTATGCCTGCATATGGTGTTCCCATGAAACCACTCTTACCTCCGCAGGTTTCTTAGTCACGTGCCCCATTCTTGCCCCATAAATGTTTTTGATGCCAGCCTGATAAGCTATATCGATGAGCCTTTGTGAAATGACTCCTCCTGTTATTAGTGTCTTTGCATCTTTTATTTCAGGTATTTTCTCAACTGTTTCAGCAAGTGGAACCGTTGCAATTGCCTTTCCATCCTCACCATATATCTCTGTGAGTTTGTTTTCATTCAACAGATTTCCTTTTCTCTCAATGGCTTTTGGATTCTGAAGGTCAACAAATCCCGGAACATCCTCTATCGCAACTTCTTTTGGTTCCGGTTCAGCCTCTCTCTCTTCTCTTCTTTCCTCCCGTCTCTGTTCCCGCTTCTCCTCCTGCCTGTCTTTTCTCTCCGGTTTTGGTTCCTCAGCAGGCATCTCTAGCTGTTTCTTTCCATTCTTTCCGGATTCTGCAGCATTTTTTTGAACAAGTTCTTTGAGCTCCTCGCTCATTCCCCTCATAGAAAGATACTGTTCAACTGGAGTCTTGTATCTCAAAGCTTTGACTATCTGTTTGTAGGTCAGTTCCTCTACTTCAGTTCCAGGTGGTGCTCTCGATACAAAATCTATTTCAGCCACCTGAAGCATTTCCTTTAAAATAAGGTCTCCTCCACGGTCTCCATCCAGGAAAACAGTAACAGTTCTTTCTCTTGAAAGTTTTTGCACAGTCTTAGGTATGTTTGTGCCCTGTACTGCAATTGTGTTCTTTATCCCGTATCTCAAAAGGTTGAGTACGTCGCTCCTGCCTTCAACAACTATTATTGAATCAGAATCCTTTATGGCTGGACCGGCAGGAAGCCTCTCCTCTCCATAAGATATGATCTCACCCTTTTCAACCTCTTCCCTAACGGAGTTGACTATACTTTCACTGACGCTTTTGCCGCTGTCGCTCATCTTCTTATAAAGTGCTTCAGCCCTCTCTATGACTTTTTGCCTTTTCTGTATCCTTACATCCTCGATATTCTCAATTTCAACCTTTGCTTTGCATGGGCCAATCCGGTCAATGGTTTCAAGTGCTGCTGCGAGAATTGAACTCTCAACCTGGTCAAGTCCAGATGGTATGAGGGCGAAGCCTTCAGTCCTCCCTTTTTTGCTATCTATCTCAACTTCGATTCTACCGATTTTGCCGCTTTTTTGGAGGTCCCTTAAATCAAGTTCCTCCCCGAGAAGTCCTTCAGTCTGGCCAAATATGGCTCCAACTACATCAGGTTTCTCAACCACCCCATCCGTAGCTATCTTTGCTTTTATCATGTATTTTGTTAAATTTGGATCTACATTCATATTGATCACCTAATTTATTCGAAATGGATGTAATGTAAGAAATTCCGTTCCTTTTGATTACCACCATCACAATCGTATGCTCTCGGAATATTTAAGACTTGGTAGTCTGTATCCGGTTCCTGAAAACAATGCATTTTTATATTATAATCTCTGTCTAATTGTTCATGATTCAATATTTCGATTCAAAGGACGTTTCAGCCAAATTTAATTAACATGAAGCAGAGGGGAGTTGTTAGGCAGAAATTAGCCAGTGTTAGCTCTGATAAACTTATATAAGTTGTAATCATGAAAGGTATAGATTTATTTATGATCAGATTTGGTGTTGCTGGAATTCCCTTGACAAGCAAGGGAAGGACATTTATAGAATCAGTTGAGGATGCAAACAATCTCGGTTTAAATGCACTGGAGATCCAGCTTCTTAGGGTAAATGTAGAAGAGAGGCCTGCGCTGGAATACAACGGATTGTCGCCAAGAGATGTTGACACATCAATTATAGTTGATATTCTGAGGCAGGATGAAGACGGAAACTACAACAGCATTGGTATTGACAACATAATTGAGGAAGATGATATAGTTCAGGAGCTTTTCTGGAATATGGCAAAAAATTACTCCGATCTTGACGAAGGAGGAAGACTTGCCAAGGAGCTTGATGTGCAGCTTTCCATTCATGCTCCCTATTACATGGATATGCTTTCAGATAGTGAAATGGCTGACAAATCATACAACCATCTCAAATGGTCACTCATAATCGGAAAAGCAATGAATGCAAAGAGGACTATTACCCACACGGGGTTTTATCCAAAAGACAGGAAAATGGCTGTTAAGAGGGCTACTGATTTCTATGGAAAGATTTCTTCCGAACTGAATCCATCAAAAGGCTATCCATATATTGGGGTGGAATGCTCGGGTAAAACAGAAATTTTTGGTACAGTCCAGGATCTGATGGCCATTTCTAAAAAAGTGAAGAATATAGAACCAATCTTGAATTTTCCACACGTTCATGCAGTTACAGGGGGATCACTAATAGAGATTAAGGATTTCGAGGCTCTGATAAGTGAATTTTCAAAATACTCAAAGGGCGATCTTTATATGGAATTTTCAGGAGTTGAATATGAGGATAACAACGAGACAAAACTTACTGCCATTAAACATGGAGATCTCAAATTTGAGACACTTACTGAGGCACTTATAGATTACCAGGGCGATTCAACTATAATTTCATCATCACCTCTTCTTGAACATGATGCCCAGTACATGTATCTCATATACCTCAGGACTCTTTCCAAAAAGCTTCAGAGAAAAGCAACTATGAAAAAACAGGTGGCCTAAACATGGCACGGGAGTATCCGGTAAAAAAAGGTATGGACACATCCATTGAAGCAATCGCTGCAAAGTGCAGGGAATTCTCGGAAAACGTTAGAGTATCACAGAACAGTGTTGAACTGTCAATTCCAGGAATTAAAAGACTTGAAATATGGGTAAAAGGGAAAAATCTGGCAATTGAAACTGAAAATGATGAAAATTTCAAGGATTTCGCGCAGACAATCAAAATATATAACAACTTGGTTGAAAGCATAACAGGCTACTCTTCAAAGGAGAGAAAAAAGAAGTTCAGCAAGATCTGACTTTACTGTTTTTAAACGTAATTCAATTACTTACAAATAATTTTGATCACGAAGGCCACTGATCTTGATAAGTTGAATAAGTTCTATCATTTATAACCTCATATTGTTTATAAAAATAAGAACGTCTGGTATTCCTTTGACAGTCGGCCATATATGGACCGACTACTAGGAATAAATTTTTTATAGATCCTTAAATGACAATTTTATGATCAATAGCTACCTTAGAAATTACAATAGCCCGGAATGGAGAGTAGGAAAGATGGTAAGAAAATTCGATGGGCAAAGATCAGAGAGTTTGATATTGCCATCAGTTTCAAGATCATTGCAGATAATCTCATGGAAATATCTAACTAAAATCAGGAAAAGCTTCGAGGGATATGATGAAAATCTCCCTTTGCTAAATACCACATAACATAGTTTGAAATGAAAAAAACAAAATTAAATATTCAAATTGTTTTAAAAATATTAATCAAAATGGGTAAGCAAGTTAAGTAAAAATTACTTGTACTTTACTTTGCTTGATGCCCTGAAAACAAACTTCTTCTTGGAAGGGACCTCAATTATTTTCTTGGTTTGTGGGTTTCTGGCCTTTCTTGCCATCTGAGTCCTTCTCTCGAATATTCCAAAGCCCGCCAGATTGATTTTCGATCCTCTGTCGGTTTCGGACACAACACTGTCCAGGAATGTCTTTATAACATTTCTGGCAACCTTCTGGGTTGTGTTTGTCTTTTTGGACACGGTTTTCGAAAGTTCACTTATTCCTACCATGTCATTCCTCCGCTTTGATAATATACTTCCTTATATTAAAATATTTGTATCGGCGATTTATTAATTCGCAAGGAAAAAGGAGTTAAGGGATATATGACTTTTAGTATTAAAATTTTAGAATATTAAAAAATAGTCTAAACTATTTAAAAATTACCATATATCGGTACAAATAAGCTTTTCCATAATATAATTAGTACGAAAAATTTCGTTTAACTTTTCATAATTTACATCCTTCTTTACATAATTCTTAAAATACACTTTAAGTATATTCCATTTCGTGAAACTCATAGAAAACTGGTTTTCGGAAAGGTATTCAGAGAATTTGCAATTATCATTCAGAGTAAGTGATCAGCTACTTTCAGTCAAGACTGATTATCAGAGAATCGACGTATTCGACACATATGATTTCGGTAAGCTCCTTGCAATAGACGGTACAGTTCAGCTCACAGAGAAGGATGAATTCGTCTACCACGAGATGATCACTATGTTTCCCTTCTATCATATGGATAAACCACCGAGAAAGGCTCTGATCATAGGTGGAGGTGATGGTGGAGTTGCCGGGCAGCTTATTAAGATGGGGCTGGAAAGCGTGATCAATATAGAGATTGATAACCAGGTGGTTGAGGTTTGTAAAAAATATTTCCCTGACCTTGCAGATTCATTTACAAGTCCTAAAGTCGACCTCAGGATAGAGGACGGCATAAAATTCATGAAGTCCAGTGCTGAAAAATTCGATCTGATTATAGTTGATTCGACAGACCCGGAAGGTCCAGCCGAAGGTCTCTTTGGCCAGGATTTCTACCGGGATGTCAAAAACAGGATAAATCCGGGGGGCATAGTTGTGGCCCAGTCAGGATCTCCTTTCTATCAACCTAAGGCTCTCAAGATGGCTTACAATTCTGCCAGATCCGTATTTAAACATAGTATTGTATACACTGCGTTCATTCCAACATACCCAAGTGGATTCTGGTCTTTCACAATGTCGTCAGATAGCGAAATGAAGCCATCAGGAGAGGAGATAAAATCTGGGAAATATTTCAATTCATCAGTATTGAAAGGCGCAACCCAGCTTCCTGAATTTGTAAAAGTAATCCTTTCCGAATAATCCTTTCTGGAGTTATTTTATCTTCCACCTTTCTTTGGCTTCTGCGAGTCTTTCCTTATAAGTTGTTCCAAGGCGCTGCGAAATTGCCTCAAGTTCTTTTATGTTTTTAATAAAACCGTATTTGCTGTCGCTTTCTACAAGTTGCCTGAATTTTGACACATCCCTCATTGTTTTTGCATAAAGGTAAACAAAAAGTATTGTCATTATTATTCCTAGAGTAAAAATCCAGTAGTTCCAGGGACCGGCACTCTTGAATGTGATTCCGTTGTCTATCAGAACCTTATTTCCAAATATAAGATCGTTTGAGCTTATTACGAACAATGTAAGTCCGATTGCCATCAGTATGATATATATGTATGTCTGAAAATCCTTAATGTGAAATGCCATTATAGTCTCCCGTGCATGAGATAAAAACAAGTTATTTATCTTTCGCATAGAACAATGGTTAAGATATTTAGCTTTAAAAATAGAGTATTGTTTTAAAGGAAGATATTTTCGTTAATTTTTCAAATCATTACTCACCGATTTTCTTTCTTCAGGTGATCTATAAATTTTTGAACGGCAATTGATCTGTGAGATATTGCATTTTTTTCAGGTATGGTCATCTCAGCAAGAGATTTTTCATATCCTTCAGGTATGAATATGGGATCATATCCGAAACCGTTACTTCCCCTCTCCGTATAACTGATCTTGCCTCTTAGTTCTCCGGAAAACTGTATTATTCCCGCTCCGTCCCAATAGGATACAACTGTAAGAAAAGTTGCATCCCTTCCATTATTGTGAAGAAGCCTCAATATACCCTTGTTTCCTATTGTTTTCTGGACGTATGAAGAATATGGGCCAGGAAAACCATTAAGAGGATCAATAAAAAGTCCAGTGTCCTCAAGAAAGAATTTTCCATCCACTTTTCTGGCTATTTTCGTACAACTGTCTCTGGAGATTTCTCCGGTTGAATCAGCCTGAATCTCTTCATATTGAAGCTCAATCCAGTCAATATCAATTTTGTTCGCTTCCATCATCTCTTTTACTTCCTGAAACTTATTCCTGTTGCTTGTTACAAACTTAATCAAACGTATCTTCTCCTTTTTTCCATTTTCTCAAGCGTTTCAATGATTTCTTTTCCCCTAGCAGACCATCTTAAATATTCGTCCCTTATGGATCGGAGTGTTCTGTTGCTAACATCATGTAGTGCCTTCAGGCTTTCAGATATCAGAAACAGGTCAGTGGCAAAATCCTCATCTCCGGGAGAAAGCGATCCCATGCTTGGGTCAATGAAGTACAACTTTTCCTTGATTACTATAATATTGTTTGGCGTCAGATCTCCATGAGACATCATGTGGGAGTGAAGATCAGCAATTGATTTACCAATCGAGGCTATTATTCCGCTGTCTATTCCATTTTCCCTGAGGTATATTTCCAGCGTGGGGGCTGGAAGCCTCTCCATAATTATTGAAAAGTTTTCCTGATTGACATCATAAAGTACTGGTGATTCAGTTCCCACCTCGTTCATACGTTTAAGTATTGATCCTTCATTTTTAAGTCTCGCAGTCCTTATCTTTCTATCAAGCTGGCTGTTTCTGTAACTCTTTGCTATCCTCTCCTTTGTCAAAGCAGGCCTCCCAAAGAAATCAGATTCGTATACCCTTGATTCTGCTCCGGAATAGCTGTATGAAAAATTATTGCTGCTCTCTATCCACGGTGCCTCAACCTCATCAATTCTGAATCTCGGGTTTATTCCTGTATTTTCAATTTTTTCTCTCATCCCTTTTTCATACATCAGCAAACCTGCCTGTGCTATCATTGCACCGTTGTCCATGCAGTACCTTTCATCTGTCAGGTAGGCACTCATTCCAGCTTCCTTTGCCATTGAAGAGACCATTTCCCTAAGTCTGTGATTTCTTGCAACTCCGCCTGCCAAAAGGATCTCCCTTTTGTTTGTATAATAAAGGGCTCTCTCTAGAACCTCAGTTAACATTGCAAAAGAAACTTCCTGGATACTGTAACAGACATCTTCCATGCTTTCACCTTTACTCAGGAATGCAAAAGCTGCAGTAAGTATGCCTGAAAAAGAAGTCTCCATCCCCTTCACAGAATATGGTATCTCCAAAAGTTTTGAACCTCTTCTGGCAAGTTCCTCAATTCTAGGTCCACCTGGGAAAGGGATTCCATTCTCTCTTGCAAATTTATCCAGCATATTCCCGAGGCCTATATCAGTTGTTTCACCAAGTACACGATATCTTCCCCTCAGGTGGGCAATGACCTGGGTATTCCCACCTGATACGTAAAGCATCACCGGGTCAGCAGCTTTGCTCAATTTCCGACCTATTTCAACATGACCCAGAGGGTGGTTCACTCCCTGGATAGGTATTGAAAATTTAAGTGAAAGGGTTCTGGCAGCAGTTGCTACCACTCTGAGGCATGGTCCCAGGCCAGGTCCTTGTGAGAAAGCGACCAGGTCTATATCTTTCATTGTAAGTCCAGACTCGGCCAGTGCCTTCTCAATTACAGGAACAATATGGTCAGCATGGTGATCTGCTGCCTCTCTCGGATGTATACCTCCTCTGGGTGGAACATATGAGGATGAGCAGTTCGAGAGAATACTGTTGTCATCCACTATGCCACAGCTAACAGTATGCGCTGTACCTTCAAGTCCCATTACAACAGGCACAGTTCAGGGAATACACACTTCAAGAAAATGTTATCTATGGTAAAGAAAAATAGATGCCTGATCTGGGACACGGTTGAAAATATTCAAGAAAATCACAAATAAAGGTCCAACTCGAAATTCTGTGGTCACAGGTATAATTTTATAAATAAGAAATTAATTGGGAAAGACCCGCAAAAAATGTGGAGAATATTCAAAATCATTGTGGAGAAAGTGTAGATATGGCAAACTCAGTTGCAATAATAGCCGACCCGAAAGATGGTAAAACATACAAGAAAGAGGTGAGTCCGGAAAGCTTGAGTTCTCTGGTTGGAAGAAAGATAGGAGATGAAGTGGACGGAATCTTCTTTGAACTTCCAGGTTACAAGCTTAGAATAACAGGAGGGAGTTCCATAAGTGGATTTCCCATGAAATCTGATCTTCAGATTTCAGGAAAGAAAAGAATCCTGAGGAAATACAGCATAGGAAGAAGATCAAAGGCAGGATTGAGGAAGAGGGTCACGTTCAGAGGTTCAATAATAGGGACAGATATATCACAGATTAATCTCAAAGTAATCCAGTATGGGCCTGCTGCCCTTGGAGAAGAGAAAGAAACCAAGGAAGCCAATTGATGTTACCTCAGCCATCAGTAAACATAGGAATGGTGGGCCACGTTGATCATGGGAAAAGCACCCTGACCAAGGCCATAACCGGAACTAAGACTGACATTCACTCTGAAGAGATAAAGAGAGGAATATCTATAAAACTTGGATATGCAGATACACCAGTATATAAATGCAAAAATGAGACTGGTGAAGTTTACTACTCTTCAAAAAAGGAGAATGAAAGCTGTGAACTATCAAGAGTCATCTCATTTGTGGATGCTCCAGGGCATGAGACCCTTATGGCAACAATGCTCTCAGGATCTTCTATAATGAACGGGGCACTACTTGTAATAGCAGCTAATGAAAAGTGTCCTCAGCCCCAGACCAGGGAGCATTTAACAGCTCTGGATATTATGGGTATTAAGAATTTGATAGTTGTACAGAACAAGATTGATCTTGTAACCAGGGAAAGGGCACTGGAAAGTTACAATGAGATTAAAAAATTTCTTAAGGGAAGTGTAGCCGAAAACGCACCAGTAATCCCTGTGAGTGCATATCACAACACAAACCTCGACGTGCTGCTTGAAGCAATAGAACAGAACATAAAGAGTCCAACTTTTGATCCTGCTATAAATCCCCGTATGTATCTGGCCAGATCTTTTGATGTGAATAAACCCGGAACTTCTATAGAGAACCTGAAAGGGGGGGTTCTGGGTGGATCCCTGGTCGAAGGTATGATTCAGATAGGGGATGAAATTGAGATCGCCCCTGGTATCCAGACTGGCAAAGGAAACAAGCAGGTCTGGGAAAATGTCATAACTGAAGTTGTTAGCCTCATGTCCGGAAAGAATTCTTACAAGACACTTAAGCCTGGTGGACTTGCTGCAGTTGGTACAAAACTTGATCCTTTCCTCACAAAGGGGGATTCTTTCACTGGACGGATTGTTGGAAAAGCCGGCAAAGTTCCCCCAACCGTATTCGGAATGACGGTTGATGTCCATCTTTTAAAAAGAGTGGTGGGCTTTCAGGAAGATCTGAAAGTTGAGTCAATTAAGAGCAAGGAGAGTCTTATGCTTACCGTTGGCACAGCAAACACTGTTGGGGTTGTTACCTCCGCAAGAGACACAAGTGCAGAAATATTGCTGAAATATCCTGTTGCAACATATTCAGGTGAAAGGATTGCAATTGCAAGACGAATTGCAAACAGATGGAGACTTATCGGTTACGGAAACATCAAGGACCTGCAGTGATAAAATAGTTACAAACTGATTTTACAGGACATTCTGCACATAATGGTTTTGTTTTGCAGTGATCTTTCCCCAGATAAACCAGCATGGCGTGCAGGTTTCTCAGCATATCTCCATCATTTCCAAGGTTTTCATATACTAAACCCTTTATTGCGTCAATGGGAGTTGAATCGCCTGTTATTCCAGTTCTTGAGAAAATTCTCATGGTGTATTTGTCAACAACAAAAACTGGTTTTTGAAGGGCGTAAGAGAGAATAGAGTCCATTGTTTCCCTCCCTACTCCCTTTATATTCTTAAGGAATAACTCCAGTTCATCAACCGGTTGTTCAGACATTTTTTCCATTGTTGAATATCTTTCCGTAATAATATGTGAAATGTCTACCAGCCTTTTTGATTTCTGGTTGTAGAATCCGGAACTTCTGATTATAGGTGCAAGTTCCTTAGGGTCAAGGGAGGAAATGGCTGAAAGACTGCAAATATTTTTCTTCTTAAGATTTTTGATGCACTTCTCAACATTAGACCAGGAGGTATTCTGTGTGAGGATAGTTCCTATAACCACCTCATCCTTGGTCTCTGCTGGCCACCAGTTGAGAAATCCGTATCTATTTAGAAGAAGTGAATATACTGATCTGATTTTCCAATTGTCCTGCATATAATGATAAGAGAAATTTATGAAGGTTTAAAACCATTTGTTGCATTTTGCCCAATCTTATCAATACTGGAAAATTATTATTAATTATATGGGCATACAGAAGCAATGAGCGAATTTGATGTTATAGTTGTGGGAGCCGGTCCCGCAGGATCATCTGCAGCCATTCGTTTAGCATCCAAAAAAATGAATGTTCTTCTTGTTGAGAAATCAGATCCTCCAGGAACGAAGAACGTCTCCGGTGGAGTTCTATGGGGACATGAGCTGGATAATATTATTCCCGACTGGGAAAAAACAGCACCTGTTGAGCGATATGTCAAATCAAAAACAGTAGGTTTTCTTACGGAGGATTCCAGCATAAATATAGATTTCAGGTCAAGAAAGTTCGATGAGAACAAATCCGGATATACGGTACTCAGGGTAAAACTTGATCAGTGGCTTGCAAAAAAAGCTTCAGAATCCGGAGCAATGCTTGTAAACGGGGTTACAGTGGATAAACTTGCCATGAAAGATGGAAAGGTGATAGGAGTGGAGCAGGACGGAGATACTATCACTGCAGATACTGTAATTCTTGCAGAAGGAGCAAACCCCAGGGTTGCTATACAGTCCGGAATAAGGGAACCTCTAAAGGATCGTGATGTGGCAATAGGTGTAAAAGAGGTCATAAAACTCCCGGAGGATAAGATAAACGAGAGATTCAACCTGAGAGGCAAGGAAGGCTTTGCGGGGGAATATGTTTTTGGTTTCCTGAAGGGTGGTGTTGAAGCAGGGGGTTTTCTATATACAAATAAAGATAGCATATCACTGGGCGCAGTTGTATCCATGGAACACCTGAGATCAAATGGCAATACACACTCATTTGATATAATAGAGCAGTTTAACTCCCATCCTTCCATTGCACCTCTCATTGAAGGTGGGAAAATAGACGAATATAGCGCTCATATGGTTCAGGAAGGGGGGTTCGGTTCAATACCAAAACTGTTCGGTGATGGTTACATGATCGCAGGTGATGCCGCAGGTTTTTCATTCAGCAATGGCTTAGTCCTGCAGGGTATGAATTACGCAATCCAGTCCGGGATAACAGCCGCAGACACATTCATGGAACTCAAGGAAAAGGGAAACTACAGTGACAGCGCACTCTCGCTTTACCAGGAGAAACTCCAGAAAACATTTGTATTGCAAGATATGATAAATTTCAAAGGCATAGAGAACGTAACATGGGGGAATCTCATCCATCAGCACCTTCCAAATATTTTGGAAAGTGTAATGCTGGAGATATTCATGGAAAACGGAATGCCCAAGAGACATATGTACAAAATACTTATGGATGCAATGAAGAAGGAGAATGTAAGCAGTTCAAAAATGATTTCAGAGTCATTTAAAATGATAAGGAGGCTATAATATGAAAATTGAAGATAGATTATCTCTATTAAACTATAAGACCGACAAAAGTTTTGCCCATATTACAGTGGATCACAACATATGTGAGACATGCCCTGATAATTTTTGCACTTACGCATGCCCTGCCAGGTGTTACACCCTGATTGAAGGGAAACTTAATTTCAAGTATGAAGACTGTGTGGAGTGCGGTACATGCGTTGTGGCATGCTCCCATGGCAGCGTGAGCTGGAACAATGTCAAGGGTGCCCATGGAGTCAAATACAAGTACGGGTGATTATAAATGGCACTGAAGTTAATGGTACTGATAAAACAGGTTCCCGATGCAGAGGAAATCTTCATCGATCCGGTTAAATTTACACTGAACAGATCGCAGGCGAGGGGTATTATCAACCCTGCAGATGAAAATGCCATTGAAGCTGCACTGAAAATAAAGGATGAGGTTGGCGCTGAAATAACTGTAATGACCATGGGCCCTCCCGCTGCCGAAACAGCACTTATAGAATGTATGGGAAGAGGTGTGGATAAAGGCATACTCATAACAGACAGAGTCTTTGCAGCTGCTGACACCTGGGCAACTTCTCTGACACTTGCTGCTGCATTCAATATATTAGGTGATTTTGATATTATATTTGCTGGTGAAAGCACATCCGATTCTGGGACAGGGCATGTTGGACCAGGGGTTGCCGAATTCTTGGGTATTGATCAGGTTACATATTCCGTAAATTCAAAAGTTGACGGAAAGAATGTGATAGTTGAAAGAAGCCTTGAAGATGGAACTGAAGTTGTAAGTGTCCCCATGCCCGTTCTAATTACCACACTTATAGGTTCAAATATTCCAAGAAGATCTACACTCAGGATGAAGATAGATGCCCTGAAGAAAGGAATCACTGTCCTGGATCATGATAAACTGAAACTACAGCCGGAATGGGTGGGGATTAAGGGTTCACCAACCATTGTTGGGTCGCTTAAAATACCGGAGGAGAAAAAGAGAGAGGGGAAGAAATACGAAGTTGAAGATATACCAAAGCTGGTTGACGACCTTATTGAAAAGGGTGCAATTAAGATAGGTGAGGCTTAAATGGTAGAACTCAGAGGGTGTGACCCCCCAAAGAATCTGGATGAATACAGGGACGTTTTCGTATATGTCCAGCACAAAAATGGAAAAATAGAGAGAGGATCTCAGGAAATGCTTGGGATGGGCCGTGAGCTGGCTGACAAGCTTGAAGAGAAACTTGTAGGCATAATGGTTGGATCCAATCTGGAAAAGGTTGCAGACGAGGCCGCAAACTACAATTGCGATACAGTAATTGGAATTGAATCCCCGGACCTCAAGTCATTCAGCAGCGTAGCTTTTTCTCACTTCATCTCTGAAACAGTTGAGAGCTACAAACCAAACATATTCCTTATGTCAGGCACAAGGGAAGGAAGAGACCTGGTATCGAGAATCGCCATAAGATGTAACACAGGGGTTGCTGCAGACTGCATAGAACTTGATGCGGACAAACAAAACCGCCTTCTTATCGCCTGGAGGCCATCATTCGGAGACAAGACTATAGATCAGATTCTCTGCAGGAAACACAGGCCACAGATGATAACTTCAAGACCAGGGAGCTACAGGTTGCCTGAAAAGAACAGAAGGAAGGATGTGAAAATAGACATACGTAAAGTCAATGTTCCCGATAGGATGAAAACTGTGAAGGTGCTGGAATTTAGGCCAAAAGAGGCACTGGATCTCACAACTGCAAAAACTGTTGTTTCAGGTGGCCTTGGTCTTGGAAAACCGGAGGGTTTCAAATATCTTGAGCAACTGGCCAATGAACTGGGAGGGGTTGTTGGGGCATCTAGGCCCGTTGTTGATCTGGGATGGATTCCTTATGATCACCAGGTAGGCCAGACAGGAAGAACGGTCAGGCCAAACCTGTATGTTGCCGCTGGCATCTCCGGGAAAATTCAGCATCTGGTAGGTATGAAGGACAGTAAGTTCATAGTTTCAATAAATACCGATCCTGACGCTGAGATTGTCAAATACTCTGATTTTTACGTACACGGAAATCTATACGATGTACTTCCGAAACTGACCGAAGAGATAAGTAAAAGAAAATCAGGTACTAAAAGAAAAGCATAATCAATTTTTTATAAAAAATACTTTAATATACATCCATCATATATTTTATACAGTGCAGAGATCCATCGTTGTATTAAGAATAAGAAGGGATACAAATTTTACCATAAGGCAGATGGAGGAGAAGATGATTCAGTACAGTAAATCCCACAGCGATAGGGAAATGTTCTTTGACGGAGACAGGTATGCCCTATGTTCAATTCAGAAAAAAGGTCAGAAGAACTGATCTATATTCCTGCCTGATATCTCCTTTCCCAATTCTTTGGTAAATTCTTTAAGGTCCATGGTCTTCTGCTGGTCCTTCCTGTTTCTAACGGTTACTGTTCCGTTCTCTACCTCATTCTGCCCCACCACTATTATATACGCAGGTCTCCTGGTCCTGATCATCTTTATTTTCTTGCCCAGTGTCTCTGAAGAAGTATCCAATCCAACCCTGATTCCTTCCTTCAGAAAGTGCGACTGCACTTTTTTAGCATATTCATGGTAATTCTCGCTTACAGGTATTATATAAGCCTGTATTGGGGAAAGCCAGGTTGGAAGTTTGCCTGCAAAATGTTCAAGCACTATTGCCATGAATCTCTCATAACTTCCAAAAATAGCCCTGTGCACCATTACAATGCGCTCAGGCTTGCTTTCACTATTCACATAGGACAGTCCGAAATTCGTAGGCATGAAGAAGTCAAGCTGTACTGTGGAGAGCTGCCACATTCTTCCTAAGGCGTCCCTGACGTGAACATCGATCTTCGGTCCGTAGAAAGCCGCCTCGCCAGGGTATTCCTGATATGTGAGCTGTTCTCTGTCCAGGGCATTCCTGAGTTGTTCTGTGGCACCGTCCCACCCGGTAAAATCAGGTTGGAGGTTTTCAGATCCGCATGAAGGACACAACAGATGGTCCTCCATTGAGGCTTTCCTAGCTTCAATTGTGCTTCCACAGTTTTTGCATCTGTAAACAAGGAGGTAATTTTCCGGATGTTCCTTGTCCATAACAGAAAGATCAAACTTAAGGTCAACATTCCCCAGTATGCCTTTGAATGTCTCCTTTATCATTTCCAGTATGGATGTTATCTCATCCACTATTTGATCAAACCGCATAAACGCGTGACCATCATCAATGGTGAACGCTCTCGGTCTGGTAAGTCCACCAACCTCCCCGGACTTTTCATATCTGTAGACCGTTCCCGGTTCGCTCAGTCTTACCGGCAGGTCTCTGTAGCTGTGCGGTTCCCTTTCAAATATGCTAATGTGCCCGGGACAGTTCATGGGTTTGACACCGTAGCTGTCTCCGTCTTCCAGCGTGAAAACGTACATGTTCGGTTTGTATTTTGCATAGTGGCCGGACTGCTTCCATATAACATCTCTGAATATGTGTGGCGTCCATACATCCTGCCATCCCCTCTGGGTGTTTTTCTCCTTCATAAAAGACATTAACTCGCCCCTTATGATTGACCCATTGGGTGTGTAAAGGGGAAAGCCAGGAGCCCTCTCTGTGTTGAATACAAACAGATCCATCTCTTTCCCAAGTTTCCTATGATCCCGTTTAAGGGCTTCCTCTCTGTTCTGAAGATATTTCTTAAGGCTTTTTTCGTCAGGAAATGCCGTTCCGTATATTCGTACCATGGCGGGTTTCTTATCATCTCCCTTATAGTGGGTGGATGCCAGCGAAATAACCTTCACAGCCTTCAGGTAACCTGTAGACGGGACATGTGGTCCTGTGCAGAAATCATAAAAATCACCCTGTCTGTAAACCGATGATCTTCCGCCTTCAGGAACGTTGTCTATTATCTTGTCAATCTTGTATGGGTTATTAGAAAACATTGATAAAAGTTCATTTCTGTTATATTCTTCCCTTATAATTGGGTAATTTTTTTTCACTATATCCTGCATCTTCTCTTCGATAACCGGGAAATGGTCTGATGATATGGGCTTCATGTCGAAGTCATAATAGAAACCATCTTCTGTTGGAGGACCTGCATTTGGCTTTGAATCAGGGAAAAGTGAAGTGATTGCATGGGCAAGCAGGTGAGCAGCCGAATGCCTTAAAATTTTTATTCCGTCTTCGGAATCAAGATAAACTGCCTGGATTTCTCTATCTGAATCTGCAGTCTGTCTCAGGTCAAAGAGTCTGTTGCCAGATTTTACCGCGATTATACTACTCGATGGTTTTTCCCCCAGAGCCTCAAGATATGTTTGACCCTTCAGGGCAGTGTAAGTCTTCTTTTGTTCTTGTCCAGCCATTGGTTCCGGAACTCTAAAGAATATTTAAGAGAATCGAAAAAATTACAAACATTTTAATTCAATTAACTTTCCAGAGAAATAAATGTGCTGAGTAGATGCATCTGTCCTTTTCAAAATAATGACAGATTGAGGCGAAATGAGTAACGATAAAGGATAATAAATTTCAACGAACTATCTTGAGAGCCAATTTGATGTTTTCCAGTATGTTGCAAGACCATATATTGTAGTTGCAAAAATTATGGCCATTGCAACAGCCCCGTAGGCAAGAGTTTTGAGTCTTTCCGTCCTTATCCTGTCAACTATACCCATAACAAATATCCCGGTTCCGAATAAGTCAACAAATTCCATTCCGATTCTTGAATAAAGAAAAAATCCAACATGGACAAAATGTCTTGCTGTGAAAATGCCCAATACATTGAAGGAGGCAAGATAAGAGGCATTTATTTCAAGGAAATGGTAACCTCTTAAAAGTATGAAAGCCAGAGCTATTATGGGAAGCATATAAGTATATACCAGCTCAAATGTATAAAATTTACCTGCTTTGGCAGCAGTACCATTTGTAAGTTCCTTGCCGAATCTCCTCCATCCTGATCTTGACCACCTTATGTTCTGTTTTACAAATTTGCCCAAGTCCTTTGGGGGATAACTTTCCACCCTGGTATCATAATCTTTTACCGCTAAATAGCCATTCTTTATCACACATCCCGTAAGAAGCCAGTCTTCTCCCAGAACATTTGTCTTCCCTTTTCTGTTTATCCCGAGAAATTCATTTGACATGATAAAAGACCTTATGAGTTCTGTTCTGTATGTTGAACATGCCCCGTCCAGGTTCATAACGCTACCATGTGCTGACATAGCTCTGAAAACCACCTCTCTTGATCTCTCAACGAATTCTGAACAGTATGAAACAGGCGATCCAGTCCTCTTTATACCTATGTTCGCCCCTACCCCACCAACCTTATCATCAAAATGCGATAGCATGTTGGCAACAGCATTATCGGGAAGAATCGTATCGCTGTCCATCAATACGACAAATTGGGTTTTGACATATTTCATCTCTTCCTGCATGGCTTTCTTTTTTCCGCCATGTTCCTTCATAAAAACGAATTTACCTCCTCTTTCCTCGACTATTGTTTTGTAAGGTTCGAGAGAAGAATCACCAACTACCAAGAAGGTACAGCCCTGTTTTTTCACTGAATCTATGCATTCTTTGAAGATCTCTGGGTCTTCATTATAAACAGGAATGGCTATTGTGACTTCGCTCAAATCCACATTATTATTCCTAATTTCCTTAGAATACCTGATTGACCAGTAGGAATTCACCACGTAATATATGAAAGAAACCACCGTTGACGCAATCAAGACTGCGTAAATTAGGAGGTAAATCATAAGATAGAAATTTGATTGCTATATTAACGTTTATTGGTACAGATACAACTGGGATAGAATGGATATCAACATTGGTGATTGCACTATCCTAATCATTTCACAATGTGAAGCGGAATTGCCACAGTGTTGATGTGTTAAAGAGGCTTTAGCGCTCTCTACTAGCTTTTCAAGAAGTTCCCTTATGAATTTAATTGCCATTTCATCTTTGAGATGTCCACTTTTTTGAAACTTGGTGTTGGCAAAACTGATAACTACTTTAGTTTTGTTAACTATTCTTGCGTAAAAGAAAGTAAAGACCTGAATGAGGTGGTATTAATCCCTTGGTTTTCCCTGTATGCACATAGATCCACTCATTAATGCCTCAGGCTTATTGGGAAATTGATTAAGATTTGGAGGTCTTGAAATTTAATCTATAGGGGTTTCAGAGATCCAGGTATTGAAAATTATATCTGGAGTTACCACAGGAAACCCTCTGAATCTTTGATTGCATCTCTGAGATAGGTTATGTGAATATTATCTTTTTTTCTTCGTCATGGTTGTAAAGAGGTATACATGAGATTTTAGCAATTTCAAACCTGGATTATAGAGGCATAGGTCTCTTGGAATCTCTCAAAAGCATTCCATTATAGGATCCTTTTATGAGGGTTCCACCAAATCTTGCTATTTTTATTTTATCTTTATTTCCTGTCATACAACATAAGATCAATTTTTTATTTAATAGGCTATTTAAAGCGAATATAAACGTGAAAGAAAATTTAAAGGTTAGACCAATATTGATCCATGGGAAATCCACATACAGTCATCGTTAATCTAAAAAATTATAAGGAGTCGACAGGGCAGAATCTTATTGGTTTCCTGGGTTCCCTGAAAGGAATAGAAAACGAAAAAAATGTTAGGATTATAATGGCGGTTAGCCCCCTGGATCTCGTAAATGCAAAAAAATATTCTTCTTACGAAATATTTTCTCAGACAGTGGATCCAGTTCCTAAAGGAGCATTTACAGGGAAAATACCTATTGAGGGCCTTTTGGAAATCGATGTAAAGGGTTCTCTGGTGAATCACTCTGAAAACCGGATTGGGTCAGAGAAGATAGAAAGTATAATGGGAATCTCTAAAAAATTAAATTTCGAGACTGTAATTTGTGTCGAATCTCTTGAAGAGGCGCGCAGGTATGCTCCAATGAAACCTGAATTTATAGCTTACGAGCCACCTGAATTGATTGGGGGAGAAGTGTCAGTTACCACGGCAGCGCCCTCCATAATACGCGATGTCGTAGATGCCTGCAGTGGATCTGATGTGAAGGTTCTGGTTGGGGCAGGAGTAAAAAATGCAGACGATGCTAATAAGTCTATTGAACTTGGAGCTCATGGTGTTCTTATTGCATCAGGAATAGTAAAATCCCATGACCCATTAAAATCCCTCAAAGGTATAATTCAAGGAATCACTGATTCATGCTAAATTGTGTTGGGAACACTATTTATATAAAAAAAGCAAATAATGAAGAATGCGAAAGCCTATATAACGCAATTACATTTCACGGACATGCCTTTTCATAGAGAAAGGCGTATATCCAAGCAGTGTGAGATGTGAAATGGCAAAGAAACCTGAAGAACCATTATTTGTGGAACCTGAATTTAACGAGAGGGAATTCCTTGAAACTGAAAAGGATAGGGCGAAAAGTACCATAGTAGTTTTTCTCATAGGTGCACTGCTGGGAATACTTTCAGCCTATCTCGATTTACTCGGATATGCTTATCTTTCTGTACTCTTGATCATTGTATTTATCCTGTTTATCGCCAAGATGCTCCAGGCGATGAATATAAGGATACCAAAAAGAACATCACACAAGTTCTATACATACGCCGTACTTTTTTTCTCATGGCTCATATTCTGGATAATATTCCTCAATGCTCCATTCCACACATTAACTGGTCCGCAGTTTACAAGTTTGGAGTATGATAACTCAGGCACATGGACCGCCGTTCCAAACCACAGTGGAACATATAACGTTCCATCAGGGCCTGTTAGTTACAAAATGTATGCATATTACATACATCCATTTAATGTAACGATGAATTATGTCCCTGCAGGCGGGACTTCGCCTATTTCAATTAGCTCCAATTTGCATAATAATTACCTGTATTTTAATCTAACAGGAAATGCTGGCACAACTTACGATGTTTATATCCATTGGTATAGCAATAGCAATGTTAAACAGACACCTTTTGAACTTACCATATCTGTCTCATGAGAATGGAAAGTTAATTAAAAGCAGAATGATTTCCAACGGAAGGGCAGGTGTAGTGTAGTCTGGTCAGCACGAGAGCCTTCCAAGCTTTCAACCCGGGTCCAAATCCCGGCACCTGCACTATAAAGATTTTTATAAATTATCCTTTCATTACATCATATCGCCGAAAGAGGATAAATAGAGAAACTTGCTTTAGGGAAGAAAGTATTTACATTTGATTTGTGTGATATTCATAGATGGTAACAACCTGACAATAGAAGATGTGTATGCCGTTGCTGTAAACAATGAGAAAATTGGAATCACTGAAGATACTGTCAAAAGAGTTTTGACCAGTCAGAAAAAACTCAGAGACTTAATGAATAAAGGTGGGGCGATTTACGGTGTCAACACTGGTTTCGGTAGTCTCCTTAACGTAAAAGTATCACAGGAAGATGTTCTTGATCTTCAAAAGAATCTCATTCGGAGCCATTCTTCTGGAATAGGAATGCCGCTTGAAAGAGAGTATGTAAGAGCAATGATGGTAGTCAGATTAAATAGTCTATGCAAAGGTTATTCTGCAGTTTCTCCCAATCTCATAAAACACACGTTGGAATTTATCAACAGAGACATAACCCCTGTAGTTCCAAGGTACGGTTCAGTAGGAGCCAGTGGAGATCTGGCGCCTCTGGCCCATGTTGCTTTAACCCTAATGGGAGAGGGTGAGGTATTTTTTAAGGGGGAGAAGGTTCCATCTTCCCAGGCATTGAAAGAAAGCGGATTGGATCCTTACCTATTCCTTGAAAAGGAGGGGGTTGCTTTTATAAACGGAACTTCTACGATTTCGGGAATACTTTCAGTAAATCTTCACAGATCGGCAGAAATAATAAGAAACGCCATACTGTCTGCAGCAATCTCCTTCGAGGGGTTGAAAGGCACCAAGAGAGCCTACACTGGCTGGGCAGTTGAATCAAGACCGCACAGGGGTCAGATAGCAGTTGCAAAGGAGTTTCTAAAAGTTATAAAAGGCAGCAAGATCATAGAGAAATCAACAAAGACAAAAGTACAAGACCCCTATTCGCTCAGATGTATACCTCAGGTATATGGTGCTGTTCTTGACACACTCAATTATGCTAAGACTGTTTTAACAACTGAAATAAATTCAGCTACAGACAATCCTCTCGTAGGAGACGATGAAGTTATATCCGTTGGGAATTTCCATGGAGAGCCTGTTGCACTTGTATCTGATTTTATGGCCATTGCAATGACAGATCTTGGAAATATGATTGAGAGAAGACTGGCACGAATAACTGATGAGAACCTTAGCGGGCTTCCACCTTTTCTTGTTGAGAACAGCGGCCTTAATTCCGGATACATGATTCCACAGTATACTGCTGCAGCCCTGTGTAACAGAAACAAGACTCTCTGTTTCCCGTCCACAGCGGATAATATCCCAACCTCTGCTAACCAGGAGGATCATGTTAGTATGGGTGCAAATGCGGCAATAAAGCTTTCTGAAATAGTAGAAAATGTTAGGCAGATTGTTTCAATAGAATTCTTGCTGGGAACTCAATCCCTGGAGTTTGCAGATGATGAACCTTCTCCTGTTGTAAGAAAAATTTACAACGAAATCAGAAAAAAAGTGCCAAAACTTTCAGTTGACAGGCCCCCATACATTGACGTAGAGACAATTAGCGGGATGATGGACGCTGGTATGTTCACAGATTTACTATTACCAGAAGGAGAAAAGATCCATTTATAGAAGGAAAATGAATATTGATTAAAACATAGTTATTTGCTAGAACCAATAGGAAACTTCTCTAATCACCCATGCACTCGAAACAGGAATATATTATCACTTTTTCTTACGAAGAGATGATAAACCGTGGGATATGGCTTTGCTCGTCTTGATTTTAAGGACCTTTGTTACTAATGAAAAGTTCTGTTAAAAGTTAAAGCGGGTCCGAGGGGGTTCGAACCCCCGACCTATGGATTAAGAGTCCATCGCTCTACCGAGCTAAGCTACGGACCCGTGCCGATGTGCATACAAAGAGACGATTTATATCTTTTCATGCATTTTGAATTATAAATGTCTATAGTTGGGCTATTTCCTACCTCCTACTGGTTTATCATGCCAATTAGTTTTGTATCTTCCGGGGCATCTGAAACGTCCAAACTTTTTTCTAATCCAACTGCATTGTAATAAGCATTCAGGAACCCCACAATGGTCTTCCCATCTACTATCCCAAGATTCCCCACCCTCACTATTTTGTCAGAAAGATCACCCATACCTTTAGCAATTTCAAAACCTGATGACTTCAGTCTGGATTGTAACTCACTAACTGGAATGGGTGGTCTGAATGCAACGACAGTATCTGAATAATTGAAATCTTTTCCAAGAATTTCGGCACCGGTTCCCACAATATTCTGCCGGAGAAACTCCGCATTGGCATAGTGTCTTTTCCAGCGCCTCTCTAAAGTTTCAATGTCAATTATATTGAGGGCAGTATGCAGTGCATTGAAGCTTCCAGTGGAGGGAGTATACGGAGTTTCATGTTTTGCAAGGAAATTGAGTGAAATATTAAGATCCAGATATTGTGGAATCATTTTTCTTGCCGGTGTTTGTTCAGAAAAATCCTTTCCGATTAAGACAATTCCAAGTCCAGGGACGGAGGCAAGGCCTTTCTGGCTGCAAGTTGCTGCAGCATCTATCCCCCAACTGTTAATTTTTATGGGTATTGATCCAAATCCGGAAACGCTATCAACAAGAACCTTTAAACCAAGTTTCTTTCCTTCCCTGGTGATTTCTTCAAGATTTCTGATAGACGTACCATTCCCCGTTTCATTCTGCACAAGAAAAAGTGATGTAATGTTTCTGTGAGAAGAAACAAAACTTTCTATTTCGCCCTTTTTCAAAAAAGAATCTGTGTCTTTTCTTAAAATTTTTACTTCGCAACCTCTTCTTTCAATGCTCTCTATCATCCTGTTCCCAAACTCTCCGAATGTAACGGCCAAAACATTCTCTCCGGGTTCAGTAAAGGAATAAATCATGGACTCTACTGCTGTTGTACCAGATCCAGTTGTCATTACAGATCTTGAAGAATCTCCAAACTTGTTGAGCATGTTCTCAGATTTCTCAACGATTGCCCTAAACTCTCTTGATCGGTGATTCACAACATATGCAGCTGATCTTAGCACAGAATCTGGCACCTCCACGGGCCCAGGTATTAGCATCATAATCCTATCTCCTCCCTTTTTTTTATAAGGTTCTCAACTGTGTACTTTGCAACTCTCTTCTGCGCTTCTACAGTCTGTGCGCCTATATGAGGTGTAATTATTACGTTTTCCAAAGAAATGATCTCATTTTCCCATTCATTATTTGGTGGTTCATTCCATGTTACGTCTGCAGCATAACCGGCAACTTTACCGTCTTTCAATGCCTGTAGCAGAGAAGGGCCATCTATAAACTCTGATCTGCTGGTATTTACAATATATGATCCGCGTTTCATCATTCCCAGTTCATTTTTCGATATCAATTTAGCACCACCATCAGTAAGAGTTGCCTGCAAAAATATAATATCGGATTTCTCAAGCAGATCCTTCAGCGATACGTAGGAACCCCCAATTTCTTCCATAGTTTTTTGGTTATGGTAAATGTCGTAGGCTATTACCTTTAAACCCATGGCCTTCAGGACCTTTGCAGTGGCGTAACCAATTCTTCCAAATCCAATTATTCCAGCGGTTTTTTCGTATAATTCTGTTCCCGTATCCTTTTTCCAAATATTCTCTTTGGATTTTCTGTCCAAAAACGGAATCTTTCTTGTGAGTGATAGGGCTAGCCCAATGCTTAATTCAGAAACAGATTGTGTGGAAGAACCAGCCGCTGTGACAATATGGATACCCTTCTCTTTAGCAGAACTCACATCAATGTTGTCTGTGCCTATACCAGCTCTCGCTATTATTTTCAGCCTTTCAGCTTTTTCAAGAACCTCATGTGTTACTTTTGTCCGGCTCCTCACTACCAATACGTCAAAGATCTTGACTTTATCCTTTAGTGTTTCTGCATCAATTGTGGGTTCATAGGAAACTTCAAAATGGTTGGAATTTAATTCTTCAATCATGAGATTATCCACAGGATCTGAAACCAGTGCCCTCAAAATGGCATTTACTCTATCTGACATATCTGCGTGAAATCTTTTTTTTATTTAATTATGGCGATGATTTATTCCTTAAAATGTCGGATAAAAAATAGTACTACTCAGAAGTATAAAGTTAAAAAGATTTTAAAAACATATAAAACAAAGCAGAACAGAAATAACTAAGTCCTATGGGATGCGACATTTTGACGGAAGTCCGCTGAAAAGTAGTTTATTCTCATACCATATTCTGAAGTATGATTGAACATGGGGGCTGCTTTTCCAACACCTTAAAAAACGAACCTTATTCTTTTGATCCTGATTACTTGCACGGAATCCATATGGGAGATATTTCACAAGGTAATTCCGCTATATTGCAACAGAACAGCTTGGGAGTAATCTAAATGGTGAAAATAAGGCCTTTCAATCCCCTGTACTACTCGGGCGATTATGGCAGGGCCACGTCTCCGCCATTTGATTCAATAAATAAAGAAGAGGAAAAACGTTTGAAGGAGTACAGGAATAATATAACATATCTCACCCTGCCAGAAGGTAATAATTATGCTGAATCCAGAAAGAGGATAAGAGAATGGATTGATACTGGAATCCTGGTAGAATGGAAAAAGCCCTGCTTTGTAATAGTAGACCAATCATTCCGCTTCAGAGAACACACGTTGAGGCGAACAGGGCTAATCTCTCTGGTTGATATATTTCCCGATGACTCATCCATTAACCCCCATGAAAAAACCTTCCCCGGACCTGTTCAGGAAAGAGTTAAAGTTCTTGGTGAACTCAAGGCTCAGCCTGAGCCAATATTCCTTACACTGGAAAATTATGGACTCGAGCCTCTTCTTCAAGGGATAATAATTGGGAGAAAGGAAAACTTCTCCTTCACTGATGGAAATGGTTCTCTGAACTCTGTATATTTCATTGACAATAATGATGAGATAAACAAAATAACCAATTTACTGAAACTAGATTCAGCTATGGTAGCAGACGGGCATCACAGACTGGAGGCTTCCAAGAAGCTGGCCAGCGAAAGTCATGGCGTGGAGAAAAGTTTCTGGAGTTCAGTTATGGCGTATATAACTTCAATGGAAAGCCCTGGCCTACTAGTTTCAGGCATCCACAGGATAGTTAAAACAAAAATTGACAAAGATAGGTTCCTGGAAAAAGCAATTAAATACTTCATTATAGATGAGAATCCCCCTGATTCTGGAAACGACTTTATTACACTTTTTATTGACAGATTTTATTATCTTTCCCCTTCACACTGTGAATTTTCTGAGGATATGGATCAATCGTATTTATCCCCAATCCATATTCTTAACAATATTATTTTCAGAGAAATTTTAAGACTTGACCCTGGAAATATCAATAGGGATATGGAGTTCACACACGACGCGGATTATGCAGTTGAACAGGTTAGAAAAGGGATGGCTTGCGCAGCTTTTATAATGCCTGTCTGGGATCGCGAAAAACTTTTCAGTCTTGTGCTTTCAGAAGGAGTTTTGCCTCAGAAATCAACATATTTCCATCCAAAAATATATTCAGGAATTGTGCTTCGGTCTCTATGAATAAGATGATATGTACCTATACGTCGATCTTTGATAAGTAAATCTTCAGCAAACTGATCAGGGCTTGATAAAATATCAAAATGAATTGTAATTGCGGTCCTAAAATTCTGATAAAGGTTTAAATATCTTCTTAACTTTACTTCTTACTTAAAACCATACATCTAAGGGCAATGCTACAAGGCAACCCTGCAGTTCTGCTGTATTATGGCAAAAACAAAGGTGTAACGGTTGGAATGGTGAAATAAAATGGCAACGCCACATCACCCCAGACGGGGGTCAATGGGATATTACCCTAGAGTACGCGCTAAGAAAATGCAAGGATCTATAAGATCATGGCCAGAAAACGAAAGCCAGACAAAGATCCAGGCATTTGCAGGCTACAAGGTTGGAATGACACACGTGGAGATGGTAGATTATAGGAAAACCAGCGTTACTGCCGGACAGACTATAGCTTCAGCTGTAACTGTGGTGGAGGTACCTCCCTTAACCGTAGCAGGATTCAGATATTACGATGAAGATGATACAGGACTGGCAGTAGTTTATGAAAAATGGGCGGAAAAGCTCGATAAAAATCTAATGAAGAGAATTACAACACCGAAGAACAGAAAAGAGAAACCAAAACCAGAAAGTGTGACAGAAGTCAGGTTAATAGTTCACACAAATCCCTCTGAACTTACAGGTGTATCATCAAAAGTTCCGGACATTTTTGAGATCAAACTCAGTGGGTCCAAACTTGAAGATAAAATGAAATATGCCGATGAGAAACTGGGAAAGGAGATCAGGTTTGACGAATTTTCCAAAGCTGGTAAATTTGTGGACGCAATAGGCGTGACAAAAGGAAAGGGTTTTACAGGACATGTTGAAAGGTTTGGAGTAAAACTCCTGCCAAGAAAAAACAGGAAGCACAGAAGGATGATAGGTACACTTGGCCCATGGCACCCGGACTGGGTCAGGAACACTGTGCCACAGGCAGGACAGATGGGAACACATCAGAGGACTGTCCATAACATCAGAGTTATCAAATATTCAAAGAAGGAAGAGAATGATGATATAAACGTTAGCGGTGGATTCCCAGGATACGGTCTAGTGAGAAGTGATTATGTTCTGGTTCATGGATCAATTCCAGGTCCTTCAAAAAGGCTGATAAAATTCAGAGATCCTGCCAGACAAACTACACCTGATGTGGAGAATCTGGTGGTCAGCTATGTGTCAAAGGAATCTAAACAGGGTGATTAAATATGAAAAGTCAACTTTATAACTTGGAAGGGGAACTGACAGAAGAAATTGAACTCCCCGAAGTTTTCCAGTTTGTGCCAAGAGAAGATCTAATAAGGAAGGCATTCAGGGCAATTTCCCTTACCTTGAGGCAGCCATACGGGTCTTCCCCACTTGCAGGTACTCGAAGGGTGGGTCATAACGCTGGACCTGGACATGGAAGTTCAAGGCTTCCGAGAACATCAGGTTCATCAACGGCAGTGCTTTTGGCCCATGTGGTAAAGGGAAGAAGTGCACATTCTCCAAGGTCCAATAAGGTATTGTTTAAAAAGATTAACGATAACGAAAGGAAAATCGCAATTAAGAGTGCAATAGCTCTGACAGCATCGGCTGAACATGTGAAGAAAAGAGGTCATAAAGTTCCGGAGGAATTAAAATTCCCAATAGTGGCTTCAGATGACATACAGAAATTCAGTAAGGTTTCTCAGGCTATGAAATTTCTTGAGAATCTTGGTCTTGATGAGGATATTGAAAGGTCAAAATTCGGAAAGAAAATCAGGGCCGGGAGAGGTAAAATGAGAGGTAGGAGATACAAACAGCCCAGGAGCATACTGGTCGTCGGAACAGACAGATCGTCACTCAGGGCCTTTGAATCTCTTCCCGGTGTAGAAGTAGCCACAGCTGATAGCCTTAGCATAAGAAAACTTGCTCCAGGCGGAAACGGAGGCAGACTTACAATTTACACAAAGTCGGCAGTATCACAATTAGGGAGGCAGAATTGATGCATCAGATCATCTACAGTCCAATAGCAACCGAAAAAAGTATGTTGCTTATGGAGAAAGAAAATAAGATAACATTTGCGGTTTACAAAAACGCAACAAAAAAAGCCATAAAGGAAGAGGTCGAGAGAAGACTTGGAGTAAAAGTAGTAGATATAAACATACTTATAGTCAGATCAGGAAAGAGGGCGATAGTGAAACTGGACAAGGAGTATTCTGCAGACGAGATAGCCGGCAGGATAGGAATATTCTGAGGGATTAAAATGGGAAAACGAATCATACCGCAAAGAAGAGGAAGGGGAGGACTTGTTTACAGGAGTCCCAGCCATAAACATGTAACGGATGTAAAACACCCGAAAGACGGGAAATATACAATAAAGGATATAATACACGCACCTGGACGTAACGCACCGCTGCTTGTGATTGAGAGCGAAAATTTGACAAAAGATTACCAGATAGCTTTCAATGGAGCTTACTGCGGGCAGACTGTAACTGTTGGAAAAGAGGGAGAAAATTTGCCAGGAGTCACAACATTTATCGGGCAGATACCTGACGGGTCTTATATTTTCAACATAGAAAGCATGCCTGGTGATGGTGGGAAATTCTGCAAGACAGCAGGTTCCGCCTCTCTTATAGTCAGTCATGGTGCCATGGTCACTGTTAAGCTTCCATCAGGAAAAATAAAGTCATTTAATCCCCAGTGCAGAGCCACCATAGGCGTAGTATCAGGATCAGGAGCCAAAGATATTCCGGTTTTAAAGGCAGGAAGAACTGCACATTATTTCCAGAGCAAAGCAAAGAGACCATATAGCGTCAGAGGCGTTGCGATGAATGCAATCAACCATCCACACGGAGGGGGAAACCATCAGCATGTGGGTCGTCCAAGCACAGTAGGCAGGGGAACCCCGCCAGGTAGGAAAGTGGGAAGACTCTCACCGAAAAGGAGGAAGAATTAATGGCAACAAAAAAACAGGCTTCCGTTAAGTCTATAAAAAGAAAGGCACGAAAGTCACAGAAAGTAATAATGGGAAGATCAAAGGAGTTCATGTTCAGGGGGTTATCTCTTGAGGAACTCCAGAAGATGACTCTTGAAGAGGTAATAAAAATCCTTCCATCCAGATCAAGAAGGTCGCTTCTTAGAGAAAAGAATTACGAACAGAACCTGGTCTACCAGAAACTCGAGAACGATGATGAAGTACTAAAAACACATGTAAGAGATGTCATAATATTACCAAAGGCTGTTGGGAAAGTTGTAGAAGTATACAACGGAAACAGTTACATAAAATTCGAGATAAAACCGGAAATGATAGGCCATTATCTTGGAGAATTTGCAATGACAAGGAAGGAGGTCAAACACTCTGGACCTGGTGTTGGAGCAACACGTTCCTCGAAATTCATGCCACTGAAGTGATCTAAAATGAAAGGATATTCAATTGAAAAAATACCTGAGAAAAGCGCAATTGCCAAAATCAGGGAAGCGGATATATCGGCAAAAGATGCAATAAACATTGCTCATTTCCTCAGAGGAATGGATCTGGAAAGGGCCAAGACAACAATTGAGGGCGTGATGAAAAAGGAGATACCTGTACCATATTTCAGGTACCTGGATTCAGTTTCCCACAGGAAGGGGCAGGGACCGGGAAGATACCCTATAAAGGCAGCTAAAGCATTCAACCAGCTTCTGCTAAACGTGGAGGCTAATGCTGAATTCAAGAGCCTTGATACAGATAATCTTAAAATCGTACATATTGCGGCAACAAAAGGAAGAATGATTAAGAAATTCACTCCTAAGGCATATGGGAGGGCAGGGGCGAATTTCAAAGACCTCATAAATCTTGAAGTTGTAGTTATGGAGGAAGAGGAAGCATGAAAGAGAGAAAGTTTGTGGCGGAATCAGTCAAGAAACTACTGATCACCGAATATATAAAAAGAGAGACTGATACAGCTGGCTTTGGAGGCCTCGAAATGAGAAGAACTCCTTTCGGAACAAACCTGACTCTTCAGGTTAATAAACCAGGTCTCGTGATAGGGAGGCATGGAAGCAAGGTCGCTGAAATTACTGATACCCTGGAAAAAAAATACAAGGTAGAATCACCTCAGATAGAGGTCAAAGAAGTGGATAATCCAGACCTTAACCCACAGATCATATCAAAAAAGATAGCAATATCTCTTGAAAAAGGGTGGGCATACAGGAAAGCCGGAAACACTACTCTGAGAAGAATAATTGATTCTGGAACAAGAGGCGTCATGATAAAGATAGGAGGGAAGATATCTGGTGAAAGGGCAAGAAGCCAGAAATTCATGTATGGTTCAATAAAGTATTCTGGCGAACCTGCAAGAAGCGGAATGGATAATGGTTTCTCAGCCGCAAAACTAAAGCAGGGAATTATAGGTGTAAATGTCAGAATTTTGAAGAATGACTATAGACTCCCAGACGACATAAAGATTCCGGATAAAATTATAAAATCTACAATGGAGGGAAAAGATGGAAACAAAGGCGAAACAACTGAGAAAAATGAGTAATGATGAAATAATGGAAAGACAGAAGTCTCTTGAGGAATCACTGCTCAGGGAAAGATCTGCCGTAGCTATGGGAGGAGCCCCTGCCAGCCCAGGAAAGATAAGATCCATAAGAAGGCAGCTTGCCAGAATATACACAGTTCTGGGCGAGGGGGAAAAGAATTAGATGAAGGATAAAAATTTCACAGGAATACCAAAGGAACTCCAACCTTGGGACGGTTTCAATAGGGATACACAGTCAGTAAAGGTAAGTGTTGACAAAAGAAGGTATGGTAAAAACGTGACCATAATTGAAGGCATTGACCCAAAACTGGAAAACGTTGACGATATTGCTAAAATCCTCAAACGTAAAGTTGCATCCGGTGGGACTGTAAAGGATGGAAAGACCATAGAGCTTCAGGGAGATCATAGAGATTCTGTGAAAAAATATCTGGATGAAATGGGCTTCAAAACGGAAGTGGTATGATGAACGCATCACTGCAACTGCATACAGGAGAATTCATGGGAGAAACGCTGGAAGTAGTAAGAAGCAGTAACAGGTGCAACCTTGGAATAAGGGGTATTGTAGTGATGGAGACCAGAAACACTTTTGTACTGAGGAATAACAGGAAATATGTAATACAAAAAAAAGGAACGGATTTCAAGATTAAAGGGAAAAATGGAAACTTTCAGGTTCTCAGAGGCGATTTAATCGCACTCAGACCTGAGAACAGGATAAAAGAAATCAGAAGAATTGAGAAAATGTTAGGAGGAAGAAAACAATGAGTAGAAATATAGGGCTTGATGTAACACCACCTAGAGAGGAATGCACAGATAAAAAATGTCCATTCCACGGTGACCTCTCTATAAGGGGTCAGATTATCACAGGCAAGGTGGAATCTGCATCAATGCTGAAAAGTGCAGTCATAAGAAGAACGTACAAAAAAAGCTTAAAGAAATACGAAAGGAAGATGACCCAGTTTTCTGAATATCATGTTCATGTTCCGGACTGCATTAAAGTGCAGCCTGGGGACATGGTAAAGATCGCTGAATGCAGGAAACTGGCAAAGACAATCTCATTTGTGGTTGTGGAGAGGATGCCGCAATGAGAGGAATAGCCGGAAGACAACACAGAGGTCTCCCTCTCGGAGCCACTATGCCATGCGCTGACAACAGTGGAGCTAAAATAATCAGCCTTATTGATGTAAAGGCTTATCACGGTGTTGCAAGTAGGATACCTGCAGCCGGTGTTGGTGACATGTTCATAGCAGCCGTCAAGAAAGGAACTCCTGAGATGAGGGCAAAGGTTGTTTACGCCGTAGTCATAAGACAGAGAAGGCCATACAGAAGATCTGATGGCACTATGATAGAATTTGAGGAGAATGCTGCAGTACTGGTCACACCGGAAGGAGAGGTAAGAGGTTCAGAGATCAAGGGTCCTGTTGCTAGGGAAGCTGCCGAAAGATGGCCGAGGATAGCTGCAATAGCCTCAACTATAGTTTAGGTGTAGAATATGAAATCAAAAGTAAATGTATCATTAAGTAAAGATTTGAGAAAAAAATACGGTATTAGGAGCTTTGCCGTAGTTAAAGGCGATATAGTCACTGTAAAATCAGGAGGAAAAAAATCAGAGGGCGGGAAGGTTATTGATGTGGATCGAGTTTCCGGTAAAATATCCATCGAAGGAATAACAATCGCAAAAGCAGATGGAAAGCAGAAGGAGTATTACCTGGATCCCAGAAATATCAGAATAACAAGACTTGATCTTTCAAAGCCGGAAAGGCTTCAAAGACTGAAATTTCTTGCAGGGCAGAAGAATATTCAGGTGGAGGATGTCCCCGAACCAATTGACACCACTGCAACTGAGTCATCCCCAGTTCTGGAGGAACAAAACGCTTCAGAAGAAGAACAAAAAGTTTCTGGAGAAGAGACGGAAAATGAGGAATCAGAAGAAGATGACCATAGCCTGACACTGGAGGATCTTGACGAAAAAGATAGTGAGGAAGAGACCGATGATAACAAAAACTAAACGACAGATGGTATCGAGAGAGGTAAAAATACCCAGAAAGGTACACTTCTGGGGCGCCACACCTGCCCCCGGAAAGCATAACGCAGTAGACAGTATTCCATTGCTTACTGCATTGAGGGATTACCTCAAAATTGGAGACAAAGAGCGAGAAGTCACCAGGATACTTAACGGTAAATTTGTAAAGGTTGATGGAAAAATTGTAAAGGAGAGAAGGTATCCAATAGGGTTTATGGATGTTGTATCCATAGAAGGGCAGGAACATGACTACAGGGTTCTGTATGATAACAAAGGTAGACTGACTCTAACTGAAGACATGCAGAAGAATGCCGGGACAAAACTAGCCAAGGTTGAAGATAAAAAAACAATTCGTGGTGGAAAAATTCAACTTATCCTACACGACGGACAGAATATAGTCACTGAAGATCAAGGTATAAAATCAGGTGATGTACTAGTTCTCAAGATACCAGAAAAACAGATACTTCATACTCTTAAATTCCAGGTGGGAAACAAGGCGTTTCTCACCGGAGGATCCCATGTGGGAAAAGTTGTAACTGTAAAGAAGATTGAAATAAAGGAATCCTCACACGCCAACATGATCCATTTTGAGGAAGGTTTTGCGACAATTACTGACTATGTATTCATAATAGGAACACCAAAGTTCACATTTGAATTCAACGAGGTGGCACAATAATGGCAGATAAAAATCAGATGGAAGAGATATCTATAGAGAAAGTGGTCCTTAACATTGGAGCAGGATCGGCTGGGGATCGCCTGGTAAAGGCACAGAAAGTTCTGGAAATGCTAACAAACCACAAACCTGTACTCACGACATCTAAAAAGACCGTTCGAGATTTTAATATAAGAAAGGGACTCACTATAGGTACCAAGGTAACCCTTCGAGGGGAAGATGCGGAGGACTTCCTCAAAAGAGCATTCTTTGCCAGAGACTACAAGATCCAGAATTATTCCTTCGACAAGCAGGGTAATGCATACATGGGCATCCCTGATTATACGGATTTCAAGGGAATGAAGTACGATCCTGATATCGGAATATTCGGTATGGATGTGGCTATAGTTTTCAAAAGGAAGGGCGGCTACAGGCTCTCCAGAAGAAAGATTGCAACAAAGAGACTTCCGGACAAAATCAGGGTGAAAAAAGAGGAATCTATGGAGTACCTGAAAGACAAATTCGGGGTAACTATACTTTAAGGTGAAAAAATGGCTCAA
The DNA here is from genome assembly GCF_038024865.1 of Oxyplasma meridianum. Taxonomy (NCBI): domain Archaea; kingdom Methanobacteriati; phylum Thermoplasmatota; class Thermoplasmata; order Thermoplasmatales; family Thermoplasmataceae; genus Oxyplasma; species Oxyplasma meridianum. Next base: position 1,207,161 of record NZ_CP133772.1, on the reverse strand, counting down.
ATTAAATTACAACCTAAAAAGAATTTCGGCAGGAAGAATGGGTGCCTAAGATGCGGCAGAAAGAGAGGCATGATAAGAAGATATGGGCTAAGACTGTGCAGACAGTGCTTCAGGGAGACAGCTCCGGAACTTGGATTCCGGAAATACAGTTGAGGTGAAACTATGAGACATGATCCATTGAATGATATAATAAACAGCATAAAGAGTGCTTCCAGAACAGGAAACAGAACAATTGAAGCAGAACCGGCGGCAAGGCTCATAGGAAGGGTGCTTAAGGTAATGCAGGATTACAACTATCTCAAGGGCTTTGAGGTAGTAGACGAAAGCAAAGGTGGGAAATTCAAGATAGTATTGAGTGATACTATTAACAACTGCGGAGTGATAAAGCCCAGATTTCCAGTGAAGAATTCTCTTCTTGGAAAATATGAGGCAAGGTATCTTCCGGCACAGGATTTCGGAATACTCATACTTACGACCACAAAGGGTGTCATGAGTCACATAGAGGCCAGAAAACAGGGTCTCGGGGGAAGACTCCTGGCATTTGTATATTAGGTGATGAAAATGATAAAATGGGAAGAAGTCTCTTCATTTGAGGTCCCGAAGGAAGTAAAACTTTCAATCGAGGACAACGTAGTACACGTTTCAGGTAAGCTTGGACAGGTTTCAAGAATACTTAGAGACAACTATGTAAGAGTAAGGCTGGAGACGGGAAAAATAAAAGTAGAATCAAGCAAGAAAAACAGGAGATCGCATGGCATATCCGGGACATGGGAGTCAGAGTTAAAGAACATGTTTCAGGGTGTAACAAAGGGGTTTGAATACGAGATGAAAATAGATTACACACATTTTCCAACCAGGGTTTCAGTAAGGGGCAATACAGTTCTAATTGAAAACTTTCTTGGGGAGAGATCACCAAGACAGGCAAGAATCATAGGAAACACCAAGGTCTCTGTAAAGGGGGACAGAGTGTTCCTCAACGGAATAGATAAAAGAGAACTTGGAGAAACCGCCTCCAATATAGAAAGGGCCACAAAAATTAAAGGGTTCGATCTTAGGGTGTTCCAGGATGGAATTTATCTTCTCACGGGAGGGAGCCAGATATGACCGACAGAAAACCATCACTTTCAAAGGAGGAAAAGAGACTCCTGAAGATTAAAAATGAACAGGGAAGAAAGAGACCTGCATTTAGGAGACAGGAGTGGTTCAGGTACAAGAAATTTGATGAAGTATGGAGAAAACCGAGAGGTATGCATTCCAAACTAAGGGAACATCTTTCATGGAGGCCTCCAAACGTAGATGCAGGTTACAGGTCACCTAAACTGGTTAGAGGACTTCATCCATCCGGTTTCAGGGAGGTCATGGTATATAATCTTGCAGACCTTGAGAAGCTGGATGTTACAAAAGAGGCCGGAAGGATATCATCAGGAGTAGGGTCCAGGAAGAGGTCCATGATTTTGGAGAAAGCCGATGAAATTGGTTTAAAAATACTAAACAGGGGTGAAAACTAAATGAAGATGAAAACGGCTAAAAGAGTGGCCGCAGATCATTTCAAATCAGGCATATCACGTGTCTGGATTGATACAAACAGCATAGAGGATATACTTGATGCCGCTTCAAGATCTGATATCAGGACTCTTATTGACAGGAAAGTCATACAGCTCAAACAGAAGAAGGGAAATTCAAATAGCAGACTTAAGAAGAGGATCCAGCAGCTGGGAAAAGAAAGAAGGCGTGGGGAAGGATCAATTAGAGGAACCAAGTACGCCAGATTTCCAAGAAAAGACAGATGGGTGAAGACTATCAGGGCTCTCAGGGATGAATTGAGAAAGCTGAAAGTTGAAAAGAACCTGGATTCAAAAACCTACAGAAAGTTCTATAGAGAGATAAAAGGTGGCTCTATAAAGTCTAGAGCACAACTAAGGTCCCATGTAAACTCTAAAATGGAAAAGGTGGGTAACCAATGAAAAGACCAAGCGTAATGAAGAGAAAGAGACTTGGAGTGACAAACTACAAGAAGAGATTGGGTCTTCTCAAATCAGGACAGCACAGGCTTGTTATAAGGGTTTCAAGGAAAGGCATAATTGCACAGCTGGTGGATTACAACCCTTCAGGAGACAAAATAGTTCTGACTGTCACGGAAAAGACCCTTACCAAGTTGGGAATAAACTTGGAGGGAAACAACACGCAGGTTGCTTACCTTGTGGGGTACAATCTGGGTTTAAAGGCAAAAAAACACAAAATACACCAGGCAATCCTGGACACAGGAAGATTCAACATCATTAAGGGAGGAAGGATCGCCTCTGTGCTGAAAGGCGTTACAGATTCCGGGCTTAAAGTACCTCATGAAAAATCGGTATTTCCTAGCAAGGACAGGCTTGCCGGTAAGCACCTTAAAAACAAGGTTGACATTAAGGCAACAATTCCATTAATGGAGGAGAAAATATGAGCGATGAAACGTGGATCCCCAAGACTCAACTGGGAAAACTGGTTGCTTCTGGTGAGATTAAAACAATGTCAGAGGCATTGAGAACGAAACTTCCCCTGAAAGAGTACCAGATAGTCGATTACCTTCTGCCTAACATTGCAGATGAAGTTGTGGATGTTGAAAGAGCACAGAGGATGACAGACTCAGGAAGAAGGATGAACTATTCGGTTACAGCAGTTGTGGGAAACAGCGATGGTTTTATAGGACTTGGCAGAGGAAAGGCAAAAGAGGCCGCTCCGGCAATAAGAAAAGCAATCAACAACGCAAAGATAAATCTCATAGAGATAAGGAGAGGTTGTGGATCATGGGAATGTGGCTGCGGGAGAGCACATTCACTTCCATTCGAAGTCATAGGAAAATCAGGATCAGTGGAAGTAACTCTGAAACCGTCTCCACAGGGAGTAGGAAAAGCAGTAGGCGATGTGGCAAAAATTATATTGAGAATGGCTGGAATAGATGACGCGTGGGGATTTGCCAAGGGACATACAAAGACAACGGTCAACTATGCACTTGCAAGTTTTGATGCAATGAGAAACACATCAAAGATGAAGATAAACTCTGCAATTCAGTTGAGTACGCCAATTTATGTAGGGAGTGTTGGAAATGTTAGCGATAATCAGGATTAGAGGATCTACAGGGATAAGGCCCAAGGCCCAAAAAACTACAGAACTTCTGAGGCTGCACAAAATAAACCATCTTGTTCTCATGCCGGAAGACCCTGTGGTAAAGGGTATGCTTCAGAAGGCAAAGGATTACCTGACATGGGGCGAGATAGACCAGGAGACCCTTACAGTATTACTGGAAAACAGGACTCTTTTTAAAGGGAGAAAGAAAATAGATGAAAAGTCCCTCAAGGAACAGACGGGTTTCACAACATATAAAGCGCTTGCCAAATCTCTTATTGAGGGCAAGGTGAAATACAAAGATATCAAAGACGTGGTACCTGTTCTGAGGTTGAATCCGCCAAGAAAAGGATACGAAGCAATTCGAAAGCCTTATCAGATGGGGGGTTCTGCTGGATATCGGGGCAAAGAGATTAACGAGCTCATAAAAAGAATGATAAAACCGGGAGTTGACCTGAATGGTGAGAACTAGAACAAAAAAACAGAGAGGAGGACATTATGGGCGAGGAATGAAATCCGGCAGAGGAAAAGGTAAAAGAGGAGGTTCTGGAAATGCAGGACTTCACAAGCATCATTGGGTCAGGACCCTAATTAATGATCCCCTCCATTTTGGAGGAAAAGGATTTACCAGTCACCACCCTGTCAAGGTCGAGGTCCCCATCACACTGTCCGAACTGTCAAACATCCTGCCAAATCTGGAAAAACATGGATTTGCAAAAAAAGAGGGAAAAATTTACAGCATAGATCTTGTGTCTGCAGGTTATGATAAATTACTTGGTAGTGGTGAATTTAGAGAGAAATCTTTAATAAAGATAAATAAGGCAACAGAAAAGTCCATAAATAAGCTTTCCGCTCAGGGGTCAACGGTAGAAGTTAATGGTGGAAATAAAGAGGAATAAAAGAGCAGCAATTCCCATTGTTGCTGTATTTGCCCTGGTGGTACTGGGGTTCTGGTATTTCGGGCATCTGGGGATTATTAAACTTTTAATAGCTTCAGCCATAACAGCGCCCCTGTTTCTTATTGGTTACCTGATAATGAGTTATGCAGGTCCAAAGTCAAGCAAATTATATGGACTTGAGAATTTCACAGCTAAACTTCCTGCTGTCAAGAAGGCAAAAGGCCATGTCGAATTCAAGTGGAAGATAATCTGGACAGCATCAGTTGTTATCCTTTATTTCATTCTCACAAATATCTACATCTACGGCCTTAACACAACTCAGACAGTTGATGTGTTTGCTTCATTCAGGGCAATATTTGCAGGTGCATCAGGGTCTCTTATGGACCTGGGAATAGGGCCAATAGTTACTGCAAGTATAGTTATGCAGCTTTTTGCAGGAGCTAAGATATTTAATATAGATCTCACAAACTCAGAAGATAAAGCAATATACCAGGGAGTGCAAAAACTTCTCGTTATAGTTATGATATTCGTGGAGGCCATACCACAGGCATTCGGGTACCTTGTACCGGACGCTGGACTGGTGGCAAGCATAAATTCTGTGATCCCCGGTTATGGGCAGTTTCTTTCAGAAACCATAATTATTCTTCAGTTGTTCTTCGGTTCATATCTTGTTTTCCTCATGGATGAGGTTGTATCAAAATACGGCATTGGTTCCGGTATCTCCCTGTTTATAGCAGCAGGTGTATCTCAGCAGTTGGTCACCGGAACGTTCAGTTGGCTCCCATCTACGGCCGGTTCAGCTCTTTCACTTCTTAACCCCCCAGCAGGCGCGCTTCCAAAAATGTTTTTCATACTGGGGCATGCAACCTCCGGGTACCTTCTTAGCACTGGATACCTTCAGATACTTTTCCAGCAACCAAACCCAATAATAGCTCTTATAGGGACACTTTTAATATTCTTCATAGTAGCATATTTCCAGAGTAGCAAGATCGAACTACCCATATCGCATGAACGGGTGCGGGGGGCCAGGGGGCGTTATCCGCTTCAACTGTTATACGCTTCAAATATACCAGTTATACTTGCTACGGCTCTTCTGGCAAATGTATCAATGTGGACATTATTGTTTTGGAGTAGTCCTGTTCTGAGTCATGTTCCAATACTCGGGCACGATCCCTTTTTAGGGTCTTATCCTACTGCGGCCCAGATATCTACCTTAGGTATATCCAGCACCACGCCAACCGGAGGTTTGGCATTTTATCTGTTCACGCCTAGCGGTTTGTCGGACTGGCTATTCCCGCTCTTTCAGCCCAGCGTTTACCAGAATATTCTTCTGGGGCATTCTTCATTGGAGGAACTTATCCACATAATTGTTTTCGTGGGCTTCATGGCTATAGCCAGTGTTATGTTTGCTAAATTCTGGATTGAAACAACAAATATGGGCCCATCCGCTGTTGCAAAGCAGATACGGTCAAGCGGTATGCAAATTCCAGGCTTCAGGAGAGACCCCAAGGTTATGGAACGTGTACTTAAAAAATACATTCCTGCAATAACTGTGTTTAGCGGACTTGCGGTGGGGCTTCTAGCAGCTGGAGCAGATCTTATAGGTACAGTAGGGGATACCAGTGGTACAGGTCTCCTCTTAGCCGTAGGTATAGTGATCCAGTTCTATGAGGCCATGGGAAGGGAACAGCTGATGGAGATGCATCCAGTCATTAGGCAGTTCTTTGTTGGTGGATAAATGAGAGTTGTAATATCTGGTGTGGCCGGGGTTGGAAAATCCACGGTCCTTGAAATTGTAAAAAAAAGTTCCAACTATGACATTATCAATTTTGGAACATTGATGTATGAAATGGCTAGAGACATTAAACTGGTCAGCAACAGAGACGAACTGAGAAAACTGAATATTGACACGCAGATTAATCTTCAGAAAAAGGCATCTTCAGCCATAGGACGTATGGATGACGTTATCATAGATACACATATGTCAATAAAGTCACCACGGGGATACCTTCCAGGACTTCCAGAATGGGTTCTCAGGGAACTGAAGGTCTCCTCCTATTTCGTTCTGGAAGCTGATCCTGAAACCATAAAGAAAAGAAGAGAACTTGATGGGACTCGAGTTAGAGATGAGGATAAGGTTAATGAAATAAGAGAGCATCAGGAGATAAACAGATATTATGCGGCTGCATATTCTGTATATACAGGGGCAACTGTAAACTACATCTCCAATGTGGAAGGTAAACCGGAAATGGCAGCCGAGAAAATAGTAGGGAGGTTGATGTTCGTTGGTTGAAAACAGGACAGATAGTCAAAAACAGCAGGCAGACCAGATGAAGAAGATGATGGGCTACCAGATGCTTCCAATGCTTATGAGTTTTGTTCTGCTCATAATTATTGCTAACCCTTCGCTAAGAGGTGTTATAGGTGGGGCTCTGAACGACGTATTTATGCCCCTTTTCGGTTTCAATTATGCTTATCCCCTAATCAGCATAGTAATTAGTGGAGTTATTATCGGTCTTATAACATCCATTCCAAGATACTTTTTTACTGACTGGATCAGGATGGGAAAAGCCCAGTTGAGGATGAGGGCTTTCCAGAAGGTCATGAGGGAAGCATACAGGAGTGGTCAGAAAGATAAGATTCAGAAGATGAGTAAAATGCAGTCAAGCATGATGATGGAGCAGAATATGGTTCAGATGAATCAGATGAAGCCTCTCATGGTTCTCAGTATATTCACATTTCTTATTGTTATATGGCTCTTCTATTTCATAAGCGCCCTTCCATATCAGATGATATCAGTTCCATGGGCACTTAATGTTAACATTGCAACCTCACATCTCTGGGTTTTCCCCGCATGGATTGAAGTTGAATTTATTGCAAGTCTTGTGATCGGATACTTTGTCAGTATGATAATAAAGTTCTTTGATTTTTCATACAGGCTTAAGAGGTTCCAGTCTGAGAATCCCGGACAGATAGAATACAATGCGGGTAACAATTAGCGGCCCCATTGGGAGTGGAAAATCTACGGTGGGCAAGCAGCTTGCAGCTCGCCTTTCCTATAAATTTATTTCAGGCGGTGTTTTTTTCAGGTCTCTTGCTAAGGATCATGGAATGAGCATTGAAGAATTTAACGTATATGCTGAATCCAGACCGGAGATCGATGAAAAACAGGATAAAATGATTTTAGACTTTCTCAGAGATAATGATAACATAGTCCTGGAATCCAGACTTGCGGGATGGTTATGTGTTAGAAACGGTCTGGAAGCATTCAAAATTTTCCTTAACGCATCCTTCAATACCAGGGTGCAGAGGGTAAGTTATAGGGATCAGAACCAGAAGACCAGTGACATGGTGAAAGTAAGGGAAGAATCTGAATATCTAAGATACATGAAATTTTATGGAATAGATTATAGCCTAACAGGTATTTACGATCTTGTAATTGACACCGATACTCTTTCGGTGGAAGATGTGGTGAATAAAATTTATGAATCGATCAAAGGAAAAGACCTCTGCTGACTTTCTGGAAGGCTTTATAGTAATAGATAAACCCAAGGGACCCACAAGCCACCAGATTGATTACTGGGTCAGGTCAATTCTGGGAATAGAGAAGGTTGCCCATATTGGTACACTGGACCCTTCTGCCACGGGAGTTCTTGTAATGGCGCTGGGCAGAGCGGTGAAACTTGTGGAGATCGCACATGAAATGCCAAAGGAATACGTAGGTGTTATGTTTATTCACGAGGATGTAGGCGAGGAAAAAGTAAGAAAGGTTATGGAGGAATTCACAGGTGAGATATACCAGATACCTCCAGTAAGATCAGCAGTTTCAAGAAATCTTCGTACAAGATGGATATACAGCCTGGAAATCATTGAGAAAAAGGGGAGAGATATACTTTTCAGAGTTAGATCGGAGTCTGGAACATATGTTAGGACTCTCTGTACAGATATGGGATACGTACTGGGCACCGGGGGACAGTTAATGGATCTACGCAGGACTGCAAGCGGAATTTTTAGTGAGAAAGATGCTGTAACACTTCAGGATCTCAGTGATGCAATGAAGCTTGCGGAAGAGGGAGAAAACAGTGCACTGAGGAAAATAGTATTTCCAATGGATTATCTCTTCAGGGATTATGGGAAGATAGTGGTCAAAGCATCAGCAATCCAGAACATAGCTCATGGTTCGGATCTTTTCCCAGGCGGTATAAAAGCAATTATCGGAACTCCACTGAGGGGAGACAGGGTTGTTGCAATTTCTGATACAAATGAGATACTTGCCAGTGGAAAAATGCTTGTATCATACTCACAGATCACAGATACAAAGGTTGTTGACTTTGACAGGGTTATGCTTGATCCAAATCCGAAAAAAGTAAATTTCATTTCAGGTTCTGTGGAAAAACCTGCCAGGTTGACAGGGAAAGTAACCAAACCGGAACAGAGAAAGAACAGGGTTGATAGATCAGATGACAGTAAATTCAGGGAAGACAACAAGAAAGTGGTACGGAGAGATAAGGAACGGAAAAGAGATATGGGTCTACAGAGACCTCAGAACAAATTTCATAGAGATTTTCGACGCCCTGAGAAGGGGAGAGATTCCAGAAAGGGAAATGATAAGGGAGAAAAGCGAGCCTTCCCTGCACGATCTCCTTATGGAGTACGGAAAAAAAAGAATAAAAGATGAATTTACCGAAGACAGGCTTCTGATAAAATTTTATTCTCTCTATGAGGAAATCACGGAGATTATCAATCTGTATCTGGAGAAGATCGATTCCTTCGGAATTCTCACCGGAGTGGAATACAACCAGGATGATCCATGCCTTTATTTCCGATCCATGGCGGCAGTTTCAGATGCAGATCCATCCATATCAATGGTTGTAAAATCAGCTTCTATCGGCCTATCTATGTGTTCATTCAGGACAGACCTTTTTCAGTTTACAAGTGAAATGGCTGTAAGAATAATGCCAAACACAGTAGATCTCATAGGGGGATCTCTGGCCCTGGAGCTGCTCTGGAGATCAGGCGGTTTGAGAAATATGGTAAAGTTCCCGGCCAGTACCTTCCAGGTGCTGGGATCAGAGAAGGCATTTTTTAAGCATATGAGGACTGGTACGCCTTCGCCAAAGCATGGTTTTCTCTTCAAATATCCTGGGATATCATCTCTCCCCCCCTCAAAAAGAGGAAAAATAGCAAGGACTGTTGCCAATAAGCTTGCCATAGCAGTAAGGGCAGACTTCTACGGCACTAGAATAGATACTGAAACCATGAAGAATCTTATAACTAAAAGGATACATGAAGCAAAATCAAAGTGATCAGAAGCTTTCCAGCTCCTGCTGCCCGTAATACTTTCCACCCTCAACTGGAATAGGGTATTCGCCTGTCAGGCATGAAATGCAGAGTGATCTCTTTTCCATGGTTATGCTTTTAACAAGCCCATCAATGGATGTATACCCTATACTGTCCGCCCCAATCTCATCCCCTATCTCCTGTATTGTCTTACCAGTGGCAATGAACTGGTCTTTTGTCTTCATGTCAACACCGAAGTAGCATGGGGCTATTATCCTTGGGGATCCTACTCTCACATGTACTTCTCTGGCCCCTGCTTTCCTGAGGATTGCAATAATATGCTTCATGGTATTCCCCCTGACAATACTGTCGTCAACAAGAACAACTCTCTTTCCCTCTATTTCGGATTTTATGGGGTTAAGTTTAAGTTTCAGGGCAGAAAGTCTGGATTTCTGATTTGGCATGATGAATGTTCTCTCAGAGAACCTGTTCTTAATCAGACCTTCGCTGTATTTTATTCCGGATTCCAAGGAATACCCCAATGCCTGTGATCTGCCTGAATCAGGAACCGGTATTACAACATCCGCAAGGGCCGGGTACTCTTTTGCCAGGGTTCTGCCCAACCTTATTCTGGTCTGGAAGACATCCACATTATCTATAACGCTGTCAGGCCTTGCAAAGTATACATACTCAAACATGCAGTGGGTTGTATGTGCTGCCGGTATGGTAAATATGCTTTTAGGTCCATCAGGAGTAAGTTCAACCAGTTCCCCAGGTTTTACATCTCTTATCATTTCACCATTGAGTATGTCCATTACACAGCTTTCAGAAGCCACTATGTAGCCTTCGTCAGCATAGCCGATAACCAAAGGTCTAAAACCCATTGGATCACGGAGAGCAAAAAGTCTTTTACCCACCATTATGGAACAGGAATAGGCTCCTCTAAGTCTGTTTACAGAATTCCTGAAACCATTTATGATTCCATGCTTGTTAATCTCTGTGGAGATCTCCATGAGCATAACTTCGGTATCAGAACTGCTTAGAAATGGAACACCTTTGAGTTTCAGCTGTTCCCTCAACTGGTTTGCGTTGGTAATCTCACCGTTGTGGGAAATCGCAATATAACCATATGAATTTGAAACAAGGAAAGGACCGATATTTTCCAATCCTTTAGACCCGGATGTGGAATAGCGTGTATGCCCTATGCCAACCTGTCCATTAAGTATAGATCCTGTCTCCATATCTCTGTCAGTAAAAACCTCATGTACAAGTCCCATTCCTTTTTTAACGCTAATTACGTCGTCATGAAATGTTGCAATTCCTGCACTCTCCTGTCCTCTGTGCTGTAGCGTACGAAGGGATGTTACTAGATAAGGGTACGCAGTGGTCTTACCTATAAAACCGACAACAGCACAGTGATCATTTGGCTTTAGCCCATCTATAGGATCTGAGTTTTGGGGCGGGATATCCACAGTGAGAGCACCTCTTCTCCCTAACATGGTATGAATGATGGCCGCATCTTCTGCACCTTATGTGTACCTTTTTGCTTCCCATTTTTCCCATTACTGATGTTCCGTTGCTCATTGACTGTCACCTCGAGATGGAGAAATAAATATCACATTATCCCCTCTGACCAGAATTCTGTCATAATTTCCCTTGTTTTCCCCATGTATGGTCTCCCCCGCGTTTTTAATCACAAGGTTCATGTATATGTCGTAACCCTCAAGGATGCCTGAGTAGGCTCTGTTTCCCTTAACGTCTACAAGGACATTATGGTCTACGGACCCTCGCAGCACATCCATGGGTCTGGCAATATTTGACTGTTGTTTTGGCATTTAAATTCAGGCGATGCATTGTAAAAATCTATTTAACATTATCTTCCAACCAATTGCATGCCTCAAAGCTGTAATCTTTATCTGATATATCATTTTCTCCAATGTATCCCATACACTGGGTAGAATAACAATAAGGTGATATAAATAAAGATATTCCTTGAAACCGTCAAAGTTTCTCAAACTGTTTCATAATGTCATCTTCCTTTGACTTTTCCTTCATGAATGCACCTACCATCATTACTATGAAACCTATTATTCCCAGGACTATACCGATTACTTCCAATGAAGCCAGATACTCCTGGGATTGAAGTATGTATTCATAACTGACATGGGGTGCCAATTTCCCGAAGAATATCAGCGTATAGTTTCCAGATCCCACTTTGTAAGTTCTATCGGTGAAAATGGATAGTGTGGGGCTAATTGCATAGTTGGATATGTTCCCAGGTCCAGCCAGAGGCATATCGGAGGTCCTTATCAGCGAAATATTGGCAGAAGTATTTGTTACAAGAAGAAAAGTTGTGCCATTGAACTGCAAATTCTTTGTAACAAATACATCAGAATCAACATGCTGGAAGCTGTCTCCAGTGATGAGTTTTCCACTTAATAAAGCAGATCCAGATACAACCAGCACTATGCCGATTATGAGGATTACAAGGCCAGTGTAAAAAACTTTCCTTCGCACATTATGTTAATCCGAATTAGTCTTAATAGAGTTTCCCAACTTTTACAGAACATGGCGATTCAAATCATACCAATGCATTCTGCGGTTAAAACTTATATTGATCCTGGCAATATAGATTTTACTTTGCCGAAGTTATTATGCATGAAAATAATATGGATTGCACATAACCGGTCAATGTCAAGCAAAAGGTGAAAATAGTGAAAATGCCAAAGGAAATTAAAGCTTACTGTCCAAGTTGCAAGAAACACACATTGCACGAAGTGGAGAGAGTCCGAAAGAAAAAGGCAAGTGAGTTCAAGGCAGGACAGAGGAGATTCAGAAGAGCAACATCAGGATACGGAGGTTTCCCCAGACCTAAGTATGAAGGAAGAGAGAAACCTACAAAGAGAGTACCTCTAAGGCTTAGATGTCTGCAATGCAAGAAGGCAACAACACCTAAAGGAATAAGGGCAAAGAAATTCGAACTGGTGGAGGTGCAGTAAAATGGCTGAACAGAAGTTTGTAAAATTGAAAAGCATAGGGAGTAAATTCATAAAATTGAAATGCAAGGACTGCGGAAATGAGCAGATAACTTATTCCAAAATATCCAGTGTTGTGGTATGCAATATATGTGGTTCAACCATGGCCAGGCCAACTGGAGGAACCTTGGAAACAACTTCTGAGGTCACGGGAGTTCTCTAATGCGGAAGAATTTACCGGAAGTCGGCGACCTTGTAGTGGTCACCATAAAAGAAGTAAGGAACTTTGGCGCAAATGTAAAACTGGACGAGTATCCTGGAAAAGAAGGATTCATCCATATAGCTGAGGTTGCAACTGGCTGGGTCAAACACATCAAGGATTATCTCAGAGAGGGGCAGAGGACTGTATGCAAAGTTCTCAATGTTGACACAACAAGGGGATACGTGGACCTTTCCCTTAAAAGAGCAAATGAACATCAGAGGAGAGAAAAGATATCTGAGTGGAAGAACGAACAGAAATCCCAGAAGCTTTTTGAAATAGTGGCAAAGGCACTTAAGAAAACTCCGGATGAATGTTACAGTGCTTTCGGAATGGACCTTGAAAACAGATTTCTCAACCTTTACAATGCATTCGAGGACGCGGCAGCTTCAGAAGAGTGGCTTCCTGATGTTAATGAAGAATGGAAAACAGTGTTCCAGAGAGTCGCCAAGGAAAACATTGTTGTTCCATATGTAAAGATAGGGGGATTTATAGAGGCATACTCCCTTGCAGCTAACGGTGTGGAACTGATCAAGGATTCCATGGAAGCCGGAGAGAAACAGGGTGCTAAAATACAGTATGCAGGGGCACCCAGATACAGAGTAACGGTAACAGATAAAGATTATAAGGCGGCAGAAGATTCTTTGAAAAGGGCTGTTCAGGCAGTAATAGACAATTCGAAAAAGAACGGCGTGGTTGCAGAATTCATAAGGAAGCAATAAAGGATGAATTCACTAATAAGAAAATGCCGGAATTGCAATACATATACACTTGAAGAACACTGTACAATTTGCGGCATGGAGTCAGTACCGGCAATACCGCCAAAGTATTCGCCAGTGGACAGATTTCAGAAATACAGGATAAAGGATCTCAGGGGTGAGATGAATGGAAAAGATAGTAGTTAATCAATATAAAAGGCCCAGACTTAATAATCCGGTGCTTATAGGAGGGCTTCCCGGGATAGGCAATGTTGGAAAGATAGCTGCAGAGTACCTTATAGAAAAAATGAAAATGGAAAAACTTGTAGACATATTCTCGCAGTATTTTCCGCCTCAGGTTTTCATAGGAGAGGATGGCGTTGTACATCTGGTCAGAAACTCAATCTATTACAAGAAAATACCAAAGGGTAAAAACGATCTTCTGGTTCTTGTGGGGGATTTTCAGGGTTCTACACAGGAAGGTCAGTATGAACTTTCCTATAAGATTCTGGAGTTTGCTCAAAAGCTCAACGTATCGGCATTATATACTCTGGGTGGTTATAGCACAGGGAAGATAGTCGAAACCCCCAGAGTTCTCGGTGCAGTTACTGGTGTTGAATTTGTGAACCTTCTTGAATACTATGGAGTGGTATTTCCTAAGGGGGAACCTGGTGGAGGAATAGTGGGTTCAGCTGGAGTGATACTGGGAATGGCAATGGAACTTTTCAACATACGAGGTGCGTGCCTGATGGGTGAGACGTCAGGATACTTTGCGGATCCAAAAGGGGCAAAGGAACTTGTCAAAGTTTTGTCTTTACTGCTTGATGTCAATGTCGACATAAAAGAACTGGAGGAGAGAAGCAAGCAGATTGAACAGATAACAGAAAAAATGCAGGAAGATGTACAGGGAAAGAACCAACCGAAAGACGATCTTGGGTATTTTGGATAATCCATTAATTTTAGATCAGCATTTTTCAGGGCAGTTAGATTTGCTTGCATAAAATCATATTTTACTGGATATGTGAAATGAAAAGGTTTTGCCGTAATGTTCTCATTTCCTGGATCAGGGTTATGGTGTTGAGAACTACCTGTAATCCCTAACTGCAAACAATAAGACCAATGGTAAAAAATATTAGGGTCAAGCCACTGAAAGCTCCATGGTCCGAAACAGGGACACCCAGGACAGATTTAAGGAAATATCTATTTCTGAATTTTTTGAAAAGAATAAACACATTCTTGGTTTCGATTCTCCCCAGAAATCAATGTTCATGGTGGTGAAGGAAGCTCTGGATAATTCCCTTGATGCATGCGAAGAGAACAGCATACTGCCTGATATTTCTGTCTCAATCAGGAAGGACCATACTGATCAGTATACTGTTACAGTTGAGGATAACGGCCCAGGGATAAACAGGCAGGAGATACCCAAAGTCTTCGGGCAGCTCCTCTATGGGTCAAGATTTCACAGACTCAGGCAGACAAGGGGGCAGCAGGGTATCGGTATAACTGCAGCAATACTTTATGGGCAGATAACAACGGGAAAAGTCTCCAATGTAAAATCAAAAATTGCAGGGGATGAGGTAGCATTCGAGTTCCGCCTGGGAATAAATGTTAAAGATAATACTGCCAATATAGTGGAGGAGAAGCCCGTTATATGGAACAGGGTCAGCGGGACTTCAGTCTCCATACCTCTAAGAGGCAAATACCAGGTTGGAAGGCAGTCCATTTTTGAATACCTGAAGGAGACGGCAGTTTCAAACCCAAATATGCAGCTTCTTTTCACAGACCCGGATAACAGGAAATACATATTCAACAGGGCACTTGAGGTACCGTCCAAGCCTTCAGTACCAGTAAAACCATACCCACTTGGTCTTGAGATGGGAGAGGTGCAGTCTATGGCAAAGGAATCCCATGAAAAATCAATGTGGTCTTTTCTGACATCTGATTTCAACAGGATCAGCAGAAACCTTGCATCAGAAATCCTCAAACTTGCGGGAATTGAAGAAAACAAAGACCCCAGGCAGATCACTCTCCATGAGATATCAGCACTGAGGGAAGCGTTCACAAAAGTAAAAATGATGCCTCCCCCCACTGACTGCCTATCCCCACTTGGCGAGGAATTCATAATAAAGGGGCTGAAAAATGTATACGAGGATCACCACCCTTCATTCTACTGCAGGCCTGTCATAAGGAAGGCATCTGTTTATAACGGGAACCCTTTTGCGGTTGAAGCCGGTCTGGTTTATGGTGGGGACATCAGAGGTGATGATCAGGTGAGAATAGTAAGGTACGCAAACAAAGTCCCGCTTCTTTACCAGCCTGGAGCCTGTGCAATCACAAGGGCAATATCTGAAACAGACTGGAGGTCTTATGGGCTTGAACAGAGGCAGGGCACCGGAATACCATTTGGGCCGGCCATCATTTTTGTCCATGTTTATGGCGTCAGATTACCATATACATCCGAATCAAAAGAGGCAATTGCAAACGTTGAGGCAATAATGGAGGAGATAAAGCTTGCAATGAAGATCATGGGTAGATCTCTTAAATCTTTCATGAATAAGAAGGACAAAAGACAAAAAATCAATGAGAAATTCAGGCTTGTTCAGAGCCTGATTCCGGAAATAGCAAGGAAGGCTGCGTCCATTGTCAATGAGGACCAGCCTGCTGTGGGCCCAATCATTTCAAAAATTGCAAATGTTGTTTTTATAAAGGAGAATACCGTCCAGAGGGATGATTCTATGGAAATAGAAGTGGAAATAATAAATTATTCAGGGGAGGAGAGAAGCTTCACCCTTTACGCATCACCCCCAACTGGAGATGTGCCGGAAGAAGGCATTTCATGGAATATTGACAATCTTTTGCCATCTGAATCGAGGAAGGTATCGTTCACAATGAAGGGCAAATTTATAGATTATGCAGGAACTGATTACTATTTCAAGGGGATAGATCCAGTATATGTGCAGGGAGGGGAACTTCTCCCATCTGACTGGAATGTTAAATCTGTTAAGATAGAGGAGGGTGAAACGCAGGATGAACAATGATGAAGAATCTATTGAAAAACTGAGAAAGATGGTACTGGAGATGTATACTGCACTGAAAATGGGAGAGGTACCGGAGATATCACTTCCCTCCAGGAATAAGGACAACATTGTCCTTGATCCAAAATACTCCATCTGGAGATATGGAGAAAATATCACTACGAGAAGCGCCAGATCAATTGACGGGGCTGAATATATTCTTAAGGTTCTTTCTGTGGTGGAGTTCATAATGGAGATGATTGGAGAAAACAAGTCTTCAACTCTTAGAGAAATGTATTACATATCGGAGGGCTGGGGAAATGGCAAGTTCCATACACAGGATGAATCCAACCTCTTGGCTGAAGACCTTGAAATTGTAAGTAAGCTTCTGAGAGAGGATTTCCACCTCAGGCCAGAGGAAAATGGTGCCAGTATTATCGGAAACATAACAGTGGAGGAGAAAAGCAGGAAAGGCGATTTCAAAACAATTAACTGCAAGGATGACGTGGGGGATGGAGGGTACCCAATACCATATAATGTGGAAAAGGAAAAACTCAGGCTTAAATCCGCAGACGCTGACTTTATACTTGCAATAGAAACAGGTGGAATGTTTGACAGGCTTGTTGAAAACGGTTTTGATGAGAGGATGAGATCGGTACTGGTACATCTCAAGGGACAGCCCGCAAGGAGCACCAGGAGAATTCTAAAGAGAATGAATGAGGAACTTGGCCTTCCCGTGTATGTTTTCACAGACGGTGATCCATGGTCTTTCAGGATTTTTGGTTCAATTGCCTATGGTGCAATAAAGACAGCCCATATATCACACCATCTTGCAGTCCCCACAGCTGGATTCATCGGTGTGACTGCCTCAGATATACTAAATTATGATCTGCCCACTGATAAACTTACAGATAAGGATGTAGATGCACTCAAAGCAGAACTTAATGATCCAAGATTCAATTCAGAGACATGGAAGGAGGAGATCGAGACAATGCTTCAGATAAACAAAAAAGCTGAACAGCAGGCACTTGCAAAATACGGACTGAACTATGTTACTGACACCTATCTGCCTGAAAAATTATCGGAAGGAGGTGCTATTTAAATGGCACATGTAAAAGTTTCAATTGTACAGATGGGATCCACTGGTTCAAAGGAGGATAATCTGAAAAAAAGCCTGGATATACTTGAAAGCCTGAAAAATGAAAAGACAGATCTTGTTGTTTTTCCTGAATACCAGATGTACATTCCAGACTACAGTAATCCCAGGGGGATTGTGAAAGAGTCCGAGAATATCTCCGGAAATTTTGTATCAGCAATAGCTTCTTCTGCAAAAAAAAACAGAATAAGGGTTCTGATGAACATGGCAGAGAGCAATGGAAATAATGTAAAGCCATACAATACATCCGTATTTATTGATGACATGGGATTTGTGGCAGGCATTTACAGGAAGACTCACCTTTTTGATGCTTATTCGTCTAAAGAATCCAATGTTTATGATTTTGGCCTCAACGGCTATTTGGCATTTACCTCTGAAAATTTTACTCTTGGTACACTGATATGCTACGACCTCCGTTTCCCGGAACCTGCCAGAATGCTGCGCCTTCTTGGTTCAGACATTCTCTCATACCAGGCGGGATGGTTCAAGGGTGAAAGGAAGCTTGATCACTGGAAAACACTGATCAGGGCAAGGGCCATTGAAAATGGTTCCTTCGTCATAGCATCTTCAAACTGTAATGAACAGTTCATTGGGCACTCCATGGCAGTTAGCCCATGGGGAGATGTAATTGCAGAAGCAGAAGAGGAAGAGACAGTGCTTAACGTTGATCTGGATATGGGCATTGTAAAGGAATATGCAGAAAGTGTTCCACTGTTAAAAGAAAGAAGGAGAGACCTGTATACCATTGAAGGTCTTTAGATTCTCAGATCCCTTCCAGTACTTTTCTCATTTCACTATAGTCCTTCAGTCTGTACCTCGCCAGTGTTTGTCCCTCGCCAATCTTTATGAGCAGGGCATCCTGGTTGTAAAAGAATGAATCCTCATCTGTCACGTCGTCACCAGCAATTACTGCATTCCTTCCTGATCTCAATCTTCTTATGGCCTCCCCTTTGTTGCATCCTGGAATCCTTATCTCCGAGATCATCTTTCCTTCCCTGAAATCCATCCCGTTAGATTCTGCAAGATCCTTCACCATTGCAGAAACCTCCCCGATTTTTCCCTGATCCTCCAACTTCCAGAAGTTGAAACCGATTACACCTTTTTTGTTCTCGTATACTAATCCCCTGAAATCATGGAATATTAATGGAAGTTTTTCGAAAATGGAATCGCAGATTTCCACATAATGTTCATAACCTTGAATTGCAACCGGTTCCCCACCTTTTTTCCTGGTAATTGCCCCATGCAGCGCCACAAAATTCAGGTCAATGGGTATAAATTTCCTTATGGTATCGTAAGACCTCCCTGTAACAATGTAGAGATCATATCTGCTGTCAACAGATTTTAATATTCTTACAAGACTCTCATCCGCAAAACAGGCATCAGGATCACTTGTTATAGGTATTAAGGTACCGTCATAATCAAGAAAAATCATAGGTTTAGGTTTTATTCCCTTTATTTTTTCTATTATGCTATCAATTGATTTCAAGTGCGAAACTTCCATTCTTAATCTTCTCCGATGTGCCATCTATCTTGTAAATCCACCACCTTATATCCCTGACATGTACACTGTTTTTCATTGCTGTAAGGCGCTGCCTGATCTCCTCAAGAGGCATCTTTATGCAGCGGTCTATTGCATCTGCCATAGCATCCAGATCGTTGGGATTCACTATTACTGCCTGTGGGAGATTGTATATTGCACCTGCGAACAGGGACAGTATGAGCATTCCATGTTCTGTAGCAGCCACAAATTCCTTGCTCACAAGGTTTAGGCCGTCAATGAGCGGGGTTATGAGGGCTATATCTGCAATCCTGTAATAGGAAAGCAGGGTTGGACCAGATATTTTCCTGTACATATAAACTATGGGAGTCCACTCAAGGTCTCCATACTGACCGTTAACTCTTCCTATAGTCATTTCAAGATCTCTCTTCATGGCCATATATTCAGAAACTGAAGTTCTACTGGGAGTCACAACCATGACATACACAAATTTTCCATGGTAATGTGGATACCGTCTCATTAGATTCTCTATGGCAAGAACACGGTTGGTGAGTCCCTTTGTATAATCAAGTCTGTCAATGGAAAATATGATCTTCTTATCCTTAAACGACTCTTTAAGCCTTTGGTTGGTTTCGGCACTGGAGAAATACTCGTAATCTATTCCAAGTGAATAGGCAAACAACTTGTTTTCCAGATTATATTCTCCAAATAGAAGTTTCTCGCAAGAATTTCTGAAATTTCTGGAATACTGGTCATTATGAAATGTGATCATATTGGACTGTACCATGCTTTCCAGTATGTCCCTTGCTCTTGGTAGTATAGCGTAGAATTCGCTTGCAACCCATGGTATGTGCCATGAGAAAATGGTAAAGTTCTTTATGCCTTTTGTTCTTAAAATGCCCGGCACAAGAGTAAGCTGGTAATCGTGCACCCAAATTTTGATGTCTTTATTGATATATTTAGCGATCTTGTCTGCAAATTTCTCGTTTACAGCCTTATAATATTTATATCCTATGTTATTGATTTTGATCCTATCCCTAAAATAGTGAAATAAAGGCCACAAAGTTCCATTGGAAAACTCATCATAAAATCCGTTTTTCTCTCTCTGGTTAATTAGGACTCTCACTATTTTATAACCTTCATAATCCTCCTCCTGGTATTCATGATCCAGGTTACCATCTCCCCAGCAGACCCATACTCCACCCTCTTTCTTCATCATGTTTCTAAGGCCGGTTGCTACTCCGCCAACGTTCTCCTTAACCACGTGTTTCCCCCTCACGTTATCATGTGTGATGGGGCACCGGCTGGTTACAAGTAAATAAGACATAAATAGAAAATTTGTTTTGATATATAAAGTGTGGTAGAAAGAATTTTACACTATGAAGTAAGATAAGGCAAATAAATTAGAATCAGGGATTTGTCGATCATTTGCGGTCTTATCTTTATTTGCGTGTTTATTATTTTTACAGACAGGCCACATGATCACCTATGAAAACACTAGCACTAAGGTTTTCTATTAACTTTCTGATTCAACAAATCTAACAGAATTCTTCAATAAAAACTGAAAATTATAAGGATATTATCCTGTCTCTCCTTGGATCTTCTTGTCTCGGAATATCTATACTCTTCCCTCATGATCCCTTTCTTCTCTTCTAAGATGATCTTTGCATGTCTTCTTTGCATGTCTTTTCTCTTTCTTATTCATCTTCTTCTCTGGCTTGGTCTCTTTCTCTTTGATATCTGCATTTCCTACCATGTTAATCTCTGCAGGTAAAATCATGTTTATAGATACAAGAGATCTCTTCTCTCCATGTTTTCCTGGATCTGCTGTTATGATCATGCTGTCCTGTGCAGTGATCTTTACATTGATTTCCTTCATGGATCCTGTAGGCACTATTATTCTATTCTCTCTCAACTGTTAGATTTAATTCATTCCATATGGCATGATCCCTTCAAGTTTTTTGATAACCCTTCCATGAAGATCCAGATGGTTCTTGCATCTGGCAACCTGTCAGGATAATTTAGGTAATTCATGAAAGATATGCCCTCTATCATCATGGTTTCAGCCTTTTCATCCACCATGTTGTATTCACTCTGTAGATATAGTAACTTGATCATTGTCGTAATAGGGATGTTGGATGCACCTACTCTTTCTGTATGGATATAATACATGTTATTCAAAATCTTAGAGAAGAGAGATGAGTCTATTGAATCCTTAACAAAAAAAACAGAAAAATGGTTTATCTTCATGATTGATCATTTCTCCACAATTGAAACATGAAGCAAGCTGATCATACAGTTACGTGAATATCCCATGAATAAATGTTTCTATTAGAACATGTAAACAAGGCTGTAAATTAAAGATCATGTGCAAATGAGTTATTAGAAATCCTCATAAGAGGAATATGCGTTTTCTTATACGCATAAGAACTAAGCTGATTACTCTTAATGAAACATTTAACTTATTACCATTATTACCCCTTGAATGACAACAGTGAAACTTATGGCAGTAACCAGATCTTCCCAAAGGGGTTCATCTCTCAGGATAACGCTTCCTAAGGAGGTGGCTGAGTATCTGAACATTGACGAAGGAGATCATGTTGGATTTTATATGAAAAACAATGAGATAGTGGTGAGGAAGATTGAATAGGTAACGATTAGAAGAAAGAGAAAGTAAGAAACTCCATGTGTTACCTGTAGCAACTTGTAGAAACGTTTAAGAATATTTTCTAACCATCAATCTGAATCTTCGTTAATTTACCATTATTAATTCGTTTTAAATCAGCTGTTTTAAATGTTTTATTTACAAAGGGGGACTTATAGATAATGGTGGCATATACCATAATTACTTCAAAGAAGCAGATTGTTAAGAAACCTGTCAAAGGTCAAATCTATGTTTACAAGAGAACTCAATATTACAATAAGACGCTTAAGAACACCAAGCAACACTATAGATAATTGGGAAAGATGATCAACGTTGAAACTAAGAGGATAAGAAGCATTCTGCCAACAAGGATTCTGATCTATGGCCCATTTATTCCGCTGCTGAAGATATCAGGGATCTAAGATCTAATGGACATACTGGAATCATATCTGACGGAGGATGAGATCAATCGGGTTATGAACCTTGCCGTGTCAAAGATAGTTTCACCGTTGCCTCAGATCAGTATTCAGACATGGTAGGGTAATACATACTTGTCCACCATAATGCCTGTAAATATCATATCACAGAGGAACAGTGAACTCATGGACAGGATGGGATCTTCCCATCTGCATAGAGATTCACCCTTGATATGATCAAGAAAGTGAATCCTGGATCTATATTGCTGTATGGTATCGCAAGCATACCCCCATATTCTCTTGCACCAATATTCAAGTATGGACATGCCAAAGATCATTTTGATCTTTTTCAGGCCAATTTCTCACTAATCATGGAAAAGATCAGGAATGCACCTCTCTATTATGAACTGCATTCCGAAAGCATTACCCATGTTGTTACATTGAAACCAACACTAAATTATTTTTCCTTGATCGTGGAGGGGATAAAGATTGTCCTAGATGGGGGTTTCTTATTTCTCTTTAATTTTTTGCCTGATATCAATACAATAGGTCTTGAACCTTCTATAGGATTTTTGCATGAAATAGCACCTTCAAAAACACCTTTAGTCTATGATTTACAAGAACTATTCAGATATGTTATAGACTATTCTGTTATACAGATACTGGAATATGGTCTAAAGAAATCAGATTTCATAACAACTGAGAATTATCATATAAGATTAAGACCAGAGACAGCAAAGAGATTAATCGAAACAATCAAAGAGAATTTCAATCAGAGATATCTATACAAAGGTAAAAAGCATACATTGGAAAATATCATGTTTGAAAATATAACGGAATTCTCTAAATTTATATCTGATAATTCAAAGAAACTTGAATTTACAATACCAGAGATAATGATAAAAAGAAATGATGATATAGAGACAAGAGAAAGGATATTATCAATTGATCCAGAGGAAAGAAAGAAACTGAAAATCAATAAATCAACATTATGGTATCAACAAAAGAAGATTAAAGAAGGTAAACAGATTAAAGTATATGAGAAGACAAGGGTGAAGATATAAATAGAAAAGAATGAAGAAATATTTTATGATAAATTAAAAGACATTTTTATCTTGTTTTTAATATCTTTTATCCTTTTATCCTTTTAACCTTTTAAACACTGAAAATTATCATATAAGATTAAGACCAGAGACAGCAAATAGATTAATTGAAACAATCAAAGAGAATTTCAATCAGAGATATCAATACAAAGGTAAAAAGCATACATTAGAAAATATAATGTTTGAAAATATCAGGGAATTCTCTAAATTTATATCTGATAATTCAAAGAAACTTGAATTTACAATACCAGAGATAAAGATAAAAAGGAATGATTACATAGAGACAAGAGAAAAGATATTATCAAATGATCCAGATGAAAGAAGGAAACTGAAAATAAACAAATCAACATTATGGTATCAGCAAAGAAAGATTAAAGAAGGGAAAAATAATTAAGGTTTATGGGGAAAGGGAAGATAAAAAGGGGTTAGTTGGCATGATACAAAACTATAAGAACTTATACTTACATAAATGTACTACAAAAATTGCGGTATGGCAACGCTATACAAATAGCCAATTCTTTCTGGGTGATGATTACATGGTTGGTGGATTTTTTATATTTTGAATGAGAAGTAATAATATGGTTATACCAAAAAAGTTAGAAGAAATAAGAAAATATCTGATTGAGTCAAATATGGAACTGTCTAATTCTTTTGCAGATGGTAGAGTAAACTCTAGAATAAACGAAGACGAGGTCATTAGATTAATTAGGGGTAACTTCTCAATAAATGTGCCTAAATCTAGAGCTTGGTATGATTTCTCTTTTGAAGAAACAGGCATATTTTATCCAGTAAATATCAAAATTACAGAAACAACTAGTGCTGATAATTTAAATTGTAAATTAGGTATCTATTATGCACTAACTGGGAAAATACCAGATTTCCCGAACGAAATAGACTGGCTAGATTATTTTGAGAAATTGAAAACAAATCTATCCGAAAATTCTAAAGATTATTATTTTCTTGTTATAAACAGATCTAATACAACAGATATTTTTATCAATTCACTAAAATCTCTAACAACGTTACAACCGAATGGTAACAACCTACCATTCCAATGTAAATGGGGCATAAATAGAATTATTAAGGTCAGGGATTATGAAGATGCAAAAAAATTCATCCTAAAGAATTTTGGTGAATCAATAAGATTAAGAGCTGAAATATTCTTCATATTTAAGAGGTTATTTAATGAATATTTACGATAAAATAAAAAATCTAGGACAAGTTTTTACTCCTGAATCAATAGTTAGCCAGATGTTAGGACTTAAGAAGAATAATGGAAATACATTAGAGCCTTCTTGCGGTAATGGTGCTTTTTTAAAACATTTGAATAATGCAGTGGGTATAGAAATTGATCCAATTTACAAAGGTAAAAACATATTAAATATTGATTTTTTTGATTATAGTATTGAAGAAAAATTTGATACTATTATAGGTAATCCTCCTTACGTCAAATTTCAAGATATACCAGAGGAAACTAAATTAAAATTAGAAAAATATAAATCTCTGTTTGATAAAAGGTCAAACCTATATTTGTTCTTCATTTACAAAAGTATTCTACACTTGAAACCACATGGAGAATTAATATTCATAACCCCGAGAGACTTTTTGAAGGCAACATCAAGTATTAATTTGAATACTTTTATTTATAATAATGGGACAATCACAGATTTGATAGATTTAGGTGATAATAAAATCTTTGGAGACTATACTCCTAATTGCATTATCTGGCGTTTTGAAAAAGATAATTTTACAAGAAGAACAAACACATATAAAGAATTCACATTGTCTAATGGACAATTACTATTTACAGATAACCAGTATCCTGTAAAATTTAGTGACATATTTTTTGTTAAAGTTGGAGCGGTTAGTGGAGCAGATAAAATCTTTTCAAATGATGAATATGGAAATGCAGATTTTGTATGCTCATTTACCGCAAAAACAGGAAAGACCAAGAAAATGATATTTAACAAGAAAATTGATTATCTAAACAAGTTCAAAGAAACCTTAATGAAAAGAAGAATAAAGAAATTCGATGAAAATAATTGGTGGGAGTGGGGAAGATTACATTATCAAAGTCAAGAAAAAAGAATATATGTTAATTGTAAAACTCGCAACAAAGAGCCATTTTTTTTACACCCTAGCAATTATTATGATGGTTCTGTATTAGCTATCTTCCCAAAGAATCAGGAATTAGATTTGAAAACACTTTGTGATAAACTTAATAAAGTAAATTGGTTCGAATTGGGATTTGTCTGTGATGGAAGATTTATTTTTAGTCAGAGAAGTTTAGAGAATTGCATGTTACCAGAAGATTTCGCTATATATAAAGTTAAAACTAAACAAAGAAATCTAGAATACTAAGGCTTAATCATTAAGCTCTTGTAAAATCTTAATCTTTAACATTGGCTAGTGTTTCTGTTTTAATTTCTAAATTAAATCTTATAGCGCTACTAACTATCTCTATAAAATGGTTTAGAATTCACCCTATATTCTTTACCTTCTTTCTTAAGAACCTGAGAAATCACGAATTATGGTCAAAAAAAGAAATGCATTCCATATGTTTAATCAAAACAAAAGAAGATATTTCGCCTATCAGAATGGAATATTCCGGTCAAGCTAAAAATATAGGAATAAACTATTTAACATCTGATAAAGAAATCTGGTATACTATTCAGGATGTTATTGCTTCTAAAATATTAACTGGCAAAAGTCCAGAAATTATTAAAGCTATAACATTCCATCCTGATTCTATTCAAGCCGAATTAAAAGATGTTAATATATATGATATAACAATAAATAAGGATGAAAATTTTATCCGTAAAGTAATAGAAGAAAGAATTAAAATAAAAAAAGAAAAACCAGAAAATTGGGATCAACTACAACTAATCTTAAAAATAATAGCTAATGCCACATCTTATGGTATTTATATTGAAGAAAATCAAGAGACTATTGAAACAAAGATGGATATTAAAGTCTATTCAACTGAACAATTTACTTACCACACAGATAATATAGAGAGAATAGGTGAATATTTCAATCCAATAATGGCTACTTTGATTACCTCTTCTGCAAGATTAATATTAGCTATTGCAGAATATATAACCGAATCTAATGGCTATATTGCATATTGTGATACAGATTCTGTATTCGTAAAACCTGAAATAGTTAAACAACTTCAAGAATTTTTTAAAACATTGAATCCTTATTCTATTGAGACAGAAATGTTTAAAATAGAAGAAGATGATGAGAAAAAACCACTTGATAATGTATTATTCTATGGAATTTCAGCTAAAAGATATTGCTTATATGATAATTTTAATAATATAAGAAAATATTCATCTCATGGTTTAGGACATTTAAAGGATATAGACAGTAAAGAAGTATGGAAATCTATTCTCACAAACAACTATAACTATTTCAATAATAAAATTGCAGTATCCCAGATAACAGCATCAAAACCTTCTATTCTTAAAAGATTTAAGAAAATGAATGAAAATAAAGAACTAAATAAAAAAATAAAACCGTATAACTTCATACTTGCTGGAAATAAAGTTGAAAATGTTATTCCATGTTTACCTTACTCAAAGAATATTTATGGTATTCAATATAATGAATTCATAGACTATAGATCAGGTAAATCTTCAAACAATCTTGATAAACCTACAATAGCATATTGGAAATCTCTTGATAATGTATTAACTCAATATGTGAAACATAATGATAACAAATTCGATTATATTGAAGGAATAGCACAAAGAAAACATATTTATGTCAACAAAATAAGATACATTGGTAAGGAATCTAATAATTTAGATGAAACAGAAATATTCGGAATTGATGATAATTCGTATATTGAATATGTTAACGATAAAGAATTCACTAAATGGATATTAACATTAAAACCTAAGGATGTTAAGAGTATAGGAATACAACAAAGAGAATTAATTAGAATTAAAAACAAAGTAAAAAATAATGAAAGACTGAATCCTAACACTAAAGTTGTAAAACAGTTATACGAACTGTATAAAAAATACACTGATCAATAACATGAGATTATACCAGTAAAAGTTTAAAAAACATTTACCATGAATTTTAAAAATCAATAGTGAAGAGATCTAAATGAAATTCCTTCTAAATTTTCTTAATTTTAAGGTAATAACATCATCTTGTAATCTGATTATCTCATCATCTTGTAATCTCATCATCATATCACAAGAACATAAGATAATGTTATGTTTTTATCATTTCAGTGTTTTATCATTTTATCCATTTTATCCATAGACCTATTTGTCTTTTTATCCTTTTATCATTTTAAGTGATAAACGTAGTTAGGATCCATTCATGTTATTAGATAGACATAGTTTAGGATCCGTTTACGGTTTTAGATAGACAACTCATTTTTATTCACCACTCGTTTAAAAAAAGAAATTACACTCGTTAATAAGAGTTAACGTATTTTTACCCAAGAGGTAATTCTTTTATTAATTTACACCTGGTAATATGATATGAATAGGTCATCGATGGTCATGGAAAATCAGAGAGTGTTATGTTAGGGATATCTTATAATACATTACACGAGGGTTTTGTTAAAAAGATTAATGAAAATTATTTTGAAAACAAAATTATAACCAGTTAAAGTTTTTTTATATTGTTAAATCTAAATAATTATCGTAAAGGTTAGACATGGGTTGTATTATCCAATAAATTTTATATTAAAAAGTAAATTCAGACATTTTTTTGTTGTTATATATATCCCCTAATACCAAATGGGGCTGACCGGGTTTGAACCGGTGACCTCCCGGTTATCAGCCGGGTGCTCAAACCATGCTAAGCTACAGCCCCTTTTCAATAATGGATTTCCATAAATTAATGCGCTTATAATAAACGTTTCGCACTAAACGTGCTTTTTAGACAGAATTTCATTAATCATGCATAGTTCATTTCAGAAAGATCATTGCATACCGCACATATTTTATTTGATGTGGGAGACCCACAAATGAAGCACTTTCCAAGTTCCTCGTGTTTAACGGAATCAGATAAGATTGGTTTCAGTTCGTCGTGAAACTTTACAAGTGCATGTCTTGTTCCAGGAGTTTCCTCCTCCAGATCAGCAATAATCTGTCTGAACCTGTTTCTCTGTGCCCTTCCATAAAAAGGACACCATCCCGAATCAAACTTTATTCCATTTAGAACAGCATAAAGCATAACCTCATTTTCTGGGATTTTTCTCAAAGGGAGGATTCTTGGCACAAGTGTCTCCCTGACAAAATCATGGGGGGCCATTCTTGCAAGCCTTTTTATATCGCCCTTCACAACATTCATAAGAATTGACTGTGCATAGTCGTCCAGGTTTATCCCTAAAGCCACGTAATCAGAAAAATTTAATCTTGATATTTTGTTCATGAGATTTCTTCTCATGGGGCCACAGTGTGAGCAGGGTATTGTATTTCTAATATCCTCCCTGACGATCTCATCAAGCCTTTTTCCATAATTATCTGAAAAGGATATTACATGGTGTTCCAGTCCCAGATCATTGCAAAGTTCTCGTGCCCTTGCAAGTCCCGAATCCCTGTATCCTGATATCCCTTCATCTACGGTGAAAGGAAACAGTTTTATTTTTGCGTCTTTTCCAAATATCTTATTGAGGAGGTAAAGTGTCACTGAACTGTCTTTTCCTCCTGAAATTGCAACGGATATAACTATGGGTCTGCCGGTACGTTTCAATTGTTCTCTTATCTCTTTCTTTACCCGTTTTTCAACAAACTGGTTAAAGTGAATTTTGCAGAGGTTGGATCCCGTATACCTCACCTCATACACCGCCTTTTCATTGCACTTTGAACATTGCATGTATTTATTACCCTGTGTTTATTGAGTATTTTGATTACATATTAAAACAAGACTGTAATAAGCTTTAATTTAAGGGCAAGTGAAATACATGGAAATTAAATGGGAATCTGGAGACATAAAAGAAAAGGGATATGAGATATTGCTTATGGGGGTGTTCCAAAATGAAACTTCCAAAGTTAAGGCAAAAATTCTCAAATCATATAGCTTCAGCAAATACTCAGAAAAACTCAAATTTACATCAGAGATGAAACAGACAGCATTCATCAACGGGGAAAAAGAGAAACCCAACCTTTATTTAATAGGTCTGGGTGATAAGATAAAATTCAATGATGAGATGATGAGAATAAGATTCTCACATGCCATCTCGAAGATAAAGAAGATGCGGATGTCATCAATACTCATCATTCCACCGGAAAAATCAGATGCTGAACATGAGGCATACGAACTCAGCTACCTGGCACTAATGACAAATTACGAATTTAACAGGTACAGGTCCAGGAAAGACCAGAGTATAGAGAAAGTTGGAATATTCAGTTCTTCAGATGTTTCCAAAAGCATTGAACTTGGTACAATTATAGGGGAGGCCTCCAATTTAACCAAGGATCTTGGGAATCTTCCATCATCCATAGGAACTCCAACTCACTTCGAGAAGGTAGCAAGTGGGTTCAGTGGGGTGGACCTGAAAGTTTTCGGCAGGGATGATTTCATAAAACTTGGAATGGGTGGTATAGAGGCGGTATCAAGATCAGCAAGGGAACCTGCTAAAATGCTTGTAATGGAGTATAAAGGATCGGCCCAGAAACCTGTTCTCATTGTGGGAAAAGGGATAACATTCGACAGTGGAGGAATATCCATAAAATCATCTGAGGGATTGGAAGAGATGAAATTCGACAAATGTGGGGCATCTGCTGTCCTCGGGGCCATGTATGCAATATCGCGGGCCGGGTTGAAGGTTCACGTGGTTGGAATAACCCCACTTACTGAGAATCTGCCTGGAGGAAACGCTTACAAACCCGGAGATATTCTCACCCATTACAACGGAGTGACTTCGGAGATAATTTCCACAGACGCAGAAGGAAGACTGGTTCTGGCAGATGCTCTCTCCTATGGGGTGAGGAATTACGATCCTTCTGCTGTCATAGATCTTGCAACACTAACGGGAGCATGTGTTGTAGCTCTGGGAAATAACATCGGCGGGATAATGACGAATAATCTTGATCTCCAGCAAAAAATACTTGATTCTTCCAAGACAACGTGGGAAAAATTATGGCCTCTACCACTCGATGACGACTTCCAGGAACAGATAAAAAGCGATGTTGCTGATATAAAGAATACAGGAGGAAGGGCTGGCGGAGCCGAGACTGCTGGTGCATTCCTGAGCAACTTTGTTGACTCAAAGCCATGGGTTCATTTGGACATCGCGGGGACGGCATGGACACAGGCAAAGACAGTGAGGAAAGGTTACATTTCACATGGTGCCACAGGATACGGAACAAGGCTTTTGTTCGAATTCCTCAGATCAAGTGAAAAATAGCATCACTCAATCAGTGAATAAGTAAATTTCTTTCCCTCTTTTATATACTTTGTAATGGCGATTCCGAGATCACTGGACATCTTGATTCTTATAATCCCCTTTGAAGAGCTTCTTGCCTGAAGAATAAGTATATTGTCAGCATATATTCTAACATTCACATTTCTCTTCTTTACGTCCATATAAATAATTTTATTTTTGATCTCTGGAATCACCTCTATTTTTCCATCCTCTTCCTCTGAAAAAACCTCCGGTTCAACATCCAGTTTGATCCCCATCTTCTTCTCAAGTTCAGAAATATTAACGCCCTTCTTACCTATCAGTCTTGGGATATACTTTTCATCAACCCGAATCAGTGCACGGTTTTCATCTTTCAGGGAAACTTTAACATTGGATGTTCCAAGATAATCCCTGATGGTTTCTGTTATTCTGTCAAGAGCCATTGCCTCTATTGGCTTCTTTTCTTGTTTCTTTGAAACCGGCACAACAACTATCTGGTCACCAAAGGTATATATCTCGTATACTGGAACCGAGGTGTAGAAATCCTTCACAACTATTACGGGCCTTGATAGATCCTCCTGTGTCATGCCACTGGGGACTTTGACAACATACTCAGTTATAAGAACCTTTGAAATATTCCCCTTATCTATAAACACAATTGTGTCAATTATCTGGGGAATGAGGCCAAGTTCAACCCTGCCTATGAATCTCTGGAGTGCATCAATAGGTCTGGTTGCATGCACCACTCCAACCATTCCAACCCCTGCAAGCCTGAGATCAGAATATATCCTGAAGTCTGAAGTAACCCTCATCTCATCGAAAACAGTGTAATCTTCCCTGACAAGAAGCAGTATGTCTCCTGTTTTCTCCATGGACCCTTCCAGTTCTGTATACTGGGTTATGTCCTTCTTAACCTGCAGATCCCGTGGTTTTTCCATGGTCTTGACTATCTTCATCTGATCGCTGAGATGTTCAGCAAGCGCCTGAACAAACGTACTTTTCCCTGCCCCTGGAGCACCTGCAATGATTATGCCATTCGCCTGTGTTTCCAGTCTGTTTATAAGTTCAGCGCTAGGTTTATAATATTCAAGATTAAGCTTCACAATAGGCCTGACTGCAGTAATCTCTATATCATCTGAAAATGGAGGTCTTGTGATAACTATCCTAATATCCCTTAGCTGTATTACTGTTGCACCATAGGAATCCATCTCTATGAATGACTTTTCATCCAGTTTTCCTCTCTTTACAATGTCATTTGCAATGTTTTCCACCATGATATTTGACAGTTCTTCAGCATGCCTTTCAATCCTGACGTCACCTGGAACTCCTTTCTTCATGAATGGCCTCTGCCCAGCCTTAAGATGAACGGAGGTAGTGGTTTCATCAAAAAACTCTTCAATACTGCGCATTACTTTTTTTGGGTGTTCCAGGAATTCTACAGTTACACCCTTTATGATTGCAAGGTCTTTCTGTATGTTATCACCGGTTACAAGGGTGGCTCCAAGTTCTGCAGCGGTTGATCTTATAATTTCATCAATCTCTCCTGATTTAGCCTTATCTATCTGCCAGTCGCTTGGCCTTCTGCCATAAACTTCCAGATATATGGTATTGGCATCTGCCATCTCTCTGAGATTTTTCAGTTCCTGAAGAGCAGCGAAGCCAATGGACCTTCCCTGGTTTGCCTGATGCTCTATTTCCGCCAGCATGGCCTCTGCCAGTATAACCTTAGAACCCTCTTTCTTCTTTATGAAATTGTTAAATCTGCCATCCACAATGACGGAAGTATCCGGAACGTAATCCACGAAAAGTAAATACCCTTGATTATATAATCGCTTTGTATTGGAGATGAAATATGGAAAACGACAGCCAAAAAACTGTGGATGGCCATGTTCACCAGACAATGATAGATGCCATCATTGAATCTGTCAGAAACACGCTTTCCGACCTCCCTTCAAACAACAGCGCCCTTTCCTATTCCGGTGGACTGGACTCTACAATAATCATGGCGCTTTCTGATTTCAAGCTTCATCCTTACACCACAGGTTTTTCTGACTCAAAGGATATTTCAGCTTCAAGAAAAATATCCAAGACTTTGGGATTCAAGGCGAAAGAGATCATACTTGATTATATAGATATAAATTCACTTTTCAATGAAATATTGGAAATCGATCCTGCAATCCAGTCTGGAGATCTGGGATACGAGGCAGTTCTCCTATCTGTACTGAAGCACGCCACTGAGAAATACGTTGTAACCGGGCAGGGTGCAGACGAGTTCTTTTACGGTTATCAGAAATATGAACGGGAACCGGATCTGACAAACGCAGAGGATATCGAGAAACTCATTAATATTACATGCCCAAGGGAGAAAAAAATGGCTGATTCCCTTGGAAAAATAACGGTATTACCCTATATGAAGCAGGATGTGACTGATATTGCCAGTTTAATTCCCCGGCACCAGCATATTAACGGAGAAGAAAGAAAGCTTATACTCAGATCAGTGGCAAGAAGGATAGGCCTACCGGATGAAGTTGTAAACTTGAGGAAAACCGCTGCCCAGTATGGATCAGGAATGCAGAAGATTGTAAAGAAAAAGTTTCGCCGTTAATCTGTACTCATCCCCTTAATACTGATTGCACATACATTATATACTCGTTTAAAATTTACCATTGGATTTAACTAGAATATAGTGATAGAATGACTTTTATAGGGATAATAGGCGGCAGTGGCTTGTATAACTTGCTGTCCAATCAAAAATCAGTAGAAATTGAAACACCTTTTGGAAAACCATCAGGAAAGATTGAAATTGGAAAGATCAACGGTGTGGAGGTGGCCTTCATACCAAGGCATGGCAAAAACCATACAATACCACCACACAGGGTAAATTACAGAGCAAACATATGGGCCCTTAACAGCATAGGTGTCAAGAGAGTTATTGCAATTAACGCAGTGGGATCTCTTAAAGAGGAAATGAAACCTGGTGATATTGTTATCCCGGACCAGTTCATAGACTACACAAGAAGAAGGGAACTGACCTTTTACGACGGTCCGGAAGTCTACCATATTTCCATGGCAGACCCATTCTGTCCACATATGACAAAGATTTTTACCGAACAGGCCAGGAAAGAAGGCATTGCCTGCCATGGTTCCGGTACATATGCAGTTGTGGAAGGGCCCAGGTTCTCAACAAGGTCTGAATCAAAAATGTTCAGGCAGTTTTCAGATATCATAGGCATGACACTTGTTCCGGAGATTAATCTGGCGGACGAGATGTCAATGTGTTATTCCGTTATAGCTTCAGTTACGGACTACGACGTATGGGCAGATAAACCTGTAGATGCGTTTGAGGTAATGGAGACAATGAAGCATAACGAAGTCAAGGTCACCAAACTATTGACAGATTCTCTCCCAAAAATAAACGGCGAGAGAATCTGCAACTGTTCTAGACGATTAGAAAATGCAAAAGCGTGAGGAAAAATGAAAGTAAAATTTTTAGGCGGAGCAGAAGAAGTAGGCAGATTGGGAATAAAGATGGAGTTCAAGACGGAGAAAATCCTTGTGGATTACGGTGTAATACCTGAGAAGCCTCCGCAATATCCACTCCCACCAGAGAAAGTCAGCAGCATATTTGTGACACATTCACATCTGGATCATATAGGGGCTCTTCCCGTATATTACGAGAAGGACAAACCAGATCTGTATGCCACGGCAATGACGGCAAACAGCATGAAGCCACTGTTGAACGATTCAATAAAGATAATGGGACTGGAGGGATATCCGGCAAGGTTTAACAGAGATGATGTAGATTCTCTCTATGGATCATTTATTAACTCCACATACGGCGAAAGTTTCAACGTAGGAGAACTTACAGTTACTCCTTATTCAGCAGGGCACATACCCGGTTCCACAATGTGGAGATTCGAAAACGGAAAATCAGTAATGGTCACAGGAGATTTGTACACAAGGGACACTAAACTTCTCACAGGTGCAAAGCCCATGAAGACAGACATTCTCATCATGGAGAGCACCTACGCAGGTAAGTTCCATGAGGACAGGGAACAGGTCAAGGCAAGACTGAAGAATCACATAAAGGAGGTCATAGACAACCATGGGAAGGTTATCCTCCCATCCTTTGCAGTTGGAAGAACACAGGAACTGATGATGACACTTTCCGACATGGACCTGAATATATTTGTGGATGGAATGGGAAATGGTATCACGGGAATTTACCTGAATACCCCAGGTTTCCTCAAATCAATAAAGGATTTCAGGAAATCTGTGGGCAGGGTAAGGCAGGTTCGCGGCAACGGAATGAGGCAGAGAATCGTGGACGAGGCAGATGTGATCATAACAACTTCAGGAATGCTGGACGGCGGGCCGGTACTGTTTTACATACAGCAGCTCATGAACGACCCGAAGAGTGCAATATTCCTTACAGGTTACCAGGTAGAGGGCACAAACGGAAGGTCACTGATGGAAAACGGCACAATAAACATTGCAGGAGCAACTGTTAAACCTGAAATGAAACTTGAGTTCTTTGATATGTCTGCACACGCAGGACATGATGATCTCATCGAGTTTGTAAAGGCGGTTGATCCAGAGAAAATAATCTTGTGCCATGGTGACGAGAGGGAAAAACTGGCAAAAGACCTTACAGAATACGACGTAACTCTGCCATTCAACGGAAAAGAGTTTGAAGTGAACTGAGTTCATAACCTGTAAAAATTACATATATTACATATATATCTTTCCGTTAACCAAATGTGGCAGAACTCCTCACATTGAAGAATGTGCGCATGGAATATAACATGGGCAAGACAAACCTGGTGGCCATAGACGATGTCACATTCTCTGTTGAGAGGGATGAATTTGTCTCCATCATAGGTCCATCAGGCTGCGGGAAATCAACAATTCTAAAGATGATTCTGGGGCTGATTGAACCATCATCAGGTTCCATTATGGTCAATGGAGAACCTATAAGCAGCAACAGGTCAAGATTGTCAGTGGTATTCCAGAATCCTGCACTGTTCCCATGGCTTGACGTTCTCCAGAATGTTGAGACAGTTATTGAGCCAATTGAAAGGGACAAGAAAGTAAGGAAAGAAATTGCATTAAAATTCATAAAAATGGTGGGAATAGACGGGTTTGAAAAGGCTTATCCAAGGGAACTTTCCGGAGGAATGAAGCAGAGGGTGTCAATTGCCAGGGCCCTTGCAACATCTCCGGATATCATGCTTCTGGACGAACCTTTTGTGGGACTGGACGTATTTGCTGCGCAGGCAATAAGGGAGGAACTTCTGGACCTCTGGGAATCACCCGATCTTCCGCCGCATACAGTACTCATGGTAACCCACAATGTGGACGAGGCCGTTCAGATGAGCGACCGCATAATAGTTTTGAGCAGGCGTCCAAGTAAAGTTATAGAGGCTAAGAGGATAGATCTTCCCAGGCCAAGGAACACCAGAAGCGAAGAGTTCTACAAAACTGTGGATGAAGTTCTCACAATAATGTCATCATAATATGGAAATTTATCATTTAAGGCCAAGAAGCGAGAGGGCGTTGAGGAAATACTGAACAGCGAAACCTGCCACAAGCACGCCAAAGATTCTCGTTATAACCTTCATAACCTTATCCCCAAAAAGTCTGTCAATCCTGCCTGAAAAAAAGAAGAAAATATATACGATAAGAAAGAGAAGCACTATTGAAACCATGGTCATTATTTTTGTTGCAATGCTACCCTCCATGAGGATTATAACAAGGGATATTGCTCCTGGTCCGGCCAGGAGAGGGGTTGCAAGAGGCACTATGCCAACATCTGATACTGGAGACCTTCCTCCAGAAGAGGGAGGCTTGTCTCCCTGCCTCACCATTTCGATACCCATTATAAGAAGTATAAGGCCCCCGGCAATTTCAAGGGCAGGAATTGAAATACCGAAAAAAAGTAAGATAAAATTGCCAACAAGTGCA
Source organism: Oxyplasma meridianum (assembly GCF_038024865.1). Lineage (NCBI taxonomy): Archaea > Methanobacteriati > Thermoplasmatota > Thermoplasmata > Thermoplasmatales > Thermoplasmataceae > Oxyplasma > Oxyplasma meridianum. The sequence goes on along the minus strand of NZ_CP133772.1, from coordinate 1,170,769 downwards.
AAAAATATCAGTATTATACCTCCATAAAGAACTGCGTCTGCAGTTATGGCTTTTTTTGCCTTTGCGTCCATTCCAGATGTAAGGGACATGAAAAGAACCAGGCTGCTGAAAGGGTCAATAACTACGAATAGAGGAATAAATACCTTCAGGAAATCAACAGCTAACGACAAACATGTAGATTATAACATCCACTTATATTTAATCAACGCCAACTGAAAATTATGAAAGAATTTTAAGCGTAATTCCTTAACTCAATACATGAAGGTCATGATAATGGGAATCGATGGTTACATCGGCTGGCCTCTTGCGCTTCGTCTTTTGAGAGAAGGCCATGAAGTCACAGGCATAGATAATTTTTATACTAGGCGGCGTGTGAGGGAAGTCCATTCTGAATCAGCACTTCCCATAAGTTCAATGGAGAAAAGAATTGCCGAGGTAGGTAAAAGAGGTCTTGGAGATATAAAATTCTTCAGAGGTGATGTGAGCAATTCAGAAAAGATGCATGAAGCAATAAAATCAACTGAACCAGATGCTGTGGTGCATCTGGCTGAGCAGAGATCAGCGCCCTATTCTATGATGGGACTGAGACAGGCCAAAGAGACCATGGTAAAGAATATTGTTAGCACAATAAATCTTATCTATGAGGTAAAGGACCAGGTTCCAGACTGCCATATACTTAAACTGGGGACGATGGGAGAATACGGCACTCCAAACATAGACATACCTGAGGGATTTTTTGATATCGAATACAGAGGAAGAAAGGATCGCCTTCCTTTCCCGAAAAATGCAGGATCATGGTATCATTGGACAAAGGTTCATGATACAAACAACCTTATGTTTGCAAACCGTGTGTGGGAACTCTCAGTAACCGATGTAATGCAGGGTGTTGTTTACGGAACAAGGACAGAAGATATAATATATCCTGCGCTTTTTACAAGATTTGATACAGATGAGGTCTGGGGGACTGCACTTAATAGATTCTGTGCGCAGGCCGTGGCAGGCATTCCAATAACACCCTATGGGAAGGGGAACCAGGCAAGAGGATTTCTTTCACTGGAAGACAGCGTTTCCTGTCTTGCACTGGGTATAAGAAAACCGCCTGAAAGGGGGGAATACAGGGTTTATAATCAGTTTGATGAATATTACACCGTAAATTACCTTGCAGAAACTGTTCAGCAGGTATATCATCAGGAGACCGGAAAGAATGCAGAGATAAAACATATTGAAAACCCCCGTGTAGAATTGGAGGATCATTATTACCATCCTGAGAACCAGAAACTTAAGGATTTGGGATACAGGAGAAAGAGGGAACTCAGGCAGGAGGTATCAATTATTCTCAAAGACCTTGAAAAATACAGAGACAGGATATTGAAACACAGGGAATCAATAATTCCAAAGACATTATGGAAAGCATAAGGCTGGTTCAGAGGCGTGATCTGGCATAATCAAGGGACCTTTTCAGCACTTCAATATAACTCTCCGACACTCCTACACTTATCCATTTTGATTTGTCAATAATGTATCCATGAGTTGGAACCCCCTCCTCTATACTTTTATTTATGGCAGGCGTCAGTTCTATATTTGTACCTGTTCTTTCGATATTTTTCATTACGCTGTCGGTAAGGTAGTAAAAGGCACAAAGTGCCAGATTGGAAGGTGGGTTATGGGATTTTTCCACCACTGACACTATCTCCATGTGATCCCCTGAAACAAAGTATTCTGCCGTTCCATAGCGATCTGGATCATCCACATGCATGAGGCAAAGGTGGTTTGACTGGGGATCAGACAATACTTTTTGCACAAAAAAATTAAGGAATTCCATGTCCAGTATCAGGCCGTCTCCTGCGTTTAGAAGAAATGAATCTCCCTCAAGAATTTGAGATGATCTGGAAACTGCATCGCCAAAACCTGCCTTTTTTTCCTGATACACATATTTAATGTTTCTAAATTCAGAGGAGAGATAGTTCTGGGTCACAGAATCTCCAGGATCAAGGACAACAATAAAATCGTCTATGCCAGATTTCATGAGGTGTGTTATTATGCAGTCAATTATGGGTCTCAGTACAATCCCCCCATCTCGGAAATCGTATACTGGAAGCATCTCTTTCCTGAATTTTCCGTCAAGGCCGGATCTCTTTCCCAGACCGGCTGCAGTGATCACACATCTGGGCACACACCATGATATCCTGGTTGTTTATTATTTTCCCCTCATTTTGTGATCCTGCGAAATCAATATATGCATTCCGTCAGATTACTGGACATGGCCAAATTATCTCCTGACTTTTTTACCATGGATGATTTTGATCTGGAAGAGAAAACCGTATATCTGCGACTGGACATAAATTCCCCAATAAACCCAATAACAGGGGAGATTATCGGGATCTCAAGATTTCTGTCCCACACAGAGACAATAAGCACGTTGAGACATTCCAAGGTTGTCCTGGTAGGCCATCAGAGCAGGCCGGGAAAGGATGATTTTACAACTCTCGAGCATCATTCCAGACAGCTCCAGAGGATAATAGGAAGGAAGATAACCTTCGTAGATGAATTATACAGCTCTTCAGCAAGAGGTGCCATATCATCAATGGCGGAAGGCGAGATCATAATGCTGGAAAACTCACGTTTCTACTCTGAAGAGACCGATATTCCCGGAGATGACATAGAGAGAATGGAACAGTCAAATTTTGTGAAAAGACTTGAACCGCTGTTCGACTATTTTGTTATTGATGCATTCCCAGCAATCCACAGGTCGCAGACAAGCCTTGTCGGGTTCCACCGTCTAAAGCCGAACATTGCAGGGAAACTTGTAGAAAAGGAGGTTATTATGCTTGATCGTTTTCGCTTTGGCAAAGAAAATCCAAAGTTTGCCATTCTTGCCGGGTCCAAGATTGACGACTCAATTAAAGTTTCCAGAAGTTTCCTGGATCTTGACACAGTTACAGGTATAATTACCGGTGGGGTTGTGGGGAATATTTTCCTCTGGGCTTCAGGTAAAGACATAGGGAAGAAGAACAGGGATTTCATTATGAAAAACAACAAGAATCATGAAAGCCTCCTTGAGATATGTAGGAATATACTCAGGGATCATCCTGGGAAGATCATAATGCCCATGGACGCAGTTTTAAGTCCTTCGGGGAAAAGAGTGTCAATGGATGATAAGATCCCTGATGATGAAACAATTGCTGACATAGGTCTGGAGACCATTGCAAAGTATTCAGAAATCATAGAATCGGCAGGTGCCATTTTCATGAATGGACCAATGGGGATATATGAGATTCCAGAATATTCAGTGGGAACCAGGGAGGTCATAACTGCACTGGCATCGTCAGATGCTCTGAAAATTGCAGGAGGAGGCCATACCCTTAGTGCTCTGGAACATCTGGGTCTTATGAAGAGGATGGATCACGCCTCCACAGGAGGGGGCGCTCTCATAAGCTATTTATCCGGTGAACCCATGCCAGTATTGGAAGCTCTCAGGGAGAGTAAAAGAATTTTCAAGGGTAAAGTAAATGGAAAATGAATCAAGAGTCAACGTAACAGAGGAATTGAATTATCTCAGATCACTGATTGAATCCATAGACGGACAGGTCAACACACTTGTTAGAGGGCTGGAAGAGCTCAGGAAGGCTCATCTGGCACTTACAGACTCCAATATTGCAGCATCAAAGGAAACAAGGGTTGCAATAGGGGCAGGCATTTTCATGGAAGCCACGCTTAAACTGGGCGGTAAGCTTCTTGTCCCGATAGGATCGGATATTTTTATACACGAGGATCCGGCTGCAGTAAGGACAAGGCTTGAAGGGAATATGAAAGAAGTTGAAACATCAATCTCCGGACTGAACAGCCAGAGGGATGAAATCTCAAGGCGTTATGATACAATATTGGCTGCAGCCCAGAGCCAGATGGGAGCAAAGAAGGATGTTCGAAGGAATCAAGAATAAATTCATCAAACTTTTCAAAAGTTCAACATCCGGCACAGAAATAATCCGTAGGGACGAGGTGGAAAACACCATTAGAAATATACTTCTGGAAGCTGACGTGGACTACGACACAGCACAGATCATAACAGAGAGGCTTGACAGGAGGATTATTAAATCCGGAAGGAAGATTGAAATGGATCTTGTGAAGGAATATCTCAAAGAGACTATCACAGAGATTCTAAATGAAATCCCACCGGCCTTAGATATACTCAACGCTCCGAAAAAGCCATATGTAATCCTTTTTCTGGGAATTAACGGAACAGGGAAAACAACCACCATTTCAAAGATTGCCAGCTATCTCAGGAAGAATGGGAAAAGAGTGGTACTGGCGGCAGCTGACACCTTCAGAGCGGGTGCTATAGAACAGATATCTGCATTGGGTTCAGATATCGGCGTGAACGTAATTAAGCATACAGCAGGCAGTGATCCATCTTCAGTGGCCTTCGATGCTATTGAGCATGCAAAGGCAAGAGATATAGACTATGTGCTTGTTGACAGCGCAGGACGGATGCAGACAAACAAGAATCTTATTGATGAGATGAGAAAGATAAAGCGGGTGGCAAAACCCGATCTTACTGTCATGGTTCTGGATTCAATGATCGGGCAGGATGCCTATAACCAGGCAGAGGTATTCATGAATGAGATAAAGTTTGATGCTGTTATTCTCACCAAACTTGATACAGATGCAAGAGGGGGGGCAGTACTGACCATAGTGCACCAGCTGAAAAAACCTGTACTTTTCCTGGGCACAGGGCAGGGTTTCGACGATCTCATAAAATTTGACCCAAAGTGGTATATAGGTAAAATAATCCCATGATTATTTCTGTTCATGCTTCTCTGCATCAGGTTCCTGTGAGGTGCCAATCCGGTTCACTATTTCCATGTTCAAGGGTTTTACTTCCAGTTTGATTCCCACTCTTGTATTGAGAAGGTCAAGGTTTCTTTTTATCTGCGAGAGGAATCTATTATATTCCTCAAAAGCGGCTTTCATACTGGACTCTGAGTCTTTCTCCGATTCCATACCAGCCTGCTTTAGTGACTTAAATCTATAGAACATGTATACCCATCCTCCCACAGCGACTACGGAAATTGCAATGGCAATATAACTCAACAGCATTTGCGATCATACTGCAAAGCTTCTTTCTTAATTCATTTTTTCCTTTTTCTCCCGATCACCTTTTCGTATGGGAAGAAAACTGCTGTGAAAATTCCAGCCAATGAAAGCACCAGATAGTCATATGCAAACCTGGGAACTTCGTTGTAATCAGGCCATTCCCCAAAGATTCTCATTATGTTGAGTTTGATGAGGCCAAACCACGGTATCTGGCCGAATGCAATCCCCTCAACCTGGGAGGGCTTTATAGGGGGAAAACCAAAAAACAGCGGATCCTGATCAGCAGCCCTGTAGGCATCCAGACTTGGCACAAAAATTCCAAAATGTGCAAGATTATAATCACCCATTGTTATGAATCCGCTCTCATCCCTTATATTGCTCAGATAAACCACAAGATTGCGGGAACTGTATCCAACCCTGTCTATTAGAATGTAATTTTTGGTTATATTTATCCAGGGCTGTCCCACATAGCCATCCACCAGAGGATATCCATTTTTCCATTGAAGATAGAATATAGCTCTGTGTATTATTGTGAGTCCGTTTGGAGCATGATACAGTATCACATCTCCATATTCTCCATAGCTTTTTGGAAGATTTTCTGTCCTCCCTACAACGTAGGTTATAACATTCTTCTCAGGGTCCTGAACCTTTTTAACGAATACTATATCACCAGTATTTATTACACCTGGAGTCCAGGTAGACCCATGTTCCATGCTTTCAGATTCCACAACCGAAAAAGGTGGCCAGGTTCCAGCATAAATCGTGAGAATAAGTATTAAAAGAACAAAAGCAACTATGGCGTACAGATACCATGGCTTTCCCTTAGTTTTTAACGACACTTTCCCCCCAATGAAATCATTAAAAAAGTAATTTTCCATGAATTCATTGAAAATATGGAAAAATGAAGGTACGTAAGAAGAGGTTGAGTGAACGAGGAAATAGTTTAATTCAGATAAATTTTATAAATTGAGGTCAACACAACATATTTTTATCCATAACATATCTACACAACTGTGGAACTTCATGAAAAGATTGCCGGAGAGATAACCATATCCGAAAACCCAGGTGAAACAATAAGAAAATGGAGGGAAGAGTTTAACGTATCTCAGCTTGATCTGTCCAAATATCTGGGAATTTCCCCATCAGTGATAAGTGATTATGAATCAGGAAGGAGAAAATCTCCAGGTGTGACATCAATAAGGAAGATAGTATATGCACTAATTGAGATCGACAGGCACAGAGGAGGCCTTATCTTGAGGAGGTACAACAGCGGTGTCCCTTCCGATGCTCTTCTTGATCTGGGTGATTATAATCACGATGTTTCGCTGGAGAGGGTAATAAGGCTTATAAAGGGTACAAACTGTTCTGTGGTTGGCCTCAACAGGTACATTCGTGGATATACTATTGTGGATGGAATAAAGGGTATACTTTCCTTCTCTTATTCGGAATATAACAAACTCTATGGATGGTCAAGCCAGAGAGTTATATTTTTTACTGAAGTAAAGATGGGCAGGAGTCCCATGATAGCCATCAGGGTGCATCCACTTAAGCCTGCTGCAGTAGTATATATAAAACCTGACAGGATAGACGAACTGGCCATCAAGCTTGCTGAGATTGAAGACATACCTCTTATAAGCACTGAGATGGAAGTGAAGGATATCTCAAAGGCAATGGCAACATTGAGATGATGATGAAAATTTTCCATCTTATTATACTTTACCAGTTAAGGTAAATAATTTATAGGTTGTATTATTTATCAATAGATAATCATGGTACATTACAAATGGGTGGCGCTCTCCAATACAACAATTGGGGTTCTTATGGCAGCAATAAACGGAACCATAATCTTGATCTCTCTACCGGCAATTTTGGGTAAGGGGGGAATCGACCTGAATCCATTTGCTCCAGGTACCTTTCTTTACCTGATCTGGATGATAATGGGTTACAATATAATCACTGCAGTAATACTGCTGACAATCGGAAGGCTGTCAGATATCTACGGCAGAACAAGGCTCTTTAATCTCGGTTTTGTAATATTCACCGCAGGGTCCATACTGCTTTTTTTAACCCCGGGGAAGGGTACAACCGGTGCACTTGAACTAATAATATTCAGACTGATTCAGGGCCTTGGCGGGGCTTTTCTCTTCGCAAACAGCACTGCTATCCTCACAGATGCATTTCCTTTAAGCGAGAGGGGAAAAGCCCTGGGATTGAACCAGGTTGCGGCACTGGGTGGGTCGTTCATAGGTCTTATTCTGGGTGGAGTTCTGGCAGTTATAAACTGGAGGTTTGTTTTCCTTGTAAGCGTTCCAATCGGAATTCTGGGCACTGTATGGTCATTGACAAAGTTGAAGGACAACTCTGTGAGAGACAGAACTCAGCGTATTGACTATGTTGGAAATATAGTGTTCGGAGGGGGCATAACCATCTTTCTCCTTGCTCTTACATACGCTCTTCTCCCATATGGGAAAGATGTTATGGGATGGTCCAACCCATGGGTAATCGCTGGACTTTTTGCAGGTGCAGCTCTCCTGATAATATTTCCCTTCGTGGAAATGAGGGTAAAACAGCCTATGTTCAGGCTATCTCTCTTTAAAATAAGGGCATTTGCCTTTGGAAACCTTGCATCACTCCTTTCATCCCTTGGACGTGGCGGGGTTATGTTCATGCTGATTATTCTTCTCCAGGGGGTGTGGCTACCGCTGCACGGTTATTCCTTTGCTTCCACGCCATTCTGGGCCGGAATATACATGATCCCAATGACTCTCGGATTCCTTACCATGGGCCCATTGGGTGGTGCCCTTTCTGACAGATATGGAGCCAGGGGGATAGCAACAATTGGGATGTTTATAGTAGCAGGGGCCTTTATAATACTAACATTCTTTTCTTACACCTTCTCGTATCTTCCTTTTGGCCTTACCCTTTACATGCTTGGGTTCGGAAGTGGAATGTTTGCTGCACCCAACACCGCAGCAATTATGAACTCAGTGTCGGCCGAGAACAGAGGAGTTTCATCTGGAATGGTGGCAACAATGAGGAATGTTGCACAAACTGCAAGTATGGGAATATTTTTTACAATTGTAATACTGGCACTTTCAACCAATCTTCCCCATTATTTCAATATAGCACTGACAGCAGCAGGTGCTCCGCAGCTGAAATCAGCGCTTGATTCTCTCCCTCCCACCCAGGCTATATTTGCAGCTTTTCTTGGGTATAACCCCATGACAACAATCCTCTCATCCATCCATGCTTCAGCACCAAACCTTTATTCATCATTGAGCAGTTCATCTATAAGCATAATGACAGCAAAGACATGGTTTCCAGGGGCTCTTGGACCTGCCATCATGCATGCTCTCAGGGATTCCTTCTATATCGGAGGTACACTCTCGGCAGTAGCTGCGATTCTTTCAATACTGAGGGGGAAGAAATACGCGCACCCCGGAAATGAAATCTCGCAGGATAACAATCATGGGTCTCATTCAAAGGGTTCCAGCAATGAAAAGGTTTCAGTAGAAAGCAAAAGGGCAGGACCTATAGGATCAAAGGTGAAATGATATGGCTGAAAACAAAAATACGGATTCAATAGAGGTCTGGCGGACATTTCTTGAGACATGGAAGGTGTGGAAAAAAGGAGTTGACAGAAACCTTCAGACCATGGGGCTTGGGAGTACAGAATATTCCATCCTGCGTCATCTTTTTGAAGACGGTAAGATGCCAATGGTCCAGATGGCAAATCTCATAATGGTAACCCCCGGATGGATCACCGGACTCATAGATACAATGGAGAAAAACGGACTTGTCAAGAGGGTAAGAAATACAGAAGACAGAAGAATTATCGATCTGGTCATAACGGAAGCAGGAATCCATCTGTTCAAAAAAGCAAAGTCCCACCACACTGAATATATTGCCATGAGTCTTGAAAAAATGAACGCTGAATCCCTTTCAAGACTGAAGGTCCTTTTGGATGATCTCAAGGACAGCATAGTTGAAACATGTTCCATAAAGGCAGATGAATAGGACATAATTAATGGATCATCTCCAGTTTTTAAAGTGGTTCAATAGTAAGAATTATTAATTTTATGGGTCATGTAAATGCGGTTGCAAAGGTCCCATGCATGTTCAAATGGCAAGGACAGTCCAGAAGCTTTTCGCTTCCTTGATCTGTATGGCAGATTTATGAAATTTACACTTCCGGCTTTCCCAGTGTGCCTTATGGAAAAGTCAACCTCACAGTAGGCACTTGTAAACGTCTCATCCATGACATGACCCCCCATGGACTTTAACCAATCTGCTGAAAGAACTATAAACGAAGATGTGTTTGCAGCGCTGAATATCCATCTGTATACAGCCCTGTGCAGAATATCCATTGGCTCTGCTATGTAAATATCGCCAAATTTGCCGGAAAGTTTCTCTTCTATTCCATATGCCCATTTTTCAAGGCGGTTAATATTGATTTTCCCCGAAAGGAAATTTCTCTTACCTATTCTTATATATCTGGATCTTAAGGGGGAGGGATTGGGTATCAGTATCCGGTTTTCTTCATTGTGGGCCAGTTTAACTGCCCTCATCAGGTCACGGCTTTTGCCATATACATGAGTGTTTGGGCTGGAAATAGCAATCCATTCTGGGTCATATTTAAGGGCGCGTTTTATGCTTTCGTTAATGCACAGTGAGTAATCCGGTATTCTAATACAAGTTCCTGAGTAAATTTTCCTGAATTCGCTGAAAAGATCTTTCTTAGTATCTGTTCCCATCATCTCTGCTGGGTTATTGCCAGCAATCACTGCTATTATGTCATCCTTTCCATCTACCTCTGAAATTACCGGATCTTGTCTCTTCCTTTTTCGCATCCACTCTACCATCTCGGTTTGCGAGGAAAAACCGGAAAAAAACTCGTTGACTGCTTCAAAAGACTGCTGGTAAAAAATGGAATCTATTCTCTTAATGAAGTAAGACATCATCTTTAATTCACCATTCAAGGTCTGTTGTGTATGTTGAACATACCTGTCAAACCCATGTCGGACATTTATATCAACCTATAATAATAAAAAGTTATTATGCTATTTAAGGGCAATGAATAATTCATTCATACCATGACGAAATACGGAAATAATCCTAATATTGTTAATAGTATAAAGCGAAAGTGCTTAGATTATGGTGACGCACAATCCTTAAGTTTAATATGGCAATCCTCCCCATAAATAAAAAAAGTGACTGAATATGGCAAAAATTCTTGTTATGCTTATAACTGGCAAGGAAAATATTAACAGTGAAATGGTGTCATTTAACTTCGCTATAAATGCTGTAAAAAACGCCAGGTCAACTGTTGAATTTATGTTTCTGGGAAGAGGAGTACAAGCGGCAAATAAAAAACAGAAAAGTTCCCCGCAGTTCATGGATCAGATAGAAGGTTTAAAAAAACTATCAATTCCCGTGAAAATATGTGAGGTAAGTATGGCTGGTGAGGGCCTCACTAAAGATGACATATTTCCAGGAATAGAAATGGTTTACGGTGGAGTGGAAGCCGATGCAAGGATTCAGGATGGTTATTCAGTCATAACCTTCTAGGTATATAATGTATCCAATAACAGATGTTCAGATCATTCTTTCAGTTATTTCCGGGATATTGGTAGGGTTCTCACTTGGGCTAATAGGTGGAGGCGGCTCCATACTTGCAATACCATTGCTCATCTATTTTGTAGGATTTGATCATCCACATATTGTAATCGGAACAACTGCCCTTGCAGTTGGTATAAACGCATATCTGAATCTTATTCCTCATACATTGAAAAAACATGTTAACTATAAGGTAGGGATTGAGTTCACAATACCCGGTATAGCAGGCGTGCTTGCAGGATCTGAACTTGGTCTCCTAACTCCCGGAAACGATCTTCTCTTCTTTTTCAGTTTCCTGATGATTGGCATTGCTATTTACATGCTTAAGAGAAAATGTGTGGACATGTCACAGGTTGAGAGGAAAATTGTCAACTCCTCCAGATCACTGGCCATACTTATTCTGACAGGTCTTATTGTGGGGTTCGCCTCTGGGTATTTTGGGATAGGTGGCGGTTTCCTCATAGTTCCCGGACTTCTCTTCGGAGGCGGTCTTAACATACTTCAGGCGGTAGGCACATCTCTGATGGCAGTTGGCACATTTGGGGTTATAACGGCGGCCAGGTATGCAATAAGCGGAGATCTGGATATCATCATCTCTGCACTTTTTATAATCGGAGGGATATTTGGCGGATGGTTTGGTGCAAGATTTGCAGGTAGGGTACCAAAGAGAAGGCTTACACAGATATTTGCAATGGTAGTTATTGTTGTGGCATTTTACATAATGTACCAGAACTATACTGTTGTCCTTCATTTGTGATATTTTTATAATTTTTAACATAAGAGATGGAATGTTTCAAATCTTTAAATCAACAGTTTTCCTCATAAGAAGCATTGTCGATTAAGGCGTTTTTCCTGCGCTTCAATGCGTTCAAAATATGAATCAACTTTAATTGCCATGGATCACAGAATCCCCATATCCAAATATTAAAGTATTATTGGTGGAAGCATAACTCACTTCTGATGGGATAAAGGCATGTGAAATTTAGAATTCCAATAATATCTATATGAACCAAATTTTTACCCTAATAAGGTTCCAGTAAACATATACGCCGAGGGAGAGATTCGAACTCCCGATCCACAAGGGAACCAGATCTCAAGTCTGGCGCCGTACCGCTGGGCCACCTCGGCAAATTTAAGTAATTATCTCCTCAGTCTGCCGTTTGATCTTATGGATGGCCTGCTTTTATCACTTCCAGACCTGTTTGTACGGAGACCTCTGCCTTTGTAACCCGCAGATGTCAATCCTCTATAAACTCTCCCTTTATTCTGGGGTTCGGCTACCCATGATACTTTAGAATCTTTGTAGACTTCCGGTGCAGTCCTGTCCAGGAGAATGACCTCATAATACTTGTAAAGTCCATCCTCTCCAACATAGTACGAATTGAAAACTTCCATATTGGGGAATTTGCCAGCGGTTCTTTCCTCAGCAATCCTCTGAATGCTTTTCTTCGGGGTGATCTTGGTATACGCCATCCTTCTGGGCCTTCTTCCACCCATTATTTTGGGGCGATGGCTTCCCCCTCTCCTAACTCTTGCCCTGACGATAACGAATCCTTTTTTGCTCTTGAATCCAAGGGATCTTGCTCTGTCGATTCGCGTAGGGTGTTCAACTCTCTCAAAAGAGGGTCCGTTTCTCCACTCTATCATTCTTTCCTTGTGCAATTTGTATATCTCTGATCTTTTGAGACTTTTCCAGGAATCCCTTACAACACTGTAAGTACTTTGAACTTCACTCATTATTATCGCCTTTTGCTTGTAACAGAATAGGAGAAGTTATGAAGAATATAAATATGTTCTCATAGACTTTTCCAGACTGCCAAAAGCTATTACGGCATGAATTAAGAACATTCTGATATTCTTTGGAAACAGATGAAAAATTAGTTAAATATTCAGGCCTTTCCTATCTGTGAAAGGATCACCCTTCAGGAAAAGATATGTTTTGGTTTATAGCAATTCAATGGAGGATATTATTCAACAACTTGAGAGGGATCTTTTCGCTGTATTCCATGCAAAAAAGAAGTATATTGGGGGGCAGTATGCAATATTTCTTACTGACCAGTTCAAGAAGAAACGCTTTATAGAATATGTGAACTCCTATGGCCATGGAGCTGTAACCCTGATAACCAGCGGCACAATACTGAAGTGCAAAAAATTTATGGCTTCGCATTCAGAAGTAAGTGAAGAACAAAACCATTAGAGCCTTTTTCTTTTTAGTACTCCCAGTTCAGGTTCAGTGAGCGAAAGTTTTTCTGATATATACCTGCCGAAATCCGGTGAATGCCTGTCCATTATATTGTAGAACCACAGGTATTCCATTGCATATCGTGCACTCATATGGGTCAGCCTGCCCATCTTAAGTGAAAGGCTCTTTCTTGCATTCCTCCTCTCTCTAAGTTTTGACATCTGCATTATAAATGATGGGAATTCATACTTCACATAATGCCGGTTCTTATCCTTGATCTTGAATGATACTCCGGCAGCTATCTCTTCAGCATAGCCCTTGAATGCATAATGCTGTTTTTTCATAACTCTACCAATGAATATATCGGCGCATGAGATAAGATCAAAAGATTCCATAAGGTCAGTTTCGTTGACACATTCGGCAGGGAGGTTTTTGTCCATCCACATCAAGTAGTCTTCGGTCTGAAAATCCTTGCCGTAGAGATGGCCAAGCACCTTCAGGTAATCTCCTGACCTGAAGGTGTCCTGCATAACGTTGTATATGGAAATCTGGCTGTCTCTAAGGGATAGGCCGGAGGAACTGGAACCATTGCGAAGTGATTCCAAATCATTCAGGATAGATCTTATGTCCGTGCCGTTCTTCTCAATAATTTCATTTACTGATCTCTGGTCAACATTCACATTCTCTGCCTGCAGGATCTCATATATCTTCCTGTTCAGCCTCACTTTAAATGACTTGTAGTCTGTGTCATTTCTTCTTTTATACGGAATAAATTCTATTGCCAGAGAACTGTCCAGGATACCTTTTCCGGCCCCTTTTCGTCTGAACTCGTAGTAGTTATTCATTGTGATAATTATGGGGTTGCTGGTTCTCTGAATGACCTTAAGGAGCTCTGAGATCCCTCCGGTATCCCCACCAGTTTCACTGCTTCTGCCCTCGAATATGCTGTCTGCTTCATCTATGAGAATTATTTTCTTCTGTCCGGGGATTCCAAAATCTGATGAAATATCCTGGTAAAGGGCCGCCATAAGTGCAATAGATTTCATGCTCTCCCTGTTCCTCTGGTCCGATGCATTCATCTCTACAAAAGGATATCCAAGATCATGTGCAATTGCAAGCGCAGCACTTGTTTTTCCAACTCCAGGTGGGCCATAGAGCACAAGTGCTTTTTTCACAGGAACTCCTTCTTTCCACTGGTCAAGCCACTGCGAGATCTTCTCCAGTGATGATGTGGATATTATCAGTTCGCTTAAGCTTCTTGGTCTGTATCTATCAGCCCAGCTCATGAATCAAGACACCTTTAGTCCGGAGGATACCACGCGATCAGTGGTCAGGAGGCTCAATGTGTCCTGATCATCCACCGCCAGAAGCATTCCCTGGCTCTCAAGTCCCATGAATTTGGCTTTTTTAAGGTTTGCTAAAACTATGAGGATTTTTCCCACCATCTCATCAGGCTTGTATGAGGGGTAGATGCTGGATATTATCTGCCTTTTCTCGTCTCCCAGATCAACAACTATCCTCAGAAGAGATCTGGATTTCTCCACCTTTTCGCACTCCAACACCTTGCCAGTTTTAATACTGATCTTTCTGAAATCTTCAATATCTATGAGTTCTTCATTTTCTTCCATTGACCTTCCCCATACAGTTAGAGACTTATTTGATAAATTCTTTCCCCAATGTTTCCCTTGCAATAATGACTTTCATGATTTCTCTTGACCCTTCGGCCAGTTGGAATGACCTGATTCCTCTCAAAGCCCACTCCTCAGGGCAATCTTTGGAGTAACCAAATGCCCCCTGCCATTGCAATGCGTCATTTATGGTATCGAAAGCCCATGTGGTTGAGATGAGTTTTGCTATTGCCACCTCCTTGCTTACCTGGAATCTTGATATTCTGTGAAATCTCTGTTCCTGATCGTATGTCCAGAGGGCCTTGTAACCCATCATTCTTGCAGCTTCCATTCTTGCCACATTATCTGCAAGCTGGAACTGGAGTCCCTGAAACTTGGCAAGTTCTGATCCAAACGCTTTTCTCGTCTTAAGGTAATTAGACCCATTTTCCAATGCCTTCATAGCGCTTCCTGCACTTATTACCGCAATAAGGGCCCTTGCAAATTCAAAGCCTTCATGGATGATTTTGAATCCTCCATTTTCCTTGCCAATTATATACTTTTCTCCAAGATTTACGTCGTGGAATTTGAATGCACCCCAGGAAGAACCCTCCCTACCCATTTCATGGAGGTCTGTCAGGTCAAATTTATCCTCCTCATAAGGTAGATAAAAAAGGGTTACGCCTTTTGTCCCTTTCTGCATGTCGGTTTTAACAACTGTAACGTATCCTCCCGTTCTCTCCTTTATGTCTCTAACAAGGCTTATGTACGACTTCTCGCCATTTAGGGTGTAAGCATCACCATTTCTGACGGCCCTGGAGGTCATTGAACCTATGTCAGATCCAAAGTTTGGCTCCGTTGAGGCAATCCCCACTATTGCTTCTCCCTTTACAACCTTGGGAAGAAGATCTTTTTTCAGATCTTCAGAACCATATTTTGAAATCAGGTAAGACCACGCATTGTCCACAAGAAATAGTACGGGTATGGAAGCAGTGGGATCGGCCCGTGCGATCTCTTCGGCCACAATTCCAGTGGTAACCGCATCGGCATTCATTCCCCCGTACTCTTCAGAAATGTTCATTCCCAGGAAATTCATCTTGGCCAGTCCCTGGAATACCTCTGCGGGGATTCTTCTTTCACTCATCATTTTTGGGATATTCTTTGCGATTACCATCTTTGCAAACTCTCTTGCCGTCTCCCTGAGTATCTCCTGATCTTCTGAGAAATTGAAATCAAGCATTTATATCCGCTAAGTATCTGAAAGAAATATATCTTATTATGCCGGAAAATTTTTATTCTTGAAAATCAGGCTAAAATTGAGGCTTTTATGGTGCTGAAGTCTATCTTAGCCTTTGATGGGTCCTTGCTGAGAAGGGTTACCCTGCTGTCTCTTCTCTCCGAGGTGAAATCATATCCCAGATTTTTGGCCAATTCTCTAGAAAATTCCACTATGTAGTCGTGTGATGGCATATTGTCGGTGGTAAGTCTAGTTATGGACTGGCCTACATGGACATAACCTTTGGATTCAATGAAATCCGGATCAGCAGTCCTGTCCATTATTGTGTATTCCTCAACAAATGGCATATTAACATCTTTCACAAGTGTATGTCTTATGACTTTCCTGGTGTCAAGCGAAGGAAGAAGTTCAAGGGTTTTGTTAAAATTCTCCCAGGCATTCCCTATGACTGGATTTAAAAGATCATTGAAAATTTCTTTTGTTGGGCCGGCTGTGGTAACATAAAGCTGGGTAGGAAGAGGATCAAGCCGTTCAAGCACCATTGGAAGCGTCCCGTTGGTAACAACAAATGTTGATATTCCTTTTCTGTGGCACAGATCGATGAATTCGCCAAGTCTTGAATATATGGTTGGTTCCCCAGTAAGTGAAATGGCAATGTGCCTGGGATTGTCCGCCTCCTCCCATTTCTCCTTTGTTACATTTGGATTTCCCTTAAAACCTGAAATTAATTTCTTATGGGCTTTAATGCTCTCCTCAAGAATAAACTCCGGATCGTCCTCATCAGAGATATGCATACTGTCGAAACCCTGGAATCTCCAGCAAAATGAACAACCTTCTGTGCATGAATTTAACGCGGGTGTCATCTGGATGCACTGGTGTGAATTTATGCCATAAAATGTGCCTTTATAACAACCTTCATGCCCTGTCAATTCGCTCTTTGTATAGTGGCAAACTTTTACTGCTGAATGTTTTCCCACAAGACCATAGTGTTGTTTTTTGTAAATTTCGGCGTACTTGTTATTCACAACTCACCATATTCACTCATTATATAACAATTATGAGTGTTTTCTCTCTCAAATCTTTTGTTGCAGTTAATCCGGAATCACTTATTATCTGGATTGTCAATCCATAATCATTCACTTATGCCATTGTCGAGACTCATTTTTTCAAGTGTATATCTTTACGTGTCCAAGCTGTTAGAAAATCTCTTGGGACTCTTCCTTACCAGGGATTTGCTGCAATTTCTATGTTAAATAATGTTATGAAATCCCCTAACCATGTTAAAAAATCCCTTTAAAAGAGTTCATTTTACTATGGGGATTTTTAAATATTCTCTATATTGGCATGAAATCAATGTATGCCATTCATTCAACGGATCTCAGCCGAAACATGAATATTAAATGACATTTCTTTCCTAATATGGGATAGTGTTATGCTATAAATTAGGATGCAAAGATTTCATTGAACATGACCATTAAAAAAATTTGATATTTGGAAATCATTAAAGCAATCTGAGATGGTTTGGGGGATTAATCTTCCCCGCTGTCTCCGCCTGGTGATGGAGGAGCCCCACCTGATCCCTTTCCACCTTTTGTGGCAATAACGTCGTCGATTCTCAGGATCATTACCGCAGCTTCTGTTGCAGCTTCAATGGCCTGTTTTCCAACCCTGATTGGCTCTATGACACCTATCTTCTCCATGTCATCGACATCGCCCGTATACACATTGACTCCGTATGTCTTGTGTCCTTTTGCGTGTTCACTTCTTATTTTTATGAGTATGTCAATTGCATCAAGACCTGCGTTTTCTGAAAGGGCGCGTGGTATCTCCTCCAGGGCATTTGCAAATTTTTCTATGGCAAGTTGCTGTCTTCCGCCTATCTTGGAGGCGTATTCCCTGATCTTCATTGATATCTCTGCTGCAGAAGAACCTCCACCTGTAACATATCCGCCATCTTCAACGGCTGCCGCTACGACATGCAGTGAGTCTGTTATGGACCTGTCAATCTCATCAACAACGTGATCTGTTCCACCTCTTACAAGGATACTCACAGCCTTTGGATTCTTGCATCCAGTTACGAAGGTCATGTAATCATCACCGATTTTAACCTGTTCAACCTGTGCTGCTTTCCCAAGATCCTGTGCAGTTATTTCATCGATGGAAGAAGCGATTACCGCTCCAGTTGCTTTTGATAGTTTTTCAATGTCGCTCTTTTTAACTCTTCTGACTGCATATATGCCTTCCTTAGCCAGATAGTGCTGTGCCAGATCGTCTATTCCTTTCTGTGTTATGAGTACATTTGCACCTGTCTCTTTTATCTTCTTGACCATACCCCTGAGCACACTCTCTTCCTGTGAAAGGAATCTCTCTATCATTGCAGGGTCGTCAATTCTTATGTTCGTGTCGAATTCTGGTTTCTTGATCTCAAGTGCTGCATTGAGAAGAGCTATTTTAGCATCTTTTACAAAGTCGCTCATGCCGGGGTGAACTTTCTCCTTGTCCACTATGATTCCAGATATTAACTGGGTCTCATCAATATCTCCACCCTGTTTCTTCACTATCTGAATGTCGTCAAAGTCAACATGGTATTTTCCTTCAACTTCTTCAGCAACTGCCTTAATGGCTTCATAGGAGATATTGGCAAGTTTCTCTTTGCTTGATGAGGCGCTCTTGCTGCTGAGGGATGTCTCTGCCATTTTCATCAGCAGTTCCTTATCGGTATGCTTTACTGGTTTTGATATGTCATCAAGAATCTTCTTAGCCTGTTTCGCAGCCATTCTGTATCCTTCGGATATAACTGTGGGGTGAACATTCTGACTCAGAAGGCTTTCGGCTTCCTGAAGCAATCCGCCGGCTATGATTACTGCTGTGGTTGTTCCGTCTCCCACAAATGAGTCCTGTGTCTTTGAAACTTCCACCATCATCTTTGCTGCGGGATGTTCAACATCCATCTCCTTGAGAATAGTCACTCCATCATTTGTAATGACAATATCTCCAAGTGAATCCACCAGCATCTTGTCCATTCCCCTGGGGCCTAGACTTGATCTGACCGCCTGGGCAATACCTTTGGCCGCGTCTATGTTGTTTTTCATTGCGTCTTTTCCAGTTTCTCTTCTGGTACCTTCTTTTAATATGAAAATTGGTTGTCCGCCTATCATTTTACCACAGGCATGTAAAAATAAACTTCTATATAACCATTTCTAATTCATTAATCGGTTTAACAAATCCCATTGATAACTGCCATAGATTGGATGGTTTCATAAGGACTCTGCCGGTTTACCATCATTTCATTGCTTCTACTTCCTTCTTTCCCCTGGTTTATATGTCTGTTTAACACTGCATAATCCATTGAAATTTTTAAGAATTCTAAAAAATAAAGTATTTCCGCTAAAAACTGACCATGGCTTACTGGCAATTAATTGTGAGCATTTATAGAAAAGAAGGCTGTGTTGATGAACTTTTTAATCGTATATGTTATTACTGATGCATGTTGGAGATAGATACATATCAGCAAGATGGGAAAGTTTTCCAGTTTGTAAAGGTTCCAATGCAGAAAGCTCCATTGCTACTTCTGAAAGGAGATAGGGGGTACGTCATGTGTGGTTACTTAAATCTTGAAGCCGCGGAAAAACTTGGAGACATTGCAGTAAGAGTCACAGGGGTAAACACGCTGGAAGACCTTTTGGGGAAAGAGATCGCCGGAGTTACAACCAGAGCCAGGGAAGCGGGGATAAATACCGGTGACAGAGTAAAAGATATACTGGAAAAACTGGCATAATAGGTGGAAAATACGCGTGAGGATATTTTGCATAGAAGTGAAGCTGCAGTGGGCATAGTTTACTGTAAAGGCGAAATCTTACTCATTAAAAGAATGGAAAGGGAAGACGATCCATGGACAGGCCAAATAGCACTTCCAGGGGGGTTCTCTAGGCCAGGTGAAATGCCACAGGAAACGGTAATCAGGGAAGTTATGGAAGAAGTTAACATGGGATTCAGTAAGGAATCAATTTTTGCACAACTGGAACCAAAATCACCAAACAGGGCAAGTTGGGTAAAAGTATATCCTTTTATTTTAAAGGCGGAATCCCTGACAGGCTACTCACCTGGTCCAGAGGTATCGGAGGTGAGAAAGGTGAGGCTTGATGTCAGAGTTCCTTCACATACAGAATCTGGGTATGAATCTTTCATTTTTCAGGACTGGATTGTATGGGGTCTGACATATCGCATACTTGTTGATTTTATTGCTTTCGAAAATAAGCCAGTCTGATTTTTCACTTCAATCGAATAATTGGCCAAATGGAAGGATCAAAATATCCTTATCCCTTCATAATCGTAATTTACCCTGATAACCAGATCAGAAAAAGACATCATCTCTTTCTGAAGGTTTTCTATCTCTCCCTTTTTCGCAATCATGAGTATAAAGCCCTGTGATCCTCCCCCCATGAGTTTGGCCCCTTGTGCTCCAGACGATAACCCCTTCTCTATAATCCCGTCAATTGTTTTATTGGAAACATTTTCTCCAAAATTTTTCTTTATCTCCCACCCATAATTAATAAGTTCAATGAATCTGTCTGAATTTCCCATGGAGGCACACAACTTCATTTCATCTGCTATTTTCCTCATTTCTTTTAAATTGATCAGCGTTCTCTCATCACCCTGAGAAGATCTGGCAACCTGTTCCTTTAGTACATTTGAACTTTCTCTGGTCTTGCCGGTATACAGAAGAAGTGTCCTTTTCTCAATATCTTCTATGAACTCTGAATACTGATTCAGTGAAGTCACATCTATTATGTCCCTATTAAAGGACATATGCTTGAATCCACCTAGGGATATTGCGTATGGGTCCTGCTTCCCAAGAATTACGCCAAAGTAGTCTCTTTCAAGTCTGAAGGCTTCATCAGCTAATTCTCTCCATGTTCTCTTTTCATGTTTTATGTAATGGATAAGATTGAGTAGGGATGTAATCAGCGCGCTGGAAGATCCCAGCCCGGAACCGGGTGGTACGTCTCCATTAAGCACCACCCTTCCCTTGATTATTCCATTCATTTCAAAGAGACCGAGTATCTTATTTAAAAGGTCTTTGCTTCCCGGGCTCTCGTTTAGCACAAAGCTTCTTAGAAAATCTCTGGAAGAGATCTCCAGTCCATACTGATCCGGTACATATTTAGCCATGACCCCACGATCGATTGTTGTATTTACAACTGATCCTCCATATTTCTCAGGAAATGGGCTTATATCTGTGCCACCACCACCAAAGCTTATACGGAGAGGACTGTAAGAAACTGCTTTCTCCACCATGTTCAACCTATTTTATATACTATAATTTTGAGGCTAATATAACTTATGCCGTTGTCTCCTGCCCCGCATAATTTACGATTAACATTTTAAACCCTTTTATTTTTTAATAAAGACGGACATAAACAGAAATAATAATAGATAAATAGAAACTTACAATGACCCATAATGGTTAATTTAAAAAATGAAAGTTACTGGCATACAGTAAGTCTGGGAAATAATCCGCCAGAAGAACTCAACGTTATAGTGGAGACCCCAAGGGGAAGCAGAAACAAGTATGAGATCTCAAAAGAGTTCTGCGGGGTTGTACTGGATCGTGTTCTGCATTCATCAGTTGTCTATCCTGTGGATTATGGGGCAGTCCCCAGAACACTGTACGATGATGGTGATCCTCTGGATGCGTTGGTCCTGGTTACACAACCAACCTTACCTGGCATAGTTCTCAGCGCAAGACCCATTGGACTCATGAAGATGGTTGACGGGGGAGAAACTGACAATAAAATTCTTATGGTTGCTACAAAAGATCCATACTACCGTGATATAAAGACATACAAGGATCTTCCTGCCCACCTTCTGGACGAAATACTAAACTTCTTCCAGACATACAAGATACTTGAAAAGAAGAAGACAGAAGTCACTGGTTGGGAAGGTAAGGAAGCTGCCATTAAGGATATTGAAAGATCCGTTAAGGCGTACGATGAAAAATTCAAGTAAATGAGAATATGGATGACATATCTATTCCTGTGGGCAAGGGAAAAATAACTGTCACTAGGAGTGTTGTAAAATTACTGGTTACAGGGAAGTATCTCACAATAAGGACTGTGGTATCACAATCCCCCTGCACGGATGGAATGTGCCAGAGGATTATAGAAACGGAAATAGGCATAGAAAGTCCCGGAGATTATCCTGATATGAGAATTTTTGCTGGAGACGGAATTTTTATGGCAATAGACCAGAACGTGTTCTCCTCCGTGGATAAGGGAAGGGAAGAGGTTGTAATTAGAAGGTCCATTTCTGGAAAGCTTATTGCCCAGGGCCTGGAATTTACATCCTGATCTAATATTTTTAATAACTTAGTAAATTTACCCTACACGGAAAAACAGAAGATTGGAGAACGTTTTCTATTTTCAAACCATGTGATATGGGGGGTGAGCATTGCATCCTCAATCAGATCCATAGGGTTCGGCGCAACATGGCCTTTTATGGCTATTTTCTTTAATGTTGATCTTGGAATTCCCATATACGAAGTGGGGATAATTTTCACCTTGCTGTCCGTTGTCTCAATTGTTGTGAGCCTTATTGGAGGTGGTCTTGCGGACAGGATAGGCAGAAAAAACACCTTGTTGATTGGCAGTCTGCTTGGCTTCACGCTATATCTTTCTTTGTCATTGATGCTCATCCTGAAGGTTCCAATAATATTCGTAATAGTTGTGTTCATAGTTTCCGCAACCTCCGGTGCACTTATATTTCCTGCAGCTTCAGCCCTTGTTGCAGATTACACTGATGTTAATCAGAGGATGAAAGGCTATGTAATATACCGTATACTTTCAAATCTAGGTTGGGCCATAGGTCCCCTTATAGGATCTTTTCTATTCAACAGTGGTCTGGATATAATATTCCTGTATGTATCATTATCCAGCCTTGTTCAGTTCATTGTGGTTATATTAACAGTAAAAGATCAGAAAAACAAAAACATCACAAAAAAATCGGGAGAACGGTTCAGCCTTCTTGTACTGGACAAATATCTCATAGTGTTCGGACTTGCTACATTCCTGGTTACAATGGTTGCTTCCCAGTTCAGTGTGACCTTTCCAATTTATGCAAACATAAAGGCAGGAATACCCACTGCGGACCTTGGCTACATATATGCCGTGAATGGAACAGTCGTCGTGGTTGGGCAGTATCCCATGATTATGGTTCTGAAAAGGTTTCCCGACATATTCATAATGATACTTGGTGCTATTTTTTACTCAGTGGGATATTTTATCGTAAGTTTTTCACACAATCTGGTGGGGCTGATGTTTGATATGCTCATTATAACCATGGGTGAAAACCTGACCTCTCCAATGATCAACACAGTGGTGTCAAAGATAGCCGCAGAGGGAAAAATGGCCAGATATATGGGGTTCATAGGCATGATAAATTCCACGGGGAGAGCACTTGGCCCATCTATTGGATCAACATTTCTTTACATCTTTGCATATAACGGACTGAAAGTCTGGTCTGCAGTTGACCTTTTCGGTCTTGGTTCAATTGTTATTTTCATGGTATTCAGCGGCATGATCTTCAGAAACTCCAATCTGAAGGAGAGGGGCATTATAAACAAAAAAATTTAGGAAAGTAACCAGATCTTCCCATTTTTATTTACCCTGCACAAATAAGCTGAAAAAGAAAAAATTATGCTTCATAAAAAATCTCATGAAGTCTTCACTGGCTTTCTACACTATGAGATTCTTCAGGAATCTTTTCAATAAGTTCAGATATGCGGTTCTTCAGATCCACAAATGTAGATCTCTGTCCTGTAAGTTCGTGGGCGATATCGCTGAAATAGTTCATGTAACTGTTAATTTGCGACAGAATGTCTTCTGGGTCATCCGGCATCCATCTTCTCCTGAAGCCAACCATGGTTTTTCTGTGGAATTCCATCTCCTTTTTTCCACTTTCAGAAATAAAGTAAGGTCCATCAGTGTTTTTACGAATCAGCCCCTGTTTTTCCATGCTTGCGAGCATTGGATACATAGACCCGGGGATGGGTTTCCATCTCCCTCAGTTGTCTTTGCCATTGCCGCCATTATCTCTGATTTTTTTTAGGGCTGTCACTTATGAGGTCCAGAACAATAGGTCTCAATCCACAAAACCTCATGGATCTTCCACCCATGTGGTCTTCTCCATATCTGTTATGGTGTTCATACCGCGAAGAAAGAAAAAATGAGCCCAACAAGGTACAGTATTCCTATAAAGGAATTGGCTCCAAGAAATGATGCTCTTATTGTGGATGGATTATCCGGGTCGATTATGTAATGCTGGTATACTATGAGGAAAAAAATGGGTACAAGAATTATGTCATAAATTATATTTTTTATATAGAATGCGGCCACTAGAAAACAGATGAATGTAAACGCATGTGTTATGGACGAAATGATCAGTCCCCGTGACGTTCCATATCTGGTCATTACTGTCTTCAGGCCGTTCTTAAGATCGTACATCCTGTCAGGTATCACATAAATCATGTCAAAACCTGCGATCCAGCTGGAGGAACCAAGAAATATAAGGTACAGTAATGGAGAGGATGGAAAAGATGGTGTAATTGCCAGATAGCCGGCAAGCACCCCAACACCTATTGTTCCCCCCATGTAGAAATGCCTCAATGATGTGAGTTTCTTAAGAAATGGGTCTGTTATAAATAGGAATATGACTATGGGCGAAAGTGCAAAAACAAAAAGGTTCAGCAGGTAAGAAGAGAATTCGAATATGAAACCGAAAACAATGGTCAGAGCAATGGCCATACTTACATTCTTTTCATCCTTTACCAGAAGCCAGTCCTTCTTTCTGGGGTTGGAAATATCGTATTTCCTTCCCACAATCCTGTTGATGGACATCCCGGTTGCTCTTGCAGATGTTGTGGCCAGCAATATAAGTATTAGCTTAACAGGATAGAGGTGTCCCATGGATGCAATAACTGCACCTGTGAACACGAAGGGGAGATCGAATACTGTGTGCTCCAGTTTTATGTAATCAACAAACTCCCTCAGATTCATCTGATGTTTTCCCTCTTTCTGGAGACTTCCCTGATAATTTCATCTTTCATTTCAAGTACGTCCGGCCATGGTCTCATAAATCCCTCATGTTTATCTTTCCTGGTGGCGTCTATTCCCATTTTTGAACCATAATTCATTATGGAAGATGGATGATCAAGGCTGTCAGTTACGGTCCCCGGAACAATAACAACGTCCCTTGATGGATCAATACGGGTGCTCATTGCCCAGATTACCTGTTTTCTGTCATGGACATTTACATCTGGATCAACAACAAGGACTATCTTTGAAAACATGAGCTGCCCCATTCCCCAGATTGCGAACATCACCTTCTTTGCATGTCCTGGATAGCGTTTCTTGATGGACACAACAACCATGTTATGGAAAACGGCCTCCTCCATTGTGTTCATGTCCACAATCTCAGGAATCTGTATTTTTATAAGGGGAAGAAACATCCTTTCAACAGCCTTTCCCATTATTACATCTTCATGCCATAACTTTCCCACAATGGTGGTGGGATAAACCGGATTACGTTTCTCAATTATTCTCTTTATGTGGAAAACCGGGAATTCCGATTCAAGTGAATAATATCCAGTGTGGTCACCGAAGGGGCCTTCCACCCGGGTCTCGGAGGGATCAACATACCCTTCAAGTACTATTTCCGCATTTTTTGGGTAAACAAGGTCAACAGTCTCCCCCCTTACCAGTTCCATCCTTTTTTTTGATATTATCCCCCTGAAAGAAAACTCATCAATCCCGTTGGGCAACGGGGCAACAGCGGAGAACATGGTGAGAGGATCGCTTCCCAGTACAACTGCTACATCCATCATTTTCGACTTTTCGGCATAATTCTGTTCATACTCGGAACCTCCCTTATGAATATGCCAGTGCATCCCGGTGGTTTCACTGTCAAACACCTGCATTCTGTACATCCCCATGTTTCTCTGGCCTGTGACAGGGTCTTTGGTGATCACTAGAGGAAGTGTTATGAAATTTCCACCATCCTGAGGCCATGTTTTGCATATGGGATAGCGTCCCAGATCGACTCTATCCAAGGTTCTGTGGGATGAACCCATCGAGGAAGAGATCTTGGGCTTCACCCCCCCAAGTTCCTTCATCATCTCAAGACCTCGAGAGATCATGGAATCTGTGTCGTCCGGAACACGTATGAGATTCTGAAGGCTGTTTCCTATCTCTTCCGGTTTCCCTCCAAGAATAAGTTCCATTCTTTCCGCAGTGGAAAAAAGATTTCCAACTGCAGGTATTTCTGAATTTTTAACGGAATTGAAAAGTATAGCATCTGATTTCCCCACTCTTTCCTCTTCACTGAGAATATATGTGAGTTCAAGGTCCGGGTCTACAACCTGGTCCATTTCCTTCAGTTCTCCAATTTTCCTCAAATAGTCAATGTATTCTCTGAGATCTTCAAATATCATGTCCCTGTATCTTAGGTTTAAATATCAGTTTTTCCAATAGGAAGGTTTAAAGGATCAATCTTCCACTTATGGGGGAAATTGGTGGAATAGTTGCCACATGATTTGCCATCATGCGGCATATATTTACCGGTCATTTTCCAGCTTTATGGCGGATCTTGCAGCGGAAAGCCTCGCTATTGGTATTCTCAGAGGTGACGCTGATACGTAATCAAGCCCTATCCTATTGCAGAATTCCACAGTCTGGGGATCTCCACCCTGTTCGCCACATATTCCCACTTCCAGTGTTTTCTTTGTAGCTTTTCCCTTCTTAACCGCCATTTTCATCAGTTCTCCCACTCCCTCCTCGTCCACAGTGGTAAATGGATCATATGGGAGTATGCCTTCGCCTATATATGCTGCCATGAATTTTCCCTCAGCATCATCCCTGCTGTAACCGAAGGTCATCTGTGTCAGGTCATTTGTTCCAAAGGAAAAGAAATCAGCCTCTTTTGCTATTTTGTCAGCGGTAAGGCATGCCCTGGGGATCTCAATCATGGTTCCAAATTTATACGGAACTTTTTCTTTGCCTGACACCTCTTTTGCAACCTTTTCCAGCCTCTCCCTTATAATTCTCAGTTCATTGTCAACTCCAACCAGTGGAATCATGATTTCAGGATATATTGTCTTCCCCTCCTCTGTCACCCTTTTTGCCGCCGTTATTATTGCTCTGACCTGCATTTCATATATCTCCGGATAGATCAGTCCAAGCCTGCAACCTCTGAATCCAAGCATGGGGTTGAACTCCTCAAGATTCTTTATTGTCTGGAAAATCCGGTTCAGATCCGTGAGTCTGGCTATTGAAGAATCAATCTCGAAATTGTCACTGCTTTTTGTCAGTTTCAGCTTAAGGCTAAACATCTCATTCATTATCTCTTCCTTGTTTGGCAGGAATTCATGAAGCGGTGGATCAAGCAACCTGATTATGACCGGGTATCCCTCCATGGTCCTGAAAAATTCCACAAAGTCATGAATTTGCATTGGAAGCAGCAGATCAAGATACTTGAGTCGCTCAGGCAGTGAGTTGCTCATGATCATTGACCGCATAATTGTAATTCGGTCACCTCCCAGGAACATTCTCTCGGTTCGTGCAAGCCCTATGCCTTCAGCGCCGTTTTCTCTTGCGATTATTGCCTCCTCTGGCGTGTTGGCGTTTGCTCTTACCCCCAGTTTCCTGATTTTGTCTGCCCATTCAAGGAGTGTCAAAGCCTCCTCCGTGATCTTTGAGACCTCCAGATCAACGGATCCCATGTAGAACTCACCTGAAGTCCCATCTACTGTTACTATATCTCCTTCCCGAAGGGTAATATTCCCAACTGTGAGAGATTCCTCCTTAAGGTTTACATTAAGGGTTTCAGCACCAACTACTGCCGGCTTTCCCATTGCTCTTGCAACTACTGCAGCGTGTGAGGTCATACCTCCCTTCTGCGTAAGGAAGCCTTCAGAAACAGACATTCCACGCACATCGTCAGCTGTGGTCTCTGGTCTCACGAGAATGCATTTTTTCTTCTCCTTTGCAAATTCAACCGCCTTCTCAGATGTAAAAACTATCATTCCAACTGCAGCACCAGGTGAAGCAGCAAGTCCCTTTCCAAGCTTGACCTCCTTTCCATTTCTCTTGATCTGGGGATGGAGAAGTGTGTCAAGTATTCTTGGAGTTATCCTCATCAGGGCCTCTTCCCTTGTAATTAATCCTTCAATAGCCATATCAGTGGCAATTTTTATGGAAGCCTTCGCGGATCTTTTTCCGGTACGTGTCTGAAGAAAGTAAAAAATACCCTTCTCCACAGTAAATTCTATGTCCTGCATATCCTTGTAATGTTTTTCAAGTGTGGATGCAGATCTGATCAGTTCATCGTAAGCGGAAGGGATTTCATTTCTAAGGTCCTCAATTTCCTTTGGAGTCCTTATACCTGCAACCACATCCTCTCCCTGAGCATTTGTAAGGTACTCTGCGAAAATCCCTTTCTTTCCAGTGTTGGGGTCTCTAGTGAAAGCAACTCCAGTAGCTGAGTCATTCCCCATGTTTCCAAAAACCATTGATACAATACTGACAGCAGTGCCAAGATTATCCTGTATCCCATTGAGTTCTCTGTAAACCTTTGCCCTTTCAGAATTCCAGGACCTGAAAACAGCCTCCACTGATATTCTCAGCTGATCCAATGGTTCCAAGGGAAAAACTTTTCCATTTTTTATATACAATTCCTTGAATTTCTCAATTATCACTCTCAGGTCTGAAGCGTCCAGATCAACATCATCTTTCTTATTTCTCTCTACCTTGACACTTCTAATTATGTCTTCAAAATAACTCTTATCAATGCCAAAAACAACATCACCGAACATCTGAATGAGCCTTCTGTATGAATCCAGTGCGAATCTTTCGTTCCCGGTTGCCTTTATAAGGGAGACCAATGTGCTGTCGTTCAGTCCCACATTCAGTATTGTGTCCATCATTCCAGGCATACTGATGGGTGCACCTGATCTTACTGACACAAGGAGAGGATTTTCGCCTCCATATTTCTTTCCCGTCCTCTTCTCAATTTCATGAAGTTTTTCCAGGGTTTGATCCCACATTCCTTCAGGAAAATCGCCACTATTTAGAAAATCTATGCATGCCTCGGTGGTTATTGTAAAACCTGGGGGGACATTCAGCCCTATATTGCTCATCTCGGCAAGTCCGGAACCCTTGCCTCCAAGCAAACCGGTCATTTCAGCATTTCCTTCGTTAAAAAGATACACATATTTTTTTTGCCTATTCACAATCTCTTATCTTTTTTAATAAATAGTTTTTTGTGAATTTTTTTCCTTACCTATCCAATGAATCTAACCCATGGAACTTTTTCCCCATTGAAAGGGAAAAGAATTAAGTTTTAGCAGGAAATACACACAAAGTATTAATATGCGAAGATTATATGCCGAAACCAGTTTTGGGAATATTTCATATTTATACCGGGAAGGCAGTTATCCCCTGGTATTTCTTCATGGGCTTGGAGGATCAGGAAACAATTTCATGAAGCTTGAACCTCTTTTAAATCCTCATTTTGAACTGTTCATGGTGGATATGCTTGGTCATGGGAAATCCGAGAAGAACATGCCGGATTATACCGTCAAAACCCAGTGTATGATGCTGTCAGAATTTCTTTCCAAGACAGGAATAGGAGAGAGAAAATTCGGTTTGATTGGAAATTCATATGGGGGTTGGGTATCACTAAGATACTCAATTTCATACGGGAATCCCGAATTTCTTATATTGATAGACTCAGCCGGAATCAATCCAACAGTGGGTGAATCAGGAAAAGAGAACATGGAGAATTTTATTGAAAAACTGATGGCGGTGAATCATAAAAACGACAGGAATGTGATGACCAAGATAACAGATCAGAATTCCACCGGAAAAGAGAAAATCAGGATTGAGGAACTTGCTTCAATAAGATCGCACACTGCGGTCATATGGGGGGAACATGATGTTATAATACCTAAAAAATATGGAATTATGATCAATGATCAAATACCGGGAAGCAAATTCTTTACCATAAAAGATGGGGGACACACCCCACACTCCTCAAATCCGGCTGAGGTTTCTTACATAATCGATGAATTCATATTCATTAACTACTGATTTTTTTCTCTTTTACTCTGACTTGAACATATTCTCCATTTCTC
This sequence comes from Oxyplasma meridianum, assembly GCF_038024865.1. NCBI lineage: Archaea > Methanobacteriati > Thermoplasmatota > Thermoplasmata > Thermoplasmatales > Thermoplasmataceae > Oxyplasma > Oxyplasma meridianum. The sequence goes on along the minus strand of NZ_CP133772.1, from coordinate 1,140,848 downwards.
TCAAAACAAGTAATGTCATATCCTGCTTTGTCAGATTGCCAGGTGAGATCACCTTATCTCTCTCTATGAATGTATAGTTGTTTTTGCCTGTACCAAAATTCTCACGATTCTTCATCAGTTTATTATGCACTATCATGTCAGGATCTGCCTGCAGGTACTTCTTCTTAATCTCATGGGGGTCAGTCTTAGCCGAAAGGCTGAAGGATAGCATTTTTCCCTTATAGGCTTTCCTTATGCTGGAAATGATCTTTTCATCAGGAAGTAACTCTATTACATGTTTAACTCCGCTTTGTAACTTCTCACGGTTTTCACTGCTTAGGATAGAGAAATCAGATAATGCCGCCGGCACTATGACCAGATCATACTCACACTTTCTGAGAGCTTTTAGGGTCTCATCAAGATACTCCTGATTTGTTTCAGCCGGATGAAAATCCACATAAGGTGGAATCAAGTTAGCTGAATTCCCAACATAGGTTATAACCTGTGCCCCCAGCCGAAAAGCATTCCTGCAGAACCAGTAACCGGAAAAGCCGGTACTTCCATTTACAATATCTCTCACGGAATCCAGGCGGACTCGGGAATAACCCGACATAATGAGAATTTTCTTTCCACGTAATTCATTACCAAAAAAGGATCTGGCAACATAATCTATTATCTGGTCGTTAACGGAGAGCTTGGCTTTGTCACTATCCATTTCAGGTGGGACTATTAAAGTACCGCTCCTTTCAAGTGTTTCAATATTCTTTCTATTCATTGGTGTTTCCATCATTGCCTTATGCATTGCTGGTGCTATAACTACCGGGTTTCCATTGCCTAGCGCAAAAGAGAATGAAAGTGATACCGGGTCATCGGAGATACCATTTGCCATTTTACCTATGAGATCATAGGAAGCAGGTGAAACAAGGAATGAAATGTTCTCAGGTTCAAGCTGAAACAGTGAAATATGTTCTATTTCTCCGGAAATCTCAGTCACAACAGGATTCTCGGAAGCCCACTGCATTACTTTGGGGTCAATCATATTTACGGAGTTCGGTGTCATTATCACTTTGACATCTGCACCCTCCCTCCTGAGATCTCTTATAAGATCAGGGATGCGATAAATAGAAATGCTGGCACCCGTACCAACCACCACTGTTTTTCCATTCAACATATTTTCGAATCGCCACGGATCGGGGATTTCAATCATTGCTGCCCCTCCCTGTATAAATTCCAGGAACCCGTAGCCTGGGCACAGATCATTCCATTCCCATCCAGTACATCGATATTGGAGAAACCGATGTGTCTGCCTATTTTTAATGCTATGGATCTGAAAAGTACAGGACCTTTCGAAATTGGCCTAAGGAAATTAGTGGACATGTTGATTGTAACTTCATTAACAACATCCTGGCCTGAAAACATTACAAGCCCTCCCGCTGCATCACAGATAGCCATAACTGCCCCTCCATTCATGATGCCTCCAGATCTCATAATATGGGGAGTTAACTCCACAAGTAGTTCCAGTTTCCCTTCTTCCACTGATTTTACCTTTATGCTGAAACCTTTGAGGAAACCATCCATGCTTATGACTCTATCAAGGGTAATTTTATCTATCTCCATGGGTTGAAAGTGTTTTTCAAGATTAAAGCATTCCCATTGGCTGCGACTTCCTGCAGATGTATTTACCTGTGTAAATTAATTTTTTTTACTACATATCTGATTAATATATTTCGTTAATATTGAAATATTGCCCGCTTTCAAACCTTTTAAATTCCATTGAGAAGAAAAATACAATAAGAAAAATGATTTAAGCAATTACGGCATTATTAGCTATGGAAGCTAATTCGGACCAATTGAACAGGATCCATGAAATGCTGAAGGTACTTGGTCTTTCCTCCTATGAGGCACAGGGTTTTGCAGCATTGGTATACCATGGGGTGGCGAATGCAGATACTGTTGCTGATACGGCTAAAATTCCAAGAACATCTGCCTACAAAGTAATGGAATCACTGGTCGAAAAAGGCTTTGCAAAAGAAACCGAGGGGAGGCCAAGGATGTTCAAACCGGAAAGCATGGGCAAGATCAAGGCAGAATATGAACAGAAGCTTGACGATCTGTTCAAGAGCCTTAGAGAACTGCAGGATATGCTACCATCCAAGGGTGAACCGCAGCTTGTTTACACTATTTACGGTACTCAGAAGGTCATAGGAAAACTCTCGGAAATGTTCAATCTCACTGAAAACGAAATCTTCATATGCACTCCAAAGGTGAGGGAAATAAGAACAGAACTCAGGAAGAATATCGAGAATGCCACAAAAAGAGGGGTGAAGGTAGTTTTTGTTACCCCCCCCAATAAACGGGTTCCTTCCAACACAACAGTATACAGGAAGGAAGGGCTCATTGCAACGGATGTTGTAAGTGACCAGACAAGGGCTCTACTCGCTGGACCTGAACTAGATGCTTGTGGATACACGGACAATCCTGCACTCGCTCTTCACGTGTATCAGTTCATAAACATGATGATAAACGGTGGAATCTAAGGGGTCCTGATAATGGTAAAAAGAGTTACAGATCAAATACTTCTTGGAGGGCATGTCTCCACCTCTGGTGGTATATATAAGTCTCCCGAACGAGCAAAGGTTTTCTCATTCAGGACATACCAGATATTTTCAAAGAACCAGATGCAGTGGAAGGCGAAAGATCTCGATGATGGGGATGTTGACAAATTCAGAGAATCCAACATTCAAAACAGTATGGGGAAAATCATGGTACATGCGTCCTATCTCCTGAATATGTGCACATCAAAGCCAGACCTCAAGGATAAAGTTATCCAGGCATTTTCCATTGAAATTTCCAGAACTGACAAACTTGGCATTGACTATCTAACTTTCCATCCAGGATCTGCATCGGGCATCACAGAAAAAGAAGCCATTGCAAATCTCATAGACAATTTGAATCAAGTTATCGGACCAGATCAGAAATGCACAATTCTCATGGAGGTATCAGCAGGGCAGGGAAGCACCATAGGAAGTAAATTTGAGGATTTGGCTAAGGTAATGGATGATATTACAGCCAAAAATAAGGTTGCAATATGCATGGATACATGCCATACCTGGGCCGCTGGATACGACATTAAAACACCCGAAGGTTATGCTGAGACTATGGATATTTTCAAATCGACACTGGGACTTGAAAAACTTAAAGGATTTCATCTCAACGACTCAAAAAAAGGTAGAGGTAGCAGAGTGGACAGGCATGAGCAGATAGGTCTGGGAACTCTTGGACTGGATGGGATATCCAATTTTGTAAACGACAGGCGATTTCGGGAAGTCCCAATGATCCTTGAAACTCCAAAGGGCGAAGAAGGTTACGGGCAGGATATAGAAAATATTTCAAAAATTATCCGGATTGATGAATAAGTGGACATTAGGAGTTTTAGGCCCATAATATACAGCAACCACATAGAGGAGGCTGTAGCGCCCCCTTTCGATACAATCTCAAAGGATCAGAAGGAGAGTCTGCTGCGGTCATCTTACAACATTACCCATGTGACAACACTCAGTAGAGGCAACTTCGGTGATGCATCAAAAATAATGCGTAAGTGGATGGATGATGGAATACTGAAAAAACTGGATAAGGACTGCATAATTATACTTGAGCAGGAGTTTTATTCCATGAGGGAGAAAATGGTAAGAATAGGGGTGATCTCTCTTGTATCAATTGAGGAAGGGTGGGAACAGATAAGGCCGCATGAAAATACTTTTAGATGGGCGGTTGAGGAGAGAAAGGAACTAATGAAGGAATGCGGGTGCCAGCTTGAACCCATCTTTCTTGCAGTTGCAAGCAACAGTTTTAATAATCTCCTCAGACGTATGATTCAGGATAGTAAGCCTGACCTTGAATTTGAAGAACCATCGGGTGTAATAAATAGATCATTTTTCATATACGATATAGATAAAATTAAAAAGATTCAGTCAGTTATAAAAAACGATGACGCTGTCGTTGCAGATGGCCATCACAGATTTCAGGCTGTTAAGGAGCTGTTGCAGGAAGATAAGCCAGAAGGTAAGGAGAAATGGTCTTCGTTATTTGCCTACACCACTTCAATATATGACCGGGGATTAATGATCTCAGGAATTCACAGGATTGTTTCCACTAAATTCAATTTTAATGATGTTATGGAAAAAATCGGCAGATACTTCACTGTTACAGTTAAAAAAAGCTATGCTGACGAAAATCATATGGCGATTTATAAGGATAAATTTTACATACTGGATCCAAAGGATTCAGTCAACACACATCTTGGAATTGCCTTTGATGATGTCAACGAATCTAATCCCAGAATTATAAATGATCTCATATTCAGGGAAATGCTTGGCATGAGCAATAAGACAATTGAGGAAAATGTATCATTCACTCAGGATGAATTCTTCGCCATCAACGCCGTGGACAACCATCATGCGGAATTTGCAATCATAATGCCAGCATGGAGCAAGGATACGTTTATAAACCTTACAAGACGCGGTCATATGCTCCCTCAGAAATCAACTTATTTCTACCCAAAAATTCCATCGGGAATTGCCATTTACTGCAAATAGGAAAATATATAAAATTAAAAAAATGGACTACTGCTAGGAATTAGTCAACTAACATCTTTACAAACAATTGACTAATAAAGTATTATCTGCGAGGGCTGTAAACTGTAATTGAATATTGTTAACTCTCGGCAAAGTAAGATTGAACCATGCAGTCTTTTATTGGAGGTGAAGCGGAGATTTAAAAAACGGAAATTCTTTACATATTTAGCAAGATGAAAGAGGAGGGGAATGAATATAAGGGCTATTCAAAGGAAGCATGGAGTGATTAGGGAAGCCGTTGTAAAATAGACCTATACCCGGAAACCATGAGAGCAGAGGGGAAGACGGAAAAGATATGGGGAAGACCTTTTCTTAAAAGGACGCGGGATCTAATTATACTATGGACGCTTTGCTCTCTTCAATTTCAAAAGGGGAGTTCCTGAGAAATTTTTTTAAACCATTGTTTGAGGTAGTCCTTTTGGTCATGGAAACTCAATCTCAAGACTCAGAGGGGCATGGTCTGATCCCTTTATGTCTTTAAGTATTGTGGAGGTCTTGGTGTTTTTTCTCAGGATCTCGGAAACTATGAAATAATCAATCCTCCAGCCTATGTTTTTCTCCCTTGCATTGAATCTGTAAGTCCACCATGAATAGTTGCCAGGTTCTCGGTTGAACATCCTGAAAGTATCTATAAAACCGGAATCAAGAAAACGAGTCATCCAGTTTCTCTCCTGGTTGGTGAAACCAGCATTATTTCTATTTTCGTCAGGTCTGGCTATATCTATATCCTCGTGGGCAACATTGAAATCGCCAGCGATGATCAGAGGCTTTGTCTTCTGGAGTTCCAGACAATAACTGCCGAATTCCCTGTCAAACTCCAATTTATAATCCAAACGTACAAGATCTCTCTGTGAGTTTGGAAAATATACATTAATGAGCCAGAATTTTTCAGTTTCAACGGAAAGTACCCTTCCCTCTTCATCAAACTGCATGCTTCCAATGCCAGTTTTTACTGAAAGAGGTTTCTCTTTTGTCAGGATCATGGTTCCGCTATATCCCCTCTTTTTAGCGGGATTTACAAATGCGCTGTATCCAAGCGAGGTTATTTCCAAAGGTACAGTCTTTTCATCAGATTTTATCTCTTGTAGACAAATAAAATCCGGATCCAGTTCTTCTATATCTCTCAATGCTCCATTTTTTACCGCCGATCGGATTCCATTCACATTCCAGGAAAGCAATTTAATCCTCATTTAAACTCAATACAGCAGTTCATCAATTGTACAATAAAACATTTTGCAATGGTAAGATCATTCTCGTCGACCTGTTAATTTCAATAAGATTCACTCATTCAATAGCCTTTAAACTTCTCTATCTTAATATTTAGATTATCTTTTCTGTCAAGAGAGTTTATGAGTCCACCAACCGAATCAACGAATAAAGGAAGCCCTGCAATCATTATGGTGTTGCCTGGAACAGTATTTGTCTTTGCATCTATGAATTCCTTAATCTAGTATATTGCATCAGTAATTCCAGGGCACTCTGGGTAAATTATCAACTTTAGCATTCTTGATTTTCAGCAAATCGAAAGGCATCTTTTTGAAATCATCACTGAACAGCCTAAAGTCTTTTCATCTGCAATAATGAATAAGCATGATTCTGGTATCTCTCCTTTCGAATAATGATTTCAAAAGTATACTTCGGAAGGGGGAGATTCCCATATCCCCAGCCAGAAGAAGACAATCTTTTTCTCCTTCAAGAAAAAACTTCCATTGGGACCGAATATCCAGAATTCCTGACCATCTGCCGGTGCATCCATGTTTTCCTTGAATCTGGAGTTTCTCCCTTTAATTGTTGTTGTAATGGTCAAATCTTCTTCATTTGGTGAAGATGACAGAGAGAACTGTCTCAGGGAGGACATTGGATCCAGTTTTTCATCCATTAACCTTAAAACAACAAACTGGTCTTATCTATATTTGAAATTTGCCCGCTTCTTAAAATAGAATGATTTAACAGACTCATTTTCTATTTCGAGTTTTGCGAATTCTATCACATAATTATCTGGCATTGCAGTGAGTTAATATAGATTTTTGCAATGAAACTTAACTTCAGGCGGAACATTGGGTTTAAAGTTTTAAATAAGCCCAACCGTCTTTTTGCAATTTTATTATTTCTCCAACTCCGGCATCAACTATCTTAATTCCATCTATCAGGTCAGTGCTTTTTAGATCTCTCGCTTTCATTGAATTGTAACATACTGCAAATCCTATATCTCTTGTCATCAGATCAAGAACCAGGTTACTGTATTCTCCATTGGACAGTGCAATATCTATAGCTTCCTGGTGCAATACTACTTCAATCTCCTCTAAGGGCAAATCCTCACGAAGGTTTTTTATTGATTTTAGGGCCGACTTTGCATTTTCCATTTCTGAAACTTGTACAACGGCAGGCATAAAAACACATGATCCACCTGTTTATATAATTTTAACTTTAGAGCGAGAAGTCCCCTGCGTTATCTGGGGGAGGATGTCACTATACATGGAAGTGCATATATAGTTCTATAAAGCTTTTTTTCCATCCCTACAAACTCATTTTTACAAATCGGCTTACTAGGGGAGAGGAGAAATTTAAATTGTATGCAAAAGTGCGAGGGGAGGGATTTGAACCCACGAACTCCTGCGAGACAGGATCTTAAGTCCTGCACTGTTGGCCAAGCTTAGTTACCCTCGCATTGTGGTGGTTTATAACTCGGGCATATATTAAAAGTGCTTAATTTCAGAAATTGAAGAGTGTTTCAGAAGGTTAATTATTATCTTCACATAACTTTTGTTAAATGAGATTGGGATGTTCCTGGATAATAAAGATTAAATGTCATATATAAAAATATTATTACAAAGTTTAATACAATGACAGTATTTAGTGAATAATGGTAATGCCAAATAACTATCCGGATCAGGGGGAACTTGTTGAATTTGAAATTGAGGAAGAACCAAAGTGGATAACCGTAAAACTAAAGGATGGTTCAGTAATTCAAATTAAGATGGAAATCGTTGCTATAATGAGAAACGGTAACGATATGAACTCAGGACTTCCAATTTATATGGTCCAGGCTACCAATATCATCAGGCTCACAAAAGTACCAAAAGATCTTATGTCCAAAAAGAAAATAGAGGACCAGAAAGGCCAGACTATGTACAGATAAGGATACATTTTTTATTTTCTTCAGATTAGAAATCAATTTTAACAACTTTACGTTAACATCATGTGGATCAACGAGACTGGGATATCATCAAAATTCTGAAACATAATTCAAGGCTATCCAATTCTGAAATCGGGAGACTGCTCAATATATCAGAAGGCACTGTTCGCAAAAGGATTTCTAAGCTTGTCAAGGATAAGGTTATCAAGGAATTCACAATAGATCTTGGTATAAGCGACGTTGAGGGTATTGTTCTTGTAAGGATAGATCCAAGAAAGACCTCTATTATTCAGACATCCCTCAAAAAGAACTTTCAGGATATATACGAATTTTCAGGAAGGGCTGATCTGGCAGTTAGAATTTCCTGTAATTCCCTTGATGTTCTAAACTCACAGGTGGACTCAATCAGGGAGATTGATGGCGTTAAGGGGACCGATACACTGATAAGACTCAAATAATGCTTTAAAGGAATATGGGATAAAATAATGTTCCGGCAAACATAAGAAAATCTGCCGATATAATTATATATGATCTAAAAATGCGATGATAAGTGATCAACATGGCAGAAGAAAACATAATCTTTGTCGGCAAAAAACCAACTATGAACTACGTTCTTGCTGTAGTTACCCAGTTTAACAACAATATAGAAAAGATTGTAATAAAAGCGAGGGGAAAATCAATCAGCAAAGCTGTGGACATAGCCGAGATTACAAAGCACAAATTTATCAAAGACGCAAAATACAAGGACATCAAGCTGGAAACAGAAATTCTCCATGGAGAAAACGGGGATTCTAATGTATCCTCAATTGAAATAACAATGACCAGATAAATTATTTTTCCATTTTTCCATCAGATGTATTTAGTAGCATTGGGAATGGAACAATGATTCTTCCATCTCATTAAATGGGCTTCCATATCAACGTTTTTAAAATTTTTAGATTTAATTTTCACATTCTTCAGAAACAGAATGAGTTACTATCCTTTTTACTGATTATTAATAAGATTAATCACAGGAATATTATCATAGCAAGGTATTTGGATCATGGCACTAAGAGTTAAATTGGTTCAAAAGATATACGAAGAATACTGATCCGCATGAAATCATTCTTAGAATGGGAAATGAGCCTTTCTGAAAAAATTGAAGACGTAAATAGACGACTGCAGGTATCCATCTATACAGAAGAAGAGGCGCTTTTCAGTATGGCCAAATATACGTTGGAAGCGGGGGGAAAAAGGTTCCGTCCCCTTCTTATAATAATTGCATATAGCATTGCCTCCGGAAAGGATTATAAAGATATTCTGGACCTTGCAGCTGGCTATGAACTGATTCATACAGCAAGCCTTATTCATGATGATATTATTGACAAGTCAGAACTGAGACGGGGTAGAGAAACACTTCATGTAAAGGAAGGGGTGGACAACGCCATAGTTGTTGGTGATTACCTTTTTGCCAAAGCATATGAGCTCGGTTCAAGATACGGTGCCGCGGTATCTAAAATTATGGCTGATGCTTCAAGCCGGCTTGCGGAGGGGCAGATTCTCGAAGCGAAGAACCTTGGAAATCTGGAACTTACAGAAGAGACCTACCTGAAAATAATTAGCAAAAAAACTGCTTTCTTCTTTGCCGCTTGTGCGGAAGGAGCAGCCGTTGCAGCCAACTGTAATGCACTTCTGAGAAAAAGTCTTACGGATTTTGCATTTAATCTTGGTATGGCATTCCAGGTTACAGATGATATTCTGGATATTGTAGGAAGCGAGGAAAAGATGGGTAAGCCGGTTCTGGTGGATATAAAACACAGCGCGATTACTCTTCCAATCATATATGCGCTTAGAAATTCAGATGAAAAGAATAGAATAGCCCTGGAAGAGAGCCTTCAAGGCAAGGACCACGGAGACGATTTCGATCTTAAAAGCTATTTTCTTAAGACAGGTTCAATTGATTACTCATTTAAAATGGCAAGGAGCTACATAGAGAGGGCTATGGAGGCTCTGAAGAAGACGGGGACCTCACCAGACATTAATCTTCTTATGGAGTTAGCCCTCATAGTCATTGAGAGGATAGAGGAACTGGCTTGAAACTAAAAAATTTTGAAAAGGTAAGATGATAAAAATATGGCAAGAATAATACTTTACACAGGAAAAGGTGGGGTAGGGAAGACAAGCATAGCTGCAGCCACTGCAGTCGGGCTTGCAAATTCTGGGATACCAACGCTCATAATATCCACAGATCCTGCTCACAGCCTCGGCGATGCTCTGAATGTGGAAATTGGCCCTAGGGTCAAAACAATATTCAAAAATCTTGATGCACAGGAGGTAAGTGTGGTGGAGGCAATAAGTTCCCACTGGGGAGAGTTAAAGGTCTACCTGGCTGCTCTTTTCCAGTCTCAAGGGCTTGATCCGGTCTCAGCTGAAGAAATCGCAACACTTCCAGGGTTTGATGAGGCATCCCATCTTCTATATCTCAATGATCATCTCAAGTCCAACAAGTACGATGTTATAATAATGGATAGTGCCCCAACAGGTGAAGCGTTGAAACTTCTATCATTCCCGGAGGCTATGTCATGGTATATGGAGAAGGTATTTCCCATTGGAAGAACAACAGCAAAAATAGTGAGACCATTCGTGAAGCCCATTATAGGTATGCCTATCCCGGATGATACAGTATTTGCAAGTATGGACAGCCTTTATAAAAACCTTAGAAAAGTAAGGGAGGTAATGACAGACGACAGCATTACATCCATCAGGCTTGTATGCAACCCGGACAGGATGTCCTTCAACGAGACGAAAAGGGCCTATACATACCTCCTTCTATACGGCTATCCGGTTGACGCCCTCATAGTGAACAAGATATTTACGGAGGATGTTGGCAATTTCTTTTTTAAATGGAAAGAAAACCAGAAAGAAATAATAAAGGAAATTGACCAATCATTTCCGGAAATTAAGGTTATGAAAGTCTATCTTTCTAATGAGGAGCCCATTGGAAAAGAATATCTTGGAAGCTTATCTGAAAAAATATACGGAGGTTCTAATCCAATGGATGTATTCTTCAGGGGAAAACCAATAGATTATTACAGAAAGGCAGATCGTTACTATGTTAAAGTTAAGCTTCCATTCGCTAAAAAAGAGTTCATAAATCTTTACAACAGGGGCGGTGAACTGGTCATAGAAGTTGAAAACTGGAGAAGAGTGTTTTATCTTCCGCAATCGCTGTCAGATAAGACACCCGGCAACGCAGAGTTTATTAATGGGTATCTAAATATTGAACTGGTGTAAATGGATCAGGAGAAGAAATCTAAAAACAATGAAAAAAATGACGATAACAAGGCCACTTTCGAACTTAAGATAAGTATACCAATGGCAGGATTCAGTCAATTCATGGATTCTCTATCTCATCTGCAAACCGCAGGCAATGAGATAATTTCAGCTGGGAAGTCACTGATAGGCAAAAAGGAAAAATCTGAGGAAAAGACAGTTCGAAAAATAGAGATCAAATAGATACAGAACATTTTAAAGAAAAGATCACACTTTTTAATATTACTAAAGACAATCTGCACATATTTTATATTATTCTGCCATCTCTAACAGATAAATTATGGATATTCAAAAGGAGATTAAAACTGTTTTCAAAGAACTTGGACTGGAGGAAACGAATCACGGATCATTTTCAGGAAAGTGGCATTCTGAAGGGAAGCGAGATATTTACACATCATACAGTCCAATCGATGGAACCCAACTGGGAAAAGTGGAACTTTCAACAAAGGACGATTATGAAGAAATAATAGCCCATCTGCAAAATGCATACTCCATTTGGTCCGAGGTACCTGGACCTAAAAGAGGTTTTGTTATAAAAGAGATCGGAGACGAACTTCTAAGAAAGAAAGCACTTCTTGGAAAAATTGTTAGCCTTGAAACCGGGAAAACTCAGGTTGAGGGGGAGGGGGAAATCCAGGAAATGATAGACGTTGCCTATTTTGCAACAGGGGTCTCCAGGCAACTTTACGGTCTGACAATGACAAGCGAAAGGCCGGAACACAGATTATCCGAGCAGTGGATTCCCATGGGTATTGTGGGTGTGATTTCCGCTTTCAATTTCCCATCTGCAGTATGGTCATGGAATTCTTTTATAGCTGCTGTCTGTGGGGATGTTGTCATATGGAAGCCATCTACAAAAGCCTCCCTGGTTGCGATCGGTGTCATTCATGTTATAGAAAAGGTGTTGGAAAGGCTTGAAATGCCCCAGATTTTCTCTCTGATTGTGAGCAGAGGTTCACAGGGTGGAGAGTGGATTGCAACAGACCACAGAATTCCTCTTGTCTCATTCACAGGATCAATTCCTGTTGGAAGGAAGATAAATACCACCGTGTCCGCTAGGTTGGGAAAGACAATTCTAGAGCTGGGGGGAAATAATGCAGCTATAATTTCATCCAGGGCAAATATGGATATTGCTCTAAAAGGCCTGGTATTCGGTTCATTGGCAACAGCAGGGCAGAGATGTACCTCCACAAGAAGGGCAATAATTCATGAAGATATTTACGATGAATTCATAAAGAAACTTAAAGCTGCATATTCCACTATAAAGATTGGCAATCCACTTGAGAAAGGCGTTCTCGTTGGTCCACTTATAGATAGAGAAGCAGTTCAAACCTATCTTTCTGCCATAGAAACTGCTAAAAAAGAGGGAGGGAGGCTCTTATTTGGCGGTGAGAAAATTACAATTCCCGGACTGGAGAACGGTTTTTATGTTAAACCAGCCATTGTCGAGGCGAAGATGTCTATGCCAATAGTACAGGAAGAAACATTCGGACCTCTCCTCTACGTATTCAAGTATAAAACAATTGAAGAGGCTATCAAAATACATAATTCAGTTCCTCAGGGTTTGTCGTCAGCCATATTCACCACTGATCTGTCAGAGGAGCATCTCTTTCTCTCTGCAAGAGGATCAGACTGCGGAATTGTAAATGTAAACACTAGCACCGCAGGAGCTGAAATAGGAGGTGCATTCGGTGGGGAAAAAGAGACAGGGTCAGGAAGAGAGAGTGGAAGTGATTCCTGGAAAGCGTATATGAGAAGGCAAACAGTCACGGTGAACTGGGGCAAAGAAATTCCACTGTCGCAGGGGGTCAGGTTTGACTTCTGATCTCCTGACATATTCCTGTGGGTAATATAGGAGTCACTAATCCTCTTTAATAGAGAGAATATTTGCCTTATGTGGCAAAGAAAGATATTGGTAACCTTAAAATCATCAGGTCGGTGGAACTTGTTCCATCCAGGACATCATCTCTATCTGACATAATAGATGCAGGAAATCTCCTTGCTGACCTTTCAGATATGTTCACTGCACCGGAAAATCCCAGAGGACTGCCAGGCATTGATCCGGTAATAGCGCTTTATGAAGCCACAAGGAATAACAATATTATTCCCATGCCACATATTACTCCAAGAGACAAGAATGCTCTTTTTATCCGATCTCAGGCCATAACCGCCATGAAATTCGGAATAAATCATTTCTTTGTAATAGGTGGCGATCCAATAAGCCCGGATGCCAATTCAAAAGAGGTCAGAGAGATTGATGTGATGGAAACAATAACTGAGATTAACCAGTCGCGTAAGTTGATTAAGTCCAGGGATGGTGACCAGTCGGAAATTGTAATAGGAAGTGCAATAAATCCTTACCGTTCCAACGAGGAAGAAATAGCATTGAAAAAGATGGAACACGGATCAAGGCTCTTTATCAGCCAGATAATATTTGATCCACAACTTCTTGAAAAAGAATGGATAAAGAAGAGAAATTTTAAGATAATGGCAGGGTTCATGGCAATAAGGAAAAAATCCCAGGTGGATTTCGCTGAAAAGCTGCATATAAACATGTCCGCAGAGGTTCGGGAAAAATTCCAGTACTCAGATGATATAGAATCAACTTCACGAAGAGTAATACTGGAAACATTCGATTCTTTGAAGGGATATGTTGATGGGATTCACATTATGCCATTGGGGCATAATAATCTAGCAAAGGATATACTGGAGTGCATTTGAAATGACAGAGATTAAAGGTTTGATATACGGAATATACCCGAAGAGTGATGAATTAAGGATTAAGATAGGAAGATGGGAAAGAGGAGTAATTAAGGGGGCTGAGATTGAGAATGAAATAAGCAACGAAAAGAGACTGAAAACAGAACTCTTCAAAAATACTGGATCTGTTTATACAGATCCTCTATTCAACTGGTACGATGTATTCAGGCCATTCACATGTGCAACAGAGGGAATTAGTCCTGGCCCTCTGACAAGATACAGGGAGACCAACACATTCTACAGACTGCCTGAAGTGGATCATGTAGGCAGGTTGAAGGTAAATGCCTCCGAATTAAATGAGATTGAAGCAAATCCACCACTTCCCATTTTTCAGAAAAATTCTGATCCAGACTATTTTGTCTTCTTTCCCTCTCCTTTTTCATTCTTCAAAATGTCAAAGGTAAATGAGGAAATTACACTTGAGAAATTTACTGATGGAATGATCTCCATCTATTCAGATATTATGAAATTATATGGTTTTAAAAATGTGCTTCTTTTCGAATCTCTTCCATATCAGGGTGAGGACATGTCGCTTCTTTTGCCTCTTATTAAAAAATTCAAGACAATTCTCGTTACAGAAGGCAATCTAAAATTTGCGGATTTTGATCCTTTGGCAAAAAACCTTCAGACCATTGCTGCAACTCCTGAAGACGAGAATATGGAGATTGCTGCGAAGCATTCTATTGTACCAGGAATAAAGACAATAGATTCTCACAATACGAAAATAGAGGATCCAAAAACTGTGAGAGAAACCGCACTGAAAGCGGCAGAAAAAGCAGGTGTTGATTCAATATACGTCACATTCAACGACTACCTTGATTTTCTTCCATCATCCATTGCCTCAAAAAAACTGGAAATGTTCAGAGAGGTGATTAACTGATGCAGGAGAGAAAATTTATTACTCAGGAAATTGGGAGTTTCAGGAAACCAGATTATCTCAGCAAAAGATTCCACCAGATTCAAGGGACGGCAGAGTTCACTAAATTAGCAGAGAAAGCCACTCTGGAGACACTTGGACTTTTTGATCAGGCCGGCCTTATGAACGTAGGGGTTGGAGGTGAAATGTTCAGGTGGGAGATGTATGAGCATCTGGCAAACAGTCTGGATGGGATTGAATTCTTTGGCATGGTGAGGTCATTCGACAACAAATACTACAGGAAAGGTAGCGTTGTATCAGAAATTAGCCGGAAATCTTCATTTCACGGTGATGAACTGAAATTTATTATTGGCAATACTGAAAAGAGGATAAAGGTCCCCATAACTGGACCATATACAATGATGGACTGGTCCTTCAATGAGGCATACAGAAACAGGGAGGACCTGGCAATGGCCTACGCTGATATAATTAACCAGGAAATCAGGGACCTTAAAAAGATATGGGAAAACAGGTCGGGAGGAGAGATGCTGGAGATACAGATTGACGAGCCGGCGGCTACAACTCACCCTTCAGAAATGGACATGGTTGTGGATTCGGTAAACAGGTCAATTGAGGGAATAAAGGACACAGAATTCAGCATACATGTGTGTTACAGCAGAGATTATCGTCTCCTTTACGACAGAATGCCAGATTTGAAGCTTCATGGACTGAATCTTGAATACGCCAACAGAGACACCATGATGACTGGGGTAAGCGATGAGGCAAGGATAGGGTATGATGATATCGCATATTTTTCAGAGGTAAACGAAGAGCAATATCCCAGAAAGTTCCTGGGTCTTGGCGTAACAGATGTCCATATCAACGAGATCGAATCGGTTCAATTAATCCGGGACAGGATAGAGTATGCAATGGCCTTCATTGAAAACCCAACGAATGTAAGGATAAATCCAGATTGCGGACTCAGAACCAGATCAAGGGAAGTCGGGTATCAGAAATTAAAAAATATGGTGGAGGCAAGAAAACAGGTCTATGGAGAATATTAGTTGGATTTTTTCCTGTTTATTCTTCTTCTTATAAACCCTGCTGCAATATAGGTATAGATGATCACCCCAGTCAGTATAACAAGATTCGCTGCCAAGTCGATGAGGTTTGCATAACTGATTGTTATGGTGTTTCCGGTGACGATCTGTCCATTTCTCAGATACATGTTTATTGTTACATAGTAAGTCTTTCCGGGAAATATACCGGCAAGAACACTGGATTGTGTTCCGGGATTTGAAATGTTCAAATATGCTGGGTTATCCATATGCGAATTGTCAGCGTAGATGATCTGATATGACCCGAAGAGTTGGGGAGATACCGGAGTCCCACTCCATGATATATACGCCAGGCTGAAAAGGAAAGGAAAATACCTTCCCAGGTTCACTGAAAACAGAGACGAAGCATTTATATCCATGGGGACGAGAGGGACATTAATTGTTTCATTGGCAGTGGAGTCTACCTCGACAGTTGCTGAATTGTAACCCGGTCTGGAGAATGTAAGATTTTTTGTCTCATAGCTGTTATAAAACACATAGTAACCGGTTGCATTGGTGAAAAAATAATTGCTGCTGTTGGATGAGACATTTACACCATAAAGTCCATATTTGAATATTCTGTCAATGACCCTCCCTGTTATTTTCTGAATTGCATGCAGTGGTGTAAGATAAAGGGATGTTGAGTATGTGATCCCTGGCTTCAATGAAACTTTATTGGAGGCGGGTTTATAGGCTTCAGCTGATGCGTTTAAAAAAACCTCCCTGGGGAATGTGGAAAGTGTGTAAACTCCATTGGTCTCCTTGAAAGGTATCTGATTTGCAGTTACATTTGCATATCCTGGATTAACAAACACCTTCATGTAAACTGGAAGTGCCGAGATTGTAAAGTTGTAATCTTCCCCACCAGTTACGTTTTTGTTTATTTCCATAAAACCAAATAATCTGGCTGAAATTGAGTTTGATCCCGAGAGTACTGGAATGGCTGTCTCCCCATCAAGAGTAAAGCTGTAAAGGCCGTTGAGTGTTAAGGAAACTTTAGGTGTCATGTCATAGCTTATGTTTGAAGTAATATTGATATGCGAACGCAAAACAACAGGAATGAATACCTCCCTGCTTGCAAGGTATTTTCCAATTCCACCGGAAGATAGAATTGAAGAATTTTCATTTTGATAGGCAGAGACATTGTAATATCCATGTGAAGGGAAAGAATAAGTTGAACCTGTTATGGGCGTCCCATTAACCTCCCACTTTACATTTTCACTTTTTCCATGCAACTTGAAAGTTCCATTCACAGGGCTGGAGAATGAGAGGTTGTAGCTGATTGAAAGCGCGCTGGAAGGACTGGCTGATCCGTTAATGTATGCGCTGTTATTTGAGTAACCATTCTCAACCTGGTACAAACCATCTGCACTGAATATGGACAAGTTTGAATAATTTAACTGGTCGGTAACTCCGGAAAAGTGTGTTTCAAACATAGAAGTTACAGGCATGGTAGAGGTGTTGGCATATACAGACAGATTAGAAAAGCTTCCCCCTGCAACAGGGGTAAGGTTATCTTTACTGTTTAACTGTTCAACACCGTAAGAGGCCTCCATTGACCCCTGAAACTGTGGGAAGATGTTTCTTTTACCCACATTGGTACCATTGACTGAAAGGGAAACAGTATCATTTCTAAATATGATGGATACGTTATACCCTGGGTTTCCGGAAGTTAGAATCTTATTTGATGACCCCCCCGGCAGATCATACGTTTCATTTATCCATACGCCACCCTGATCAAACTGAAACATGGGAAATATAGCAGTGGAGTTGCGGTCAAGGCCAAATCTAATGAAATTAGAATTATTGGAAAAAAGTGAAACATAGTAAAGGGTACTTCCGTTTCCAAACTGATTTGCCGAATTGGGACCTGAAAGGTTTACCACTGCTGAAACACCGTTGTATGAAAAGTTTCCTGAATTAATGATCACGTTAGACCCGTATGGAAGAAGCATATCTGCAGATACATTCAGAAGTTCAGATACATTGGGCGTCCCCAGGCCTGTCACAGGATTCCAGCCACTGTGTGCAGAATAATATCCATTCCCTCCTGATGTAATCTGGGTGAAAGCCTTCCCGTAATAATCTGTTCTGGATATCTGGTAAAACATTGGATTCAGAAGTCCCATTTTCCTACCATTATACTGATCGATAAGACTCCCAATTGCTGCCCACATAGGGGTTGCAATACTTGTTCCTCCAACCTTATAGGCTTTTCCCTCTGAAATTATGACGACACCGGTGTTGTTGTCAGCGTCAAGTGAAACATCAGGGACTCCTCTCTGCGTAATGCTATCATTTAGCGAGGGGGCCATCTGCCAGTATGGCTTGGAAAAGTAGCTGCTGTACCCACCTCCACTTCCATAAGATTTACCACTGAGATTTCCTCCCCAGGCTAACTGTGAAAAAACACCATTGTTATAATAAAGCGATGTACCCCCAACTGAGGTTACATATGGACTAGATGCAGGAAAATTCACAGTAAGTTTATTTGTGTTGTCATATGCACCATTGTCACCGGAAGCAGCGAATATGGAAATGCCTTCGTCAGTTGCCGCCTGAAGCACAAGGTTGAATGAAGAAAGCGTTGAGTTTGCAACTCCAGATTCAGGAGATCCCCAGCTGAAAGACAATGTGTCAGATATTTTGTTGTTTACAGCATATTCAACGGCTCTCTGCATAGCACTGAAACTTGAAGAATCTGCAAGAAGAAGGACAATCTTCGCATAGGGGGCCATTGCATGCGCCCATTCTACATCAGTTGCGGTCTCAATTGCCCATGAATTATTGAAACTGGACTGTGATGATTTGCCGCTTACATATATGACTTTGAGATCTGCAGACGGAAGGCCTGTCGAATTGTCAAATGCCCCGAGATCATATTCTATGTTGGGGTCTCCATATGCATCAACAATGCCTATGGTGGTGCCGTTTCCCTTTATATTATGATGGTAGGCCCAGTTAAAGTCATAAGCGGACGCTATCTGCTGTGGAACATAATAGGAATTGGACATTCCTAACTGGTTGGGCACTGAGGAATATAATATGTTGGGGTATACATTCACGCTTCCAGATGTTTCTGCATACTCTATACCAAACACACTCTTTATCCCATTAAGAAAATTATCCACATTTTTCTTCATTGAAGAATTCAGATTGAAGTTCAGAAAAACCCCATAATTTTGTGCGGGCACTCCAATAGACGAAAGGTAATGCATAATGACACTGTCAGTGAAATTCGTCTGTGATGGATCGTATACTGTGTAGTACAGTTTCCATCCGCTTGCATTCAATGCCCATGTCCCTGTATTGTAAGTTGAAAAATCTGCATTATTTGCATTGTACGATGTGTTGTTATCTGTTATCGCTGGGACAGCAAGAACCATTATCATAATCCATATTATTGCGACAGCCTGAATCCTGGTTAGTGTCATTTTTAACAATACGGCAAATGTAATTATTATATTATATCATTTAGTTGGTACTTATGGAAACAAATCCATCGGACAATCTGCTTAAAAAATATTTCAGGGAATATTATAAGTGTTGGAAGAGCCCCGTTCCTGATCTTATATCATCAAGAGAAATAGGCTTCATTCCATTCTATGGTTCTATGATCAGGCATATACGGTTAATTAACCCCAACGAAGTGGACTCTTTCGTCAACAGGAACGTACCTCGCCATTTTTACTATTCAACGGCATATTACAGGTATCCTGATGAAAAGAAGATGGATGAGAAGGGATGGCTTGGATCAGAGCTTATTTTTGATCTTGACGCAGACCATATCGAAGGTGCGGAAAAGATGAGGTACGATGAAATTCTTGATAAAGTCAAGGAACACACCATCAGGCTGATTGAAAATTTCCTTTTGGGAACTTTCGGGTTTGATGAAAATGATCTGAAAGTATTTTTCTCAGGGGGAAGGGGGTATCATGTTCATGTGCTCAGTGAGAGCATATATAGCCTTAATTCTGACGGAAGAAGAGAGATAGCTGATTATATCAGAGGCGAAGGACTGGCCTCAGATGAGTTAGGAAAGATAAATGTGGTGGATGTGAAAGAAGCCAAGGGGTGGATCAGCAGTATAGATCAGAGATTCACAGAAATCTACAGAAAATTCAGCGAAAACGACGAAAGCGTTTATGAAGACAGATTTCTCCTTAAGGCCTTTGGAAACAGGGAGAATATCCAGAAGTATTTCGGAAGAATGAAAACTTTAAAAATCAGGCAAAAAGTAGTAAAAAAACTGGACCTGATGCGGGAACCGGGAAGGGAGAAATACGGGTATATGACAAGGGATGATCAGGAAATTCTCCAGAACATAATAACGGCAATGCAAAAAGAAGAGACTTCAGAGATTGATGAACCTGTGACAACTGATATTCACCGGCTTATCAGGTACCCCTATAGCCTGCACGGAAAGACCGGACTTATAGTATGTCCTGTGGCAATCAACCACATTAGAGACTTTGATCCGCTGGAAGAAGCACTGAATCCTCTTCTGAAGGGAAAAACTTCCAAAATAAACATTAAAAGGAATGTAAATATCAAATTCAATTCTGAATTGCATACTCTTGTGCCGGGTGAAACAGAACTTCCACTAGATATATCTGTATTTCTGGCCGCTTCCAGAATGGGTAGTTTTATCTGAATATCAAATGATAACAACTTTAAAAATAACATTCATATACTTTGTAGAAATAGCAAAGAGGTGATAAAATGGAACTAAAGAACACAAAGACTCTGGAAAACCTCAAGGTAGGTTTTGCGG
The DNA here is from genome assembly GCF_038024865.1 of Oxyplasma meridianum. NCBI lineage: Archaea > Methanobacteriati > Thermoplasmatota > Thermoplasmata > Thermoplasmatales > Thermoplasmataceae > Oxyplasma > Oxyplasma meridianum. The sequence continues at coordinate 1,120,300 of NZ_CP133772.1, read as the reverse complement.
GAGAAAGCCAGGCTAACAGAAGATATCTATACTTCGCCCAGAAGGCGGATGAGGAAGGATATCAGGAAATAGCGTCAATTTTCAGATCCACTGCAGATGGTGAGACCGCCCATGCATTCGGGCATATGAAATACCTTCAGACAGTTGGTGACCCAGTAACCGGCGAACCAATAGGGAGCACAGAATTGAATCTTAAGTCTGCAATAGCTGGTGAAACCTATGAATACAGTCAGATGTATCCAGGATTTGCTAAGACAGCAAGAGAGGAGAAATTTGAGGAAATAGCACACTGGTTCGAAGTCCTCACCAAAGCCGAAAAGTCACACGCAAAAAAATATGAAGACACTCTTGCAAAACTTAAGCAGTGAGAGGGTGTTCATATGCAGGAAATTTCCAGGGAGGAGATACTCCCACCAAAAATTTATGAAAAAAGCAGGGAATCAATTACAAGAACTATTATAAACCATAAAAAAGGAAGAAGGGTCACAACCCGGACATTCAGTTTTCTTTTTGAATCAAGAGATATAGTGGTAAACCAGATCAATGAAATGGTATTTATTGAAAATGTGCAAGATGAGGATGAAATAAAGAGACTTATTAATGTTTACAGCGAACAGCTCCCAGGGGAAAATGAACTGAGCGTCTCAATGTTCATTGAGTTTGAGGATCAGGATGTAATGGTCAGGACACTTCCAAAAATGGCTGGAATTGAAAACTCGGTCTATCTGACATTTGATGGAGAAGAGTTAAAGGGAATACCGGAAGAGGGGAGATCGACAGACGTTCTGGAATCAACTCTTCAATATCTGAAATTCAAATTCGACCAGAAGGAGAAAGACAGGTTCATGAAAGCGAAGAATGTATATATAGAAACAAGGAAAAAGGGGTTTGAGGAGAGTGCAAGGATATTTCCTGAACTTCTCGACGCTTTGAAAAATGAACTTCTTTCAAACCAGAATTAGCCTTACACTTAAACCTATTTTTTTAAATTTCATTAGGGCTGAAAGCCAATTTGCATCTATATCCATAAATCAGAAAATACCACTTCATTATAAAATCAGTCTAAAAAACATATTAACTGAGTATAAGATCTACCCATGGTAATTATGAGTCTCATAAAACTTACTGAAGAGGAAGAACAGATACTGGAATATATAAAACAATTTTCAGAAAAAGAGGTAAAACCACTTGCAAAGGAGATTGATGAGAAGAAAACTGTTCCGGAGAAAATTATAAAGAAGATGAAGGAACTTGGTCTGTTCTCAACATACATACCCAAAGAGTATGGAGGGGCAGGTTTAAGTTTCAGCTTTCTGGTAAGAGCTATTGAGGAAATATCAAAGGCATGCCCTAGCACTGCTCTGGTTCTTGATGGGGCTCTTACTCTGTTTGCAGATCCTTTAATAATGTTCGGTAGTGAGAAACTCAAGAAAAAATATCTCCCAAGGGTTGCTCAGGGTGCAATAGGGGGGCTGGCCCTCACAGAGGCAGAGGCTGGAAGTGACGCAGCTTCAATAAGAACAAGAGCTGAAAAAAAAGGTGATAAATTTGTTATAAACGGCACAAAGATTTTCATATCAAACGGACGATTAGCTGAATTTTTCGTAGTTGATGCAGTAACAGATCCGGAAAAAGGACACAGGGGGATCAGTACATTCGTAGTTGATTCAAACATAAAAGGTTTCAAGATCAGCAGAGATATACAGAAAATGGGAATAAGGGGTTCCAGCACAGTAGAACTTGAGTTTGACAATGTGGAGGTTCCGGAAGAGAATCTTGTGGGTGAATTGAACAGGGGGTTTAAGGTGGTTATGGATACGCTGGATTCCGGAAGAATAGGCATTGCTGCACAGGCTCTGGGAATAGCGCAGTCTGCCCTTGATGAAGCCATAGAATACATTAAGGGAAGGAAACAGTTCGGGAAGGCAATTTCAGAATTTCAGGGGATACAGTTCCTCATAGCCGATCTTTCAACCGAACTTGAAGCTGCAAGGCTCATTACATACAAAGCTGCAGAGATGTTTGATAATAAAGAGAATACCATCAAGATATCATCAATGGCAAAGCTCTTTGCATCTGATGTTGCAATGAAGGTTACCACTGAATCGCTCCAGCTGTTCGGTGGGTATGGATACACCACAGAACTTTCAGCTGAAAGGCATATGCGGGATGCAAAAATAACACAGATCTATGAAGGCACAAACCAGATACAGAGGTTGATCATAGCCAGGGAACTTCTCAAATAAGGGTGTGAAATTGATAAGAATCGGATGTTCCGGATGGTCGTATCCGGAATGGTCTGGTGTATTCTATCCAAAGGGAACAAGAAATCTTTTCACCGCATATTCTTCATTTTTCAACACAGTTGAAATAAATTCAACATTCTACAATTTTCCCAGTGAGGAGACTGTAGGAAAATGGATCAGGCAGGTGGAAGGGAGAGACTTTCTCTATTCTGTTAAGATCCCCTCTGCTGTAACCCATGATCTCCTTTTAAGGGACATGATACAGTGCAAAAAGTTAATGCTGGACTTTGAGAAGAGAGTTCTTATGAGGTTGAAAGATGCAGGCAAATTATGTTTTGCCCTGATTCAGATCTCTCCTTTCACAAGTGAGAGAAACCTGTCAAGTGTCTTTGATCTACTGGAAGCACTTTCAACATCATCTCTGATGTATGCAGTGGAACCAAGACACAGGTCCATCTATTCAGACAGCAGCTTTAATGAAGAGATCATCAAACTGGGAGCGATTCCGGCATCTCTGGACAGCCCTGAAAATCCTTTAAAAGAAATACACTTTTCAAGGAGGATGGCATATTTAAGGCTCCATGGAAGAAACTCAGCAGACTGGAATTCACACACCGAAATTCCCATGGCGAGATACAATTACCGTTACAGCTTGGAAGAAATTTCCAATCTTGCAAAAATGATCAATAGCAAGAAAGGCATGGGGGATATATATGTATATTTCAACAACCATCCAAATGGGAATGCCCCCTTGAATGCTATGGAACTTCTCGGCAAACTGGAAAATTCAGGAAAACCAAAACAGAGATCATTGTTCTGATCTCACAATTCAAACATTTTACACAAAGTCGAATATTAATTAAGAGGGTAAACATAAACCCGGCATGAAGCTTGAAGATCAGCTTGATCAGGGAGATTTACTGGAGATAAAGTACGGTAATTCTCTATTGAAGGGCATGTACATAAGTAAAGAAAAGGATCTTCTTATAATAAAACTTGAAAACGGTTATAATCTTTCCCTCCCTTCATCTTCAATTGAAATCCTGAGCCATGTTTCTCAAAAGAGGCCTGTCGGGCTTTCAGGGAATGGCAGTTCAAAAATTGGAAAAGGGAAGACCCATATTACAATAATAACAACCGGTGGAACAATTGCCAGCAGGGTTGATTACTCAACTGGAGCTGTAAAACCTGTCAAAGATCTTGAATTCCTGACCTCATCAATTCCAGGAATAACTGAAAGATTCAACCTAAAACTTTCAGAGTATGGTGAAATACTCAGTGAAAACATGACACCTGAAAACTGGATTTCACTTGGGAGATCAGCAAGGGACTTCATGAAGAAATCTGACGGCATTATCATAACGCATGGAACGGATACAATGTCCTACACATCGTCTGCCCTGGCCTTTATGTTCGAAAGGCAGACCACTCCTGTGGTGTTTGTTGGTTCTCAGAGGAGTTCGGACAGGCCCAGCAGCGATGCGTTTCTTAATTTTAGGGGTGCAATTGAATTTTCATCAACTGATTTTGGAGAGGTTGGAATAGCTATGCATGAGACAATTTCCGACACTGGGATCGCCCTTCACAGATCTGTAAGATCTAGAAAGATGCATACAAGCAGAAGGGACGCATTCAGGACAATAGGTTCCATGCCTGTAGGATATTCTGATCCTAAAGGTACGGTTTTCAGGGAGGGATACAGGAAAATTGCAGACGAAATTAGTTTTTCCGACAGGTTGGACAGCAAAGTGGCGTTGATCTATTTCTCACCCACGCTTTCCAGTGAAGACCTTGAGAATGTGATTGCCGGACGGCATGCCGCAATAATTATGGGAACAGGTCTAGGGCATGTAAATACAGACCTTGCTGAAACAATAAGGAAATCATCCAGAGATGGCATCAAAATAATGATGACATCCCAATGCATAAACGGTTCAGTAAATATGAATGTCTATTCCACTGGCAGGATTTTGAAGGATGCCGGGGTTATACCTATGGGTAGTATACTCCCTGAAGTAGCATACGTGAAGGCCATGTACGTACTTGCAAATTATCCCAGTGAGGAATTTGAAAAACGTATGCAGGAAAATCTCAGAGGGGAAATACTGGAAAGAGAAATCTCCTCCCAATTCAATGAAGGAGGATTTTGATTATGCCAATAGAAAAGATCAAGATCGGTCTGGAGGTTCATATGCAGCTTAACACTGGCAAGCTTTTCTGCAGATGCGGCCAGAATACCGGCGAGAATAGGAATTATTTCCAATTTACCAGGTTGCTTCGCCCAACACTTTCAGAACTTGGAAAGGTGGATATTGCTGCAGAGTATGAAACTGAAAGAGACCGAATATTTACCTACGATGCTACAGACAACACATGTCTTGTAGAGTATGACGAAGAGCCTCCACACGAGATGGATGATGATGCAGTTAAAGCATCTGTCATAATTTCTCTGGCACTTCACTGCGACACAGTGGAGAATATATCAACCATGCGAAAGGTTGTGGTGGACGGTTCAAACACAAGCGGGTTCCAGAGAACCTCCATAGTGGGATTTAACGGATATCTGGATACAAGAAGAGGGAGAGTGCGCATATCCACAGTATGCCTGGAAGAGGATTCAGCAAGGAAGGTTGAGGGAAATTCTTCAGATGTAACATATTCTCTTGACAGGCTTGGAATACCTCTTATAGAGGTATCAACCCAACCAGACATAGTGGACGAGGATCATGCAGTCGAGGTGGCCGAGAAAATAGGGTCCATAGGCATGCTGTCAGGTTACGCCAGAAGAGAGGTGGATGCCATAAGGCAGGACGTGAACATGTCAATGGGCATGGGACGGGTGGAGATAAAAGGGGTTCAGAAACTCTCCCTGATACGTGATTTGATAAAATATGAGAAAAAAAGGCAGGAATCAATTCTCAGGGGAATTGAAGTAGTCGGGAAGAGGTCCAGCGGAAAAAAAACTGATGTCGAATTTACTGATATGAGCAGCATTTTCGAAGATTCATCGTCAATTATTATAAGATCAGGGTTCAAGGCTGGAAATCGCGTATACTGCTCTTTGCTTCCATATTTTGCCGGAACTTTAAAAAATGGTGATCTGCGGATTGGAAAAGAAATATCTGACGTGGTCAAGGCTTTTGGACTTGGCGGGATTTTTCATTCTGATGAGCTTCCTGCATATGGTATAGAGGAAGGAAAAATTAACACTGTATACAGCAAACTTGGAAAGGGGCAGGATGACGCAGTCCTTATTCTTTCATCCCCTTCTTCAAAGATAAAAGTTATAACATCAGCAATAAATAACAGGATAAATAAGCTTATGTCTCTTGATCTGGCTGAAACAAGGGGTCCAAGAGATGATGGAGTGACATTCTTCCTGAGGCCACTACCAGGAAAAGACAGGATGTATCCTGAGACAGACATCCCAATAAAGCACATCTCCGCTGAAACAATGGATTTCTGCAGGAAAAATATACCAAAGGAGGAGGTGGATTTACAGAAGGAACTTACGGAAATATACGGCATATCAGAGCAGGATGCCACTGTCCTCATAAAGTCTGGAAACATGATGAAATTCAGAAGAGTAGCCGATTCTTATAAGGATGCCAGATCAGTGGCAAGACTTTTACTTTTGAAAATTCCAGAAATAAGGGAAAAATTGGGAAAAGAACCCGATGAATCCCAGATCATGGATGTCCTGAAGATTTCAAGCAGAGAAAACTGGTCGAGGTTTGTTATGGAGAAAGCCGTGGAAATCTCAACAGTTTCAGGCCTGAAGGGTGATGATCTGAAAGCTGAGATAGAAAAGCAGATAATGTCAGAAGAGGAGATAGCCGCATTTATTTCATCCGGCCTGAAAGATGGTACCCTGACTGAAAAAAATATAATCCCGTCCATCAGCAGGTCAAGTGAAAAGATTGTTGATCCAACAATGGCCTTATCTATCTTCAAACAAATGACGAAACAAAAACATGACATGTAGATTATTCAAAAATAAGCTTATTTTATGGTTTTATAATGGTATCAAAACAATACTTAAATATCGTCTTACGATACCAAATACATGTTAGATGGGTATATCCCTCTGCTCATAGTCCTCATATTGCTCATACTGGGAATGGTTGGATTGTTCATGTTCCTCCCTACTCTGGGCGAAGGCAGGTTTGAGAAGAAAAAGAGACTTTCGTTCAATCCTTTTGATATCCTGACAAACCTGGTGAAAAGTGAAAATCCACCGGTGAAGTCAACCAGATATCTGGAACCATATGAATCAGGGGAAGTTTCCAGAGGGGAAATAGGAAAGTTTGTTCATGTTCAGTATTATGTCATAATACTCCTTTTTGTTCTTTTCGACGTTGATCTTGCTCTTTTATTCCCATGGGCATTCGACTTCAAGAGTCTTGGCATTCTTCCTTTCATAAATACTCTGATATTCCTTGCAATGCCCTTATTCGTCGTATATTACGCGTTTAAGGAAGGACACATGAGGTGGATGAAATGAAAACTGGTGATGTTGGTCTGCTTACAACTACCCTGGACCAGGCCCTTGAATGGGGCAGAAGTAATTCGCTCTGGCCGCTTACATTCGGTCTCGCATGCTGTGCAATAGAGATGATGGCGATTCAGGCTTCAAACCTGGATATTTCCAGATTTGGAAGCGAAATATTTAGGAATTCTCCAAGGCAGTCAGATCTTATGATTGTTTCTGGAACAGTAACAAAGAAAATGGCACCGAGACTGAGAAGAATATACGATGAGATGCCCTACCCCAAATATGTTATTGCCATGGGCGTTTGCGTTATTCAGGGTGGACCATATAACCAGGGATATTCCGTCGTTCTCGGTGTGGATAGAGTTGTACCTGTTGATGTATATGTTCCTGGATGTCCACCAACCCCTGAAGCACTAACTCATGGAATAATTACATTGCAGAAAAAGATCAGGAATGAAACGGACAGGTGATTATGTTGGTTGAAATCATTGAAGAGACTAAAGGAAAGGACGGGAGAAGGATTCTGAAGGTTGCAAAAGAGAACCTGATAGAACTGATGACCGAACTTAAAAAACAGGGTTTCAATCATCTTTCCCTTATAACCGGTGTTGACAGGAAAGATAAGCTTGAAGTCGTATACCACCTTCATAATTTTGAATCCAAAAAATATATTGTTGTAAAGACTGAAACACTGGACGAGAGGGTTCCAAGTGTTACGGGACTCTGGAGCAGTGCAAACTGGGACGAAAGAGAACAGTACGACATGATGGGAATAGTGTTTGAAGGCCATCCCAATCTGAAAAGAATGTTTTTGCCTGAGAACTGGGTAGGTCACCCACTTAGAAAAAATTACGATCTTAAGAAGGTTCAGTACATAAATATGGATGAAGAGGGCAACGACTATGCCACGTTTGATCCCGGAGATGGTTGGTAATGATGCAGGATCAAAAACCCAGGATCAATCAGGACGGATGGGTGGAACTGAACATGGGTCCGCAGCATCCCTCCACACATGGGGTTCTGAGGCTTAAATTGAAACTTGATGGGGAAATAGTCAAGGATGTAGAACCGGTGATCGGTTATCTGCACAGGAACGCTGAAAAAATATGTGAACTTGACTATTACTGCGACGCCATGATGTACTTTGACAGAATGGACTACGTAGCAGCCATGAATATGGAAGTTGGATATCTCGAAGCAGCTGAGAAACTTCTGGGGATACCGCCTCCTGAAAGAGCACAGTGGATCAGGGTTGTAATGGCTGAGCTGAGCCGTATAGCCGCTCATCTGGTGTGGGCTGGTGCGTTTGGTCTGGACCTGGGCATGCTTACACCCTTCTTTTACTGTTTCATAGAGAGGGAAAAAATTCTTGATATTTTCGTAGAGGTATCTGGTTCAAGGCAACAGGTAAATTACATGAGTATCGGCGGGGTTTATCAGGATTTTAACGATAAGATAATAGCTAAAATAGAGGCTTTCCTGGACCAGTTCTTAGGCAAACTTGAAGATATCTACAAAGCTTTCATAAATAATGATATTTTTATTACCAGAACTAGGGGAATTGGAATACTGGAGCCGGAAGTTGCAATAGACTACGGTGTTACTGGACCAATGCTCAGGGCATCCGGTATTCCTTACGACATAAGGAAGGAAGAACCATATCTTGTATATGACAAATTAAATTTCGACATACCTATTTCACACAAGAAGGATAATCTTGCAAGATTCATTGTACGGTTTGAAGAGATGCGTCAGTCTGTGAAAATAGTGAGGCAGGCTATTAAACAGATTCCCGAAGGACCATATTTTAATCCTAAGGCTAAAAAATCACTGATGATCAGACTGCGTGGCGAGGGAGAATATTATGCAAGAACGGAATCGCCAAAGGGGGAGTTCGGAGTTTATCTTGTAGGTGATGGTGGGGTTAAACCATATAGAGTCCATGTAAGAAGCCCTTCATTCAAGAATCTTTCAGTGCTTCCAGTCCTAGCAAAGGATACCATGGTGGCCGATTTGGTTGCAATTTCTGGAACAATAGATTTGGTTTTCGGGGAGGTAGACAGATGAACGTATTGACTCATCTTGCACAGTTCTTCTCTCCGCTGGGACATTACATATCATATATCTTGGCATACCTTTTTGAGACCATATTTTTCATAATTTTTGTAATGGTAGTCCTGGTCATGATGATCTACCTGTTCAGAAAATACATGGCAAGGCTCCAGTTGAGAATAGGACCAAACAGAGTGGGAAAATTTGGGTTATTACAGCTGATAGCCGACAGTCTGAAACTTGTTGGAAAAGAGACAATACTTCCCAAAAAAAGGGATGATCTGCCGTATAAAGTAGCACCGGTAGTAGTATTTATGGGCCTGGTTCTTGCATTTGCTCTGCTTCCATACGGAGATTTTTTCTATATTGGATCCCTAACAATAACACACTCAGGAGTAAGCGTGATTCTTCTGTTTGCGGCTATCGCAATAATGCCTGTGGGAGAACTTCTTGCGGGTGTGAGTTCAAGCAACAAGTACGCTGTTATGGGGGCACTAAGGGGAGTGGCCAAAGATGTTTCATTCGAGATACCAATGATGATTTCAGTTCTGGCACTTGTTATGATGGCTTCAGGGAGGACTTCCAGTCCTCTTAACCTTGAATCTCTGGTTTCCACACAGTTTATCCCATACGGTATTCCAGAGGTTATAGGCCTGTTTGTATTTTTCATAGCAATGGTGGCAAGGGCATCATACTCCCCATTTGATATGGCAGAAAGTGACAGCGAACTTATTTCCGGGCATTCTACAGAGTACACTGGAATGAGATTCGGTCTGTTCTACATGGGAATGTTTGGTAGCATATTCCTTGGTTCAATGATGGTATCTCTACTGTTTCTTGGAGGCTACAACGGACCATTCTCATCCGATGCAGGGTTTGTATATCTACTCATTAAAACAATGGTTCTGGTATTGATATCATTTACAATATGGCTCTCTCTACCAAGAATCAGGATCGACAAGTTTGTAAATATGGGATGGAAATATCTCCTGCCCATATCAATAATAAATCTGATAATCGCAGGATTTCTCACACTGGGGGTAGGCGTGTTATGATAGGTGTAAAAGAAGTGGAGGAACCAAAAAAGCAGGTTCCGCTGGTGGGAACATTGAAAGCAATGATAACGGTTGGAAAGCACCTTTTCCAGAAACCAGTTACAGTGCAGTATCCAGAGGAAAGACCAAGGATCCCTGACAGGTTCAGGTTTAGAATTTCATTGAGTCTTGATGACTGCGTAGGTTGCACCCTATGCGAACAGGTCTGCCCCAATCTCAGCATTCATATGAACAAAGTCGAGAGAGAGAACCAGAGAAACAAGAGAAAGATATACCCGGACGTGAATTTCGGAACCTGTACGGTATGCAGGAACTGTGAGGAGATATGCCCTACGGATGCCATATACCTGACACACGAATTTGAAACTGCCAGGACAAGAAACAGTTTCACATATTCCCCAGAGGAACTATCAATGCCTGAGGAGGAAGTTATAAAATGATATTTTCAATTATTTTCCTGATCTTTGCCGCAATAATTGTGATACTTGCTCTTATTACCATATCCGCCAAGAATCTGGTTCATTCATCAGTATGGCTGATGATATTCCTGTTTGTGCTCTCAGCACTTTTTATATTCCTTGGAGGTTCAATTGTTGGCGCAGTGGAACTTCTTGTATTTGTAGGGGCTGTAGTTACACTTCTGGTATTTACACTGATGCTTACGGGAGGTAAGGAAATTGAGTAAAAATCTGGCCTATAAGGCATCAGCAATACTGTTCTTTATTGTGTTTGCAATCAGTGTGGTTCAGATTAAGGGCAGCTTTATACCTGTTTCGCAGGATATCGCCTCTATTGGTGTAAATCTGTTCGGCATCTACGTCACACCCTTCGAACTTCTGTCACTTATACTTGTCGGAGGGATAGTAGGCATGTTCTATATAACTGGAAAGGAGGAGCAATAGATGTTAATTCTGCTTGTAGCAATGCTGTCACTTATACTGTTTACCATAGGTCTATATGGGGTCATGACTTCGAATATAGGAATAAAAATGATGATCTCAATAGAAATACTGATCAATTCCGGCATACTTAACATGGTTGCGGTAGGGTCATACTATTACAGCTCTCAACCAATGCTTATGGCCCTCTTTTCCATAGCTATAGGTGTTGTGGAATCGGTCATTGGGATGAGTCTACTCAGTGCAATATATAGAAAATTCGGGAAGATTTCCATCTCCCTCCTGAAAGAAATAAAGTGGTGAATCAATGTTCATATACGCGTGGTTAATCTTCATATCTCCCCTCGTGGGGTTCGTTTTATCCTATCTAGTAGGGATAAAGTACAGAAACTGGTCTGGAATAATAGCATCCACATCAATAGGCCTGTCTCTTCTTTTTTCCTATCTTACATATCTGCAGGTCAATGCTTCAGGCCCAATACATGAAAGCGTCCACTGGTTCTACAGTATAAATTACGGAATCTATGTTGACCATCTTTCAATAGTTATGGTTCTCATGGTCTCATTTGTTGGGTTGATGATACATCTCTACGCAATGCATTACATGGGTAAGGACCCAAACAGGCATATCTATTTTGCAGAGACCGCACTTTTTACTGCCGGTATGCTGGGCCTGGTTATATCATCAAATCTTGTCTTCTTCTTCCTTTTCTGGGAACTGGTTGGACTGTGTTCATATCTTCTCATTGGCTTCTGGTTTTTTAAGCCAAATGCCGCTTCTGCCGCAAAGAAGGCATTCATTGTAACAAGGGTTGGGGATTTACTTTTTCTTGCAGGAATGGCCCTCCTTTACACACATCTTATAGGATTCACCGGGTTGAACGGATCCAGTCCTCTCAGCATACCATACCTCATCAATAATGCAGGGGCTGTTGCTGCACACGTTGGGAAGGTGACCCTCGGTATCGTTTCAGTTCTGTTTCTCGCAGGGGCTGCAGGAAAGTCATCCCAATTCCCCCTGCATGTATGGATACCTGATGCAATGGAAGGTCCTACAACAGTCTCAGCTCTAATACATGCAGCAACAATGGTCACAGCTGGAGTGTATCTGGTAGCAAGACTGTTCCAGATATTCCAGGCTTCAGCACCTTTTGCTCTTGAGTCAGTTGCAATACTTGGGGCATTCACTGCAATCTTTGCCGGCATTCTTGGGCTGGTTGTAAACGATCTCAAGAGGATCCTGGCATATTCCACTATCAGCCAGCTGGGGTACATGTTAGCCGCTATTGGTCTTGGCGGATATCTTGCAATAGGTATTTCAGGAGTCGCTTACGGCATGTATCACCTGGTAGTTCATGCAATGTTCAAGGCTCTACTGTTCATGACAGCTGGTTCTCTGCTGCTGGCAATGATGGAACTCAGGGACGTGAGGCGCATGGGTGGTCTTTGGAAACGTATGCCGGTAACTGTAACCCTCATGTTTATAGGTTCAATAACTCTGGCAGCTATTCCCCCAACTGCAGCATATTTCTCCAAGGACGCAATAATAGATGCGGCATGGACATACTTTACAGGTTCCGGATATGGATTTATTTCATTTCTTCCGTGGCTGTTTATGGTGGTGGGTGCTCTGCTTACTGTGCTTTATACTTTCAGGATGTTCTTCCTTGTGGCATTTGGAAAGCCCAGATCAAAACTCGCTGAAGAGGCAAAGGACCCTCCCCTGCACGTCCAGATACCTCTGTTCTTCCTGGCCGCATTCTCGCTTGGATTCGGTATATGGCAGTCGCATTTCTACGATTACATTCATCCTTCCACGCCAATTCCGTCAGCTCCAATTTATATCGAGGCAATTCCATGGGCCTTCATAGTTATAGGAATTGTAGTAACCTACTATCTCTATGGTACGGAGAGATGGAAGCATTTCCACTTCTCGGACAATCCACTTTATAAAGTTGTTAAAAACAAGTTCTACATAGATTACCTGTTTACCAATATAATAGCTGAGAGAGTTATATTGCCAATTTCGGCAGCGTTCAGCACATTTGAGGAACATTACAACACATCTGTTGATGTTGTTGGGCACGGGACAATGAAACTTGGAACATTTATGCGCAGAATACAGGACGGAATCATCAGAAATTATTTTGTAGTGCTCATCAGTGGTATTTCTATCATATTCATAATAATGGAAATTCTGAGGTTGATCTAAATGTTTCTACTTTCAATATTTATACTGAGCATACTTGTGTCACTAGGTTCTTTTGCATTCAAAGGCAGGAGGAAAGAATACACCATAATATCATCAGCATTAGTTATGGTCCTCACCGTTATTTACAGCCTTATTCATTTTGCATTTTCATATTCTGGAGGCTATGTCTCAGTAACAACCATAGCACTGTCCCCAAGTACAGGAATATATTTTTCCAGCGCTGTGACAGGGTTCACAGACTGGCTTTTGATACTGGGCACGATTATAATATTCATTGCCGCACTCATAACAAATGACAGCAGGGAATCCAGAACAATTTACAGCTACATACTTATAGCAGGATCAGGTCTGTATGGCATTCTAATATCAAGGAATTTCCTCTTTTTCTATATATTCTGGGAAGTCGTTCTAATACCGGTTTATTTCATGATAGGGCAGTTCGGTGGAAGGAGGAAGGATTCCGCATCAATGAAATTCTTTGTTTATACACAGTTCGGGTCGCTTTTTCTCCTTTTGGCCATACTCACACTGTATAATTTTTACTCGCTTTCCCACGCAGGAGTTTTAACTTTCCAGATGTCTGCACTTCTAAACACATCTTTCATAAACACAATTCCAGCACTCTGGAAGGGTTTTCTTATATTCGGGTTTCTTTTCGGTTTCCTGGTCAAGCTGCCATCCTTTCCAGTTCATTCATGGCTCCCTGATGCGTATGAAAGTGCACCTTACCCCGGAACCGTTATTCTTGCCGGTGGACTTTCAGTCATGGGAGGATACGGGCTTTTCGGCATACTCCTGCCGGTATCCGGGATATTCAGCAGCACTGTACTCTATATACTCATACTCCTTGGCATAATAAGCCTCATATACTTTGCACTGACTGCAATGTTCCAACAGATCCTGAAAAGAATGATGGCCTTTGCCAGCGCTGCCGCAATGGGCTTCGTTACAATTGCATTCGGTGCAGGAATACTGGAGGCTGGGACTATAAGTGCTTCAGCTTATGCATCAGCGAATATTTACAATTACACTACATTTTATTCAGGGATACTTGAACTCTCGGGGGGAATGTTCCAGATTGTTGCTCACGGGCTAATAATGGCAATGATTTTTGCAGCTCTCTATTTCATAACTGAGAAAACTGGAAAACAGACCATGATGAATCTGGGAGGCATCTTCAGGGAAGCACCAATTCTTTCATCTCTATTCCTGGCAGGACTCCTTGCCTCTCTTGGCCTTCCAGGGCTGGCAGGGTTCATCGGTGAATTTTCTATATTCATTGGTTCTTTCCAGGCAATAAGCTGGATAATATTCTTCCTGATATTTGGTATGATTGTAACAGCATCTTATCATATTTGGGCCGCTCAGAAATCACTTTTTGGACCTTACAACGAAAACCTGGGTAAAATTAGTGATATAAATTCAAAGGAGATCAGCATACTCATGGGATTACTTATAATGATTTTCATAATAGGAATTGTGCCTAACCTTGTATATGTTCCACTGGTCAGCTACATCGCTCATCTGGGAGGTATTGGTGCCCTATGAATCCATATGTATTCGTAACAGGATCAATTACCTCTGGTCTTTCAGGGGTTCTCGTCCACTATTCCAGCGTTTTCTTTCTGGGAATAGTCGGGTTCATAATACTTGCTCTTGGAATTTTCAGAATTGACAAGAGAATAACTGCAGGTATAACTTTTGCCACCATGGCAATATCGCTCCCACTTCTTTATTTCACAACTTCCGGACCTGCGGTGAGTATGTTTGGTGGCACAATCATCTTTAACGACTTTGGAACTTTTTTTGCAATAGTAATGGTCATATCGTCCATGTTCATTGTCTTCCCGGCACTTCAGAAGATAAATCTTAAATCAGAGGTGTTCTATGCTCTTCTTCTATTCATAACAGTTGGTATGATTATTGCAGCTTTCTCATACAACATAATCACCATTTTCATTGCCTTTGAATCAGTGAGTATAGGGACCTACGTTCTTGCAAGTTTCGGGAAAGACAAAAGAACACTTGAGGCGTCCATAAAGTATTTCTTTACCGGGACCGTAGGAACGGCGTTCATAATATTCGGAGCCTCTTTCTACTTCATGGCCACATCAACATTCGATCTCTTGGGCATAACTACAGTGAATTCTTCAGAAGCATTCCTAATATCACTGGCATTCCTTATTATTGGCTTTGGTTTTAAAATGGCGCTGTTTCCACTTCATCAGTGGGCGCTTGATACATACGATGGTACTGAGAACTCAGTATCAGCATATCTCTCATCAGGAACAAAGGTTCTGGCTTTTCTCATAATACTGAGAATATTCCTTGTAGGTTTCTCATCAGATCAGGAGTCCGTGTACTATTTCTTTGTTATAATAGCTATTCTAACAATGACATACGGCAATATTGCAGCTCTTTCGCAAACCAATCTAAAGAGGATTCTTGGTTATTCAAGTATTGCCCAGGCAGGCTATCTAATACTCGTGGTGGTCATAGTGGCTTACTCTACAACCAACAAGCTTGGGGGTTCAGTAATTGATTTTGCAATAGCTGCAGGGATGTTTTATTCTCTGGTCTACATATTCATGAAGGGAGGGGCATTCATTACAATGAATGTTATTTCGAAAGAGAAGATCGATCTATCTGATATTTCAGGACTGGCAAAGAGATCCCCAGCAACTGCCGTTAGCTTTGCAATAATACTTCTGGCACTGGCAGGAATTCCCTTAACTGGGGGATTCATGGCAAAATACTACCTTTTCATTGCACTGATTTCCGGTCAGCTGTGGTGGCTGGCGGTAATAGCAATCCTCAACAGTGCAATCTCAGTCTTCTATTATCTGAGAGTTATACAGCAGATGTTCTGGAAAGACCCACTTAAGGAGAACACTTTCAATCTCACAAAATGGACAAAGAGTCCAGTAATAGTATCAGCTATTATAGTGGTGGCACTGGGTCTGGCATATGCCATGTTTCCAGTGCTTCTTTCTGCAGCTGGAGGTTTATTCGGGTGATTTTTGATGAATTTGAATCTTGATATGGAAATTATAAAGAGTGCACTACTGTTCGGTGACGTGGATGATGCAATGGAAAGACTGGACAAAAGTATAAGTAATATAGAATACCGGAACAGGATAAACCAGGACAAAAGAAACATGAAAGAATTGATGTTTCTGAATGATTTGAGATTGCTTCTTGAGGGCAAGATTACACTGAAAGATTTCAAATCCAAGGTAGATGCATTAGGCATAGATTTTGATAACTCAAAGTTATATGGGGAGGACACTTTTCAGTCTCTCTATTATATGCTTGAGCTTGTAATAGACAGATATAACATAAAATACCCATCTTTTGATGGAAAAAGATGTGATGACAAATAAGAAGAGGAGTTGAAACTTTATGAGCAGAAATTTTGAAGAATGCTTTTCCCAACTGAAAGAAACTGAGGAATCCGCAGCAGAATGCATACACTGTCTGAAAAAAAACGGGGAACAGATATTTTTTGATCCAGATTTGAAGAGGATGAGGATGGGTAGGGAATTATATGATCCAAAGTATGGTCATGTCATGCAGACCATATCTGATTTATTAAAAATAAAATCACTGGAAGATTATCAGGAAAAGGACAGGGAGTTTAATCTGACAATGTACTGAAGGATCATTAAATGGACGTTTCAGGAAGAGGCAAGGTAGACTTAACAATAGACGAAGATAAGATAGGATGGATAACCATCTCAAATTCAGATGGAAATACCATTGATATAGAGGTTCTGCAGGATTTTCTTTCAGCTCTGACTGATGTTATGGGAGACGAGACCGTCAGACTGGTTGCTCTGGCAGGAAAAGGCAGGAGAGCTTTCTCGGTGGGATATAATGGATCATGTGTAAGGATAAATGATCGGGGTTTTCTCAAAAATATATATTCACTTGGTTTCTCAACATCAAAGGCGCTGCAGACCCTGAACCTGCCAGTGATAAGTGTAGTTGACGGCCTTGCTCTTGGCATGGGACTGGAATTTGCCCTGTCTACTGATATGGTCATCGCATCCCATCATTCAAGGTTCGGCATGCCGGATCTGAAGTTCGGGCTTCCTTCATTCACTGGGATTATACCTGAAATAATGGATCGCTTACCATCTCAGGCCTACAGCAGATTAATTTCTGGGGAGATAATGAATGCTGTTGAAGCGAAATCGCTTGGTATTGTAAGTTCTGTTCTCCCGGATGACAGCTTTTTAAAGGATTCCAGAAAATTTCTTAAGGATATCAATCCTGAACTTTTCACTTTTTACAAATCAATGAGAAGCACATCAAACAAATCTTCCACTGTAGATCGCCTGTTTTTTGATCTATACGACACATCAAAAATTAAATTGAAGGAACTTTACTCATTCCGCAACTCATTATAAATAAGGATCATGGAATTCAGATCTTTCTTCCTAAACAGGTATAATCGGTTATTCAAATAGTTTAGTTGGAAAACGCATCCTTATTGTCCTGCACAGCCTGTTCCATTCTGTGCTTTTCAATTCTTCTGGCAAAATAATACCCGCCAAAGTACAGTATCATCATTGGTACCGACATCACAATCATGGTAAATCCTGTTACTCCAGGCGAAAAAATCATGCCGAACACAAGTGAAGCAACAACAGCATATCTCCAGTTTTTCCTCCAGTAATCAGAATTTACAATACCCAGTCTTGTTATCGCCACCATTATCACCGGGAGTTCAAAGGCAAGTCCAAAAGTGAGAACATATATGAAAAGGAAGGAGACAAAGTTCATCAATCCCATTGAGGTGACGGCCCCAAGGCCAAGGTCAAACCTGTTGAAAATTATAAAAAGTTCAGGGGCTATAAGCCAAAGGCCTACAAATGATCCTGCCGCAAAAAGGGCTGAGGCTGGTATGACAAGTGATTTAACCATATCTTTCTCAGACTTCTTAAGCGCCGGGTTTAAAAATCTTGAGATCTGTAAAACTGTATAGGGCATTGAAATTACAAGAGCCATAAACATTGTAAGGTATAGATCAGCTGCAACTCCATCTGTGGGACGAAAAACAAGAATTTCTGTCCCTTTTGGCAGCACATGACTCTCCACAAGTGCCAGAAACTGACTCCCTGTATTTCTGTAAACATCCGGGTAAATGAAGGGAAACTTAAAACCGAAAAGGTCCAGTGTCTGAACCCTGAAGATCATAAGGAATATAAAAACAATCCCAAACACATAAAAAATCCTTATAACCCGATAACGTAGTTCATCGAGGTTCTTAATGAGCAGTGGTAAAAGCTCCTCGTCGCTCATTGGTTGTTGCTTAGTTTTTCCTTGATTTCTGTCTTAAGCTGTTCTTCGCTTTTTCCTGAGGTTTCAATTCCCAGGTTTTTTGCAGCCTCACTGTAGTTTATATTAGATGGTTTTACAGAGGAAGCATCCGGTGACATTGATTTTCTGAGTTCGTTTTCCAGCTCAACCTGTCCTCTTTTAAATTCACCTGTTGCCCTACCCAGATTCCTGGCAAATTCTGGTATTTTCTTTGTGCTTCCAAAGAGCACCAAAATTACCACTATTACAATTGCCCATTCAATGGGTGCGTCAATCATACTTACACCAATCAAAAATCTCTATTTAAACTTTATAATCTGGTCTTTTAACCTATATACGAAAAAAATAAATTATCTATTTTCCCTGAGGTACTAACCTATATCGACTTCGACTTGGAAATTCTTGTCCCTGTACTTTGAGCAAATTTCAAGAACATTCTCTCTGATGCCATCAGGAATTTTGCTGAAAGATAATGCTACAGCCTTCTTGTTTTTGTTTACCACAACAAATCCAAGCGTCTTGTCATCTGGCATAACTTTGTCTGTTCTTGCATAAGTTTCTATGAATTCGGCCATGCTTTCGGCCGGGTAGTCAGAGATCAGCACCTCAAGGAGATCTCTTAAAGAATCCGGAAGCCTAGATATCTCGACGCAAATTGTGGACGGATGAATATCACCCAGAACCACATTGTACATGGCACAATCTACCAATTGAATCAACTTATACTTTTACTCTTTTGAGGTACCACCTTTCGGCTCCAGCCTCCTTCTCCCTTGCGATTGCGTCTTTGAGGGTTCCGGGTGCTGATGCGATTCCTGAATCTCCTGGCTCCCAGTTTGCTCCTGTTGCAAGCTTGTTTGTCCAGTTGAATTGCAGTGCTTTTATCACTCTCATAATTTCTTTTATATTTCTTCCAGTCTCTGCTGGATAGTAGATCATCCACCTTACAACCTGATTTGGGTCTATTATGAAAACGCCCCTCACAGTCGTTCCAACTTTGGGATCAAGCAGGTTGAATTCAGTTGCAACTTCCTTGTCCAGATCTGCCAGAACAGGGAATGGAACCTCAACTCCGAATTTTTCCTTGATGTCCTTAAGCCAAGCAATATGAGAATAAATACTGTCAACACTCAGCCCTATAAGTTCCACTCCAAGTTTCTTGAAATCTTCGTAGGATTCACTGAATGCCATAAACTCAGTTGTGCATACTGGAGTGAAATCAGCGGGGTGTGAGAATAAGAGAACCCACTTACCCTTGTAGTTGGATAGCGTTATTGGTCCCTGCGTTGAATTCACTGTAAAATCAGGTGCTTTTTGTCCTAGTGTTACTGCCATATTTTAACCACCACTACTAAATCCCGCATTATTTAATAAGCATTTTGTTAATTTATGTGATTTATTCTAGGTGAAAAGGATACATGAAAAATCTATGATTCTATGTATAAAGTTATTTCCTGCCAATTTTCCTTGGCACAATCTTCTGAAACATCATCTGCAGAAATAAAATATAAGATAAGTACTGATGGGGGCAGTTACTGCTCCACGTTCTCCATAAACCATTCTGCAAAGTAAGTTATGATCATATCTGCACCCGCCCTGAACACTGAAGTCAAGCTTTCAAGTATGATATTTTCATTCATGTAGCCTTCAAGTATGGCTTTCTTGATCATGCTGTACTCGCCGCTAACACTGTAAGCCGCCAGTGGTAGGTCATATCTTCTCCTGGCCTGGGCGATTATATCCAGATAAAATATGGCAGGTTTCACCATTATCATATCTGCTCCCTCTTTGATATCAAGTTCTATCTCCCTCATTGCTTCCCTTGAATTGCGCCAGTCCATCTGGTAAGTTTTTCTGTCACCAAATCCCGGTGAAGACTTAACCGCTTCTCTGAAGGGTCCAAAAAGGTTTGAGGAGTATTTTGCGCTGTAAGCAAGAATTGAGGTATGGTCAAATCCAGCTTGGTCAAGGGCCCTTCTGATGGATCCAACCTGTCCATCCATCATTCCACTTGGTGCAATAACGTCTGATCCACTTTCAGCGTAACTTATTGCTATTTTGTCATAAACTTCAAGGGTTAGATCATTATTGATAATGGATTTCTCCACTATGCCACAGTGCCCATGATCAGTGTACTCGCAGAGGCAAAGGTCCGTCATAACTGTCAGGGATGTATTCTCCTTGGCAAGTTTGATAGTTTTCTGTACAGCACCGTTGGGGTCGTAGGAGGAGGTTCCCATTGGATCTTTGTGAGCTGGCACTCCAAAGAGAAGAATGTTACTTATTCCCTTGGATTCCAGGTTCTCCAGATATTTCCCAACCGATTCCAGCGGATAAGTGTAAATCCCGGGCATTGAGTTTATAGGTGCCACATTTTTCAGATTTTCGTCAACAAAAACTGGCATTATCAGCTTTGAGGGGTCAATTTTTGTTTCTGCCACAAGGTCACGCATTCGCGGTGTTGTTCTTATTCTTCTCATTCTGGTTGCGGGAAACATAAATACTTAATCGTTTAGTGAATTAAAGCTTATTGGGATTTGAGTTGAAGTATCAGGTGAGTTCGAGGGGCGAAATGCTTGTGGAAAGTGAAGTATCTGAATTCCTCAGACTGGAAGCACATAAAGACATTAACATCTTTGACAGGGCAAGAGAGTTTTCAGAAAAAGCAGTTTTTCATTTCCATGAGATTTATGGGATAAACGATGTTAGAGTCATTTACGAGAATTTGAATTTTGAGATAGACAGCAACAGAATTATTGCCTCTGGCAAGGTACAATCAAGTGATATGGACAAGGCACAGTCAGGATCGGTGTATCTTGTTTCATCTTCTCTTATAGCCATATGGGAATTAACTTCATTAATCGGATTGAAGACACAGGGTTACAGGTCAATAAAAAATGTTAGCATCGTCACCATAGAGGAAATTGATTAGCTTCGGCATCACACTATTTCTGAAAGTTTCATGGTGGGCCATCCCTCATCATCATACTCTGTTGTTGCAGCATAAAGTTTCCTGTTTGAAGAGTTTACCAGAACATATCCGTTTGCCTCTCTGAAATGTATTGTGAGGCTGGCGTAATGGCTTATTCTCTTATAATAATCATCATCTGTAATTATTAAGATTGCACCTGTGGGTCTCAGGCCATTGATCAGATTTAGAAGATCTCCAAAAAATTCATTTCCATAGGTGAATATGAGGAAATCAGTAGAAAAGAAATACAGGTTGGGTCTGGATGAATTTGAAAGGAAGAAATCAACGACTTCATTTGGAAAATCTTCCGCTATGCTCTTACCCTCGAGGTTTATGATAAAAGAGTTTATCTTTTTGGATTTCTCCGCAGTTATGTAATTCTTAAGGTATTTGTTCTCCATGCTGGCTGTGAGCACCCTGGACGATTCATAACTTCCAGAGGTAACATCCATTACACCTCTGTTCTGGGAAATAGCATTTCTCACCATATTGTTTTTCATCAGGTTAACAATGTCATTAACTCCGGTAGATTCATCCTCACGATGTAGTATTATCAAGGACCCAAGAGGGACACCTTCCTCCCCGGTTGGATTGATCTTTGTCAGCTCAGAACTTCCAAGTGGCACCTGAAGCAGATCAGAATATTCCGTTTTCGGCATCTTTACCTTTGAGTTGGGGTAGATCACTGGCCCCCTGTCAAGCGGCATAAACCTCCCCTCATAAAGGGAATATAAGAAAATTGGAGAGGATGAGATGGATATTCCTCTGAGCTTTTCGATTGTTGCAGTCCTGACCAGAAAATCATTTTTAAGATAATAATCCATGGATATTACGCCATCCGCGAAATATTCCAGTTTTGGCTTCTCCTTGGCCTCAATGATCACAATTATATTTGCGCCGGATTTTTCAACTAGATCTGTGTTCAACAATGAAAAAAGCACATTCTCATTTATCTCATATTTTTCAGCTATGGCATCAATTGAATCTACAACTATAATAGGGTTTCCATTGAAATTCTTATCAACAAAATTATAAATTAACTTGATCTCGGGGAGAAGATCCTGTATGTTAAGAACAAGATTTCCTTCTATGGAGGTGCCCATCTTCCCTTCTTCAATCATTCTCTCCAGTTTCGAAAGGGACTCTGTATTAACATTAACAAGTTCGTCTGCGGTGGTGTCTTTATCCTTTATTGAAACGCTTTCAAGCCATTTGAATGTCTCGTAGAGGGAAGCATCAGAAGACCTGGATGATAGGTATGCGACAGGGGAATTCTTTCTGACACTTTCCAAAAATTCCAGTGCAAATGTTGTTTTTCCTGCTCCTGGTTTTCCTTTTACAACAAGAGATCTTCCTCTGCTCTGAGAAAAAAACTCATTAATCCTGCCAAAAAGGCTCTCATCTCCCATGTCAATCTAACCTCTAAATTCAAGATCTTCAATGGTTTGAGGCTGCCATTCCTGGCAGAATCTTGTGATCTGCCCGAACTGGATACTGTCCATGGCATTCTCTGAAAAAACAAGGATCAGGTAGGAATTTTTTTCAATGGCAGCACTTTTTATCTGCTCAAAGGCTCTTGCCACCTCAAAGAAATCATGATACACTATAAGAAGATCAAAGATATCCACAAAGACCACATTACTTTTCCCTTCAAGCATCCTCTTCAATATTGTGTCTGAAATAAAGGATAGGTTAACAGGACGGTTTCTCTGTGCACCTATTGAATCAGTAACCCACACAAAATTCTCATCATTGAATACTTCTGGCATCTCCAGTGCGAAATTAAACCTGGACGCAATTAGAATATTTTTCTTGCTTATGTTAACCGATAAAAGCAGTGACATAAACGCTTGTGTATTTTCAGGTTTGGTATAAAAGACTGTCCCTGGGTAAATTCCATTTTTCGCTAGATAAATTGTAAAATTGTTAATGGTTTTCAGTTTTCGGACAGTATGAGAGCTAAGAGCTTTCCTCAGCCTTTTCCTGGATTCATTCAGGTCCAGAATATCCAGGAAGACAATTTCGCTGCTGTACCTTATTCTCTCATTTATCTCTATATCTCTTTCCATCAGAAGAATCAGCAGGTATTCTCTCATTTCCCTTAAAAGAAGATTCTCAACAGGTTTTTTAATATCCTGGTCAACATAGATCATGACAGAAGTAGGTTTCTCTTTTTCAAGTATTGATTCTGTGAAGTTACTCACCACTTTATACTCTACACCTGTTGGAATCATGAGGGTATTACAGATTTCTGCATGTTTTCCTGCCTCATCATATACCAGGATCATCTCAACCACAATAAAACGCTGATTAATTATTTTAACTTTGCCAGTTAATAACCAGCATGAACACATGAGAAATACTAGGTTAGATTTAATTGTTTGTGCACCTAATTTGATTACCCATTATTTCAAACCTTAGCCATTGAGTATCCATAGATCGGGGAAAACCTTTCTGCATGTTTCATTAAGGATTGATAACAAGCCGGAAGCAGATTTAAGTTTAGGTATGCAATCAAGTAATATGAGAAGAAACAAAATATCTGTAATAGGTGCGGGCAACGTTGGAGCCACATTAGCCCAGTTTCTCGCAGCAAAGGAACTTGGGGATATTTACCTGTTCGATGTGGTGGACGGGGTACCTGAAGGTAAGGCCTTGGATATAGCCGAAGGAACGCCACACTTCAGAACCTCAGTGGAAGTGAAAGGGTTCACAACAACAAATCCCGAAGCTTACAAAAATATGGCAGATTCCGACGTTATAGTAGTTACTGCAGGACTTGCCAGAAAGCCAGGAATGAGCAGGGACGATCTGCTGAACAAAAACTTAGAGATTATATCAGACGTTGGAAAAAATATAAAAAAATACAGCCCGAATTCGGTTCTAGTAGTGGTATCAAATCCAGCTGACATAATGGCATATGCTCTTCAAAAAGCCACAGGAATAAACCCTAAAATGATAATGGGCCTTGGTGGATCCCTTGACAGCTCAAGATTCAGGTACTTCATAGCACAGGAACTGGGAGTCGCAGTGGAAGACGTGAACGCTTTCGTAATAGGTGGCCATGGAGATGATATGGTTCCATTCGTAAGATACTCAAGTGTATCCGGAATACCAATATCCAACCTTTTGAGCAAGGAAAAGATCGATGAGATAATCAAAAGAACAAGATTCGGCGGTGGGGAGATTGTCAATTATCTCAAGACAGGCAGTGCCTACTACGCTCCTGGTATTTCAATTACAGCCATGGTTGAATCAATAATCAGGGACAGGAAGAGAGTTATTCCATGCGCAGCATATCTGGATGGTTCCAAAGGCAAGCATTACAACGCATCTGGTATATTCATAGGTGTACCCATAAAGATTGGAAAAGACGGGGTTGAAGAAATCTATGAGATGGATTTCAACAAAGATGAACTTGCCCTTTGGGAAAAGACTGTGTTATCAGTTAAAAACAGTTGCAAACTTGTGGATCAGTTCTTTTCAAAGAACTGATTTACCAATATATTTTTTATAAAAATCAGGATATTTTTTATATTTTACGGGGTCTCTGAAACCGGAATCCATAAAACCCTTCAGTCTTAATAGGCAGGAATCGCATTCACCACATGCTTCTTCTTCCCCATTATAACAGGAGTGAGTAAGATCGTAAGGAACTTTGAGTCTCATCCCCAGTGAAATTATCTCTCCCTTTGTGAGATATTGGAGAGGAACTGCAATTCTCAAACGGGAATGCTGTCCTCGTTTTGTTCCCAGGTTTATTGTATCCTCCATTGAGTTAAAGAACTTCGGTCTGCAATCCGGGTATCCGGAATAATCCACAGCATTTGCACCAATGAAGATTGTGTCTGCATCCAGCACCTCAGCAAAAGCGGATGCAACTGAGAGAAATATTGTATTTCTGGCTGGAACATAGCTTGTCGGGATAGATTCCGATATTTCATCAATTGACCTGGTTTCTACCTTCATGTTGGACGTCAGGCTGCTGCCTCCTATCTGCTTCATGTCCAAATTTACCACCTTTCTCTCAATTCCGTAATGTTGGCATATTCTTTCCCCGCTTTCAAGTTCAATGCTGTGTCTCTGCCCATAATCAAAACTTACAGCAGTGGTTTCATACCCTCCTGAAAGCGCATATGCCAGTACAGTGGCAGAATCCAGTCCTCCGGATATCAGGACAACTGACCTTTTATTGGTCAATGCCACCCTCGCTTTTTGCCCCCTGGCCGGGTCCCTCATAAACAACAACTGTTAAAAATTTAATGTTTCTGTGTTTTCTAATTCTTTCAGAAAGCATGGTGAAAAAATACTGGGAAAGATTTTCGCTGGATGACATGTCAGAGTCCAGGAAGAACACATCCCTCTCAGGAAATTGGTATTCTTTTTGCCTGAAATTTACAGTGCAAACGCCGTTTTCCACTTTGTGCACAGAGTAACGATCCCTCGCAGGAACTATTACTTTATGATCTATTGGGTCTATTATATCTCTGATCTCTTTCTTAATAATTCCGTAATCAATGAGAACCCCTTCAACCATTTCTCCATTAAGAGTCAGATCCACAGAATAATCATGACCATGCAGCCTTGAGCATTTCTCAATATTTGGAATGAAATGTGCGGCAGAGAACCTTATGTTGTTCGCCCCTCCATTAATATGTATCTCCATGAACTTGAATTGTTAGATTAGATTAATATCTATTCTTTTCGTAGTTTGGAAGTTTCATAATCGGACCAGTAGCCAGACCAAAAATAAAATATGAGTTTATTATGCAGAATGGCTTTGCATTAAGTTGTAATGCAATGGGATAATGGGCGCGTGGCCCAGTCTGGATATGGCAATAGCCTCCTAAGCTATAGATCGGGGGTCCAAATCCCCCCGCGCCCGCTTTAATATTATTAAAATGCCTGAGTGTCTCAATAGCATACTGTTGGAAAGAGTACTGTAAAATCGCAGCATTTAGGATATTGGGTAGTGCAAATTTAAATGATCTTGTTCAATAGATGAAAAATAGGCTAAAAATAAATCTTAACCGATTATAATTTAAAATAGTTTACAAGAAAAATTATTGCTCCATCCTTGGAGCAAGCAAGAAGCTTCCCTTCATGGATTCCTCAGGTTTATTCCGGTTCTGTCCAAACTGAAATTCAATTGTAAGCGGGTAATCGTCTTTGAAACCAAGCTTCAGTACTTCTGATGTGGAAAGAGATTTCACGAATTTCAAAAGATATTCAAGGGGATATGAACTTTTAATAGTGCCTGTGCACCTTATCTCTTTCAGCATGTCCTTATGTAATATCATCTCAGACTCTTCAGAATCTGACGATGATTTAGCACGAAAATCGTCTGTGCTCATTGTCAGCCTTATGGCATCTGATACGTCCTCTGCAGCCTTAAGTCCCTTTTCAAGCTCATTCTTTTCTACCAGGACGTAGGATTCAGAATTTATCTGTGGAACTCTGGGGGTATTGACTGAATTGTTATCCAGAAGAGATATGCTCTTTACGATAGTTCCAATCTCGAATCTGAGTTTCTCCTTCTCTTTGGTGACCGTAACGTTATCGTTTGACCCTGCAAGTCTTATGATTGATTTGAGCCTCTCAACATCAATAGCTATCTCCTCTTCATCAGGGGCATCATATTCCGCAAAGGAACTCTTTGGAACATCGATACTTATCATTGCAACATGTGCCGGGTCCACTGCCTTAACCGAAAGGCCATTCTGGTCCAACTTGAATTTTGCCTCAGATACCACCGTATTAAGAAGATCCGTAATCTCTTTCAAATTTTTTACTGATATAGTTAACCTTACCATTTGATCAACCCTTTAAATTAATTTTTTAGGTTATTGGTTAATCCCTTTGCCCATAATTAAAACTTTTCTAACTCTCAGATTGAGTTCATAAATTTGATCTTTTTCTCTTTCGTTGGTATTCTGTTAAACATAATCGATTGACAAATAAAATAATAAAGCATAAATAATGAACTGGCATTTTCAGACATGTATGACGAAGGATTTCCTGAAACAATTATGAAGTTAAAAGAGGATGGAAAACAGTTCACCATAGCCACTGTCATAAAAACAGAGGGGTCATCCGTTGCAAAACCCGGTTTTAAGGCTCTCGTACAGGGTGATCACATAATCCACGGAAATCTAGGGGGTTCATGTCCTGAGTCTGTTATTGTAGAAGAATCGGAAAAGGTTCTTAAAACTGGCAAACCAAAGATTTTCAAGGTTCATATGGAGAAGACAACAGATTCTCTCACCGCTCTGATAAAAAACAGAAGTGATGATGATATCTATGTAGAGACTTTCTGTGGGGGTTCCATAGAGGTCTATCTTGAACCATATTTTCCAACTGAAAGGCTTGTGATCATAGGGCAGGGAGGCAGAGATGAAGTGGAAAACCAGCTACTGAAATTCGGCAAACTGGTGGGATTTAAAACTCTGGTAGTTGATCCTCTGCCAAACCTCGACCAGGACCCGGATGAACTTATTTCAGATCTGGGTTTCAAACTGGACAACCTTGAAATCCTGCCAACCGACTTCGTTGTAATCCTGACAAAGGGAGATACTGATATACCGGCTCTTGAAGCCGTTTCAAAACATAAGCCTTCTTACGTTGGAATTATGGCTAGCAGGAAGCGTTTCAAGAATGATGTTGAGATACTGAAGGGAAAA
Source organism: Oxyplasma meridianum (assembly GCF_038024865.1). Lineage (NCBI taxonomy): Archaea > Methanobacteriati > Thermoplasmatota > Thermoplasmata > Thermoplasmatales > Thermoplasmataceae > Oxyplasma > Oxyplasma meridianum. The sequence continues at coordinate 1,092,365 of NZ_CP133772.1, read as the reverse complement.
GGTATATCTGAATCTTTTCTGAAGTCAGTTCACTCTCCAATAGGCATGGATATTGGGGCGGTAACCCCTTCTGAAATTGCATTAAGCATAATCTCGGAGATCATAAAAGAAAAGAGGAAAACCCTTTAAAATTTTACATTTTCAGGAATTTTTAAATACAATTTATAACTAATTGGTTTCATGAGACCCACTGAATTCGATTATTTTGCACCGGGCACTCTGGATGAAGCTATCGGCCTTCTGAAGAAGTACAACGGTGAAGCAAAGGTGCTGGCGGGGGGGCAGAGTTTACTTCCCCTTCTTAAATCAAGAGTAACTTCCATACCATATCTTGTGGATATAGCAAACATAGAATCACTTACGTATATCACAAGGAACGACAAAGCCCTTCTTGTTGGTTCTACCACAAAGGTGAGCGCTCTTGAAAATTACAATAATTTTGGAAAGAATTTCGAAATTATCAAGGAGGCGACAGCAAGCATCGCAGATCCTCTTATAAGAAATATGGGCACAGTGGGTGGAAACATTGCACACGGTGATCCAGGAAACGACCTTCCGGCTGTGTTAATGGCCCTGGACGGTTCTGTAACCGTCACAGGACCTGGGGGACAGAGACATATAAGTGCCAGGGAACTGTATCTGGATTCTTACACAACTTCAATCAAAGACAATGAGATTATAACAGAAGTCCAGTTTCCTTTCTGGGGAACACATAGTTCAGGAACATATATAAAATTCAAGAAACCTGCCGGTGACTTTTCAATCGCAGCTATTGCAATTCAGTTAAAGGTGAATAAAGACGGAATATGTGAGAGATTTGGTGCAGCCCTTGCTTCCGTTGGTCCAACCTCAATCTTCCTTAGGAAAGCTTCAGAGGTAATGGTTGGATCAAAGATAACTCCAACGGCAATGAAAAAGGCTGCAGAAACAGCAGTGAAAGAAATCAATCCAGTTGCAGACCGGAATGGCACAGTTGATCAGAAGAGAGAACTGGTCAGAAGAATGTTCATAGAGGGAACAAGGAAAAGTTTAAGAAAACTTTGAGGTGAATTATATGGCAAAAAAGGATGTTAAAATAACAATAAATGGCAAGGAATACAGTTCTAAGGTGGAACCAAGAATGCTCCTGGTGCATTTCATAAGGGATGTAGCAGGGCTTACAGGAACACATGTGGGGTGTGACACTTCAAACTGTGGTGCATGCACGGTGGTGCTTGACGGAAAGGCAGTAAAGTCATGTACTGTTCTGGCTGTGCAGGCTGATAACAGGCGCATAACAACAGTAGAAGGTCTGGCCAGGAACGGCAAACTGCACCCTGTACAGGAGGCTTTTGTCGATAAACACGGGCTGCAGTGCGGCTACTGTACTTCTGGTATGCTGATGACCAGCTTCTGGCTACTGCAGAAAAACCGCAATCCCACTGAAAAAGAGATCAGAGAAGCTCTGTCAGGAAACCTCTGCAGGTGCACAGGCTATGAAAATATAGTAAAAGCGGTGAAAGAGGCTGCAAGGGCCATAAGTGCAGAACAGAATAAGGATCTTGTCAAAGAAGAACCCATAGAGGCTTAAGTGGTATATATGAAGAGTGAAGAAAAGTTCGTTAGAGGGATGGGGCAGTTCATTGACGATATAAAATTTCCAGATATGCTATACATGTCAGTGGTTAGAAGCGACTATGCAAGGGCACGCCTTCTAAGCGTCAAAGGTGGTATCAATGCCAAAACATTCAACCGTCCTCTGGCGGCAGTGGGCGAAGGTGCAATGTCAGGGTTTGAAAGAGCCCAGCATATGGTTTTTGCATCAGATTTTGTAAATTATCTTGGGGAACCAATTGCTGCCGTGTACTCTGATGATCCCTACAAATCTGAGGATCTGATAAGTTCCGTTGAGGTTGATTATGATCCCCTCAAACCCGTCATTGACCCGGAGAAAGCACTGACCTCAGAACCCATACACAGCGGATTCAAGAACAATATAATTTCAGAAAAATGGGTGGGAAAGGATTTCAAGAACGATTCGCCCATTGTTCTTGAGGATTCATTCAGGAACAACCGAATCGTGACAAATCCCATAGAACCCAGAGGCTTGATTGCGAATTATGATGGAAAAAGGCTCACAATCTGGATAGGCACGCAGTCTGTGTTCAGCATAAAGGAAGGAATATGTGCAGCCATGGATATTTCGCCGGAAAATGTACATATTATTCAGGCCGACACAGGAGGCGCATTCGGTTCAAAAGGCGGTCTCTACCCGGAATACGTAATGGCATCTTATATTGCAATGAAAGAGAAGCGCCCTGTCAAATGGATAGAGACCAGGCGTGAACATTTGATGGCCAGCCATCCCGGAAGAGGGGCTATAGCGAAAATGAAACTGTTTGCAGACAGAACCGGTAGAGTGACCGGGCTGAGGGGTGAAATACTTGTTGATTCGGGAGCATACGCAGGAGGAACAGGTGAATTCTCCTCCAGGTTCATAGCTTATCAGATAACTGGGCAGTACCACATAGAAAACGCATATTTCAGATCGCTTTCCGTGTTTACAAATAAAGTCCCCCAGGGTCCGTACCGCGGTGCGGGGAGACCAGAGGCTGCATTTTTTACTGAAAGGATGATGGATATGCTGGCAGACGAACTGAAAATGGACCCATTTGAACTGAGGCTTATTAACGCAACAGAACGCCCATTTGTGTCACCTACAGGTTTGAAAATAGGTGCTTCTAAGCCATTCATGATAAAAGCAAGGAAAGAATTAGGATACGTTCCATTTGAAGCCACAAAGGATACAGGAGTTGCAATGTTTGTCCTTGTGCCGGCTTCACAGCCAGGCGAAAGTGCAAGAATAAGATCGGAAAGCGGGAAAATTAAGGTGTGGCTGGGTGGAAACGTACATGGCCAGGGACATGAGGCCTTTGTCAAGAAGATCATAAACGAGGAACTTGGTGTTAAGGAGGACCTGGTCGATCTTGAACTCGGTGATACTGACGCAATGGAAACAGGTGTCGGATCATGGGGAAGCAGATCAGCTATGATGGGTGGTTCTGCAGTAACAGTGGCAGCAAGAAAAATCAGAGACCAGGTAACACGGAAATTCGGATCTTACTCAGTATTGAATTTACTGTCGGGTGAATTTGATGTATATGAATTCTTTAGCTACAAAGATTCATACAACAGTTTTGGATCAAACCTTGCTAGGGTATCCTTGGACTCATATGGAAGAATCAAGGTCTTGGAAGACAGATCCTACTACGATGTAGGAAGAATCCTGAACAGGCCAATGGTCAGGGGCCAGATAGTTGGCGGAAATTTGCAGGGCATAGGTCAGTCCCTAAGTGAAAATATAGAATTCGATGATGAGGGTCAGCTTATGACCAGCTCAATCTCGGAGGCAGGTCTACTTACATCAGAAATCACAACAAAATACACTGTGAAATTCGATGAAACGCCTTCAGATCTCCCAAGTGGCGCCAAAGGGCTAGGCGAGGCACCCACCATCGGAACCCCAGCAGCAATTGCAAGGGCAGTTGAAGTATATGCCAAAAAAAGAATAAGGGAGACTCCAATTAAACTGATCTGAATCATGGATTCTGTATATTGAAAATGGGCTTTCTTATCTATATTTTTTTGTCAAGTTTATTTATATATGAAAAAGCAATCTTTCAATAATGCCAATAATAAGTGATGCTGCTGTAAACAAAATAATACGGCTTGTCATAGGGCTAGCTTTCCTTGTGGTGGGCGTTGAGCTCTTTTCAACTGGTTCTTTAGGCCTAGGGGTAAGAGGGGATTTTTTAGTTTCTATTGTCCTTTTTATAGTTGGGGCACTCTTCCTGTATGTTGCCGCGAGAATTCTCATCAAGATGGCACGGGATCTTGGTGGGGATTTCTGGTGATAATGATTTACCCAAATAAAAGCAAAACGGAATATATGAGATTAACATCATGAAATGTTATGAAAGAGTGGCTTAAATGGCACAATTTACCGTAGTCTCATGGAACTATAGGGATACCCCCGGTGTTCTTGACAGTAATATATCATTGGGATACAGTTACTGGGAGGAGGCCCTTAAATCAAGAGGAATTAAAAAATACGTAATTCTCGTGACCTGCAACAGGCTGGAGCTTTACTTCTACTGGAATCTAACAGATACTTCCGGATTCCAAAATTCAGTAATAAAGAGAGATGAAGATGCTGTCAGGCATCTTTTCAGGGTGGCAAGCGGACTGGAGTCAATGTCAGTAGGTGAAAATGACATTCTCAGGCAGATCAAGGAATCATACGAAACAGCACTTGAAAGAGGTCATGTGAACAAACCACTATCTGCTATATTCAGAAAGTCTCTGAGCATAGGCAAGCGGGTAAGAGAGAGGACTTCTATCTCAAAGGGTAAAACATCAATACCCTCCATTGCCATTGAAAAACTCAAATCAAAATTTGGAATCGAGGGGAAAAAAGTACTTATAATAGGAACAGGCAGGATGGCTATTTCCCTTGGAAAATATATAGGCAAAGAGAATCCCGCTTCAATTACAGTATGCGGAAGAAATCCAGAAAAGACAATGGAAGCTGCCACTATACTCAATTGTAAGTTTGCATCTTTGCGGAATATGAAGGAAGAGATAAAGGAAAATGATATTATACTCACCGCCACAACCTCATCGGAAATACTGATAAAAAGGGAAGATATGATATGGGCGGGTAGGGATAAATTCTTTGTCGATATCTCAAAACCTGACAATATTGAAAATTTGACAGAAAGCATTGAGGGAATTCATGTCATGAACATTGGGAGTCTTGAAAACGTAATGGAAATGAACAGATCAATGAAGAAAAAAGAAATTCTGGCTGCAGGAAACATGGTGGAGGAGGAGATTGAAAAAACCATGAAAAAATTTAAAGAGATTGAGTACGACGATCTAATAGCTCATATGTATCGTTATTCCCGCCTCAAACAGAAAGAGGAGGTGGAAGAGTTCAAGAGAGAGATAAGCAAGGGCACTGATATTGATTCTGCAATTTACGCTATGGCAAATTCGCTCTCCAAGAAGGTTCTATCCCCGTATACTGCGGCGTTCAGGAAGATGATCGAAACATCTGATCCCAAAGAACTGAACAGGTTTCTCAGCGAATTGAAAACGGCAATTCACGGAGAAGAGTTCGGGGAGATTGATGATATTATGAATACATGATCAGGCTTTACCTGTTTCTTTCAGGGTCTCAGATATTTTGAGAGCTGAAGTCTCAAGTTCCTCCTTACTGTGTGCGAAGCTTATAAAATTTGTTTCAAACTGGCCTGGTGCCAGATAGACCCCCCTTTCCAGCAACTTATGAAACATCCTCATAAACTTCCCGGAATCAGCCTTAATAACCTCCTCATAACTTACAGGATGATCAATGCCAAGGAATATCTGGAACATGGATCCAAATCTGCTCACGGCAAATTTTTCCTTCTCAGGCATATTTTCCGCAAGGGTGTTTTCAAAGAAAGAAGATTTTGCTTCAAGGCTGGAATAATCCATTTTCCTAAGCTGATTCAGAGCTGCAATTCCAGCGGCCATTGTAACATAATTGCCAGAGAATGTGCCTGATTCATAAACCGGCCCAACAGGTGAGATTTTATCCATTATGTCATCTCTCCCACCAAAAAGGCCAATTGGAAACCCTCCCCCTATTATCTTGCCCATGGTGGTCAGATCAGGCTTTACTCCAGCTATATCCTGAAAACATCTGAATCCAAATCTGAATCCAGTTATAACTTCATCAAATATAAGAAGGGAATCATTTCTGCTGGTTATATCTCTTAAAAAGCCAAGAAAGTCTTTTTCAGGTTTTATAACTCCTGCATTTCCCATGATGGGTTCAGTGATCACCGCTGCGATATCCTTTCCATACTTTTTGAAAATTTCCTCGATGCTTTGCGGATTATTGTACTGTCCCACAACCACAGTTCTGGATACTTCTTCTGGTATTCCTCTGGATGATGGTACACCGAAAGTCAGTGTGCCGCTACCCGACTTTATGAGGGCATAGTCATGTGATCCATGAAACCCCCCTTCCATTTTGAGTATAATGTTCCTGCCTGTGAATCCTCTGGCCAGTCTCAATGCGTGCATTGTTGCTTCAGTCCCGCTGTTTGTGAACCTCATCTTTTCCACAGATGGCACTGCTGTTTGGATAATATTCCCCAGTTTGATCTCATTTTCCGTAGGGGCACCCAGGGACGTTGCGTTTTCAACAGCAGATCTGACTGCCTTTATGACTTCACTGTGGCTGTGTCCAAGTATAAGGGGTCCGAAAGCAAGGCAAAAGTCAGTATATGACTTATCATCCACATCATATATTCTGGATCCTTCTCCCTTTTTCATGAATACCGGATAAGGATCATAATATCTTACAGGAGAATTGACTCCTCCAGGAAAGAGTCTGGAAGATTGGCTGAAAAGTTCTTTTGAATTCATGGCCCCCTATCCCTTCTGGATATTGAATTATTTTCATTTCAATCCCTTCTTCTGGTCAGTCCTGATATCTCCTATGTAGCCAAAATCAACAAGTCCAAATTCATCAGTAATGCCATAAACTCTGTACCTGTCAGGATCCGTATTCCTCAGGGCAGGTGTAAAGTGTTCGTCACTCAACAGTGACTGTGCAACATCAGTTCCAGAGGAAAAGAAACTCATTGCAGGGGTTATTATCACTCCGGATTCGTTGTTGTAGACGAATGCAGGGATTTTGAATACACCACCTATCTGGTCACGGAGTACAAGAGAAGGATGTTCATGTCCAAGAATTGTGATCTTTTTCAAACTTCTGTCCCTGTCACCATGGTAGATGTAATATCTGTCTGTTTCAATAACCTCTGGAAGATCTAAGTTTCTTTTGTTCAGTATTGTCATGAGAAAATTATCATGGTTCCCCCTCACAAATCTGAGTTTCAGGTGGTGGGAATACCTGTCTATAAAATGTATTATATCAGTCCATTCCTGTGATAGATTCCGGGAGAATTCCTGCTTGAAATCTCCATTGATGATTAGAGTCTCAGGTTCGTATCTTTCAACAATTCTGTCTATGAGTCCCTCAACATGGCTCAGCTGGAATCTGGGGAGAAAAAGGCCGTGAAGATTCATCTCCTCTTCAAAACCCAGATGCAGATCCGATACCACCACTGCTGAGATATCTCTCAGGTAGACGCAGTAAAGGTCTGAAATGAACACATCTTTTGAAATCTGTATATCCTGCAACCTGTTTTGAATGCTCTTCATGAAATTAAGGCTTTCCAGATTTTCACCATAAAAATAAAATAGAGTATGTTCATCGTTTGATCTAATGGAGATAAAATTCAGGGATTCACTGGCGGAGATCCATCAGTTGGGGGCCTATGTAAGTAAGCTCTTTATAGATGGAATTGAAATTCTGAAGGAATCAAATGACGGTAAAGATACTCATGGCGGATCTGCTGTCCTGATTCCATATGCAAACAGGGTAAGAGATCATGTATATAGATTTGAAGGCAGGGAGTACCAGCTTCCGGCCAACAGCGGAAACCACAGTATCCACGGTCTTGTCAGGCATGTTAAATGGGATATACTGAAAATGAAAGAGGACTCTGTTGAACTTGGTTATGCCCTATCTGATCCTGGCTATCCTTCAAGGGTCCATAACATTGTAAAATACAGTATTAACAACGATTCTTTTACAACAAGGTTTGAGATAGAGAATATAGGGGAGAGAGACTCACCAGTCATGATAGGGGCACATCCTTACTTTCTGACACATGGTGAATGGGATATAACTGCAGATAAACCTGTTAAAAGACTTGAGTATGTTGACGGATATTTTCCAACCGGACAGATGTCAGATTTCAGCATGCACCAGGTGACTTCAAAATCAGGAACAGTATTTGACAACTGTTTTCTTGGAGGAGGGGAACTTAATCTGCACAATGGCATGAACAATATACTGATTGAAAGGGAAAACATGCCATATTTCCAGGTTTACAACGGGGAATACGCAGAGGGAAAATCCGTTGCCATAGAGCCAATGACGGGTGCACCCAACTCATTCAATAATGGAATCGGGTTGATAACAATGGAACCAGGAGGGAAATTCTTCTGTTCATACACAATAAGTCTTATAGAATAAGTTTTAAGGCTTATTGGCAATTAACATGAATGAAATATGTAAAAGCCACCACCCTTTACGACGGTAAGACAGTCAGAAGAAACTGCTATGTCTCTTTTAGAAGGAATATACTTGAAGTAACAGATGAGAAACCGCGTGATGGCGAAATGGTGGGAGAGGGGGTTGTAACTCCAGGTTTTATTGATGGTCACAGCCATATAGGCATGGTAAGATCTGGAGAACCGTCATCAGAGGATGAGTCAAATGAGCATATGGAAAACCTTTATCCTCTGGTGAGGGCTGTAGACAGCGTTTACATGGACGATTCCGCATTTGCTGAATCAGTGGAGAGTGGAGTACTTTACTCAACGATTCTTCCCGGGAGTGGCAACACCATTGGTGGGAGGGCATGCCTCCTGAGAAATTTCAAGGGCAATATACAGGATGCATTTGTCAAGGATATAGGAATAAAAATGGCTCTGGGGTACAATCCAAGAAGCACAACAGAGTGGAAGGGCACCAGACCAACCACGAGAATGGGGGCAATGGCACTCCTCAGGGAAACACTGTACAGAGCACAGAAAACTTCAAACCTGATAAAAAAGGGAAAGAAGGACCTGGACGAAGTTGATCCCCTTACTGATATATTCATGGATATCCTCTCAGGGAAATATAAACTGATGGTTCACACCCACAAGGAGGATGACGCAAACCTGCTCATAGGGCTGAAGAACGAGTTCGGGTTGAAGGTTGTCCTTAATCATGGCGTGGATATACATTCAACAGAGGCGTTCAGAAGGATTGCACAGAACGACATACCAATTGTTTACGGTCCCATGGACAGCCATCCATACAAGGTTGAGCTAAAGCATGAATCCTGGAGAAATGCTGAATACCTGCTGGAATCAGGTGCAAAATTCTGCATGATGTCCGACCATCCCGTTATTCTCCAGAGAACAATATTTTACACACTCAGGCATCTTTTGAGGTTCGGGCTTTCAAAGGAGCAGGCAATATCAAAGATCACCAGCGAAACTGCTTCAATACTTGGCCTTGAAGATCTTGGATTAGTTGAAAAAGGGAAACTTGCATCGCTGACTGTATGGAATGGAGATCCATTTTCACTGGAATCATTTCCCACAAAGGTATTTGGCGAGGGCGAAGAGGTATATTCAGAATAAATCAGTCAATCACATGGAAATATCTGAAAAATTGAGGGAGATCCAAAAAGACCGGCTTAATGGGTCGGTCACAATAGCCTACAGCATACTGGGCGCATTTATGGAAGGCGGCACTTCTAAAGAAGATGCAGGCAGTATAATCACTGAACTGGAACACGCAAGGACAACATTCTCAGGAATGGGTCTTGTGAGGAACGTGTGCTCCATCCTTCAGACATCGTTAAGAAAAAATCAGGATACTGCTGAAATGTCTCACAACCTCTTTTCAGAAATAGAAACATCATCAAACAAAGCAGTTGAGAACAGCGACCCTCTTTTTCAGGAAAAAGTATCATTTGTCACAATCAGCAACAGCTCAATGATAAAGGAGATAATGGATAGAAATTCAAAAAATATCAGGATGGTGTCCCTGCTCGAGAGCAGGCCCAATCTTGAAGCAATAGAACTGGCCAAATATCTCAAAAGTGCAGGAATACCATGTACAATTTATGTTGACGCATCTACATTTTATGCATCACAGGAAACCGACTTCTGCCTTGTAAGTTCAGATTCAATTCTTGGAGACTACAGCCTTATACACAAAATCGGAACATTTCCCCTTGCAATGTCAATGAATCATTTCGGCAAGAAATTCTATTCCCTAGGTTTTGATCTGAAGTTTGAGAGGGCATACACCATGTACACATATCCAAAATTTATGGAACACAGTTCACTTGAGATAACAAACCTGGGATTTCAGGCCAGGAACATCTATTTCGATATAACACCTGCAAGATACATATGGGCATATATCACGGAAAATGGATTCATAGGGCAAAAGAAATGAAAATGATAACTTAAATATAGAATTAGTTATCTCAATACATTGATTGGCATATTCAGCTTCCCTTTTGAAAACTATATTCCCGCAAAATACCAGTTCTATTTCCTGGCATCACTTACAGTGTTTCTCCTTCTTCTGAGACTTTCCAGGCTATTCCTGGGAAGGAAATATTCAATTGGTAAAGTTCTTCTGGTACCTGTCATATATGCCCTTCTATCAGTCTATACTTATATCCAAGTGTCTACATTGCAGAAAGAACTCATAATTGTGTTTGGAGTGCTGGGGCTGATCGCCGGTATAGCTTATGGGAAAAAGGATCGCTTCTATGTGAAAAATAACGTCCTGAAATACAGGAGTTCACTACCATTCACACTGATCTGGACTCTGTCATTCCTGGGAGAGATTTACATATACCTATACAATCCCAGGCTTCCAATAAGTGTGGGGTTTGCCCTTAACATTATCATTGCTGGATCGGCCGGACTCATCCTGGGAGAAGCCATTCGTATAATGAATTCTTATCGTATCTATATCAAAAAACTCTCAAAAAGGGGAAGCGAAAGAAATTGACGTGTCCACAGTGAAAAGTTTTATTAATCAAAGTTTGGAATTTTTCGCATACATATCTTTATACAGACGTTGGCTTATCATTTGTAATACCAAGTTTTGATAAAAGATGAAATTCGTGGAGATCACAAAATTAGGGGATTCTACAAACAAAAATTTTAGTACATCAGAAAGGTATGCATATATCCCCTAATAAAATTAAATGTGATGTGTTATGAAGAGAGTATTTCAGGAAAAAGATAAGGCAGTATCGCCCATAATTGCTACTATACTGTTGGTGGCCATAACAGTGGTGCTCGCAGCCACCCTTTACACAATTGTGGGTGGATACACGACTCTGATCGGAGCTTCAACTCCCACAGCATCAATTCAGGTTCAGAATGCCTCAGCCACAAATGATGCATACTATCTAATATATGTGCAACAGTTTGGCGGAAATATATCACTGAATGATGTTCAGATGGAGATCACACTGAGCAACAATACTATAATCCCTCCAATTACTCTTTCTGTGAAGGATCTGAATATTGAGAAAAATATAAGCTATGATCTTTTTATGAAAGTGAGTGGAGAGAGTTATTTTGGAGCCACAACAGGCATCGTCCTTAATTCCACGCAAAATACTGGTCCGCAACCTTTCATATCGCAGATCAGGTTCATAGACACCAACACCAATGGACTCATTGCATCAAAGACTGTAACCTGATGAAGGAATTCAGATCAGGTTACACATCATTTTTTTAATACCAGTAATGCCTGGTTGAAGTTTCCAACAATCTAATTCAAATTCAATCAGTCTTTTAAGGCTTCACCCATCTTAACAGGATCAGTAAATGGAGGAAGGCACATTTTTTCAGTGCATACATATGCTGTGGTCTCATTATTCACCGGTTTCATCGATGATAGGTTTTCAAAAACCTCTGAAACAATTTTATCTCCGGGGGTTTTGAGTATTACCACTGCCTGCGGCAGATAACATCCCATCACTGTATCTATCATTCTAATAGTCTTTTCGTCCTCTCTATTTCCAATAACTACAATGCTGTACGCTTTGTTCATGAGTATGTCAGCTGCTATAAGGCTGAAGGAGTAGTTAGTTGGACTGTTTTCAATCTCTTTCCCAAAAGCATTAATCGTCCTGTACGCCAAATCTTCGTATGCAGGTTCCGATTTCAAAAGGTAAAATTTAACGAGATTCATCATCTCAATGGAATTGCCTGAAGGAATTGCCCCGTCATGTGCCTGCTTTGTCCTTATGACAAGATCCTTTCTGTCTGAGGCTGACATGTAAAAACCACCATTTTCCTCATCACTGAACTTTCTTAAGAGTGAATCCTGAAGTTCAAGCGCCCTCTTAGCGTATTCAGAGTCAAAGGTGCTTTCATAAAGTTCCAAAAGCCCATAGATCATAAAGGAATAGTCATCCAGAAATCCATCGATTGCCACATTTCCCTCCCTGTACCTGTGGTAAAGAGTTCCGTTCTCGCTTAACATGTTGTGAAGAATGAATTGTGCGGATTTTTTTGCGGCTTCTACCATCTCTTTGTTTTTTAATGTTCTCCCCGCATAGGAAAGAGCCGCAATCATAAGACCGTTCATATCTGCCAGTACCTTATCGTCCAGATGTGGCCTTATTCTTCTTCCCCTGAAGGCAAGTAATTTCCTTCTGGAATCTTCCAGTATTTCCTCAAGATCTTTCTCCCTAATGTTTCGATCCTTGGCAAATTGTTTCATGTCATAGTTGACTGTCAGGAGGTTTCTACCTGTTCTTCGCCCTGTTGATTCCTCTATGAAATTTCCTGTTTCTATCACGTTATAATAATCACTGAAAATCTCATATGAGTCCTGGCCAAGAACTGATCTTATCTCTGCTGCAGTCCAGGTATAAAATTTTCCCTCCATTCCTTCGCTGTCTGCATCCAGTGCCGAGTAGAATCCACCCTCTGGATCTGTAAGTTCCCTCCTTACAAAGTCAAAAATTTCCCAAGCGACCTTTCTGTAAAAATCCTTGCGGGTTGCCTGATATGCCTCAACATATGCTATCATGAGAAGTGCCTGGTCATAGATCATCTTTTCAAAATGAGGCACAACCCAGGCAGCGTCGGTGGAGTAGCGGTGAAACCCAAAACCGATCTGGTCAAAGATGCCACCATTTCTCATCTTTTTAAGCGTCTTTGTTACCATCTGAAGCGATCTCTCTTCTCCTGTTCTCCTGTAATATCTGGTCAGATAGATGAGATTGTGTGGGGTGGGAAATTTCGGGGAGGTCCCGAAGCCGCCGTTAGCATCATCAAACGAATCAAGGAATCCCTGGAATGCATTCTGGAATACATCATTTCCAATCTGACCAGATCTGTGCGTTCTGGCATTTCTCTCAAGATTCACCATTATCTCATTGGCTCTTTTTTCCACACCTTCACGATCATTTAACCAGAGTTCTTTCAGGTTGCTGCAAAGTTCCAGTATTCCCATCATACCCCTTCTGCTCTCCTTTGGCATGTATGTAAGGGCAAATACCGGCCTCCTGTCAGGGGTTAATATTACGTTGAGAGGCCATCCCCCTCCGCCAACAGTCATCTGGCATACTGTCATGTATATATTGTCAATATCTGGTCTTTCTTCCCTGTCAACCTTTATTGAAATAAAAGTTTCATTCATTGCATCAGCAACTTCCTTGTCTGTAAAACTTTCTCTTTCCATAACATGGCACCAGTGGCATGTTGAATACCCTATACTGAGGAAAATGAGTTTGTTCTCTTTTGATGCAGCTTCAAACGCTTCTTCTCCCCATGGATACCAGTTTACAGGGTTGTGTGCATGCTGGAGAAGATACGGGCTCTTTTCATTAATGAGTTTATTAGAATACATTTCCATCTTCACCAATGTAACAGGCATTATATAATTTCTGCCATTGTCATCAGAAGGATATAGTCACATGGTTTCGTTGGGAAGGGGATTCAGGATTGGATTTGTTAATTCCTATACTATATGAATATTTCATGTTATCAACTGTTGCAATAACCATCAATCTCCCATTAATTCCATGGAATCTGGAAATCAGATCTTCTGAACTTGGAATAGTGAATGTTCATGCTGATGTTTTCTGAAACCATATGGGTCTGAAATACAAAACGATAAGGTCTCCTACAACGGGTAAATATGCCGTTAAAAAGACAGGTTTGACAATATTATTGGAATATCACACAGGGGCAAAATTCCTTATAACAATTCTTATTCAGGCTGCAATTCCCTTTCAGTATGCGGTTTTCCCTTCCGTCAAAGAAGTAAAAATGCTTTTAAAAACAATCAAAAAATATATTTCATATGCATGATGTATCATAATGAAACTGGCTATACTCATCAGACATGGAGAGAGCGAAGCAAACGTAAAAAACTTAATATCTGAAGACACTGAAAAATTTCCACTGACTCTTAAGGGAAGAGACCAGGTGAAATTTACTGCTGACCAGATAAGGGCATTAAAGTTTGATGGAATAATCTCCAGCCCTGTTCTCAGGGCAAGACAGACTGCAGAAATTATAAGTGAGCATATTGGAATCCCATACGTTATAGATTCAAGGATCAGGGAATCCGGACTTGGGGATTATAATAACAGAGATATTTCAGATGTAGGAAATATGACAAGGTCTGAGATGGGAATGGAAAGCTGGGACTCTCACATTAGAAGATTCATGGAGGCTTTCAACTCCTACGAAGGCAATTACACAATGATCAGCCACGCACTTCCAATAAGGGCTGCAATCTCTGGTTTTCTGAATTTCAATGAGGAGGAAAGTTTTGGCATAAACATAAGGAACGCATCAATGTCAGTGATAGATGTGGAAAAAAGGAAAGTCCTTTCAATAGGTTCGTTTCTCGTAACTCCAAAGATTCAAATGGCATTTCGATGATGAACCTCATGTCTTTTATAACATGGGTTACGAATCATGGTTATGGAATATTTTTACTGAGTGATGAAACAGTTTATGAATCAATGGATAATATGCCTACTGAATGATGTTCAAAAACAGTTTGTCCGGTGAAGTCGAGAGCTTCCACCCTATCAGGGGCAAAAGGGTAAATATGTACGTCTGCGGGCCCACAGTTCAGGAAAGTTTTCACATAGGCCACGCAAGGACATATATAATTTTTGACAGCATTGCAAAATATATGAGACTTTCAGGGTACTCTGTTTTTTACCTCCAGAATATTACTGACATAGATGATAAAATCATCAAAAAAGCCCAGGATCTTTGTGTGGATTATCAGGACGTGGCTCTGAAATACACATCAGAATATTTTGATATTATGCATGAACTGGGTGTGGACAGTGTAAATTTTTACGCCAGGGCAACTGAATACATCCCTGAAATCATCAGCCAGATATCCCGCCTCATGGAGAAAGGGCATGCATATATTGGCGGTGACGGTGTCTATTTCAGGGTGGGATCATTTCCAGACTATGGTAGGCTCTCCAGGCAAAAGTCTGAAGATCTTCTCCAGGGAAATCGCATATCGGAAAACTACGATAAAGACGATGAGAAGGACTTCGCGCTTTGGAAAATGCAGAAACCCGGAGAACCTGCTTGGGAATCACCGTGGGGAATGGGAAGGCCAGGCTGGCATATTGAAGATACTGCTATCACCGAGACCTATTTTGGTCAGGAGTATGATATTCATGGTGGTGGCTCAGACCTAATTTTTCCTCATCATGAGGCGGAAATAGCACAGATGAGATCCATTTCCGGCAAGGAAACTCTGGCAAAATACTGGATACACACGGGAATGGTTACCCTGAACGGATTGAAAATGTCAAAGTCACTGGGAAATTTCATAACAATATCTGAAACCCTTAAAAAGCACAACGGAAGAGAGATCAGGTTTGCACTGATCAACGCAAACTACAGAAGCACCATAGATTTCTCGGAAAAGGTTATGGAGGAGGCTGAGAAAAATGTGCGCTACCTCAACATAATAAAGAGAAGGTTGGATCTTCACGGTGATGTCTATGGAAATCTTGACATTGATGCAGCGACATACAAAGAGAGAGTAAAGAATGCCATGGATAATGACTTCGATTTCAGGTCTGCAATTAGGATAATAATGGATCTTGCAGCTACTGCTTATAGGGAGTTCTCCAATTTGTCTTTTGATTCCGTCCGCAGCATACTGTCAGTATTCAAATGGGCAGATACTTTTCTTGGCATTTTTGAATATGATAGAAATCCTGAGGCGCTGAAGAAATCTGTTAATCTTCTTCTGGATTTAAGGAAAAAACTCAGGGAAGATAAGAATTACTCGCTTTCCGATTTTATAAGAGTCAGCCTGGTTGAAATGGGCGTGGAGGTGCAGGATAATGGAAAAGATGTGGAATGGTGGATCAGGGATTAAATCAGCTTGGATAGTGGTAGATCTTGTAAACGATTTTGTGTCTGGAAAATTTGGTTCACAGAGATCAGTTCAGGTAGCTGAAAGAACAGGGGAGGTGATAGGTAAGCTGGAAGGATCAGTGGATATTGTATTCACAATGGATACACACATCAGAAACGATCCGGAATTCAGGGTATGGGGAGAGCATTGCCTTCAGGGGACTGAGTCTTCGGAACTTCATAAATCCGTAAGCAAATACGGTGGACAGCGTATAAGGAAGAGACACTTTGATTCATTCTATGAGTCTGATCTGGATGGATATCTTCGGGCTAAAGGCGTAAGAAACCTTTTCATAAGTGGAATTAGCAGTGACATATGTGTTCTGCACACTGCAGCGGGAGCTTATTTCCGGTACTACGGAATTAATATAATATCCGACCTGTGCGCTTCAATAGATGAATCCAGTCATGATACAGCATTGGAATTCATGAGAAAATATTATGGTGCCAGAATTATTAAGGCAGAAGAATTCGAGAAGGAGATAGCAAAATGGCAGGTGTAAAAGTGAACATTGCGGTACCGGAAAAAAATGGGATCTCTGAAAATACATACAGATTCAACACTGCAACAGATAAGCAGATAAAGGAGGGCCTGGCTTCGGATGTGTATTTCACCAGGACTCTTAATGAGGTAAAAAAATCAGATTCTGACAAAACGGTGGCTGCTGAGATAACTGTTTCAGGGCCGTTGGGCGGATGGTTTGCATTCTGCGGGCTTGATGAGGTCATAGATCTGCTAAAGGGATTGGACGTGGATCTTTACTCTATTCCAGAAGGTTCTATGATCCCGCCAAAGGATGATAGAGGAATTCCAGTGCCTGTAATGAGGATGGAGGGAAAATATTCAGAGTTTGGAAAATTCGAAACGTCTTTGCTAGGGTTCATCTGCCAGGCCACCGGCATATGCACTTATTCCACCAGGATAAAAGCCATTCTTGGTGAAACACCATTCTTCTCTTTTGGCATAAGAAGGATGCATCCCGCCATCTCTCCAATGATAGATCGTGCAGCTTACATAGGAGGGGCAGCCGGGGTCTCTGGAATCCTTGGCGCACAACTGATCGGGCAGGACCCTGTGGGTACAATGCCCCATGCCCTCTCGCTTCTGGTTGGGGATGACTCTGCCTGGAAACTTTCAGCATCTGACACCATGGAGGGGCAGAAGAAAGTACTTCTGATAGACACATTCATGGATGAAAAATTTGCGGCAATAAAGGCGGCAGAAAGCATAAATGGCTTGGGTTACATAAGACTTGACACACCATCATCCAGAAGGGGAAATTTTGCATCCATAGTCAGGGAGGTGAGGTGGGAGCTGAATCTAAGGGGGTTCAAAGCCGTAAAGATAATGGTTTCCGGTGGTCTGAATGTGGATAATATAAGTGAATTGAAAGAGGCTGGAGCAGAGGCTTTTGGAATAGGTACATCAATATCATCAGCAAAACCGTATGATTTTGCAATGGATATAGTGGAAATAGGAGGAAAGCCGCTTACAAAAAGGGGAAAATACTCCGGAAAAAAAGACCTATACAGATGTGAAAAATGTGGGTCTGTGCGTGTAGAACCGGAATCCCAACATGAATATCAATGCAGCTGTGGAAGCACTGTTCCAAATTTGATCAGGCCCATATTGAAACATGGAACTCTTGTGCATAAAAGAGAAAATGTGCAGGAGATAAGGAACAGATGCATGAAGGATCTAGCAGGTGTTGCAAGCCTTAAACAATAATTGTCATCGTGACTTTACATCATTCTTAATTATCAGCAATGCAAACTCAATAAAATATAAAATTTCTGTTAACCTGACTGTGGGTACATTAATCTCTTACTATGGATTCAAGTTTCATAACTTTATTTATGGTCTCAGACACCTGAGACTTACATTCTATTTTTTCTACAACTCTCTTTCCTCTTGCTGCATAGTTCAGTTTTATATCCTTTAGGTATTCAGTAGTCCTTATGGGTGATACATCCTTTTGAAATTCCCTTACCTCGTTGTATATCAGTGCAAGAAAGAGATATGCAATATGTGAAAAGAACATGTGCACACTTATCTTTTGAGTAGTCCAGTGATACAATGGAAATGCAATATCCATTGTATTGATTGTTCTGAAACAGTGTTCAACTCTGTTTCTTTTCCTGTACAGATCAATGATCTCTTCCCCTTTCATATCTGAAATATTGGTGAATATGGCATTCTTACCAAACATGTTGAATCTCTCATCCATCCTTTCACTGTTGATCGCCATGGATGGTAACTCTATGGTTTCATTGAGTTTCTCCTGTTCAAGATACAATCTTGCCTTTTCCATTGCATCAGAATCTCCAGTTTCAATGATTCTTTTTGCCTTTACATATACTTTTTTGAATCTCTTCATGAATGTTATCACTCTTTTCTTTTCCAAAACAGAACTGTGATAAACAATGATTCTGTGATCTTTACCATATACATTCTTGCTTGTTTCAATGAATGAATCTTTTTCAATATTCAATTTAATGAGATCTTTATGATCTGATTGGATCAATGCACCTATGTATTTCCTGTCATGAAGAAGTTCTATGTTACTTTTTGAGTTGTATCCCCTGTCAAATATCACTGTTGAATTATCAGGTATGTTCTTTATGATTGATTCAAAGGTCTTTGAATCATGTACATTTCCCGGATATGCTTCACCATACAGTGGAATGTAATCATAATTTGCTGCAATGTAATATGAAATCTGATTCAGATCATATCTCTGTTTCTTGTTATGACCTTTCTTAGCCATGTCATTCTCATCCATGAATGTATACATATTGGATGCATCCACAAAGATTCTGGAGAAATCATAACCGAGAGATATGAGTTTGTCCCTTATCTGATTCATTATATTTCTCATATCGGTATCTGTGAATCCATCCATCATATTCCAGAAATCCTGTGATCCTCTCTTTGGATATATGGTGGAAGCATAATCTGAAGACATCCACCTTTCTATTCCACTCTTTGATTTAGGATCTGAAAGTCTATTCATGATGAATAGCAGAACATAATCACCAGGTGACATACCTGTGTCATGGTGATTCAGTACACTATTCACAATATTCCTAAGACTAATTTTTCTATCCATTATGATTACAGCAGCTGTTACACCAAAGTTGTAACTTTTAAGTACAATATCCTTGAGATCACCTTCAACAATCTTTGCAAGATTCTCAACACTCCCTATACTGATCTCTTTCACAATAGTAGGAACACCATTTATACGTTTCTTCCACCTCATGACAAGATATCTATTCTTGCCGGAATGCTTCCAAACGAGATATGCCATTAGAAGTATAGTGTACCCACATACATAAATATTTCTATTAAAATAATCCTATAAACAATTTGATTACAAGGAAAAATAAACACATACATATTAACAAAAGAATGTACCCACACAATTATACCCGTGGGAAGTAGTAAAATTCAAGTTTTTAGAGAATGCTATATATTAAAAGATGTAAAGTCACGGTCATAAATAAAAAATCAAAGAATCTTAATATAATAACTCTTATTAGGTAATATTTGAATATTAGTTAATGCAAAACATCTTACCTGGTGAAAGCAAAAAGGTCGATGTTATAATAAGGACCTTCAACTCTGCAAATACTCTTGATAAATGCATAAGATCAGTAAAGAAATATATCCCATATGAGAAGATAATTGTTGTCGATCACTGCAGCACCGATTTAACCAAGGATATATCACTGTCACACAAAGTGGATTACTACACAGAGGAAATTGGACTGGGGTTTGCTACAAAACTTGGGATTTCTAAATCTACAACAGAATTTCTGCTTTTTGTTGACGGCGATGTGGAGATAGTATCTGGAACATTTTACAGTGAGGGGTTGAAATATATTCAATCTAAAGGAGTGGGTGCGGTGGTTGGATGCTCAGTAGGATATATTTTTGCCTATGGCCTTCCCCTGGGTTTAACTATCTTTAAAAGAGAATTTGCTTCAGAGGTAAAGATGCCTGATAAAATACAGGGGAGAGAAACTTACTATTTCCAGGAATCCCTGAAAAAAAATTCTTTAAAGGTCAGATATGTAAAAGATGCTATGATTCACAGATCGGAATACAGACAAATGCCAAACTGGCCTGAATGGCAGGGTGCACAGATAAGGCTCACTCCTGGGAACCATTACAGGCAGATACTCTGGGCTCT
Organism: Oxyplasma meridianum; assembly: GCF_038024865.1. Taxonomy (NCBI): domain Archaea; kingdom Methanobacteriati; phylum Thermoplasmatota; class Thermoplasmata; order Thermoplasmatales; family Thermoplasmataceae; genus Oxyplasma; species Oxyplasma meridianum. The sequence continues at coordinate 1,072,050 of NZ_CP133772.1, read as the reverse complement.
TGCAATTACATTTATGATGCATTTCAACAGCAGGAAACCTAAAAATATTGCATATTCCCCTATTTTTTATTTCAAAATACTGGTTGGGTTCATGAACCCGGAAAAATGGGGTAAGATAGACAGGAGAAAGGTGAGTCTGTGAAATATTCTGAAACAGGGAGGATGAAGGCATTTGAAGATCTATTCTGAACGCTTTTTTATTAAGTACCTTTTTTCAAATCGTGGAATATGCCTGGGGGTGGATCTCAAGGACAGGTCTTATCTCTTCCTCATATGCACCAGAGGAATAATATTGAGGAAAAGGAATAGAGGAGACAGGGTTGTTGAGGATCTGGATTACGAAATTGACCGGATTTATAACACAATCGCCGGAAAGGAAGAGGGCATGAAGAAATGATCCAGGATTTGGGCTCAGATGAAATGGCAAAACTTGAAAGATCAAAGTATGCTGATTTAATATCCGGAACAACACGAGTCAGGCTGTCTTTTGTAATGAATGGTGAAAGAATATTTCTGATTTCATCCGGAAATAACCCAAGATGGCCGGCCCAAATACTCAGGAATGGTTATGTTTCACTGAATGTAGAAGGCATAATGATAAGGGGGAAAACAAAGCTAATTTCAGGGAGTGATGTAAAATCGGGAGTTATGTCTCTTTTTGCAGATAAGTACGGTGAAGATTATGTTAAAAATTATTATTCGCTAGCTTCTCGCATCATTAGCATAGATATGGGCAGTACCATGATAGAATCCCATATGCAAGAAGAATATTACAGGTGGCTTGAAGAGGAGTTTGACAGCGTGTCTGAAAACTATGATGATCATATTCTTGGAAATCAGGTAAACAGAATCTTGAGAGAAAGATCGCTGGATCTTTTTACCGAGTACTTTCCCAGCAAGGGAAACATACTCGAGATCGGCTGTGGATCTGGGACGGAGACCATAGAGATACTGAAACGTGGTTACAGTGTAACTGCTGTGGACATATCACAGAATATGCTGGATATTGTAAAGGAAAAGGCAAGAACTCTGGGTCTGATGGGCGCTCTAAGGACATATAGGTTCAGGGCCTCAGAAATTGGTAAAATAATCAGGGAAACCGGCGAAGGTTCATTCAATGTCTGCTATTCCACTTACGGTGCACTGAACTGTGAACCACTCATCAGAGAAATGTCCCAGCCACTCCACCAACTTATTTCCAGAGACGGATACTTCATAGCTGGGGTATATAACAGATTTTGCGCCTCGGAATTCTTGATGCATTCTCTCTTTCTTAAACCATCCCGATGTCTATGGCGTATGCGGCAATTCATCCCCGAAGGTCACTCCCGCTTCTGCATTGATGTTTACTCTTATTCATTCAGGCAGTTCTACCATTTATTCAGCAAAAATTTCCTTATGGTAGAGGTAAGAGGTGTTCCGGTTATAATCCCACCTTCAAATTTTAACAAGCCCATAAAATTACTTGGCAACAGAATGGCAGTTCTGGATTCAATTGATAGATTCATAGGAAAGAGATGGCCGTTCAAATATCTCGGAGATCACTTTCTCATGGTCTTGAGAAAAAGGATGAATTAAGGTCAGGACTGTTCCCAGGATCATGTGAGGTGCTGACCATCCTCCATAAAAGGTGGTTTCTAGATCTTTTCAGATCAAAATACGCATATACAATGGACGTTAATTCCAAAGCGAACGCCGGTAAGATATAGCGAATATCCTCTGGGTATCTCAGGAAGTGTTTTTTCATGATTCTGAATGACTTTCTTATGTTACGAATAAAGTTCAGGCTCAAAGAGGCACTTTTTTCAAAGTATTTCTTCATCTCCAGATGTCCATAGTTTATCCGAACCCTCTGGATCAAAAGTTCCCTGAAAGTTTCCGGAACCCAGTTTCTGACAACAAGATCTCTGCGGTAAACCACCCTCATTCCGTTTGAATGGGCGTTAAGGCATATATATTCATCATCGTTTATGACATTAGGGATGATAACAAGACATTTTGATGGTAAGGCCTGAAATTCACCACCGGATTTCGGGTAGCCCCAGTCATCAGAATCCAGGCAGGTGTCCCTAAGATTCCACATAAATGAAGCAATCCTTCCTGCTCTACTCCCTGTCTCAAATGGAACAACTCTTGGGATTATTATTTCATCATCTTTCATTGACTCTTCCATGATGTTAATTTCGTGGGGGTCAAAACGTACATCTCCAGATATAAGAAAAACAATGTCTGAACTGGCAAGTTTCATGGCGTTGTTGTATGCGGCACTCTTTCCCAGTCTCTCTCTGTTGAATACCAGTTCCACACTTTTCCCCTGAATAAGGTTTTCAACTCGGGACAGGTCCATATCTCCTTCTGTGCATATGATCATGCTTTCCAATCCCATTTTCTCAAAATTTTTTATATAATATTCCACATCACTCTGGGAATCATATGAAAACACAATGGCAGAACTAGGCACGGCTATCACCAGGTTCCTGATGCAATTCCCTCAGTTTCTGGTATTTAATACTGTCCAGGTAGAAGCTGTGAAAACCCAGCACTGTCTTGAAGCATTTCTCTCTTTTATTTTCACTCTCATATCTGTGATTGTGGATAAGACCCTTTAATTCAAGATATACTGCTGAGAAAAAGTAGAGTGCGCAATTCTGAAGGTTGAATCTTGCATGTTCCAAAACTGGAATTTCATAAGCTTTGAATTCATCTGGAAAAAAGTTCTTGATTAGTTTACTCCCCCTCATCAATTTGTTATAATAGGAATCTCCGAAGAGAGGTATAACATGAAGCGAATCCATTGCAACGATAAAATCACGGCTTTCATCAAACATCTTTTTTGCTGAAACGGAATCTAGGCAAAGTGAAAGGCAGATGGGGTAAAGACCGTGTATCCTCCTGATAATCATGGCTCTTATGATGGTGATCCAGAGTTTCCAGCTTTTTGTTATAATAAAAATATCAACATCGTCATCAGGTTCAGGATCATAAGAAACCGATCCTGATATTCCAAGGAAAAGTAAATCTCTTGTTCCCAAAAGTTTAAAGAATTCCCTGGCAACGCAAATCTTCGAATCCTTAATGTCTCCCTGTGACATTATTCATCACTTTCCACCCATTATCACCACCTGATAATATTTGTGCAATATAAACAACAAATTCATAATATTAAGTATTTCTTTTTTGTTAATAGTTAATTGCAGATTAGACCACGTTTTGAATCTAAATGTTGCATTTTTCTGAATTTTATTTGGGCAATGGTGGGTCAACTGGGACCTTTCAGGATGATCACTCCTGTTATAGCAGTGATTATATAGAATATGAAAAGAATGTCGTACAGTCCGGGAATGTATGACAAGGCTCCCGGGTAATGGGAAAATCCGAACAGGTAAGTTGCAAACTGCGAAACAGAAGATAGCCCAACCATTTTATAAGTAGCAAGATCTGCAATGAGGAATACGGCCAGCAAAGCCGATCCGACTGTCCCAGCTTTTAGGTATACTTTAGTAGGTTTTGCAATAATGATCCCTGCACCCATAATGTCAATTATTCCTGTCACAAGCATACCATACCAGTGAATAAAATAGGGTTTCACAATTCCAAAATCAGTCTGGAGATTTTTGTCAGTTAACAGGATTACTATTGTTATTATAAAATCAACAATCAGCAGAAATCCAATGGTTCCCTCTTTTGAAAATGAGGCTTCAGCCATATTTAACCAAATAATATAACGTATTTATCATATATAAACATACCCAAGTAAGTAACATTGTATAATCATATAACAAAAATGATCATTAATCCGGTTGCAGAAGTCATCCATCTTAACATCATAGGTGCAGGGTCCAAGTCATCACAACATCTGGAAAGTGTTGAAGGAAGGGGAATTTGTTTCGCTATAATTTGATCAGTGATTATTTGATCAGACCTACCGCTATGCCAAATAGATAGATAATTACAGCAATTCCTGTACACTATCTCTAAATTTTAAAAATAATCAAACTAAATGCATATTATCTCTCATTAATAAGATTAATGAAAAATAGAATTATCTCAAGACATTTTACAAAAAATAGTCGCTTAATAATTGTGTATATTTGTTTGAGATTGTGCACAAAGAGTTGGAAAATAATGATTTCCTGTCAATTGGATAGGTAAAAAAATACTAAAAAATTATTTATATAATCATGTTTTTTAATAATGTAAAAGTTAAAATTTAAGTACTTATATACAATAAATTAAGGTCATGGGACAAAGAGTCAGTCTTTCTTCAAGTGCGTATGAGTATATTTATGGAAACATAGCACAGGGGAAATTTAAAGTAGGGCAATCCATCAGCGAGGAAGCGATAGCAAAACAGATCAATATTAGCAGGACTCCAATACGGGAGAGTCTTATTGCACTTAACAAAGAAGGGTTACTGGAAAAGGCAGGGAGATCTTATAGGGTGGTTATTACTTCTCCCTATGATCTACTGGATCTTTATGAAGCTAGGAAGATTATTGAGACAGAAAATGCCAAGCTCTGTGCCATAAGGATCAGCAGTGATCAGATATCCGATTTTACAAAATTCATGGTTAAAGCAACTGAAATTTACAGGCAGAGCTCTGTACTTTTCCTCATGAAAATCGATCTGGATGACCAGTTCCACGATTTTATTGACAGAAACAGCGGAAACAAATATATGGAAAAATATGGTCAGGAGATCAGAAAAAAATTGAGAATAGTAAGAATCACGTCATTCCCCTTTCAGGATAATTTAGACAAAGATGTAAGAGAACATGAGCATGAATCAGTCTTTCAGGCCATAATAAACAGGGATCCTTTAAAAGCTTATGAGGAGATGACAAAGCATGAAGACCATTTGATAAACTACGTCAAAAACCAGGTATTGCCCAAACTCTTTAAATTATGATCTTATAAAAATAGGCAAGAGTTAAATCCCATTATCATATCTAAAAAAGTTGAAAAACAACAGTTTCCTCTCATTTCTCCTCTTTGCGGATGCAGTTATACTTGTTCTTGGGGGGTACATACTTAGAATCAACAATTTAGTTCCATTTTTCCTTACAGTTGCTACCTATGCTTCGGTGGTTTTCATACTTGCTGTTGCTTATTCAGTATTGGCAGGAAATAAAAGGGCACAGTTTTTAGGGTTTATACTGGGATTTGTCGCAGTTGCAATATCCACAAATCCTGAACACATTTCTGCTCTCATGGAGTTTGGCAGCACAGTTCCACTAAGTGAGGCCGATATAACAATGATACTGGGTTTCTATGTCCTGCCCATTATCTATATAGTGAAATATGCAACCACTTTTTTTACCGCAAGAAAAGCGCAAACCACTTCTCATTAAAAATAAGTGCAAATTATTCAGAAGAGAAGAACAATAAGAAGTTTTAAGAACTCTTCTTGATCATATTCTGCTATTGGGTAAGTTCTGTGTTCAGGCTATTGGAAACTGCTGAAAATATATATAACAGGGTTTATGCAGAGATTCTATCGTATAAACTGGCATCATTCCTTGCAATAGTTGTTATATTTCTCTCAAGGAAAATAGTAAGATCCCTGCATGGAGGGAGATTTACAAGAAGAAGTCTAATTGTTGGACCCTTGCTATACATAGCTTTCACAGTAATAGCAGATTATGGAATTGGTTTTCTTAACACAGTTTTTGCAATTCTGGCATTTCTCTTTGGAATGTATATTTCTATTCACACCGGTAAAGGGGTTACATTCTATACGAAGAACGATCTCCCATATTACAAAAGGCCACTTTGGGTCATTGGTGTGTGGTCTGTGGCTTTCATTGGAAGGATGATCATAATTTTCTTCTTCCCGGGGTATACTGATTCTTTCTTTTCGGTTCTGCTGGGTTTCGCAACTGGGCTGATCATAGGAGAAGCTTTGCAGATAGTCTGGCAGAACAGAATTGCAGCGTCAAAAAAAACTGACGTAAAGGACAGCAACTCTCTTTTCCTAAGTCTAATAAAGAAAACAAAGTGAGAAATTCATGTCCAATGAACGCAACATAGACAGAATAACTGATGCTGAATAAGATAAATTCTTCAAACAGTCATTTAATTAAAATTGAACTTATATGCTAAAACATCAAAATTAAGGTCTAAAGATTTCAGAAATTTTCCAACAGGAATATCTAAATGCAGGATCACTTATCCACATTTATGAGAGTTCTTGATGGACGCGACGAAAAAAACCTACATTTTAAATGGTCTCCAGAAGTGAAATCAGTAATAAGGATTGAACCGGGTGAAATTTTGGAAGTCTTAGTACCAGATTCATCCACAATGCAGATAAAAAAAGAGTCTAAACTTGCTGATCTTGGGAGAATAGATAACAGCAAATTTGATGCGGCTGTAGGCGCCATTGAAATTTTAGGTGCAAAAAAGGGAGACACACTCGAAGTGACAATAGTTGATATAATACCAGACGCCTGGGGGTGGACCGCAATAATGAAAGATTTCGGCCTTCTCAAAAACAGGTTTCAAGAATCACTTGTAATATGGAATATCTCTGGCAGTATTGCCAGTTCCTCATCAGATTTCCTGAAAGGTGTCAGGATACCTGTAAGGCCATTTCTCGGCGTCATAGGAACAGCTCCTGAAAAAGGGACTTATGGTATGATACCACCCCAAAGGTTCGGAGGTAACATGGATAACAAGATGAACGGTGTTGGATCCAGAATAATGCTTCCGGTAAATATTGATGGAGGAATGCTTTCAATATCTGATCCTCACGCATCGCAGGGAGACGGCGAAATATGCGGAACTGCAATAGAGACATCTGCCAGGGTTAGGCTGATGGTGAAAATTATCAGGAAAAAACATGAATTGGACCCAATTGTTTATTCAAAAAGTGGCGAATCCGAAAGTATGATGTGCGCCATGGGAATAGATTCTGATCTGCACAGTGCTGCAGTGAAAGCTGCAGAAAACATGATACATCACCTTTCACTTGCCGGGTATAAGCCTGAAGAAGCTTACATTCTGTGCAGTGTGGCTGGAGACCTCAGAATATCTGAAATTGTGGACGAACCGAATTTTGTGGTAAGCATGTGCCTTCCAACAATTTTTTTGAGACAGAATCTGCACTGAAATCTAAGCAACTGAGATTTCAAGCCCCTTTCTGACACCTGACCTGAGAAATGCAATCAGGGTAACTATGGAGAGAAGCCCAAGGAATGTCCATGAGTAAAGATAGCCATATGACTGTATAAATCCGAAAATGTATGGAACAGTTGATCCTATACCTATCTGTATTGAATTAATGAGTCCAAGACTCAGTGCTGTGTATGTTTTATCGGTCTCTATCCTGGCTACAACAGCATATTCAAGTGATATTACTAAAGTGGCAAACATCCCTTCAAAGGCAATGATAACCCACAATCCATAATATCCAGTAAAAGGAATTATGATTACTGCGACTCCTATCAGTATACTGGCAATGATTGATATTCTGATAACGTTGAATTTTCTTACCATTCCTGATATTACTCCTCCAACAATTCCAAACATTAGGATCATTCCACCCATGATTCCCGCTATGTAATCCTGGATTCCTGTGCTCTGGGCATATGTGGAAAAAAATTCAGGAAATGTGTAATTCAGAGCCCACAGTCCAACAAATCCTATTGCCACAACCCAGATTTTCCTGTTGAGTATTCTCTCTTTCAGCGCTGAGACCTGGATCTTTGTATATCTTCTGGAAGCTGGCAAAACAATAAATGTAAAGATTGTAACAATAAGCATGGCAATGCCGGAAATGAGGAAGTCCAATCTCCAGCCATATATTTCCACAATGGGGGTAAAGAGTATAACGCCAGCACCTGCTCCAATGTTGTAGGATGCGTTGTAAATACCTATCATTGCAGTCAGTTTTGCAGAGTACATTTCACCAAGTATTCCGATGGCCGTTGAAAAATATAGCGCAGCCCCCACTCCAACAGCAAATCTAAGAATGACCAAAATGATAAAGCTTGGAGAATATGCACATCCAATCACGGCAAATGACATGATGAAAATACCGGTCATGGCAGTATTCTTGGCGCCCATCCTGGATGAGATCACACCGGCGGGCAGCTGAAATATTCCGGCCCCAATGAGAAATGATGAAAGAAGAAGGCCGGTTTCACCAAGGTTGACTCCAAATGTCCTCCCTATGGGGATAAGGGCAGGTGATATGTTGAACCAGTTTAAGGAATAGAATACCCTTGAAAGCATGATAGAAAATCCTGAAATAGCTCTGGAAACTCCCAACTAAACTGTACCTCTCGGGTAAATGTTATTTTAGTATTTACAGTGAATGGAGAGGATCTAAACATTTTGATTCTGTTTTATTTTATGCAGTCTCATGATTTTCTTTTGCCTGAATATTCTTATTGATCTTATTATTCGATCTGGGAATAAAAAAATAATATATTGGCTTAATGTATAGTGATTCAGTATTTATGGCAGACAAAAATGAGATAAAATCTTGGCTTGAAAAGGGAACCGATGATTCTAAAAGTCTTGTGGGTATGAAGTGGAAGATCGAAGAGGGGGATAATTACATGGTCCTCATGAATGAAAAAGTACCTTTCGTGATATACATGGCATATTTCGACAATTATCTTGAGATATTCATGAAGACAGGTATAGAAACGGCCGTTATGGAAAATCAACCAAGACTTGCTGTTTACAGATCACTCCTTATTTTGAATAGACAGGTAGATCTGGTGAAGTTCATGATAGATGGGATGAACGAAGAGATAGTTCTGAGAGCGGATTTTGAAATCTCAAGTTTTACAAGGGAGGAGTTGGAGGACGCTCTGAATATCCTTCTATCATCTATGTATGTTTTAGTAAGGACGCTCAAACTGGAAGATCAGTTTAATCGGATCATATCTGAAAGGATGTTTATGATGGTACAGGAAATGCTGGACCAGGGGAAAAGTGCTGAAGACGTAAAAAATTACCTCGTAACAAAGGTTGGATTGAGCAATGAGGATGCAGAGCAGGTAGTAAACAAATTGACCGCAAAGAAAGGTGGGGTAAGTACAGGCATGTATGCATAATGGAGAATAGGGCATGGCAAATATAAAGATCGGGGATATTACAAAGGATTCGAAGGACATTTCCATTAAAGGAAAAATTCTTTCTGTTGACAAGAAGGATATCAAGAACGAAAGGGGAGAATCCGTATACTATTATGGGCTGATTGGGGATGATACAGGAACTATACCATTCACGGCATGGGCTTTCCCCAGCACCATACGATCTGGTGATGTTGTAGAAATTAAATTCTGCAGCGCCAGGGAATATAATGGGAAAATCAGGCTAAACATAGATTCCAAAACTGAGGTCATTCTGAAGACGGACGACACCATAGAGGTGAAAAGGAGTTACAAGGGCTATAAAATACGGAATCTTAACCTGAACGATCCCTTTGTATCAATTGAGGGGAGAATCGGAGAGGTGAAAGAAAGGAAATACAACAAGGATGGGGAGGAAAAGCTTCTCTATAGCACAACTTTCGAGGATGATACCGGCCAGGTCCAGATGACTTCATTTGGGCAGAAACTGCAGGAAGGCAAGGTTGTTAAGATCGAGGGTGCAAGAGTATCCGAGTATAATTCAAGACTCAGGGTTTCTATAGGCGACAGAACCAAGATTGAGGAATCAAATAATGTCATTGGAGAGAAAAAAATATCTAATATAGAAGATATCAACTCACCGGTTGGGGGGATAAGGATAGCCGCGTTTGCTGTAAGCTTCGGCGAGAAAAGCGGAATCCTGACCAGGTGCTCAGAATGCAGGAAAAGAATTGACGATCTGCGATGCCCTGATCACCCAACTGCTCCACAGATGCTTGATATATTCTCCTATTTCACACTGGACGACGGGACCTCATTTGTGCAGGCAACAGCAGGAAAAGAGGCGCTTTTACCCCTTCTTGGAATGAAGGAGGATGAACTATCAATCAATAATGTTAAGCTTAACAAGAAAGAGATTTATCATAATCTTGAGACAGCAATACAGGGCCATGCATTCCTTTTAACCGGTGATTTCCGTAACGGCCAGAATGGTCTCAGTTTCCGCATAAGAATCATGGAACCCATAAATAATGCAATAATATCTGAAATTAACAGGCAGATGGAGGCTGAGTTCGCTTGATGTACAAAAGAGAACCATCAAAGTGGATATTTTCAAGAGAGTTGAAAGACTGCAGAATTATTGAGGATCTGGAACCGGAAGAGAAAGGCAAGCCCTATGTCGTAACGCCACTTGGAACCAGAGTAAAAAGGGTAATTCTGACTGGAACTGTCATCCAGAAATTTCCAGATGAGAACCTGACCAAGATCACTGTATCAGATCCTGTGGGTTCATTCTATGTAAGTGTGTTCCAGAGTGAATTCAGGCAGGAGCAGAAAGCTGAGATAGATTCGCTTGAGGTAAATGATACCGTCTTTATAATGGGGAGAATAAATCCTTTCAAAACTACGGAAGGGGCAATGTATTTCAACATTAATCCAGAATTTACCAGAAAAGTTTCTCAGGAAGCCCTTGACTTCTGGAATATTAAGGCGAAATATATTGCAAGAAGAAAACTGTACGCAATCAGGGAAGCTATGAAAAATCCTGAAAGTGATGAAAGGAGTCTTACTCAGTTAGGATACACGAAAGAGGAGGCGCAATGTGCAATAAGGTCCAGGGAGAAATATCATGATTATGATTTCCAGAATTTCGAGGAACTCATTCTTTCATCGTCTTCCAAAAGGCCGGAAAGTCATGAGATAGAGTTTAGGCAAGCAGTTCTTGACTATATAAAGAACAATGATACGGATGGTAAGGGATGCAGATATGAAGATCTTGTGATCGCTTCCTCCAACCTTGGCATAGATCAGAGTAAAGTAGACGAACTGCTGAATACCCTTGGTTCAGAGGGTGACATATATGAAGTTTCATTGAAGAGGTACAAGGCAATCTGAGTTTTCTGTGATTCAGGTGAAACATCAGCTCAATAATATTTAATCCTCTTCAAATTTTTTATGGATTTAATGCATATACAAGGTGTTCTCCATGTGCAGGAATTTTATAAAAAATAGGTAACAGAAACATATTGAATAATTATTTTATATGTTCTATCATGCTTTTGTATTCGTCAAGGCTTATTTCTCCTCTAGCATACCTTTCTTTCAGAATCTCTTCTGCTTTTGTTGAATTGTGATCTAAAGTTTCAGTCCTTCTGAATACTACTATTATAAAATACAGAAACAGGAAAACAACCAGTATTGAGACGGCCGCCATAATGGGCATGACTATGTAGGCTGCATAGATCGGAAAACCGCCCATCACAAAATCTGTTCCATGAGGGTACATTCCATTTCTTCCAAAGACTGCAAAGGAGATTGTGCCTATTGCAGCAAAAACCACTATCAATCCTACGATGATCCACACTATCTTTTCTGCTGTTGATTTCATCAAATATAAAATAGCGAAAGAGCTAATAATAATTCATTGAAATGCATTTCAGTGAAATTGATTTCATCTCTTTACCATTAATATTTCGTTTGTCATTCCAAGTCTTTTCCTCACGATAAAACCCTTATTTTCAAGAGAAAGCAGAGTTCTTGATATGGTTGGTCCAGTCATTCCGGTTTTTGAGATCAGTGAATTCTGAAGAATTCTACCGTTTGCCCTTTGCAGTACATCCATTATTTCCAGTTCTCTTTCATTGAGTAAAGCTTCAGCAGGGGATTTCTCTAATTTGATAGCTTTGTTTTCAAATATGATATCTGCAGTGGCCATATTTGATGAAAAAGTACTATATGCCCGAACAAGTCCTGATGCTGAAAAATATAGTATTGAGGATTTCTATTAACTTTCTGATTCAATTATTCTGACAGGATTCTTCGATAAAAACTGAAAGTTATAAGGATTTGATCCTATTTCTTTTGATTTTATTTCTACTTTTTCTTTGTTTTTTGTTCTTTTTTTAGGTATTTTCAGGCAACTTCCATAGCTGCCGCTGTCATTTGTGATCTGAGCCTGTATATGTTGTAACCCATACAGGCAAACATGAACTTTACCCTCACCCGCCTGACCATTGTTACCAGAACATGGGAGAAGTGGAACGCCCTTCTTATAACAGCATATGGATGTTCCACCATTGATCTTTTACGGGATATACGCTTATTGCGCCTGACCTGATCTATCGAAAGCTTTGATCCTCTGACAGCACGATCCATGGTACCGTCACGACCATTGCAGGGTGAGCCGAAGTATCCCTTGTCACGGAAGTTTGTCTTTCCCGGAACTGACAGATTGACAGATGCATCGTGCACCGATGCAGTAGTGACGATGTAGTTGTCAATATATACATCCTCATCAACGCCTGTATGCCCCTTGTAGCCGAAGAATCCCTTCGATCCCTTCTTTGTGTGTGTGCCATCCTTGGATCTCCTTGTCTCTGAATACCTGCGTTCCTCCCTCATGATCCTTTTCTTCTCTGCTGCCATGATCTTTGCATGTCTTTTCTCTTCCCTGGTCATCTTCTTCTCTTTCTGTTCTTTGCCTGTATTCTTCGTATCTGCAGGAGGATGTGGATCCAGGGAAACAGGAGGTTTCTTCTTTCCATGTTTTCCTGGATCTGCTGTTATGATCATTGAATCCTGTGCTTCGATTCTCACTTTGATATCGTTTAATGAACCGTTGTTGATGATAATTCTCTTCTCTCTCAACTGTCGATTCAGTTCATTCCATATAGCACGATCCTTTCCAGTCTTTGATAATCTCTCCCTGAAGATCCAGATAGTTCTTGCATCCGGCAGTCTATCAGGATAATCCAGGAAGTTCATGAAAGATATTCGATCCCGGATCATGGTTTCTGCCTGTTCATCCACCATGTTGTATGCACTCTGCAGATAGAGTACCTTGACCATTGTGATGATGGGAATGTTAGATGCACCTCCTCTTTCTGTATCGTTATGATACATCCCCTTCAATATCTTAGAGAAGACAGACCAGTCGATCGCGTTCTTTACAAAAACAAGAGGATCGTTTATCTTCATGATTGTGTATTTTTCCTTAATGGCAACATCGAGTAAGCTACTCATACATTTACATGGCTATCCCATGAATAAATGTTTCTATCAGAGCCAGTAAACAACGCTATAAATTAACGATCATGTGCAAATGAGTTATTAGAAATCCTCTATTGTTAGACTTGAAATTACAACAACAGCATATGAAATTTCCCCCACTAAGGGGAGTCTATACCCTATTATCTCCATAATGACTACTACAGAAGTTGCAGTTGTCAGAGAAACCATCGAGTATATTGCAGAGATTGCTGACACAACAACGTTTCCATGACGATCCATATACTATCCTTTAATTCAGACCTATGTTCAGAGGGTATTAAGATATTTTTGATGTTATACGATGGCATAAAAATTTAGTTCATTTTTTTTAGACCCCATCCAATCATGGGGGATATATATAAAAACTTCTTATTTTGTGATTTTGTCATTTTTATACATCAACGTATAAAAACATACATTAAAGAAACCTTATTATCCTTCCATTACCCATCCATAAACATTATTTTTTATCTTATGTAAATCACATTATCATTTGTGACAAGGACTGGCAAGATAATAGACAGCAAACAGAGGACAATTCAGGTGGAATTTGTTTTGTTTAGTTCTTTATATATTTTTAATAATTTATTATAAACCTTTGAATGTCTTTCCCTATTTTTATTATTTTGAATTTGTTTTTTAATATTGTATAAGGTTTGTTGAGATATCCCATGTTCTTTAACATCTCGTGGTCTCAAGGATAATATCCATTCCATAAATTTTTCACTATTCTCATATTCCGTATACAAATCATTATCAATTCCGAATATTTCTGTTTCATCTAAATTATTAGATTCTTTACCAATGTATCTTATTTTGTTGAGATAAATATGTTTCCTTTGTGCTATTCCTTCAATATAATCGAATTTGTTATCATTATGTTTCACATATTGAATTAATACACTATCAAGAGATTTCCAATATGCTATTGTAGGTAATTCAAGCTCCTTTGATGACATATCAGACTTATGATCTATAAATTCATTATATTGAATACCATAAATATCCTTTGAGTAAGGTAAACATGGAATGACTTCGTTGATCTTGTTACCTATAAGCATGAAGTTATATGGTTTAATTTGTTTGTTTAAAGGTTTATTCTCATTCGTTTTTTTAAACCTATTGAGAATAGAAGGTTTTGATATAGTTATCTTAGATACTGCAATTTTATTAGAGAAATTATCATAGTTGCCTGTGAGAATGGATTTCCATACCTCTTTACTGTCAATATCTTTTAAATGACCTAAACCATGATTGAATATTATATTAATATTTTAAAATTCAATATAATATCAAAGTTCTCTTATTGATTTTTCAAACTTTTTAACATAATCCTTCAATTTTCCGCTTTCAAGAATATTTGTATCAAAAGAATGGAATAAATTTGAATATTTATCTAAACAGAAGGCAGCAAGAACAATTTTATCGCCTTGTTGTATTATATTATCAATTTTATCAATTTCAGCATAACTTTGTTTTAACTTTTCATTATCAATATCATCAAGCTTTACAATGGTGATAAAACCATGCTTAATCCAATTTTGAACCTGAATTATATTTTTTTTGAAGAGAATTATCAGAAAAATCCAATGATTTTCCATCTCTTATATTTAATAACCTTGTAAAAGCTTCACCAAGCGTATAGGTGAATATCCGAATATGATAATAGCCAGGATTAGAAGGATTAAGTAATTTTTTAACTTTATTATGTTGATCCTTACCTTTAGCTGTTTCAGGCATTATATATTCCAAAAGTATGTTTGCATCTATAAATTTGTCAGAATTTTGAGTTGACATGTATATGCTCAATCTAAATTATATTGTTTTTTGATAAATCTTCTAAAACATCATTTACGTAATCACTTCTTTTCTTTTTTTCTTCTAATCTATTGCTTTTTAAATCTGATACCATTTCTACAAGTTTATTATTATTGATGTTTTTATTTTTAGATTTAACAGAATCTAATGTCGCAGCTATTTCTAAATATAAAGCATTTTTATCTTTCAGGAATATAAGAATCTTTTTAACATTTTCATCTAAATCGGAAACCATATCTTTAGTTTCAGGTATATCATAATAGTCTCTTGTAAGTTCAGAAGAGTATGGACCATAAAGATACAGGTTATGATTTCTGTTAACATTGTTAACATCCACCTTTGGAAGTTATGATCTGACTGATCCTTAAACTTCTTGGGTGTAACCCAACACCCTCTATCCCGTCCTCAAATGATTCTGGGAATGCTTTTCTCATGATATTGTATGATCCATTTACATCTGCATTAATTATTGTTCCATTTGCCGATTTGAATAATCCCCTGAGTATTCTCTTCCCCTTATAGATGTCATGATGTTCTATTGTCTCTTGATCTAAAAATGATGTTTTAGAAGTGTGTGATTCATCTATTACAACAACATTTATTCCCTTCTCTTCTGCTTTGTATATGATCTGTTGTATAAGTGTATTGAATGGTATCTGTACAAACTTCTGGTTGTTTATCTTCCCTATATTTGTTTTTTGTTTCCACCCTTCATTATGACCTATGACAATTGTGTTTATATGGTTGTTTTCTGCGTAGTTAATGATAAATTTACTGATCTTATGCATAACATCTTTAATTTTTCTGTTTCTCCTCATGAACAATCTCTTTTCTCTCTTTGTCATGTATTTATTTCCTAACTGCCTATCACTTATAGATTTTAGTTTGGAATACTCTTTATTGAAATACTGATTAATGGAACTCACAGCACCGCCCTTAATAGCAATTGGTTTATTACCAATACTATCTACAATAGTTACAATGTTCCTTACACCAATATCTATACCTATGATTCCTTTATTTTGTTCCTTTTGTCCCCTTACATTCTCTATCTCCTTCCAATATACTATTTCTATTTTGTATCCTATACCTTGAGGAACTATTCTTACCTCTCTTAAATTTACATCATTTAATCTCGTTTTCACCTCCAGATTCATTATCTTTGGGAATTTTAATATTCCATTCTTTATCTTACATTGCTGGTTTGTGAATATTAGAATGAACTCCCCATCTTTGCCTCTGTATTTTGGTGGTTTTGGTTTTCCAGCAAACTTTTCAAAATGTTTTCCATATTCTCTTTTTGCTTTGAAAAAAGAGATCCAAGCTGAAAAGTCTTTCTTTATTGTCCATTGTGCTGTCTGTGCTGGTAGTTTTCTATAATTATTATTATCGCTTTCATTTTCATTCTGAAACAATTTTACTAAATGGTTGTAATCTAAAAGCTTCTCTTTATTGAAAAATTGTTGTCTAAGCACATAATTTGCTTGATTGTATAGATTATTTGAATAATGACACATCTTTGATATTATATCATTGGATTTGATGTATATCTCTTCCGTTCTAATGATCTTCATAACCAACCTCAATAGAGTGATTCTCTCTTTTTGAATAGATCTTCATTGAATAACAGGGAAGCATAGAAACTATTTCTTCAAAAATCTCTTCCGAATCGAGTTCTGCATTGCCAACTTCTGAAAAAACTATTATTTCTGTTCCGAATTTATTGAAGAGATGCTTGAAAAGTTCAAAACCAACCCTGGATAATCTATCTTTATATGTTACTATGACCTTCTCAACTTTATAATTGATAATTTCATCTAACATATCAAAAAACCCTTTTCTTTTTTCGAAGGAGATTCCAGACGCAATATCAGAGTATATTGCATTGATAGTATAACCATTCATGAAACACCACTGTTTCAACTGATTAATCTGATTATCTAGATGGTGTTTTTGTTTTATTGTTGATACCCTTGCATAAAGAACTGTTTTTCTTTTTATATCACTATTAAGAAGTTTGTAAACATCCTCATGGTTATAATCATATTAACGGTTGGGCATTACAGTAAATCTTATCTTTCAAGTTGTTGCATATACATGTAATGTTTTTCTAGAAATACGCAAGAGGTTTAAAACTTCATTAGCCTTCATTGATAATATCATGATATATCACAAGTATAAATAGTTATTTGAATAATTGATTATATCAAAGTCATAAGATAGAGGTAAACCATATTTTTCCCCAAAATACACGAATTTTTGAGCTTTAATGCGGTTTTCTATTCTTTTTTTAAGCATATTTTTATCAATTCCCATATATTTCAAAAATTTAGCTAGATAAAGAATATCTTTTTCATTTTTATCCATTTTATCGCTAAAAGCATTAACCCAATTATCTTTTTGTTTTTTTATTTTACATATCTTAAATCTTAAGTTTTTGATTTTAAAAAAGTGTCGAATAATCATTGAATTTGTATATAATTTGGAAACAAATTTACATATTATTATTTTATAATATATATTGTTTATGAAAATCATTAGAACAGAAGAAATACACATTAATTACAATGAATATATATCATATTTATGTCATATATAAAAGAATTTATTTAATCAATCAAATTTTGATATGAGAAATGTATTTTTTATACAATTAAAAAATAATTCTAAAAATTAATACCCTTCATATAATAATTTAGTAAGGAAATTCCAAATACCTGATGAAAACGATGAACATAATGATTAACAAAAATTGCCTGCACAAGCTGCAAAATGGACTATAAAAACAGTAATAAATGAATGGATTTCATATCATAAAGCAATAAAAGAATATAATAAACATCTAGAGAAGTTTTTAGGAATACCTAAAATACCTAAATATAAAAATAAAGATGGAGAATTTATGTTGATTTTTACTAATCAGTAATGTCATATAGAAGACAATATTTTATATTTTCCTAAAATTATAGATATAGAAGTTAAAACAAGATTAAATGATAATACAGATTTAAGGGAAGTAAGAATAATACAGAGTATTGGCTATAAAATAGAAATAGTATATAAAAGGATATATAGGGTTTATTATTATTTAAAAATAGAATTTTAGGAATTGATTTAGGAATAAGAAACATTATATCTATTGAGATAAAGTTGTATTAAAATCAATTGTTATTAAAAGCGGTGCTTTATTATCAATGAATTAATATTTTAATAAAACAATACGCATATTTAAAATCCACACAATATAGAAATAATAATAAAAAATTAACTATAAGAGAAAAAAAGTCCTGGATGCCATTTTAGGAATCATTTGAATATATGCAAAAAATATTTAATGGAAAATTATCTAATAAAATAAGTTTTCCTTCATATTATCTTGTATATTTGTTAACTTTCTCATAATGTAATGTGGTTTTGGAGATCTACTGTAACCCGTGATCCAATATCCTTGTTTAAAAACGTTTTCCAGCAAACTGCAGCTTTTCTCCCTTACATAAACTGCAAATTTCAGATCATGGAGTCTCATGGCTACAAAATCTTCTGGAATGTACATTCCCAATGGCTGTCCATTAAGTTCTTTAGTCGGGTCAAAGTTAAAATCCATTTCTGGTGTATTCATAAACAAAATTTCTTTCGGTGGGTCTTCAATTCTGAAATTGACCCAAAGTTCGGCAACTAGCCTGTCAGTTCGTATACCCCGGTTAAGTTTGTCATCCATCTCACCATAAAAATTCCTGAGATATGTCCTGGAAAATGCACCCAGCTTTCGGATGTTGAAATTGGCATTCAATGACATCAGGGGATCAAACGTCCATGCAACGAGATCGTAACCATTCTCCTTTGCCCACTTTACCTGCGCTAGTTTTAGTTCATACCCTATCCCTGAATATTTTTTCTCTTTTATAATGCCGGTCATATGGGAGTACAGGTATGTTTTGCCTTTCCTGTAGCCTGGAAAAGAGAAACTCATCCCTACCATTTCTTCATTGTTATAGGCCCCCAGAACCAGACCACCATGAAATCTCATGGCTGTCACCATGTCCTTCACAAGGCTTTCCATATTTTCAAATCCCCAGGCCGAACTGATTATAGGAAGAATATTCCTTATCTCATCAGGATCACTGACTTTTTTTATATCCATACAGGGATTAATGCCAGACGCTTATCTTAATTCTTCTCACTTCAGGTGAAATTATTATACAGAATTGTCCATGTCAGTGCATGGAAGGAAAGCTATCATATCAGCTTGTTAAAATGCCCCTTGTAACACCATTCGAAACAAGCTTTGGAAGGCAGCTTGATCGGTGTGCTCTTATTTTTAAGCTTGAAGCAGATGGTATAACCGCATATTCAGAGAGTGTTACAGACACAGATCCATTTTACAGTTATGAGAATAATTCTACTGCACTGGAGATCATTGACAGGTATCTTGTTCCTCATTTGATGAAACTCCCTGTTCCCGGGGAATTCATGGAACAGGTGGCCTATGTGAAGGGACATAACATGGCAAAAGCAGCTCTGGAAATGCTTCTCTGGGACTATCATGCAAGGATAAAAGGCATGCCACTTGACAGATACCTTGGCAAGTCAAAAGGAAAGGCTGAAGTGGGTATCTCTCTGGGAATGGAACCCATTGAAACTACCATAAGCAGAATCTCCAATGCTCTTGACACGGGCTACCAAAGGATAAAAGTGAAGATCAAGAAGGGAAAAGAGCTGGGCATACTAGGGGCCATAAGAGACAGGTTTCCGGATATCAACCTTACTGCAGACGCCAACTGTGACTATTCAATAAAGGATATTGACCTGTTGAAAAAGATTGACAGATTCAATCTTCAGTACCTGGAGCAGCCACTGGGACATGATGATCTCATTTATCACGCAAAGCTTGCAAAATCAATGTCAACACCCATATGCCTTGATGAATCAATAACTGATTTGGAGAAGGCACAGAAGGCATTTGAAATTGGATCTGGAGAGATTATAAACATAAAACCCGGTCGCGTTGGAGGGCTCACCAATTCGCTTTCGATTTCAGAGGTTGTAAGGGAAAATGGGGGACACTGCTGGGTCGGAGGAATGCTTGAAACTGGGATTGGAAGGGCTTTTAACGTGGCAATGGCATCACAAGTTAACGTTGACTATGCTGGGGATACATCACCAAATTCAAAATATTTCAAAAAGGATGTGGTTCTGAATCCCTTCACCATGAAAGACGGATATATAGAGGCCAACAGTGGTGTGGGGATAGGGGTGGAAGTTGACACCAATGCCCTGTCCGGATATAAAACGGCTGAAGGTGTGATAAAAGTATGGAAAATGTAAAATATTCAGCATCTTACTGAGGAATCAGTCCCACTTCAATTTAAGGTCCCTGGCTGCTTTAACCTCATCGATGCGTCTTGAACTGAGATTCAAGGGTCTCTTCTTCAACTGTTCAACATCCTCTTTCAGTGCCTCCTCCATTATCTGGGCATACCTGTCAAGATCGTCCTTACTCACACTTTCTGTGGGTTCTATCATCATATCTTCATGCACAATTAGAGGGAAATAAACTGTGGGCGCATGCACCCCCTGATCTATTATGTATTTTCCTATGTCCAGTGCTCTCTTTCCTGTTTTTTCGGTAGAGAGGACAAGCTCATGTTTCTTCAATGGGCTAAATGGAATGGTGAAGCTTGCAGAAAGCCTGTGAGAAAGATAGTTGGCATTCAAGACTGCCTTCTGAGTATTACTCAGAAGTCCATCTGATCCATGGAACCTTATGTATGCCCATGCCCTGAGAAGCATGTTGAAGGCGCCATAGTATGATGCCACCTTTCCAATGGTCTTGGGAGCAGAATAGTCAAGGTAGTACTTTCCGTTGTTCATGGAAACAACAGGGACAGGAAGGTAATCCCTAAGGAAAGCTTTCACCGCAACTGGACCTGATCCGGGGCCGCCGCCTCCATGCGGAGTTGCAAATGTTTTATGAAGATTGAAATGGACAATGTCAAATCCCATTATTCCCGGAGATGTTATTCCAACGATGGCGTTGAAGTTGGCACCATCATAGTATAGAAGGGCACCTGCTTTGTGAACCATTTCTGATATCTTCACTATGTTCCTGTCAAAAATACCAAGAGTGTTAGGGTTTGTTATCATAAAGGCTGCAGTGCGGTCTGAAAGAGCGGACTCAAGAGCCTGAAGATCAACCATTCCGTTGCTGTCTGATGGAATCTCCACAACATCAAAACCAGCCATGGCTGCAGATGCAGGATTTGTTCCATGCGCTGAATCTGGTATTATGACCTCAGTTCTCTTGCCAAGTTCTCCAATATCCTCAAGGTATTTTCTGACTATTAGTATTCCAGTAAATTCTCCTTGGGCACCGGCCAGAGGCTGAAGTGTTATGGCGTCCATGTCAGAAATTTCCTTAAGGTATTCCTGCAGTTCATACATAATCCTGAATGATCCCTGTATGGAATCCTCTGCCTGCAGTGGATGGGTTTCCCTGAAACCATCAATCTGTGATATGCTGTCAGCAAACTTTGGATTGAATTTCATTGTACACGATCCAAGAGGATATGTACCTATGTCAACGCTGAAATTCATCTGGGAAAGTCTGGTAAAATGCCTTACAACATCGAATTCAGCCACGTCTGGAAGATCAAGATCATGCCTCAAAAGGGATGGTGGGATAAGGTCCTCTACCCTTTCTTCAACAGCCGGAACCTTATAGTCAGTTCCGGATCGTATATTTTTTATCAGTGGTTCATCATAGGTTGCTTGATGGTATGCCACTTAAATCCCCTCCAGTGCAGATTTCAGTGCCGCAAAGTCTTGGGCATTATGTTTTTCAGTAACAGAAAAGAAGGAAGTATTTCCATACCTACCAGAAAGATCTGGAAGAAGGTCTTCAAGTGGAATGGCCCCCTGTATATTCCTTTCAAGGAGTCCTTTTCTCAGTTTCTCGTTACTCATCCTAGACTGGACAGGGATATCTGAAAAATGCCGTCCAGTGAACAGATGAGGGTTGTACCCATCCACTGATCTAATGGTTTCAATAAGTTTTTTCATATTTGAGGCGGTTTTCAAAGCCGTGTTTTTCATACCACTCTTCCCAAGAATTGACAGATAAGCTGAGGCGGCAACTGCCATAAGTGCCTGGTTTGAGCAGATATTGCTCATTGCCTTCTCCCTTCTTATATGCTGTTCTCTGGTCTGCAACGTCATTACATAAGCCTTTTTACCGCCAGCATCAACGCTTTCCCCTATTATTCTTCCAGGAGATTTTCTCACATGTTCTTTCTTGAAAGACATAATTCCCAGCAGTGGGCCTCCAAGATTTTTATGTATTCCCAGCGACTGCCCTTCTGCAACCGCTATATCTGAATCATATTCTCCTGGAGGCTTTATAATACCAAGTGAAACAGGGTCAACATAGCTTATGATCATTGCATTTCCAACTGTTTCTCTTACTTTTGTAATGTTCTCATCAAGAATTCCAAACCCATTGGGATTCTCAACAATTACTGAAGATACTCTTTCGTTTGTTTTTTTCGAGAGGTCTTCAAGATCCATGAAGCCAGAATCTTTTTCATATCCGTATTTTATAAGTTTCAGACCCAACCCGCTGATGTAACTTTCAATCACTTTTTTCTTTCCAGAATAAAGGGTTTCCGGCATGAGGACTTCTGTTTTGCCATTTATACGAAATGCCATCCTTACTGCTTCAGCAAGAGCACTGTAACCATCATACATTGAAGCATTGGTTGCGTCCATGCCCATAAGGTCAGATATCAGGCTCTGGTATTCGAATAAAGCCTGGAGCATGCCCTGGGAAATTTCGGGTTGATACGGAGTGTATGATGTGAGAAACTCAGACCTGGAAATCAACGAGTCAACGCTTGCGGGGATTATTCGGTCGTAAATGCCGCATCCAAGAAATTTCCGGTATCCCTCATATCGGTTCATGGCCGCAATATTCTTTGCTTCCTCAATGAGTTCATATTCACTGATTCCTTCCTTAATCTTGAGGCTTTTTTTTCTCATATTGGCCGGGACATCAGAAAACAGATCATCTACAGATTTCATATTCATGGACTTCAGCATGGCAGAACGTTCATCACTCATGATATCACGTTTAGGTTAATCACAGGTTTATTAATCTATGTTTGCAGTAATTAACAATCCATTCCGGCAGAAGTACTGTGCATGCCATTTATGAATATTTCTGAAAACAATTATAACAGGGTTTCCATACCTTCTCACATGTATAAAAAGGAAATGGAAATTTCAAGTTCTACGGCATTTCCCACAATTGGAATTGTCTTACTTGGGGGGATATCCGATCAGAACAGGCGGATTCCAATGCACGATTCAGCCGGCATAGCATATTCAGACGAAAAGCAATCCGTCAGAACAGTCACTTCACTATATATATCAGATATAAGGGAGGGTTATTTTAACGGAAATAAAATAACTCCAAATAACAGCTACAGATCCCCATTCAGAATTATTGAAAAATATGAAAGCCAGATATTTGAAAAACTTGGAATCGTACAAAAAAACAGATTTATCTGTTTCAGATCTGAAAACCATGGAATACTGAGCGGCAGTTCAGATTCCGGGGCGGCAGCTCTTGGAAAATGCATCCATTCCATTTTGGGAAACGATCTAAATCTGGAAGATTTTGAGAATGATCTCAGATCGGTATCTGAGAGCGTTGGAAGATCATTCTATGGGGGGCTGACAGTTACAGAAACTGACAGGAAAATGGCAGTTACAAGGACGGTTGCAGACTGGAATATCTTTAAGGATTTTACCATACTCGGCTGTCCATTCCCGGAACCAAGGAAACCATCAGATACAATTCATGAGAACATAGTAAAAAGCAATTTATACGAAGAAAGAGTAAAAACTGCAAAAGATAGAGTACGAAAACTTGAGAGTTTGATCAAGGATGGAAAACTGGATGAAATTTTTGAGATAGCTCAGGAAGACACTGAGGATTACCATCGGATGATAGAGAGTGTAGGTGTAAAAATCATAAACAGGGATATGAGAAATTTTATTGAAGACATAAAAGCAAGCCAGAAGGAATTCTGGTCTTCATATATTGTTACCGGTGGGACTAATGTGTTTGTTGTATGCCATAACAGAAACCTGGAGAAAGTTATGGATATTGCAGTGGGCAATGCCATGAAGCCCTTAAAGCTGAAAATTTCTCCAGGTGCAAAATCAATGGATAATCCCTGACACTTCTTTCTGTTACTATAGCGAACAATGCTAAAGAAAAACTGAATCCCTTGTGATAGTATATCTGGCAAGGTTAGATGGAATGTTAACTTTCATTTTCAATGGCAATTTAACCAGGAGAATGTACCGATAATGTTAAATTCTAAAGTTCAATAATCATCAACATGGCCGACAAGAAAGATTCCGGTTTCCAGTCAGGAGCAGGACTTATAAGGTATTTCGATGAGGAAGAGATAACTGGTCCTGCTCTTGATCCTAAGCTTATAATTTACATTGGGTTGGCTATGGCGGTAGTCGTGGAACTGGCTAAGATTTTCTGGCCAGTCTGAAGCAAATCGTGAACATAAATAAATTGAGGTTAAATAAGGACTTTTTACATAAGTTCTCTCGATTATTTTTGGATTCTGGAATTTTTGAGTGAATGTTAAATGGGTTTCTGGCATTGATTCTTTCTGATTTTTACCTCTTTCTTAGAGGAAAAAATAAATGTAACAAAGCCATAACGGGTATAAGCTCCGATGGTGTAGCACGGTCAAGCATTAGGGGCTCTCAATCCCTCGACTCGGGTTCAAATCCCGGTCGGAGCATAAATCTAATACGCATTGGATAGCAGTCTCCTGGGGTTCTGAAGCCCAGGGAAGGACTTCAGGAACAATCAAGCAATCAATTAAATTTCTATAAACAAATTTTGGCGTTTCTCATTGAAAGCCCATTCTAATATGCAGAAACTTTTGCTTTGTTCTAAACAGACTTCATTCTTGTTGAGGTTTGCATCACATAGATTTCGAAAATCAAAGAAATTCAAAGGGCAGTAAACTTACTAATTCCTTCAAAATTCAAAAAAAGATGTAAACATTCAATGGGGTCTGTTATCTTATAAGCCACAATTGCGATGAAGGGTCTTTGTTCAAAATATTAATGAATCTCGGAAAATACAGCAAAACACATTTCATTTTTCTATTTCTGTGGAGAGGATCCAATTGCCAACTATGGAGTATATATCCATCACTCTATACTGGAATAATTTGAATTTTTGTAGAAGGTCAGGAGACTTTACCAGTATTGTAATTTTTTTCCTCAAAGTATCCTGGTCACTTAACTGAAAGAATGATGCTGCGATCATTAGATTCTGCCCGTCATCATCAGACGCAACAAGTATGGATTTCGCATCGGAAAAGTTGAATTCCTTAAGGGAGTTTTCATCAGCAGGATTCTCTTCCAGTACCAGGAATCCTTCCTCTTTTACAGGTTCTATAATTTTCTGGTCTCTGGTCATTATTATAACTACACCACCCTTTGCTTTTACATTTTTTAGGTACTCTGAAATATAACTAGAAAAACCACATACGAGTATGTAGTCTTTTAGCCCTCTTAACTGTTGTTTCTTCAGTACCTCCACCAGACCACCAATTCTTCTCTCTAAGATGGGTGAGATCAATATAACCATTGCTCCAAAAAAAGATGCAATGCCAAGTATAGCAAGTGAGATTGTAAAAAGCCTTGCTGCCAGTGTTACTGGAAGTATATCTCCAAATCCCAGTGTGGTTACAGTCTCTCCTGTAAAGTATATTGCCTGGCCTAAATTAAGTATTGGAGGATGAAAACTTTTCCCAAAAAATAAGGTTCCTACAATTCCATAGGAGAGTGTAAATAAAATGGTTATCAATGATGCAGCGGATTCAATATTTATTAACCTTGTTGATGGGAATATGTAAGCATTCTTTACTTGTAGAAGCCTGAAAATTACGTACATGTTAAATAAAATCCCTATCAGTATGGGTATAAAAACAGTTAAACTGTTAAATCAAAGAAGCAGAGTCACAATAATTACGAGTGTTATTGAGGAGGCCCAGGTTCTCTTTTTTCGTTCTTTCAGGATAAAACCATTTCTAATCAATATAAGGCCAGCAATTATTGTAAATATGGTGAAATCCTTTTCATATTCTATAAAGGTACTATTAACAACCTTGAAAATGTAAACAGGACGTGAAAGAATCAGGACAACTCCAAGTACTACAGTCAAAAGGCCGGAAATTGAAACTAAAACTGATGTCCTGTCCTTTCTTCCAGTTCTTTCCATTTTTTTGGGAACCTTATATTTGCTTAAAAATCATTCGGAAAGCTTTTTACCTACCCATCGTGAAGTCCCCTTCTTATAGGTAGGGGATAAAAGAGATTAAAGCATTTATTGGTGTATAGATCATAAAATCTCTATGCCCTATGACCTGGACAAGGGATCTCATTCTTTGTATTCATTATATTACCACTTTATTTAGGTGATAAAATACAGGAAGAGAGTATTCACAAAGGATTCCATTGTGCATTTCCTAAAGATGAAAGCAAAAGAGATCGCAGATAAACATAACAAAAATCTTCAATCTTTGGAAATATATAACATGACCTGAGGCTTTCAGACTGGACATGCCAATGCAATGTGTATTTTATCTCAATGGGCAGGAAATCTCAATGTAGACATCAAAATCCGGAATGTCAAATTAATAAAGATAGGTAGAGACAATTCCGAATATATGTTCGTGGAGATTGGAGATATGCCAAAAAGGGCAACCCCGGTCATAGATAAGGGAAACGAACTGCGTTAGCTGGGGGTGGATGTCACTTGATTAAGAGAGGATTAAGAACGGTATCTTTAGATTTGATATTTCTATTCTATTATTGATGCTTATTCTAAAATGTGATAACATTCCAAGCTATGGGATAAGATTTCCCATTTTAAAGGTTTCTGGCACAATCCCAACTTGCTGGAATCCCATTGCGTCCAAGTGCGCTATGTCCTCCATGTTAAGCATATAGATTTCATGTATTCAGGCATAAATTAAGCAATAGGCAATCCCACCATTTTTGCCTCTATCTGCATGTGAACAAGAAATGAATTTTTATAAGTTTTACAAAGATCTTCCTTTGTCTCATATCTTCTCAAGTAAACTTTTAGATCGCAATATTAATTTTCGGGGCACATTCATTATAAATAAAAATAACAATCTTAATACTATATGAATAAATTAGTCAATATGGAACCATTTTACTTCAGATCATATTACCATTGCGTAAAAGGCGTTGCACACGACAGGAAAGAACTGGAAAGTGAGCTTAAGAGACTTAAGGATCTGGATCCAGGTTGCGTCCAGTATCATCTTGAACAGAAACACATATCTAACTGGCTTAGGTCGATAGGGGAAGTAGATATTGCCCATAGGCTGGAATCTGCTGTTACTGTAGATCAGGCATTAGATATTTTATCTAAACGAAAAAGTGCATCAGGATCTAGAAAGCCAGTCGAAGGAGAAAAAACTCTCACTGATAAACCTAGGAGTACCTCAAGGTCGACAACAAGAAAAACTAGCAAATAGTTCTTTTTTTGACCCTTTGATTTCCCTATCCTATAAAGACATAAAAGGTAAAAAAGTAGGATTTATTGTAAATCGTGCCCAATCTTTATGGAGTTTCCATAAAAATTTTCAGGGCAGGTTATTTACCTGCATAACTGAAATAGACTTGCGGTAACGGAATACGGGATCAAATCCATCAATATCTTTCGAATCTATATGTTTTATTGCATATTCTGGGATGCAGGGAATATAATAAAAACTTTGATTTTAAATAATATGAGATTAACTTATTCCTGATTCCATGAATTATTAATATATTGTCTTACCGATGGAGAAAGATCATCCATTATATTTAAGAATAAAACCGAGAATTGTTAACAACATTATAAAACAGATACCAAATATATAAGCATAAAGATTTTAATAATACACGGAGATAAAATGTCGGTGAAAAAAAATGGCGTTTATCGATGATCTGGCAATGGAGCTATTTACCCTCTCCTTAGTGGGGGTAATTTCCATCTACATGACGGCGAAGGTATACCTGGAATACAGAAAAAAGGGTACGGCAAATCTTGAAGAGTATCTCAAGCCTGGCATATTCCCTCTTGGGATACTGGGTGTTGTTATCCTGATAATGGGATTTTATGGGGAAATGACATGGCCCCTACCCGGGAGTTATAATATCCTGTTCGGTGACCCTTTTATGTTTATTGGTATGATACTCATAATGATGGTGTTGGCCATATGGTTCAAGCAGAAACTTCAATATGTTGGAATCCTCGCATTTTTTGCAGGTATAATAGCGATTTACTATGGTGCTAATGCGTATCTAGATAAGATGACATCAAGTCCAATCGCAATGCTTGGCCTTTACATAGCTTTTGGTCTGACCGGGATATTTACGTTTCCAACAACTCTCATATACGACATGCTTCCGGGCAAGGAAAAAGCCTCAAAAACCTGGACCGCGGTACTGGTTATATTCTGGATTGGACTTATCGTCTCGGCTGTGCTAGCAGCAATAACAGCAATAGAGGCAGTCCCACAGCATTTACTTGTCCCTCCATAATTCTTTTAAAACCTTTAAAACTTAATACATTTTTTTTAAGACTACACAAATCAAATTGTTTTATATTGTTGATATTGATTAAGCCAAGCTAGAACCGGAAATTCGTTATGTCAAAATGTGATCTTTGTGAAAAGGAACTTGGAAAGAACGAGTACTCCCTTGGGGGCAGAAATTATCATTTCAGCTGCGGTTATGAGACAGCGTTTGCACTAAAGGAAGCGGCTGTAAATTATGCCTTCAAGATGAACAGTTTCGTTGCACTTGGCATATCCTTGGTTAACAGAGAATTTCTCCTGAATCTCTTCTCAAACAATTTCAGGGAAAATGAAACAATAAGCGCAACGTTTAATGTTGGGCTCTGGAGGACAAATTCACCGAGTATAATAATAAAGCCGCCTGAATCACCAAAATTTACCAAAATAAGGCCGGTTCAGGGTGGTGTTTCAATTGGAAATGTTAATTTCCCGGTTGCAGGAACAATCGGGGGCGTTGTAATAATCGAAAATGAATTCTGCATACTTTCATCAGGAAGGGCCCTTGCTCCGGAAAATTTTGAATTAAGGGATGAGGTTTCCCAGGACGCTTTCTTCGACGGAGGAAACGAGAAGGATATAATAGGTTTTCTTAGCTCTACAGCACTTCCGGTAAAGGGAAACTCCAATACAATGGACTGTGCTGTGGCAGTTGTTTATGAGGACGTTGGAGTTGCAGGCAGGATAGTGAGAATTGGAAACATAGGTAACACTGCTGAACCATTGCTTGGAATGAAGGTCATGAAAAGGGGGAGGACAACAGATACAACTCAGGGCGTCATAATATGTACAGATGCTACTGTATCAGTTATATACCCTGATGGAGAACGTATCTTCCGGGACCAGTTCATAGTTGCAAGAGAGAAGTCCAACTTTGCACTTCAAGGCGATGAGGGTTCATTCGTACTGAATGAAAATAAGGACGTGGTTGGAATAATACTCGCCTCTTCAAATGATATAACAGTTGTATCGCCAATTGAACCAGTCCTTGAAAGATTTGGTGCAAGACTATTGAGGGTATGATAATGTGTCAGAGGCAAGTTGTGATGGCTTTTTGGACTGATTTTCAGTAAGGATCAGATATGATCGTAAAATTTTATAAAAATGATAATAACTAATTCTGCATTAACGGACTCTATTAAAAACTTCTTTTCAATAAATATATAAAGGGCCAGCCTAAATTAAAAAAAGATGGGGGTTAAATATTACTCAAAAAATGAGTCCATATCTGGCATCGGTGTTTTGGGATCGTGTTCCTTCATGGTATTATAGATGGCGTTGAGTGCTTTGAATATATCCTCTCTGCTCACCCACCCCATATGTCCTATCCTGAAATATTTCCCCTTCAGATCAGGATGGACACCTACCGCAAATTCAACTCCAAATTTAAGGGCATTCTTTACGAAGAGGTCAGCATCCATGTCCTTAAGCAAAACACCTGTTACAGTACTGCTTTCATAACCTTCCTGGGCAACTATTCCGAGGCCCATTGATTTAATACCACGCCTCAGGGATCTGGATAATTTTTTATGTCTCTCAACCCTTTTTTCCATGGTCTCATCTCTAATCCTTGCGAAAGCATTCCTGAGTGAAAAGACAACACCTATTGGAGGTGTGGCAAAATAACCACCATTTCCCTCAATGGATGTCTCCATCACAGGCTTCCAGTTCATAAGGTTAGTAAAGTATCCGGATATATTTTCATCTGAGTAATCTTGAAAAAGTTTCTTCTTAACCACAAGTATTCCGGCACCTGGAGGGGCACCAATAGCTTTCTGCGAGGCGGTAATGTATATGTCAATATCCCATTCAGAAGTTTTTACCAACTCTCCTCCTACGCTTGCAACCCCATCTACCACAATAATGTCGCAGTGTTCCCTAAATATTTTGGCATATTTCTCTATGGGGAATTTGACTCCGGTACTGGTTTCAACATGGGTCGATATGATCATTTTGTAATGTTTCCTGTTCAGAGATCCCATGATGTCTTCATGAGAGACGCAATACCCTGCATGGGATTTTAAAATAGTCAGTTCCACATCATATCTGCTGAATATCCCCTCCCAGCGGTTTCCAAAAACACCATTGCTTATAACCAGGATTTTATCCTTTCTCTGCAGAAATGTGGTTACTGATTCCATGGCAATTGTTCCGCTGCCTGGAATTATGAAGGGCAGGTAGCTGTCATCGCATCCCATTACATAATTGATCCCCTTTAGAGCTTCGCTCATTGCAGACTTGAATTTTTCTGACGCGAAACCCTGATCAGGGCAGACACCGGCCAGCTGTACATCATAATCTCCTATGGATGGACCCACATGCATTAATGTAGTTTTAACCATTATTATATATTTAATTCTACTATTTACGAATATTCAACACTGAATGTTGCTTAATTTATGAAAGCTATGAAGTTTATGCGCCATAATATGGTAAACGGTACAGGAGATATTGTCTCGGGAATTTAGTTTCATGGCTGATCCGAATCTTATGGTCAATTGCTTTAAAGATTCATGGATCAAGATTTTTCAAAATTCAAATTATGCCGGAAATGATAAACAGTCAAATAATTGTTCAGCCTAAAAATTACCTTCAATCGATGGGAATTAACAATAAGAAGTATTTATAGAGGGAATATCATCAGGTTCAAATGGTTCAGGTCAAGCTTAAGGGAAGGATTGAGAGCCTCTATAAGGTAAGGACAGTCTTTGCCTTTGCGTTTATAATTACTTTTCTGACCAGCAACCAGTACATAAAGTTCTACTACTTTCCAGATGTTTCAAAAAGATTTGTCATATTCTTTTCACAGACCTCTCTACTTGGTGTTTATGCCAGTCTTATAGGTCTGCTTTTAGCTGCTTACGCAGTTCTAATAACAATGATCCCCAATTTCTCTTCTGACAGCCTTAAACAACCTATTTTTGGTCAGGTTAACAGGCTTTTTCTTTACACAATTCTAAACGGAATAATATTAATGATAATCGACTTCACAAATGGAATTATACCAGACAACAGTATTCCCCTTTTCCTTGACATTGAAATTTTCTTCTTCATTTCGCTACTTTCCGGACTGATTTTCTGCGTCCTTGCTCTTTCAGATCTATTTGGAATCGTAAGGCGTAAAGGCGAAAGATAGCCTTCACGTTATATTTACCACAGAGATTCAGATCCTCCTCATGGAGAACTATTTTTCCAGTTGAATTCGAATTAAGAGATGCTGTTGAAATCTGGAAATGTGAAATTGAGGGAGTAGAAATCAATTTTTCATACTCCATTTAAAGGGAGAAACAGGGGATAAGAGGATCCAGGTGGTGGAAACTGCCGTTCCAGTGTTTCGGCAAGGACACACAATATGGAATTTTACTGCATAACTCTAGGGTCAAAGCAACTGTACTGATCTGTAAGGTAATTGAACTGTTCCTTTCCGCAAACAGGACAATCAGGGTTCCTGCGAGTTTTGATCTTTTCCAATCTCATGTCCCAGGCATCAAGGAAATGTATATCGCCTGAAACATCTTCGCCTTTAAGTATCCTCAGTCCAAGTACATATGCAAGGGATGCGACGGTGGAGGGAACAGAATTCAGGACTCCTATCTGGGAACATGTCTGCGGAGATCCTTCGGCATTTGGCATGAAGCATGCATAACAGGAGGTCTTTCCTGGAACTATGGCCTTAAATTCACCATATGTCTCAATGGCCGATGAAAATATCCATGGCTTTCCCGTTTTTACGCTTATGTCGTTTATAATCCTCCTGGTAGTAATATTATCAGTTCCATCAAATATGAGATCAAATTCTCCTGCGTGTGATATTGCAAATCTGGAATCGAATACTGTGTCATAAGTTGTAACATTAACATCAGGATTGATTCTATTCAGGTATTCAGAGGTTGCTGAGACTTTTTTTCTGCCTATGTCACCCATGAAATACATCTGTCTCTGAATATTGGAAATGCTCACAGTATCTTGGTCAACAATGGAAAGATCTGAAACTCCCGATTCTGCAAAAAGTCTGGCTGCAGTGCTTCCTGTGCCTCCAAGTCCAACCACCATTACCCTGCTCCTGGATATCCTTTCCAGATCATCATGAGTGAATCGGCTAAGAACGAGATGCCTTGCATGAAACAGATAATCCATGATGGTCAATTCCTATATGTTAAAAGATTTAACTCATTTTTATACAGGTAATCACTCAAGGAAAAGTTCTTCATTAATTTTGTAGTGCCTGTAATTTTCCTTCAGGATTTTCAAACCCTCATTTCCAAATTTCTTAAGAATATTATGAAATTTGTCCAGTGTCTTCTCAGAAGCTGCAATGTAATAGGTCTCATCCAAAACCGGCATAAAATCTAATCTGTATCTTGAGGCAGTGTCACGATTACCCATGCCGGCCTGAATCATTCCATTTCGCACTGCGAGAGCAATCCCTTTGAGATTGGGGTATTCTACCCTTGAAATATCCACCATGGTTTGAGAATTCAGTTTATTTATGCAAGTTTCTATAATATTCTCAGGATATGTTCCGCTTTCCGGGATTCCAAGAACAATTTCACCTATTTCCTCCCCATCATTATGGCGGATATTTTTTCCTTCCCTGAAAACAATTCCCAATTCTGAAGAGAAAATCCTCAATAATTTATATCTCCTTTCATTTTCTTTAGGGTCTTTTGATGCAGATTTCAATCTCATCCCCATTAAATTTGCTGATCCCGCCTCAAGGCACATCAACCCCTCCTCCTGTGAGGTTCTGTATGATGAAAAATATTTCCTGGAAATGCTGAATATTGTATCCATAATAGGATCAATATGGCCTACCAGCACTCCAGCTGATAAATGCGGGCTTTCATTTAAGGATAGGACAGTAACATTTTCTCCCGCTTTAAGATATCTTTCGCTGGAATTTACCCTTAAGATGCCATCACTTTTCAGTATTCTGGATAAGGAT
This sequence comes from Oxyplasma meridianum, assembly GCF_038024865.1. Classification (NCBI taxonomy): domain Archaea; kingdom Methanobacteriati; phylum Thermoplasmatota; class Thermoplasmata; order Thermoplasmatales; family Thermoplasmataceae; genus Oxyplasma; species Oxyplasma meridianum. The sequence continues at coordinate 1,038,460 of NZ_CP133772.1, read as the reverse complement.
CCGGACTCCCCTGTCAACGGGAATGCGTAAAGACGGTCTGAACCGTAGAGTATGGTGGGAATGAAATTGCTGCTTCCTCTCTTTATAGCAGTTCCTATTGCAAGCTGGGCACCTAATTCTTCGTATAATATTGGGAAGTGTGCTATTTCAAGAAGTTTCTTCAGAAATATCTGGGTAAATGAGATGAATGCAGAGACGGGAAAACCAGGGAGTCCAATCATAAAATTTTTTCCGTTTACGGCAAAGAATGTAGGTTTCCCCGGTTTCATATCCACTCCATGGAATATTATCCCTGGAGAATATCTGGAGGCAATTTTACCTATGTAATCCATCTCACCAGCCGATGATCCCCCTGTTGTCACAACAATAAGATTGTCATGAAATGCCTTCTCCAAAACTTTTACTGTTTCATCCTCACTATCTGGAACGATACCATATGAAGTGGTAAGGAAGACATTATATTTTTTCAATATTGCACTGATAAAGGTACTGTTTCCTTCGTATGACTGTCCGGGCTTAAGTTCATCTCCTGGATTTACAAGTTCGTTTCCTGATGATAGAACACCAATCCTGACTCTGCAAAATACACTGACATTTTGAATACCCAGAATAGTTAAAGTTCCCATCTCCTTCTCAGTAATCATTTTAAATTTGTTTAAGACAAGGTCTCCTGTAAGAACATCAGATCCAGCTTTTGCTATATTGCTAAATTTTTTCAGTTTTCCAGGAAAAGTTACAACGTCGCCTGTAACCTTTACGTCCTCAATCCTGTAAACTGCATCGAAACCTTCTGGAATAACTGAACCTGTTGAAATCTGAATGCAAACTCCCTTTTCATACCTGGTGGTTGGACTGATGCCTATATCAATCCTACCCCCAATTTTCAAGCTGTTATTTTCCGAATTCTGTGATGACAAATCAGAAAGCCTGACTGCAAAGCCATCCACCTCCGATCTATCAAATGGTGGATTGTCCATACCAGAGTATACGTCCTCGGAGCTTATTCTTCCATAAGCTTCGGTGATGGGAATAGTCTCGGTATCTTCAATGGGCTTAAGGTACCTGTCAATCCTTTCAAATGCCTCTTTAACACTTATGAGACTTTTGGATGAATACATTTTACCATTCTCCTTTATAGGCTTCAAGAAAGTCTCCTTTTTTATAAATATGCTTACCTTCAGCGATGACGATATACGCATTCCCGGCAAGAAGGGCAGATATTTTTCCGGAGATCTTGCCAGGTAGAGGATTGATCCTGTACCCATTTTCATCCTTTTCCACCATTGCAATATAGATGGTTGTATTCGAAGGATTGGAGGAAATTTGGGCTTCAAGAGTTCCAGGTATTTTATTGTCCTCTCTATATCCTGTCATAATCTCCACAAAAAGATTTATGAAATGAATCAGGGAGATGAGAGCGGCAACCGGAAGACCTGAAATAGAAAATACGGGTATACCATCCATATCATACAGAGTAATGGTTTTTCCTGGCTTTATTCTCACACCATTAAAAACTGGCTTTGAAATTTTATCCAAAGCTTTCCTTACCAGATCATGATCGCTTTTTCCACTCCCTCCTGTAATAACTATAATGTCTGAATCCCTAGAACATTCAACCACTCTATTCTTTATCTCCTCGACATCATCTTTGCATATACCTCTTCCAATTCCTACCATATAATTCTTATTCAGCCAGTTAACGAGAAGGGGTTGTGTGGAATCTGGGATTTTTCCAGAGATTCCGGATCCATAAAGCTCATCTCCAGTTGATATTACAGAAATCCTGATCTTTTTGAAGACATTTACGGTTTTAATCATGCACTCTGATAAGGCGGATATATGGGCTGGGCGTATGATCTCCCCACTTTTCAGGATGAGATTATCTTTTCTGAAATCCTCACCCACCTCAACTATATTTTCCCCTTTCTTGAACATTCTTCCTATCTTTATGATGTTACCATGTCTCTTCGCGTCTTCATATTTTATGACACAATCGGCATGGGCAGGAATTTCTCCACCAGTGAATATTTCAACACATTCATCATGGTTTTCAAGCTTGATTTCAGTCTTTCCGGCAGTTACTCTTCCAACTATCCTCAGAGGTATGGGAAACTTTTCTGTTGAATCAAAAATAACAGAATCAATGGCGTATCCATCCATTGCACTCTTTCTGTAAGAAGGATAATCAATAGGCGATGTAACATTTTCAGCTGAAATCAACCCACTGGATTTCCCCGCGAAAACCCTTACGCTATTAATTTTTTTCCATGGGGTCTCGCTGAAAAGCTTAAGGGCAGATACAAAGGAAACATTATCTATATCTGTATTTGGAATATGTGCTGGACCGCCTTTACCCAAAATATTGTAAAGATTCTTAAGTTTGAAGAGATCATCCGGATAATCCAGGTCTTCCAGCATTCTGCAGTCATCAAGTTCAACGGTTTTCAGATCATTTTTATACTTTTCAAACAGCCCTCTCCCTCCGCTGTCCCCACTAATCTCCATCAGATCCTTATAATACCTGATGGAAAATATAGCAGGATTGCGTATTTCATTGTCGCAGGAAGTTGCAACAATGCCATATTCCGAGGATTCGAACTCATTTATAACATCCTTCAGATGCTTAACTGTTACAAGAGGCTGATCTCCAGGTATCATCATAACACCGTCGCTGTTCTCGAAAGCCGATCTTATTCCTATTTTTACAGATTCTGACATCCCACTCTGTGGATGTGGGTTTTCAAGTATTATAAATTCTCCTGGAATAATGGACTTGATCATTTGGTCGTTTTCTCTTACAACTATATATTTTTTGAAAAAAGGTATAACCGCAACTTTTTCAAACAAAATTTCTATGATTTTTTTGCCGCCTATCTCTTCTAAAAGTTTTGGTCTTCCAAAGCGACTTGATAAACCTGCAGCAAAAATAACCAAAGATATTTTCTTCATCTGGCATTTCCTAAATTGATTCCAGCGCTTTTTTGAACTCTTCAATAATATTCATGGCATATTTTTCTGCCTGGCTTTTTATTATCCTGGATCCAAGTGTTGCAAGAGTCCCCCTGATGTTAAGGGTCAATTTCCATTTCACATCTGTACCCGCATCTTCAGGTGTATGATTCACCTGGATGCTAAAGTCCACAGAACCACCCTTCCCAGAACCAGCTCCAGTTATCTTAATTGAATCCTCTTTAATTTCCTCAAGTGAAATCCTGATGTCGAATTTACCCTTAATAAAGGATACCCCGGCTTTGGCGGTAAATCTTGCATTTGTGCTGTCTACAACTTCCTGAGACTCCTTATCCGGCATTATTGAAAGAATCTTGTTGATATCAGAGAGGAACGCAGCAACCTTTGAGTCACTTTTGTCAACTTTGAAAGTTCCATCCATGTCCATAGGACAAAAATACCTGGTCTGTAAAAAATATTGCTATACAGTCCTCTCCATTGTTATGTCGCCTGTAAATATTTTTCCAGTAGTGGATACTTATACGAAATTAGTAAACAATTTACGTTAATATATAATAACCTATTTCAGCCTATTTCTTAACAATAAGATTAAAAAGATTAAATTAGGTAGACGGTATTACCAAGAGTCTTTGAAAAAGACAAGAGTGATAACAATGGTAGAAGATTTGGATCCGTTTGATATAGCATTGAAACAGCTGAACAAGGCTGCAAAAGTTATAAATCTGGACAAGCAAGCCCTGGAGTTGCTGAGTTCACCAAAGCAGATTCTGCAGGTGAGTATACCGGTTAAGATGGATAATGGAGAAACTAAAGTTTTCACAGGATTCAGGGTGCATTATAATACCGCAAGAGGGCCAGGCAAGGGAGGAATAAGATTCCACCCGGATGAAACATTGTCCACAGTTAAGGCTTTATCTGCATGGATGACATGGAAAACAGCTATAACAAACCTTCCGTTGGGAGGTGCAAAGGGTGGGGTCATATGTGATCCCAAGAAACTAAGCACCGGGGAACTTGAAAGACTGAGTAGAGGATACATAAGGGCCATTGCAGAATTTATCGGACCGGAAATAGATGTTCCCGCACCTGATGTGTATACAACACCACAGATAATGGCCTGGATGATGGATGAGTATGAAACAATTGTAAGGCACTCAGCACCAGGCATCATAACTGGAAAGCCACTTGAAACATGGGGATCACTTGGTAGAGGAGATGCCACTGCAAGAGGAGGATTGTTTGTTCTAAGAGAAGCTGCAAAAATGAGGAACATAGACCTCTCAAAGGCAACCATCGCAATACAGGGTTTTGGGAATGCCGGTCAGTTTGCACACAAACTAGTTAAGGAACTTTTCGGGTCAAAGGTAGTTGCAATATCAGACACAAAAACTGGAATATATTCAGAATCAGGAATCGATTTTGAAAAGCTCCTTGAACACAAGAAGAAAACGGGTTCTGTTAAAGACTTCCCTGGAACAAAGAACATTAGCAATCAGGAACTTCTTGAACTTAAGGTTGACGTACTGATACCTGCTGCAATTGAGAATCAGCTCACAACTGCAAATGCAGATAAGGTCAAAGCCAAGGTGATTCTGGAGCTTGCAAATGGGCCAACAACACCAGATGCAGATGAGATATTCTACAAGAAAAATGTTCTTTTGCTTCCAGACTTCCTTTCAAACGCCGGAGGTGTAACAGTGTCTTACTTTGAATGGGTTCAGAACCAGACAGGAGATTACTGGACAGAGAAGGAAGTTTACGAAAAGCTGGACAAGAAGATGACTCAGGCCACGCATGACGTACTGGATGCCTCAGAGAAGTACAAAGTTGATCCAAGAACTGCTGCATACATAGTATCAATTAAAAGAGTGGCAGATGCAATGAAACTCAGGGGAATGTACTAATACCCCTTAATTTTATTTTCTCTAAAAAAACTAAAGGTCAGAAATTATTATTATGGAATAATATATCCTCCACATAAGGCGGGTATAGTGTAGTGGTTATCACAGGGGCTTCCCAAGCCCTTAACTCGGGTTCAAATCCCGGTACCCGCATTTTTGTATAAGATTCGTAATTTTTTGGATTAAACTTTTTTCAAATGCACATATGCAGGGATAATGTGTATAGATGATATTTCAGGTAATTGCCATCAAAAAGATTTGAAAAATTTTTTTAAGCAAAAGAATCTTCTTTAAGCTATTTTAGGGAAAAAATAGGGCATACAGATTATGTTGCAACTTTTAGTACCTTGATCATTATTATTACCTGAGATAAGATAGCAGGCGAAATTTTAATGATGGGTGAAGATGATCATTTTCTTGAGGTAGGGGATGGATTCCATGTAATCGATTTAGATTTTACATATTCTAATATAAACAGGATGCATAAAAGCTACAAATCCAGGAATCACCTTAATTAGGTTGGGAAAGTGCCAGTTGAAAAAAGTAAGGGTTCAAGAGGTTTTTCATTGAATTAATCTCCTCATGTGAAAAAGACATTAGATGCGGAAACTGAAATTAATCAGATTGGAAATCATAACAGTGCAATGATCCCTGCAGATTGAAGGCTATATCACTTTTACAAAGACAGGAAAACAAAAGTATTGCCAGGTGGAAAGGGCATTACCCCAATCAAAAGGTCTGACTTCTTTTAAGAAATGTTTACAGAATGCCATCACATATACACTAAGGAAGTCTGTGAAAAAACATGGGAATGCCAGTAATTCAATACTTTCCGTGGCAGAATACTTAAAAAAAGTTATAAACATAACTGTATTAAGATCTGCAAAGTTTAGGCTGGCCATGAAATGGAGGGGATTTATGCCCATGGGCATCACTCCCTATCATGTGCCAGATCTTGAAGAGAAAAGGATAAAGCGGATGAGGTGGTTGAAATAGGTAGCTTCCTGCCAAACAGAGAGAAAAACCAAGCCCTCTTTCCAGAAGAGGGGTGGATAAGGGCAATTCCATTTTTGATTCTGGCATTTACAATGGCCATGCTTTTATTGGGAATCCCAATCTCTAATTCATCTTCTCTTTACCAGCACATATACATTTACACCTATGGGTAAGGTGAGATATTCCTTATAATTTTATTCTTACTTTTATTCAGGAAATCCAGGGTACAGGTTATCAGTATGAATAAAATTGGTACGGCGAACAAACCAAAGTAATTGCAGAAATTCATGTTCATACCAGGAAGGATTAATCAAAGTACTTTCAGGTGGCATCCTTCATTATTTTAATAAGGGCTTTCTGCTGTTTCTTGAATTGCTGGAAGGATATCGACATGCTTGAATGCATTTAGATCAGAAGATAATCTGTCCTTTATACTTGGCTATTTGAGATCACAGATGCATAAAGTTACCTGTCATCCTGACTTTTTCCATTCTGTCTCACGGTTTTCATAATATTTCAGCTTTTGCAAATAGATTTCCCCTCACTTTTGTTAAACCCAATTTTTTAGAAAAGTGCAAACATTGAATTCTATTATTTCAACTAATCTTTTTAAATGGTTGATTCCATATCTATTTACCAAAAAACAGTACCATTATACTGTAGAGATATGAAAAAAGCCCCAATTTTAGATTTTATGTTTAAGAAATTCTCAATTCCTTAACATCATTTTCAGATCTTCATTCTTCTTCAACTTGGCAAGCTTGGGACTAATTACATAGTGGCAATAGGGGGCATCAGAGTTTCTTTTGTAATAATTGTTGTGATATTCTTCTGATGGGTAGAAATCACGAAATTCCTCAATCTGTGTAACAATTGGTTTTTTAAAAATTCTTTTTTCTGTCAACTCTTTTATTGCCATCTCTGCAATTGCTTTCTGTTCTTGATTAACATAGAATATGGCAGATCTGTATTGAGTACCAACATCATTTCCCTGTCTGTTAAGAGTGGTGGGATCGTGAGTGGAGAAGAAAACATCTAGAATCTCCTTGAACGATATGACTGATGGATCATACCTTATTCTAACAGTTTCAGCATGTCCAGTTTTTCCAGTACAAACTTCCTCGTAAGACGGGTTAGGAGTCTTTCCTCCAGAATATCCTGACTGTATTTCAATTACACCCTTAATCTGCTGAAATACTGCTTCTGTGCACCAGAAACATCCGCTTGCCAGATAGGCAGTCTCAGTATGATCACTCAATTTTATCCCCCTCTGGAACGAATAACATGGAAATTGAGTTAACGCAGTGCCTTACATTCTTCTGAGTTAATCTTTCTCCAAAAAATACATGTCCCAAATGTGCTCCGCATCTGCTGCACTGAATTTCAGTTCTCATGCCGTCTCTGTCAGGCAATCTTTTCACCGACCCCTCAATCTCCTGATCAAAGCTTGGCCAGCCGCATCCTGCATCAAATTTAGAATCTGATCTGTAAAGCGGTAACCCGCAACGCCTGCAAACGTATGTGCCCTTTTCAAAGAAATTGTCATATTCACCTGTAAATGGTCTCTCTGTGCCTTTTCCAACTATGATTTTTTCTTCCCTTGGTGTGAGAGTTCTATATTCCATAACAATAAGATGCAAATTGATTATTTAAATTTGAATTAAGAAAATTTTTATGATATGCAAAGTGTCCGGGAATTAATAAAACTCCTGATCCTGGGATGGAGATACAGGTACATTTCCAAATTACGCCATCCCTTAAGACTGACATGCCCGCATAAATATGATGTATAAATCCAATAGATTCCCAATCTATCACAATGATGATGAGAAAGCATTCATTGAGAAACATATTGGATCCTGAAGGTTTGTATGGAACATCTAAAACAATAAAAAACGAAAAATGAAAAATATAAAATATAGATTACTAAAAAATAACATTAAAATAATTTCTGTGCTTCAAAGACTTCATGCTTTGTTGGAGGATTTACCTTCTTAAGCAGGTCCTTCATGTCGTTTGCGCTGGGGACTTCCCAGTTGCATACTGCACGGTTTTCCTCGCCTATTACGTTTATTGATTTCAGAGTAAACCCTTCCGGAAGCTTGCTGTTTTTTGCCATATCTACTATGCTTCCCACTACTTTGAAAGCCTCATCTTTATTATGTTCTCTCCATCTGTGTTCAACAATTACGTTTACCATGTTTTATCACCAATTACATATCAAATGGCAAGATATATATTTATAACCGGTCTGGATGGGTTATAATGTATGAGGTTGAATTCTTATTAAAAAACTCTTATCCCTTCTGCGCGGTATCTGAAAAATTTCCAGATGTAACGTTTTACCGCTGGTGCAATTCCAGCATTGATTACCTGGAATTTTACGGACAGAACTCCGATATAGAAAAAATTTTAAACCTTATTCCAGAGATTGAGAACATACTCCACACAACTGCGATTTACAAGTTAAGGAACGGCCCTCAGCTTACAGTTATGCTTGCCTGCAGGTGCAGCATAGAAAACTCCACCATCAGGATGGCGGAATCAAGCAATTGCCTATGGCAGGCCCCAGTGGAATATAAAAAAGGGAGGGAATACCTACATGTGATATCCATCAGGGACGAGTACTTAAGTTCCTTATACGAGAATCTTGTTAAAATAGGAGATGCTGAAATCTTAAAGAAAAGTACGTTTTCCCCCAATTCTTTGAGAGATACATACACAATATCCATATCCTCGCTTTTTGAGAATATGACGGCCAAACAGATAACATATTTCACTGACGCTCTATATTCTGGTTACTATTCAATTCCAAAAAGAGTCACAATTCAGGAGCTTGCAGGAAGATACCACCTCTCAGAATCAACAATGGAGGAACACCTCAACAAGGCCAAAACAAAGATACTTCATTCACTAAAGCCGTATATCTCTCTTTTCAGGAAGCAACAGGAGACAAATAATAAATGATGTAAACAGTTTTCCTAATAGTGGATCACAGGTTCAAAACCTGAATATCTGGATTAAAGGTGTCTGATGTCATATTAAAATTTCCATCAAGGAGAAATTCCAGGTTAAAATATGTGGTTGTCCTGGCTGGTATGTCGAAATTTCCTGCAACTTCAGCATATTTTCTATTAAGATTTATATGCACAGGAGTTTCATTCACTACTGCTGTTGCCGAAGTTATGTTTAATCTTATCATCGTATAGTCCCCTTCAATAAGGGAAATGTTTCCAAAGGAATATTTATGTGGCGTTATGTAATCCAAAAGATCAATATGTACAGATCCTGTGGAATAGTTTGTCCATAAAGAGTAGTTTGAACTTCTCAGATCAATTGCTGTTATTGTTATATTAAGAGACTTTGCACTGTAATTAGAGCTTGTATTAGAGCTGTTTATTGAAACGTCAACTTGGCCATTGCTGTTTTCTATCTCATAGTAGCTGTATGCAACAAACCCTACTATGACAAGAACCACTGCCAGAAAAGCAGCTATCTGAACTATCTTCACTATTTAGAGGAATTCAAACCACTCCTAAAACCTTTTGCAGATTCCAAGTTATATGAAAAATTATAATGTTACACAGGATGTCCTGCGGGATCATTAGAAGGGGAGCGTAAAATAGGTGGGAAATAAACAGGGGGATTTTTCGACCAAAAGCATGAATCAAAGCAAGAAGAAGAACATATCTATTGTTAAAGGATCAATAAAAGACACTGACAAAAATGTTATGGACAGGAATTATCTAATAAATGCTTTGAACGAAATGCTTTCTGCAAACCATCTTAATAGTATTGTTGAAAAATCCAACCTGTTGATTGGGGATCTTGATGGATTAACCGAGGAAAATCTCATCCTGACAGGAGGATCAGAAGAACCCATGGTTATGAGTAAGGAATCTCTGGTTTCTCAGTTAATGCAGATCAGGGATTCCATCACTATTGAAAGATCAAAATATTATATAAAGAGACTTAAAAGGGGAATAACGGAGGTTCGATGGGGAAAGATTAACGACCTTAACCTGAACAAGTGGAAAGAATATGATGACATTCTTACCGACAGCTTGTGGATCTTTGACCGGAGAGACAAATCTGGCAACCACAATGCCGGTTACTGGGGCAATTTCATTCCACAGATACCAAATCAGTTTATCAGGAGATACACAAAGAAGAATGAGTGGGTTCTTGATCCATTTCTTGGAAGCGGGACCACTCTCATGGAGTGTATGAGGCTTGAAAGGAATGGAGTAGGCATCGAACTTTCTGCTAAAGTAGCTGATATAGCCAGGGCAAATATAGAAAAGGATGGATCAGAAAATGGATCCAGTAGGGAAATACTGGTTGGCGACAGCGGAAATCCTGATATTTTATTGGAACTAAAGAGAAGAGGTATTGGTTCAGTACAGTTGATAATCATGCACCCTCCCTACTGGGATATTATAAAATTCAGTGAGGACAGCAATGATCTCTCTGGGGCAAAATCTGTGGAAAATTTTCTTCATATGTTTGGAAACATAGTAGAAAATACCTATAAAATACTGGACAAAGGACGATATCTTGTTCTGGTGATGGGAGACAAATATGCAAAGGGAGAATGGATACCCCTTGGATTCTATGCAATGAATGAAGTTATGAAAAGAGGGTACAGCCTTAAATCAATAGTTGTTAAAAATTTCAATGCCACTAAAGGAAAGAGAGTACAGGAAGATCTCTGGAGGTACAGGGCATTAGTTGGAGGCTTCTATGTATTTAAGCATGAATATATATTTCTTTTCAGGAAGAATAGAACTGCTGGAAGAAGAAATTAGAAATGTTGAAAGAAAGGTTCTTATGATCCAATAAATCTCTTTCATAAACAGATCATCCTCGCATTCTTAATCTTTGCTTCCTTTGCACATTAGGAGTTTTGAATATTCTGAAAGAGCCACTGGAGGGAATTGAACCCCCGACCTGCTGATTACGAATCAGCCGCTATGCCCCTAAGCCACAGTGGCATTAACCTACCATAACACTCAGTCATAAAAAATACTTGTTGAATCCCTGAGGGAATAAAAAGGTAAGAATATGAATATTCTGAAAATGTCTGATAAATTTAAATAAACCAACACAATTCGCTATAAAATGCCTCGGTAGTGTAGTGGCCTATCATACGGGCCTGTCGAGCCCGTGACTCGGGTTCAAATCCCGGCCGAGGCGTTTCATACTTAATGTGGTTAGCTGATCTGAAACCCCAAAAATGTTATCTCTTTTTTGCGGGCACTGGAAATTGCTTTTTTGTCAAATCTCTTTATGCACATCTTTGTTGTGTCAAATTTCTCATGCCTCATCATTAATCTTATGTCTTCTAATCAAGGACATTTTCATTAAGAAACATTGCATAAAAGGAACTGGCATTAAGGGCAGAGAATATTATTTCATTTGCGGCAGAAATCTGGTAGACCTTATGCCAGAGGTCTTCATAGGGGCATGGAAGAACCAAATGAGGTTGTGAACACTAGATTTGTAAGCCTTGACTTTTTGACCTTGAAGTAAGTTTGAAAATGCAACAATTATTGTAACGTATTGTAACGATAACATGTGATTTTATCTTACCGAAAAATATAATTTCTATATCGAAGGCTGAGAGATGAATCGTTATAAGATTTATCGATAAATCATGCCCTCCAAGAAAGTACAGTATCATTAAACGTGAAAAGAGAATAAAAAATGAAAAGATGAAGCAAATTGATGGGATCTGGCTATGGAAAAAGAGGAGTTCTTCCTTCAGAAAATAAAAATATCATGGTGATGGATCAATGAATATTATTAGTAAAATATTGGCATTCAGAGAGATCACAAGGGATCTGTTCCATCAAATAATTTTGGGCCTTAATAAAAATAAGTGAGGACAACCATGCTGGAGATTTCCAAGTGGTGAAAAACATGGGCAGAAAAATGATAAAATTTAAATTTGAGAAAGCCAAGAAAAACAGATAAAGGTTTCAGGAGAAAGCTTCCGAAAATCCTTTCATCGTAATATTGTATGTTCAGAAATCTGTGTTCGGATCTATGGAGCCTAAAAAAGTGAAAAAATGAAGGTTACGTCGGAGAGGGGATACATAAAATAGGTTTATGATAATTTACTGACATATTTTCGGATCTAGATATAATTATTTCCATTATTACGTTTCTATTTATTTTTCCACCCTTTTGACATTATCAAAAAATAGTTGATAAGTGTAAGAATTTAAAAATGAAGTTATATGTGAAGCTGACAACAAACCATAAAGGGGAACATTGGAAATAAATAATAAGAAACTGCCCCTGGAAACAAATCAGCAGATATCAACTAAAAGTTGGCATTGTCTAAAATAGAAAAAATCAATATTGGTTCATGCCAGTTATCAAATTCACAGAGTCACGAAACATAAGCCTTCCCAAGGGTTTCAGGCAGATAAGGAAAGACGATGTGAATAAACCATTCTCAAGCCATGATGTAAAAATGAGAGGCTATAACCCGGGCTACTTCTATCAGTGGAGTCTGGAATCTGACACGCTGGTATTGGTGAAAGAAGGTTCTTTTGGCTACCTTGATGGAATAATCCTTCTGAGGTTTATTCCTGGCAAATCACAACCTGATAAAATGATGATAGAAATGCTTTCAAGAAATTTTCAGTCTGGAAAAGCGAGTTCAGGTGTTGGAAATGAATTACTTAGGATCGCTGAAAATAATATTGCCAGTTCTCTTGGTGTTAAGGAGATAATAATAGATGCAGTTTCATCTCTTGTGGATTATTACACCAGTATGGGGTATGTGAAAACCGGAAAAGAGGAATATGACCAGTACTGGGGGAATATTGTTTATATGCACAAGTATATCAACAACCATTGAATCTGTTAGCACCTTTTTGCGCAATTCAATCGAGCCTGTAACTCAAAACGAATAAATAGAACTTAATAATGATTATTCAAGGTGAAGTGTATTACAATAAATTTTCTTTCAAAAAATGGGGATTTTGAAAAGGGTGGCAGAGTACTAAATCCTATTGTGTCAAGCTCTAAAAATTCAGATTTCCCAGATCAATTTAATAATCAAATCAATTCAGCTGAAGATTCTCTGGACAGTGTCATGGATTACGACAGAATTTTTTCTGTGGTGAAGAGATCTGTCAAGGCAGTTTTGGGAAAAGAGCGTTCAGGTCTTGGACTGGCACTTTCAAATCTCCCTGTAACTCTTGGGGCATTCTGGCAGGTGGGTGGCAATTACATAGTGATGAATGAGGTGCTTGTTAAGGCAATGTCAATGTTGACTACAAGTACCAGGGAATTCAACTCATTTGTCTACACAATTCTCACTCATGAGTATCTCCATTCAGTAGGCTACATAGACGAGTTCCAGGCAAGGCAGATGACTGCATTTGTTGCGAAGCATACCTTTGCTGGTAACCACCCCGCAGTGATAATGAGCACAGGCGATATCTGGAAACAGTATCCGGATCTGCTCTCACTGCAGGGTGGGGATGGATCAGTACTTAAAATAATAAGTAGATTTGATACAGAGAGTACATCTTACATAGCATGAGAAAAAATGGTTTCAATGTATTTTAAAGAATCCGTTTATAGATCAAGAGTAGATAGGGTAATGAGGTCCATGGAACAGGGGGGAGTTGATTTCATGCTAATTCCCCCAGGTCCAAACTTTTTTTACCTCACCGGATTGGAGACAGAATCCATGGAAAGAATTGCCCTTCTCATATTGGAAAAGGATTCTGTGAAAGTAATATGTCCGGAATTGATGAAAGAACAGATTCTTGAGGAAACCTGGGTAAGGGATATAATTTCCTGGGGCGATGATACAGACCCTTATATGTTGGCAGGCCAAATGCTTAAAAACAGCAAAAATACTGCAATTGAGGGAAATCTTCCATATTTTCATTACAAAGCAATGAGAAAATACATCAATGGCCTTGAATCAGACGCAGATCAAATAATGAACAGTTTAAGAATAGAAAAGGATGAGGGTGAACTTGCTGCAATAAGGGAGGCGGTAAGAAGATCTGAGAGATCACTTCAGAATTCTATTGGAGAGATTAATGAGGGAATCACTGAGAAGAAATTCTCCACAATACTGGAAGAGGAGATGCAGGAAAATGGACTTGATTCTCCCGCTTTTTCCTCCATAGTAAGTTTTGGAAAAAACGCTGCATTACCCCACCACAGTCCAGATGGGACAAAACTGGTAAAGGGAGATTCAGTTGTCATAGACTTCGGAGGCAGATACATGGGGTATGCCTCAGATACAACAAGAACATTTTTCTTTGGGAATCCAGGAGAAGAAATGATGAATATTTACGAAGCTGTCAAGCAAGCAAATCAGAAAGTAGAAAAGAAAATTGACCCACAGACCACCTATTCATCCATGGATGCAATGGCCAGATCAGTAATAGATACTGCTGGGTATGGAGATCGCTTTATACACAGACTGGGGCACGGACTGGGTATTTCTGTTCATGAGGAACCATATCTTGTGCCAAAGAACACCCACATGGTCATGAAAAACTCGGTGTTTACAGTAGAACCAGGCATATATATTCCTGGCAAAGGTGGAGTGAGGATAGAGGACACAAACTATTTCGATGGTTCCACCTGCGTTTCCTTCAACAAACTGAAGAAAGACCTCTTCATTATCTAATTGGAAGCGTAATTTTTTATGGAGTTATATAAATGAAATCCATAAATGTAAAAGTTTCTCATGGAAAAGGTGGAATTAGCGAAGAAGAGGGATTTATAAGAGTACATACCATGGAGCCCAGGGAGAATAACAGGGCGAACATTGATGTCAAGAGACAGATTTCAAAATATTATCAGGTTCCCTTTACATGCATAAGGATAATATCCGGTCAGAGATCAAAAAACAAAATAGTTGAAATCGATTTATAAAGATATACTGAAAGAAATGCCTGGAATAAAAATTTGCACAAATATACAGATTTCTGAATTTAATCTGTTATTTACCACTATATTTTTATCCCCTTTGATATTGTAATTTATCAATCAGGTTGATCTGTCACTGAAGGCGGGAAATTTAACTATGTGCCTTTAGTTCACAGACTACATTGTCCAAGAAGCTTTCTTAACACATGTGCCGTAAACTTATGGTCAATGTTTCTACCGAAGGTTCATTTTTCGTCTTCCTTATTGCTAATAATGGTTGAAATAATGTATAAAACCTCCCATCTTAGACTATATCCATATTGTCAGGCATTATTCCTACACACTATTTTATAATATAAGATATAAGATATATAAGATATAAGAAAGAAACTGGCATGGAAATCTTTCTGAGAAACGCAGCGTAATGGAGTATACAGCATTTGCCATTCAGGCAGATCAACCACCATACATTTTCCTGAATAACGGTGATCTGCACATAATAAATATGGTGGAAAGTGACTGTAAGGGGAAATAAGTTAATTAAGGTGTGAAAATTCTGTCATCTTTGCCAATCTGTCTCGTGGCAGAATAAAGCAGTCCTATGGAAATAAGCACCAGCAGGGCAAGCAAGAGAGAAGTTCTGAACGTTGTTGCTGGTGTCAGGGTAAGGGAAAGAAGCGTTCCACCAACGGCACCTCCCAAAAATTCACCAATGTATTGAAGTGTGCTGTATATTCCAATATTTGATCCATAACTTCCGGAAGGGGAGAGCTTTGTAACCAGCGTAATGAAAACGATCTCAAATAATGCATAACCTGCAAAGAAAAGTGTCAGGCCAATATAGAACAGTAATCTAATTCCCGTAGTAACCGGCAAATAAAAAAGGAGGAATACAGAAGAAAGGAAGAGAACCAGTGTTATAAAGGAAGCCATAACTGACTTCCCTCTGTCACCCAACCTTGATAAGGATAAACCTATGATTCCACCTACAAGCAGCGTAGGTAACAACACCGTATAGTAGCGGGAGATTCCAATTGTATTCGATATGTATAGCGGGAGGAAAAAGAATACCACCATTACCAGAAAAGAGGCAGTGAATCCTATCCCACCCATTAAGAGAGTGGACACTGTGGCCTTCTGGCGGGATTTTATTTCATAAGGTTTTTTCTCCTCCTTTACCTTTATAAGTGGAACAAGTGACGCAACACCAAGGATTGCTGAAAGAAGAAAAATGAAAGAGCTGCCGAATATCTGGCTTATAACTGGCCCTATGAGGATACCGAAAACTGAGGCAATGCCTATAGGTATGCCTATGACTGCCATTGCAAGATTCCTTTTCTGTACAGGAACAGATTCCTGGACAAAGGCAAAGCCAGTGGAGCTTATGGCTCCTGATCCAGAAATGAACCTGCCTGCAATGAGCCCTATTATGTTTGAAGGGGACCAGCAGAGGAGATTTCCAACAATAAAGGGAATAGTACCGATTGCAATGATCTTTTTCCTTCCAAACCTGTCGGAAAGGTTTCCAAAAAGTGTCTGGAATAGTGCCATGGCAATTCCGTAGGCGCCAAGTGCTGCACCTATCAAGAGGGGAGATGAAGAAAACTTTTCCCCGTAGAGTGTAAATGTGGGAAGTATGAGAAAAATACCGAGAATCCTCAGGAATTCAATGAAACCAATGGATCCAAGAAGAAGTCTCTGTTTTGAATCAAAACTTTTCATCATATATGTACAGCCACGAATTACTTGTGAATATAGATTATTAGCGCAGGATTGATCCTAAAGGCATATATCCATGTTGAAAATCAGATAAAATGGTTCTTAACAGAGTATATATGACGCCTCATGGTGATGAGATTATTGACCTGCCCAATCAGGAAAGCAGGGTTTTGAGTGAAAAACTGAGGGATCTTGCGGAAAATGACACTTCAGACGTTCTGGTTGTACTTTCACCACACGGAGTAAACCTGTCAAAAAACATAGCTGTTGTGAATACGGAAAATTTCCAGGCAAATACTCCGTTAAAAGACAAATATCTGTATTTCAATGCTAAAAATGAAAGAGTGCTAACGGAAAACCTCATAAAATCTGCGCCTGACATAACAGAGGAACTCAAATTCGTGACATATTCTGGAGATCTCTCCACATTCCCATTGGATTTTGGGTCCAGCATACCTCTATACTTCTTTCGCCAGAGAAACATTGTCCTCGTAGGGCAGTCTAGAATCGGAGACCGGGATAAACTGGTGAATTTCGGGAGGACCCTGTGCAGAGTTGCCGGTGAGTATGAAAAGAAAGTGAGCATTATTATCAGTGCAGACCAGGCTCACACACATTCGGAAAAAGGTCCGTACGGGTACTCTCCCAATGCAGAGAAATATGAGGAGGTTGTGAAACACTGCTTTCAAACAGGATCATTTGATGATCTTTACAGAATAGATCAGATGATTGTGGATACGGGAAAACCGGACAGCTTCTGGAATCTGATGGTTATGCATGGAATCCTGCAGGAATCAGGAAAAAAGATGCATTTGGACTACGCTTATGTGGAGGTTTATTTCGGAATGATGCTGGCCCACTCTCTATGACATCCATCCATACATTTCGAAAAGGTTTCTAGATAAATTATCTAAATAGTTTTTGCATGTCATTTCTGTTTTCTGAAATAACTGTTGATCCTTTCCACTCCTTCCCTAATAGTCTCATCAGAGGTGGCAAATGATATCCTAAGATGTTTCTCACCCTGTTCTCCGAAAGCTGATCCAGGGGTTACAACAACACCTTCCTCATCCAGAAGATGGGAAGAGACTGTTTCAGAATCCTTTCCTTCATACCCAGGAAAAATGTAGAAGGCACCTTCAGGTTTTCTCACTTCAAGCTGACCACCTTCTGTAATAAGTTTATAAATAAGATCCCTTCTTTCCCTGAATTTCTCTCTCATTACCGCAGGGCTCTTTTCATCCACGAGTGCCTCAAGAGCAGCATACTGGGAAATTGATGCGGCACAGGTAATGGTCTGCTGCTGGATCTTGTTTGAAGCCTGGATAATATCGGCAGGACCGGTCATATAGCCAATTCTCCATCCCGTCATGGCGTGGCTTTTGGAGAAACCGCTAACTGTTATTGTGTGATCTTTCATATCGGGAATAGATGCAGGAGAAAAGGGCCTTCCCTCAAATATTATATCTTCATATATCTCATCTGAAACCAGGTAAAGATTGTTCTCAAGTACAAAGTCAGAAAGTTCCCTAATCATCTTCTCTGTGTAAACTTTTCCTGTTGGATTGGTAGGATTGCTGAATACAATTGCCCTGGTTCTTGGATTCACAACCTTCCCCATTGCGTCAAAATCAAAATCATAATTTTCATCTGTACCTATAGGTATGACCTTTCCACCGGCAAGCCTTACAATATCTGGATAAGAAACATAATAGGGCTCCGGGAGAATAACCTCATCACCGAATTCCAGGATTGACATCAGTGCAAGGTTTATGGAGAATTTGGTTGGTGTTACCAGTATGTTCTTTGGATCCGCTTGGATTCCATTGAACTTTTTGAACTTTGCTGAAATAGCCTCCCTCAATTCCGGGATCCCCATTGAGGATGTATAGTGTGTTTTCCCCTTCTTTGCCCACTGAAATCCGGCGTCGATGATGTTTTCAGGAGTTGTAAAATCCGGCTCACCGATCCCAAAATTGTAAATTTTTTTTCCGTTCCTTGCCATTTCAGCAGCTTTGTTGCTGGAGGCCACTGTTTTCGATTCTGATATTGCACTGAGTCTTGAAGATACCATGATTATGGATTAATAAAGGTATTAATAAAACTTGACAGCAAATCTCAGACAGATCCAATCATGTTTAAAAACATGGCAAAGATATTGGATGGATAATGATCAACAGAGAATACGCAAAACAGATCAAGAAGTTGATGCCAAACAGAGAATCAGCCAGTGATCCCAACAGTCCAGTGTCAATGTGGAAGGAGATGGATCGGTTGAGAGGATATCCTGAGCCCACCAGTGTTGTCATTTTCAGGACAAAAGGCTGTTCATGGTACAATTTCTCATCATGTTCCATGTGTGGCTATTTTAACGATGTATCAAGCAGCATAAAGGAGGAAGACCTGTACAAACAGGTTGATTACGCATTCAGGTCGCTGGGAGAAACCAGGATACTGAAAGTATTTACTTCCGGAAGTTTTCTTGACCCGCTTGAAGTACCCATTGGGGTCAGGGATTACTTCATGGAAAAAGCAGAGGCTAACCTTGACAAGCTGCTTGTGGAATCAAGGACGGAATATATCAATGCCAGGAATCTTTCTGGCATCAAGAATTATGGCGTTGATATCAGAATAGCAATTGGGCTGGAGAGTTCCAACGACACAATCGTTCGGGAATCCATAAACAAAGGTTCCACATTTGCTAAATTTGTTGAATCTGCCAGAGTATTGAAAGATCTTGGGCTTGAACTCAGGACATATCTGCTTCTCAAGCCTCCTTTTGTATCGGAGAAAGCATCTGTAGAGGACATGATTAGATCAATAAAGGATGTTTCAAACTTAACAGATGATGTGTCTATTAATCCAATGAATATACAGAAAAACACAATGGTTGAGAAGTTGTGGAAAAAAGGCCTATACCGTCCCCCCAGACTCTGGAGCATTGCTAGAATACTTCTGGAGAGCAGGAATATGGGCACGCAGGTGATTTCCTACCCCACAGGTGGAAACAAGATCAGAGGGGCACATAACCAGGAGGATTCCATTGAACTTCTCAACCTCATATTCAGTGCTTCACTTACGCAGGATTTCAGTGATCTGGAAACATTTTACAACAATTCAGACAAGAGTTCATATTTTAACGACCTCTGTCTAGAGGACAGCATGGTTTTTCAGCAGGATCTAGACAGGATGGTTGACAGGCTTGGTGCAGCCTCCATGACGGTTTAGGTTGCGTCCCTGGTCATTTGTATTGGAAGGTTATTGCATGGGATTGAAATTAAAGGATCTTGGAGAAAGGAAAATAATAGACAGGATATTCTTGTCATCGGGGATAAAGCAGGAGAAGGATGACTGCGCGGTTATAAAATTAAAAGGTCAGAATATACTGATATCTACGGATAGTGTCTCGCTCCCCACACATTTCTTTCCTGAAGTTACCCCTGAAACCATGGGGTCATTCCTGGCTGCAATAAACCTGAGCGATATTGCTGCTATGGCTGGAGAACCAGATTCTTTCCTCCTTTCCCTGCAGGTTCCGGACGATTACCAGTATTCATTTCTGGAGGAATTTGTTTCCGGGCTTACCAGAATTTTAAGGTCATACAAAACAAGGCTTGACGGAGGGGATACAAAGGAAGGGACTTATTTTGAGGCTACAGGCTTTGTAATGGGATACCAGAAACCAAAGAGAACCCTCTATCGTTCAAGGATAAGGAAAAACCAGGTACTCTGCACCACAAACAAAATGGGAAAGGCAGCTTCAGGATACATTTTCTACAGATCTTCATACAGAAAAGAACTGGCGCTGAAACTTATGTATGACATCAGGCCAAGAATAAAGGAGGCATCTCTCATAGCCGAATATGGGGGGAAGTTCATGATGGACCTTTCCGATGGCCTTTACTCATCCATAGGCCAGATGAAAAAAGACTACGGCATAGGATTGAGGATAGTGGAGGACGAACTTCCACCCGACTCCCATGTAAAAAAAGCTGCAGACCTTTCCGGCGCCACTCCTGCAGATGTCATGTGCAGATTCGGGGGTGACTATGAGCTTCTTTTCACAATTGACAACTCTGATTACCGCGATTTCAAAGATGCGATGGAATCAAACAAAGTCCAGGTATCATATATAGGGGACACATGGGAAGGTGAAAACATGATGTTTGACGGTGATAAATGGCATATAATAGATGATCCGGGATATGAGCATTTTTCTCCAAAACCAAAACTTGGGAGGATAGAATAAGTTGTTTTTAGCAGGTTTAAGCTCATTTTCTCATTTTATTCTTTATGGAAAAAATACTTGCCCTGTGAATTTTTATTAGGTTCAGGGTTGAAATGGAATTTACATCTAAAAAGGAAAACCTGCTTGAAACTATAGAAAAGCTGCACAGAGAAAGAATTGGAATTATGGAGATCAGGAAAAACAGTCCAGAACTCTATGATTATTACCAGGAATGGCTGACAAAGATGGAAAGGAAATTCATGATTAAGTACATGAGAAAGTATGGTAAACGGCACTCAATAAGGAAACTTTTGCATTCCTAATCCTTGGTTTCAGAAATTTTTTAAAATTAACCTGGCTCGATTCCATTATTATTCATATGTTTTCTGATAAACAATATATATAAACTGTACCTTAGGGAAAATTAAAGTATGGTACCATGACTGAAAACATTTACGGACCGGTGGATCCAAACAGATCATATTTTGCAATAACAGAGGAAGTACTGAAATTATGGAAATCCGAGGGTCTCATTGACCTCGCTTTGAACTCTTCAAAAGGGGGGAGTAATTTCATTTTTCTCGAGGGGCCTCCAACAGCAAATGGGCGCCCTCATGCTGGACACGCAATGACCAGGACTGTAAAAGATACAGTGATAAGATACAAATTCATGAAGGGTTTTTCAATACAGAGGCGTAATGCAGGTTGGGACTGCCACGGACTTCCTGTTGAGCTTGAAGCGGAGAAACATTTCGGCTTCAAGACAAAGAAGGAGATAGAAGAATTTGGAATTGAAAAGTTCAACGACTACTGCAGGGAGAGCATTTTTAGATACATCGAAGAATGGACTCAGGTGGATGATCTCCTTGGTTTCTGGATCAATCACAGTAATGCCTATGTCACCATGAGGAACGATTACATTGAGAGCGAATGGTGGGCAATGAAGTCCATGTTCCAAAAAGGGTTACTTGTAAAGGACTACAAGATAGTCCCATACTGCCCCAGATGTGAGACATCACTGAGCTCACATGAGGTCTCACAGGGGTACGAAGAGGTAAGGGACCCATCAGTATATGTTAAGTTCAAAGAATTCGGGACAACCAACCGTTACTTCCTTGCATGGACTACAACCCCATGGACTCTGCCTGCAAACGAGTTCCTTGCTGTCAATCCGGATTTTGAATATTCACTTGTAGAATTCCAGGGAGACCAGTATTATATAGCAAGCAAACTGGCTGAAAAGGTATTGGGAAAGGATATCAGAGTGATCAGCACCTTTAAAGGGTCAGAACTCAATGGACGCAAGTATCACCAGCTTATGGATTTTCTGGAAAAACCTGAAGGTACAATGATGGTGGTCACCGGAAGTCATGTCACACTGGATGATGGGACTGGAATAGTCCATACATCCCCTGCCTTCGGTGCCGATGACTTTGAAATAGGGAAAAAATTTGGTGTAAGTATTCTCAATCCTGTAAATCTCCAGGGAAGGTTTGCATCTCCAGGCATGCCATGGGATGGCATGTTCGTGAAAGACGCAGATGTGGAGATAATGAAATACCTTAAGGGCAAAGGGCTTCTTCTTAAAAACGAAAAAATTCTGCATACCTACCCATTCTGCTACAGATGCGGGTCTCCCCTCCTATATTATCCACTGGATACCTGGTTCATAAGAGTTTCAACAATTCGCCAACTGCTCATGGAAAACAACCAGAAGATAAACTGGATTCCTCCTTTTCTGAAGGACGGAAGGTTTGGCAACTTTCTTGCTGAGGCCAAAGATTGGGCTTTGAGCCGAAACCGCTACTGGGGCACTCCACTCCCAATCTGGGTATGCGAAAATGGGCACAAATACGCCGTTGGAAGCAGGGAAGAAATAGTCAAAATGGGGGGAAAAGTACCTGAGGATCTGCACAGACCATTCATAGATGATGTTGTGATAAAATGCAACATTTGCGGTTTAGGCATGAAGAGGGAACCCTATGTAATTGATACATGGTTTGATTCCGGCAGTTCACCCTACGCAGCCGAGCACTACCCATTTAACCATGAATTTGATCCGGATGCTTCAGTTCCAGTGGATTTTATAACAGAAGCAATAGATCAGACAAGGGGGTGGTTTTACACCATGCATGTAATATCATCCCTTCTATTTGGCAAAAATGCATACCGAAATGCATTCACAATAGACTTCATACTTGATGAACAGGGGCGGAAAATGAGCAAGAGTAAGGGGAATTCAGTATTTGCTCTTGATCTTATAAGGGAATTCGGGGCAGATCCGGCAAGGCTGTTCTTTTTCCAGGGGGCTCCATGGAAACCAAAGATGCTTGACAAAAAATTCATAAGAGATACTTCAAGAAAAATTCTGGGAACAATTTCAAATATATATTCTTTCTTCGCTTCAAACGCAAACTTGGACGGATACAGATATACTGGCTTAATTGAATCCAGAAATATGCTTGACAGATGGCTTCTGTCAAAGGTGAATTCTACAATCCAGTCTGTAGTGAAAAACATGGAAAGCTTCGATATTCATCTGGCACTAAGAGACATAGAAGATCTTATCGACAGGTTTTCAAACCTTTACCTTAGGATCTCAAGGAAGAGATTCTGGTCTGATGATTTCAACCAGGAAAAAAAGGCTGCATATTCCACACTGGTATTTTCTATGGATATGATTCTGAAGATGCTTGCTCCCATCGCTCCATTCTATTCGGATTATATGTACAGAAAGATTTTTAATAATGGAGAGAGCATACATCTCCAGTGTTATCCAGAGTCAAACGATTCGTTTATAGATCTGGAACTTGAGAAGTCTCTTGAAAACGCATATATATCACTGGAACTGGTTAGAAGATCCAGGCAGGATAGCAACATAAAGAACAGGCAGCCATTGAAAGAGATTCTCATAAGGTCTACGCAGGAAATGGACAGAGAAGTGCTGGAGATACTTAAGCCGGAGATGAATGCTAGAGAGGTGAAATTCATAAGCGAGAAGGAGAGGCCTATGGATATGAAACTGGAACTGGTTCTTCAGAAGGCTGCACCAATACTCAGGGGAAAGACAAACAGCGTGAAGAATGTGGTTGAGAACGGGGAAAAATTCGTGGAGGAGTTTCTCAGAGATGGATGGGTTAAGGTTGATGGAGAAGTTTTAAGCGGTGATTTGCTGAAAATAAAAGAAATCCCAAAAAATGGCTATGCGTATGCAAAGGATGACAGGTCTGGCACAGAGGTGTTCATAAATCTAAATCTGGATGAAAAGCTTGAAGCAGAAGGATTTGCAAGGGAAATCATAAGAAGGATACAGGTTATGAGGAAAGAGGCAGATCTATCATATGATGCAAGAATTGAAACAGTCATATCCCCCGGCGAACGGCAGGATCTCAGTCTGAAGTACTACAGGGAAATGATCAGCAGCGAGACCCTTTCCTCAAAAATTACAACAGGCAGCATTGAATTCGGAAAGGAATGGGACATAGACGGTGAAAGGGTAAGGATATCAATAAGGAGAGTCTGAAGGGTTGGAATCAGCTATGGCAAGAGCATTTGTTGTTGGGAGATTTCAGCCATTTCATAATGGTCATCTGGAAGTGATCAGATCCATCCTGAAAGAGAATTCATCCGTTATAATAGGAATAGGGAGTGCTCAGTACTCTCACACTCTTAAGGATCCATTCACTGCAGGAGAAAGGCACCTTATGATCACCACAACACTTGAGAAGGAGGGCCTCTATGATTATTATCTGGTCCCAATTGAGGATGTCAATTCCAATCCCCTATGGGTGGCTCACGTTGAATCGCTGACGCCTAGATTTAACCGAGTTTATACCAACAATTCACTTGTCAGGAGACTTTTTTTGGAAAAAGGATACGAGGTCACTTCAATGGGACTTATAAACAGGGAATCCTGGTCAGGTACCAGGATCAGGGAAAAGATGATAAATGGCCAAGACTGGAAAAAAGATGTGCCTAAAAGTGTTGCAGAAATAATAAATGAGATCGACGGAGTAAATAGAATCCGGGATCTTGCAAAAACTGATGAAGACGCATGATCTAAGGGGAATAGATCATTTCTTCAATGACCTTCTGATCTACCAGTATATGATCAATGATGCAATATTCATCGGGCTGGTGAGCAACATTCTCCATGGTTGTGCTCCATACGGCTGCATCCATGCCTCTCCTTCTAAAGAAGGCGGCACATGTCCCCCCTCCTATTCCTACGACTCTAGGATCTTTTCCCTTGACCTTTCTTATGGCCTCCTTAAGTTCCATGACAACCGTTGAATTTTCGTCTGTTGGATTCGGGGCCTGTTCTTTCTGGAACAGTTCGTATGAAACCTTAGCCTTGCTTGTTTTGTTGAAATTATCTATGAGGGCTTCTATGTCTTTTATAACCTGATCCAGATGGTATTTTGGCAAAATCCTGCAGTCCACATACTGAACCTCTACACCTGGAATTGTGTTCACATTGTCAACATTCTTTTCATGTTTTGTAGGTTCAAAGGTGGAATAAGGTGGATTGAAGATATCAGATGTGTCAGTATATTTAGAATGAAGCATCTCATCCAGCTGAAGTATGAATTTCATGGTCTCTCTGTTTGCATTTATTGCCTCAGCAGGCATACTGGCATGATACTGTTTCCCCATTGTCCTGAATTTAATCCAGAGAATACTTTTCTCAGCTATTTCTATTTCGAGGCCATCTTCTGTTCCGGCATCCGGGACAATGAAAAGGTCATCTCTCTTAAATATGTCCTTTTCAAGAAGGAAGCTTATTCCGTATTTACTTCCAACCTCCTCATCTGCCACGAAAGCCAGTCCAAGATTGTACTTCAGTTTCTCTTTTTTTAGGTTTTTCAAGATCAAAAGAGAAAGGAAAACTGCCTGGCCATCATCCGAAGACCCCCTTCCATATATTCTGTTGCCTTCAACTGTGGCCTCAAAAGGTTTATATTTCCAGAGACTCAAATCACCTTCCGGAACTGTGTCTATATGGGATATTAACCATAGTGTTTTTTTACAGTTTCCTACCTTGAGAATTACACTTGGCCTCACTATGTTGTGTTTGTCAGTTGTCTCATATTTTTTATAATCTGAATAGCCAAGTTCATCAAGAATCCTGCATATTTCCTCCGCTCTCCTCGATTCTCCATCTCCTCCGGATTCAGGAGATATGGATTTTATGGGGATTAATCTCCTGGCAACTTCTATCACAAAATCGTTGTCCACGCTTTTCTCTTCCGTATTGATCATGGTGAATAATGTTGCCATAAAAGAATAATTTATCGATTTGCTGTTACCGAATAACAGGCAACTGGTAATGAAAATTTTATGAAAATATAATATACCGGCAGCAATTTACGGTTTGATATTATGGGAGACAAACTGGCAGAGGTAGAAATCTCTAAGGACGGAGAAATGTATTACGCTAAGATTTTTTTGCCTACAGGAGAAGTTATGACTCTGGAGAATGAGGATTTTGAAGAAGTTCTGGAACAGGTCGCTAACGATCTCCAGGATAGATTCAGTTCTTAGGCGGGGATGGCCCAGCGGTACGGCGGCAGCCTGCTAAGCTGTTTCTCTATGAGAGCGAGGGTTCGAATCCCTCTCCCCGCGCTATATCTAGATGAGTTCAAGCATGTATTCAAAATGTGTTCACTTTTTTCCCATCATGAATAGAGATCTCCAAAGATGAATTAAACTTCCTTTGCCGCTTCTTCATTCCATGTATCAGGCCAATTTCATGCCCACCATCTTCCCACTTTCTATTTAATTTTCATTCATATTAGACCTAAAGATAGGCTGCTAGATACCCATGCTGTTTAGCCACCTCTTATCTGTGCACTCATCATATTCCATAACCTTTAACTTTACAAGTGGAAGATTGGAATGTATACACCTTACTTCTCGTTTTTACTTTTATAGAAGAACTTTTTGAAATACCCCGTATTTGATCAATAACTCTTTAGCAAATCTGATCCAGAATGATTTCGAGGAGTTGAATTTTAAAATTATTGCCAAGGATTATCTATTGCTTAAATATGCAGAAGAGAACAGTATCATAGAGATCTCTCTTCCATAGTTTTGTCGGAAGTGCATCATGAAAATCAGAACGGGTTGTTCCGGTTGGAGTTATTCGTCATGGGTTGGACCTTTCTATCCAAAGGGTTCCTCTTCAAATGATTTCTTAAAGCTATATTCCAGAGTATTTCATGCAGTCGAGATAGATTCTACTTTCTACAGAGTTCCTGAGAAAGTTACGGTTATCAAATGGAGGGATTCTACCCCTGATAATTTCCTGTTTTCACCAAAATTTCCCGGGGAGATAACTCACAAAAATGGTCTTAACGTGGATCATAATAAAATTGCAGATTTTCTTTACCCCATAGAATTTCTTGGTAATAAGCTCGGGCCGGTTTTGGTTCAGTTGCCTGCTGCAGCCACATATAGCAAGAACTTCTGTGCACTCAGGAATTTTATAAAGATGCTTCCTGAAAGCATCAGATTTGCAATTGAGTTCAGGGACAATTCCTGGTTCAGGGAGGATGTTTTCATGGAGTTAGAGAAAAATAGGATTGCCATGGTATGGTCTGATATTCCAATGGCAAAAGTGCCCACCATAATAACATCAGACTTTATTTATCTCAGGCTAGTAGGAGATAGATCAATTGATAGCCATGACTTTGGAAAACTTAGAATAGATCGGTACGAAAGCATATTAAAATGGGCTGAAGAACTAAAAAGTAAAGAGAATGAAATTGAAAATTCCTTTATTTTCGCCAATAACCACTATCAGGGTTTCAGTCCTGCAACAGTGAATATTTTCAGGAAAGCCATGGGTATGGAAGAGGTGGAGTGGGCAACACTGCTTAAAACATCATTGCCCGATAACCAGAAGAGACTTTTCTAAAATTGACAGAATTATTAAAAACTAAAATAAAGAGGAATGATCCTTAACTCAGTTTCCATTTATCTTCAGTGCACGATAAACAAGGGCCAGCCTGAGAAATGAAAATCCCTGAAACCTGTCCACTGTGAACCCCTCTGAAAATGAAGGAATTTTTGACATCCTGACAAACCAGAACATCATCTCCCTTACTATCAGGGAAGATCTGATTAATTGGGGTACAACCCTATCTTTTGATTCCATAAGTAATTTCAGTGTGTCCCCTTCATCTTCAGGTCCCATGCACAGATCTATGAGGAACTGGTGGGTTGGAGGTTCCGTTTTGTATACTATAGAATGGGAGAGTTCTTTAAGATAATTCAGCATTTTCTCGTAATTTTCCTTGAATTCAGGATCGGAAAATCTCAATTCAGCAAGCCTTGTAGATAGTTCCTGGTTTTTGATGAAGTACATTTCAACATCGGAATCATACTGTTCCACTGTGTTGGATATCATGCATTCAAAAGTAGGGAATTTCAAATCTTTTTCCATGTATCTCCAATTCAAAAAGGTATAAATAAGTTGACTCAGCCACGTCTCTATAATAAATCCAAATTTTCTCTAAGGAACATGAAATTAGGTTAGATTCTATGATCTCAGATTTATTGTAATATTTCAGCGATATATGAAGACCGAGGCATTACAGTTTCATCCATTCTTCATTTTCCTTTGAAATTATTTTCTCTATCCTGTTTGTGTATTTCATTATGTCCAGAATGATCATAACAAGAATCATGGAAAATATAACAGTTCCACCAAGTATTATCAGGGCAAAATCCTTGCCGTAATTATCTGCAGAATTAATTGATATGAACACAACAAGCAGGTACATGAGAAACGAGATTGAAAGTCCATAGACAATTACAATTCGCGTGAGCAGTTGAAACGATTGCTTTATCCGTGAATAGTTCAGATCGGGTTCAAAGGAATCCTTCATCTTACGATAAAGCTGATTTACATCCCTCATTGCATTGAGTGAAGTTGTTGTTAATGTTGAAACATTGTCAATCTTTCGATTTGCCATGTTTTCGCTGAGTATCTGTGCTGTGTCGCTGGCATTACTGTTGGAAAAAAATCTAAGTAGCTCTTTAGTGAAAGAAATTCTAAGTATTTCACCCAGTTTGTCTACTTTGTATTTCATATTGTCAAAGTAGCTGTTAAGTCCCATTTTAATTACAAAATAAACTATAACTGATACAAATAAGACGACTGTGGGAATCAGATATAACGCTATAATTAATCGAATCATAAGGACATGAAGTTGTAATTAATACGTATTAAATAAGATTTTGAATGATTGTTCTATATCTAATTATCACCGCCTGAATATGCGGCAAATGACACTTTATATTTTTGAAAAGTCCATGTTAAAATTATCGGTTTAAGGTACCATAAAATACGACTAAAAACGCTCATGCCAGTTATTCCAATTCTTCCACTGTAAATGAGGCCTCCATTTTAAAGAATTAACTTTTAAACTTTATAAAAAGGTCCGAAAAAAGAAGCGCTGCGAACAAACCATATGTGCAAATGGATCCGTAAAGGAATATTGAAAGCTTTTTTTCAAGGCTTTTCACGTTAAGCAAACCGTAGATAAGAAAAACCATTCCAAGAGCGTAAAAGTAAATAACAACAATTTTAATCAATAGAGAAAGCGATGAAAACCATCTGAAAGAAGGAAAATATGTTACAACGAAAAAGACTATTATAGAAACTGCTTCTCCTATAATAATTCTTTTCATATCTTTTTTCATATAAATACTGTAAAGAGAGACAAAGGTTATGGCAAAGAGAACAGCTAACAAAACAATTATAATAGAATCAAAAAAATTGGATCTCGCCGGGACGAATATCTTTACAAGCGATAGTGGCGTAAACGCAAGGAAAAGCCCCGTCCATAATGCCATTGACGCCGCTAGAATTCCCATAAAGAGTGCGGTTTCTTCTTTTTCAAGGAGTTTAGGGTGAAAAGGGGTAGTCTGTACAAAGCGATGACCATGCTGTTCAGATTCCACTATAAGATCTTTTTCATCAACCGGCGGAGGTGGAGTTTTTGAAAGTATAAAATCCGGCTTAGGCAGTTTCTTTTTGTCCATCTCATAAATGAAATACCCAGCAACTACCGTGGCTATTATCATCTGCGGAATGAACTGAAAAATGGCTTTAAAATCAAACATAAAGATACACAATATTACTCCTAATTTTATATATTAATATTTTCAAATCACTTATTTTTTCTGCCGGATTTCCATTTTTTGGTTTTCCTGTAAACTTTTCCATATGGAAAGAGGGCCAATGCCACTATAACAACAATTGAAGCAAACAGATATTCATACGCATGGTTTGGGACTTCATTGGAGTAGGGCCAGTTCCCATAAAGCTCCATTATATTTAGTTTTATGAGTCCAAACCATGGAATCTGCCCCTGTGCAACTCCAACAATCTCTGAGGGGGTGACCGGGTGAATGCCCAGAAAATATTGATCCGCAGCCTGGTACGCATTCAAAGTTTGATTGTAGACTCCGCGGAATGCAAGGTTGAAGTCCCCTACTGTGATAAAGCCACTTTCATTATGAAACCCACTGATCATAACAAGAAGATTTCTATGCGAGAATCCAACGTCTCTGATCAGGACATATGACTGATTAACAGTAATCCAGCTCTGGTTTGTATATCCCTTTACAATTGGATGTGAACCATTCCAGGTGAGATAAAAAATAGCACGATGAATAATGATCTTTCCCGGACCATGGTAAAGAATCACATTTCCAAATTCACCATAAGTGGAATATCCTGTCTCCCTCCCTACTACATAAGTAACAATATCCTTTACCGGATCTGGGGTTCTCTTAACGAGAACAACATCCCCTGCATTTATAGTTCCCCACGTCCAGTTGGCTGAATGCTCCATGCTTTCAGAAGCAACAACATAAACTGGAGGTACCTCCTGCGTATATGCAAGAATGCCACCTATAAGGATTATAATTATGAGGAGTATTATGATATCTATTTTTGTTCTTACTTTCATCCATTCTCACCAGAAAAATACATACCTTAATTACAACTGCATAAAAAAAATTGGATAAAAATATTCGCATTATTCTATTTCATATATATTTTAAATCTATATTTAACATTCATATCAATTTAAATATGTGATTCCCTTAAACAGAGAAGCATTTTTAATTTTCGTATTTACTTCCATAGGCCAATAGGCAGGTCTATAATATATAATTTAAATTCAAATGCGTTTATCTCATGCTTTTTTTTCGAGTTTAATCACAAACTAATTTCCGAAATGATTAATCCGTATTCAGATACTTATAGATGCGATTCAATTCTTCAAGGGTTTTTAAACCCTGTCTGGTAATTTTATAGCGTTTCTGCTTAAATTCGTTCTCAAATATATCAATGAGGTTATTGGTTTTCATTTCTCCTATAAAAGAAAGGGCGGCTTTGTAGTTTAGATTGCATCTGTAAAGGATCTTTGTTATGCCTGCACCTTCTTCCTGACTTGTAAGTGACAATATATCAATTAATATTTTGCTCTTGTCTCTCCTATGATGCTTGGAATTGTCTCTTCTTTTCGACTTAATGTTATCATAGGCAGATTTTATATTAACGTCTTCAAGTATTATCATCTCTTGGCCGTCATATATTATTGATTTAATTTTATCTATAAGAAGGAGGTCAGCAAGGTTCTTTTCCTTCTTTGTAAATTCTTTTTTCGAAAGCACATAGCACTTGTGTGCACCCACATTCTTTGACTGGATAGAAAGAAGCGAAATTTCTTCTAATCTATCTTTGTCCCCTGTTTTAAGCTGCATAATAACATAGAACCTATGGGAATACTTATCCCGAATAACATAATCAAAGAAATTTATTCCTCCATCCTTATCTTCCAAAACTGCCCCAATTTCAAGATTCCAAAATGAGGAACTAATGTATAAGCAAGAATTTGAGATCTTAAGTTCACGATCTTTTTTGTCATCATCTAAGTCCACGTCAATCAACCCAAGTCACCACACACATCCGGAAAATATCAAACGCTTTCCCGTCACATATTTTCATATTTATAGATATAAGATTATTCCAATAATTATATTATCATCTTTTGTAGTGCAATTTGCATAAATAATTGTCAGCCATTTGTGTGAAAAATAAAGGAAATAGTTAATTATAGTAGGTTTTAGATATTTCCTAATAGTCTTAAGATATTCCCTTGTTCCGTTTTCTCTTGCCGCCTTATTTAATATAAAATGGATTGATGGGTTAAATTGCTATTGTGAGAATTTTAGAGATCACAGAATTCCTGATATCAACTTTAACAATCAAAAAATTTAAGTCTAACAATGATCCAGCTTACCCACAGTCAACAATTTATTTTGGGGCAGTACAGTCAATTCACCATTTCTTTTGTGGTCGAATGCGAGCTTTAGTGGATTCTTATTTAATATAATAAAAAAGGTGCTTTTTTATGATACCAAAAACAAAGTCGATGCTGATCTGTAATTGCCTTAGCATTTGCTCACCATATTGGTTATCCCTGGTTTATTATCCTAAACTTGGTAGAAAGTATGTTGTGTATTATATCTCCTCTAGCCCTCTTCCTGACATGGAAACAGCCCTCCATCTTTATTTGAGGTTTCATCATCCTCCTATTTTTACTTTATCCAATTTGTTCTAATTCCAAATCGTACCAGATTAACGACTTCACAATTTCAACTAGCAAAGGTTCTGCTTTCTTTTTATTGTTTCTGAAAAGGGTCTCCTCGAAACTAAATATCCTGTAAGTTTTTTTCTAAATCATTGATTATCTGGAAAAAGATAAGAAATCTTCAAATTAGACCCAGTTATTCTGTCTTTGTTCAGAATTCAGAAAAATTTTTTGGATTTTTCTTGCCCTACAAGATAGTAAAATCGGTTGAATTTTCCTTCTTGGATCTCTAGGACAATCCCCCATTAATTTTCCAAAAAATATTTTTTCAAACATTGGATGCGAAGGGCCGGATTTGAACCGGCGGACCCCTGCGGGAATGGACCCTGAATCCATCGCCTTTAACCTAGCTCGACAACCTTCGCAATGATATCCTACATTATTGTGAGGTATATTAAAAGTATCCAAAATTAAAGGTCCAAGGTCACATATGGTTATGACAGGAAACTAAGGTGGATTTAGAATAATAACTGCCCTTTAGGTTAATTCATTTTGAATATTGTATTTTATATATAGTAACATGCAAATGCTTTGTTGTATTCATCATTTAACAACTAAAAACGCTGCTTTCAAAACAGATGAAAAAGTTGTCATTGAGGAATGGAAGAGAAAGCATGGTTATGAGATGATTGATGCCTGTGACATTTGCAATAGGGAATGATTCCGAACATGTGAAGAAGTGGATTGAAAGCCAATATCCCCAATACGTGAAAAAAGAAAAAGATCATAATGCAACAATACTCTTCCAGTATGAATCCGGCATGCAATCCTCTTTAGACAGAGGGATGGCATGATCTCCTCGTAAGAGAGGAGAGGCTATTGATGTGAGGGAAAAGAGGGAGAAGATATGAATATCCTTACTTCATGATTGTGAATGTCATGAATTATGATTGCATCATAAAGTACCTTGGCCAGATCCTCTCTAAAATACATGGATACCTATTAGATGCCCATGCATATTCATGGGCAACATGATCCAAAGGATCAATAAGGTCAAACAATTCTTCAGAATTCATAATTATGGAATGGTAACAAGAGGTATTACATCATACTCCCCAGAATTTGATCATAATGATAATCATGATTATAATCACGATGAATAAGCATGAAATGCCCTGAAGTATCAGGAACTTTTAAATTTCTGCCATATGATCTATGAGGATCTCTAAGACAGAGCAGAGGAGACATTACTGAAGATGAAAAATAATCTGGAAAGGATAAAGAAAATAATAAGAAGAAAAAACTTCCAATGCCTTAAGAGGTGAGAATTCATTAAGGCAAAAAAGAATAAGCGATAAATAATTGATAAAGTTATAATAAATCTCTTACATTACTGCCCCGTAAAATGTTTGAGCATTCATTCGGGAAAATAGCAGAATTTTCGTCTAGAAACAGCGGAAAAGTCATAATTGCGTGGATAGTTATATTTCTTCTTATGGCCCCTGCCGCAACTCTACTTTTTAAAGAAACTTCTTACAATATAGGTTCAAGTATTGTTCCGCCAACATCCATGGCACAGGTTGCTTCCAATTACCTTTCATCAGAGTTCGGATCATCAAATACGGGCTCTTCAGTTGGAAACAATTCATCGTCTGTTTTAGTAACAAATAATACAAACATAAACAGCCAGTCGGTTACATCAAGCTTGATCCCGATGATTAAGGCTGAAAACTCATATTTAAAAAATATAACCGGGTATTCAAATATTACTTCGGTGTTTTCCGTTGAAAAGGGCATACTTCTATCAGTTTCTTCAGGAATGAAAAAGGAACTCAATTCCACATATTCTTTAATAGAAACTATAAACAATAATGCAAAAACAATAAACACTTCATTAAACGAGACTGTTTTTCTTGAATACGGGATTCCTGACTATTACCTTCATTTGCTGAAAAGTTATAATAACTCATTAATGGCTTACAATAATACAGTAACACAGATAAAAATTCAGCATTTACCGCCATTCGAGTTAAATTATTTTAACAATGTAACTTATTTTTTCAACAAAACAAATAACATGACAAATTCCATCCATGAAACCCTTTATAACTCTTCATTTCCTCAATTTATGTTAACAAATAACACTACTAAGATGATTCTTGGCTTCATGTTTTCAATAAACGGTAATCT
Organism: Oxyplasma meridianum; assembly: GCF_038024865.1. Taxonomy (NCBI): domain Archaea; kingdom Methanobacteriati; phylum Thermoplasmatota; class Thermoplasmata; order Thermoplasmatales; family Thermoplasmataceae; genus Oxyplasma; species Oxyplasma meridianum. The sequence goes on along the minus strand of NZ_CP133772.1, from coordinate 1,003,931 downwards.
CACAATTTCCAACTTTAATAAGACTTCATCATACGATCCATATGCCTACAGATTCGTTACATCCTCTATAAATTCCATCCTTTCAGAGAATACAAGCCTGGTAAAATTTGTAACTACTGATCTGAACATATCCATGGGTGAACTTGTTGGGGATTCATTTAACCTTAGTAATACCCTTTCACTTAATCCAGTTTTATCACTGTCTGTTGATTTTGTTTACAATGGGTTCCAGAAGACCCTCTACTTGAACCCAGAAATACAATTGAATCCAAGCAAGAGCATCGTCAAATGCTATATTTCAACCTTGAATGGAACCAGCAGCATCAATAAAACAGTGGATTCAGAGATGACACATAATGGCTTTGACCAATATCCTGTCATTCCTACCTCCCCTATTTATCATCAATTCGTTGGCTATAATAATGCAACATTGGTGATAATGATCACGTCAGGCCAGAATCTTAACCCGTCACAGACAAACCAAATGGAGGAAATTGCCAGAAATTATACATCCAAGATCCCTCAGGCAAATGTTTACGTAGCTGGAACATCAACTGTAGATAGCCAGTTAGCTTCAGAATCTCTCAACGGAATGATCAAGGCACTTATCCTTGGGATTATACTTTCCGTCATGATAGTGGGTATTTTCTTAAGATCAATTTACGCAGCTTTCCTTCCTCTTGCAATGTTCGGAATTTCTGTGGTTGTTGCCTTGGGAATAAACGGTCTCCTTTATAAGTATGTGATACATGGCACTGTTTCTTTCATTACACCTACGTTGCTTTTGGTCCTTCTCCTTGGACTGGTTAGTGATTACGTTGTTTACATAATGTCCAGATTCAGGAGGGAGCTTAGAAAGGGCAATCCTAAAGCCGTCGAGGATTCTGGGCAGTGGGCAGGAAATGCCGTGTTCACATCCGGCCTTACCGTTGCTCTATCATATGTGGTTCTCTATATCTCTCATGTACCAATTTTCAGCGATTCGGGTATAACAAATGCCATAGGTGTTGTGGTGGCAATTCTCGTTGCCAATACATTACTTATTGCAATTCTAAAGAGAGCAGGTCCAAAGGTGTTTTACCCTTCAAAAATAAACCATAATGCAAAAATCCCGCTTGAAAACACCATGGATAGAGTGGCAGGTTTTGTCATAAAGAACAAAGGGAAACTTGTTGTAGTTTTAGTCTTGGCTGCACTTTTCGGTTCATATGTATATTTCATAACGCCAACCAACATGGATGTGTTTAATTTAGTTCCCTCTAGCAGCGGGATTCAGGCAATAGAAGTAGTAAATGATAGTTTCCATGGCGATTTCTTCGACAGGGGCTATGTTATTGTGAAATTCCAGTCTCCACTTTTAAACAGTTCAGGTTATAACTCAACAGAAATCAAAGAAGTAACAGATTTGGAAAATCAGATTCGGAATACGAGCGGTATCTCAGAAGTGTTTGGCCCAACTATGCCCTTTGGTTATTATATTCCTTTCAATTTGACAGGTATACCGAATTCCCAGAAATCCATCTATTTGTCCAAAATTGATTCATTTATAGGTAAGAATTCATCGTTTGCGGTTATAGACTTCCAGCTTTCAAATCTGGCATGGACGAAAGCCTCATCTGATTCGGTTAAAACAATGATTCAGTCCCTATCCACCAAAGATTCTGCACAATATTCAGTTTATGTGGGTGGTGAGACAGAGTCCCTCAACAATGCTTATTCCTTTACCGCAAGTGCATTCACAAAGATGGTCCCAATTCTGATAATAGCCATATTCGTGGTCTTACTAATACAGTTAAGCTCTGCACTAACACCATTGAGGCTTATCTTCATGGTTATAGCATCTGTGGTGGTTGCGCTCTCAATTTCATACGGTCTTATCTATTACATGGAAAAACTTCCCATCCTTATATTCCTTCCAATGTTTGTTTTCATAACTTTGCTTGCTGTTGGTCTGGATTATGATATATTCATGGTCTCCAGAGTAAGGGAGGAAGTTATGAAGGGGATCAGTGACCAGGAAGCAATAAAAACAAGCATAACTGAAAACGGAGGAGTAATAATGGCTCTAGGTACAATCCTTTTTGCGACATTTGGCTCACTGTATTTCAGCGGTCTGGGAATCATTCAGGAAATAGGCATAGGTCTTGCCTTTGGAGTGCTTGTTGACACATTCATCAGCTGGCCTTTCTTCGTGCCATCTATAATGCTTATCTTAAAGAAGCTCAACTGGTGGCCTTCAAAGATCGGGGAAAGAAAAAAATAAGCATCTATTATATTATTTACAATATCATATTTTTAATGTCATAAGAATTACAAAAGGCACTACCTTCTTCTTATAAACTTTACAGGAAAAAAATATATAGGATTCTCCAATGTCAGGAAGAAACCAATGAAGACTTATTTGAAAGTTGCATTTTCCAGTGAAGGTGCCAAGCCAAGCGAAGTGATAAATAGGCTGCGGTCACTGGGATTTAAACCCGTAATCGGTGAACAGGATATGATATATGAGTGGGGAGACAATGCAACAACCGAAGATTCAATCTGGTTCGCTGACAAGATACAGGCTACACTGGAAGGTTTCAAGGTTACTTTCCAGATAGAGACACTCAACGATTAGAACTTCCATGTTTCTGGTCCCAGTATTTACTTATTGCTTGTGGCTATGATCAAAATTGGATCATTTCATATTCTATTTTAATAGACCAAATTCATGTGCCGAGATCTTAAGGCATTGAAAATGAGAAAGTTTCTATGTTTCTCAGCCCCAGATTTTTCTTTATGAGGTTAAACCAAATTTCAATAGGGCAACCGTCGGATATTTCCGCAATTTCCACATGTAACAGATACAATCCCCCCTCTCAATCTTATACGGCAGTTTCCATAAAGTGTTTTGCAGTTTTTGCAATATGATCTCTTTATCTCTTTGGGAAGTGTTATGTCCAGCCTAGAGGCTATATTTTCCATAACTCTCAGGCAGTTCGTTGATAACTCACTGTCAGACCTGAATTTGCCAGCTTTTCTGTTAAGTTGCATTATGCGATCCCATGCAATTGTTTTCTGGGACATAAAAGAAGAGTTATTAGAACTATAAATATCCAGAAGTATGGTAAAGCTGGCAATACTTGATGTAGATGGAACAATAACCGACAGTTCCAGAAGGATACAGGAATCTGCAATAACGGCCATAAGGAAGGCTCAGGATAACGGTAAAATAATCAGTCTTGTCAGCGGAAATGTTGTGCCGGTTATGTATGCACTGCAGGTATACATAGGAATCAAGAATGAGGTATTCGCAGAAAACGGGGGAGTTATGTATTTCAAAAATAAAATTGAAAAATTCTTTCATAAGCGTAAAACAGATGAATTTCTCACCCATATATCAAAAATAAGCAGTGCCAGAGGAATATTCACAAATGTTTGGCGGTACAGTTCCATGGCTTTTGAAATGGATTCTGAAGATGTTGAAAAGGTGAGGGCAGAGTCTATAAAATGGAATCTTGACATAACCGACAGCAGTTTTTCATGGCATGTCCTCAACAAAGGTCAGAATAAAGGCTACGCATTGAAAAAATTGATAGAACTGCACAATGTTGAGAAAGAAGATGTACTGGTTGTAGGGGACTCCAAAAACGATCTTCCCATGTTTGTGGAGGATGTAAACAGATCAACTGTTAAAAATGGAGACCCGGGTCTAAAAGAACTATCAGACTATATCTCGCCCAGGGGTTTGGACGAGGCTATTCCGGATATTTTCAGAAAGTTTTCACTTATCTAAATCAATGAGATATTTTCCTGTCCTGCCGTAAATGATCTCGCCATTCTCAACTATTATGTTTCCTCTCATCATAACGTTCTCAGGAAATACAACATCCATCCTATTGAAGGGTGTTTCCCAATTCTTCGAATGCAGTTTTGACTGGTTAAGTCTGTGGATTGATGAAAACTTGACATTAAAGAAGTCTGCATATGATCCTTCCCTGATTTCACCTTTGTTTATATTGAAAAGTTTTGCAGGATTCAAAATGGCAGTCCTGTAGAAAAGATCAGGTGAGAGTAACTTCTTGGACACCAGGGCAAGAAGTATGGGGATTCTTGTCTCAACACCTATTATCCCAGATTTTGCATATTCAAGATCCTCTTTTTCCTCAGGAGTATGCGGGGCATGGTCAGAAGATACAATGGAGTATTTTCCAGACAGGTATGCCTCAAGGTTTGACCTCTGTACAGCTGGTTCTCTTAATGGTGGGTTTACCTTCCCATAACTCCCCAGATCCATCTCATCGTTAAGGATCATATGATGAGGTGTGATTTCAGCATAGGTCCCTTCTCCAGCTACGAACTTCAGATTGGAACTATCGCTCACATGCGCTGCAATCTTTCTTTCAATGTTTAATTTTGACATGGCGTTAAGAGCAATTGCTTCACATTGAGACGGTCTGGACATATTGTGATCCTTCAAAGTAAACGTTTCTCTGCGGGAAATGTCCAGGCAGTGCTGGTCCTCTGCATGAAATACAACGGGTTTGTGCAATCTGGAAATGCTGCTAATAGCTTTCTCTTCAAGTTTTTCCATCCCAGTTGTGTTTGTACTCCCGCCCATATATATTTTCAGAGCAACTGAATCCGGATGGATGATTTCCGCATTGGTTCCGGTGAACATGGAGTACAAACCGAAATCCACGAATGATCGCCCCCTTATTGATTCAAGTTTCCTTTCATATGACTGGTAGTTGTCTATGGGTATGATATTGTTGGGCATGTCCAGAACAGTGGTTGTACCTCCATATGCAGCAGCCATGGAACCTGAGGAAAAATCCTCTTTCTGAGTCTCCCCAGGATCTCTAAAGTGGACATGGGTATCAGTTCCTGCTGGAAATATGGCTCCTTCCAATTCCAGTTTTCGACCCTTAATAAATTTCCTGATTCCCTGGATCCTTCCCTCTGATATTGCCAAATTAAGATCCTGGTAACTCCCCTTATAATAGAATTTTCCCGACAAAGTCAAATCTTCATTTTCCATCTAAACACCCCTTCTATCTCCCCATATGATCTTGTGCAGCTGGGGGAGTACTCTCACATCTAAATGGTCCTGAAGCACCTGTTCCGTAATCCACTTTATATCAGTTCCCCACGCTGGCTGAAAGACAACTCTGATGGGGCGATCTAGATCATTAAGGAATTCCTTTGAAAAATCATAATCCTCCTGGTTTGAGATTACAAATTTAATATAGTCATGGTTGCGCAAAATATCAAGATTGTGCCTGTAAAGGCTTCTGTTCTCACCCGATGAAGGAGTCTTTATGTCCATATCTATCATGGTGTTATTGGAAAAGAGACATTTCTCTATGGAGAGTGATCCCCCAGTCTCTATGAGAACCATTTTTTTTGCCTCTATGGATCTCTTGAGGAAATCCGGGGTTTGTCTCTGCAGAAGTGGTTCTCCGCCGGTCAAACATATCCATTTTTCACTGGATTTTGAAACTATCTCAATAATATCATCAATGCAGGTCTCCTGCCCACCCTGGAAAGTGTAGGTGGAATCGCACCATCTGCATCTGAGGTTGCATCCGTTTGTTCGAACAAAAAGCATGGGCTCACCTATAAGATACCCTTCCCCCTGTATACTGTGGAAAATTTCCGTAATTTTCAATAGTTACTGTATTTTAAATGGACTTTAACCCTTTTGATTCTCCAACAGATACGACTGTGACCATGGTTAAATTGATCGCCCTCTTGCTCCCATGGTGAAGACGATAAATTCATGTTAATTACCGATTTATAGGTTAGAGTTTCCAGTATGAATTTGAAAAGGTTATATTTTACAAAATCCTATACAACTCATGGACTACAAACAGATATTTGACTACGCAAGAGAATTGGATACAATACTGATCCTGAATGGGGGAGAGGGGCAAATAGATAAAACATTCTTTTATCTCACGCAGGCCGAATCCGGTATCTTTGAAGGTTCGGCACTCATAGTATCACAGGATGGCATGAAAATCATAACTTCCGAACTGGAGGAGGAGTCTGCAAGGTCCACCGGCCTTGAGGTAATTGTGGCAAAAGGGAGGGAGGATTTCAACAGGATCATCAGAAAATCTCTTGAAAATGTCAATTCTGTAGGTATCAACTATTCAGCCATATCTTTGGGAATGTATAAAGACCTTCTCAAGGTAATTCCAGACAAGGAATTTATAGATGTTTCAAATTCCATAATCGAATCAAGAAAAATGAAAAATGACAACGAGCTTGCCAAATTAAGACAGGCTGCTAAGATCGGGAGCGAGATCTACGAGGAAGTAATACAGTCTCTTAAAGAGGGAATGACTGAATATGAACTGGCTTCCAAAATTGTCTATGAAATGATGAATGCGGGGGCTTCCGGCCCATCCTTCAGTACAATTGTTGGATTTGGTCCAAGTTCTGCAATACCTCACTACTCACCATCTGATCGCAAGCTTAAGAAAGGGGATTTTGTTTTGACGGATTACGGGGCACTTTACAAGGGATACTGCTCAGATATAACCCGAACAGCAGTCTTTGGAAGGGCTGACAGCAAGCAGAAGGAAATGTATAACATTGTAAAAGAGGCGCAGACTGAGAGCATGAAGATTATCAGAGAAGATGTAAATGGAAAGGATGTTGACCAGGTTGCCAGAAATATTATAGACAGCACACAGTATAAGGGGAAGTTCATCCACAGTCTAGGGCATGGCCTCGGTCTGGACGTTCACGATCATCCGGCTCTGGCAAGAAATTATGACTTTACACTTAAGGATAGGATGGTTGTGACTGTTGAACCTGGAATATATGTGACAAAGTATGGTGGTGTTAGGATTGAGGATGATGTAGTGGTGGGGAAAAACGGCTTTGAGAAGATAACATCCGGTCCATCTGAACTCCTGGAAATAAGCTGATGATACCACTCTACAATTTTAAATCTGAAGCTATAAGGGATATGGCAGAGATCGAGAGAACTTTTAACTCACATGATCCCGCTATGGCTGATGCAAGGAAAAGGGGGCAGGAGATAATATATTACCTCATAGATTCGGAAAAGACAGAAATCCCCCCTGCCGTGGATTGCATTTCTTATTATTATTCTCTATGGGTTCTTAAAGGGGTGAATGAGAATCCTCTCCTTACCCGTGCAGTAAATTATCATCGTGACATCCTGGAAAAGACCATTATGGATGAGAAGCTGGATGGTGAAGATATAGAGACCTATGCAAACTCCATGGGGCTTTCGGCATCATTCGACCCATTAAAAGCGGTTTTCTACCTACCCATGAATCAGTTTGTATCGTGCAATAGCAAACTCAGTGGATCCAGATACCGACTTTCCTACCAGTTGTTCAAAGATGGTAAAGTTATACTCAGTAGGGAAGTCCTCGCAAAGATTATCAGGGAATTCTTTGTTATAAGTTCAATAAGAGAAGTGCATGAAATAAAGGATGAAGAGGTATCAAAGATTCTTCAGGATATAAATTATATAGATTCATTGAAAGAACTTTACAAGGTGGTAGGTTCCAGAGGTATACTTGATCTGGGTTCAGTTGATTTTAAAATGTTTCCCCCCTGCATAAATGAATATATATCTCAGATGAGGGACGGCGTGAATCTTCCACATATGGCAAGGTTCACAATGGTAAGTTTCCTGAACAAGGTGGGAATGCCAAGGGACGACATCATCTCCCTATTCAAAACTGCCCCCGATTTCAATGAACGAATGACCACATATCAGGTGGATCATGTGACAGGAAACATTTCAGGTAAGGAGTATTCACCCCCCAAATGCGCTGTTCTGCAATCCAACCATCTTTGTTACAAGGAAAATGACAGACTCTGCAACCAGGAATGGCTGAAACACCCTCTTCAATACTATTCCCTCAAAAAAAGATCGGCTATGATCCAAGCCGGCGCTCAAACATCTTCAAAAAAGTAGTTTTCTTTATCTCCGCTTCCACAGTATACATTTTGCATGCTTCCCAAGGAACCCTGGGATAGCGACATTCCCTAGCCTCAAAATCAACATTGATGGAACGCATAAAATCCAAAAGTTTCTGCTCATTGAAATTATGTGCAGCCTTTTTATTTATTTTTCTTCCATATCTTCTGGAATTCTTTTCGTTAAAATACTGGGTATAGATGGTAAATCTCATAGCAGAACGGCGTTAATTACTCCATCCTGTCCCGGTCTGGAGGTTACTCGAGCAGCGCCTGCCTCTGTCATTATGATGGTTCCCTTGTTCATAATATTTCTCTGCACATAGTGGGGATTTGAAGGATTTTCCTTAACTGTTATAATTTTCATCTTCTTTGTTACTTTTTCTTTTGGATTAAAAACATTGGCATTGTCTCCCTTCATCAGAGCTATCTTTACATTCCCGCCCATAGTGCGGACTTTTCTGGCTGACTGTGGACCTATTCTGGTCAGTGTGGGCTCACGCCCAAGTTCATATCTCCTCTTGCTTCTTGAACTTCTTAGCTTTCCACCTGTAAATTTTTTCCTTGCCTGTCCTTGAAATATTGCCATTTTTTCACCGTAACTTGTTGAACTCTCAGGATAATGGGAAATGAAATATTAACCCTTTCGGCACAGATCATGGATGCTGATCAAATTTAAATGCAGATCAGGCAAATCTGCCTCTTGGGATTTTTGCCTTAGGAAGAGGTTCTCTACTTACTCTGAGTCTGTTGCCATCAAGACCACTTATATACACTTTCTGTCCAACGGTAAGTGGATCCCCATCGGGAGGAATTATGGCCCAGACCTGTGAATCAATGGTAACTTCAGCATAACCCTCTTTCACCTTTGTAACAAGGGCCTCTTTTCCAACAAGGCTCTCTATGCCAGTAACAGGATTATTCCTAAAGGGGTGCCGCATGTACAATCTGGTCCCCCACCCTCCAATAAATATCCCAATAATTAAAGATATTATGGCAATAAGTACCTCCGTGATATTCATCAACTATCATTTCAATATAAGGATTTATTTAATTAAATTTACTATATATGGACACTGTCAGGATTTAGTTGACAACCTTATTATTCTCTTCTGGGCATATGTCCCTAGCGACACAATAGATGATCTCATTACGGTTGTAAAATAAACAGAGGCGACGTGATGGAGTATCTCTAGAATCCTGAAGTAAAGAAGATCAACATCATGAAGAGCGGCACTTTTCAACACAGAAAGCCTTTGATCACAGGTCTAAAACAAAAGGGATGGTCAGCTGAGAACATTCTATTGGCATCTTAAATAAACATTAACCAGCCCCTGACATAGTTTATTTTTGATTCCTGTATTAACGCAATCCTATTACTGACAAGTTTCACTTATCCGATTGAAATTTTCCTGGGAAAGTTCCAGATCCGTATATAGGAAATTATTCATAAACACTGGCCAATCCTTACTGACTCTTAAATGTAATATTCTTTCTCACATAACTGAATAATTAACATAATGAATGAAAATAAATATATACTATTATAACAATTTAAGTTACTTGACAGAACTGGAATCTTCCCAAATAAACAGGATAAACCCGTTTGTTTCATCTCTTTCTGTTGTGAACTTCTTTTTCTCCTTTTCAATGAACCTTTTTAATTATACAATATTCTATCTCTTATATCAGTTAAAGATACCAATTATATATGGGGGTATTGGCACAACCATAGGCCAGATCGCTATCCTCATAATAACACTTCCACAGGGGAGATTTATCGACAAGGGGTTCTCATATTTCCTTATGATGGTTGGCGGCATAATATATTCAACTGCCTTGATTCTTATATTTTTCGACAGCCTGATTCGTGCAATCATTTTTTTCTACATAATGGCAGTCCTGGTAGCTGTAATACTTATTTCACAGAATACATTCAAGTCAGCATTATCGTCATTTGTCGGAAAATCAATAAAATCCTCAGTAATTGGATCACACTATTCCCGCATTATTGTGATGGAGACAGCAGGTGGAACAGTTGCGCTTTTCACAATTGCATTTATACTTGACAGTATAGGAATATCTCATCTTTATCTCATATCAGGAGCGGTTCTGGTTGCAGCAGTAGTTTCATCATTTACATTTCTTTTCAGAAGGGAAAGGGAGAATCTGGTTACAGAGGAATCTCTGGTGAAAAGACCGACTTTTATTGGTAGCATTAGGGCTTTGAAAAACAGGAAAAAATTCATAGTTCCAGTAATCTCGACAAAGGTATTCATGTCGGTGGGCATTTATGCTTTTTCCTATTACTATATAATACTGGGGTTAAAACTTGGCATAAGCAGCTTTCTCAGCCTTATCTTTCTCGCACTTTCCTATACGGTTGGCATAATCTGGGGATATATTTCAGGGAAATTCATAGACAGACATAAGGGGTGGGGAAAACTTTACGTGATACTCATGGCCCTGTTCGATCTTGTAATGTATGCCTTGATGTTTTACGCCCTTTATGCCAGGATTCCAGATCTCTATCTAGGGTCAGCATTGATAGGAAGTATAGGACCATTTGTTGTACCCGGGGCTCTTTCATACGAATTGAAGGTAGTTGGAAAGGAGAACAGGGGAATGTACGGGTCCATCCAGAGGATAACTGTTGCCATAGCTTTTATATTAATAGGTGTCCCCCTTGCCTACCTGGTATCTTTCAATTATATATACATGTGGTCTGTGGTGGTCGCTGCTGCAATTATAAGCTTTATCTCTGCCATTCTGATACCATCAAAAACGGTTACAGATGAAATTATGAAATCATCCTCTGGGATTTAAAAATTGTATTTCGTAAAAAATTAAAGACCGATCCTGCCAGCCAGCTCCTTTCCTTTGGTTATTACTATCTTGCATGGTGTGGGAAGTTTTATTGATGCTTTCTTAAGGGCTTCTCTCACCATAAGCGCTCCATCCCGGTTTGCCCTTGCAACCATGATAATATCTTTTGAATGAACTCGTGCAGCTGTTCCAACTGGCTTTCCAAAAGCACCTCTCATTCCGCTTGAGATCCTATCTGCTCCAGCGCCTGTTGCCATTTTGTGTTCCCTTATGACCTGATGGGGGTATGGTCTGATCTGCAAATAGTACCCATCGGTTCCCAGTGCCTCCATAAGCTTCCTGTTTATGGAAATCCTGGCCGCTTCAAGTGCAGTATGCCTGATCTGGCATGACTCTTCCGCAACAAGCATAAGCTCGATGTCAAAGTCCTTTTTCTGATTTCCCTGCACAAAGGTTGTGATTTTAGGATAGGGAACTCCTCCCATGAACTCTCTTCTAGTGTATGCGGGACCTGAAATTTTAGTGTACATTCTGGCTGGTTTCGTTACCATTGATATCTTAAGTGTAATTCTTACCCGTATAAAAATTGAGCGATTGTTTTTGATTCAGCTTCCATAACACTCCATGGAATAACACTGCTTTAAGTTCAGAATTGAAAGATTTAAGGATTTATGAATTTACAACAACTCAGATACGAAAATAATGTCGCTTGGGGATATATATCTATTTATAATATGTAAAAATTATATGCTTAATTGTCATACAGGTATATGGACAAAAAACCCATTATTGATGTAACACATATATCCTCCAGGGGTTCATCCTTTAGAATAACCCTACCAAAGAAAATTGTCAAGAGACTGGACCTTAAAGAGGATGATATAATAGCATTTTTTGATGATGATGGCGTAAAAATCGACAAGATAAAGTAAACGAAATTAGGATTTTGTAATTTACTTTTTTTTATAAATAATATAGAATATTTAGAGTGAAAGGATGAAACCAACTCCTGTAATCAATAATTCTCACAAGCTTCTAGTATCCAGTGCAATGTTTGCTTCCGGCTGGTTTGGCCTCAGTTTCAGCTTCCCGCTTCTTGCAACATCCCTTCATTATGGCTATTCATTCACTGGGTTTCTGGGGTTCATGGGTTCGTTTCCTTTTCCAGTCATAGCATTCATATACCTGAAGTCCAACAGGGCAATGCTTCGTTACGGAAGAATAATACCATATTTTATCCTGGCATTTCTTTCTGCTCTTTTTGTAATTTATTCGAAAAGCGAGTTCATAGAAATCATTATCCTTGCTGATATAGCACAGGGATTCTGGTGGATTTCAATGGAGATAGCCCTAAATCTCATAACGGGCAGTAACAATGCGGAAAAATATTCTATTGGATGGGGAATTCCAAATGCAGTAATTCCCATTGCTTCGGGTTTTATTATACAGTTCCTTGGGTTTGATGCACTTTTTATAGTAGCAACTGCATTCTTTCTGCTTGGACTTCTGTTCATACCATCGGTCCAAATGGAAAAAACACCTGAAAAGTTTAACAAGGTGAAGATGCGTTTCGTGATCCCGCTGCTGTTTGCAGGAGTAACCGCCGGATTTCTCTATTATGTTTTTGTTCCCGTTCTAAGAAACGAAAACATGTCTTATGGTATAATAGGGGCTTTAGTGAGTGTTTATTCCATTTCTTCTGCTGCAGGTTACATAATCCTGAATTTCTTGAGGAATCTCAGAATCCGAAGCTATTCCATTCTGAGTTCAGTGTTTCTTCTCTCTGCTTTTTTCATAATTTACACCAGAAATATATTTTTCCTTGCACTTATACTGATTATGGTAGGTATAGGCGCCTCAATAAGCATGTCTAAAATACTGTCCTACATATCAAGTACCTCTTCACCAAGGCTTGGTGTCTTCTACTATGAAACATTCTTTGGAATTGGGTTCACATTGGGATCGTTTATCCTTGGCACCATTTATGAGTATGCAGGTCCGGAGTACGTTTCAATACTCTTTCTCTTTCCATTAGCCTATATGGTGTATGAATCTGCAGGGTATTTTCAAGGAAGAAGAGTATCAGCGTGAATACGGTCCTTTCATTACAACATGCACATTGAAATCACCAATTGCATTTCTTTCCACCATATGATGGCAATTGGTGCACTCAAGATCGCCATCCTCCTTAACATGAAATGTAACATTTCCACAGGAAGGGCATGCGCTTCTTATCCACAGCATATCAGCTGCTATTCTGTTTTTCAATGCATATTCCCTTGCACGATCCTCCTTTGTCTGGTCAGGATCTGTGTTCTGGACTAGTTTTGGAGCAGGAATGAGTTCAGATATGGACATCACTCCTATAAATGCAGTAACAAGGAGGAAAACTGTAAACACGTCAGATAAGATTGGCATTGAGGTGAAAAGTTCAGAGAAAATGGATATGAAGGATATGGTAAAATTCACCATAAATGCCCTGAAAAATCCAGATTTGAGGTAAATTATATTTAATATCAAAAAAGTAAGAAGGGCCGAAACAAATTCGTAAACACTTCCGGAAAAAATTATGGAGGGTATAATAGTTGCCGCAATTACCACAGCTACTTTGGTTCCGTAGCTTCCAATCTTCATATTAATAAAGTTTGTCCTGGAAAAGCTTTTCCTTGCCATTAGAATTATAACAATCATTGCGCTTATTGGAATCAATTGGAAGAATATACTCTGGAAGATCACCGATCCACCCATTACGAACCACTGATAGTAAAGAGGTTTTTTCAGGAAAAGATCCGAGGCAGCCGATCCAGGAAGGTCCACAGAAAATAGAGAAATTATAAGCTGGGCAAGAATAGCTATAGAAAAAAGCCTGAAAAATACAATGTTTCCGGATCTTCCAAACGAAGGGTATTTTCCTGATACAGGCGAAAACATGCTACCTGTTGAAATTATGATGAAAATAAAAAAAATCGCAATTATTGATATTGTAATGGCAGGTTCTTTTACAATGTTTCCAAAGGCATATTTAGAGGTTGATATGGATAGTACCTGATGGTAATGGGAAGCGACGTCCGGTAAAATATATAAAAGAGTTATAATGGCAATAACAACATAGATGACGCCGAAATAATAGGAAATATAGCCTATTAATTCATTGAAATCATGCTTTGCCATATTTTCTTTACCCCATGTTAGATCAAACTATGAAAGGAATACGTTCAGGCGTTTGCTAATTTTTCCCTTCACCATAGTGGTCTTGAACTCAATCTTTCCAATTTCGCCTGTCTTGTGGACATCTGTTCCGAATTCTTCCTGATCTGGCAGCCCTTCAATTTTCATAATTCTAATTGTATCAAAATCTGGCACCCTTCCTTTGCAGATTTTCATGAGTTCCTTATCTTGAGTAAATTTAGTTCTGGGCAAATCATAGAAAGTGACATCCAGGTTCTTCTGGACAAAGTAGTTGGCCTCCTCCTGAAGTTCCTTCACCATAGCTTCAGTAAGGTCTTCATTCATTTCAATGTCAACCCAGGCCTGATCATCATATGTCTGGTTTATTCTGGTGGTAGCACCATATTTCTGGTAGACAATGCCAGTAATGATCTTAAGGGCGGTTCTGAATTTCATATGAGCATATCTCACGTCCCAGTCGATAATCTGGTGAACCTCCTTTCCCTTAGTTCCGTCTGGAAAAGTGTCGTGGGACATCAGGTGTACATCTGTCCCGTCATTCCATGTATCAACGATTAGATATTCCTTTCCGTCTATTATGACCTTTCCACGGTCATTGGGCTGTCCATAACCTGTAGGGTAAAAAATCGACTTGTCGACTACAAGGTCTGTAAATTCAAAGAATTTTGCTGTTCCTTTCCCCTCTTTCTGGTATGAATCTTTAAGGTATAGAAGATCTGTTTGCATATCTACGCAATTGCTTTGATATTTAATTAAGTTGTGTGAGATTGCCTTAATGTAAAATAAGAAACTGTGAATTCATGGTGTTAAAAAGAAGAACCTATCCATCTCCATTTCAATTAAAATACAAAACGTGATTATATCTATAGCATTTCCATTATGAGTCGTGGACGCCAACCATGAGGAGTTTCTTTACAATCTCAAAAGAGAGGGAATAAAGCTTGATCTGTCAGTAACCCAAGAGTTTGCTAACCTTCTTGGAAACCCGCAGAACAGTTTTCAGAGCATACATGTTGCAGGCACCAATGGCAAAGGGTCAATTTCAGCCTACATATACAATATTCTAAGGCAGAAATACAGGACCGGTCTCTACACCTCACCTCACCTGATAAACTTCAATGAACGGATAGTTGCAGGAAAAGATACTATCCCGGACAGCTACATTGAAAAGTTTCTTGATGCCCAGAGAGGAAAGATAGATGAACTTTCAAAGAACAATCGAAACCCGACGTTTTTCGAAGTAACAACTCTGATGGCATTTAATTATTTCAAAGAGACAGGCTGTAAGTATGCTTCGGTGGAGGTTGGACTTGGGGGGAGGCTCGACTCAACAAATATTATAAAGCCGCTTATCAGCGTCATTGCCCAGATAGGGTTTGAGCATGCGGACAAACTTGGCGGCTCCCTAACAGCAATTGCATATGAAAAAGGTGGCATAATAAAGAATGGAATTCCTGTTGTGCTTAGTGATAATAAACTTGAGGTGGTAAAGACCATTACAAGCATCTCACAGAGAAGGAATTCCCGGTTATTCACTGTTGATAAAGATTCAAGAACAATGGATCTGGAGATGTCCATTGATGGAAACATTTTCACGCTGGTGACATCCAATGATACATATAAAATTAAATCACCTATGATAGGAGAGTTTCAAGTCAGGAATATAGCTACAGCCATACTGGCTGTTGAGAATTCCGGCATTAAGATTGGAAAACGGGACATAGAAAAGGGTATATTGGAAACAAGATGGCCTGCGAGGATGGAAATAATCAGGAAAGACCCAATGGTTATGGTTGATTCTGCACACAACCCTCCTGCTGCCACTGCAATAACTTCAACACTGAGAAAGATAACAGAAAAAAAGCCCTTACTTCTCGTAGGGATGCTTTCAGACAAGGATCCGTTCTCATTTTTGAGCGAATTGAGAAAGATTTCGGAGAATATTGTGTTTACTACGCCGGACGAGCCTCTGAGATCAATAGATCCGGACAGGCTTCTCAGGTTATACGGAAACATGTTTGTGAATAGCAGGTCAATAAAGGACCCCTATCAGGCATACGATTACTGCCTTGGAAAAGGTGAATTTATTCTGGTTACAGGTTCAATGTACCTAGCAGGGCTTATAAAGAAAATAGAAAAGTCAGCGGTAATTCCATATGCACAAGATTAACTTTTTGATCATGAATTTGATCCTGCATACGGTTCAAAAAATATTTAGTACTCAATAGACCTATTCTTATTTCACTGGTATCTTACATGAATCCATTTGAAAAATATTCCGCGGAAATGACCAATAATATGCTTGATCTAACAGTTCTTGAGGGTTCATACCTACCTGAAATTTTTCCTCACAGAGAACGTGAAATAGATTTAATGGCAAAGACACTGAGCAGTGTTTTCCACAACAGCAGGCCATCAAATCTTCTCATATATGGGAAAACTGGAACCGGAAAGACCTCAACCACAACTTACGTTACGAAAATGCTAAAAGAGAAAGATCCGGAAGGAATTGAGATCTTCCATGTAAACTGCCAGGTATATGATTCTCCATATTCCATCCTTGTGGAAATTTCCAACGCTCTTACCCAAATAGATGAGGATAAAATTCCCGGTCTTGGATGGCCAATGGACAGGATATATTCGGAACTGCTGAAGCGCATGAACAGGTCAAGGAGATTTATGGTTGTGGTTCTGGATGAGATAGACAAGATCATCAAGAAGAATGGCCCTGATGCCCTTTACGTCATACTGAAACTAAGTGATGATTCCACAGTGACAAGAACATCCTTCATAGGTATAACCAACGATACGGGTTTTCTCGAATCTCTGGATGCAAGGGTACGAAGCAGGCTGAACCAGGAAAGCATAATGTTCCCACCTTACAATGCATCTGAACTGAGAGATATTCTCACATTAAGAATCAGCAATATCGCCATGTCCAAGCCAATAGACGATTCTGCCCTGAATCTATGTGCTGCTATAGGTGCGCAGGAGCATGGTGATGCTAGGAAAGCGCTTGAGCTTATGCGCATAGCGATCGAAGTCTCAATAAGGGATGGAACCAAAAAGGTTACAGATAAAGAGGTTTACAGGGCAAGGGACAAATTTGAGATGGATGTCATGAGGGAGGCGATTGCCACTTTGCCCCCTCAATCCAAGATGGTGCTTCTCAGTGCAGTTGTTACACAGGAAATGGATAGTTCCATGATGTTCACGGGGGAGATCTTCGAGAATTATAAGAGCATATGCCGTGAACTTGGATTTGCCCAGCTTTCCTCCCGTAGAGTAAGTGATATTCTCACCGAACTTGAAGACTTCGGACTGCTCACAACAAGCAAAAAGAGCCAGGGGAGATACGGTAGAACAAGATTTATCAGGGTAGCGGGCAACTACTTTGATGTTAAGCGTTACCTTGTTGAAGATAAGGACCTGGAGAAGTTCAGGGGGACATTTCTGGGTAAACAGGCAAGGATTGACACAACAGGCCCCTCAGATTCACTTCCTTATGAAAAAATTGATGAAAAAATTAGAGACATCTGGGATGCCACAACTCTGGAGTAATTTTCCAGGAATATAATGGCGCCAATTATCATTCCCTGAAAATCAGGCACATATCATCGATTGGATGAATCAGCCTCAGTCCGTTGGAGGATGCAAAATCCTCGGGTGCCTTAGTCCAATTGTAGTTATCCACCACTATAATGAAGCGTTCTTTCATGTGTTTCATGGCTGCGTTGAGTTCAAATGTCACATGATCGTAAGTATGTTCAGAGTCATGCATAAAGATGTCAAATGGTCCGTACTTCTCCAGACCCGGTTCTAGAGTCTCCCTGCTGTTACCAAGTGTCAGAGTCCATCTCCCTCTTAGATTGACAGGTACAACAAATCCCACAGGCTTCTCATCGGAATTTCCATATTTCCTGCCAAGGTCAAAACTGTAAAGTCTTCCATCAAATGGTTCCATTGCCTCGAGGAAGGCAGTTGATGTGGTTCCAGGACCAACTCCAGTCTCTGCAATCTTTTCAGCTTTCATAGCAGCTGCAATGGCAAAGATAAGCCTGAATTCAGGTTGCGAAACCTGCCAGTAATCATTGCCTCTGGTAGCGGTTTCGGCATAGTGGAAAATATCTCCTGCTGAATCTATCAGTTCTCTAAATCTTTTCTCGGTAACGCCCAGATAATCCGTTAGGGTATTGAGGCTTTCATATTCCATAATCCCAATACTGTAAAATTCCTAATAAACATATTTGAGATGAGGTGGCAAACCTTTATGATCACAGGAGTAGCAATAGTTCTAGGAATATCTCTTGGAATATCACTGGCAGCCCCACCCGGCCCAATTACGGCAATGATTGTTGACAGATCCATGACATCTGTCATGAAAGGCTTCATGATTGGAATGGGAGCAATGTCTGCTGACTTTACACTTATGATAATAACACTTGGATTCCGGTCTTTAGTGGACCTAGCTTCCTATGACAGCTACATATTTCTTATGGGAGGAATCTTTTTCATATTCCTATCCGTGGGTGTTTTTAGATCCAGATACTCTGATGGCATCAAATCACCACGAAAAAATATGAATTATTTCTCAGGACTATTGCTAGGACTCGTAAATCCAATGCAGATAGCATGGTGGTTAACCGCAGGATTGAGCGTATTCCAGAGATTTGGAACAGAACCTTTCTATTTTCTTTTCATAGGGATAGTCTTATGGGTTGCATTTCTGACCTTGGCAATAAATAGGTCTGTTGTAAAATATGGGAAAAAAATGGCCGAGGCAATTAAAATTTTCAGTTTTATAATTCTTGCCTCGTTCGGTGTTGTCTTCATATATTACGGAATCAATCTTTTCCTGAAATGAAAAGTTGTAAAGATCATTTAATGATCTTATCGGCAAAGGTTTTCATAGGATCAACCACGCTATACCCATCACTGGTTGAGACCACCTGAGCTGCTGGAGGGTTTTCAAGATATGATGGAACTATATGGTTTATTCTTTTTGTAAAGGGTTCAAGAGTCTGGTTATCGAAGAATACTCCAGTGGGTATTCTGTCACCCCATTCCAGTGCCCTGTTATATGCCTCATGGTATTTTTGAGAAAGATCGCTCTTGTTTCCCTGGTTAATAACCGGGTCCCATGACTTGTCATCCTCTAGTTTGTAAACCCTCTGTTTGTACCATTCCATGCTATTAATGTTATTGTAGGTTGGGCAGGGCTGGAGGACATCTATGACAGACGATCCCTCATGCATTATGGCCCTTTTTATAAGTTCCTTAAGCTGTTTCATGTCGAAGGAAAATCCCCTCGCCACGAAACTGTACCCTGATGTGAGTGCCAATGCAATTGGATTTACTTTGCCAAACATATTCTCTCTGCTCAGGCCTTTTGTCTTTTCTCCCAGTTCCATTGTTGGTGCAGCCTGTCCTTTCGTAAGTCCATATACTGCATTATCAAACAGTATTATTGCAAGTCCACTGTTTCTTCTGCCTTCTGCAACGAAGTGTCCTGCCCCTATACTCAGCAGATCTCCGTCTCCTCCAGTCAATATAACTTTTAGATTCGGGTTGGAGAGTTTCACTCCGGTTGCATATGGTATGGATCGACCATGGAGAGTATGAACTCCTGCAATGTTCAGGTAGTGGGGCGTTTTACCGGAACACCCGATACCCGATACTGCCACCACGTCATGTGGCCCCAGATTCAATTCGGTCAATGCCTGTGTTATTGATGTGAGTATACCAAAATCTCCGCATCCAGGGCACCAGTCTATCGCCAGATCTGTTTTGAAATTATGCGCCATCTACAAGCACCTCATTAACGATTTTCTTTCCGGAAGAAGCCTCTTCCAGTATTTTCTTTGTTGCTTTCAATATCTCATCCTCTGTTATGTGTCTGCCATTATATTTTAGAATTGTTCTGCTAATGCTCAGGCCTGTATTCTGCTTTAATACTTTAGTCGCCTGCGCTGTCATATTACTTTCAACATCAATGACCATCTTTGCTTTTCCCAGGACCTTCTCAACAAATTCCGATGGGAAAGGCTCGAACATCTTTATGTAAAGGAGGTTTGCTGAAATATCCTCTTTCTTAAGATCTTCGATTACATCAAGAATTGGTCCTTTCTGGCTTCCCCAGGTCACGAATGTTACTTCTGCGTCTGGATCTCCCAAGAGCTGGACCCGGTCTTCCATTGGTATCTCTGCAACCGCTGTTTCCAGTTTCCTGAATCTTTTCCTCATCATCTTGTCTCTCACTTCTGAATCCTCAGTAACATGTCCAAGTTCGTCATGTTCGTCGCCTGTCATCCAGAATATGTTCTTTCCAAAGTAGCCCATTTCTGAAATACCGTTCTCGGTATTCAGGTTGTACCTCTTGAAATCCTCCTGTTTCATAGTCTGGACGCTTAGTATAACTTTTACCTTCTTATTGTCAATTTCAGGTATCAGATCCGTTGTGTTTGCCAAGTTCTTATCTATAAGATGTATTACTGGAAGTTGGTATCTGTGTGCATAATTCAGTGATCTCATGGCGTCGTATATGCATTCCTCAACATCCCCTGAAGATATTACAATCCTTGGGAACTCACCATG
Source organism: Oxyplasma meridianum (assembly GCF_038024865.1). Taxonomy (NCBI): domain Archaea; kingdom Methanobacteriati; phylum Thermoplasmatota; class Thermoplasmata; order Thermoplasmatales; family Thermoplasmataceae; genus Oxyplasma; species Oxyplasma meridianum. Next base: position 983,372 of record NZ_CP133772.1, on the reverse strand, counting down.
TCCGGTGTTCAGTGCAAACATAAGATCGGACTGTCCATTTCTTGTAGGAAGTCCAGTACTCGGTCCACCTCTCTGGTAAAATGTAACAACTATGGGAAGTTCATCCATACCAGCAAAGCCTATAGCTTCAGCCATAAGGGAAAATCCAGGTCCACTTGTGGCGGTTGCTGTTCTGGCGCCTGTCAGTGCTGCCCCTTCTGCCATTGTGATGGCGGAAAGCTCATCCTCGCACTGTACCACAACAACTCCAGACTCCTTGAGTTTTTTCTCCTCTGAGGCAATCCATTTTAGCGACTCATGTTCCTCCAATATGGAACTTTCATCGCTGGCAGGTGTAATTGGGTAGTAGGTCTGGAATCTAAGTCCCCCCATGAGTTTTCCTATTGCTGCACCATCATTTCCAGTAAGAAGCATCCTTTCCTTTGTGTCGATTACTTCAAGGTCTTGTCCTCTCATAGAATTATTTTGTGCGTACTGGTATGCAGCACCAACCACCGCAATGTTTTCTTTGATCGCCTTTTCTTTGTTGGAGAAAACTGCTCTTATACCCTCTTCTGCAAACTTCTGGTCAAGTCCTGCAATTGAAAGTGTTATTACGGCACCAAGAGTATTGAAATACCTTGTTGCAGGGCCATCTTTAACAACAGAGGTCACAATGCTTTCAAATGGAATTTTTATGGGCTTGGCTCCTCTCTTTTCCATATAAGCAAGCACTCCCTTCACATTGTTTGGAAGTTTTTCAGAATTCAGTTTTTCCTTTATTCTTCTTGAGGTGTCTCTCATTATCATCCTGGCCTGAGAAAGCTCAGAATTTTCAAAACTTGCATCGTATATTATCCTGGAACCTTTTGAGACATCATCAAGATGTTCGAAAAGTGTGTCCGCATCAAGTGCAACAAGAATATCAACCGGATATTTCAGTGATCTTGGTCTCTCTTTCTTAATTCTAAGATGTGTATAGCTGTGTCTCCCCTTAATGTTGGAGTGATACTCCCTTACACCAAAAACATTGTACCCGGAAGCTGCAAATGAGCGACTTATCATATTGGAAGATGTATCGATACCGCCTCCCTGCGGTCCTCCTATTATGAGGTTAAGGTCAATTTCTGACATCTTCCCCATATCGTTACGTAATTCAAATATTTTTTTAATTGAGACGTTAAATTTTAAATTTCCTCTTTCAATTTCACAAAAAGAATAAAGCTTTTATGAACTTTTAATGCAGTTGGTCTTGCCTCTTTATTTATGTCAACATGCTTATATTTGTTGTGGACTTAACCAGCTATGTTCAAAATTTACAAATTTAATTCAGAACAGAGGAAAATGATTGAAAAACTTTTATCTGACGACATTGTTGGGAGGCAGACCATAATACAGAAAGATGGGTCAGCTTTCAACAATTCAGGTTCAACAATAATTGTTATAGAAGGACCTGATTACATATTCGGAAAGGTCTCTGAGATACTGGGTCCCGACATTAAATCCATCCCAGAAAAGGAGGCAATTGAAATTTACAGTAAAATAAAGGAAGAAGAGGGTAACGCAGAAGGCGGGATGGGTTTCCTTTTTGGATAGTCAGATGAAAATTTTGAAAACTGGAAAAATATAAGATTAGTACGGTGGTAAATTAAATGCTTATTGTTACAGGAATGCCTGGGTCTGGAAAGGACGAATTCATTAAAGTTGCCAGATCTATGGGATATATGGATGTTCACATGGGAGATACCGTGAGGAAATATTCTCGGGAACACAATATTGGCCAGAAAGATTACGACATCGGAAAATTCGCAGGTTCTGAAAGGCAGGTACATGGGATGGACATATGGGCAAAGCGAACTTCTGAGAACGTTACCAACCCAGATAAAACAATAGTCGACGGCTTGAGAAATGTTGAAGAGCTGGAGTACTTCCGTAAAAGGTTCGCCAATGTAAGGGTGATTGCAATATATGCCAACCATGATGATCGCCTTGCAAGAATTTTAAAACGGGACAGGGAAGACGATGTGAAAAGCCCAACAGAACTTAATAGCAGGGATGAAAGAGAACTCTCGTGGGGAATAGGCAGAGTGATCTCTCTTGCAGATTACATGATCGTGAACGATGGGACACTTGAAGAGTTCAAAGTAAAAGCCAGGCAATTTATTAAAAAACTTGAAAAAGGAGAATAAAATTAAGCATAAATTATAGGAAAAATATTGAAAATATAAATTTTAATATCAATTTCTTGAAAGTTTGAAATCTGACTTTTCTTCCTTCTGTATAGGAACAGTTTTCCAGTCTGTCTTTGATGTTGGTCTCCCCTTTTTTCTCTGAATATAGTTGTATGCTGACAATGCGGCTATAGCCCCCTGTCCAGCTGAAATAACCACCTGCTTGTAGGGGGTGTCGGTAACATCTCCGCAGGCGAAGATCCCCTCTTGGGTGGTTTCACAGAACTTATTCACCACAACTTCCCCTATCTTGTTAAGTTCAACCAGATCCTTTACAAGTTCTGTCTTGGCAATATACCCCATTTCAATAAAGACTGCATCGATTTCAAGGTTGTTTTTTCCCTCTTTGGTTTGTAGTTCCAGGCCGGTTACTGAGTTTTCTCCAAGAATTCTGTCAACTTTACTTCCGTTTCTAAACTCTACGTTCTTCATGTTTTTCAGGGAATTGAGAGTTTCTTCATCCCCTCTGGTTTTTTCTGTCGATTGTATAATGTAAAGATTTGAAACAAGTGATGAAAGATAGCTTGCCGCCTCTATGGCATTATCACCATTGCCAACTACTGCTACTTTTTTAGATTTGAAAAGAGGGCCGTCACATACTGCACAGTAAGATACACCCTTTCCTCTGAGTTCGTTTTCTCCTGATACACCAAGATCACGGGGAGTTTTTCCGAATGCAAGTATCAGGACTTCAGCAGTATTTTCCTGTGAATACGATTTTACCCTGAATCCCTCTTCACTCTTTGATACGCTCTGCACTTCATCATAGAGGAATTCAGTGCCATACATCATAGTCTGTTCCTGAAACTTGGTCAGCAGTTCAAAACCTCCTATATTCCCAAATCCTGGGTAATTCTGTATAGAATCTGTCAATAGTGCTTGGCCACCAATGTCTTTGGTAATAACAAGTGTCCTGAGATTCTGCCTTGAAGTATAGAGGGCAGCAGAAAGTCCTGCTGAAGCTCCCCCTATAATTATAACGTCATATTTTGTAGCCATCTGTTTCACTAATTAAGATTCTTCTTTATCTTTGTCTCTATCATGGGTTTTGGAAGCGCACCAATGACTGTGTCCACCGGTTTTCCATCCTTGAAGAACATTATAGTAGGTATGCTTCTTATCATAAACCTGGCTGATACCTGTGGATTAAGATCCACATTCAATTTTCCAAGGACCAATTTACCGGCATACTCCTTTGCCAGCTCGTCAAGAACAGGTGATACAAACCTGCAGGGTGCGCACCACTCTGCCCAGAAATCTACCACTGTCAGACCGGGCTTGTTCACAATCTGGTCAAAATTCGAATCATTCAATTCAACTGATTTTCCTTCCATATTTTTCACTTTCTCCGGTTTCTTTGCATTCAGAATGCTGTTGTATATATTTTTTCTTATATTCTCCAGTTCCGCATCTGCCATTTTTTCCCACCACACGCAAACTGTAAACCATTGGGAATACATCTACCACAAGGGTAAGTCTGCTAAAGGACTGAATGCAATTCCCATTTGCTGTTGATTGTAAGCAAGGTTATAAATTTGACGATATTTCAAATTCCACGAAATATCTATATACTTCAGCTTTATTTCCAGTGGTGCTGTCTTTAACCCAATCCAAAAGAAAGAAAATCGTATGCAATGATCTTCTGTCCTGTCTGTACGGTTTGAACGAAATCGATTTTAAGATATTCAATATATTGAGCGATAAGGAGGCCAAGTCACTGGATCAGATTGCTTTGGAAGTTAAGAGAAACCGCACAACCGTATATAAAAATCTGCAGAGACTTACTTCTCTGGGATTGGCGAAAAAGGAAATGAAATGTATCGAGAAAGGTGGGCAGTATCTTGTCTTCAGATCTCTCGAACTGCCAGAGTTAAGAAGAGTACTTGAAATAAAGGTGAAAGAGACAAAAGATAAGCTGGACGCATTGCTCTCAAAATTCAATGAATATTGTTGTTAAAGGTTTCTAGAAAGCTTTCTTTAAGATATAATTATACAAAGAGTCGAAGAAATTTTTGCCCAAGACATCTTTATTTATTCCGCTAGGTAGTTTCCCAAAAAAGTTGTAGATGCGCTCGGGATGTGGCATCAGACCAATCACGTTGCCATGAAAGTTGCTCAGTCCAGCTATTGACCCTTCAGATCCATTTGGATTCCATGGATATAAAGCATCAGTTCCATCAGGATTTGAGTATCTGAATATAATCTGGCCGCTTTCATCAAGTTTCTCAAGAAAGTTTTGATCCCTCGCCGTAACAATTCTACCTTCGGCGTGAGCCACTGGAACCATGTAGGGAAGGTCATGTTTAATTTCTTTCAACATAGGGGTTTTTCCCGTCATTTTCACATAGGACATCCTGCATTCAAATCTGTTTGAACTGTTAGGTGCCAGGCCAACTTTCCTCTCCATCTTGCCATCCAGATCCGGAATGAAACCAAGTTCAGCAAGTATCTGGAAACCATTGCAGACCCCGATAATCGGTTTACCTTCATCCACAAATCTTTCCAGGTCCTTTCTGGAATATTCTGAAAGCCTTGCAGAGAAAATAGATCCAGCCCTTATGTAATCTCCAGCAGAAAATCCCCCCGGAAGGAAAATCGTGGAAAAATGTTCAAGAGACTCTCTTTTATTCTTGAGTTCGTTTATATGAATATAAGTCGGTTTGAATCCAGAATCCTGAAAAGCATGGTAAGCCTCCTCTTCACAATTTGTCCCTTCCATTCTTAAAATTGCAACTTCAGGTTCTTGCATAGAGGATTCTCTTACTGTCCGCCTCTCCTTTCCTTTGCTTTCATCCTCAGTCCAGTATAACCACATTTTCTGCATTTTTCTGCTCTGGGGGAGTTTCTAGCATTACATTTCATACATATCTTTTTGTTTAGTCTTCTTTCAACTGCTTCAGGGAATGCCATTATTTATCATCCTTTTGATCTATGTTGGATAATTTTGAATCAATATTAAAGGTATTGCATTGGAATATTGGGAAATATGATCTTTAACTTAAGGCTTTTTCAGATATGTTCCAATGCAACGATTTCCCATAGTATAAGGAAAAACACAATGAAGTTCATTATCAAAGATATATTGGCAATGGTCTTATCGTCCCCTAATTTCTTAAAAATTCTCCTGCGGGATGAAATCTTAAGCGTATCTTTGAAGAATTGCCCCCCGTCCAGAATGAAAAATGGCAGTGCGTTTGTTATACCCAGAAGGAAATCCATCCAGAAAAGCCAGAATAGCGTATTGAATAACCCCCAGAATATGAATGGATTAAAAGGAGTAGAAAATAGGCTGGCTAGTTTTCCAGGAATAGGGGAAAGACCGGTAAAGGGAAGAGCTATTGCGCTTAGGGTGCCATACCATGGGCTGCTAAGCATAGTTGTCCCCAGTACTTCAGATCTAATTTCATTGATTGGAACTGAACTTATACCAAGATAACTGATCTCCACCCCTATGAAACTCTGGTTCTTATATGAAACCCTGTTTGCTGAGGGATCATACTGTGCATAATAGTTGTACTTTGATCCTGTGACTAACGTGTGATTCTCAAATGTTGAAGATTTTCCATTGGTATAGGTCAGAGTGGACATTGTTATATTATTGCCAGGTGGGATGTGATCTAGAATACTGGTGAGTTGTGTTGTGTTGTAAATATGAGTACCGTTTATTGAGTAAATTATACTTCCCAGTGATATATTTTTGTAAGCGGAAAACCCTTTTATAGTTCCTACAACAACAAGGCCCGCTGGAACCTTCTCTTTCACAAGAGAGATCCCGTTAAATACGGTAACGTTAGTCATTTCTCCCGGCGTTATTGTTGCATTTTCTAGTATACTGTTCAGATCTTCACCAGAGAAGTTTCCGACGGAAGTTATCTCGCTTTGGGCTCCAATTTTGCTGTAGGCTGAGTTTGCCTGTACACTTTCAACGTATAAACCCTGGTGTATGGGTGTTGCAAGGGGTGCCATTGCAAAGAGGAGAATTAACAGGGCAACAAATGCTATAACTATATTTATCCCTGGACCCGAAGCAAATATCCTTCTTCTAACGACTGGATTCGCCTCAGTTACCTCTTTCTCATCAGGCTCCACAAATGCTCCTATTGGCACTATGAAAAAAAGGGCCCCCACAGCCTTCACAGTTATGTTATGTTTCCTTGCAACTATGCCGTGAAAAAATTCATGAATTACAACTGCGGCAATCAGCGAAAGTGTTCCATAAACTATTGGGATTGCAGGATTGATTCCCGGTAAAACCAGGTAAAGAAGAAGTGAAGGCGGTCTTACATTATGCTCAATGGTGGCCAGATAAGACCCGTATAGGAGAAATACCATTGCAATAACGGATGATATTATAACCAGAACCACTGATAAACGGGAGAAAATTATGCCCGGAAATTTTGATGATACCTTGTCCATTATTTTTCTGTTTTTTACAGCCTTCACCATAATGGCAGGACCCATGAATGAAAAATGTTTTGACTTTCTGATAAATGGTGCGGCTATAGCAAGTATAAGCACCCAGGCAATTATAATCAGTATTACAATCAAAATAGGATTGAGCATGAACAGGCATAATAGAACTTTCAATTATAACTCTTTTCACCTGACCCAATAAGGTAAATACACTAAATACCGATGTTCATATTAAAAAAATTCGTTGATTGCCTAATTAAAAAAAGTGTATACGAAATATTTAAATCCAGATTTAACTAATTAAAATCATGAAAACTACAATATCGCATATAAAGGCAGACATTGGAAGCCTCCCAGGTCATTCCAGTGTATACGAACCAGTAGTTCAAGAAGTTGGGAAATTTATAAAAGAACACGGAAACGGAATCCTGACAGATCATTTTATTTCCCACGTAGGAGACGATATACAGATAACTATGATACATAATCGTGGTGTGGATAACTCTGAAATCCATGAACTTGCATGGGACGCATTCATTGCAGGCACAGCAGTGGCGAAAAAAGTGGGACTGTACGGAGCAGGTCAGGATCTACTGAAGGATTCATTCTCAGGTAACATTAAAGGAATGGGTCCGGGTGTGGCCGAGATGGAAATAAACGCAAGAAAATCTGAGCCTTTTATCATATATATGATGGATAAGACCGAACCTGGCGCATTTAACTTCCCCATATTCAAGATGTTTGCCGATCCATATAATACTCCAGGACTTGTTATAGACCCAAATATGCATGACGGGTTCAAATTTGAAATATGGGACATAATTGAAGGTAAGAAAATATACCTCGACACACCTGATCATATGTATGATATCATGGGCATGATAGGCTCAAAGAGTAGGTATGTAATTAAGAGAGTATTCACAAAGAAAAATCATGAAAAACTTCCGGATGAGAACGTATCGGTTATAACTACCGATAAATTATCATTTATCGCAGGTGAATATGTCGGAAAGGATGACCCAGCAGGAATTGTAAGGATACAGTCAGGGTTGCCTGCTTCAGGTGAGTCACTGGAAGCATTTTCCCATCCGTATCTTGTTTCAGGATGGATGCGGGGATCATTCAATGGTCCGCTTATGCCCGTAGGAATGAAGAATGCAAACATGACAAGGTTTGACGGGCCACCAAGAGTTGTAGCACTTGGATTCGTCTTGAAAGATGGAAAACTCACAGGTCCTATGGACATGTTTGATGATCCGGCCTTCGATGGTGCAAGGAAAACAGCAGTTGATGTGGTGGATTATCTCAGAAGAATGGGTCCATTTGAGCCACACAGGCTTCCAGAAGATGAAATGGAATACACTTCTCTGCCAAAAGTACTGGAAAGACTGAAATCTCAGTTCCAGCATATAGATATGGAACCGGCAAAGAAGAAACTTAAAGTTTCTACAAAGGACTTTGATTGATCAAAAGTTAACTTTTGGTCTTTCTTTCTTTTAAAAAATTTCTAATATCATAAAAGAAAATATTATCATAAGGGCATGCCTCCAGGCAGGAACCGGCACCAACACATTTTGTACTTTTGAACTCGCCGGTCTTTATAAACTGACCTGCGAGGTCACCTAACCCAACTTCGCACGCTGATACGCAGTCCTTTGTGGGACATGTAACGCAGGTTTCTGGTTCCTTTACCTTCAGTTTGAACAGTCCAATCTTACTGAAAAAACCGACAAATGTTCCTGTAGTGCACCACCCATATCTCCTGCAGGGGCTCATCCCAACAAACGGTATTGATATGAAAAATATATACCAGAGAAAATTCCAAATAAAAAAGGAAAAGTAAACTGAAACATCAATTCCATAAAGGTCGAATGTTCCAATTTTGGATGTAGTAAAGTAGGATAAGATAGATACTGCAATCATTATTACCCAAAGTGAAGAAATAACCGAAATTACCCATCCCTTGAACCTGCTTCCGATATTCTTTCTGCTGAATCCTGATTCATAGTTGAAGGAGATCATAGACTGACTCAGGCTCCCGCCATACATCACTGCAGAAGGGCAAAGTGTGCTGCAATAACTTCTCCTCCCAAAAAGCAAAGCCAGTATGGCGTAAAGGGCATAACTTCCAAGAAGAGAGGCAACCATATATGGATATAGTGGTGCAAGGGCACCGACATTGGCCCACAGTGGAAGTTTGGAATATGTTGCATTCCCGATGAAATTTGGATATATGGTGGTATAAAGGGCGAAGGCTATGAGGGCAAGTGCAAGGTTTACCCTTTTTTCCTTCCACTGTATGGTTCTCATTCTGAATATGACAAGAGCGCCCATTTCTAATCCCATTATAGTCAAAAAGATGTAGTAGTTTGGAATTGCTCCAAAAATATAGAAAATGTCTACTATTACAGACCTGGTAGTGAAAACTGTCACGCCCCCCAGCATGTTGGAAAATATAACTAAGTTTTGAAAACCAGTTGCAAAAGAAGGGGCATATGCTTGAAATTCTATTGCTGCTGCAAGGAACCACTCCGAGATAAACGACGTAAGAAGAATCAGGAATACAAATTTTGGATTTTTTATCCAGCCTGTACGCTTTTTATCAGGTTCTCCTATGGGAAAGTGAATATGCAGATAAAATACCATACCTGCAACCATTGCTATTCCATACGGGAACCATCCAACGTAAAAGGGGCTGTGGTAAAGCGTTCCAATAAAAATTGAAGCGCTCATCAGGGTGTAAAGGAGGAAAATATTTCTCATCTTTCGCATATCAGTAAGGAATAGCGCTGTTCTGCCTTTTGAGATACGCTCGTAAAATATAACCATGAATGCGATCATGCTGCCTGTTCCAAGTATGATCCCCAGCAGAACAAAATTCTCGTTCCCCAGAAAAGTAGGGCTAAAAACGCTCTGTAACATTATACTCAAAGAGATTAGCCTGTTAAGTGAATTTTCAACAGTTATGGCAATAATCACTGCCATTTCAACAACCATTGGGACAATGAAAAGGTATGAGTTTAAGCTTGAACTAATAACCGAAAGAACATTGGAAAGCAGAGGATAATCAGAGGAAGTTGGGTAATATCCGAAAGCGATAAGCCTCAGAAAAATCCCCATTGAAACCTCATTGAACACTATAAGAAATATCAGTGTGTTAGAAACAGTCCGGTTATAGCCTATGAATTTTTTTGAAAATGAGATCCACAGGAGGTAAATTACAGCGATTGACATTTCAAACATTGATATGTTAAGCGCTATGACGGCATTCAGGAAAGTTACCGGAAATGCCAAATAATAAGTTATTGAATCAAGCATACTTGCCATCATTGATAGTGCTATGACTGCTATGGAAAAGTCACGGTATGTAAACCTTTTCCTTTTTTTAAGGGAGAAAAATATAAGATATGATATGAAGGCTGTCATCAAAATTTCTGTCAGTATAACAGCAATGAAGATTTTCATCCGGCAGTTAATGATATTATCTATTAATACCGTTTCTATAAGGTTTGGTTTATTTCTCAGGAACTATTATTCCTAAATGTGCTACTGAAACGGCAAGTATTTAAGTCATACAGAAATTAAAACCTATGGAATTAAACTATCAGGACATACTAAAGATGAATAACGAAGAAAGAAAAGACACAATTACAAAATTCCTGGTCGATCTGCTTGGAAAAAAAGAGGAAGACCAGATCAGCGAATTCAAAAAAATGATCGGGCATATGGTGAAGGAATACAGTGATGAAGAATACGTTGAATTTTGTGAGTTATTCCTTGAAATTATCTATTCAATGGATGAAAAAAATATAAAATCAATTATGGAAGCCAGACTGGAAGCGCAATTCGAAACCGAAGATTTGTTCCAACGAAAAATAGACAGTACAAACTTACTTGCGGCAATTAAGAAAATCCCCATCGAGGATCATATTATTGAGATTTTAAAAAAATACAAAATAATGCCGTAATGCCTAGGAATTGCTGAAATAATACCTTTTGGACCCTTTAAAAAATATAGGGAAAAAATCTATTTTTTATATTAAAAATGCGCTGTATATAATGCTTAAATACCAAGACAATACTGGAAAACATTAAATAAATTGGTCACAATACCTTGTTATGAAAAATGACCAAAGAGTTGTGGTCAGTTTATTGATAGTTGGTGTTATAGTTGGGGTTGCTTCATATTTCCTGTTATCCTTTCTAATGGCGGGGTTTTTTGCTGGGGATCCTGGTGTACAGGCAGAAAAAATATTGGCACCTTACATGGCTACTGGAATAGCTGTCACCGTTTTTACAATAAGTATGTTGTTCTACCCTGTCTACAAAAAAGGTGATAAGACACATAAGTGGGAGGATTACAGATGAGTCCAAAAGGGAAAACAGAAGTAATGTGGCTGTTGGGTGTTGCAGCAATTCTGATTGTATCAGCAGTTGTGAATATAGCTTTTATTGACTCACACACTTCAAACATAGCACAACCAACTGATCTTCAAACGGTACCTGCAAATTCAACAATTATAAATGTCACTGGTTCACAATGGGTTTGGGAATTCCAGATAGGAAACAAAACCTATTTCAATTCTGGGAATTCACATAGTGGTGCTCTGCCATTGATAGTTAACCATAATTATACTTTTGAGGTAACTTCGAAAGATGTTATTCATGATTTATTAATACCGGAATTTGGGGTTCAGTCATATGCGGTTCCAGGTCACGAGAACCAGGTTTCATTCAAACCTACCAAGTTAGGCTATTATTACTTTGAATGCGTTGAGTACTGCGGATTCGAACACTATGAAATGAGAGGTTATATAGATGTCACAAATGGAGGGGCGAGCTAAATGTCATTTATGCCATTTTCCTATTCAGCCCTTCCAGGAGTTGTCCAGGGCGCAACTCATTATGTACTTGAAGTAATGATAATCTTAACCATCCTAGGGGTCCTTACTTTTTACATTTACTATCTTATATCTTCAAGAAAAGAGGCAGTAGAAGATGCAGCTAAGGAAGAGGGATATTCTGACCCATCCGAATATGTAAGGGATAAGCTTTATGGAAGAAAAAGGAAAGCAGACTTTTCTATTTTCTTGTACGACGATGCAAAAAGCATTGGTTTGAGGTACCTCTTTACAGGTATAGCATTTCTTTTCCTAGCAGGTTCATTTGGTGTAATGATGCGGGTAAGTCTGGTAGACCCAAATCCTGTTGTTATAAGTCCTGTCCTTTATGATATATTCCTCACACAGCATGCAACCCTTATGATATACATGTTTGCAATTGGGGTTTCATTCGGCTTTGCTTACTATCTATTGCCGTCATATCTGAAACTTAAAAAAGACAACATGGGTACACTGTCATCTGTGGCTTACTGGATCTGGTTGCTGGGAGGAGCACTTTTTGTGGTATCCAGATCATCAATGAGGTGGTATATGTACCCCCCACTGGCCCTTCAACTCACGCCTTATGGTGCAGGTATGGCTAATTGGCTTGCAATTATTGCCATGGAGTTTATATTCGTTGGTATAACACTGGCATCTATAGTGGTCCTCAAAATTATATTTCTGGACAGGGCTGATGATATGCCTCTATCCAAGATGCCTATATTTGCATGGTCAATAGTATTTACGCTCATAATGATTGTATCGTCAGATCCACCATTGATGGTTGGACTGGGGATGCTGTTCTATGATTTCTTCAACCCGGTCTTTTTCACTGCATCTTCCAATACAGTACTGAATTTCGCAATCCTCTTTTGGTTCTGGGGTCACCCTATTGTGTATATAGCTGTACTGCCATTCTTTGGACTTATGTATGAGATCATTCAAAAATTCACGGGAGGTAAGGTTTACAGTTATTCTTCTGCAATAATAGGTATGGGTACTCTGCTTATATTCAGTGAACTTGTATGGGGGCATCACCTCTTAAATTCAGGTCTGGGTGTTGATTGGGTTCTATTCTTCACGACAACTTCCTTTGTGGTGGTTATACCGTCTGCCATATCTGTATTCAACTGGATTGCAACGCTATGGACTGCAGGTAAAATAAGGCTTTCAACCCCAATGCTATTTGTAATCAATTCAATATTTGACTTCGTTATAGGCGGAGTAGAAGGTGTAATGCTGGCAAATGACAGTTTCAATGAAATAGCCCATGGCACTTATTTCGTCACTGGTCATTTTCACTTTATATTTGTAGGTATGACTTTGGGAGTGACAATGGCAGCATTCTATATGTTGTATCCGACACTTTCAGGAGGCAGAGTTTATAACGAAAGGCTTGCAAAATGGCACTTTTATATAACTGCTTTTGGGTCTTTCTTGATGTCATTTGCATGGTCCTTAGGAGGTTTCCTAGGGATGCCAAGGGCTGTTGCGGGATATTTCCCATTTTTCCAACCATATCAGGACAGTGCTATCCTTGGTGGTGTGATAATAGGAATCGGTCAGTTGGTCTTTCTTTACAACATTGCTACCAGCTGGTTTAAAAAACCAGTCACAGATACAAACAATGCATTTGAAACTGTGGAGGATATTCCAGCTGCAGTATCCAGTGCAGTCCCTGCGGAATCTGAGAGTCAGGCAGCTAATGGTGGTGAATAAAAATGGAAGGAAATAAAGGCGGAGTAACATTGGCATTGGTAATAATTGTAGTAATTGCTCTAGGAATGACATATATACTTTCTGCTCCAACTATAGAAGGTATAACCCCAACAAATTTCAGCCATAAGTACGTGGCATATGTGAATCTTGGGGCGGATGCAAATGGCTGGGATTTCCCCGTTGGATCATACAACTTTGACAACGGCACAGTCAACCCAACATTCTATTTCAAGGTAGGGACGCTTGTATACTTCAATGTAACTGAAGAGGATGATCTTCCTCACACTCTCACCATTGGTTATGATGGTTCAGCATCTTCAACAATGGGTTCCAGTTTGATAGCAAATCCCGGTTTGATAAAGAAGAATCCAACTTCATATGAAATTACCAGTAAATCATATACAGCCATCACAACATCACAGCTAACACAGGTTCCGGGCCATACTGCATCAGGTAAATTTCCATTTAATACAGCCGGCGTATACACATACTGGTGCACTGTGCATCCCACAACCATGTACGGTCTTATAATTGTAAATGCAACATCGTCTGGTACAAGCATACAATTTCACCAGCTAAACAATTCCCCGGTACCTCAAAATTGTTTTAATTCACTACACTCATTTAATTTCAAATACTCGTCTACAATCCCACTTTCAATCAATTACACTAGAGGTGAAAACTTCGCCGAAGGGTGTTGCTGTTGCATTTGATTCCTCTAATAATTATACCAATCAATTACATTACCGGTGAAAACTTTGAAGATCAATGAATTTTTAAAAATTTCCAAGTTTGAAATAACTTTTTTAGTTGATATGGTTGCGGTTGCCGGCTTTCTTTCTGTTAAATCTAGTTTAAATCATTTTATTCTTTTAATCCCACTCCTCTTAGCCGGTACACTGGCTTCAATGTCTGCGTCTATTTTCAATAACGTCTATGATATGGATATCGACAAGAAGATGAAACGTACCTCCAGCAGGGAATCAATTATCAACAGTAAAAATTTTAAAACTATATCAGAAATCTCAGGGTTTATGCTTCTTGCAGCCCTTATCATAGGCATTGTTTTCATAAATGTTATAAGCACAATATTCATATTCGCGGGATTTGTAAGTTATGTAGCCCTATATACAATGTTACTGAAAAGGAGAACCAGTTGGAATATTGTTATTGGTGGCATTGCAGGAAGCTTTCCAGCACTGGCAGGTAGCACAGCCATTTTTGGAAATATCACTATTACATCAATATTCATAGCGTCTCTGGTATTCATGTGGACACCCACACATTTCTGGACTCTGGCAACAAATAATGTTGATGACTACACTGCTGCAGGGATACCAATGCTCCCATCAAAGATAGGAATAAAGAGAGGGGCATTCTGGATTCTTGTCAATACAGTTGTACTGGTTTCTTTGAGCATACTTCCCTTTTTCTTCCGGGAGATAAAGGTAGGGCTGCCTTATTACGTTCTTGCAATAGTTCTGGATGCTTATCTTCTCTACTCAGTTCTACAACCTTTCACTCACAATTACGCAAAGACATATTTTAAAAAAGCTTTTCATTTTTCCAATATTTACCTTCTTCTTCTGTTAATAGCTCTATTTTTTGTTAACGTTGTGTGAGTACGCCTATGGAGAAGAATAATATAAAATACATTGCTTTTTATTACGTATCTACCTCTCTTTATTTTATTCTGTCAATTAAGTTTAACATACTCCACGTTTCATATCTCGTTACGGACGAATTCATTATAATGGCTTCTCTTTTCTTTATTTTTCCTGGAATTGCGGTGTTCATCAACCATTTTCCTTTATTAAGAAAGTATTTCCTTTTTACCTCTATATTGCTGACCATTTTCCTCATAATGATCACATTCTTCTACACATACCTGCTTGTTTTTCCGGTTTTTTCATTCCTGGCTCTTCTGGAAATTATGAAAAACAGCAAAGAATACCTAAGCCGTGATTATAAGAAGTTGATAGCCTTCTTAGCTATATTCTCTTTGATATACCTGCTTGCAGATCTCATAAGGATGGGGAATGTACCGGCCTATGTAGGTATTACATTCTCTTCAATATATGACGATATATCGCCTATTGGAACACCCTTCTTATTTTATCAGGGAATAGTGATTTATGATCGCCTTTTAGTTGTTTCTATAAGTGGTGCAACATTTTTCCTTTTTACAGTGCTTTCAGCCCTGCTTACAGAAAACTATTTTCTAATTTTTTCATTTGCCGGAAGGGAGAAGCAGAATCTCATCAGCAGCACAGCTTCAGGATTAGTATCAGCTTTGAGCTGTCAGTGTGAAAGCCTAACAATATTTTATCCAACTTTTGTGGCATTCCTACTAACATTCGCAATCATTCCACTAATTGTTGAAAGTATTCTCTTCGCACTCCTGACAAACATTCTTCTAAATTATTATTTCAACCGCGGCAAACAGAATAAAATTCTTGAGAGTATGTGGCCCAAAGCAGGAAATGTGAAAGTTTTGCTGGGGGGCATAATCATACTTCTAGGAATGCCCATAGTTGAAACTATTGGAATAGCCTTGCATCTTGAGAAAGTCCTTTACTTTTATAGCTGGATTAATATGGGAATGTTTATTGAAGGGGTTTTTCTGGTAATTATCTTAAATTTCATCTTCAAACCTAAAATTGAAAAATACTCATTTCTGTTCAAATATGTGGGAATTCCCGCTTCCATAATTTTTATGTTTATTTGGTACGTCCCGTATTTTACAGCATCTGCTTACATAAATCCAGTAACTTTTTCATTAATGAGTATATCTTCAATATTGGCTGGATTACTAACAGGACTCACTTATTATTCTCTAAAGCTTGTAAATAGAAGAATTTTTTACGAATTTGTTGCAATGATGTTCAGTATGTTTTCCATAATCATATTTTATATTTCCATAGTGGCAGGCATTACTATATGGGAGGAATTTGGACTTGAACAGCAGGTTATTTTCAGCATAATAACATGGGCAGTATCTCTGCCTTTTATGTGGTTTGGAACGAATATAACTTTTAGTGATTCAGTTGGGAGAAAGCTTTATGGAAAAACAGAATCTGCATGAAGCTTTTTTATTTGTTACAATGCAGATCATTATTTTCTCTTTTTTTTACTTGAGTCTCTCCGCTTTCGCAGACATTTTCTTCTATCTCTATATGGGTATAGCCCCGGTCATCTTCGTAATTCTTATTTCAAAAATAAGGATACTGAGAGAGAATGCGGTTAAATCGCTTGCCTCTAAAGACATGATTATTTTCTTCTCAGTAATGGTAGTTTGGCTTTTTATTTACCCCATTCTGCATCAGTATCCCCCATATGTTCTGGAAATATCGTATTACCCCGTAATCCTTGAAGAAATAAACTTCAGGTTTATAATCGCAAGGTACATAGGCAAGTTCACGGGGTTAAGAAAGGCAACAATATTTCAGGCTGTTCTGTTTGCCCTATTTTATCTCTCCGTTCCAATTATGGAGCCCTATTCCTACCCAGGAATATATCTGCCTCTATTTATATTTGATACATTTGGTATAGGCCTGGTCTATGGTGCACTTTATTACATCAGGAAAAATATATACCTGAGCGCCTCTCTTCATCTTGCGCTATACGCCATCTCACCAATAATCCCCGCGGGATGGGGCTTTATTCCTTATACTCTCACCGAAGTATAAATATGTCACAATTCCTCGAATCATATGTTTCATTAACTAAATCTTGAGATTAAGGGATTGATTAAAATCCATTTTCAGTCTGCAAGGAGATCTTTTATGAACTGTGGAACTGGCACTTTGCTGCCATCCTTCATCGCCACTGCCACTGCAGTCCCATGGCAATAAACGTCTTTGCCCTGTTCTGATAATATAATGTGGTCAAATGTAAAGCTAGTTCTACCTACTTTTACTATTCTGGTTCTAAGTATAACATCGTCAAACAGGTGCAGTGTCTTTAAGAAATCAATCTCCATGTGAGCAATAACAAAATTAATAGAATCTACTCTGTAATCATCAGAGTTCAACCTGAAAAGTCCAATTCTGCCAATTTCGAAATAGCTCAGGAAAACAGCATTATTAACATGACCCAGACTGTCGATGTCACGATATCTAAGTTGAAGTTTTATCTCATGTACCTTCCTGATCATCTCCAAGAAATGTTTTCAAATGACTAAAAAATTGTGTTTTCCTTGCCAGCATGTCTTCTCTGGAGGTACCGGCCATGTTATGCAGGCTGGACCCGGCAATAAGATCATGATATTTTCTTGACGAAAGGGCAGAAGGCGTTTTAGAATTTCCAGAATAGAGAATAAACGTGGGTATTTCTACTTTTGAAAGCTTGACAGCAATTTCAGGAAAGAAAACAGGATTCAGCAATATTATTTTCGAGATATTGTAATTCTTTAAGTAGATCATTAAAGAGATGACTGCCAGTTCATCAAGTGCAATTAGTGTAATCTCAGGCGATTTATTAAACAAGGTCATTTCACTATAGATTTTGCCCAAAACCATATTTAGATCATCAAACTCCATAGTTCTTATCCTTTGAGTTTCTTCATTAGAGACAGCACAGAAAACTGCGTCATATCCCCATTCTCCAACTTTATCTTTGAACCGTATTCTTTGAAACTGTTCAATATAAATCTCCGGTGTGATCAAAAAAACAACTTTTTCTTTATCTAGATTTCCCATAACCTTAAATCCACAGTCATCTTTTTTTAATTCAGGTTCAGACATATGATATATCACTGTCATGGCATAACAAATTTTTAACGTTTGTTTGCATTCATTGGTCGACTGGACATGATTGATAAATTTTCTTCACTTGACATACATGCTTTCATAAACATAAATATGGACAAAATAAAGGGGTCTTTCATTAAAAAGATATATCAGGTCTCTCCCAAAATATTCCTGTTCAATCTTTATGGACAGGGTGAGGGTAAATTTCCATTTTATGTGGATCTGTCTAGAGTCATAGCATTCTACGATCCAGAAAGGCCGGAAACTCCATCACAGGTTACAATGGTATTGAGGAAATCGCTGTCAGAGAGGAGAATAGTAAATGTGGAACAGTTGAATTTTGACAGGGTCGTAAAACTAACTATGCATACAGGGCAGGAGATTATATTTGAACTTTTCAGAGAAGGTAACCTGATCGTTACCAATTCCGGGAAGATTGAATTTGTACTCAGCCCCAGGGAATGGAGAAATAGAAAATTGAAAGTCGGCGAAATATACATACCGCCTTCACAGAACGATCCTTCCAGTATGTCAGATGAGGAGGTCTGGGGAGTGCTGAACCAGAGCAAAGCTTCCCTGGTGCAGACTCTAGCCACGAGAATGAATCTTGGTGGAGAATACTCGGAGGAACTCATATCAAGAATTGGGATGGAGAAAAGTGCAATGCCTCCGTTTGAAAAAGTTCAGACCGATAAAATCCTTGAGGGCATAAGATCACTTATGCGGGAAAGCACTCTGAATAAATCTTATATTTACTCTGAAAAACGGCTTTTTTCTCCTGTTGAAATGAAAAGCATAGTTTCAGAAGTCCCTATTGTTTTTGAGAACTTCAACAAAGGCCTTTCTCATTATATATTAAATTTCAAGCCTCTGGACAGGGAAAAGAGTCCTCTGGAGAGGAGGATTGAATCACAGCAGAGGAGTATAGAGGAATTCAGGAAGATAATGGAAGATGAGAATAACAAGGGCAAGATAATTATCTCCAATATGCCTCTAATAAACAATCTCCTCAGTAGGATAAGGAGATATGAGAAGGAAAAAGCCCTCAAGTTTCCTTTGAAGATGGAAGGGATGGACATAGATCTTGCAGATCCGGCAAAGAAAATAGTCCAAATAGACCTCGGCGGTGATCGGGTTGAGCTATTTTACAACAAATCTCCTGGTGAGAACTCAAGCTATCATTTTGACAGGTCAAAGGAATACAGATCGAAGATTGAAGGCGCGCTTACAGCTATACAGGAAACACAGAAAATGATGAACGTTAAAAAAGTCGAGAAAAAGAAAGCCAGAAGCAAACAGTGGTTTGAAATCTATCACTGGTTCATAACATCAGATGGATTTCTAGTAATAGGTGGAAAAGACGCAAAATCCAACGAAAAAGTCGTAAAAAAACACATGGGTGATAACGATTATTATGTTCATGCAGACATACACGGGGCACCAAGCACCATTGTAAAAGCCGAAAATGGGGTTAAACCAAGCGAAAAATCTCTCAATGAGGCATGTGCATTTGCACTTAGCTTTTCAAGGGCATGGGCCGCAGGTATGAGGTCAGGTTCTGCATACTGGGTCACTCCACTACAGGTAAGCAAAACCCCCGAATCTGGAGAATTTATATCTACTGGTTCCTGGGTCATCAGGGGAAAAAGGAATTATATATTCGACCTTCCACTTGATCTCGAAGTCTCAACCATAAATTACAAAGGAAATGATATTCCGGAGATTGCCCCGACAGGTGTGATCAGGAAGGAAGAAGGTAAAAATATTGTCAGAATAACACCTGGAGATGTAAAGAGAAACGTCATAGCCAGGGAGATATCAAAGATCCTTGGAATTGGAGTTGAGGAAATAGAATCAATACTTCCCCCTGGTTCATCTCAAATTATAAGTTGAAAGTTTATCTTATGAGGCTTTTTAGGTGCTCAATTGAACTTACGTCTCGTGGGTCCATATTTCTTATCATAGCAGTTTCAAGTGAAATATAATCCCCGAAATGAATAAGGTAAAACATTTTCTCTATGTCATCAATCCCCAGAGGCTCAACTTTATGGAATGTCGTTGATGTGACCTTCTCTGTTGCATCTATTCTTCTGCTTATTTTTCCGGAAGAACCGCCGAATGTAATAAAGAAAAAGGTCTCCTTCAGATAGGTATCCCTGAGAGACATTGTATCGTTGTGATTAAGTTCAGGGAAATAATTGTTTATTGCCATTAATTTTGAATTCTCATTGAACTGTGTCTTCCACCTGTAAGCCACATACCTAAATGGCGAAAACCCATAAATTACAGGTATCTTCTTTTCATTGGCAATTTCTTTTCCAAGTTGGGAAGCTTCTTCATGATGTAGATCAACCCCGTTAATTAAATTTGAAATGCTATTCCTTTTTTCAGCGTCAATATTTAGAAAAGTGTTGAGAAGCGGCATAAGCATGTATCCTATGGCAGATCTCGGCTGCAATCCGGATGGGATCACGATCCTTTCATTACTCAGCTTGGAGAGATCACCACCGCTTGTGATTACGAACACATGTGCCCCCTTTTTCAGAGCCTGCTTAGTGCATGAAATGGCCTCCTCTGTATTACCAGAATAGCTTATTCCTATAAACACAGTATTTTTTCCAACAAAATCAGGTATGTCATAATCGTCAAGACATATTACGGGTTTTAGGTGGTATAGTTCGGAAAACAGCTTCCCAACTATTCCTGATCCACCCATACCGGAAATCACTATATTATCAAAATGTTCCGGAATTTTGAATGAATCACTTATAAGGACTTGGGTCTTCAGTGTCTTTAGTTCCTCAATAAAATCCATTTAAACACCATCATTTAAGTCAAAACGGATGAATTACCACAAGGTAGCCAAAGACAGCTGTAACTACGGCAGAAATGGTAAGCGCAAACAATATTTTTTTATCGGTATCCATGATATTTGATTTCTAAGAAGTATAAATCGTTTATCCACAGACAGTTAATATTTCTGACTAAAACTTCAGAAGAACCGTGAGAAGGTTTTAACAAGGTTTATTATTGCTTTCCGTCGACTACCAAAACATATATACTTTGCAATGTATTTCCCTTCTAAGCAATAAAGAGGATTTAGTTTAAATAAATCTTTGGCATTAACGCGAAGAAAAAAGAATATTAGGTGAAGATAAATGGCACAACAGAAACCACACATGAACTTGGTTACGATAGGGCATGTCGATCATGGAAAGTCAACACTTGTAGGAAGACTTCTCTTTGAGCACGGAGAAATTCCAGCCCATATTATAGAGGAATTCAAAAAGCAGGCAGAAGAGAAAGGGAAAGCAACTTTTGAGTTCGCATGGGTTATGGATAGATTCAAGGAAGAGAGGGAAAGGGGAGTTACAATTGATCTGGCTCACAGAAAATTTGAGACTGACAAATATTACTTCACCCTCATAGACGCACCAGGGCACAGAGACTTCGTAAAGAACATGATTACAGGTACAAGCCAGGCCGATGCAGCAATGCTTGTTGTATCAGCAAGAGATGGCGATGGTGTAATGGCACAGACAAGAGAACATGCTTTTCTGTCAAGGACACTTGGTGTTCAGCAGCTGATCGTACTCATAAACAAAATGGACGCAACTCAGCCCCCATTCAGCCAGGAAAGATATGAAGCAGTTAAGAAAGATGTTGAAAAACTTCTTGCCTCAATAGGGTACAAGAACGTTCCCATTATACCGATTAGCGGTTACAAAGGAGACAATATTCTCAAGAAATCAGAGAATCTTAAGTGGTTCAATGGACCAACACTAATACAGGCACTTGATGAACTGAAAACTCCAGAAAAACCAACCAGCAAACCGCTCAGAATACCTGTACAGGACGTTTACTCCATTACTGGTATTGGAACAGTTCCAGTTGGAAGAGTAGAAACTGGTGTCGTAAAAGTTGGTGACAAGGTAATATTCCTTCCAGCTGACAAGCAAGGTGAAGTAAAGACAATTGAAATGCATCACGAAAATATGCCAACCGCTGAACCAGGAGACAACATTGGTTTCAACGTAAGGGGAATTGCAAAGAATGACATAAAAAGAGGGGATGTATGTGGCCCAGTAACCTCACCGCCAACAGTTGCCAAGTCATTTACTGCACAGATAGTTGTTCTGAATCACCCCAGCGTAATAGCTCCAGGTTACAAGCCGGTATTCCATGTGCATACAACACAGATTGCGTGCAGATTTGATGAGATAGTAAAGACACTCAATCCAAAGGATGGAACAACACTTAAGGAAAAACCTGACTTTATAAAGACAGGAGATATCGCAATAGTTAAGATCGTCCCTGATCGTCCTTTTGTGATTGAGAAGGTGTCTGAATTTTCTCAACTTGGAAGATTCGCAATAAGGGATATGGGACAAACCGTTGCCGCCGGTCAATGTATTGATATAGAAACAAAATAAGGTGAAGACATGGCATCATACAGGGCAAGGATCTCATTGAGCGGCACTGAACACAAAATAGTCGACGTAGTATGCGACGAAATAAAGGGGATAGCTAAGAGAACAGGCGTAGAGGTCCACGGTCCTGTACCTCTCCCTACCAAGAGGCTAGTAGTACCAGTAAGGAAGAGTCCTGATGGAGAGGGATCACCAACATGGGACAGATGGGAAATGAGGGTTCACAAACGACTCATAGATGTGGACGCAGATGAGCGAACACTAAGGCAGTTAATGAGAATCCCAATACCAGATGGAGTTCAGATAGAGATCCAGATAAAGAGTTAACAAATTTTTTAAAATCATTGTTAAATAATTGTTTTTAATACCTAAACTATTAAAATTTAAAGGTGAATTTATGGGGCGAAAGGAAGATAATATCGAAAAAGCAACAAAACTTATTGAAAAACCTGAAAAAATAAGGAATATGGGAATAGCGGCTCATATTGATCATGGTAAAACAACATTAAGTGATAATCTCATAGCCGGAGCTGGAATGATGAGTGAAGAACTGGCCGGCAAACAGCTGATGCTGGACTTTGACGAACAGGAGCAGGCTAGGGGAATAACGATTAACGCAGCAACTGCTTCAATGGTTCACGGTTTCGGGGACAATGAATATCTTATCAACCTGATCGATACTCCAGGGCATGTGGACTTTGGCGGAGACGTAACAAGGGCAATGAGAGCTGTGGACGGAGCCATTATCGTTGTTGATGCGGTCGAAGGTGTAATGCCTCAGACTGAGACTGTAATACGGCAAGCCCTAAGAGAAAGGGTGAAGCCCGTACTGTTCATAAACAAAGTTGACAGGTTAATAAATGAACTTAAACTCAACGGAGATGAAATGCAGAAGAGATTTCTGAAAATTATCACTGATGTTAACAGGCTTCTTGGAAAATATTCTCCACCGGAATTCAGGGATTCATGGCAGGTAAATGTTCAGGATGGAAGAGTGGCTTTTGGATCGGCATATCATAACTGGGCTATATCAGTACCAGCAATGGCTACATACAAAATAACATTCAAGGATATCGTGGACATGGTCAGGGAGGGAAAGCAGAAAGAACTGGCCAAGAAAGCACAGCTTCATAAAATTATACTGGATATGGTTATAAAACACCTTCCGAATCCAAAGGAGGCCCAGAAATACAGAATACCTCAGATATGGAAGGGAGATATAGAATCTCCAATTGGAAAAGCAATGGCGAACTGTTCATACGACGGACCTGTAAGTATGATGATCACCAAGATCATCGTTGATCCTCATGCCGGTGAAATTGCAGTTGGTAGAGTTTTCAGTGGAGTTTTGAGGAAAGGAAGCGAACTGTATGTTTCTCTTGCAGGAAACACAAAATACAAGGTGCAGCTGCTTTCCATGATGGTTGGACCTGATAGAATATCGGTTGACGAGATGGCTGCAGGAAATATTGCTGCGGTGGTAGGCCTAAAAGCCGCCATAGCCGGTTCCACTGTGTCATCAATTCCAGATATGGATCCGTTTGAACCCATGCAGCATTATACAGATCCAGTTGTGACACTTGCAATTGAAGCAAAACATACATCGGATCTTCCAAAACTTATAGATGTTTTGAGAAGTGTTTCAAAGGCAGATCCATCCATACAGATAGATATTAATCAGGAAACCGGAGAACATCTAATTTCTGGTATGGGAGAACTTCACCTTGAAGTTACACTCTACAGAATCAAGAATGACTACAAAGTTGAAGTCCAAACTTCAGAACCTCTGGTGGTTTACAGGGAGACTGTGGACAGAAAAGGCGGGCCTTTTGAAGGAAAATCACCAAACAAGCATAACAGGTTCTATTTCGAGGTTGAACCTCTTGATGACAGCGTACTTCAGCTCATAAAGGATGGAAAGATACCACAGGGTTCAAAATTCAAGGACAAAAAGGCATTACTGGAACTACTGGCAACAACATCACTTACGAGGGAAGAGGCGAGAGGCCTTGAGGCTGTTGATGGAAATAACATTATGGTTGATGTTACCAAGGGTATTCAGTATCTGGATGAAACAATGGAGCTGCTCATTGAGGCATTTGGAGAAGTTATGCGCCGTGGACCTCTGGCAAACGAAAGAGTAAGCGGTCTAAAGGTAAGACTTGTTGACGCTAAACTGCATGAGGACAGTATTCACAGAGGGCCGGCTCAGGTTATACCTGCTGGAAGAAACTCAATATACGGTGCAATGTGTCAGGGAAGGAGAATACTCATGGAACCAATTCAAAAAGTTTACATTAATGCTCCTCAGGAGGTCCTGGGTTCAGTCACAAACGAAATCCAGCAGAGAAGAGGAGTGGTTGAGGAAATGAACCAGGAAGGGGAGGACATAGTTGTCATAGCAAATGTTCCTGTTGCCGGTATGTTCGGATTTGCATCAGCAATAAGGGGAGCAACTGGCGGTAAGGTTCTGTGGAGTTCTGAAAACAGTGGATACCAGAAAGTACCAACTGAAATGCAGAGGGATATCGTGGCAAAGATACGGGAAAGAAAGGGTCTCAAGCCAGAACCATACGATGAGGCCTATTACGCTGGCCTCTGATTCCAATTTTTTTTAATATGAAAGGAATCTGTTATAATTGTGGGAGTAGCAGGAAGGGCATAGAAAACATTTGCTCAAACTGTGGATCCTTTTTTACACTGAAACCGGATTTTAAGTTCAGAACTTCCATAAAGGAAAACTATCCCTATATATCAGATTTTATAAGCCTTGGGGAAGTTGAGACTCCAATTTTAAACCTTGATGGATTTTCTCTTAAGTTGGACTATTTCTCACCCACCTTCTCTTATAAAGATAGGGGATCCAGATCTCTCGTATCCTATTTGAAAGACGTTCTTCCGGTGAGGGGCATCACGAAAATAAACGAGGATTCATCAGGAAATGCCGGTTCTTCAATGGCTGCCTATGGCAGAAAAGCTGGTTTTGACGTTAACATCTTTGTCCCCAGTAAAACAATGCAATCCAAGGTTAATCAGATCAAAAGCTACGGAGCCAATATAATAATGGTCAAAGGAACTCGAGAGGATGTGCAGAAATCGGCAGAAAATGCTCATGGTTTTTATGCAAGCCATGTCCTCAACCCAGAATTCAGGGACGGAATAAGGACACTCGCCTATGAGATATTTATGCAGTCGGAACATATGCCGGAAAGAATATTTGTTCCGGTATCTGCCGGAACTCTTCTGCTTGGGCTAGTTTCAGGATTGGAACATCTGGTGGAATCATGTGAGATTAAAGAGGTTCCAGAGATCGTTGCAGTCCAGACTGAACTGGTATCACCTCTATATTCTGAGGTTCAAAAGATACCATTTGTTGATCAGCCAGACAAAGTCTCAATAGCAGATGCTCTGGTTTCAAAAAGGCCACTTCTTTTAAAGCCAATGGCGGAAGCTATTGAAAAATACGGGAAGTGCGTAACTGTCAGTGATCCTGAAATAATTAAGGCAAGAGATGATATGGCATTATCAGGAGTCTACGCTGAATATAGTTCGGCAACTGTTTTTGCAGCCTTCAGAAATTTAAAAAGAAATAAGAAGAGCCTTCTGGTTATAACGGGTAACGGTCTAAAAACTCCATAAGGTTATTCATCAACCAGTTCAGGCTTTACACGGTCCTCTATCTTTTCTCCGTTTACTATGAGTGTATACCTGAGGTCTGCACCACCGCGGTTAACAATTATTGAAACACTGCAGTATTTGGTAAGAGAGAGATTTATGGCCTTTTTAACTTTTAATGGGTCCACTTTTCCATTTATATCATAAGTTATGTTAACAAATTTTAATATTTTTGGATGTTCATCATTCCTCTCGCCATAAACAGTTACATTATAGCTGTCGGGATTAATTCTCATCTTTTTAAGGATGGAAACCACATCATCACTGGAGCAGGTGCCCATTGCAAGAAGCAGCATCTCTGTGGGGCTATAGTGTTTTTCCTGCCCTGATATTGAATTTTTGAAGTAGATAGAATCTTTATCCAGTGTTGTTGTCTGAAAGCCCTGGGTGGCATCAAGTTTAAAAGACACTTCCATTCTTAATACGCCCCCTCAATCTTTCTCTTGATCCTGAACTGTTCGCAGTGCTTTACCAAGTGCCTTTAATGCATTCATAACAGCAGTAAGTCCAGATGAAATTTCAGGGTCTTTCATTAATGCCAATAGTTTGAAAATAGAGAAACTTTCAGGGTTCTTTGCCCCCGTCACCATTGCGTCCATTATACTGTCTGTGTTAAACATAACTGCCTTTACCGCATCTCCTGATTTATCACTGGAAAGTGCATGGATAAGGCTGGAGAAAACATTCACAGATTTTATGAGGCCAATGGTAAATTCCTTGGAGGTGAAAAGGTTCATTATATACTCTATGTCAGCAGGCATATAATCAGATGTCATATTTTCTACAATATCTATAAAACCTGCATCAGAAGCTCTCTTCATTAAATCTACCACTTTAAGAAGTGAATCCTTGTTTTCCATCAGTCCTTCTATTAAAGGCTCGATATCATCTTCATCCTCGTGATTTTCCTTGGTTTCAACAGTCTTTATCTTATCTACCATATTATTCACCTCACAAAACTCCTCTGACAAGGCTTGAAAAGTATGTATCAGAAGATGTATACTTCAGTAGGAAATCGGATTTATTGGGAATGGTTGTATTGGGTATTTTCTCATAGGAAGAGTGCACGGTAAATGCCTTATCTATTCCAGCCAGAGTGGTTAAAGATAATTTTCCATCATATTCAAAATCGTACAGGCCCCCTACAACCTCATGGGCAATCCTTGATGCCAGGTATGTTGCCTGATAATGGGCTCCTGATCCTGTTTTAACAACTGGAAGATTGGCAGTGTCCCCTATGGCAAATATATCATCGAATTTCCCATAGTTGAGTCTCCTCTTATCCACATCCATATACCCGAAGTCTCCGGCCATTCCAGATTCCTCAATGAATTTCTGTCCACGATGTGGAGGTGGCATTACAAGCAGCGAATATTTCTTGGAATCTCCATTTTCAGACACTATCTCCTTGTTTTTAGAGTTAATCGACTTTGGTGCAAAACCAGTAGCGTATTCTATATTACATTTCTCAAACGCCTCTTCTGCAAAGCTGGAAATTGCAGATACCTCAGATACATTCTCTTCCGGCGTTGTATATGTAATGGACACTTTATCCCTTATACCTCTCTGCTCCAGGTGCCCATTCAAAAGCAATGCAAATTCCACCAGCGAAGGTGAATACTGCAAGGGGCCTTTAGGTTGTGCAATAAGAACGTTTCCTGATGATGTTGTGTCAAGCGCCATTTTTAGCTCCATGGATTTATTCAGATCAAAGAAATGTTTTGCCTCTCCTTCATAACCTGGCATCTCCTCAGGTGCCAATCTGTTGCCTGTGGCAACTATGAGATAATCATAGACGAAGGTCTTTCCAGATTTGAGATGTACCACCCGGTCTTCATAATTTATTTTTTCTGCTTCATCTCTGAGATAATCCACACCACCATTAAGGAGAAACTTGGAATTTTTAAGACTTCCTCTATAATTCTTCAGGCCGAATGAGACAAAGAGCCCATCCGCCTTGTAAAAATGCCTCTGCGAATTTCCTATTATTGTTATTTCGATCTCGCCGGGAACAGTAACTTTTCTGAGTTTGTTCGCAAAAGTTATGCCCGCACTTCCATCTCCGAGTATTACAACCCTTTTTGCCAATACCATCTGATCACCTTGAAATCTATATACTACATGCGCAAGCGCATTCATTGACCCCTAATTTTTATTATGCGCTCACGGTTTTTATTGTGTGGTAATCTTTTGAGTCTTTATAGTTTTTTTCCACGATTTATATTCGCGACATTGCTAAATACCTTTTTGAGTGAGTGTTGAAATCATCTATAAACATATTGGAGGCACAACAAAAGTCACAGGCAGTTTTAGAATACAAAAAAATAGCAGGTACAGATACAACTGTCTGCCATATAACAATATTTTTATACTTCATCATAATGATTATTAATAATGGATGTAAACGGTATTATTGTCATAATCCTTGCATTTGTGGATGGGTTATTCTTCGGGCTCGCAATTAAAAAAGGAGTGGTATCTTTTGTTTTGCTTTTCGTTGCTTTCTTCCTTGCTGCCTATGTGGGATTTTCATTCATTCCAAAGATATCTTTCTCGGGTATAATTTCAAAGATTATATCTTACCTGGTCAGTCATATATCAATAATAACAAATTCATTGGCCATAGGTACAGCCGGATCCTTTTCCCTGCTTATAGTATTATTCATAGTCGGTTTGGCAGTGGGTTTGTGGAAAGGATAAACAGCTTTTGACATTCAGGTTAGAAGAAATCTTACTTTTTGACATTCAACTCTCTATGATTGGTTTTTAAAAAATAGAGGGGAATAATAAGATTTATGAGTGATCCTTGATTACGTTATTCAACCTAGCATGACCTTAATCATAGACGGAGTGATCCATCATCTGGATTCCGATTTAAGCCATAAACTGGCTTCCAAGACATATCTATCAATCCCCAAGAAAGTAATAGGCTTCACATACAATGCAGTATCCGGGTCAATAGCAAGCGGGCGTTTAACTGATATATCGCCATGTCTGGAGAGAGACAGAGCCACTGAAATCGCTGTTCCTAAACTTGAAAGTCTTATTGGCATGAAGATTGATACTATTTACTTTCCAGGTAAGGAAGACTTTGATTTTCTTTTTATATCAGCAAAAAACTGGGAAATATTGAAGGAATATGCTCTTTTTCCTGAAGAATACAGTGTGAGGCTTGAACTAAACACACTGGTGGTTAAGCATAAGAAATACAAACTATATTCTAAGGGTACTGTTGTATATAAGACATAACGGTTAAAATCAGATTGAGGTAAAAAAATGGAAAAATATGATACAGACCGGGAACTGGAACAGGTTAAAAAAATATTGGAGATTGCAATCAAATACGAAGCCATGGGTGAAAAGGACAAATCGCAGATATATTATCTCAAGGCGTACAACGCAATGCTGAAAGTCATTGAGAAGTCAGAAGGTGAAACAAGGCAGAAACGTATTAAGCAGAGCGAAGCAATAATGAAAGCCTACCGGAACGTAAAGGGTAATGCTGAACCGGTAATGGAAAACAAGAACCAGAATGCAGGAGAGAAAATCCTGGAGGAGATAGGGCTTGAACGACCAATGATACCAAATATTACATTCAACGATGTTGCCGGCCTAGAAGATGTAAAGAATGAGATAATGGCCAAGATCATATATCCCATGAGAAACAAGGAACTTTCGGAAGAATATAACGTACAGTTCGGAGGCGGCATGCTCCTTTATGGTCCACCAGGCACTGGAAAAACTCACATTGTTAAAGCCATTGCAAATGAAGTCAAGGCCATGTTCATAAATGTGAATCCTTCATCCCTATACAGCGAATGGTTTGGTAAATTTGAGAAGAATATAAGTGCACTTTTCAAGGCGGCTTACGAGCTTTCGCCTTCGATAATATTCTTTGATGAAATAGATACTCTAGTCCCAAAGAGGGAAGGGACAAAGACCGATGTGGTAAGAAGAGGCGTTTCTCAGCTCCTGACAGAAGTGGGTGGCATAAATGCACAGAAAGGAAAGAATATATTCATCATTGCAGCCACAAACAACCCATGGGAGATAGATGACGCAATTTTGAGGCCGGGAAGATTTGATGTAAAGATTTACGTTCCACCGCCTGATGAAAACGGGAGGAAGAAGATATTCCAGTTGAACCTTTCCAAGGTGAAACAGATTGGAGATATCGACTATGACCAGCTTTCAAGGATCAGCAAAGGATACAGCGGTGCTGATATTGAATTCGTCTGCAAGAAGGCAACCCAGAATGTTTTTATGGATGCTGTTAAAAGCGGAAATAAGCGGCAGGTCAACACGGATGATATTATTGCAGTGCTTATGCAGGTAAAGCCTTCTATTGATCCAAAAATAATTACGAGATATCAAGAATACAAATCATAACTGCAGTGAAAGGTTTAGATTATTCTTTTTTCTAAAGTCTGTTCTTGACTATTTATACCTCTTAACCTCACAAAAGAAAACATTTAAAAGTCAGATTTGTATGTTAATTTAGTTCTTATGGTCTCAATAAAATTTGGAAAGAGTGAAGAGGAAAAACTTATAGAAAGAAGGTCAAGAATCAGCAAGTGGAAATCTGATATCGACAGAGCTATAAGGCAGTATGAGAGAAACAGGGATTCAAATATACAGAACGCCAAAATTGCCATCAAGGATAATAATTTACCAAAGGCCAAGTTATTTGGAAACAATATAATGTCTCTTGAAAGTGCCATTAAAGGCCTTAAGGATTATAAACTGTTCCTGGAAAATATAGATCTTAACCTCCAGTTTTCAAAAACAACAAAGGATATATGGGCATCGCTTAAACAGGGTTCCGAAGACCTTGTTAAAAGCCAGCTCTCAGAAAAACAGATGGCCCAAATGCAGACCAGCATAGATAGAATTGTAACTGCATCTGACCAGATACAGGAGAGACTTAGCGGACAGCTTGACCAGATCTCTACTGCCGTCTATCAGAGAGGGGAAATAAATCCTGAAAGCGTGGATTCTATACTTGAAAAACTGTCAGGTGAATCAGGGGGACAGAAAACAGAAAAGGAGAAGGAAGCAAAAAGCCCAGAGGATCAGAAAATTGATGATATCCTAAAGGGCCTTATGAAAGAATAAGTATATTTCAATACCAAATTATTTTATAAAGTCAAGTTAACGATTCAGTTTATTTTGTATATGAAGTCGGGATAAACAAACAATAATAGGAGTTTTTAAATAAATAGACTCGTTAAGTATTACCATATGAAAACCGATGATGGAAGAAACATTTCTAAAAATGACTATTTTCAGGAACTTAAGACAGAGATAGATAAATTAAGGAGTGCAAACCTGTCCTACGACAATCAGGTAAGGATGCTCAAGGCAGAAAATGATACACTTAAGAAAAAGAATATTGAGAAGACAAATGAGATGGGCATCCTCAAAGAAAAACTAGAATCTTTTGAGTCCACTAGAGATGTTGAAAGGAGCGAAAACAAAACACTTCTTGAAAAACTCAAGTCAGTGGTCCAAAAGAATCAAGAACTTGAAAAGCAGCTTGAATCCTTGAGTGAAGTTGTTTCGCAGCTTGAAAACATGAAACAGGAAAATGCAGATCTTCTGGAAAAAATTGAAAAACAGGAGATTGAATTGAAACAATTCACTGAACGGAACTCTGAACTGGAGATTGAAGCATCTCGTTCTATGGAAATAGAGGAAGCCAATACTCTTCTGAAAAACCAGATCAAGGATATGGAAGAAAGAGTTCAATTTCTTCAAAAGAAGGAGGAAGAACTTGAACTTTGCAATCTCTCCGTTAAAAAGAAGGATTTTGAGTTAGGTCTCTTGAAAGGGCAGGTTGATGATGCTAAACTTGCCCTGAATATGTGTAAGGAAACACTGGATTTCTTTAAGGGTATACCAATGGTGATAGACAGTACTGATAGGAAACTTGTAAATGTTTCAGATACTCGAAAACCAAAAAAAAAGTTAGAGGGCTTGAATTGTTAAAGGATATTATTGTTAAGTAATACCATAATACCCTATTATTGTCTGTGGAGAAACTCTACACCATGAGAGATGCATGATATTGCAGATCCATCTTACAACACTGAGAACATGGGACAGAGAAGGAAAGATCAGGTGTGTTAGAATGCAGAACAATTTTCTCAGGATACCCGAAAGTGAGATCAACAGAATACTTGGCATTAAGAAGGGTAGGATCAGCTGCATATATGCAAGAGTTTCATCCAATGGGCAGAAGGAAGACCTTTAAAGGCAAATAGAAAAGCTGGCACAATCATCACCCGGGTGAGAAATCACTGAAATTGTGGAGATTGACAACCAGGAGATATTATCAGCCAATGAGATCCTCACGAAACATCTCATATCCATAATCAAATCCCTCTTCGCAAGTCTATACGGCCTAGGATGGCATAAGATGAAGATCATACTTGAGGCAGTAAATTCTTAACATGACTATGCAAAGGATCACGTCAATCCTGTATGCAGATCATCCGTTGCAAGGATACAGAAAGACTTCTTTCACAGGAGAGAGAAATTGCAGAAACAGCTGAGAAATCCTGAGAAGAGATACAGAAAACTCAAAAAGGCAAAAAAAAGGGAGAGAAACAGTATGGAGGATGCAATGCACATGGCATGGGAAAAACTGGTTAGCAATAACCTCCATATATATTTTGTATTTAAGGATCTGAAAATAATAAAAAAGGCAATAATAGAGGAAAGAAATTCTGGAATACATGAACAGAGGTCCATATAGTGGATTTTAGAAAATAATTGAATACAAGTGGGAAAGAAAAACAATATAATTGAAAAAGAGAGGAACTCCATCCCAATTTCATGCATGCAGTGGCAAATTAAGGCACCCTGCCTGAAAGATATTTAGATGCGATAACAGTGATCTGGACTGCGACAGGAACAGTTATGCACCTGGCATGCCTGAAGCAGGTTGGACTGAGACTGCTTATGCTGGGAATGAAACTGGTGCATAACAATTCGCAAGGTTTTAAGAACGGATGAAACAAGTCTTGTAGAATCAAAGAAAATTTTAAAAGGCGGCTTATAAAATCAAGAGAATTGGCAATATGTATTATTAGTCCATATATCTTTAAATCCTTTTTTAATACTATCAATTGTAAAGATAAAATTAAAGGATTGGTTGTCTCTGGATGAGAATCTTCATACGTCTGCTGGTGGCTGTTTTTCTGTTTGCAGTCATAGTCTCACTTCCATTAGCCAGTGCTGACGTTATGATACAGTCTTCAGTAAATTTAAAAACCACAGTCGACCATAAATATGTTGAGATATGCCAGTTATCACAAAACAACTGCAATAACTTGGAGAACTACACGCCAAACAACAATGCATCTCTAGGATACACTGGAACATTGACAATAAGCCAAAATTACTGGCAGGAATATTGCTGCTATGGTGAAGATTACAACTATTTTCTGGGTATCTGCAATCCATTCAACCTATCCGGAAATTTCACAATGTACTTTACTTCAACGTGCAACATGGAGATCACCCTGACCCACCAGATCAAACAATGCAATCAATCCAGAACATATACAATAACAAATGGAACGCAGATATCACTGAAACTTTATCCCTCAGATGAAGTTTCCTATTATATTAGTGTAAATTATGAGGGTCAAATACCATGCAATCAGTCCTGGATCTCAGCTGAAATCTTCCTGGGTTTTGTTCCATCTTAAAATTATTCTTCCTTTATTAGAAATGTTTTCAAAAGTTCCTTGTCGGTTCCGTTACTTTCCGAAAATCCTTTTATAATGGAATCAGCCAGTTCCTCTTTTGTCGGTAATGTATGCGAAATCTGAACGAAACTCAGCAATGATCTCCAGTTCATGTAGGCACGCAATGTTTCAATAAGAACTGATAATTCGTCCTGTGAAAGGGAGGCTGTGTGGGTCATGAACTCACTGCTGTAAGTCTCGGCTTTATCGTCCGATTTCTCCCCAAGTTTTGTATCGGACCTGATCATCTTTAGGAGTCTCATTTTTTCAACTGCACCAATAAAGGCCAGAATCTCATTATTTTTCATATTTACAACATTTTTTCCAATGATCCTGAACCTCTCCTTCCTGATTATATTTGGAATAATGTCAAGAAGTTCACTGTGCCCGAAAACGATATCGTCATCATTTTCGCTTCTTTCCATCACCTCCGGCTGGGACCATGCGTTTAAAACATACTCTCTAATGCGAAGAATAGAATTCTTTTCAAAATCGGAAATCATACTCTTGAGTTTATCCTCTTGAATATTCATCTCCATTTCAATGCCTGCATGGTAAATATTATCCTCATCCAGGACTGATAAGAGGTCATTGCTGTTATACTCTCTTCCATGTTCCCTCCTGAATCTTTTCAAAATCTTCTCCAGTTCATTTTCAATTATCCTTTTCACTTCGAAACTGAAATACCCGTAAGCTACATTCTCCATGCCGGGAACATTGCACTGGAAATTGCACAGCGGCACAACGCACTCTATTGAAAGTTTACACCATTGCATAATTTCAGACACACTGTACCCTTTCTTTATTCTGTCCAGAATTTTTTCATAGGATCTATTTTTTGAGTTTTCAAGAAATTCTTTAATCTCATCCTCTGTTAGTACTTCTTCCATTCCTGCTTTTGCCATATCAGAAATTATATTTTTTGCATTATATTCCACAGGTATGTATCCTGCAATATAACTCATTTTTTTGTATCTGTCTATTATGAAAAAAGAACTCCGTTCCTGCATTGAAATCGCTTCCAATTTTATAATATGGTAAATAGCATTTCTGGCCTGATATTTAAAACATATGAACTAAAAATCCACTGTATACAAGAAATTTAAAATTCAAGTTTAAACAGCAGCTTTACAGACATTGTCAAGCACAATGTTCCATTCAGGGATTTTGATGGAGAGGTTGAACACTTTCTTCATAAACTCTCTGCTGTACATCTCTGGGATCAGAGCTTCAAATCTTAATATTCCGTTCTTTCTGGTAAAATATATCCCAAAATTGGGAAACGCAACGTGTTCGCTTAGAAATATTATTTCATTAAGCATATCATTCTCGAAGCTTACTTCTGATATTTCATCATCGGCTGCCTTTCCCTTTACATTTTCTAAAACTAAGGCATTGGAGGGCTTCATGTAAAGGTTGAATGGTATTTTTCTGTTTTCGTTTATATATCTCACTTCTCCGGAAAAGTCCCCTTTCATAAGGTGATTGCCATCTCTTCTTCCCTCTATTTCAGGTGGAGTAAATCTGTATGATATATGCATCACTTTGAAAAGTCTAAAGAATTTTTTTGCATTTTCAATGCTATGCCTGTTTTCACCTACATAGAGGACTGAGTTTATCTCAGGAAATGCTTCCGAGGATATGAGGTCTGAAAATTCTTTGAGATATTTTCTATGGAACCGGAGATGAATGAAGTGGTGGCCGTCCATTACATACTGGAAATCCAGTACAAGCGATGGCACCAGAGTGAGCTTCCTGAAGAAGTTGTACTCTTTATAATAGTTGCTGTTCGAATAGATGGTTCGGATATTCCCTTTTTTCCTCGCTTTGTTGGCTTTCAGGAACAGTGACGTATCTCTATCCTGTTCTTCCATCTCCTCAAAATAGTAGAGAAAACTTTCCCGGTTCTCACCAATAGTCAGAACGGCAGGAATTGTAATTCCTTTCTCCCTGGAAAATTTTTCCACCGGAAAGTCACCTGTAGCTGTTATTATGGCTTCCATGCCAAGTCTGGAATTATAATCGTTTTCAATAATCAACCCACAGTAATGCAGTGCCTTAATAAATATTTCTCACCGATTCGCATGAAAATTCCGGTTTTAGTGGGTCTTTTCCTGCCCTGGTCTCCTTATAACCATTGGATCAGGATTCCAGGAAATTGCCATTATTCCGCCAAGGAAAACAAGAATGAATCCAAAGAATAGTCCTCCGGAGGTACCCGCCCAGCTGAGAAATGAGCAGACGAAAATAATGATTCCCCAAATAACATGCCTATTTTTATTGAAATAAAGCAGTGAACTTGAAATAAGTATAAGCAGGCCAGAAAGAGTTCCAGTTATTTCCAAAAGCAGATCAAATGAAGTGTGAGTGGTATGAAGCAAAACAATCAGGCCAAATATTCCCACGTATGCAATTATTATTCCGCCTATTGCAGATACAATTGCAGCGTCATATGGCCAACCTTTGCGGAACACCATAAAGCAGTATGGTCCTTAACTATTTAAACAAAACCACTTTCTTAATGAAAGGAAATGCTGAAAAAAATGAGATTTTGTCAATATAAATCTTCCCCCCCCCCGGAAGCCGGGATGTTTGCGGACAACCGACAGCCGGGTTAGGAGAAAGATTGAGGCGTCTATGTTTATTGCAGCGTGATTTCATTGGTTACAAAGGCATTTGGGGCAGTAAACTGAATTATTGCCTGGGCACCGACTTCCGGTGTTACCTGCCCTGAAACCGGCATGTTCTGTGTGATATACCCACCGAACGTGTTTGTTACGTTAAGTATTATTGCGGCTGTGTCGCCTGGAGATATAACTGGGTACTGGTTATCTACTGAGTTTGTTGAGTCTTGCACCACGATCACACCGAAATCTGTAGCGTCATGATGCGACGAGCTCAGGTAGCTCCATTGCTTCTCGCTGAAGAGGTTCTGTGTCCCGTTAATGGCTGTATTGTTGTATATTGAATCATTGTAAACCAGAATGGCAGTTACACCATTAACCGTAAGTGTAACACTGGCATTTCCCAGGTTTATAGCTGAACCTCCAGCATTGTTGGTTACAAAGATTGCCATGAGTGATACACCTCCAGCTTCCGCCGGGTGTGATGGATCATAACCCAAAATCTGTGTTATTGTTATGCCGCTGGAAACCTGGTTTATGGTGGTGGTTCCAGTGGAAGTGGCCTTTTGCTGAAGTATACCCGCGGTGTGGATGAGGACAGATGCCGCAACAGCCGCCACAAGAACCATGGCTATAAAGACTATAAGTACGCCTATTCCTGTCTCTGCTTTATCATCAGGGTCCCTGCTGAACTGCCTGGAAATGGCTTTTCTAACATGCCTGACATATGTATTAATCTTCATCTATACGCCTCTTTCTATTGTTGTACGCTGTTATGTATATTATTATGTCAGTATATAAACTGCCCAGCGTAAGGAACGAGAAAAATTTCGCATTTTCAGCATACTGATTTTCAGCATATGCCATTAAACGGCACTCCATTTAATACCTACAGATAAGCAGGTAAAAGATTGTACAGAAAAAGGTTATGACTACATGAAAGGTATAATTATTTGGTAACATGTTAAACACAGATGATAAGAGATTTATAATCCAGAGTGTGGAGAACGGATACAAGGTCAGCGATCTTGCAAGAATGTTCAACGTAACCCCAAGGAGAGTGCAGCAGATACTGAAAGAGGATATAGACGAAGAACATACCAAGAAACGGTATTCATCATTAACCGACGAGGATGTTCGCGAGATAGAGAATCTATGGAACAACTATAAGGTTGGGTCCAGGACAATATTTTATCTCCTCAAGAGCAGGGGAAGGTCAATATCTTACTACCAGATCTATAACTACATGAGGGGAAAGAAGATGATACGGACTAAATATTCAAAGGAAGGAGAATTATCCAAATCGGAAATTGTTCCCCCCTCACCACAATATTCATGGACTATCACCAGACCGGTATGGATTATCCATATGCCGTTGTATGTGTTGATATGTCAACAAAGAAAATACTCTCAATGGTTGAAACCAGAAAAATCACCAAAGAGGTAATGGAAAAGAATATAGACGCACTTTCAGAATTCAAGAAAAGCAGCAACCTTGAGATACAGAAAGTCTACCTCAGAAGTGGCATACTCAGCATACTGTTTGGTGCAACGGATGTGAAATTCTACTTTTCAAAAAAGGGTGTTGAAAACGTAGAGAGCGACAAGCATGGAAACAGAGTTCACCTTGCGCTGTCAAGACTGTGGCAGAACTATGACAGATTCAGATGGACTTTCAACTCCCCGGAAAATTTCATCTACTGGTACAATAACAGGCCTATAATAAGCAAGTCACAGAACAGGGTAACAACTCCCAATGAAATCATGGAACAGTACCTTGAAGAGCAAAACCTTTACACTTCTCAGAAAAAGGACCTGCCCAAACTTTCCTGATTTTGATTTCACAATTGCAAGGTTCAATCCATCTCTTTTTCTGAAACAAGAGGAGAGGAAAAATTCACTCCCCATGGGGTCTCATAAGTCTTGAATGGAACATTGAAGACTTTCCTGAGATTTTCCACCGTCAGTGTGCTGGAAGTTGGGCCCTGATCCACCAATTCCCCTTTCTTTAACATTATGACAAAATCTGATATGGCTGAAACTGCAGAAATATCATGCATTGCAAGCACAATTGTCTTTCCCTTCTTTCTGAGTTGGCGCAGGACTTGATAAACAAGCATCTGATTGTCAACATCCAGAAAGTTGGTTGGTTCATCCATTATTATAATGTCAGAATCCTGGTAGATTGATGCGGCAATTGTCACCAGCCTTCTTTCCCCTCCACTCAGAAAATTGAAATCTCTGTAAAGGTAAGGTGTTAGCCCAAATATTTCAAGGGCCTGAAGCATGGAAGCTTCATCGTGGTCCCTGGCGTAGCCTGAAACCATCATAACATCCTTCACTGTGAAACTCAATGGATCATTTATCTCCTGTGTAACAAGTGACATTTGCCTGGCCAGATCTACAGGCTTTATTTTCCAAACATCCCTGCCGTCAAGTGTTATTCTCCCTTCCAGGGGTTTAATATCACCATGCATAAGCCTGATGGTGGTGGACTTTCCAGATCCATTTTTTCCCATTATGGCCGTTATTTTCTTTTCCGGTATTTCTGTATTGATAGGACCAAGTTTGAACCGTCCTGCCGAGTATGTAGTGGCAATGAACTCAATTGCCATATCTTCCACCTGACATCTTCCTCATTATGAGAAGGAAGAAAGGAACTCCTATTATACCAGTAATAATACCTATAGGTATTACAACACCCACAACCGATCCCCTTGCAATGTCATCTGCAAGAATAAGAAAGATGGCCCCGGTTAATGCCGAACCAGGGAGTACAAATCTGTTTGAACCTCCAAAAATCATCCTGGCAACATGTGGCATTATGAGCCCTACAAAACCTATAAGGCCGCTGATGGAAACCACTGCAGACACACTCAGTGCAACCAGGAATATTGAGATTGCTTTTGTTCGTTCAACATTAACCCCAACTGATCTTGCATGAGTATCCCCCATCTGGAGTGCGTCCAGCTCTTTGTACTGTGTTCCCAGGATAACCGAACATAGTACAACCACAACGGTAACAGGGAAAAGTTCCAGCCAGTTGATATTCTCAAGTGAACCCAGCAGCCAGAAGAATGCTTCATCCTCCAGGTTGATATTTGAAAATAAGAGCAGTGCAACTATTGCAGACAGGAAGAAAGAAAGCGCCACACCTGTTAATAGCATGTATGTTGGATGGGCTTTCCCTCCACGCAGTGCAAACATGTAAACAACAATTACCGATGCCATTGCAAAAATAAAAGCAAGGATCTGCTGACTATATAATCCAAAGAAAGTCAGTCCAAGTATTATGGTCATGACTGCACCAAGGGCCGCACCACTTGAAAGACCTATTATGTAAGGCTCAGTGATGGGATTTCTAAATATGCTCTGAATCACAGCACCTCCAATACCAAGAGAAGCACCGACAACAAGGCCACCAAGAACTTCAGGTTCCCTGATTGATGCAATTATCGTATACTGGATTGCAGTATAATTCTCAGGTATATATCTGGAAAAAAATGGTATCTGGCTCCCGTAAATCTGAAGAACCGACATGAATGAAATATGCACTGAACCTATAAATGTTGAAAAAATGACTACCAGTAGAAGAAGTACAGCAAGGAAGAACATGGTGAGGTATTTTGTCCCCTCATGTCCCTGCATGTAAGTTCTGAAGGTTCTGTAGCTGATCATTTATAATCATCTCACCCAAGTGGGTCGGGGCTGTACTGAACCTTTACGGGAAATGGAGGAATTGTAACATTTCCGTATGCTTTGTCAACCATCCACTGTATCATGTAGATATCCCTGAAATCAGGCTCATCAAACGCATTGGGTGGAGTCACATAAATTTTATTATCTTTTACTGCCGGAGTACCAGCAAAAGGTGGATCGTTGAGCCTGTCGAGGTTCACATAATCATTTACAAAAATTATCTGCGGGGACCCATTTGCGATTTCACTTGCCGAGATTTGGTAGAAGCCGCTGGAGTAATTTTTTGCTATGTTTATAATATCAGAGTACTGAAAATACTGCTCTTCAAATGTATTGTTCCCAGTTGTCCAGAGAGAATCCTGGCTGAGATAGTAGAATCCCCTCAAAGGTTTTCCATTTGCTTTTAACGTGGCATTTTGCTTCAGATCCTTCAGGGAGGTATTCATCCAGTTATTGATCAGTGTTGCGTTTTTTTCAGTGCCTGTAAGTTTTCCCAGAAACGTATTCTGCTTTTCAATGATCTGCATGCTTGTTCCAGATCCTGCACTAAGGAATATGTAGTCGATACTTGCATTCAGGACCTCGGATATCTGCCCAGCTGAATAATTTGTGAAGGAGATAACGGCCTGTGGGTGGAGATTTATTATCTGCTCAACATCCATGGCCGGGTAATCGGTCACATTGGGGAGTGTTTCATTAGGGGGATAATAGTCATAGGCGTTTCCCCCAACAAGGTCTTTATAAGATCCAAGAGCGTAAAGAGTCGCAGTTGCAGCCGGATCCAGGGAAACAATCCTTGTTAAAGGGGTGGAGGAATTGTATCCCGTCTGTATAGTTAGAATTACCCCCTTTCCTTTGAGGTTAGAGGCATAATGTATGTAGCCTAACCCGCTTCCAAGCAGCACAAGAACCACAACTATTGCTATTATTGTTTTATTTTGTCTATTCATATTGTCACCAAATACACTTGAATAAAGTGAAGTTTACTGTAGTATATTATACTTTTCAAGTTTCCATGCCAACATAAATTCTTAATCCATCTGTAATTTGCTGTTAGTTATGGTTGAAGGAAAAATAGGTACCGTAGGGTCTGTCATGCAGTCAATCGGATCAGTTGGCCCTATGTTGAATGTCGTAGGAATATTTGCCATTATATCGGCATTCTGGAGGCCTATATGGGAGGTTGTTCTTTTTGCCTTCTCAATCTCATTCCTAACCGTGTATACACCAATGAAGATATCTGAGAAAGTCACCAGCAATGGAGGCTACTACTCTTTCAACGGTATAGCCGGGCATAAGTCTGCAGGTGTTTTTGTTTCATATATTTATATGGCATATGGTTTCTTAGCTCTGCCGGCAATTACGCTTTTCATGTCCGGTGTTTTAATATCAGTCTTGCCGGATGCTTCAGGAATAATGTTCTATTTTATTCCGCTGATTGTCATTTTCATTTCCGGTATGGAGGTATTTATAATATCAAGGGGGATGGGAATCTCCATAAGATACATAGAAATATTCGGTTTTCTTGAAGTCGCTTTCCTTATATTTGTCAGTTTTCTTATGATATTCCACGCTGATTCTTACTTTTCGAGAAGTAGCGGACCCTTCCTGGGATCAGGCTTCTGGGAAGGGACTCTATTTGGAATTCTTATGTTTTCCGGGGTTGGTTCTTCAATATTTATATCGGAGAATACAAAGAACAGCAAGTTTTTGACGGGGAGATCTATTATAATTGCATATCTGGCTACAGGTGCTGCAATGGTATTTGCATCATATGCAGTTCAATCTTTCATCGGTCCTGATATAACTGGATACAACGGCAATCCATTCATCCTAATCACGCTTATACGTTCAGCCTTTGGAGGTATATTCATGGATATTTTCCTATTTTTCGCACTTATGAGTTCTGCGAATCTTGCCGTATCATACCTGAACGCCTTCAGAAACTCAGTCATGAGTATGCATCGGGATGGAATATTCCAGAGGAAAAGCTTTGGAAAAAAGAAATTTTCATCCTTTTATATCTTAATTTTTCTTATTAATGGATTACTTACTATATCCTTCTATTTCACACTTGGCAGCTTCGAAGGCTTTGTAGTGATGAGTGGATGCGTATCACTTCTATTTCTTTCAATACACTCCATTTCAAATATAACGCTTACCAGGTTTTCCTTTTCCCGCAGAGAAACAACAGGAAAAATTATCCCACCAGCCTCCACAGTCTTTCTAGCATTCATAATGGTGATGTACCTGTCGGGTTCTGGCCTGGAAACTGCCATAACCGATGCATTTTATGGCACCATAGTTCTTGCTTCATTAATGTTCCTTGCAGTTATGAAAATATACAGGAAGAATCAATATGCCACTATAAATTTTATAGAAAATGATCAGCGGTCTTTCGACTGATTTCCAGTTTCAGCATTCTGAGATCTTCTTCAGTGTTTATGTTCACAGAAAAACTCTTTTCAGAATTCATTTCATAATATTCCATTATTGCATCTCTTTCCGGGATTCTTGTAAAAACTGAGATTCCAGAAAATGAATTGTTCTGCAGCAGATCTATAATGGGTTTTGAAGGTTCCGGCAGAGATACGAGAAGATCCCGGAACATGTCCAGATCAGTAAAATAAATATCAGACCCCATGACTACAGTTGGAATTCTGTTTACCATAGAAATTGATTTTCTCAGGTCGCTTATGTAATCGTTACCATCTGTAATTATAACTGATATATTCTTCAGGCGGCAAAGTTCAATAGTCCTCCGGTGGAATAATGTGGTGGACACAGAAATGAAATCTGATACAGTTCTCAAGGAATCTATTAAGTTTTCAAGAATGCTCTTTTCGTTTATAATTTGCATACATTTTTCAGCATCTCCAAATCTTGTGCCTTTGCCACCTGCCATGATGAGAAACTGTATTTCCTGGCTAAAATGTTTCATCCGTTCAACCCCAACTGTCAATTTTCCAACCTTATAAAGATATTCCTGGGATCAATTTATCATATATGGAATATCTAATTTAACCACCATCTCATTTCTTACTCTATTTTGACCATTCTATAAATTGTATTTAAATCATACAAATTCTTTATCTATTCCATGGTAATATAGGATTACTAGGGGAGCTTCTAAGAGGCTGAGAGGACGAAATGTCGACCCGTAGAACCTGAACCAGATAATACTGGCGGAGGGATTGGTGATGGAAATTATAGGATCATATTGGAAATACAAAAACAGTAGAATTGCCTGCAATAACATGTGGATATTCATATTTTCAAGGGGGTTTCTGTGATGTATTCAAGAAGCCAGAATGCCCTTATTCTGTCCACTACTTCCAGTTTCTTTCTGTGGGGGATAATTGCTACTATAGGTCCCCTCTCACTGTCTTTTCCTTTCCTTTCGGGGGTATCTGTTCCTATAAGAACACTGATTCTTTCCACCGGACCGGTATTTGTGCTTCTAGGCAACCTTTCCATGGGTTATTTTGCGGACAGAGTAGGGCGAAAAACCGTCTTTATAACAACAATGATCTCTTATTCCATTGGTGTAATTGCGATTACCTTTGCAAATACTCTCCCAATGTTGTTGGTGGGCCTGATTCTTTCACAGTTCGGGGTTGGTGGGGAGGAGCCATCATCGTTAGCCCTGGTTGCAGAA
Organism: Oxyplasma meridianum; assembly: GCF_038024865.1. NCBI lineage: Archaea > Methanobacteriati > Thermoplasmatota > Thermoplasmata > Thermoplasmatales > Thermoplasmataceae > Oxyplasma > Oxyplasma meridianum. The sequence continues at coordinate 939,556 of NZ_CP133772.1, read as the reverse complement.
GATTTCGATGCAAAAAAGAGGGCATCAGTTCTGACACTTGTTGCTAATTTCAGCAATATAGGGAGTTTTTTCATTTCAGGCATTTTTATTGTTGCAGCATCAGCAACAACATCCCTAACAGGTTTGTTCAACATCATATTTCCCTCAGACTTTGCTTTAAGTGATGATCTTTTCAGGTTTGTGCTGCTGCTCTCTTCAATAGTGCTGGTTGGCATAATGGTCTATTCCAGAATCAGAATCCCAGAATCTTACAGATGGCTGAATTACAAGGGGAGAAAGGAACAGGGGTTAAAGGTAAAACAAAGTCTTAACCTGGAAGGATCTGAGAATAACATACAGCATAAATCCAAGTTTATAAGTATGTTCTTTCTTGTCTCAATGGCCATATCGCAATATCTTACCTTCGGTCTCATGGCCTATATAATCGGGCCAACCGAATTCTCAGGAAGCGAGAGTTCAGAATTGATTTTCTATGCTCTTCTGGGGGCTTCCATCGCAGGATTCATAGCCATGCCTCTGGTCTCAAGGAACAGGAAATCCTATACGTTTTACGCATATATGGGGGGTTTCCTCTCTATGGTTGTCATATTTGCCCTTGTTAACTATCTGTCAAACCTTCTCATATTCATTCCACTTCTCATTGTGAACATGGCATTCAGTGAATTTGCCTGGGCTTCAAGAACAACGCTTGAACCTGAATTGCTGGCCATAAAGCACAGATCTTTCGGGATTGGAATTATCAGAATGTTTCCCATGATTCTTTACATAGTTTCCATATCATTAACAGCAAATTTCAGTATTTATCAGTTCATACTTTACAACCTGGGGCTTTGGTCACTTGGGGCTCTTGGAGCTGCTATCTGGATGTTTTACGGCACAGAAACCAGAAACATAAGCCTTGACTATTAGATCAGATGGATATTAAGTACTGACAGTTGAGGAAATACTCCAAGAAACAGGAAAGACGCATAAAAAAACATTCTGAATAGTTCTCCTGTAAAACCAAGAATGTCTCCATTAACACCCTCAAATTTCTTTGTTATTTGTCTTGCCACACCAATTAGAATCAAAGAAGTTACTGCAAATGCAATTGCGATGTAGACATCAAGAAACAGTGCAATAAAAATAAACGGAGCTATATTTGCTACAAGAACAGCACTCTTTCTTTTCCTTACTTCTTTCTCAAAAAAGTGGGCCAATCCAGAACCGAATGATTCTGAACCGGACAAGTACATTACATACCACGACTTTGAAAATATCTCACCAAAGATGACAGCAAGAATAGCTTGGTAGAAACCCATCTGAAGGAACGAGGCAAGAGATACTGAATATATGACGATAACCCATCCTATGGCTCCTGCACCTATATAATGGTCTTTCAGTATCTCTCTTCTCCTTTCTACGGTTCCCCTGAACATCAGGGCATCTCCTGTATCTATAACTCCATCAAGGTGGGTGAATCCATACAGTATAATTATGCAGGCAAAACCAACCACATATCCTTCATACCTGAAACCTGCAAAATAAAATACTGAGATAACTGCTGCAATCAAAGTCCCCACAACTCCGCCAACAAGACTGAAAAAGTACACTGATTTTTCATCCAATTGGCTGCTGCCTGACGGTATTACAGTGAAAAAACTAATTGCATTCCTGAAAGAAGGCATAATCCCAGTATAATATTATGTCTCCTAATAATTATTTCACGAGAGAAACACTTCAGGCTGTTGGAATAAAAAAGATAGTAAGTGTTAATTTATTTTTAGGATTAAATGAGGTTGAGATATCTTAATGACTTCTTGGCATATCACCTTTGAAATGATCACTGATACATCTGAACCCGCAGATCACGGGGGAAACATTATCTCAATTGCAAAAAAAACTGGCAAGGATATCAATGATTTTCTGGATTTCAGTTCCAACATAAATGAATTGATTGACCCTGCAATCTATGGATATTCAAAGATGGTACATAGAATAGAAAAGTGTAACTATTTTAGATATTACCCTGAAACAGACTACAGCGACATCGAGGATAAGTTTGCACGAATGAATGGTGTTGAGGCAGATATGATAGCTGTTGGCGCCGGTATGACGCCTCTTATTTACAGGTCACTTGATATCTCCAATGCCTCAAGATCAATTGTTCTGTATCCGTCCTTTTCAGAATATGAGAGGGCATTGAGATCCCGAAATATAGCTATTACTCCTATTCCTTCAGATATTGTGAGGAAGAATCCTGAAATACTGAAGTCTTATTCATATGATTTTCTCTTCATTGCAAACCCTGATAATCCCACCGGAACACTTACAGATCACTCTACCTTAAGAAAAATCCTAAAACTGTCGTATGATAAAAACGCAACTGTATTCCTGGATGAAGCATTCATAGAATTCTGTACTGGGTTAGAATCAGCATCTTCAATGGTGAGGGGTTTCCCAAATCTTATAATCGGGCGCACTCTTACAAAGATCACCGGTTATCCGGGTCTGAGAATCGGTTATACCATTTCGTCCAAAAAAATAGCATATGAAATTAAATCTGGTTTAGAAAGCTGGTCCATAGGTCAGGAAGTCTTGGAATTTTGCAGGCATCTGGATCTGACTCATGTCATTGATTCCATAAAACCTCTTGAAAAAGAGAGGGAATATATGATAAAGAAACTGAAGGAAATGGGTCTGGATACAGTGGGATTACCATCTGCCAACTATATCACATTCAGATGTAGTAAAGGATCCAGACAGGAATCTCTGGAGGATTTTCTTGCGCAAAAGCTCATCATAATCAGGAATCTTAAAAAATACAGGGGTATGGACAGTGACACATTCCGGATTTCAATAAAGAGCAGAGAAAAGAATAATATTCTCCTTCGTTCACTAAAAGAATACTTATCAATGCAATAGTCAATGGCCATCTGAGTTTGAACACATCTCTTCAAGACCGTTATAAACTGTCATAGAGATTTTCTTTCCAATCTCTGTTAACCTGCCTCCATAATTGTCCCCACCCCGTGCAGGAATAAGAAAGAGAGAGGTTGTGTCTGTTGAAGTTCCAGGTGATATCCTTCCGGTTGTCTTATCCCTTATTTGAAAATCATTTAGAGCCTGGCTTTTTGCTTCAACAATGGACTGAAATAGATTCAACCCACCGGCAGCTGAAAGCCCATAATCGGTGAATACCGCTATATTTATTGTCCCAGGAGAAATAAGGCCATCTCCACCAATCGACAGGGCATTTCCAAAGCATGCAGTTATAGAGGCCAGAATGAATATTCCACTGTCAGAGAATTGCTTCAGATACGCTTTCTCAATATTGCATGCTGTAATTGTTACCAGGCATTTTTCCTTTGGAAGACCTTCCTGATCCAGAAATGATCCAATCTCTTCAACAGGATCGTAATTGTATTCTATTGGTACCTGTCTGTTTATGTACATTTCAATCTTCTTAAATCCTCCATTGAATGGAGCAGAAGAAATGGCATCTACAGGTTCATTGAATTTCAGGAAGTAAAACTTTTCGCCATTGCCATATTTACAATACCTGTTTGATATGAAACCCATGCGCTAGAAACAGGACCTGGATAATATATTTAATCTTGGAAAAGCCAATCCTTGTCTTGCTTATACTCTGAATGCAATATTTATACATGCCTGCATTATTCTGCGATATTGAACCAAATTCTCTCAACAGTTCCTGTGATAATCCTGCTTATTTCCATTCTAGTGGATCAGCTAATGGGTGAACCGAAAAACAGTCTTCATCCGGTGGCATTTATAGGAAAAGCCATAGAAAAGGCTGACCCGATTTTTCGGCACCTAAAACCTGAAAAATTTGGAGGCCTGATCATGGTTCTCTTTCTTACTTCAGCTATTGTCATTTTTGTACTGGCTATTCAGTATATTTCTGCAATTTACATTTTCCTTTACATGGCGATTTCTGCCATAATGCTAAAATTTAGCTTTTCTCTCAGATCAATGAAGGATCACGTCATTCCCATTATTGAATCAATCGAAAATGGCAATCTTGATGAAGCAAGGCGAAAAACCTCCATGATTGTGCGGAGGGATACTTCCGCCCTGGATTCCCATCTACTCTGTTCAGCTGCTATAGAAACAATTGCAGAGGGCTTTGTGGATGGTGTCACAGGACCGCTTTTTTATTACCCTTTTCTCGGGGTGGCTGGATCATTCATACAAAGAATCATCAACACATTTGATTCAATGATAGGTTACAGAGATGAGAGAAATCTGAGATTCGGATGGTTCGCAGCCAAATCTGATACGGTGCTGAATTTTATTCCAGCCAGACTTGGGGCATTCTTTATATGGACTGCTTCAAGAATGAGGGGGCATAAGACTTATTTCAGATCCATTTTTGCCGAAGCTTCAAAAACTGAGAGCCGCAATGGCGGTTGGCCAATGGGTTCAATGGCAGTATCACTTAGGGTAAAGCTTGAGAAAAAGGGACATTATGTTCTTGGAAATACTTCCAGAACCCCTGATACAGAGGATGTTCGTGAAGCTTTAACCATATATATGCTGGCATTCTGGCTATATGCCATTATATTTTTAATTCCCGTTACAATTCTGGTTTTTCTCACAATAAATTCCATAATCCCTTTATTTATCTGACATTTTTTTCACTTTTGGAATGTGGTTTTCCTCAAAGTTTTTATAAACGTTGAAAAGCAGGCAATAAGTGAGTAAAACTAAATAAGAAAACATGGTGTTAATTTATAATTGTTGTTCAGATTATGGAAAACGGTGAACCATATTTGAATAAGAATATTTTGGAGAATTTGGATCTGAGAGATACTCTTTTTACTCTTCTTGCCGGAAGCACGGATGTGTCCAGGATAAGGGGAATCACATCTGCAGGTGCATCTCCTGAACTCACGATGCTTACTCCTGTTGTGGATTCTGAGATAATTATTGGAGGACGCCCTGTGATTATCAATGAACCTCCAATGACCCCTGAAGGAATCCCCACACCTGCAATAGTAACAAAAGCATGCCTTGATCTTGCCGGGGTCAAATCAATGTCTGTAAATGCGGGCTATTCAGTATCTCCCAATGTTCCCTTTTGGGATACAGGGCTTCATCCTGCCATGAACCCGGCTGAAGCCAGGGCGCTTCCGGATTTCAGGAAGGCATTTGATGCCGGCATGTATCTTGGTGAACTTCTGGATGGGAGATACGGTGTGATTGTACTCGCCGAATCAGTTCCAGGAGGTACAACCACTGCCCAGGTCGTTCTCTCATCCATAGGGTCCAGAGTAATCACAAGCAGTACAATGCCATCAGACCCTTTACAGATTAAAGGTGAGGTTGTAAAAAAAGCCATTGAGAGATGCGGATATTTTGTAGAAAACCCTGTTATGGCCATAGAAGAGTATGGAGACTATATGATGCCGCTGGCACTTGGGATATCCAGATCTGTAAAAGAATCTGCAATTTTGTTTGCAGGCGGAACACAGATGTCAACGGTTTACTATTTGAATGACAAAATTAACAGGAATTCTTCAAACAGGTTTCAGGTCACAACCAGCTGGCTAATGGATCACCGGAAGGAGACAGTTGAAACTCTTGTTCCTTCAGGTAATTTGATTGTTTCCCATGTATCCTTCTCCGAAATGGAAGAAAATGGGTTGAGACTCTACGAAAATGGCCATGTGAGGGAGGGGGCAGGAATGGGGGCCGCCTTATGGCTGGCTTCTATAAAAGAGAAAAACTCAGATAAAGTATATTCGGCAATAGAGAAGTATTACCGGAAATTGATGAATTAAAATTGTACAATATCTATTCCATATTGTTAATTATTAATGATCTGTTCAACATTTCAAGTCTGTTCAAAATTTCTGGTAATTTTATTTTCAGTCTGTATACATACTTGTATTTCCTGCTGGCTAATATGTTTCTAATCTCCATCCTCTGGACAAAACCTTCAGCCATCAAATGTTTCATTGTTGAATTCACTCTGTTCGATACCATTCCCAGAAGATATGATATCTGAGCTGCATCACAATATTCCACCTGATCGAGAAGGGCTATGATTTTTGAGGGATTTTTGCTCATTCCAAGATCTCTGAGCATATCGAAAACGTGTTCTGCCTTCTCTCTATCCATTTTTATTAATCATGCTTTTAGATATATATTAATATTGTGCTTATTTTTAAAATGGGTCTTTTACAAAGTATAAAATACGTTAAAAAAGGCTATTTATACAATACAATCCATATTGTAAACAAGCCAATGCAAAAATTTTCTTGCGAAAATTTCCATGCAGGATTCATGCACCGGTGGGTGAAAAAGATCAAGATTAGATCAAGGTTTTTTATATAATTTATTCCATGGGAGAATCTTAAATCTTTGTATGGTTGGGTAATGAAAAAATCTCAAGTTCAATATACCAAGTAGTTATGATAGTCCAATGAAAGTGGAACGCATAAAAGGTTTCAGAGATCAGTATCCGGAAGAGATGGAACCAAGGAAGAAGATGTTTTCAATCGCAGAAAACACCGCTGAACTTTTTGGGTTTGGCAGAATTGATTTTCCAAGCCTTGAGTATTTGGATCTTTATCGTATAAAATCAGGAGATGAACTCTTAAACCAGACATTCTCTTTCACTGACCGCGGAGGGAGGGAAGTTACCATGCTTCCGGAAGCTACTCCCTCAACAGTTAGGCTTCTTACGTCCAGGAAGGATATCCCCAGACCTGTCAGGTGGTATTCACTTCCAAAAATATGGAGATACGAAGAGCCTCAATCTGGAAGGCTCAGGGAGCATTTTCAGTTTAATGCAGATATATTTGGTGTTGATACACCGGAGGCCGATGCCGAGATAATAAACCTAGCAGGAAGTATACTTACAAATCTCGGGCTTGGATCCGCTTTCAGCATTCATATAAACGATCGAGTGGTAATGGATGGAATCCTCAAATATCTTGGAGTGGAAAACACAGAACGTGTATTTACCATAATAGATCGTTTCCATAAAACAACGAGAGATGAATTTCTTCTTCTGCTGAGGGAAAATGGTGTTTCTGAGAAAAGTGCATCCATTTTACTTAAGCTGGTCGAGTCCCCTTTCGAAATAGGTGAATTAGGAGGGAAAATATCAGATATTGTTGGAAAATCAGAAACACTATCCGAGAGGTTGGACAGACTCACAAAAACCTGCGATATCATAAGGAAGTATGGGAAAGCAAATATCATGGTGGATTTCTCAGTAATCAGGGGTATATCGTATTATACTGGAATTGTATTCGAGGCATTTGATAGGCAGGGTGAATTTCGTTCCATCCTTGGTGGAGGAAGGTATGATAACCTGGCATCCTTGATGTCAGGGCAGGAAATACCCGCAGTGGGATTTGGGATGGGTGATGTGGTCCTGGAACTTCTTATGAGGAGAGAAGGTAAATGGGGATACAACAGGAAGGATTATACCTACGTTCTTTGCTTTATGGGCGAAACTCTTCAATATGCACTGGAAGTGGCTGATAAGATTAGGAAAAATGGTGTTATATGTGTAATGGACCTTTCCCCCAGAGGTCTTTCAAAGCAGATTAGATCAGCAGAATCCCAGGGTTTCCGCTATATTCTCATAATAGGAGAAAAGGAGAAGGAAAGGGGAACTGTTACAGTGAGGGACCTTAAGGAGAGTTCACAATCAGAGAAAACTCTTGACAGTTTTATCAGCGATGCCAAAAAAACAGTTAAATCTGATATCTGAACAATTTTATTTTATAGAACTTTCTATCCATCACCACAAAAGGAAACTTTCTTTGAGTGCTCTGCTTTGTATTTTTGCACTCTCATGGGTAATGTGCAGGAATAGTTTAAGAAGTATAGCGGTAGGTCTATTTCAGTATCTTTGAAACCATGGCTAATTAGCAATTTTCCCAAATATGAGAAAGAAACTGTATAAAAGTGAAAAGGTCCAGAGGATTAGCATAAACAATCTGTGGCAGTGTAGCAAACTCAGGAACGCCAACGCAAATGACATGGGTTTTCAAAAACATACCTAAACAATTCTGCCGAGAGTAGAAAAATCCGAAGAAAAATTTATAAGTGTAGAAAATCTATAGATATTGGTGTTAACGTGTCCATAGCTTTTGTACTTGTAAGTACGGTTCCCGGCAAGGAACATGAGGTATATAACAAAATTTCAAAAGTAAACTACGTGGTGGAAATCCATCCTTTATTCGGGGAATACGATCTTATAGTAAAGATTGACGCAAAGGACTACAGTGAGCTTGGAAAAACCGTGATAGAAAATATTAGGACTATCGAAGGTGTTATAGATACCAAGACACTTACTGGAATAAAATTATGAGGTGCATATATTGATTAATGTCTATACGGGTTTTAATGCAGAAGTATTTTCTATGGTTATCTTGGCACTTATAGCTCTCTCGCTTTTTGTGTTGGGAATTCTTACTGCATATTTTGGCAGCGGTAAAAGTAGAAGTGTCGGGGCAGGACTTCTTGTTGTGGGTGTATTCATTGGCTTTCTGACGGCATATCTGAGCAGATATACGTTCCACCTGGGACTGGTTCAGAATGTTATTTACGGAACTCTTTTCTACGTGATCGCTGCAATCATCGGGGCTGTAATAGGGTTGCTTGTGTTTCTTGGCGCCATTATGAAAACCTGATTTTACAAAAATTTACATTCATTGATCTTTACTTCTCTTTAGGTTAATTTATTCCGAATATTGTGTTGTATATATGAAGATACCATATACATATGTGAGAAAAAAAAAACTAAAAGTGTAAATTTTTTTCATCGCAGGAAATTAAGGGAATTGATCTGTATAGTGAGGCGGTTGTTGAATCTCCTATATAAGATAACTGCACTTAAGATTTCTAAATTAACAGGGTTATAGAAAAAAGTAAAAAAAAGATTTAATTGAAAATCTTTTTCATAACCTAAATAAACTTGAGAGATTCATAGGATGCAAGACTCAGACTGTGGATATAGGGGAAGAAACAATAGAAAAGGTTAATTCTACCACCACTTCAACTGTGATTTCCAACTTAATGCCTCAAGAAACATGGAAATACTGAACAGGTTCCAAAATTTCAGATCGTTGTCAGCCAACCAATTATTGGGTTCTATAAATCCATGCATGTGTGGATGGAGGGGTAGAAGACTTATATCCCAAAATCATACAGTAATCAGCAGAGGACTCATTCAGGTGGGGATGGATACAAATGTTAGATGCAGCAAAGTTTATCGGTGAAGCAGAAAATGAAATCTTAACAAAACTTAACGGCAAGGGAATACTTGCTTGTTCAGGTGGGCAAGACAGTACGCTTCTTGCAGTTCTGGCCAATAGGGCAGCGGGAGATAGGATACTCACGGTTTTTGTTGATACAGGGTTCTTGAGAATCGGTGAAAAAGAAAGGGTAAAGGAAATTTTTGAAAAGTTTAAACTTAATTATCTCATCATTGATGAATCAGAGAAGTTCATTTCTAGATTAGAAGGGGTCACAGAACCGGAAGAAAAGAGAAAGATCATTGGGAAGACTTTTATAGATGTTTTTGAAGATGAAGCTAAAAAATACGGTGCAGGATCACTTTTGCAGGGTACAATAGCACCAGACTGGATAGAGAGCGGTGGAGGCGTTCGAGATACAATAAAAAGCCATCACAATGTGGGGGGTCTTCCGCTGAACATGAAGCTCAAGCTCATAGAACCTTTAAGAGATCTATACAAGGATGAAATAAGGGAAATTTCCAGATATCTTGGCATTCCTGAAATAGTTCAACCATTTCCAGGACCAGGACTCGCAGTCCGGATTTTAGGTGAAGTGACAAGAGAGAAACTTGAAACTTTGAAACAGGCAACGGAAATTGTTGAAAAATCAGTGGAGGAAAACGCCAGATCGTGGGATACTATGCCATGGCAGTTCTTTGCAATTCTCCTTCCTGTAAAAACTACGGGAATCCACGGTGACAAAAGGACTTATGGTTATACAATAGCAATAAGGATGATTGATTCAATTGATGCAATGTCAGGAACATTCACAAAACCTCCATGGGAATTTTTGGAAAATCTTTCAACTGATATCACAAACAGGGTAAAGGGAGTGAATCGCGTTGTGTATGACGTGACAAATAAACCGCCGGGAACAATAGAATGGGAGTGAAACAGTTCAACTGTTCCCCATAGTGATCCAGTTGTTCGCATAAGTTATATAGTATTCTATGATTTACCCCGTGAATATTCAATGATGGCAGAAGAGCTTTTAATCTCAGAGGAAGAGTACCAGAAATCAGGCGTCCATATCGGAACTCAGGTTAAATCCAAGGATATGGAGAAATATATTTTCAAGATCAGAAATGACGGTCTTTACATTCTCGACATCAAAAAAACAAACCAAAAGCTTATTGAAGCAGGTAAAATGCTGGCAAGATTCAAGCCGGAAGACATCCTTATTGTCGCGCAGAGGCAGTATGCATTCAGGCCTGTTTCAAAATTCTCTGAAACAGTTGGTGCATCGTCCATAGTTGGTAGATTTATTCCCGGTACCCTTACCAATCCCCAGCTCAAGGGCTACAGAGAGGCAAAGGTTATTGTGATCACTGATCCCCTGGCGGATACTCAGGTTATGAAAGAAGCCAAGATGATAGGTGTTCCCATAATAGCACTCTGTGATGCTAACAACCAGACAGATTTCGTTGATCTTGTGATACCTACAAACAATAAGGGAAGAAGATCACTTGCAGTTGTCTACTGGATTCTAGCCAGAGAGATACTCAAGAACTCGGGAAGAATATCATCGTATAACGATTTCCAAAGTACCATAGATGATTTCGAAGCACAGATTTAAACTATATTTATTTTTTATCCATCGGTTTGTTGATCCTTTAAGGGATCTCTTATTCTTTTGATTTCAACAAATAAGAGCCTATTCTCAATAAAACCGCAAAATATCATCCTCTTTCTCACTCCATTGGCCACTCTAACAGCCCTGCTTATCTTATACCACTCCTCTGGTCCATCAAGGTAGTGAATAAGGAATTCAGCATGTTCCTGTATATTTTTCACATATGCACGGAAGTGAGCACCATACTTGAATCCACTCTTGACTATGAATCTTCTGTCAATGAGCTCGCCGTAAATTCTGTTCAACGACCTATCTTTGTCATCAGATTTATGGTAACCAGTCTCAAAGTCGCTTAAAATTCTCAGGTCCTTGAACCGCTGCCCATACCAGTCTGGAATATCTTTATTGTCAGTTACAAATCTACCTCCGACTTTTTCAATTTTTATGTCATCAGGTATCTTCTCCTCGTTCATACCATTCATTTCCTCCGCTGTAACAAGAAAAGCCGTGATGTCTCCGTCTTCATCAAGTGTAAAATAGTAAGCTGGAGTATTGGAGTAAAGGTAGGAAAAATCAGTTGTGCTATTTTCTCTCCTTACAATAATAGGACCCATATAATCGCCACGAGGCGATTTTCTGGCAAACAGCATGTCGTTTTCTCTTTTTACATAGTATCCTCGAATTTTCAGTGTTTCATATACTATGTAAAGTTCACCCTCTCCATCATCCTTAAGGAGGTCCCGTAAAAGGTTGGTAGATTTTCGGTAAAAGGGATTAACAGGATCAATTCTTTTTTTGTAATAAAGGAAGACGCACTCAAAATTGTTAAGCACCAGAGAACCGTCCACCATCTTTCCCAGTTTGTAATGATTCTGGAGAAAAGATGGGCTTTTGTTTCCGGTTATATTAAATAGAATGCCGGAACAGATAGCCCCACCCATCCTACTTCCTCTTGGAGGCAACTTTTTCCAAAAGCCTTGAAGAGATCTGTTCCAAGACCTTTGGCACATCATTTGCGTTCTTGGCTGTGACAAGGAAGCTGAGAGCTCCATATTTCTTTGCAAGTCTGTCAAGTTCATCTTGCCAAATAACAGCTTCATATCTGAGATCTGTCTTTGTTCCAAGCACTACAACAAGAGGTTTTCTTTCAAATCCACTAATAAACTTTAATATCTCTTCAGAATATTTTAGTGAATCTTTCGATGTAACATCTGCAGTTATGAGAATTGCAGTCGATCCCGTCAGGAATTTTTCGGTTTTATCCGTTTCTTCCAGCTCCTGAAATAGGAAGTCCACACTCCTTGTACCTCCATTGTAAGGCACAGTTATGCGTTTTCTAAGGATCATCTTCTGTGTACTTGCAGGGTTGTCTGAGTCGTAGACTATTCTTGAAATTAATGAACTTTTGCCAGATCCAGTTGGCCCGACAATACTAACTTTCCACGTCAGACGATCAGTATCCATTGCTCTTTGATTAGTACCTATATATTATATTTTTTCATAGAAGCCTAATTTTTCAGATATCCTGTGAATCAGTAGCAGAGTTAATATTTACCAGCTTAAGTTTATATGTATTCTGGGCATGTTGTCATGGGGAATCATATGAAATATAATTTTTCTGAAATGATTGGTTTCATGAAACCATCTGAAATAAGGGAACTCCTGAAGTATGCCTCCATGCCAGACTTCATTTCCTTCGGTGGAGGTATGCCAAATCCTCTTTCATTCCCTATGAATGAGTTGAGAGAAATCGTGGACGAAGTTATTGACGTTAACGGTAAATATGCGCTTCAGTACGGTAACACTGGAGGATTACCAGATCTGAAGACAGAAATCAGTAAAATGGTACTGAAAACAGAAAAAATCAAGACCGAGGAGAAAAACATCATCGTTACATCTGGATCCCAGCAGGGTCTTTATGGGTTGGGAAAAATATTTCTTAACCACTCTGACAGCTTAATAGTTGAGTCACCAACATATGTAGGAGCAATATCAGCTTTCAATGCAAATGCTGGAAAAATGATTCCAATAGAGATGGACAGCGAGGGAATTATAGTAGAGAAGGTGGAAGAAAAGATCAAATCTTTGAAGGCAAATTCCAATCTTCCAAGATTCATATACGTAATTCCAAATTATCAGAATCCAACAGGGCACACACTTAGTCTGGAAAGGAGAAAGCACCTGATGGAGTTATCAGAAACATACCAGATTCCACTGGTGGAAGACAATCCGTATGGCGAACTGTGTTATTCAGGAGAAAAGATACCAAGCCTGAAGAGCATGGACAAGTCAGGTGAAAACGTGACATATCTCGGGACATTTTCCAAAGTAATGTGCCCCGGTTTGAGAATCGGTTATACTATTGCACCTGAAGCCGTTGTATCTAAGCTAAATCTCCTGAAACAGGCTCTTGACCTATCATCCAGCACATTCTCCCAGTACGTTGCATACGAATATCTGAAAAAGGGAGTTATATACAAACAGGTTCCAAAGACTGTGGAACTTTACAGGAAGAAGAGAAACATAATGCTTAAAGCGCTGGAGGATTATTTTCCCAAGAATTCAACCTGGTCAAAGCCGGACGGAGGAATGTTCATATGGGCAACTCTGGACAAGAAGATCAATACGAGTGAAATGCTCAAGACTTCAATTGAAAACGGCGTTGGCTATGTAAGTGGATTGGCATTCTCTCCAGACGGAAGCCACACCAGCAGCATGAGACTTAACTTTACTTTCTCAGAGGACGAGGAGATTGTCAGAGGAATAAGTAAGTTATCGAATACAATTAAAAATGTTTCTGTCAGAGCCACCCCGGCCTAACCATTTATTTATACTACTATATTTTATAGATATTTTCCTTGAGTTTACAGCATTCATGATCATCTAAGCTTTTGGACTCAGATCTTCTAACGTCATCAACCGCTGAATTCATGTGTTTCATTATGTGGAATCAATACCATCTTTGATTCAGCATCTGTGTCATGTAATTTTGTAGATGCTACAAGTTGATGTTAAATATCCATGGATACTCATCTCATATCAAGCGCTTTGTCACAAATGCTTTTGTAATATAGATCAAGGGATTTCTGTTTCCTGTCAAATTCCACATGATCCACTCCGGATCTGTCGATATCATATATAACCGTGATATAGCGAAGATACTTCCCATATGATTTTTCATCTATTCCCATGCTTTCATGTATGGATAAATTTCTTTCAATACACCAATCCACAGATCTCTTCATGATCCCATGTGCCTGATTCCATGTGAACCAGAGGATAGTTGCAGAGTTCTTGATGTCCATGTTTTTCATGATATATACAAGGGTAAAACGTGTTGAAAACCGGGAATGCTTCGCCCACTGTGGAGGTGTTGCCTGAAGCTTTCCATGATCAGTTCATTTCACTCTGGGTATATGGTCATGAATGCATACATGATATACTCCACTGTCCAGATCCCTACATACTCTCTCCTTCATATGATCAAAGATGCAGTATTCTTTACTGCAGATATGACGCTGCCATATGCAGTTTTCCTCATGGTCAAGATGGGCATCCATTCTAAGGTTATTTGGAGTGAGGGTGATCTTTGAGAGAAAATACGGTATGGTGATTGAGTATAGGTCTTCTATCAATTTTCTTAAGCACATGAAAATGCAATGGAATACCCATTACTATTCTATCCCAAATATTGTAGGGTGAACAATAATCTGTAAAACTTTTAATATAAAAAAATATGTATAAAAATAGACTTGATAATTAAAAAGAAAATATTTGGAAAATCAATCTCTGTTTTTTGAAAGTAAAAACGCTATTGCAAAGGGGATTATCATCCACAGAATACCAGCAATTATGAGAGTTAATCCACTGATCCCAAAGTCTGATGGTACAATTGTCTGTGACGATATTAGGCCAATTTTATGAGTGAACATTGTCTGTACAAGAGAAGAGTACCCGGCTGGACTGGCGTAGTTGAATGCTATTGTTCCATATACGTATGCTGTGCTACTGGAAGATACTTTTAAAGCTGAAAGCACTGCTATCGGGATTATTGACCAGAATAGATCCATTACTACAAATAGTGCTATTGCCGCTCCAAGAACCGCACCCTGCGATTTTGCGATGTGTGAAAACATATACACTATGGCAAGGAATGCCACGCCTTCAACAAGATAAGTCCAGACAAAGTAAAGACTGAACTTAGTGGAAAGATACATTCCAAAGTAATGATGTAAAATCAGATCAGAAAATATCATGGAAAGCCCGACTGCAATGAAAATCGATATGGCATTGGATGTAAACCTTGAGGTGATCAAACTCCCTCTGGTTACCGGTCTCTTAAGAACGGATTCAAGTACCCCGCTTGTTCTGTCTTTACCATATGTCAGGTATGCAGCAAACACAGCCAGAATCGGTATAAGAAAACCAAGTATTTCCGTTGTTCCTTCAAATACTAACGACTGAAGTGAACTTTGTGTCATGGGTGTGTAATATGTCAGGGGAATCCCTCTACTGGTTTTCCCGATCACTACTCCGGAAGAGTTGGTAGCGACAGCTCTATATGTAGTGTTGTGGTCAGCATATGTAACCGGAGGATAGATGTTCTTTATGTTGAATCCAGAAATGTCTGTGTAACTGAAAGAAGGACTTTTTACAATTTCACTGGAAGTCAGGTTTGATTTTCCAATGTAAAAATTTATTGAGGGGGACTTTGCGCCATTTGATCCGACATACATCAGTTCATAACCAAATTCTGTTGTGTTTGTCGGATTCACAATTCCCGGTATAATTTCAAGTCCGGAAGGTATAGTGATTTTTGATATTTCTATGGGTATCTGATGTGTAGAAAGGGGGACTCTAAAAATAACATAGGAGTAGTTTGCGTAAACAAAGATTGGTTGTGTACCACCTATTGGTATAGTTGCGTTTGCAAAACCGCTGGGTCCAGACTTCGCTGAATAATATGTTCCATTGTATTCATAATAAGCAGTTATTTTAGAAACAGGCTGTCCATAGGCATTGTGTGCATAGCCCACCATTGTAAGGTTTGTTCCATTTGCAAAATAACCATAGCTTACCTGCGGCGTGCTGGGGACCGGAGAAGGTGAGTATGTTGAGGCTGCTCCATAAGCAAGTAAGGAAGATAGTCCCACTATTGCAATGATCATTATTATGACAAATTTGCTGGTCAGTGTTCTCTTTATTTCGTAGACTATGGGCTTCATTTCATCCCACCTATCAGGTTAAAGAAATACTCCTCGAGACTTTCTCCAACTGGATCAAAACGTACAATACGGTAACCTGATTTAACAAGTTCATCTGGAATGGATGGGAGATCTGTTTCTGGTATTTTCAAGTCGCGTATCATGGATTCATTATCCTTTGTTTCCACATCCCCGTATTTTGCAAGTATTTTTTTGCAGTCTGCGTTAAAATTTTCAACGGTCACATGCACTACTGTTTTTCCAAGGGTTTTCATTTCGCTTCTCTTTATGGTTTTTATAAGCTTCCCATGATCTATTATGACTACTCTGTCAGCCATATCCTGTATCTCACTAAGAATATGGGATGAAAGCAATATTGCTTTGCCTCTCTTCTTAAGTTTCATCATAAGATTCCTTACGAAGAGAACACCCTCAGGATCAAGTCCATTAAGTGTTTCATCAAACATAACGTTCTGGGGGTCGCCTATAATTGATTCAGCAATTGAAAATCTCTTTTTCATTCCCTGGGAATAGGACCTTAATTTTTTATGGAGGTGTTCCTTCAATCCTACCTGTTCCAAGAGACTCATAATCCTTTCTTCGGCCTCCTTTCCTTTGAGGTTATAAAAACCTGCAAAATAATTCATAAGTTGCAGAGGAGTCGCATTAGGTTCGAAATTAGGTAATTCCGGTATCCACCCAACGTTAGCAGCCGCTTTAACTTTGTCCTGCACTATATCATAACCATCTACCATTATTCTTCCGGATGTTGGAAGAATTATTCCAGAGGTCATTCTTATGGTGGTGGTTTTTCCAGCGCCATTAAGTCCAACAAGACCCAGAATTTCCCCGTCCTTTATGCTGAATTCCAGGTTGTCAACAGCTGGAGGGTTTTTAGGCGTGTATATTTTTGTTACTGATTCTATATCTATCATTCACATTCTTCCAGTAAACCCGATATCGTTTTCGATATCTTAAGAGTTTTTCTTCAAACTATCCCTATTACCTCATACTCTGGACATTTTCTAAAACCCCTATTTATTTTCATGTATTCCATAACCAATTCAGAATTCACATGTTTTTAATAATCCATATAACATAGGATAAATTGCATAATTAATGACCTAATTATTCATGGGCAATTTATCACTTCTCATGTACATAATAAATTAAGGTCTCATTGAGAGATACAATCAGTTGAAGAGGTTTAAAGACAGAGTTGCTTATATGAAAAATATAATGGATTGGGATAGGATAAAACCCATATTGAATAATCTTTACAGGAATGATACAGGAAAATATGGAAGACCAAACTTTGATCCCGTATTCATGATATTTATGATAATCATGATCCTAAAGATCATAATGATCCTAAGATCATGATCCTGCAATCCCTGTATGGCCCTGTTGATGAGGCAATGGAAATGGAATCTCTATTCCAATATCATGTTCATCAACATTTGGGAATATCCTGAGACCATGCGCATCACTAGAAAAAGATCAAGATGTAAAAGACCATATTCTGTCATAAAGGAAATATTCCATGGTGTCCATGTATTTGTAATTACAGTATCAAGGGTAAATTCCAAAAAACATGTTCATGTGCCATGTTCACAATATCATGTGCATGATAAGAATGAAAAAGAGGAGAATGATAGCATGAATTATGGAATTATAGTAGAAAAAAGAATAAAAAGTGGAAATTGAAAATAAAAAACAATCATTCATGGATGATACGGCAAAGAATTCATAACATTTTACCTAAACATGAAAAGAGAGGCAAAATTAATAGGTTGTTGGGAATTACTTCATGATACAAAGCATGACTTATAAGAGAAAGAAGGGACTACAATGAAAAAAACTATAGTGGTAATAGCGTTTGTTATAGCTGTCGCAGTTGTGGCATACGCAGTCTTTCCAATACTGGCTTCCACAAATTTATCATCCCTTAAGGTGGGAGATAACTCATACGTATACGCATCGGTTGAAAGCAGAACCAGTATTCTTGGTCTTAGCGGCTTCACATTAAATCAGAGTTCTACACATGTATTCGTAATATGGAATGGAACACTTCCAGCGGTGGGTGAGAAGGTTCTGGTTCATGGAGAGGTTAAGGGATTAGAGTTGTCAAACGTTTCCATAATATATATTTCAGCAACTTCAGTGTACTATTGGCCATTCTGATGAATAGATTTGTTTTTCTGTAGCCTTATTGGATAATTCATGATAATGTACCGGGAAGGGGGGACTTCCGTAAATTTCTTGACGGTGAGTCAACATGGAATAATTCTTAATACAATTAATGATTTAGATCAGTGAAAGCTGTATTAGGAGGCTCATTTTCAATACTTCACAAAGGACACAAGGCTCTTATACAGAAAGCATTTGAGGTTGGAGATTCTGTTATTCTTGGGCTCACCACTGACGAGTACGCGAAGAAACATAAAATTTACAAGGTAAGCTCCTACGTGAAACGGGAGAAGGCGTTGAAGAAATACATGGATTCTTTCAATAAACCATACGTCATAAAACCTCTGGATACCAGGGAGGGAGGACTGACCTCTTCACCGGACCTTGACATACTGGTTGTTTCACAGGAAACAGCGGGCAATATTAGTGGAATTAATGAAATCAGGCGGCAGAACGGGCTTAAACCTCTTGCAATAAAGGTTGTCCCGTTGGTTCTTGCGGAGGATCTTTTTCCCATAAGTTCTACAAGGATAAACAGAAGGGAGATAAGGAAGAATGGTAACCGTATTCTTCCAGTGAGAATTAGCATATCAACCGGCAACGACCTGAAAGTTGAAGCTGCAAGAGATTCAATAAAAAAAATTATGAAGAATTTCACAATTGAAAAATTCAGTAAGTATTCCCTTGAAACAGATCAGCCCTTTGGAGTCGACACTGAACGTCTTGCAACTTCAAGGGCAATGGCGGGTCTCAGGGATAACGACTATTCCATCGGGGTTGAATCTGGCATTTTCTATAACAGTTTTAACAATATTTATTACGATGTACATGCGGCTACAATTATAGACAGGCAGAGCAGGCTTACTATAGGTTACAGCAGCGGGTTTGAAATTCCTTCAGATATAATTGCATTAATTAAACGTGGAAACAGTGAAGGGGATGCCTTTTCTAAAATTTACGGTATTACTGTGAATGAGATGAAAAATGGTATTATTGGAAAAATATCAGAGGATATGTTAACAAGACAGGAACTTGTATCAGAAGCTATTAGAAATGCAATTATACCAAGATTGGCACCATCTTATTACCACGAGGAATGGGATTCACACTACAATCCATGAAATTTAGCATTTGTTGGGATAGAAACACATAACAGTTAAGTATTCAAGATCAATGTTTTGCTGTTAACTATGGTAACGAAAGAGGAAATACTTGAAGAGATGAAGCAGGTATCTGATCCTGAAATAGGCATGGATGTTGTCAATCTCGGACTGGTATATGATATTACAATAAATGGCGACAGGGTTTACATTAAGATGACAATGACTGCTCCTACATGCCCTGTAACACCATGGATTCTATCAGAGGCACAGAGAGTTGTAGAAAATATTCCCGGAGTCGAAGCTGCAGATATAGAACTGGTCTGGGAACCTCCATGGAATCCAAACATGATGACAGACGAGGCTAAAGAAGCCCTCAATATGTGATTCATAATAATGGATCTACATCATAAAATCTTGCTTTTACAATTTAATTGGGTTCCTGAGTTTTTGATTGCCGGTCAAAAATCTTTTATAAAGCGGAACGCATTAGGAAGAACCGGACTAGACTGGGGAGTCAGGCACTCTCTGTAACCCGAAGTCTATATGCGGGAGCGACTGCCTGAAGAGGCCAACCAGACTTCTGCCAGGCCCTGTGGAATCAATGAAACTCTGTCCCTTTGGATCGTGGGTTTACCTGGTCAGATTCAAAGGAAACTGACTGGATAATTTGGCAGGAGAATCCGCCAGAACCGGAAGGGGGCAACGGTATCCTGGACCATCGATGCTGAAGGGGTGCGGGGTAGAGAGGAATCAGGGGGCACCTGTCAGGACATCTGGACCGATTCAGGTGTGTCCGGTATTTACCAATAAATTGAATTTTGAGGCTTATTGATGGAAAAATTCAAGGTTATTCAGGACCCCCTTAACGGACCAATAAAGGTTGACAAACTTGCACTTGAGTTAATGGACAGCACCTATTTCCAGAGACTGAGGTATGTCAGGCAGCTTGGTCTCTGTTACCTTGTCTTCCCAGGAGCAAATCATACAAGATTTGAGCATTCTCTTGGCGCGTACCACCTTGCTTCTGAAGCCTCCGAGGCGTTCGGCATCAGGGATAGGGATATATTCCAGGTATCGGCCCTTCTCCATGATATTGGGCATCCTGCAATGAGCCACAGTGTTGAAAGTTACTTTGAGAAATTGACAGGCATGGATCATCTGGAAGCATCATGCAAAATAATACAGGGAAAGGAACCATTCGGAGACTCTCAAATACCTGAAATATTGGAAAAATTCTCCATATCACCAAGCGAGGTTGCTTCAATAATAAGTGGAAAATCGTCCACATATCCTGTAATCTCTAAACTTATCAGCGGTCCAACTGATATAGATGAAATGGATTATCTCAGGAGGGATGCCCTTTTTACAGGGGTTGCAATGGGGCACATCGATCACAGAAGGATATTCAATGTAACTTCCATTGATGATAACTCCTTATACATTGAGGAAAAGGGAATCCCTGCCGCAGAATCACTTCTTATAGGGCGAATACTAATGTACAATTCTGTATATTTTCACAAGACCGCAAGAATAGCCCAGCTTATGCTTGAAAAGGCTCTGGAGATTTCGGGCGGGGAACTGGGAAACCCATTCCGCATAACAGATCACTATCTTATGGACAAACTGCTTACTAATAAAAAGGCAGGTTATATATCTAAATCTATAATGGAAAGAAGACTCTACAAACCTGTTCTGAAAACCTCATATAGCAGGGAAAAACTCTCATCTATAAAGCAGGGGATAGGCGAACTTGGATTGGATGTCACGGAGAAGACCATAACTGACATAATACCTCCTCTTGACTTCATCGGAGAAGGGAGGATTAAATCTTCAATTCAGGTACTGGTCGGTGGAAGAAAAGTGGATATAAAGGAACTGTCACCTCTTGTAGCCGCACTCTATGGAACAATGAAAAAGAGGCATATTCTTGTATCTGCTGACGTATCAGTTAAAAGTAGAGTTGAAAAAACACTGGGGAACATATGAACTACTCATTTTTTTTCATGAACTTATGCATCCTGATAGCTCCTTTTGAACCTCGAAAATATTCTGTATAATATGCGGGAAGATAATCCAGAACCGTATATCCGTTCTTTTTATAGAATCCTATGGCCTCATGGTTTCTGTCCCTCACTTCAAGTATAGAATGAAGGTATCCCCTTTTAACCATCTCTCCCTCAATTCCCCCGATTATCGCCGTACCTATTCCCATGCCATGAAAATCTGGGTCAACAGCAATGCTTTCAATGTCTGCAGAAAATTGGTCAAGTGGCATTGCTACAGCATAACCGACAATTTTTCCTTCTTCTTCTGCGATAACATTGAAGCTTCCTTTTTTGTTAAATATTCGTTTAAGCATTCTCCTGCTGTAGGGACCCACTTCAAAAGCTCTGAGTTCAAGTTTCTCTATGGCTGGCAGGTCATTATCAGCAAAGCTTCTTATTTTCAACATTATGAGAGGTGACAGGAGTATGTTAAGATTATTACTCAGATTTGAGTAATTACCTAAATTATTATATTCAACTTAGGGATAATGTATCATGTTCAATAGAGAAATAGCCGATCTCAGATCAGGAAAACCCATAATGATATTTGATTTCAAGGACAGGGAAGGAGAGACAGATCTTGTAATACCTTCACAGTTCGTAAATACTGAAATTATAAGATTTTTCAGAAAGCAGGGAGGGGGTCTTATTTGTACCACTATGAAAGAAGAAATTGCAAGAACTCTCCATCTTCCATTCCTGGACGATCTGTACAGAAAGTTCCTTTATCAAGGGACCAGGCTTGCAGACGCATCAGATATGAAATATGACAAAACAAGTTCCTTCACAGTTACAATAAACCACAGGGATACTTTTACAGGCGTATCTGACCATGACAGGTCAAAGACAATAAATGAATTCTCAAATTTTATTTCGGAGATGAAACAGTTAAAAAATGATCCTGGGGTGGAATTTTCAAAACGCTTCAGATCTCCAGGGCATGTTATACTTCTAATAGCAAGAGAGGGCTATTTTTCTGTAAGAAAGGGGCATACTGAACTCTCCACCTACATGGTTGAGAAGGCAGGGTTGATTCCTTCAGCTACCATAGTGGAAACGCTTTCTGATAGCGGCAAATCCATGTCAAGAGACGAGGCTATGGAATTCGCCAGGTCCAACAAACTAAATTTTATAGATGGTTCAGATATAGTTTCCGAGTGGCTTGAAGACGAAAGTAATGGCATCGGGAGTATTCGATATAATACACCTGGGGCATATACATTATCTCAGGGAATCAAGAAAATTGGGTGATGTCCTGGTGGTTGTTGTTGCCAGGGACAGTACGGCAGAAAAGAGAGGAAAAACCCCAATATTCAACGAGGACATGAGGTTGAAACTGGTATCTGAGCTTAAACCTGTGGATCAGGCGATTCTTGGGCATCACGGTGACATGTTTCAAACTGTGACCGAAGTAAAGCCCAATATAATCACACTTGGGCATGACCAGAATTTTGATCCCAATTACATAAAGCAGAGGTGTGGAGAAATGGGTCTGGATATAGAAGTTCATAGAATATCAAAATACACATCGGAACAGTTTGAGAGTTCATCGGAGATAAGGAAAAAACTTCTGGAAACCATAGAGGGTTCACTTTGAAGTTGATAGGGCTTGTGGATACAACATTTGCCAGATTTGACATGGGACGATCCGTAATCCAAGAGTTGAATGCAACCGGCACCGGATTCAGAATTATGAGATACACAGTGCCGGGCATAAAGGATATTCCTGTTGCAGCAAAAAAACTTATAGAGGAACAGGGATGTGACATTATAGTTGCATGCGGAATGCCTGGCCCTAAACCTGTAGATAAAATATCAGCCCAGATAGCTTCCACTGGAATAATGCAGGTTCAGATCCTCACCAACAAACACATCATAGAGGTATTTGTCCACGAGGACGAAGCAGAGGGCCTGAAAGATCTTGGCATTCTTTGTGACAGAAGGGCCAGGGAACATGCTATAAACGCATACCATCTTCTCTTTGATCCTGAGTACCTTACAAGATACGCTGGTAGGGGGCTCAGGCAGGGGTACGAGGATGTAGGATCAACAGATGATCCTTTAAAAGGAGGAATAAGACACTAGGTGATTTATATGAAAATAGGAATAGTTGTTTCGGAATATAATTATGATATAACAATGATGATGCTGCAGAGAGCAACAGAACACGCTAAGTTCCTTGGGGCAGAAGTAACCAGAACATTGAAGGTCCCAGGCACATTTGACATTCCGCTGGGCGTCAAGAAGCTTCTAGAACTTCCAGATATAGAAGGGGTTGTAACCCTCGGCGCAGTAATAAAAGGCGAGACTGATCATGATCAGATCATAATGCAGAATTCTGCTAGAAAAATTGAGGATCTGGGTCTAGAATACTCGAAGCCTGTTGCACTTGGGATTTCCGGACCAAACCAGACAAGGCTACAGGCAGAAGCCAGGATAGAGACAGCCAGAGATGCTGTGGAAAGCGTTGTTAAGATGATTAGAAGGTTGAAGGAACTCTAATCTTTAATCTTTACACTTTTTCGAAATAATTCTATGAAAAAAATTTCCATTTTCTATGCATAAATACTTTTTGATATGCTTTTTCTAACAGATCCAAAAGTAGTAAAGATTGATGCATACGCATTATGGGGGTGTATACTCTCATCGCTTTCTGATGAGACTTCAATTTCTGTGTCATCCGGAAATCCACTGTATTTCCTTACAGTCTGAAAAACTACCTCTCTAACTAAGTCCTCAACAAATTTAGGGTTGATATGGGCATTATAGACTATATTGGCCTCATCTGACCTTTTCAGCAAGGGAAGAAGCGGGCTTCCAAAAACATTTTCAATAATCATTATAAGATCGTCAATCTCCACAGGATAGGATGGTGAAGTCTTTATTGTCAATTTTACTTTATTCCTCTGATTGTGCGTTACACTAGGTACTGAAGAAAGGAACTCCGTTTCCATCTTAAATTTATCCATAAGGATTGCCCTTGTCCCCTCCATGGCACAGGGACATGCATTCATGCCGTTAACTTCTACGCCAATTGATTCTGCAGTGGATTTCCCGCGCACTGTCTCTGCTTTTCCATGGATTCTGTACTTTACCATGGATTCCTTCCCGCTTTCACTTCTCTTGGGGGTGAAATAGTCCGATTCTATGGACACAGTTGACATGTTGGAGTATGGAATCTTTTCCAGTAACTTTTCAGAAAGCAACTTTGCTACAGTTTCAATTCCATCTATTTCCCCTCTTCCAAGAATGTCATTGACGGCCTCCAGATTTCTTGAAATGTCTGCTCCTTTTCTGTTAGCCGGTATATCTACTGAGAGATCTATCCTCGCAACCAGATTTATGGTCTTTCCGGGGCGTTTCACCAGGATTGGGTAGTAAACACCCTTTACTCCTACTACCTGTATGGGAATCTGGTGTTCCGGAAGTGAACTCTGGACGTCTGGATACTCTATCAATTAACCTGATTCCCCCTTCCACTCTCTTCATATTTCTGTCTTATGGCTGTTTCAAGTTCCTTGTATTTTTCCTCAAGGGTTTTCTGCTGTTTTTCCAGAGTCTTGAGCCTGATCTCACTGAGTTCTTTCTGCTCGCTGAGTTCGTCTATAAGTTTCTTTTTTTCTTCCACCTTGTATAGTATATTCCCAACGCTTTTAAAAACGGAGGTATCATCAGAAATCTTTCCAAGTTCACCAAGAGTCTTGTCAAGCTCCTTAACCCTCATGTCCAGCTGGTATCTCTGATTGGCAATCTGCTCAATCTGGGTTTCAATCTGCTGAGCCTGCTTAAGCTGATTCTGAATATATGCACTTAGGTTTGGTTCCATTTCAATTCACTTCCTCAATTCTTTTAATGATTATAAGCCATCTGGTTATTGATCTTACTGCTGCCTTGAAAGACGTCATATCAGGAGATTCTATATCAATATGGTAGAATTCCGAATCATTTGAAATATCCATGTGCGATCTTCCAACAACGTCCTTCACTTCCAGATCAATTATCTGCCTTAGATTGCTAATTTCGGTTAAAGGTATGTCAAGACGAAGCTTCATCAACAGATAGGTAGTCTGAATGAACTTATAAATGATTCACAAACTCCTGTCTGAAGGGTCATCATATCCCTTAGGATGGATATGAATTGTGTTATCAATGCCTCTCTCTTCGTTATCATTCGCAGTAAAACCCCCTGGACTGCATGGATTAAGCCTGAGTTCCAATACTATACTTCTATGCCGGAATGATGAAGGTGGTTTCATCCTGCATCATAATCTGTAAGTGTTGATCCATGAAGTCAACTGAATTATTGTAATCTGTTCTCTAAGGAGTTGTTATGCCAACAAATCTGGAAGATCAAGTGTGAAAGTTTTAGGATGGATCAGTTGAAAACAATGCAGGCAAAGATTAAAATTGTAATTAGTATTCATCGGACGGGCTCGTGGCCTAGTATGGATAAGGCACCGTCCTTCTAAGTCGGTGATCGTGGGTCCAAATCCCACCGAGCCCGTTCTGCTGAGTTTCAAACAGTTTCTTTATTCAAAAATATCCCAGGGGTTTGTTGTTCACTGGGTAATTGCACTGAATCCAATTGGTGAAATCACTGCAATAGTCCCCTGGGTTTTGCTGTCAACAAAAGCTATCCTGGTGAGATAAAAGTTTGCCAGATGCATTGAGAATATGAACCGAAAATCAGTTGTTATATCTCCCGAAGGGTTAGATACATTGAGGGTTGTCAATTTCCCGAACACCGGCATGTCATTTGCTGTTACTGAAACTGTAGTAATGTTCCCAATGCTGTTTGTTACTACAAGAGTAACGGAGTTAACCGGAATATTTGTGTTTATAGACTGGACATAAATGGCGTAAGTTCCATTCACGTACCCTCCATTACCGTCTATAACCGTATTATTGCTGATATCAAAGGAAGCCTGGGGGGTTGAATATGCAGTTGTAGGTACGTATCCATTAAGGAGGGTGTAAAGGGAGGCCACAAGCGTCACTGTAATGGCTACAAGAAGAATTGTCCCAATTATAGGTGAAACTGCACTGTCCTTTCTCAAAACAACCCCCTTCATTAAAATCCACCCATTGACCATCTTACCTGCATAGTTATCTTCATGATTACAGGTAAATAAATCAGCATAATGGTATATAAATTTATTTTCCTTAGGCTTTCTGCATGAAAACTCCACGATAAGGTAAAAGAAGACTAATTGTGAAAGGTAAATTCCCCATCTTATAGGTTAAAAGTCAAATATTATATGTCTCTGATCAATTTACATACATGAGTTTCCATATACAGATTGAGGGATTGAAATATGGGGATGATATGCCCAGAGAATTCACTTGTGAAGGAAACGATACGTCTCCTGCAATAAAATGGTCTGACCCACCAGCATCCACAAAGTCATATATTCTTATTTTCGAAGACCCTGACGCCCCCAGAGGGGTTTTTGTCCACTGGGTTGCATACAATATTAAACATACTGTTACTGAACTTCCTCGCAACGTGAATAAGGTTGAGAAACCGGAACTTGGGTTCACACAGGGGAAGAATGATTTTGGTAAAGTTGGCTATGGGGGGCCATGCCCACCAGGAAAAAGTAAACATCACTACATTTTAACCTTATACGCAACCCTTCAGACCGAAGAACTTCCACCCCTTCTAACAAAAAAAGACCTTGAAAAAATAATTAAGGATAAAACAGTGAAACAGGCATCTACCATGTTATTGTATGGGAAATCTTAAATCCAAATAAAATTCTTAGAATACCGAAAGCTTCTCGTTGAACCAGTATCTTTCTTCAAGAGTGCACAGAAGAACTTCATTCCTTCCAGGAGATGCTGATCTTATATTGTTCAGTATGGATTCGTTTCTGTTTTCCCAGGTTGCTTCCTCAAGATCATAAAAAATGGTCGCCCTGAGTCTGTGCTTTGCTTTGTACATGGTATCGGTGAGATCAGAATTTACAGTTTCAGGGCTGTTCCAGTATCCTTCAAGAAAAGATCTTATTGACGTATCGATCATTTCAAGCACATTTCTCTTGATCTGAAAATCAATCCTGTCACTATTTTTCTTCATATACTCGGCTTCAGTTAAAGAGTACTTTGAATTATCAACCCCAACAAATTTCAACTTCTGTTTAATTTCAGGTTCATCTAATATTCCCTGCACCGTCGGGCTTATATCTCCATTCCCGGTTCCAATTGTACATAGAATCCTTTCCGGTTTATATGAAGAAATATATTCCACTACGTCCTTTTCTGTGTAGCCCTTAATCTGTTTGATGTTATCTGGGTCAAGCGCTATTATTATCATATGCTCATCTCAAATGCCTTATTAGATCATAAACTTAGCCACTGTCATTGAATGTAACATGAGAGGGTGAAGGCTTAATTTATATCCCATATATATTGGCACAATGGATCAGAACCAGATCATTGTCATTGCATCTTATTCTGTTGTTTCGGCAACCGCCATCCTTATATCCATAATGAAATGGGGCAGGTTTTATATCTCAGCCATAATAATTGGATCACCATTTCTGGCATTTTCCATCTATATCTGGCAAAGCCCTATTGTCATCCCACTTTTTGTATTCGTATTAATCGCTTCATCTCTCCTCTACAACAGGTTGTTCTATCTGGCGTTTGCAGGAATAATAACCTTATTTTTCGTTAATCTTGCAGGGATGGTTTTCCCTGTTTCATGGAACGGGTTTGATTTTATCATATCAATTTCCATAATCGTTAGTTTCTTCTTCAATGAAAGGCTGAGGAATATTAACCGAAACAATGAAAACGCAAAGGGTGGAAGCAGAAAGAACGAGATAGTCAGGGATATTGTCCAGACGGGAGGAGGTGTGGTTATGTTGATTATCTTTTTTTATTTTGGAAAAGCTACGGCGCAAATCCTCATAACGTTCATAGCACTGGACCTATTTGCATTAGGCAATTACCTGGGTATCAACAAAAACAACATACTTGCCAGAACCCTCTGGTTCTTTGAAAGGAGAGGCACAGGTCTGGGGATTGGCGCAATATGGTTTGCAACAGGTGTGCTTTTGGCATTTGCACTTGTTAACAGCTTTGCAACCCTGAGTGAAATATTCTTTGTTCTGACAATCGGTGATTCACTTGCTACAATAGCGGGAAGTTCTATAAAGTCTCCAAAACTCCCCTATAACCGCAGAAAATCAATTGCAGGTTTTACAGCAATATTCCTCAGCTCTGCAATTTTTGGATTTATTGTCATGGGGGTTACGGGAATAGCAATAGCATTCATCGGTTCCATTGCGGAATCTATCTCAAAGTATCCATTTGACGATAATCTGGTAATACCACTGATCATGGCAGCGGGTTCATACCTTATTTAGAAAATCTTCTTGACATAGGAGATTTCCTTCTGATTCTGGTTTTTCACAAAACCAAGGTCCTCATATACGCTCATGGCAGGATTTCCAACAGTTGCCCATAATGAGAGTTCTTCATATTTCATATCTCTCAGGATGTTGATGGATCTGGAAAGCATCTCGGTAGCAAGGCCGTTTCTCCTGTATTCCCTTTTCACAAATATGTCAACAACAAGTGGAACCTTTTTCCTTGATAGGGGAAAACCGTCGGTGATGATGCAGGATCCGGCTAACTGATCCTTATGGCGAATAAGTATACTGGGCCTATTCAGTATTTCTCCATACATCCCGCTGAATATCTTACGAGTAAAGTTGCTTCCTTTATCTTTGTCAAGTTCGTGGAAGAGAATAAAATCCGGTGTATCCCGGTATGCCTCGTACTCTTCTTTTAAAAATTCCTCAATGTTAAATTCAGACAAATCCACAGCCATGAACTCAATGGGGAATTTCTCGTCGAGGTTAGTTGCGTCACGGAGTTTCAGAGTCATCCCGTATCTTTCTATCCTATCATATTTTCTCCCAATGAGGAAGTTCTCGCTTTCCTTTCCTCCGTTGAAAACATCATTTATAACCACAATTCTTTTCCTGTTTCTGGCTAAATTTTCTATCCAGGTCACAAGATTTTCAATTCTCTCTTTTTTTGAGAATTCTTCAGAGATGAAACCAATATACGCATAAAGCCTATCCTTGAAATCGGGATTTTCCAGCAGATAGGCATAAGCTGCAACATTGTTTCCCTGAAGAACAATTCTCGAAGGTATGCGATTTTCATTGAGATTGTTAATGATGTAACTATAAGAACCTCTTATTGGAATGTCAGGATAAATAGTTTCTAGATGGCTTATGTAGTTTTCAAGTATGGGATTCCAATCAACTTTAACATTTGTAAGTTCCATGCTTCCATGATTAAATTATGCCTTAAAGATTTTCATAAAAAAATCGATCATTGCTTTATATTTCAGGCGCAACACATTAATACGGCTCGGGAGATACACACTAAGCTGATAAAAATGGTACTGGAAACTGATCAGGAAAGGACGGAACACTTCAACAGAATGTCTTTGAAGTTTTCCGAATTCTACAAAGGCAAGACCATGGTAATACCCAAGGTACCAATAAATAATCTTGGATCTTTTTCATACTGGTATACCCCAGGAATTGCCGCCGTATCAACACACATATCAAAGGATATTGAGAGTTCATTTGAACTGACCGGAAGATGGAATTCAGTTGCTATACTCACTGACGGGACAAGGGTACTGGGGCTGGGAAACGTTGGACCTGAAGCGGCCATGGCCGTAATGGAAGGAAAAGCGCTGATCTTCAACTATCTTGGGGGTGTCAATGCTGTTCCAATTCCAATAAGAACCAAAACAAAGGAGGAATTCATAACAGTTGCCAGGGCACTTGAACCCTCTTTTGGCGGATATAACCTGGAAGATATAGAATCGCCAAAATGCTTTTTTATTCTTGAGCAGCTGCAGAAGGATCTTTCCATACCGGCATGGCACGACGACCAACTTGGTACGGCTTCAATCATTCTCGCAGGACTCATCAATGCTCTCAGGGTTGTAGGAAAGAAAATCGAAGATTCTAGGATTGTTTTATTTGGTTCAGGTGCAGCTAATATTGCAGCAGCACATCTTCTTATGGCTGCTGGTTTCAAAGCTTCAAATTTGATCATTGCTGATAGCAAGGGTATACTGCATCCTGAAAGAGAGGACATGGATACTCTCATGCTCAACAACCCATGGAAATATAAACTGGCCATGTTAACCAACGGAGAGAGAAGAGAAGGCCCCTCAGAAGAGTCATTCCAGGGGGCTGATGTCATAATTTCTGCTGCGCGTCCAGGACCAGACACAATAAAACCGGAATGGATAAAAAACATGAACAGTGACCCCATTATATTCGCACTGGCAAATCCTGTGCCGGAGATCTGGCCAAACGTTGCAAAGGAAGCAGGGGCAAGGGTAATCGCAACTGGAAGGGGGGACTTCCCCAACCAGATCAATAACAGCTTGATCTTTCCCGGAGTATTCAGGGGGGTGCTGGATGCCAGATCACGTGGTGTAAATTTTAAAATAATGGTGAAAGCTTCTTATGAAATAGCCAATTTTGTAAAAGATCCGTCAGAAGACAGAATAGTTCCCACCATGGAAAATTGGGAACTATATCCGCAGGTGGCATCAGCAGTAGCAAGGGCTACTGTTGACGAAGGTCTTGCCAGGAGAAATAACTCTACTGAAGGATTTTATAAAATAGCAAGAGAGATTATTGAAGAGAACAGGAAAGCATACAGGAAGCTTGTTGACGGAGATATAATAAAAAAATTGCCGGAGATGGATTAAATGGAAGATAAAGTCGAACTAGGAAAACTGGAGGAAAAGGATGTTGAAAAGGTGCTGGATCTGGTTATGAGGCTGAAAAAGCTCAACCAGGAGTTTGATTCAACATTTGAGGTAAACGAGGAATCCAGGGAAGATGCGTTAAAGTTGCTAAAAGGGATAGCAAAAGACAGTGAGTGTTATTTTGCGCAGGTTGCCCGATCAAGGGGAAAGATAGCAGGAATTATAGTGGCCGAATTCAGAAATAGAGTGTTTTATACACCTACCATAGAGGCAAGGATACTGGAAATTTACATAATGCCGGAATTCAGGAGAAGCTCTGTGGGACAGACACTGGTGGATTCTCTTTATGCAGAATGCAGGAAGAGAAATATTGAACTGGTTACTGCTGAATTTCCCTCTTTAAATATTATAGCTTTGAATTTTTATAAAAAGATGGGATACAGAGAGATCGTAAGCGTATATGGAAAACAGATCAGGAAACAGTAGGGGCGATAACAGCCCCTCTGCAGCATACCTGATCACTGTACATCACGGACTCGCCGGGATTTGAACCCGGATTATAGGCTCCGGAGGCCTATGTGATATCCCTTACACCACGAGTCCTCAGCTTTTATAGCCTATCTTTCGCAATAGTTCCCTTCTATTTATTTTGTCCTTTTCCGCTTCCACCCCAAGAGGTGAAAAACCGTCAATAACACCCATCACCCCATTGCCGTTTTCAGATTTCGCCAGTATCACCTTAATGGGGTTGGCAGTTGCAGCAAAAACAGTACCCACCTCCTGGCACAATTTGATCTGATTCAGGATGCTTATTGGGTATGCGTCTTTGATAATTATGATGAAAGTATGCCCAGATGCAATCCTTTTCAGGTTTTCAACTGCATCTTCCACCAGTTTGTTGTCATTTCCTTCATACCTGATCAATCTTTCACCTGATGCCTCAGAGAAGGCAATTCCATAACGGCAATTGCCGATGGTAGTACTTACGATCTCCATCAGGTCCTCCACGGTCTTTATAAAATGTGAATAGCCCAGTATTATATTGGATCCTGAAGGTACTGTCAAATCTACGGTTTCAAATATGGTTTCCATGGAAACAGATAAATTAAGGCCATATAATCTCTTCCAACCATACCTCTTCCTGAGGTTGGGAAAATGGAGAAATTGATTATATTCAAACATCAAAATTTCAAATTTTTTGGTTTGAAGCATGTTGCAATCCCTGTGCTTCAGTTTAAGAATTAACAGGCCCTCATATTTCTTTTAAATTTATTGAAACCTTTTAAACGTGATTGGCATTAAAGGATCGGTCATGGATTTTTACGAAGAGATTGTTCAAAAAATCAATTCCGGTGCCATAGGAAACAAAAAAGAGTTGCAGAATGAAAAGATAAAGCTGGCCAGGAAGGCAGGTCTGGATTATATCCCAGGTGATGTTGAGATACTGAATTCCGGGCATCATATAGACAGTGAATATCACAATCTTCTTAGGATCAAGACAACAAGAACTGTCTCTGGAGTTGCAGTGGTGGCTGCAATGACATCACCTGAACGCTGCCCTCATGGAAAATGCATATACTGTCCAGGCGGAGTGGACAATAACTCTCCCCAGGCCTATACAGGCCATGAACCAGCGGCTCTAAGAGGAAGGAACAACAACTATGATCCTTACAACGAGGTATTTAGCAGACTCAAGCAGATTGATCTCATAGGACACGACACATCAAAGGTTGATCTCATTATAATGGGTGGAACTTTTACTGCCCGCACTCTGGAGTACCAGGAATGGTTTATCAAAGGGTGCCTTGATGCAATGAACAGGTCCATATCCGCCGACCTTCAGGAGGCAATAAAGGTAAATGAAACTGCAGAGAGAAGGTGCATAGGCCTTACAGTTGAAACAAAACCGGACTGGTTTTTAGAGAAAGAGATTGATGCAGCTCTGTCTTACGGAACAACCAAGGTGGAACTTGGAGTACAGAACATCTCCGAAGAAATACTCAGGAAGAACATGAGGGGCCATGGTATTGCCGAGATAGTCAAATCTACGCAGCTTTCAAGAGACGCCGGACTGAAAATAGTATACCACCTTATGCCGGGAATGCCCGGATCAACATTCCATCAGGATCTTGAGAGTTTTAGGACAATGATAAATGATCAGGCGTACAAGCCTGATATGCTGAAGATCTATCCAACACTTGTTGTTAAGGGAACTACAATATACAGGATGTGGAAAAATGGAGACTACGTTCCCATGGACACCGATACAGCAGTAGATCTCATTGTTGAAATGATGAAGATCATGCCACCATGGATAAGGATACAGAGAATGCAGAGAGATATACCTGTTAAATTCATAGAGGCAGGAGTTAAAAGAAGCGATATCAGGAACATGGTGGAAGAGAGGATCAGGGATGAAAAAATTCAGACCGGAGAGATAAGGATAAGGGAGATAGCAAACGATTCTTTCGGAAAATCTCAATTCTCACTGATAAGAAGGGATTATGATGCTTCCGGTGGAAAAGAGATATTTCTATCATACGAGGATTCAAACGGCAAGATAATTGGTTTTGCCAGACTCAGGATACCGTCAGAAAATGCACACAGAAAAGAGATGGCATCCTCCTCTGTAATCAGGGAGATAAAAGTTTTCGGCAATGTTGTGCCAATAGGATCACACAATGATCAGAAATGGCAACACAGGGGTCTGGGAACAAGCCTTATAGCTGAGGCAGAAAGAATATCCCGGGATGAATTCGGCATGGACAGGATACTAGTAATCAGTGGAATAGGTGTAAGGGAGTATTTCAGGATGAGAGGCTATTTTCTGCTTGGTCCATACATGGCAAGAAATCTTCTGTAGGTTTCAGATGTGCAGCATAAGGGTTGCATAGGCAAATACGGCAAAAAAAGCAAGTCCAGCGGCAAGCGAATAGGCGGGCATTTTTCCCCTGATTATAAAAGGTATGTACATGACTGAAACAAATACGGTTGCAACAACGCTGAAATAGGCCGCAAAATCCACTTTCCATGGTATGAGTAGCAATACAAGCCCGGGGAATATGGTTGTAAATATGACTTTTTCACCCACAAGTGATGCCAGAGCTGTAGTATCCTTCCCTCTGTAGGCCCAAAATGACGCAGTGAGAGTTTCTGGAATTATTGTTGCAACCGGAACCAGGAGGATGGAGAGGGACATTGGTGATATGGATGTCAGCAGAGATATATCTCTTATTGAGGAGACAAGGAAGACTGATCCATAATAGAGAACCACAGAGGCAATAGAGATTTCCAGTATTGCAGCCTTCCATGCCTTTATTAAAGACGATAAGATGGGTCTGCTTTTTTCAATAACTTCTTTAGATTTTCTGTTTCTTGAGCTGATTATAAAATATATAAAGTAAAAGGCTATCAGGCCAATTCCAGTAAAATACTGCACATCCCTTGTAAAGAAAAAGACAGGTATGACAAGAACGGGGAAAATTGCAGCATTAAAGATGTATGGAATGATCAGATTCTTCTGGAGTAATACTGTTGTTGTTTTCCTTCTTTTTTTAAAGAAAGCCAGGACTACCGCCGTAAGGACAGCACTGTAGCCAACTGTTGAGGCCATAAATGGCTCTCCAAATATGGTTCCAATTCCAATCTGATCTCCAGCTGTGTTCCCGACTGCGAATATTGCAACAAGGATCACAACAAGCTCAGGAAAGGATGTGAAGATGGGGGATGCTATGCTACCTGTGAAAGTCTCAGACCAGCCCAGGTGCGTTTCTATGTATTCAAGCCCGTCCACAAACAGATACGATGCGAATATGACTATTGAAATGCTCAGCAGGAGAATCAGGTACGGACTGATCACCGTTGCTTATGATCACTTAGGTATAGTTTTTTGCTTGAATATTACTCAGTTTAGTCTTTACACATATTAACACGAAACCAACCCATCTTCCCAAGTGGATGTTAGAAGGCTAAGCAAGGTAGTGAAAAACTTCTTTCCAAGCAAATTTGAGACTTTAACAAGCCTGGACGAGAAACCTGGGGATGCTTTGCCTCATATAGTTGGGAAAAAAGACATTTTCAACTTAAAATTGGTAAGGCCGAATTTTACAAAAAATTTTTCTTCTGATATTTTGCTTCCGTTCTAATCCTTATGATAAAAATGTAAAATTGGAGGAATTTATTTCGTTTTTGCGGATCATCTTCTCCAATGCCAATTATGCTATGCCTATGACGCATATTTCAAAACTCTCATTTACAATATACCAGGCTTAATTATTTAAAAGAGTCTCAGAATACAAATAAATAGCACTTCCAGGAAGATGTATATGTTTCCGAAAGCATAAGATAGGAATGAGAAATTTATATATGCCTGAAAAAGATTAAACTTGGACCAATTTGGCAATAGGATACGTAGTTCTGGGAATCATTACACTTATTGTTACTGTGTACCTTATCTACACAATAGTGGGAGCTGAAAAGTTTTGAGTCTAGTGGTCTATGCCACCACTTCAGGTAACACATATTTCTGGAGTGGATTTTTCGCCTCCAATAGGGAGCTTTCCGGGTTTTTCATAATACTTATCTATATTGCCCTTATCTCGGTTTTTGCCTATCTCATCTCAACCTATATTTCCAAGCTATACCGGGATGAGAGAACCTGGTTGACACCAGTATCCGGGCGAATTGTGTCATTTTTTGAGAAGCTGTTTGGTGATGAAGCAAAAAAGCAGATGAAGTTCAGGGAATATTTCACTGTCCTTGTAGTTTTTAATCTTTTTGCAGGCATTATTGTATTTATTGCAATTTTTTTTCAGAATTTTCTTCCATATTCTATGGCCAATAACCATTTCAATCTTAGTCTGACTTTCAACACAGTTGTAAGTTTTCTCACAAATACTAATCTTCAGCACTATTCAAACCCATCAGATTTAAGCTACTTCAGCGTGACATTTGGAATCACCGGTTTGATGTTCCTGTCAGCCGGTACTGGTTTTGCGGCCTCAATGGCATTTGTAAGGGGCATACTTACTGACAAGGGAACAATCGGAAATTTCTTTCATGATTTCCTGGTGTCAATATTTTATCTCATTCTCCCCCTGACACTTATTGTAAGCCTTCTCCTCATACTGGACGGGGTTCCACAGACAATACAGTCTTACCTTTCAGTGCATAATCTCATAGCTCCAGGTTTTCAGTACGTGCAGCTTGGACCGGTAGGGACATTTGAGGCAATCAAGAATATTGGAACAAATGGTGGGGGATTCTATGGGGCAAATGCAGCATATCCATTTGAGAACCCAAACTGGTTTTCCAATCTCCTTGAGGTCATATCATTTACCATTATACCTCTTGGTGCTATTTTTGCACTGGGAAAAGCACTGAAGGAACCAAGGTTTGGAAGAATGCTTTTCACGGTCATAATGGCTATTTTCATGTTCTCGGCATTTTTGGTATTTTTCAGCGAATATATAGGAATTCCTTCTATGTCCAACCTAGGTCTGATATATACGGGAAATTTGCTGGGCAAGGAAAGTTATCTTGGTATAGCACAGTCATCAATTTTTTCAACCGGTGCAACTATAACATCAACAGGTGCGGCCAATGGTGCTCTCCTCAATTATACCCCCTCCGGGCTTCTTGGAGTCATGATTCCGCTTCTTCTCAACGATCCTCTTGGAGGAGTTGGAACTGGAGTTCTAAACATATTCATGTACGTAATATTCACCGTTTTCATAGCCTCACTCATTGTGGGAAAATTGCCGGAACTTATGAGCCTCAGAATAGGTTCAAAAGAGATCAAGTATTCAACCCTCAGCCTCATTACTCATCCTCTGTTGGTGATGATTCCCCTTGGTGTAACTCTGTTACTTCCACACTTTCTTGAAACATTCATAAACAGCAAGTCGTCAGATCTCACATCCCTGCTTTACGAGTTTGGTACTTCAGCCGCAAACAATGGATCAGAAATTGGAGGTTTCTTTACAAACCAGTCTTATTTCAACTATCTTGATGGGGTCATAATGATCCTGGGAAGATTTCTTCTTATTGGATTCCAGCTTGTTATTGGGCAGTCATTTGCCAATAAATCACCAAAGATAGAATTCGGAAGGACCATTGATCCGGGATCCTATACGTTCGCATTCCTTCTGCTTGTCATAATGGTTCTCCTGGGCTTGCTTTCATTCTTCCCGGCGCTTGTTCTAGGTCCTGTATTATCATTTGCCAAGGATTTTAATCTGTTCATAGGGGTGTTCATCAGATGAAGAAATATCTGGAAATACTGGTACTTACGCTTAAGAATTTCAGCCCTGATCGCGAGGTAAAAAATCCAGTTATGTTTCTCACAGAGATTTCCACAGTGGTTGCATTTTTTATAACCATATTTCCATCTGCATTCAATCTTCCTTCGTCCCCAGATTACATGCAGTTTTACATTTCAGTTGTCGTTCTCCTCTTCCTCACCGTATTCTTCTCTAATTTATCATGGGCAATATCAGAAGGGAAAAGCCAGTCAATAGCATCCTCCCTTCAGAAATTTAAGAAGGAGACTGTTGCACACCTGAAGAAAGGAGAGACACTGCAGGACGTAAAATCCTCGGAACTGAGGAAGGATGACATTGTTGTTGTAAACAAGAATGAAACAATACCCATGGACGGAGAGATAATAGAGGGTTCAGGATATGTCAACGAAGCAAACATTACGGGTGAATCCAGGCCTTCTCTGAAAGTTCTGGGTGACAGTGTAACCGCAACTACCACACTTGTCACTGATCATATAGTTATACGTATCACTTCAAATCCAGGGGAAACCTTCATTGACAAGATGATAGAAATAGTCAGTTCCGCCAAGCGTGAGAAGACTCCAAATGAAATTGCACTGACAACCTTCCTTTCAGGTATAACACTGGTGTTTGTTATAGTTGCCGCCCTGATATTCTCAATGGGATATTTCTTCCTGTCTCCAATTGATATTATGATAATTATCGTCCTTCTTATAGCCCTGATACCAACCACAATAGGCGGACTGCTTCCTGCTATTGGAGTTGCGGCCATAAATAAAGTCTCTGAATTCAATATAATTGCTAAAAGTGGGAGAGCTGTTGAGAATGCGGGTGATATCGACACAATAATACTTGACAAAACCGGAACTGTAACTATGGGTGAAAGGGAGGCCACAAAATTCTATCCAAATACCGGAATCAGTTACGAGAAATTCCAGGAAATGTGTCTGTTGTCATCGCTTCAGGATCAGACCAAGGAGGGGATGTCAATTGTCAAGCTGGCAAAGAGAGAAAATCCAAAACTTCCTGAAAAACTTGAGGGGTACAGATTTGAGCCTTTCTCAGCAGAAACAAGATACTCAGGCATATTCAAAGGAGACGATTATGTGGTCAAAGGTGCACTGAAGACACTCAAGAGCAAGTATAATCTTCAGGACACTTTCATAGAGGCACTGTGCAAAGAGATATCATCCAGAGGTGGGACTGCATTGCCTGTAGTTAGCAATGGCAAATTTGCAGGTGTTATTGAACTCAATGATATTCTTAAACCTGGAATCAAGGAGAGACTGAGCAGCCTGAAGTCAATGAACATCAAAACCATAATGTGTACAGGTGATGATGAGGTTACTGCAGCATACATAGCAGGGGAAAGCGGAATTGATGAATATATATCCAACAGCACGCCAATTGACAAGTATGAAGTGGTCATAAGGGAGAAGGAAAAACAGAGGATGGTTGCCATGGTGGGTGATGGAACAAACGACGCACCGGCCCTTTCGAAAGCTGACGTTGGTCTGGCTATGAACAATGGTACTCAGCCCGCAAAAGAAGCTGCAAACATGATAGACCTCGACAGCGATCCCACCAAACTGATGGATGTAATCTTCATAGGAAAGCAGATACTTATCACCAGGGGCGCGCTGACAACTTTCAGTATTGCAAATGATATTTCAAAATACTTCGTCATAATACCTGCTATGTTTTTCTTTATGCCTCAGCTTGCATTCATAAATATACTGGATCTGCAGAATCCAATAGTTGCAATAACAGCAGCCCTCATATTCAACACAATCGTAATTCCTTTCCTTATTCCTTTGGCTCTCAGAGGGGTAAGATTCAGGCCGTCTTCCCTTAACAGCCTCCTCAAGAGGAATCTTCTGATTTTTGGATTTGGAGGAGTGGTGCTTCCCTTTATTGCTATAAAGATTATTTACATTATATTGAGTGCAGGAGGCGTGAGATGGTAAAAAAAGACCACAAATACAGATTTATTTGGAAAAGCGCAGTATTTGTTTTGCTATTTTTATTCCTCCTTGGATTTGTCTTTCCCACAGTTACAGCAGTGATAACAGATAAGGCTCTCCCCTGGCAGTCTGATGGAGAGCCGGTTGAAATCAATGGAACAGTTTACGATTCAGCTATGCTTGCCAGAGCTTTCAATAACTCTTTTTTCTTCCAACCAAGGCCATCCGCAATAGACTACAATCTATCGGAATCTGGAAGTACCAGTTACTCTCTTGGAAATCCTGCCCTCTTGAATCAGACTGAAGCATTGATTCAACAGTTTCTCAAAGAGAATCCAACAATAAATGTATCGCAGATTCCCTATGCCATGGTATCATATTCTGGTTCAGGTCTGGACCCGGACATTCCACTCCAGGGTGCAATAATACAGATTCCAAGGATAGCAGTCAGCATTCACGAGCTTGCCTTAAAAGGCAATGTAGACATTTCAAATCAGTCCGTTTCAGCATTTCTGAACCATACCATAAACTCAGACAAATTTCAGAATTTCCCAATCTTTGGAAGCTATGAAGTGAGTGTTGTAAGCCTCAATTTTGCCATAATAAATTATATGATTGGAAATGGAGTTATATCCTCATCATTTCTTAACTAGAATCTGATCGCATACACTATCTTTTATGATTGATTTTATATTGGAGTTAAGGCGTAGGTTGTTACCCTTCTTGGTCACACCAAGGACCACTGC
Source organism: Oxyplasma meridianum (assembly GCF_038024865.1). NCBI lineage: Archaea > Methanobacteriati > Thermoplasmatota > Thermoplasmata > Thermoplasmatales > Thermoplasmataceae > Oxyplasma > Oxyplasma meridianum. The sequence continues at coordinate 899,427 of NZ_CP133772.1, read as the reverse complement.
GTCGGGTGATATTTTTGATGATACACGTTTAACCTCTTCGCTTATTGAAGTAGCAGAACCGCTTTTCATGATCTCTATTTCATCACCGTAAATCTGGGAGATCTGACCCATATTATCAAAAAGTACATTGAATCCGTGAGTGACTTTTCTATCATATTTTCTCAGGTCGACAAAGACAAGTTTTGAATTGGTAGCCTTCTTAAGTCGTAAACTAAAAGAAACAGCAGTTCGGGTATTGACCTGCTCAGATAGGGGAACCATGATCTTCCTGTAGGGGAAATTGGAGTTCTTGATACTCATAATTGCGCTGGGAATCTTAGAGTTTTTCAGAATGTAATCTCCTATACCACCAAACACCGATGCTGATAGGGGTGATCTCTTGTGAACCGCAACAAGCATTGCGTCATAATTATGGGAGTTGGCTTCCGCTACAATTCCATCCTTAATTGTTCTATAAGTCTTGACACGAGGGATAACCTTTATATTGCGTTCTTTTCCCTCTTCATAGGCGTCAGTTACTAAACGTACCTTATCGCTCCATGTAAGCTCCCTGCTTTCATCCTTTATAGTCAGAGCGATAATTTCCGAATTATAAATTTTCGAAAGACTAAATGCAATATCGAGAACCCTTCTTGATCTTTCTCCTTTTGCCATAGGGACTAGAAGCCGATCCATATGAAACGTATAGGTTCTGGAGGTCTCAAACATATTTAAATAACCAAAACTTAAATATAAGGATTTCTATTGATTTGTAATTTTTTTCTGTTCACTCCACTTAGTGGAATTTCTCAAATTGTTAGTGCAGAAGAGGTTTTAATGTTCACCAAAAAGTAACATCTTTCAACTCTGGAATGTCACTTCTTCTCAATTGATCCATTCATGAATCAAAAATAGTAGAAGTTTACTATTACTAATTTATATCAAACTTTTCCCCCATTACCTTCTTCAGCACAGATTTATATTTACTCAGTGTAACTTCATCAAGTTTTGCATTACTTTCAAAGCTGTTATGCATAAGCCTGTATTCAAGAGTTTTATCACTGGTATCTATCAGGAGTTTTGGAGAATTTCCAGATTTAGCCAAAATCAGAGACACCTTCTTTATGCTGTTGTATGGATAGACATGGAATAAATCTGGATCGTTTTCCATATCGCTGTCAAGCGACTTCTCCATATCCATTCCTCTCATCTCAGCCTCCTCGATGATCTTTTTCTGGTCTTTTCTGTTTCCTGAAATGAGTTCATAGTCTCTTTGCTTATTTTTCCCGTCATAAGCCAATGGATCAGTATTTATGTAATTCCTGAGTTCCTTTGACAGTTCTTTCTTTTTTACAACTTCGCATTCAACCATATAAGTTTTCATGAATACCAGATGACAGACTTTAGTTCAATTTTCATATGTCAATGCGTTGTCCACGGATCCCATTATTTCTTGCATATTTTAACATTAATCCACCTTATTTATATTTTGCTTAGACAAAATTTATCGGGAATTTTCTTCTGAAAGATGTGGGGATAAAGGTGAAATCTTTATGTTTAGTTGCGTCCATAAAGTCTAATGGCTGAGTGTGGTAGGCAAAGAACCTTGAGATAGAAGGACATTAGATCCTGTTATTTTCACCTCCGCAACCGTTTATACAGGAAGACTCTTTATTGAGGTATAGGAGGTCACACTTCCAAACCATAACTCCAGGTCATTAGGTCCATTAACCAATTTAAAAGACTCCTCTGGAAGTTATCATCTCCCTGATGCTTAAACTTCGTGGCTTTAGCAATAAAGCTTTGATCCAGATCCCTTTGGTTGCTGGATTACATTTCAAGCCTGACCTGTTTTGCATGTCTTTTACGGCAGGTCACCAACCCTTCTGCGGTGGACTTATTCACTCATGCCTGGAAACTCGTATTTTCTGAAACAATTTCATATTTAGAATTATTTTCAACAACATAAGTCATGGGATAAGTATGATATGATAACCTTGTTATAAGCAAAGTTAACAATATGAAAAAGCCTCCGGTATTGTCTTTTAGTTTTTCCTCTGTAATACGAATCATGAAGAATAAGGTAGATATGTTTCTCTGAAAAACGTGCAAAAATACGGGTATTTTCATATGTCCGTTTTCTAAATCACCCAAAGAAAACTGTTTAATACTGTACTCAATTGCACATCCATTGGAAATAAACACGGTATCTATATCATCAAGAAGGATAGAAGGCTATTCCAATGTTAAAGAGCTTCTCAAAGATGACTCAGATGAACTCTTCATTGTAGATTTCGATGCCATTAAAGAAGGAAAATATAATTTCAAGCTTTATACTGAATTTGCAAAGTTCTTCCAGATAACTGTTATGAATTTTCCCAGGAGACAGGGTGATCTTATAGATTCAATGATTTCAGGATGCGAAAACGTTGTTCTGGGTGGGCACATTCAGGATAGAGATATTTCATCCTTTATTGAGATAACAGAGAATCTGGTGATGTTCGACATAGACAAGTTTGCTATTTTCTCAAGTCTGGGGGGAAGCATGTTCCTGACCAGGCGAAATATCATGTACCCTTACAAAAAAATATACACATATGGTATAGGTCTAGGACTACCCCGCGAAATAATACTCAGGAACTTTCCTGAGGACAAATTTATGGAAAGTTTGGATTTTCAAGGATAGTAAAAGAGGGGAAATTAACTTACCAATGTCCAAATCTTTCCGGCAAAGGTTTAGATATGTACCGTAAATTATCCCAACAGGTTCATTCAATGTTAGATATTTCTGTGAATATAAAAGGGTTGAAACTCGAGAACCCGTTCATTCTGGCATCGGGCATACTTGATGAAAACGGGTATACTATGAAAAGCATTCTGGATCAGGGTGCCGGTGCTGTTGTAACTAAATCAATAGGACTGGAAGATCGCACAGGATACAGACCCCCAATTGTAGTGGAGGTTAGTGGAGGTCTACTTAATGCTGTTGGGCTTTCAAACCCTGGAATAGAAAATTTTGGAGAAGAGGTTAAAATTGCGTTAAAGGCTGGAAAACCCCTTATAGGTTCAATATTCGGATCAAACACTGAGGAATTTCTGCACCTTGCAAAAAAGATGGAATCTTACGGGGTAATGGCTGTTGAACTTAACCTATCCTGCCCTCATGTAAAGGGATTCGGTTCCGAAGTTGGAAGTGATCCAGATCTTGTTGAGGATATTGTGAAAGAACTGAAGGAAAAAATAAAAATACCTGTATTTGCCAAATTGAGTCCCAATGTAACGGATATATTGGAGATAGCAAAGGCAGCTGACAGGGCTGATGCACTTGTTCTCATAAATACGGTAAGGGGCATGTCAGTGGACATATATGCCAGGAAACCAATACTCACAAATAGATACGGCGGACTTTCAGGAAGATCCATAAAACCAGTTGGTGTCAGATATGTCTATGAGGTCAAGAAAGAGACTGGAAAGACAGTGATAGGGGTAGGGGGGATTTCAGACTATACAGATGCTGTGGAGTATATCATGGCAGGATCCTCGGCTGTTCAGATAGGGACTGCACTCTATACTGAAGGAAAGGAAATATTCAAGAGAATCAGTGAAGATCTAAAAAATTTTATGAAAGCTGAAAAATTTGAAACAGTTGAAGAGATGGTAGGTGCAGCACTGTGATGATCAGGTCTAGGATAACCAGGGTTGAGAGGCAGACACCAACCGTAGTAACGCTGTTTTTCCAATGGGAAAAGACTGTACTCCCTGGTCAGTTTATAATGGTGTGGGCACCAGGTGTTGGGGAAGTGCCAATGTCTCTTTCACACATTCAAGGTGAAAAGGGAATCACTATCAAGAGCTATGGTCCTACGACAGAAGCCATAATAAAGAATAAAGAGGGTGAGTACCTATTTTTCAGGGGTCCATACGGAAAGCCCTTTACCCAAACACAGGGTAAAAGGCTGATTATAGGTGGTGGTTCAGGAATGGCCGCACTGAGGCCGTTGATCCATAAGGAATCCTATGGGATTATCTCTGCCAGAAATAAAAGCGAAATACTTTTCTCATCACTTTTCAGTCCTGGGAAAGCCACAATAATGACAGACGATGGCACTGCAGGGAAAAAGGGATTTCCGGTGGATGCACTGAAAGAGATGGATCTCTACCCATTTGACATGATCTATGTATGCGGTCCGGAAGTTATGCTTAACTCTGTTTTTCAATATATTAAGAATATGGGTTTAAAGGCAGAGTTTTCCCTGGAGAGGATGATGAAGTGTGGAATAGGTGTATGTGACTCATGCTCAATTTCCGGTTTCCAACTTTGCAAGGATGGGCCGGTTTTCCAACTCAATATCATGAAGAATATGGAAGAGTTTGGCGTTTGGAAATTGACGGAATCAGGTAAAAGAGTAAAGATTTGAATTTGATCGAAAACTATCCATGCATACCCATTGTACAAAAACACTTATCTATTGTATACGATATTAGGCTTGCTAATGGAAAAAGTTCTTACTCTGGTCAATTCACTTAAATATGTTAGATCTTCGCTAGTTAATGATCCCAATAAAGGGGAATGTTTCATTCTATATGGTACGGAAGGATCAGGTAGGAACGTTTTGCTGAATATGATCAGCGAAGCAGGAAAAGCAGAAGGATTTGAAGTATACCGGGCAAGGACATATTCGCAGAATGAAATAATAAAATATCAATCGTTCAATGAGATAATCAACCAGATAGAGAAGATATCTAAAAGAAGGGCAATGAATGAAATTATTGATTTTTTTTACAGTCTTTTCGACAACACAAATGAAAGAAAAATTCTCATAATTGTGGACGGAATCGAAAACATGAACGAATCTTCCAAAAATCTGTTTCTATATCTCTCTAGGATGACAAGAAGGTCAAATTTCAAACTTATAGGTTCATTCGAGATGAATATTGAAAGGATAGGAACCAGCTCACAGCGTTTCCTTGATGTTATAGTTTCTGAGGATTATCTCAAGATAATAGCACTGCAGAAGGTTGGAATAGAAGATTTTAATTTTGTTCTCAAGCACTGGAAATTCAAACTTCCTGAAAGTTTTATTCTTGAACTTTATCGTCTTGTAAATGGGAATATCCAGTTTCTTACATACGTACTTGCCTATTACGAGGAGGAGGGAATCATCAACAGCAATAAGGAACTTGAAGAGGCCACATACCGTTTTTTCCCCATTCCTCCAAGAATAGAGATGTACTACACACGATTTCTTCATTCTCTTAGCGATAATGAACTGCAGCTTACCCTTATTCTAGCCATAATTGGGGGAGAGGTAACGCCTCGCTTTCTGGCTAATATGTTATCCATGAAGGAGGATTCAGTAGAGAAATACATGAAGAAGGCTGAAAAGGCCGGAATTGTTTTTAGGAGTGACCACAACTTCAGTATCAGCTCAAAAAATACAAGTGACTTCATAATCGAAAACGTGCCAAAGTTGAGAGGAAAAAATCTATCGCCAAAGATAAGTGAAACTAATCAGTTCCTAGAACTTCCTATTCTGACAAGGTTGCGTATTCTTTTTTTCATGAGGGATTATTCCAAAATAGCATCAATCCTTGAGAAAACATGGAAGGATATAGTCGCAGAGTCTAATTCACAGGATTACCTCCTGGAATTTCTCAAGGAGATCCAGGGGCGTTTCGATGATAATTTGAATATGATTATTGATCGGCTTATATTTCAATCTTACTTTATTTCCGGGAAATATGACGAAGCAATTAAGAGTTATAATAACTTAAAATTAAAAGAGGGGGATATAGAACCAAGAATATTTATTTCAAACATTTACTCAAGACTGGGGCGAGATGACGAATCACTGTTGATTGCGGACACCCTCCTCAAGGAGAAATCTCTCTCTGAGAAAGACAAATCCAGAATTTTAATATCAAAAGCCGAAACATTTTACAGAACGAAAAAGCATAATGAGGCTGATCAGGCAGCAAAAGAGGCCCTGAAAATAGCCACAGAACAGAAGGACGAGGGATTAATGGCAATGGCATACAATATTATGGGGAATCTTGCCATAGAAAAATTCCATCTTGATGAAGCTCTCTCATTTTACAATAAATCAATGGAGATAAACAAAAGACTTAGGAAATGGGATCAGATTTCTAGAAACCTCAACAATATTGCAATACTGAAAAGTTTTAAAGGGGAATTCAAAGACGCAATAGAAATATTCAAGGAACTTATAGAGGATTCGTATCTAACTGGAAATATAACAACCCGGGCATATGCAATGTACAATATAACTGAGATATATCACATGATAGGGGATAACGATCTATGTCAGAGTCACATACCACAGGCTATAAAACTTGTCTCCATCTCCAATGATAAAAATCTTGCATATCTGTTTAACAGATTTTTAAGCATTTTTTACATGGAAAATCTTGATTACGCAAAATCAAAAGCCGCTATTCAAGAGGCAATATCAATAGCTGAGTTTACGAAAATACCAGATCGTATTGCGCTTGGCAGGGCAATCCTTAAGGTTATAGATTCGATTTTCACTCAGACCAGGGATCACGATACAGATAAACTTTTGACTGCAGATTATGAAATTAATGATGAGTTCCTTCCAATTTTCTATTCAATTTCGTCCATATATTTTCTTATAAACGGTGAAATTGATAATTACCAGATATCACTGCAAAAAGGTACAGAAATATCAGACCTTGTGGGGGATTTCTATGGTTCCAGGCTGGTTGAAATAGCCAGGGTTCTGGGGCTCTATCTTAAAAGAGAATTCAAAGAGCTGGAAAGTTTCCTTAAGACCATTCCCCCGCCAAATACTCCCGTATTACTTTACAACAATGTAATAATTAGTATCCAGGAATGCCTGAATTATATTAATACTGGAGAGAGACTGAAAATAAATGATAAAATTTCAGAATTCAGGCCAGAGGGTGGTCTCAGTACACTCATCGTCCAGTCAATCTACCTCATGGCTGATTATCTCAAAAATAACAACAGGGATAAATTCCAACTTGCCATAAATATTATAAGGGAAGCGGGATTGACAACCAAATTAGGAATTAACGATGGAAACTCAAAAGGCAAAAAATAGGTCTGTGGAGGAGAACTGCATATTTAATGACCATGGGAGATGCAGATTCAACGAAAGTTATGAAACATCCTGCAGCCTATGCTTTAATTTCTGCACCACCATAAAGTTCTCAGAAAGCCTTCCCGCCAGATCTATTTACACCATTTTTGATTATCTGAAAGCAAACGGAAATTATGGATTAAAATTCAATAATGATAATTCCACACAGGGTACTCTTTTCTAATGGTTTTAGTTAATATCATTTTGGTTGAAGAGATGAATTTTAAGTTAAGCCTTTCGTGGAAACTGAATTTGGACTTCATTAGGAAAATCTAGAGAGAAGATGTCAGGTATGATGGTTAGATATTTTGACAGATCATGAAACCAAAAGTCGAACTGTAAATTAACCAACACACTATAATGGTAAATAAAAGACACGCATTACAGTAATGGGCTTGTGAGGTAGCTAGGATATCCTGTTGGCCTTCGAAGCCGAACACCTGGGTTCGAATCCCAGCAAGCCCGCTGAAAGTTTTGTTTAAAGTGAACAACTGCGGAAACTCCTAAACTGTCTATCAGTAATGATTTGGAACTGGATCAAGGGAAGATGGAAATTCCTTCACAGAGGTAATTCCTTTGGTCGCGTGGAAGAAAGAACTGAATTGAATCAGTTCAAATAGACTATTTCAAAGAACTGGATTTTATAAGTTTTATTTCATAACCTGCATTTTAAAGGGATGCAAAATATTTAATTATAAATGATTATTCCATTTGTACGAATAAATTCCTACAAAGCATAACTGGAGGATACTCGAAAATAAAATTCCTGCGATTCTCTCTCCTCTTCTTTGCGATTTTAGATGCGGCCGCGCATCTGTATGCTTCTCCATCCACATATCCCTATGTTACCTTCTGGTTGGAAATAGAGGTATCAGCATTTATAGTCATCTCTGTTGTATTTCTGCTTGGGCTTAGAATATGGTATCTGCCATCTATTATTTTCACACTTTTCAACCTAATCCTTTATCTGGTTTCTGGAATTGTTGCAATTCCTCCAATATCTCCAGTTGCCCTTACAGGGCATATACAATTTGCTGACTACTCTTTTGGGAGATCTTTTTCCCTGATCGCATGGCTTTACATAATAATAGTTGGTCTATTCGCCTTAAAGGTAGATAAAGGATCAAGACTCAATGATTTGCTCAAAGAAGACAAGACGTGAAAAGAAGTTACGGCTTTAGAGGGGATTTAATCAAAACAGTTTGGAACCCATTTGTATCTCCATATCCATTGATCCGAAGTATGATCAAAAATTACGGTTTAGTGAAATTCACTATTTACAGGAGAATCATAGTAAACCTTTTAAATATAGAGGGAAGGAAGTGAGATTTTAAATCTGCTATTTTGAACTTTGTGTGGCAATTGAAAGTTACATTCGCATTTTATAAAGAAGGTGATATGAATTTGATAAAGAAAAAGGAAATTAAAAATTAGAATAACCTCTTGTGGCTTTCATCATAATATTAAATAAAATTTAAAAATAAACAAGGGGTCATTATACATTCATAAACCATATCTTTAGTAGAAGAACTTTAATTTATAAAGAGTATTATCAACAACATTTTTGTTTGATAAGTTCAGCACCTGTCCAGGTGCGGCAGTATCTTTAAATCTATTATTATTGCCAGATGAATTCCGGCTTATGTTCCCTTATAATTAAAATTTAGATAAAACTCAGATCCTCCTTTATCGTTTCAGGCAGGCATCCACAAAACTTGGAATTACAGAGGGATGGCAAATTCAACGAGATTGAACTTATTAAAAAATAATTTTCAATAAACAAAAAACTGAGTCATTGAAAACGATTTAAGTTAAAAAAGGCTCATCCTACAATATTGGGGATAGAATAGTAATGGGTATTCCATTGCACCTTCATGTGCTAAAAAAAATTGATAGAAGACACATACTCAATCATCATATTGTATCTTGTCTCAAATATCGCCCTAGTTTCGGATAGCCTTAGGCTGGATGCCCATCTTAACCATAAAGAAAACTGCAGATGGCAGTGTCCCACCTGCATGGAATTATAATGTCATCAGAATAATATACATGCATGAAAATGCGAAAAGAATAAAACAATTATAGATTTTCCCTGAGAGGTTTCTTATCGATCTTTCCAGTGCTTGTCTTAACAAATTCCTTAACCACTCTATATTCATCAGGAAGCCAGAATTTGGAAACTCTCCCAGCTTCCACATAGGTATCAAGATGCTTTTTGACCTCTTCCATATTGAATTTAGGTGTGACTGTAACAAATGCTATGGGCCTTTCCCCCCATTTCTCATCCTTCTTTCCAACAACTGCAACTTCATTAACACCAGGTGCTGTGCTTATGAGATCTTCCAGAATTAATGTCGGTATGAATTCTCCTCCGGATTTTATGGCATCTCTTTCTCGGTCAACTATGGATATATACCCATATTCATCCAGAACCGCAAGATCTCCAGTGTGAAGCCATCCATTCTTCCAAAGTTTTTCTGTTCCCTCGCTATCCTTGACATATTCATCCGTAAGCCACGGGGTCTTGACAATGATCTCTCCAATTGTCTTGGAATCTCTGGGCACATCCTTTCCATCTTTTCCCACTACCCTAAGGTCAACTAAACTTATGGGAACTCCCGTCTTAATACGATAATCTGTTCTTTTCTGGTCGTCCATTTCAATTATTCTCTTTGTAAATGTTGAAAGGGTTAGTATGGGAGCAGTTTCAGACATACCGTAACCGGCGATGGTTTCAATTCCAAGGGTTCTCGCTTTTTCCGCAAGACCTCTCAGAAGTGTTCCTCCTCCAACTATTATCTTCATATGGTTATCAGCAAGAATTTTTGAGGCATCAGGATTGGTGATGAGCATATACAGTATGGAAGGAACCATTGCGCTCAGTGTAACTTTTTCCTGCTTTATGGTCTTGAGTATTGTTGGCACATCGTATCTTCCTGGAAGTACATATTTCATCCCTTTCATTATAGAGGTATAAGGCATTCCCCAGGAATGTACATGGAACATTGGGACCAATGGCATTATTACATCTTTGCTGTTAAGGCTAATGGGGGGATCGCTGAGAGTTGAGGTTGCGGCGAGAGTGTGTAGCATTATCTGTCTGTGAGAGAAGGATACGCCCTTAGGAAGGCCAGTTGTACCTGAAGTATAGAATGTGGTTGCTATGGAATTTTCATTGATCTCAGGTAACTTTATTCTTGCTTCATCGTTGACAAGAGTGTCATAATTCACCCCTGGTTCAAGAGTTTCAGGGACTTTTCCAGTCTCTGAATAAATTATCCATTTTTTGACAAAAGAAAATAATGCTTTGTTTTGCGCAACAAGCGGCACAAATTCATCCCTGATTATCACATATCTGTCATCCGCGTGCTGCATTGTGTAATATATCAGCTCGGGAGGATATCTTATATTCACAGTGTGCAGGACTGCACCAGACATGGGGACAGCATAATATGCTTCAAGGTATCGGTTTGTATCCCAGTCAAGAACTGCAACTTTATCGCCTTTCTGGACTCCCAGCTTAATTAGGGATGAAGCAAGGTTGTAGACTCTCTCATTAAACTTCTCGTATGTAATGCTCTCCTTTCCCTGATAGGATATTATCTGGTCAGGGTTGTTCCTGACTGAGGCTGTCAGTATCTTATCTATAGTGAGTTCATATCTGTGTTCCATGAAATTATATAGAACGGAAAGCCTTAAATCTTTCTAGATTCCATCGTGTAAATGAAAAGAAAAGGCACTCTTTAGGGTCATTGATATTCTTAATTAAGGGTGAAAGTTTGTGCCTAGGATTCTATACCGGAATTCCATGTGAAAACTAAAGCCATATTTTAAAGCATAAATCTCCGCAGAAAATAAAGTAAAACTGTTGAAAACTCTTTCTCAAATGCAGGATGGGGATAGGTAAGATCAAATAGATAAAATCCCAAGGTCTGCGTAACGTGTTTGTATAGAACTCACATTCATTGAATGGAGATCCACCACCGAGATTCTTCCGGAATATATCATGGTCTTAAGGGGTAAGTTTTTGAAATACCAGGAGGTATTATTCTTGACAGGAGAATACTGAACTGAGGAATTATACTGTGAGTAGAGGGAAAAATTCCAGGCAGAAACAAATGGAGTCTCTACTGTAAAGTTCAGGCTGTTCAGGTAAATACTGTTCACGTAGGAAATTGTTCCGTTTAATGCCGATTTTTCATTCCTGGAAAAATGGACATATGATGAGTTCTCAGTAAGGAGTTCAAGAAGTGTGGGACCATAACCGGAAGTTGAGAAATCTGGACCAACAATGTTCACCGAGCTCAAAGAAATTGAAACCGATCCAGAATTATTGATTGCATCTATGGGTAACGGCCCATAACCAGATGCGGGCTGTGTCAACCCATAATCTGCCAGAAAATATCCATCCTGAATTATGAAATCGACTGGATTAATGAACTGGGTGTTGCCGGAACTGAATATTGTTCCTGATGAATACTCGCTTAAGTTAACAGTATAGGTGTGTTTTACCCCTGTTGAATTTGTATAGTTAACAGTATATGTTATATTCATGAAAGAAAAGAAACCATGGGGTTCAAAATTGAGTGATGTATCAGAAGGGCCGGTAAAAGGCGAAACTCCCTTTATTCCTATTGATACAGGGAATGAAACCGCACTCCCCGAAACAAAGTTAGTGCTTGAAAGGGAAGATGCGATTGACATCATTGAGGACTGGGAGGCTGCTTGATAGTTCTGTTCATTTGAGGTTGAAACGTCAGGAACATACCACATAACAAAGGCGGTAAGAAGTGAAACCACAATTGCGAAGATTAGGATTGTTCCTATTACTTCAGCAACTGCTCTGTCCTGATCACGCCTCCCAGGACACCTGAATATTTTTTTAAGATTCAATGAACACTTAAACAGCATGGTGAATTATAAAAGTTATTGCTTTTATGAGTATTTTATAATTTCTTCACACTGATCTCAAAAATGTGGGGATATGGTAATATGTCAATGGCAAATGTTCCATACAAAATTTTAAGACTTAATACACATAAATGTACTCATGGTGGTTTCTCCTCTGGAATACAGGTATGGCAGGCCGGAAGTAAAGGCAATTTTTGATGAGGATTCAAGGTTGAAATACCTCCTTAAAATTGAAGTTGCACTGGCTCAGGCAGAGTCAGAACAGAATCTAATACCTCTGGAGGCATTTCTGAATATAAAGGAAGCTGTAGATTCAGGAAAAGTTAAACAGGCAAGAATCAAAGAGATCGAGGAGGAGACCAGACATGATATGATGGCTCTCATAAGGGCATTAACAGAGGTGAGTGGCGAAGGTGGAAAGTATGTTCACTTCGGGGTCACATCCAACGACATACTGGATACGGCAACAGCCCTTCAGTTAAGGGACTTCACACGGTTTCTAATTGAGGACATTATTGAACTTCAGGGAGAATTACTTAAAAAAGTTGAGGAAAATATTCATACCATAATGTTGGGTAGAACACATGGTCAGCATGCAAGCCCCATAACCTTCGGGCTTAAGATGGCGGTTTATCTGGCAGAAGTAAACAGGCACTTACAGAGGGTTATGCAGGGGAGGGAGAGGTACATAGCTGGAAAGATACTCGGCCCCGTAGGCACAGGTGCTTCTCTGGGAGATGCGGCATTGGAAATACAGGACAGAGTTATGGAAATTCTGGGCATTAAGGCGGAAACAGGGGCAACACAGGTAGTGAATCGTGACAGGATCATTGAATTTCTCTCCATAATCAACAACATCGTCACAACACTTGAAAAAATAGCCACGGAGATAAGGAATCTTCAGAGAACAGAAATTGATGAGGTATCTGAATATTTCGACATGGAGAAACAGGTTGGATCAAGCTCGATGCCAAATAAGGTGAATCCTGTTAACTCTGAAAATATAGTCAGTCTCTCAAGATTTATTCGCAGCCTTATAATTTCTGAATATGAAGCAGCAGTAACATGGCACGAGCGCGATCTTACAAACAGTGCATCAGAAAGGTTTGTTATTCCTTACGCATCAATATTGACTGATTATATACTCAAAAGAATGTCAAAAGTCATATCCACACTGGTTATTAAGAAGGAAAAAATGCTGGAAAATCTGACCTCTGATCCACTGGTCATGGGAGAAAACATAGTTTCCACACTCACGGAAAATGGTGTTCCAAGGCAGGATGCTCATGAAATGGTAAGGACTTCTGCAATGGAGGCATATAAGACAGGAAAATCATTCGAGGAAATCCTAATATCCAATGGAATATTGAGGTACATCTCTGAGGATAAATTAAAGCATACGCTTGATCCCAGAGCTTTTACCGGGCAGTCTGAGAAGATATGCCTCAATATTATCCAATCATCCAAACTTCTGTTGCAGGAAGTATACAGAGGGATCTGATGAATAGTAACCTGAAAGAAGAGAAAACAATAATGAAGCACATAATTGCCGATCTTTCAAGAGAGGAAAAATCAATTTCAGGCCTTCACAAATCACTTGAGGATCAGGGGATAGTTATACATCGTCTCGTTCTTACTGGATATTTAAGGGCACTGGTTGATGTTGGATATCTCAAAGAGAAAGAGATCAAACCATCCAGAATATACTCTGTACTCTATAACAACCACCAGGATATCTATGAAACTGTAGGTTCAGCATCCATGATTTATGATGAGGAGAATGCTGGAGACAATGCCCTTCGCATGCTTTTCTTCCTTTTCAACCGGCCTCTGTTTCTCAGGGAGATGGAGAGATGCGGTGTTGAACTGCCCAGAAATTATAAGCGTGTAACTTCTCAGAAAAGAATGGAATATATAGAAAGGCTGGGGGAAGCTGGAATTAAGATACCTGCCAGCAATATGATGATGGAGCCATTGAGTTCCGATCCAAATGTTACATTAAAAATACTGAGGGAAATGATAAATCTATCAATGGATCTTAAAAGATATGTGCTTGCCATGCCTGATTATTCACAGAAAACACTTGATTGATCTTATTCATTCTAAGTTTCTGTTATTCTGGCCTTATTGATAAGCAAATATCCATGCGACCCTTCCCACACCTTTTCAGATTCTTCTATAATCACTTTTTTTCCCGGGCTTAACCCTGTGACGAATGTTTCGTACTCCCCTCCCTCTCCTGTTAAGTTTATTCCATAACGATCTTTTTTTTTCCTCAGCTTTTCAAGATAACTTATATCAATGTTCATCCCAAGATCGTCAATATCAAACCCATCAGCAGATACAGATACGATAATGGGATTTATACCTCTCATTATTATTTCTTGCAGTTCCATCTCCTGGTCCTTTTTCCACAATGGTGTGAACGACATTATACCCAGATCAGAACAAGCAGCTTCTATGCGTGTTTTCTGGTATTCAGAAGCTATGGCGCCTGATATTACTGCCTCAACCTGATCCCTTTCAACCATTTCGGAAATCAGTTCCCATAAACCATTCTCTGAAGTTTCAATGACCTTCAAATCAAGCAGGGAAGCCGCATAGTGAGACATATGTGCATTTGGGTAATGAAACATATAGGAGAATTCTTCAGGTATAACTGTTATCGCAGCAACTATTTCAAAGCCCTGTTCCATTGCAATCTGAGCCGACAGAAAAGAATCCTTGCCTCCTGAAAAGAGGGAAACAGATCTCATAGATTCATCATCTTCAGATGGTAATTTCTCATTAAAATAAAATATGATGGCTGAAAAAATTACATGCCTCGATATTTCCAATCTGGCATTGTCTATACTCACTTTGTTTCTTCCTTCCTTTACGCGGTTGTTATGGTTAAAAATTTTTATGCAGAATTTCATTATACCTGAAAAAAACATACATAAAAGATTTACCTGGGCCTGAAGAATCCTATGGTACAGAAGGCATTCCATCTGGCAGTACAGCACTTCTCCATACAGTCACGCTGTTTAAGCACAAGGACAATGGATATTTTGGTGTTTCATGCATGGTAATAGATGCAACAATGGATGGTTCTGTAAAAGATCACAAACTTACAATTGAAAGCATAAGGAGAAATCTCCGAATAACAAGGAAATAATCAAGATGCAAAAGACCATATTCTATCATAAAGGCAATATTCCATGGTGGCCATGTATTTGTAATTACAGTATCAAGGGTGATGGTTAAGAACATGTTCATGTGCCTTGTTCACAATATCATGTGCATGATAGGAATGAAAAAGAGGAGAATGATAGCATGAATTATGGAATTATAGTAGGAAAAGAATAAAAAAGTGGAAATTGAAAATAAAAAAACAATCATTCATGGATAATACGGCAAAGAATTCATAACATTTTACCTAAACATGAAAAGAGAGGCAAAATTAATAGGTTGTTGAAATTCTTCTTGCAATTAATCCAAAAGTTGTTTTATTAACTTAGTATTGGCTTACTAAGCTTAAAGAAGATATGGGGTCTGATACTGAGTTGGCAAAAAATTATATCTACATTGATGAAAGCGGTGATCTCGGACTGTCGGGAAAAGCTTCTAAAGTACTGGTAATTTCGGCATTGATCTCGCAATGTCCAAAGCAATTAGACAGGATAATTACAAATGCCAGAAGGAATAAATTCAAAAAGGAGTTAGCAAAAGCAAAGGAAATAAAATTTAACAAGTCAAGTCAGGAACTAAAAGAATGGTTGATAAGAAAACTAAATGATGCAAATGGATGTTGGGCAACCCATTGCATTCTAATCAAAGAAAAGGTGTACAGCCCATACTTAAAGAATGACAAAAATAAGTTGTATAATTATGTAGCCGGATCAATAGCTGATAACATTAAATTAGATTCTTACGATGTCGAGGTAAGGATCGATAAATCAAAGAATAAAGCTCTCCTTCGAGAGGATTTCAATCAATATTTTGAAGTTAAATTGAGAAATGGCTCCAATATACGTAAACTTGACATATTCCATAGCCATTCTAAAAATTTTAGCGGAATACAATTAGCGGATATATTGGCAGGATCAACATATCAGAAATATAACAACTCCAATTCATACTTTGTAGATGTTATAAACCAAAAAACCTTTCCCAATTATTTTTTGGAATTATGGAAATAATAAATTAAGCCAGAGCCGGTTGGTACTGTTTTTCTTGCACCTCAAGGTACATTCGACCAACCGGTCTTATCTGTATATGTAGTATTATTAAAATTATTATAAACTTTTTTATTGGCTGGTTAATAGTGAATAGAGAAGGAAGAACTCAAAATCATATTTTCTATACCTCACAAAGCGTTATACATTTCCATGCCAGTACGATATTTCATAAATTCTATAATTAGATGAATAAAGAAATGATCAAGAAAATATTGATCACGCATAAAATTCAAAAGATTTTTTACCCATATTGTTATCACAAAGCATGTCAGTTGATGTGGGAGTAGTGGCTCCCGATTTTGAAGCATTGGATACAAAACTGAAAACAAGGAAGTTATCAGATTACAGGGGATCGAATGTTGTACTTGCGTTTTTCCCCGGCGCTTTTACCAGTGTCTGTACTAAAGAACTCTGTTCATTCAGGGACTCAATGGCAAACTTCAATAAACTAAAGGCAAAAGTTGTGGGAATAAGTGTAGACGCACCTTTTTCGCTGGCAGAATTTGCAAAGGTCAACAAACTTGAATTCGACCTACTCAGCGATGGAGACAGGAAAATAAGCACAACTTATGGCGTTCTTCACCACGATTTTGTTGGAGCCAAAGGACTTACTGCATCCAAGAGATCGGTTTTCATACTGGATAAAAACGGCATTGTAAAATACAAATGGGTCAGTGAGGATCCTGGAAAAGAACCAAATTACAAGGAAATAGAAGAAGAGATCAAAAAACTCAATTAAAAATTTTAAAATTGAACTGAATATAGTTTAACGTCTTTTCCAACTTTTATCTCTACTTTTTTTAATTGTGGGGTTTTACCAATATCCAGGCTTATAAGGTTGAAGCCCTCAATTTCTCTTTCCATGACATTACCCTCTGAATCATATAATACTCTCTCTTTTCTAGGAGATTCAATTGCCAGGAATGCTTCCTTTATTATTCCGGTCAGGGATATGCTGCAAATACCTTGACAGGCGGGAAAGCCGCTTCTATCCAGAATCCATTCACCGAAAAGAGTCACTGAATTATCGTCATTGGAATATACAATTTTTTTGAAACTGGATTCTGCTGTAAAATCTTCGCTTTTTAGAATATACTTCATCTCAACAAAATGAATATTCCAGAATTCACCCAGTGAAGTCTTTTTCACTCCAATTATTTCATCTATTTTTTCTTCAATTGATCCTCTATTTTCGGACCCGCTGGATTCTTCCAGGATATTACCATTTTGGTCCATTATGATAATGTTTGGTAAAAACTGGTTGTTGAAATATGTCCACAGATAAAGATCATTATCCACCACAGAGCAGATATTTATTTCATAATGCTTTAAAATCCATGTAACATATTTTCTCTCTTTCTCAGAGGCTGCTTCAGGTACTATAATCCCTATAATTGATAGTCCCCCTTCCTGAAACTCTTTTTTCCTCATGGAGAAATAATTTGCAAGCCTAATTCCTCTGATGTCTGAAGGAGACCAGAAAAGTATGACATAATATTTGCTATTTTTTTCCAAATCGCAGTTTATAACTTCACCTGAAAGTATCTCCTCAATAATTGATCCCATGGTAGATCATTACATTTCCAGTCATAAAAATTGTTTAATCCATGAAAGCAATCAGGTTCAATGAACAGAGACGTAGCCAGAAGAATAATTGCTCTTGTGGCCACAGAAAGGAAAAACAGTCCAAACGGACTTACAAGACAGGATTTCATCACTACAATAGCTTATAAGAGGAAGCTGATGGATCCTGATATGATAGAAAAATTTATTCAGGAAAGCATAAAAGAATCTCTTCTTATTGAAAAAGAGATGAAGATTTTTCCCAATTTCAGTACATCTGGTATAATAGTTCCGCTGGATTTCCAGATAAATCCAGATCAGTTATTTGCAGAAAACACTGATAAACCAATTGTGGACAGGATGCTTGATGCAATTTCCGCATCAGGGAAAATGACAAAGAAAGAGGCAATATCAAGATCCAGGGAAATAATGGAGTACATGAAACTGATAAATTTTGAAGTTGCACTTATGGCAGTGATGTCTGAGGAAGGGATAGATATCCGCAACTTCCTAAAAGAATACACTGTGCAGTACAACAAAGAATGAATTTACACAGAATCGAGTCTCTGGGCTATCTTCATGGCCTGATCGACATCTTCCTTTTCCATGGCCATATCGCTTGCCAGGTCATACATGAATTCCATTGATTTTACAAATTCTTTCCTCTCTTTTTTGTTCTTAATTTTTGAACTTATTTTATCTATGAAATCCAGAGCTTCCATTGAAAGTTTAAACGCTTTGTCAGTGTCTTTCTCCCTTTCAATTGATATTTTCCCCCTCATTGCCTCGAAATAGTTGTCCCAGTCCTCCACTTCCTTTGATATTTCAAGAACTTTATTGTAAATCTCTAGTGCTTTTGCTGTTCTTCCCTTCCAGTTGGAATAAAGCTCTCCAAGGGCATTGAGGCTCATTGAATACAGTACAGGATCTTCGGCTTCATCAGCCTTTTTTATTGCTAAAGAGAAGAATTGATCGGTCTCTTCAAGTTTCTTTGCATCCATGTAAATGTATCCCAGATTAAGATAATCCATGACTATCATATCAGTTTCTTTCAACTTTTCATGTATTGCAAGGGACTCCTTTCCAAATTTACCTGAATTTTCTGTATTTTTTGGCTCAAGTGCATAATATGCCTGTGAAAGTTTGTAGCATAATTCCGCTTTATCGCCATTATCCTCTTTCATCAGTTCATAGGCCTTGGTGTATTCTCTGATAGAATCCATGAATTTGTCTTTTTGCAGAAAAGTATCTCCACTCTTTATGGCCTGTTCTATTTCATCCATTTGATCTAACTCCTTTGGGGTATATTGCCTATTTATCAATAACTCGTTTATAAATTGTTGTTTTGGAAACATTAATTTAGGTTCAAATGTGACAGGAATATCAATGAAGCTGCATTAAAACATGAGAATGGTCCTATGGAAGAATTTATTGTTCTCTGATCTAAAAGTACAGTTGACATGAGGTTTAGTTTTGCCCTTGATTGAAACCATAATTTCAGCTGGCACTTATCAGACAAGTTCTTTGCACCGGTTGTTGATCAACAGTTTACTCATCTGATTTATTCCGCATCTCCTTGACAATTCTCTCTGCAGTTTTCCTATTTATTGTGCCTTCTTTCAGCATCTCACTGACAACTACATCAACCTCTTCAGGTCTTGATCCAGCTTCCAGTGCAATATTTCTGGCATGGAGTGACATATGGCCCTTCTGTATGCCTTCATCGCACAATGCCCTTAAGGCTGCAAAATTCTGTGCAAGTCCCACTGCGGCGAGAACATTTGCCATGTCAGAGGAATTTTCAACCCCGAGAATCTTTCTGGAAATCTTCGCCTTTTCCACTGTACCGGTTGTACCGCCAACTGTGCCAACAGCCATTGGTATTTCAATGCTTCCCACAAGATCCCCGTTTTCGTCCTCCTCAAACTTGGTGAGAGATAGATTGCCTGTCACATGGCCGTAGGTGTGTGCATTTGCCTCAACTGATCTCCAGTCATTCATAGTTGCCAGTATAACAGCATCAATACCGTTCATTATTCCTTTATTGTGCGTTGCTGCCCTGAAAGGGTCGATATTTGCCAGTTCACTGGCCTTAACTATATTTTTTACAATTTGCGAACCTCCTACCAGGTCCTTCCTAAATATTGCCTTTGATCTGGATATCCGCCTGACTGAAAGATTACTGAGAATCCTCAAAATAGACCTTCCACCAGTGATCTTTTCTACAATTGGTGCAACGTATTCGCACATGGTATTTACCACATTAGCCCCCATTGCATCCCTTACATCGACAAAAATATGCACAACAATCATGTCATTAATTTTGTTGAAGGTTCTAATTTCCATGTCTATTGCACCGGCTGACATCTTAGACAGTGTCTGGCTCCTTGTATTGCTCTCCCTGAGTATTTCTTCCTTTTTCAGCGAAAGAGACTGAACTGCTTTTTCCAAAGATGGGATGTCAACTATCTGTATCTGTCCAATCATAACTGGACTGGTGGATTCTGATCTGAAGCCACCACTTTCCCGGGCAATTCTGGCAGCATTGGAACAGGCGGCTATTACCGATGGTTCTTCCACTGCCATTGGAATGAGATATTCTTTTTCGTTAATGATAAAATTTGTGGCAATACCCAGTGGAATCTCCATTGTGGAGATAACATTTTCAACGAGTTTATCTGCAAGTTCCATTTTCATTGATCCGGTATTCCTCAAAATCTGTTTCTCACTTTCATTTAAATCAGAAAAACAACCCACTATCTGAAGCCTTTCTTCCGGTGTTTTCTTATAGAATCCTGATATTTTTGAACTTTTTTCCATACGTACCTGTAAATGTCAGATTCATATAAGATTTGGTTGATATGCAAGACAAAACAGAATCATACGCAAATTAACATATAATTCATGGTGTTAACCTACTTGAATAATGAATAGATGGGTAGATGTAATCAGGCCAATAAACGGAATAATGGGTATATTGGCTACCATTGTATCGGCCATAATCGGCACAGGTCTTGATTTTAGCCATTTTTATCTCAGCATTTTCTCTGCAGCCACTATAGTTTTCTTGGTTATTTCTGCTGGAAACATAATGAATGATGTTGTGGATATTGACACTGACAGGGTGAATCATCCGGAGAGATCACTGGTAAAGTTTCCGGAAATGATCCCAGATGCAAAGATGATCTTCATTATATTCTTCATAATTTCCCTTGTTCTATCCATACTGTTCATATCGCCAATAGCACTTGTTCTGGTCGCTGTGGCTGAAGTTCTGCTTATCACATACGAGTTGTATACAAAAAAACTGGGACTTACCGGAAATATCACCATCAGTGTGCTTGTTGGTCTCATATTCATATTCGGAGGCATAGCTGTGGACTCTGTTGTGAGGATGTTTCTTCTCTTCGGGATGGCATCACTGGCAAATCTGGCACGTGAGATTACCAAGGATGTTCAGGATATGGATGGAGACGTGGACAGAAAAACACTCCCAAAAAGATATGGAAAAGAGGTCTCCTCAGTTTTTGCAGCATTTTTCACCGTGCTGGCAGTAATCATATCATTTCTTCCATACTATCTCAAGATATTTTCCATCTACTATCTGCTTATTGTTCTGGTTTCAGATATTTTCTTCATGATATCAGTATATGTGCTATTCGGTGATCCGGAAAAAGGGCAAAAGATTTCAAAGTATGCTATGATACTGGGGCTGGCTGCGTTCTTTGTAGGTGGTCTGGCATGAAAGTATATGATGAGATAATGGCTAAACTTAAAAACGACAGGATTCACATGACGCTAATAGATCCAGCCTCACAGGATGCAGGAAAGGCTGCATTAATTGCCAGAAAGGCCGACCAGGCAGGCACAGACTTTTTCATGATAGGAGGTTCCACAGAAATTGACGCTAAAAGCATGGACTGCACAATAGCCAAGATAAGGGAGGTAACGGACAAGAAGATCATAATATTTCCAGGTTCTTCATCCATGCTGAGTACCAAAGCTGATGCTATTTATTTCATGACCCTTTTGAATTCTAGAAATCCGGAATTCATTGTAAAGCACCAGGCAAAAGCTGCCCCAATACTGAGAAAGGTAGATATGGAAACTATCTCAATGGGATATTTGATTTTAAAGCCAGGTATGACTGTTGGAAGAATAGGGGAGGCAGATCTTCTGGATGAGGAAAAACCCGAAGAGATCATCTCATACGCCATTGCTGCGGAAATGTTTAACCTAAAGCTCCTGTATCTGGAGGCAGGAAGCGGATCACCAAGTCACATAAAACCGGATACTGTGAGAAAGGTGCGTGAATCTGTAGAACTTCCAATTATAGTAGGTGGAGGGATAAGAACTCCTGAAGCCTCCAGGAAAATCGCAAAGGCAGGTGCTGATATCATAGTTACTGGAACTGTCGCTGAAAAGTCATCCAACATTGAAGTTGTCCTGGGGGACATCATAAGATCCATAAAGAGATCCTGAAACTGGAAGATTTTATAGTTTCTCTACAATACTGTCTCATGGTTACTTTCAGAGTTGAGGTCAGGTATCTACCAGGGGTGGAAGATCCTGAGGCTTTGACTGTCAGGAGGAATTTAAAGATTCTGGGCTATAATTCTGTTTCGGATGTAAAGATGGCAAGAATTTACGATCTGATCTTCGAAAATGAAAAGGATGCCCTTATACAGGTTGAAAAACTGGCAAGAGATCTACTTTCCAATCCTGTGATAAACAGCTACACAATCACAAAAACAGGTGAATGAATGGATACAAAAACCCGTTTCAGGAAATCGGTGGGCATAATCGGTCTGGACAGTTCACAGCTCAAGAAGTTATCAGATGAGATGGGTCTAGGGCTGAGTCAAGACGAACTCCACATGCTGCAGAGCTACTTCCAGGACCTCCACCGGGACCCAACTGATATCGAACTTCAGGCAATGGCACAGGCATGGAGCGAGCACTGTTGCTACAAATCATCTAAATTTTATCTGAAGAAGTACCTGTCAGGATTGAAGACTCCATACACAATACTGGCTATGGAGGACGATGCCGGAGTGGTTGAATTTGACAGTGATCACTCATATGTTGTAAAGATGGAGAGCCATAACCATCCAAGTGCAGTTGAGCCATATGGCGGTGCTGCTACAGGTGTCGGTGGAATATTGAGAGATGTGCTCTGCATGGGGGCTCAACCTGTTGCACTGGTGGATTCACTGTACTTCGGAAAACCGGATGAACCGGTCAAGGGAGGACTTTCCACACGCTATATAATGAATGGAATAGTGTCAGGCATAAGGGATTATGGAAACAGGGTTGGGATACCTACAGTTGCCGGTTCCATAGATTTTGATGGATCATTTTCAGGAATTCCCCTTGTAAATGTTGGTTGCGTGGGCATAATGAAGAAGGAAAACCTCTCACGGAGCAGGATAAGTAAAATTGGAGATCTTCTGGTGCTGGCCGGGGGACGAACCGGAAGGGACGGAATCCATGGCGTTAATTTTGCATCGAAATCCATGTCTGGAAACACCGAGGAGAGCAAAAGGGCAATACAGCTTGGAAACCCCATAATCAAGGAGCCGCTTATACACGCCGTACTGGAAGCCAATGAAGCTGGCCTGATCGACGGGATGAAAGACCTGGGCGGAGGAGGCTTGTCAAGCTCCGCAGGCGAGATATGTTTTGCAGGAGGTACATCTGCTGAGATCGATCTTGCAAATGTAATCCTGAAGGAAGATTCAATGGAACCTTGGGAGATATGGGTCAGTGAAAGCCAGGAGAGGATGCTGCTTGCAATTGATCCTTCAAATCTCCAAAAACTGAAAAAAATATTTGAATTATGGGATGTGGAGTACTCTGTTATAGGGACAGTTAAAGAGGGGGAGAATCTTATCCTGAAGTTTCACGGTGAAGAGATACTCAATCTCGATTTATCCTTTTTAACATCCGGACCCATGTATTGCAGAAATTTTATAGAAAACAAGGTAAAAGCAAACCAGTATCTTATGCCCCCTGAACCTTCAGATCTCAATGAATTTGTTGTAAAATTCATGTCTTCATACCTCAACTCTTCAAGATTCCCTGTCACAAGGCAGTATGATCACACTGTAAGAGGAAATACGGTGGTAGGACCAGAACAGGGTTACCCCAATCATGAGACCCACTCAGACTGTGCCATAATAAAACCGGTTCATACATCCTTTAGAGGACTGGGTATTACTTCAGGTTCACTGAATAGGATGGTTAAAATAGATCCGTATAACGGTACACTGCACACCATGTGTGAAGCCTACAGGAATCTTGTGGCGGCAAGGGTCAGACCACACGCTGTTGTGGATTCGCTGAATTTTGGCAACCCAGAGGAACCGGAGGTTATGGGCCAGCTGGTATCATCAGTCAGGGCCATAGGTGATTTCTGCAGACGTTTCTCCCTCCCCATTGTTGCAGGGAACGTATCTCTTTATAATCAGTCTGCCCATAAAAATATAAAACCAACTCCAACCATTATGATGACAGGTATAATTGATGATGTAAGGAACTATGTCCCATCATTCTTTACCTCTGAAGGAAAAGACATTTATGTAATAGGGGAACCTCAAACCAATCTCGGAGGCAGTGTATATCTGGAGTTCCTGGGTATGGAAGGGCAGAGCATAGCACCACTTGATTTGAAAGAATTGGAAAAAATAACTTATGTACTAGAAAAGATACAGGATTCTGGCATAGTGGAAGCATGCCATGACATCTCTCAAGGAGGGCTATTTTCATCAATTTGTGAAATGTCATTTGGCAACCGAATAGGGGTTAAGGCAGACATTTCATGGGTCTCCGGAGAACGCACTGTGCACAAACTGTTTGCAGAGGGTGGCAACAGGTTCATAGTGCAGATTGATAGGAAAAATGAGGAACAGTTTCTCAAAGAAGTGGAAGGAATTCACCATACTTTTCTTGGGACAACAGATGGAGACAGGATCATAATTACTGATGATGGAAGAGAAAGAATCAACATAGAAATAGAAAAAATAATGGTTCCATGGGAAAAAGGACTTGAAGAATATTTTTGAAACCAGATCCCATGAACCATGAAAACCCAGTTTGAAATGGAATAATTATATCATTTGCAACAATAGGAGTAACATGGATGATTATCTGGATGAAAGTATCTTCCTGAAGGAACATGATGTGACAATTAAAGTGATCTACAGGCTGAATTTTGATGCTGAAAAATTTTGTGGGTATTCTAAGATCTTCAAAGGAATTCCAGAAAAGGAGGAGGAAAGCTTTGAGATTTATATGGAAAATTATGAATGTGGAATGGATCGCCAGAAGGTCATGGAAAAATTCAACAAACTTGTTGAAGAGGTTAAAACGGGAAAAATTGATGTGGAATTCTGAATAACAGAACCGGTCATATATTTACAAAGAGGCTTATACTGGCCCCATCTGACAGTTTCAGTTTTTCGCGCAGATAGAAAGGAGATATTATCTCAAGTACATCACTGTAAACAGATCTTTCAGGAAGTATGGCTGCGCATTGCAGTCCTTCAATACTTCCTAAGAACGCCTTTACGGGTCCAAATGTCCTGTCATCTGTAACAAACCCGTCAATGTGAATTCCCGTTGAATTTCGCAATCTTCGAAGTTTTCCCTCGTTCTCCGGATCTATTTTAACGTTAAGGGTACCAAGGAATGGTATAAAACCAAGTTTTTCCTGAAACTGGATAATGTAAGATTTGCGTGATATGTAGTATCTGCCCTCTCCCAAGCCACTGATGACATTTCCACGTATTTCCATGGTTTTCTCTATTTCAAGAACTGAAGCCAAATCATTCATCTCATAAAAGAGTATATCCAAACCGGCATCAGTAATGGATAGGTTCTGTCTCCTGTCCTTTATTTTCCTCTGAAGGAAACCTTTATCTATGAGTTTAAGAATGATTCTGGAGGCGGATTGCTGGCTAACAGAGAGTTTTTCTCCAAGCTCCCTTGATGATAGTGAAATCCATGGATTTTTTCCCATTATACGCTTGATGGTCTTCAATGTCCAGTAATCATAAGGGTCTATGCTTTTCATTTTAGTGGGTATAGCCAGAAACATAATATGTTTATGCGAAACTTCAGTTGAATCAGCGGAATGATCTAAAATTCCAGTATGTCAGCATTTTTCTCGCAGTAAACATCATGCACCTTAAACCATTTTCATGAAGTTTCATTGCCAGATTTTTATCATTGGTTACCACGTATGCCTGGATCTCTAAAGCTGTGTTAAATACGCACAGATCTCCTTTTCCCTTTGATTCTACCACTGTAAATCTCTGCAGCATCATCAGGGCAGTTTTTGCATCAATGTTGCCCGTTGATAAACCTCTCAATTCGTCAATAACACATTTGGGTACAATTATTTCACATCTGCCCAGGAGATAGGTAACCTGGTCCAGCAGATCCACATGAGATTTTACTGAGTAAATAAGGGAGTTTGTGTCCAGCACAACCTTTTTTGCAAAATCATCATTTTTCACGGTCTACAACTTCTGCTATGGCTGTATTTTTTCTTATTTTTTTTATTAGGACCTTTACTGTTTCACCTTTCTTCACACCGGGGACAAAAATATTGTATCCCCTGAATATGCCTCTGCCCTCACCTGAAGGACCAATGCTTGTAATCTGTATTGTATACTGCTTGCCCTCTTCTATATTGGTGTCGTTTTCCTTTGATTCTCTTCCCAACCTTATGGGGTGCTGGGCTCCGCATGCCTTGCAGACAAGTACAGTGGTTCTTCCAACCTTCTGAAGCTCTGTATCCGGTGAATTGCACTCATAACACATGACAAATGTGTCCATGTACATGTTCATTTTTGACATGAACTCTTCCAGTGTAACCTTACGGTTTATTATGAGTCTTTTTCCATTTAGAGTAAGTCCGATTCCAAGCTCACCCATGAGGAATTTGGTTATGTGCCTGGGATCTCTATTAATTAAGCTGAGCATATCTCCAAAATTTCTCACAATGGTCACTTTTCCCTCATAAATAATATCGGGATCAGGTATCCTCAGTCTGTCCATATTTTTGTTTGATTTTGATAGAATCTTTTCTCCCCTCTTCAAAAGGGCTTCGTAATTTTCCTGAACCATAGCATGTTATTAAACAGCTTTATTAATACTTTGACTGTTTTCTTGAAAACAAGTTTTTTCAATATTTCAAAAGAAGATTTTTAAAAATATAGGGGGATGGTCTAAATCTTAAATATAAATATATAGTAAATGCAATAAAGATGTACATGCAATATAATGTGTATGACAATTTTAAGCATTTAATGCTACTATGTTATATTTATTCAAGAAAATATTCTATTATTGTGTATATTTAATAATATAATATGAGAAACTCTGTACATATCTTGTCCATACATTACAAAAATTTAAATACTTCCATACGAATAGAAGGGTGAGGTTAAATCGATTGGACGGGAAGGA
Source organism: Oxyplasma meridianum (assembly GCF_038024865.1). NCBI lineage: Archaea > Methanobacteriati > Thermoplasmatota > Thermoplasmata > Thermoplasmatales > Thermoplasmataceae > Oxyplasma > Oxyplasma meridianum. The sequence continues at coordinate 872,135 of NZ_CP133772.1, read as the reverse complement.
TACAAAACTTACAATCCGCATATCGGAGGCTGATCTTGAGGAAATTGATGAATTTCTTGAGAAAAACAGCAGTTTTGGAAGCAGATCAGAATTTATCCGCCACGCAGCAATCGATTTTATATCAAAAAGCAGGGCACATTTTGTTCAGCCTTCAGAGACCAATGTAAACGTAAACAGAAAACTGCTGGAAACACTTAGCCTTGCAGTCGAGAAAGGATACTTCGGTTCAATCAGTGGGGCCCTTGGCGAAATAATCAATTACTCTACGGAGAAGGGAATCATTTCAGAACTGATAGCAAAAAGGCGCCGTGAATACAGAAATCTGGAAGAGAGTGTCTCAGACATTTTCAACGAAGATCTGGGCATGGAGAAGGGAACTAAGGAACAAAACGATAAAAAAAATGGGGGAATTTAGATGGAAAACGAATTTTATAACAATATGGGAAAGCAGGCGCGGGAAATAGTAAAAAACTACTATGCGGATCGTGCCGATAATACAATCATATCATTTGGAACAGCAGGAAGGAAGATACTTGAAAATATCGTACCGTTGGAATTTAGAAGGGCAGTTTATCATTCAGTCGTAAAGAACGAGAACGGTTATCATGTGAACAGTCATGCTTACGGGAACGAAGACATGCTGGATATCGTCGGGCCTGAGAACATGGAAGTTCAGCTTGTCAGCAAGTTTCAGTATGATCAGGAGAGGGCAAATAAAGTGAAAATTGTGGAAAGAGACCCTGTAAAAATAGGTGAAACCATTATAGACTACAATCCACAAGATTTTTCTCCCTCAATCACAGCCAAAGAAATATTTTCGCAAATGGATAAGTCCAACTCATTCATACTTGTAAGTGGCTTTGGAGGGAAGTTCGCTCAGCCCCTTCACATAGCATTTTCCAAGCTTCTTGCCAGCAGAAATATAACACATTTCAACTTCGTTGTCAAACCCTCATTGAACAGCTACTTGAAGAGAAATGTTGCAGAGGCGGGTATAATGGAACTGACAAGCATAAGCCATTATTTGAGGGAATACGACAACGATATTTACCTGGGCCCTTTAAACGGAACCACAACCCAGATAATGGAAAAAGTAAAAAATCTTAATATAAGAATAGCCCGGGATCTTGAGGTTGTATCAACAAGGATGTCTGGTGCTCTTGAACTTCTCAGGCTCCAGCTGATATCCTGAATCAGGAATCAGCCATTTATTTCATAGGTTGTTAAGTATATCCTTCTCCTGCATATTTCTCTCGCAGTAGTAGCATCTGAGAACCAATGGCTTTTTTGACGAAACATAGAACTCGCTGGGAACAGGCTCCTTTGAATTAGTTATGCAGTTGCGGTTTGAACATTTTATTATTCCGGTCACTCTCTCCGGAAGATCAACCCTGAACTTCTCAACCACTTCATAATTCTTGACTATGCTTATTGAAGCTTCAGGTGCAATGAGAGAAATTTTGTCAACCTCAAATCTCTCAAGGTATCTCCCCTCTATCTTCACTACATCCTTTGAACCTATCCTGCCACTTGGAACTCTTATTCCAACACTAACTGTCTGGGATCCCTTCTCATCTATTTTCAGAATTGCAAGAACCTTGATTGCCTTACCTGCAGGAATATGATCTATTACTGTCCCTTCTCTTATCTTTGAAATTTTCAGCGTCTGTTCCATTTTTTTCACCCCAGTATTGTTGATACCAGCGCCATCCTTACCGGCACTCCGTTTGCAGCCTGTCTGAAATATGCAGCTTTTTTAGAATAGTCAACCTCAGAGGCTATCTCATCTATCCTTGGAAGAGGATGCATGATAATAGCGTCTTCCTTCATCTCTGCAACAGCTTTTTCATCAACAGAGTATGAACCAATTACACTCTGATACTCATTCAGGTCAGTGAATCGCTCCTTCTGTATTCTGGTTACATAGAATACATCTGTTTTTTTCAATACTTCTGACAGGCTGTCTGTAACATTGACTTCGAAACCCCTTGGCAGCCTTGCAAGTATATGTTCAGGTATTCTGAGAATCTGGGGGGAGACAAGGGTGATGCTCACCTGGAATTTCGAAAGGGCAAGTATAAGTGAATGGACAGTTCTTCCATACCGCAGGTCTCCTATCATTGCTATATTGAGACCATCTATCTCACCTTTTTCCTTCTTCATTGTATAAAGATCCATAAGGGTCTGGGTAGGGTGCTGTCCAGATCCGTCCCCGGCATTGACAACCGGTTTTGAAGAAAACCTGGAGGCAAGTCTTGCCGCTCCCTCCATTGGATGCCTAATTACTATTATGTCAGAGTATGATTCAGCCATTCGAATGGTGTCAGCAAGTGTTTCCCCCTTGGCAATGGATGAACTTCCTGTATCCGAAACTGTTATGACAGAACCACCCAGTCGGTTCATTGCACTTTCAAAAGAAAGCCTGGTTCTGGTACTGGGCTCATAGAAAAGTGTAGCCATGATCTTTCCCTCCATCAATCTCAGGGGTTTTTGTTGTTCAAGTAGCCTTGACATCTCATCTGAAGTTTCAAAAATCTCACTCATATCCTCTTTTGACACATCGTCAATAGAGACAACGCTCCTGTTTTTTAACATCGGGGATGAATATAGGTACTGTTTTTATATACCTTTGCCAGAAAGAGTCAAAGTGCCTTACACATGTACTGCTAAAACCCTTACAGTAAAAATACAACAGACATATCTGCGACCTCTAATGTATGCCCAAGGTACTGAATCTATCCTTACTGAAGATATCACACCCATTTTCTATTTTCAAACCTGTTACTGAAAACTCAGTTCTCCCGAAATGAAGTATGCCTACACTACTTAGAAACCGGAATACTGCATCGAATGATGGAATATCAGTCCTAAATGTTTTTCCAAGATCCCTGAGATCTATAAAATATCTGCATATGTCTTCATTACGCATCATTTCAAGAAACTTTTCAAGTTTGACCTGGTCTTCAATATATTCAGGAACATTCATCTTTGCCAGAATATTGTCATTATTGATCTTTCCAGTCCACAAGGGCCCTTCTTCAATTGAGGGATAAATGGAGGATATCTCCAGGTGTTTGTTCAGGAAGCCAATATTTTTAAGCATTTTATCTGATCCAGAACTCCCCTTAAACACTTTAATTATGACTCTGTAATAGTGAGATTTCCAGAAAGATATCTGTGGTTCCAAATAGCGATCAAATACAGCTGCCCTTCTTGCCAGATACGCAATAAGCGTTCTTATTCCAGCTTCATGTCGGGTGGAATCGTTGGGGAGATGAGCAGCATATCTTCGAAATGTCTTTGATGGAAAAGACCCGGTCAAAGCTGAAAGATCGGTTGCGGTAAATGCAACATAACCTCCATTTCTAATATTCCTTAATGCGTCGTCCGCGTATCTAACAACTGATCCGTAAGGGTCTACGTCAATGAAATCATACGGGACTTCCCTTACTTCACTGCTAAAATCTTTCAGTTTAAGGGTAGCTGAACTTTTATTCAGTACAGAGTTTCTTTCCAGATATTTAAAGGATTCAGGATTCTTTTCACAAATCGTTACCTGGGATCCCGTTTCTTTCTCAACCCTAAGACCTCTTGCCCCAGTAGATCCGAAGCCATCAAGAAAAGTCTTTATTCCAATCTGTTTGATAAATAGTACCGTAAGGTCTCTGTTTATGATCTGTGACCTGTTATAGAAACCGGCTCCAACTTTACCAGGTCCATTTATCTGGCTATTCTCGGGAACATGGATCTGGACAAGCCCCTCTTTTATTAACAATCAGCTACCTTCTTCTCCCTTGATAACTCTTACCACCCTGAAGGGGAGTAGATTTCTATTTATAGGCGTGATATCAAAGACCCTTATTCCTTCCAGTGCCTTTATCTCTTGCAACACTGGGTTCCTGGATTTCTTGTGCAGTGTAACGACAAGAGGTTTCTCAGACTTAAGTGTTTCCCCAATCTCTTTTTGAATATTTTTGGTAAGATTTTCCAATTTTCCAACTTCGTCTATAACAATTACGTCAGCTTCTTCCCTTGCTTTCTGGAGACTTGGTATGAGTATCTCCTCAAGCAGCCTTGTATCTACCCCGAGTTTGTCAATTTTTACCCTTGAAATTATATCAGAATCAGCGAAAATGACCCTTTTCTTGGTGTTGATATCAAAGAGCGAATATCCTTTAAGCTTTCCATGTTCGACTATTTCTTTTACAAGCACACCCTGAATGGTCATGCCGTCGTTGATCAGCATATCCATTATCTTTTGAAGTGCTTCTGCCTTAATGCTTCCAACTGGTCCAGTGATTCCTATCTTTACTGCCACCATTTCAATCACCTTCCAGATACATGAGGGGGTAATCCATATCAGGGACATATCTCAATCTCGCCTTTACTTCTTCTTCCCTGTACTTTATGGTGAGGCTTACATCCATCATATCTCCACTGAGTGTAATGTATTTGTATACCCCTTGTCTTTTATTAACTATGTCCCTGTCTATCCGAACTTGAGCTTCCTTCACGAAGGGCTGAACCAGCACACTTTGTCTGATAGCATTCTCAAGGGATTCCAGATTAGTCAGATTTATGGGGATTCCCACGTACTGGTGGTATATAGTTCCCAGTTTAATCCCCGCCTCGAATGCTGCTCTTTCTCTATCTGTGCATTTAAAATAATGTTGGGCCGGGTCTTGCATATTCTACCTATATGTCAGGAAGTTAAATAAACATTTATCGAAATCTAAAAGATGGGAATTAAAAAATGCATAAAAAATTGTAAAAAGCAGGTTATAATGCTACATCATATCATGTTGCATATATTTCTTAATATTGCAGGCTATTTTTGCTTTTAACTTTTAAAAATATAACTTTCTCCCAAAATGTTCAAAGAAAAATAGCCCTGGATTTGACTTATAGTCAATTATTATTAATGGTATACATATAATATATAAATTAATAATTTCATGGAATTTTTAGTTAAGTACCATATTAAAATCTTAAAAATTGATCTTAAATCTGGAAAACAAACTCTTACAATAATTCTGGTTATACAAGAAATTATAAAATAAAATTACAAAAAATTTTCACAGCATATATTTTTATAATCATTAATATATGAATTATTACGACTGATCATAACGCCATCCCAACCAAAATTTTTAAGTCGGGTATCTACAAAAAGCTTCTTGAAATAGAGAAAAATATCCAGAGTTTGAAAGGATCAATTCCATTTACTATATTTGAATATCTGCAGGGAAAAATGGAAGAGAGGATGAGAATATTGGAATTTCCACTCTGCGAAAATACTGAAATGAAGATAATGTTTACAAATGGACTGATTGTTCCAAATGTAGAACAGGACTCTATTAATGCAAGAAATGAAGACAGAAAACTCACAGACTATGTTTTTCAAAATATGTTTCGGCCAGTGATATTATTATTGACCCTGAAAGAGTTACAGGATTATACGACCAGGACTATTTCAGGAAAGTATCAAGAAATATTTCTGTATTGGAAAAATCGCAGAATGGTCCTAGGATATCTTTTCAGGAAATAGTGGGTCTTCTGGTTACAAAAATAGACGATTTTGAAAACATGTACCGAAGAGATCTTACAAAAATAATGGGAAATCTGGAAATCCTTAATTTTAAAATGGATTATATATATAAAATCTTTGAAAACGAGGATATTAAAAAAAAAGGAAAAATAATCCTCAGATAACATGGGAAATAACTTTACATAAACTATCAGAAAACGCAATTCTTTAAATTCAATTAACTTTTGCAATACTTGCTTGATTTTTTTACAGTGAAACGGTGATCATAAAAAGTATTTCATAATGTTTTTAAGAATATTGTTTTTAAAAATATGGGATAGATGCGTTTCATTCATCTTGAAAATCCAGCTTGTGGAAAAAACACATGACCAGCTGTACCAATAATCCTGCACATACAATGACTGAATCACAGGATTAAAATTATATAGAATTCGCTTAGAAAATTCTCCTGTTATTACAAGCATATACCATTGAGGTTCTGATGATGTTACGAAAACGATAAAAAGATATATCTGGGTTTCAATTACCCATAGTATTAGAGAGGTAAAGAAAAATCATGATGAAGAATAATGATGAAACCAGAACCAAGGTCCAGTACGGTGGCTTTTACAAAATACTTGGGCTGTCACTTGTTGTTGTAGGGCTGGCATTCTATTTTGCCTGGTCCATAATGTACGGCACCTGGTTCGATATAGGTTTATATTCATTCGTTATTGTACTGATTGTTTTCGGACTTCTTTCCATTGCACTGATAGATGCAAAGGAAAAAGAAGGCATACAATGAAATTTTCAGCTTTGATTGAAATACTATAATTTTATTTGAATTAATGTTTATCCTGCCTTTCTGCGTTCCTCTTTCGTGCTTATTATCCTGAGTTTTATGAGCCTCTTTCTCTTTATAAGAAAACATTCTGAATAATCTATAGTTTTACCTCCAAGGAGGGAGTGAAAATCAGGTTCCTCAAATCCTTCAAGATTAAGCATTTTAGCATATTCCCCTTTCATTGACCTTGTTCTGAAAACAAATATTGAAGCTGTGTTGGCGAGAAGGGACCGGTTTTCCTGATGGAAGAAAAGATCATCCAAACTCTGAGTTATGGAGACTATGGAAAGCATATAGTGTCTTGAATGTCTGCTCAGGTTGGAAAGTATTCCTGAGGTGTGTCTGTTGGAAAGCGCCAGATGGGCTTCGTCTATAACCAGCATCTTCCGGGTCTCCGGGTTATTAACGGAATAGGCAAAGATAGAAAGAATAAGTTCCGGAAGGAGGCTATTGGAGGTTTCCTCTTCCAGGATATTTGTCTTAAAAATGACCACTCGTGTATCATTGCTCATCCAGGACTGAGATTTGATGATATTGAAAGTTTTCGAACCTTTGGAATCCATCCCGTATTTGCTCCAGATTCTGTGAAGTATATGGGAAATCGTAGTGCCTGAATTTTCCTCGGAATAAAATCTGATATCATTTTCAATATCTTTCCTCATTCCGTCATCTCCATATATTGTACCGGATATTATGGAAGCCAGAGGAGAAATAAGATCATTATCCAATGGCCCCTCCCTGGAAAGTTCCAGGATATCCCCTTTCCTGAAATTTATTTCCACCGAATTTGGACCGAACATATCCGCGCTATATTCATTGAGGGGGTCTACAATGAAGATCTTGTCTGCATTACCGGAAGAAATCGATCTTCTCAGAAATACCTTTGAGAAGAATGACTTCCCCGAACCGGTTTCCCCCAGTATTACAGAATTGAAGGACTCATTCTGAAAACTATCAATGAAAACAGGTTTTTCATCAATAGAATCCATCCCAACAAATACACCTTTTCCAGGGCTGGGAGTTGAATATACTGGCAGTATGGAAGAAACTGATCTTGAATCAATGATATAAGGAGTATCTCTCCTTCTGTTCAATGAAAAGGAATTTTTAATGGTTCTGTAGCTGACGTTGTTGATTCTGCGATTTACAATTCCAAGATAGTTCATGGCAGTCTCAAACCTGTAAGCATTATCCTTAAGATCCAGAGGGTCCTTTCCACTGATCCTGAATGAAAGGTCCATATGGAACAGAGAATTTCCCTGATTCCTCACACGATCTGAAAGAAACTCTACCTCTCCAGATTCTCTTTTGAGGTCCTCGTATAAATGACTCTTTTTTCCATAGTGGAACTTCATTTCAGCGTGTCTCGAGGCCAAAAGACTCGCAATAATTCTTTCAGTTTTCTGTTTGTCTATGGGTTCAAGTTTAAGCCTGGTGATAACTGGAAAATCAAAGCTTTCAATTATGGATTCAAATGAATGGCCAAGGGAATAAGTCATATCTACTGTGTTATAGGTGGTTTCATAGTTCCTATTTCTGAAATAGTTCCTTCCAACCCATAAATCATGCCTGGATTGAAAGGTTTCAGTTAATTTTTCAGAGGGTTTTTCAATATGGTATTCACTCATGGCAGGTCACCTAGACAATTCCTGAAAAAATTTCTTCAAACTCCCGCTTAGAGGAAATCTTTCTTACAGAAAAACCAATGGCTGTAATATTACGTCTCAGTCTATCCATTTCCTCGACTACCTTTAAAGCAGCATTTTGGAAACCTGTGTTCCCCGATGGGTAGTGCAAAACTGCATAACTGTTAAAATAGTATGCGTCCCTGAAAGCGTATTTCAGGAGTTCCGCGTAATCATTTTCCAGATCTCCTTTTTTGCCTGGCAGATAGGATGTCAAATCCAGACTGCGAGGTATGGATATAAATTCAATGTTGCATTCAATTTTGTTAAGAAGAAGACGAGTGCTTTCGTCAACACTTTTCAGATCGCCAGGTGGAATGCTATGAAACTGTTCTGATCCAATTTCAAGTATTCCTGCTGCCTCATTTTCATAATAAGCAATAATGCAATCGTTAATTTCATGCATATCATACGAGTTTATCACCACCACTTCCGATTTGGATAAAACGTGCTTAAGCCAGCGCCAAGTAATTGTTCCTAATACTTCACCATGTATCCTGCCTAAAATGAGAACTGAAGAAACCAGGAGAAAAATTACTGAAATATAGAGGTTGAGATTGAAAAGAAGTGCAGATACTATTATGGTCAGGATAATCAGCATAAACCTTCGGTATTCAATTCCAAAAATATTGGACTCATATCGCAGAACATTCCTTGTAACTCGTTCATTATAGCTTTTCATGATCATTTATTCCGGATCTTAATTCACTCTGTTCAATTGCATTAAAATCAATCTCTCCTCTGTCATTATTCCCCGAAGGAGAGAATTTGATGTTTCTCATTAGAGGTAGTGATGCTGCCCCCATAACGGAGTTTATATCTGAATTTCCCATGGCAATTGATGCAAAACCCTGCGCAGTCGCAGTCCCGTACTCAATTGTTGATCCAATGGATGCTCCTGATAGGAATGAGGTAATAGTACTGAATCTGAATATAGGCGACTGGCTTAATAGAAGAATGGGCATCATGGCCGCAAGGCTGATCAGTGCAAGCCTTAGAATAAAATCATTGGGGAAAAGAGTGGAAATATATATGGGAATAAGTACGAAAAAAGGGAGAACACAAAGCCCAATGAAAAATTTCCAGAAATTTATGGCAGTCTTTTCCATTCCGGGTACAGCGGAAAGCACTGTAAACACTGGCAATGTAACCATGAAAAAAAGGATAAGTGCCTGTCTCAGTGCAAGCATGCCAAGAAGAGCCATGGTGACTGCAAAATAGCCAGAATAGAACACAAGATTCAAAAGAAGGCTTCCCAGGTTATTTCCAGAGATATTCTGGGTAATCTGCGATGGTATATTTATGCTGATCATCAAGGCATACCAGTTAACGTTTCCATTCCATAGGACCAGAAAGATGGATCTGGAAATGTCGAGAACTGCAAGAGATATCTGGTAGGCCAGAATTCCAACCGAAACAGAAACTGCCAGTCTGACTATGAACTTCCCTGACGACGTTGGTTCCAGAAGAGAGTTTCTCACCACGTATACAAATGATGATAATATCAGTATAAGAGAAATAATTGGGATATAGAAATTACCCAGTAACGTGTTATAAAGCCCAGAAATTCCTGCTATCTTGAATATTCCAAACGAATAATGCGGATTAAGGCCATAATATACCGCATAGTACCAGAAAAGTGAAATAAGTGGTGAGAGGGCATCTTCAATAACAGTCAGGACAGCTGATATCAGACCTTCCGCTTCCGAAAGACCAATCAATGAATCATGCCCCTGTGATTATATAGTTAAGAACTGCGTAAAGTGCCCCGCTCATGGCAAAAATATAGATCAGAGTACCTATAAGGGCATTTTTTGTTCGTGTGCGAGCTTCAAACTTTCTGTTCTCGTCAGTGCTGAAATATCCAATTGCTATGGGAATCCAGAGGAGACCTATAAGTACTGCAGAAATGGAAGCAACAACAGCGTAAACACGGTTTATCATAGCAGAAATTTGCTGTGTATCTGTACTAACTGCATTTATTACACTAAGTATATGTATAGCATTAATGACCATAAATACCATAAGTACACACAATATATAATTTTTCTAATGGGAAGTCGGAGGAATCAAGATATCATTGAGCATATACCATGTAAATGGAACCATTCTATTTCGAGGGCTTTGTCTAACATTTATCTAATCAAAATATTTCCATTCTCCACAGTTGGGCAAATGTAGATTTCAAAAAGGAAAATAATAACATAGCAGGCTGATAAAATTAAATGATTGAATACGTTTAAAAAAAACTAAGTTTTATTCCTAGTTCAGGAATCAAAAGAATGTTAATAGGTATCTTGCTTCTTAAGATCCGCCTTGATCTTTGCCAGCAGGGCAAGTCTGTTTTTGCTTCTAATTTCTGCTTCCTCAAATATCCTCTTATCCTCTTCAGTTTCAATTTTCAATCCAGGTACATCTGTTGGTTTTCCATCCTGGTCAACTGCCACATATGTCAGGAAGCTCTTTGTGGCTACTCTTCTTGTTCCTGTAAGGCCTTCCTCGGTGGTAACATTAACCTCTATTTCCATAGTCGATCTGGTTACATAGTTTAGCTTCCCAGTTATTGTTACTATATCTCCCAAATGAATTGGGACAAGAAAGAAAAGACTGTCAATACTTCCTGTGACATTTCTGCGTCTGGAATGTCTTGTGGCGACGATCCCAGCCACATTGTCGATCCATTCAACCAGTCTTCCACCGTAAAGTGCATTGAAAATATTTGTATCAGGGGGGAGAACCAATCTTTCCAATTCAGTGTATGATTCTTTCCAGGATTTGGATTCCATGAAAACTTGATTGCTAATATATATAAGGTTTTTACACAACTTTAATTTGTAAAAATACAAAATAAGATCGCTAAGCTGTTGAAATAGGAAGATTCGTCTTTATGGCAAAGGTTTTTCAACTTCTGAAAAATATTTACAGAAAGGAAGGAATTAAATTGCAAAACACTGATAAAGAAAAGAAAATAGCTGCAAAAGAGGCAGTGCAGTTGATAAAGGACGGAATGATCATTGGCATCGGGACAGGATCTACTGTGAATTATTTCATCGAGGAACTTGGAAAAAAAGTAGCATCAGGTCTGAAAGTTAAGGGGGTATCAAGCTCAACAAAGTCATCTGATCTGGCAAGAAGTTATGGAATAGAAATAATGGATGATTTTGAAGGGACAATGGATATTGACGTCGACGGAGCGGATCAGGTGGATGGAAACGGGAATCTTATTAAAGGTGGTGGAGGAGCACTTTTGAGGGAGAAAATAGTAGCATTCAACAGCAGGAGAGTATGCATAATAGTGGATAGAGAGAAGATGGCGGGTGACAGGTTTGGATCGTTTCCACTGCCCGTTGAAGTGACTCCTTATTTCGCGTCAGGAACAATAAAACATATAGAAAAGCTGGGTTCTCATTGCAAACTCAGGCAGAATGGCAATTTCGTCACAGACAACGGAAATCTTATAGCCGACTGTGAGTTTGGAAAAATCAGTGATCCTTGCATCCTGGAGAAGAAGATTAAATCAATTCCCGGAGTGGTAGAAGTGGGGTTGTTTGTTAATATGACTTCAGAAATCATAGTTGGATCTGAAAACTCTGCCAAATTTATAAAATTGAAATAATGGTATTTCAAAAACCCTTTATTTTGACGATTCTTGAAAGTTCCTTAACTGATCTATGTCCATGTTTATTTCAGCAATCTTATTTGACAGGTCATGGATAATCTCCTCAAGAATCTCTCCAAAACTCTTGGAAAGTTTATAGCCGTGAATAGGTCTTCCTTTACCCTCCTTTTTCATGTTTCGCTTGTTAATCCAACCCTTCCTTCTTAGCCATTGCATGGCAATTGAAACCTCAGGTTGTCTTAAACCCGTTTCCCTTTCAATTTCGACGCTGGTAATCTCGTCTTTGTTTCTTATATATGCCAATGTATAAGCAACGCTTCTTGGTATATCGGATGTTATGAGATATTCAGCTAATTTTTCATTTTCTTCAGACATTACCATTTCAACCCACCTAATTATTATTTTCTATTTAATATTTCTCACGACTTAATAAATATTACCATATCAATATTTGTAAAATTTATCCGGAAAAAATCTAATCGATATAAAAATTCTTTGTCATTTATCTGTGATAAATAAGAAAAATCAAGATTTTGCCAACGCTTCCAATTTGCTTATTATTGTATACAAAGCTGCTCTACCGTGCGAGGGAACATTGGGGTCGTTTGCCATTTCATCTAATGCAGAAACGGCACCTGCGCATCTGAGATCAAGAGACTCACGCCCATTCGATAACCTAGTTTTGGAATCAGTGGCACTCTTTCTTACATTTCTTGGTACAGACGTATCTTGAGCCAGTTCGTCAAGTAAATAATTTATCTCATCATACAGTTTCTGGTCCATCCAATCACGCTCCCATATCCTTTCCCATTTCTTTCTTAATGGAGAGAACCATCATTGTTTTTGATCCTTTTATTCCACTCATCCTGCTCAGTCTGTTCACAACAAATCTCTGGAATTCCTCATAGTCCGGAAACCTGACTTTTATCACTATGTCAAACTGTCCTGTAACAATTAGAACATCCTCAACATTGTTCTCATTTGACAGTTCCTTTCCTATGGCCTCCACAAGATTCACATCAGTCTCTATTCCTATAAGCGCAGTAACTATTTTATTGCCATAATATTTCCCCAGTGTCCCCTTCATTTCGGTCTGTACATCCATATATCTACACTCCCTTTTCTTAACTTGAACTTCTGGATATCAAGTTTCTATATTTTACCGTATGGCTATTTTTCTTAAAAATTTTGCATTGTAGTGAAAATTTAATCCTTTCTAAAATGTTGTTATATTTTGAATAGATTATATCTAATTATATTTCTTGTTTCCATACTTATAAAGATTTAATTTTTTTTAATAAAAAGGATTTAGAAAGAAAGTATGATCAACAAATCCAGTTAATTCTCATCCCAAAAGTTGGAACAGTTTCTCACCCTGACTCACAAAAACTAACAAAAAATTGACCTTACTATTTTCTGTTTAAATGAAAAAAATAATAAACACCAGTCATATCAACTTAAACCTACTGATATCTAACAAAATCGTCAGGCATACCCTGGAGAAAAGTATCAGATGGAAAACCCGGCTTAGCTCAGTTGGTAGAGCGGCGGACTGTAGAGGGTATCCACGGCAACAGGAAAACCGCCGTTATCCGCAGGTCTCTGGTTCAAATCCGGAAGCCGGGACATTTTACAATGTGTTATATAAAGTATATTCTAATCTGAAAGAAAGGCTTATGCCGGTTTATCGGTTCACGCTTTATGAGAATCGACCATTTGAAAGGAAAGTTCCCTCTGATCGGGGAAGACGAAAAACCGGAAGATCCAAAGTTTTCAGTTGAATATATGAATCATTCAGTAGACCCAGCGGAGAACTTTTATGAGTATTCCAACGGAAAATGGCTAGAAACCCACCCTATCCCACCTGACCATTCCTACTGGGGGGCTTCCTCGGAACTCAATGAAAGGAACAGGTATATTCTAGGAAAAATACTGGAAAGATGCGCATTAAGCGCGGATAAAGAAGCTGATCCTGTAAGGAGGATGGTGGGGACATTCTTTATTTCCGCAATGGAAAGGGAGAAAATTGACGCATTAAAATTCAAGCCAATTGAAAAAATAATCAATGTTGTTGAGGGTATAAATTCCTCTGAAGATCTGATAATCGCTTTGTCTAAAATCCATTTGATGGGGATTCCCGGGATGTTTTCTGCGGATTCTGAGATTGATGAGAAAAATAGCTCAATTTATTCTTTCTACATTGAACAGGGGGGTCTAACCCTACCAAACAGGGAGTACTACCTGTTGGATTCATTTAAAGAGATCAGGGAACAGTACAGAAAACATATTGAAAATATGCTGGTTCTGTACGGTTATGATGATGCTGAGGGAGAGGATTTCTCAGCCAGGATACTGAACCTGGAAACTGGACTGGCCAAATCAAGCAGAAGTCCTGTTGAGCTTAGAGATCCCGAAAAGAACTACAATAGAATGGGAATGAAAGATATTGAAGAGAAGTTTCCGGAAATGAAATTCAGGACTTACTTTTCAGGAATTGGTCTGGGAGATCTTGATTATGTCATCGCTGGTCAACCCGAGTTTTTCCAGAATCTTGGAAGAATGTTGAAGGAAGTGCCACTTGAAGACTGGAAAATATACCTTAAATGGAAAATTATCAGTGCAACAGCACCCTATCTTCACTCCGAGGCGGAAGCTGAAAACTTTGATTTCTTTCACAGAAAACTGTTCGATCAGAAGGAACCGGAAAAGAGGTGGAAAACGGCGGTGTCAGTCATAGATTCTCACATTGGCGAAGCAATTGGAAAATTATATGTGGAAGAAGAATTCGGGGAGGATTCCAGGAAAAGAATGAACGAAATGGTGGAGGACCTGAAAGAAGTATTCATGGAGAGACTTAAAACACTGGAATGGATGAGCGATGCTACAAAGGAAAAGGCAATCGAGAAGTTCAAAAAGTTCAGAACAAAGATAGGCTATCCTTCAAAATTCATAGATTATTCTCCCATAAGGATTGAAAAGGATGATTACCTTGGGAACGTGCTGAGATCCAATGAGTTCAAGTTCAGAAGGCGTATGGTAAGGGTAAATAAACCTGTGGACAGGGAATTATGGGAAATGACACCACCCACAGTCAACGCGTATTTTTCTCCCACAGAGAACGAGATAGTTTTTCCTGCCGGCATTCTCCAGCCCCCATTCTTTGACAGCACTCTCGATGATGCCGTAAATTATGGTGCAACAGGTGGGACAATTGCTCACGAGATCACTCACGGCTTCGATGACGAAGGGCGAAAGTACGACGCTGAAGGTAATATAAAGGAATGGTGGACTAAGGAAGACGAAAGTGAATTTATGAGAAGATCAAAAAAGGTTGTTGAACTGTACAGTGCACAGGAAGTACTCCCCGGTCTTCATGTAAATGGTGAACTTACCCTGGGGGAAAATATAGCGGACATAGGCGGAGTGAGCATTGCTTACGAAGCCCTGAAAAGGAGATTAAGAAAACATCCAGAGATGAATGTAAAGATTGATGGACTAACACCAGAACAGAGATTTTTTATCGGTTGGGCTCAATCCTGGAGGATGAACATTAGAGACCAGACGCTTAAGTGGCAGGTTTCAAATGATCCCCACTCCCCTGATAATCTCAGATCTGAACTGCCAGTCTATGTGCATGAGGATTTCGAAAAGGTGTTTGGCGAACTATCAAAGAAAGGTCATTCAAAAGTTGAAAAGATAAAAATCTGGTGAAACCAGATCATAATTTTTGAAAATAATTTCAATTCCGCTACTTTAAATTTCAATTCAAAAAATGAGGGTTTACTTTGCAACGATCCTTACAACGTTGCTGCCCCTAATGACCACAGTACCAAGTTTTCTTGTAAGGCTCTCAGCATTTTCCTGTACCTCATCAAGAACCATGTTCATGTATTCATCATAACCGGTGAGCCTTCCTTCCAGAATACGGTTATCCTTCAATAGCAAAGCTACCTGCTTGTTTAAATTTTCTTCCAGCATTTTCATTGGCATTATCATTTCTTTACCTCAGTTATATTCGTCTTCGTCAAGATTTTCTTCTCTACCCATAACAACCTGTATAAGTCCCTTAAGGACTTCCTTTACGTCCTCAAGTTCCTTGCGCATGGTTACTACTTCTCTGGAAAGCTGTTCCACATTTTTAATCTTATCTGCATTATTATCTTTCATATCCATCACCAAAAGTTAAAACTTCTCCATAATCATCGGCAATTTTTCTCAGATCAGTCATCTCACAGTTGTCGCAGTAAAGTGTTCCATTCTTCAGTATCATTGGGTTTCTGCACCTGTCGCACAGTGTTTTCAGTACACCGTAATGTTTCCCAGTTATTGAAATATCAGGGGTTCCCCGAAATATCTTCACAACCCTTGCTCTTACAAGGTCACCGATTCTGAGAAGGTTTCTTCCAATATCTCTCCTGTTTCCGCTATCTCCAAGCCTGAGATTTGATTCACCATGGTAATATATAAGTTCATCGTCCTTACGGCATATGGCACCTATGCTGACTATTGCAAAACGCTGATCCAGTTTTACTACCTGCCCATATACAATATCACCTGGCTTGGGAACTACCTTAGTTTTCATCTTCCTTACAGACACTATAAGATCTTTTTCATCCCTCTGGACAGTTCCACTAATGGTTGCAATTACTTTACCATCTTCCTCCAGTGTGTTTTTTCCTGGCACATATTCTTCCGTTGTAGATAATTCCTGGCCGGGGGTTGCAATCTCTATTTTCTTGGTGTTTGTTCTCATTATGTCTACTTATCCCAAAACAGTTAATTTATTGACCTATTAAACCTTTGACATTATACATCTCAAATTATTTCTATTCGACCCTGGCTTAGATTTAAGAAAGAACATACTATCTCCGATGGTGTTCAAGGACAACAACTTCTTCGGCTTTGCCAGAACAGGCATTGCAGGCGAAAGGTGGGAATACCCCATTATTTTAAACACGCAGAATCAGGAAGAGTTTCTCAACTCTGGAGAAGAACTCATTATTCTTGGAAACAGATTCAAAAAAGTTATCACTTATCCGGAGACAATAAGAAGCATTGGAAATAGGGGATTTGAAGAATCTGAAGATATGGTGATGATGTTAAATACTCTGGAAATTATAGAACGTCCAAAGCAGTTTGTAAGCAGGATTATTTCTATAAGGAACGAAATTGGGTGGAAGAAGTTGATCTATGCGCCAGGAATAGGTGATCCTTTCCTGATTCCTGTCCTTGTATACCTGGGGATAAGCGTGTTTGATGATATATTTCTGCGGAAACAGAGTTACAGAGGTCTCAGATACACTCCGGTAGGAGTGATAAAGGATGGGTCACCACTGGAATCCAACCAAAATTTTGTTAGAGGTGAGATGGCAGTTATCAGGGAGAGCATAAGGAACGGAACATTGCGGGAGATGGTTGAAAAGGTCCAGTTTTCTTCAAAGGCTCTTGAGATCCTGAGAATCCTGGATTTTTCAAGCTATGAAATCATTGAACCTGTTTTTCCATCCAGAACCCCATACATAATGGCAAATAGCATAGAATCACTTGAAAGGCCAGATCTTAAAAGATATAGGGAAAAAATTACAAACAGTTATGAAAAACCAGTGAACAGGGAAGTAGCCCTGATCATGCCATGTTCTGCCAGAAAACCATATTCAACTTCAAGAACGCACATGGAAATTCTTTCCCGTATAGGTGAGTTCAGACAATATATCCATGAGCTCATAGTTACCTCACCAGTAGCCCTTGTTCCACGTGAATTGGAAAATATATACCCGGCAATGTTTTACAACATACCTGTTGTGGGGCACTGGTATGAAGACGAGAAGGTCATTATGAAAAATACCCTGTCAGCATACCTGAAAAGAAATACTTATAAAAAAATCATAGCATATATAACTGAAGATCTCGAATTCATTTCCGAAATCCTTCCGTCGGATTCTTTAATAATGGCGGGGGACATTAAATCTGAGTCAAATCTTAGATGGCTATATTCAGCCCTGGAAAGCACACTTAAGGAAACTGATCTGAAAAGAGGCAGCAGGATGGATCAGCATGTGTCAAGATCCAAATTTCAATTCGGCAACTGGATTGAGAAATATATTGAGGGTGCAAAGGTAATCAATAATTATAACCAGGAGATGCTGGTTGTTGAAGGAAAGCCTGCAATAGTTTTCAATGAAAACCTTGGAAAATATACAATAAACAAATCATCTGCAAAGTGGTTCATTGAGAATGGAAAGTTTTTGGTTGAGATAGATGATTTCAAGCCAACCTCCAACGTCTATCCGGTGGGTGTAGTGGATGCAACTGAAGACATAAGAACTGAAGATGAAGTTGTCCTTCATCATAAGGGAGAGGTTAAGGGTGTTGGTATTGCCAAAATGCCATTCAGAGCCATGAAGGAACTTAAAAAAGGTATTGCAGTAAAGGTCAGAAATTAATCTATTTACATTGCTAAATTATTTATAGTACATGGGACTGAATCATGATATTGTCACCAAAATCTCTGGCTCTTTTAGTGGTAGGGGCGTTAATGATTCCTACTGTCTTTGCCGCATTGCCCATGACCTATCCCAGTTCAAACCCTGTCCCGGTTGATCATGTTTTCGAGAATCAGAAAATTGAATCAGGTTTATCCCAGCTTGAAGGAGTAGCAAGCTCCACAGGATTCGGCAATAGTGGATTAAACACTTCAAACGTTCCAAGCTTCCTGTTATCACTGATCCATTATCTTGAGGATTTGATTAAGGATTTAATTGGCAACATTCGTGGGCTTTCAAACGGTGTTCAAACCACCGGCTTTTCGTCAACAAGCTCTTCTTCTGTGGTAATTCAAGGCTACATTACCAACGCCTCATCCAGTAACCTTCCTGTATCAAATTCAGGGTTAACCGTTTCTGAGAACCAGTATTATACCCAGATATTTACAGATTCAAATGGTTATTACACATATGACATGGTTCATCAGGGAAAGGGAGATCTTTCATACTTTGTGCAGGGTTACAATGCTAAAATTGTAGCCATTGACACAATTGGCCTTTCAAGTGCCTGGGTCAATGTTTCAATAACCCCTGCATCCAGGTATATTATCAATGGGTTGACTGAATTCAGCAACAAAACATTGGTTCCTGATGTTAAGATAGATTTTTCCAATAAATTTGGAAGTTTTACAACATATTCGTCGCAAGATTCCAGGTATTCCATCAATGTTCCAAACGGTACTTACGGAATAACCATATCCAAAAGTGGAATGAATCCAATTCCCAATCCTTATTATATTATAGTGTCCGGAAAATCAATCAATGATTTCAATCTCATCATAAATGTTTCTGCGAAGGATCAGTTCAATGTTTCCGGTTTCATATTTAATCGCGAAAATAAAACTATTTCCGGAGCAACAGTGGGTCTATATGGAAGCCCCTCAAGCAACACCACCACAAATGGCACCGGTGCTTACAGGATAAGGGTTCCATATGGGTTGGACATAATCACCGCAGTGGATGCCGCCTATGGTTATAATTACACAGAAAGAGATGTTACAGGCAACCTCACAGATGTGAATATCACTCTCAACCTCAAGGATCCAATGTCTGCCGGGTCCACTGTTGGGCAGCAGAACAGTACAAACGTATCAAAAAATATACCAGGAAACATTACAAAATACCTCAAGGGGAACAATTCAAGGGTAAATTATTCCAACAGCACTCTTAATCTCACCATGAGTGGAAACATAACAAATTCCATGGACGGAAAGCCTCTGTCTGATACAGAGGTCATATTCTATACCGACATAAATGGAACTGTATTTGCTGAAAATGTCAGTACAAATGGCACGGGTTATTATAAGCTGGGTCTCTCCTACACGGGAAACTACTCTTTTGCGGTGAATGCCACTTTCTATCACCCATATTTCTTCAATATCAGCATAACAGCAAATACAACCCATAACTTTTCCATGGTTCCACTTCAGTCCCATATTTTCTATGTAAGCGGCTACGTTAAGATATTTGGTCCAAATATCGGAATTTCCGGTTCCACTGTCAGCCTGTATTCAAGTATAGGGGAACTTGTGGAATTTAACTTAACCAACACCACCGGATATTACCGCATATACTCCATAAATGGCCTTTATTCAATAAATGCATCGGCCTATGGCTTTACAGGGTCAAAATCAGTGGGCATATCACTTAATAGAAACATAACTGACGTGAACTTCTCCATGAACATTTCAGCTGACTTGGGAAATGGAATAGGTCAGCTTCCCCCAGGTTCCGGAACAGGAATACCCGGATTGAGCGGACCGTCAGTATCATCACAGCTGAACGGTTCCTCTGCATCTTCCAATGCAACAGGTTCCGGCCCTGTTAATCTTACCATCCACCTGGAGAACCTAACAGGATATCTGTCAAATACGCAGTATGAAATATATTTCATGATTGACGGAAGCCAATACAGGTCAACAGGAACCACCAATGCTACGGGAAACGTTACCTTCAAATTAAACGTTAAGGGCAACTTTACAGTACTGGCAGAAACACTTTACAATCATGGGAATGCAACAGTTGTGGATGTTGAAAAGAATACAAACAGAACACTAAAGCTTAACCCTGTACCTGTGTTCACTGATATACTTGAGATTCACAATGCATTCAATTCAACCTATGCAAACAACAGTGTACCTTTGAATTATCTGAACCAGACCCAAAATTACATATTCAGTATAAGTTACAACGGAACAAGGATGGTTGGAATAAACAGGACCTATTATTTCAGGCTGCCTGAAGGCAACTATTCATTCCAATACTCCAACAGCTATTTTGTCCAGAAGAGTTTCTGGTCAAATGTAACCACAGACAACGTAACTTCAACCGTATATATTTATCCTTATCTGATAATAATTCATGCAAACTCGTCAGGGGAATGGTATTATAATATTAATGGAATTGATAGCTCTGTAATGAAAGGGGAGAGAAAGGAACAGATCAATATAACAAGAGAACAGGCAGGATCCAACAGTATTCAGGTTGGTATAGTGCTTAACGGGAGTTTCTCATCTGTATATTCAAAAACCGTTTATCTTTCTCCGGGTAAAAATATATTCAACGTCTATTCAAACATGACCAACGGGGTATACAGCACAGATAATACAACGGAATTTATTTCCGGAAATGATATCTACGTGAATGGCACCTTAAATCTCAGCAGCAACGACTATCTTTATTCAGTGAATCTTTCAATAAATACAAGTTCCTCAAATATAATCAACGCAAGTATGAGTATTGCTGGTTCAAAGGTTAATGTTTACCGCAATGACGGTTTCATCAATCTGACATCATATATGAAAATCACATCAAATCCGGAAAGCGTAAATATAAAACTTGTGAAGAATACAAATTTCTTCAGTTTCAGCAGCCCTGTGACATTGCATGCATATTACATGTATGTCACAGTTAATGGGAGTTATTCCTGAGGTGAAAAAATGGGCATATTAAATAGAAAACCGTTAAAGAAATCAAAGGTAGCAAAGCCAGAAAAGGCAGCTAAGCAAAAGAGAGATAAGAAGAAGAACTCAGTCTCCAGTCCAGTGGAAAGGATTGTGGAGGTTAAGACAATTGGTGACATAACACCAATAGTAGAAACAAGGAAACTCATAGGGAACCAGCAATACAGGGAGGCTGTAATACTTGCATACAATTCTGTAAAGAACGACTACATAAGGTATTTTTCTGAACCTTCAGTTTCAAATGAGAGCAATAGATACTTCTTCATAAGATCTCTGAAAGCCTTCGGAATTGAAATACCTGAAACAGGCTATGTGGACAACCATGCAATAGTGGAGGCAATGGCCTCTGCTCCGGAACCTGAAGAAAAACTGGCAGAGAAGTTAAGCGCACTGAAAAAACTCACCCTATTTTATCTGGATCTTTATGAAAAGGCCAGATTCTCAAAGGATTATGTTGTAGATGAAAGCACCATAGTTAACAAACTTATTGACATATATAACTACATGGATATCGCGAAACTCTATTTCCCAAATGTCGAAATAAGGAAAGTTAAGGAAAACATTGAGACAGAAGCAGAGGACAGCCAGAAAGAAAGATTTGAGGAAAAAGGGCAGGAAAAAGAGGGCAACGGGGAGAGTGAAGTTGTCAATCCTGAATAGTGTTATAGGTACTTTTTTAAGTATCTGGGTAAATAATATCCGGGCATACCCACTTCTTCTATTCAGATTCCTGATCCCTGTTATACTCATATTCGGAGCCACATTCTCACTTCAGAGAAGGTCAAGAAAGACCAAACTTGACAGTCTGCCAACTATAGAGCAGAAAAGGGAAAAATTCCTTGTTCCAAAAGATTTCTTCAACAAGGAGCTGGAGTTTATAAAAAATGATGATTACAGACATTACCTCAATCCAATACTCAAGGAGATGGAAAACATGGAGACCATAAGGCGGAATCTCAAGATACTCATGAAGAGATACTCAAAATACGAAAACATGAGCCAGTCCTCATATTCAAGAAGAAAAAAGAAGGGGCTGCAACTCAGAAACGAAACGTTCAACCAGATACTGGAAACATACGGACATGTTAAAAAGATGAAATTTAGCACAGTGGAGATAGAACAGATGGAAAAGGAGAGGGTCCTATGACAGAACTTGATTTGACAGATCTGCAGGATGTAAGAAAAAGCGTAAAGGATATTGAGATGGCAATTGGAAAGAGAGTTATCGGTTCAGAGAAGATCATCAGGTTCATGTTCATCTCCCTAATGAGTGGAAACCATATTCTTCTGGAGGGGGTTCCAGGACTGGCAAAAACAATGCTGGCCAGCGAATTCGCGAGAAATCTCTGCATGGATTTCAAAAGAATTCAGTTCACACCTGATATGCTTCCATCAGATATTACAGGAAGCATAGTTTTCAACCTGGAAACAAGGAAAATGGAATTCAGGAAGGGTCCGTTATTCGCCAATGTTCTCCTTGCAGATGAAATAAACAGAACACCTCCAAAGGTCCAGTCGGCTCTTCTGGAGGGCATGGAGGAAAAGCATGTATCTGTTGGAGGTATTATAAATCCACTTCCAGAGCCTTTTCTTGCAATTGCCACACAGAACCCAATTGAGCAGGAAGGGACATTCCCGCTGGCTGAAGCGCTCATGGACAGATTCCTTTTCAGAACCATCCTGACCTATCCTACAAGGGAGGAGGAGCTGAGAATACTGAAATCAATAACCGATCCTCCACATGAAGAAGAACCCGTTCTTGATGGGTCGAAGATAATAATGCTCAGGGGGGAGATGAAAAAAGTCTATGCCAGCGAAGAGATCATTACTTATGTCGTGGACATAATAAGAAAGACAAGAGAACATAATCTCATATTCGTAGGTGCAAGTCCAAGGACAACAACAAAGTACCTGAATGCAGCAAAGGCCAATGCCTTCCTGAATGGCAGGGATTACGTCATTCCTGAAGATATAAAATACATGAGCCGTGAACTTTTGAATCACCGCCTCATACTCAGGCCTGAAGCTATGATCGAGAACGGGAATGATGTATTGGGTACACTCAACAGAATTATTGACGAATTAATTTCGGAAGTTGATACGCCTAAATGATAAGAAAATCAGGATATCTTCTGCTGGCCATACTTTCTTACGGAATATTCGAGGCAATCCTTCTTGGATATCCCTACTACATAGCACTTGCAGTTATCCTGTTTTTCGTGGTTTCGTCAGATATAATTTTATTCAACAGGGGTCCTGCTATTGATCTTTACAATGTTGACACAGAAAGAATCATACCTGGAAAAACATCCAGAAAGTTTCAGAAGGTAAACATAGAGATAATTTTCAGAAATAAGGGTAAAAAAAGAGTCTATTTTCACTACTTTGATACGCTTTCGGATGTCTTCGAAAGCTCAGGTGAATACGAGGGTTTTCTTTCCCTTGAACCAGGGGACGAAGTAAAGAGGCATTATTTAATAGAATCAATAGCCATTGGGAAATACAAGATTGGCCCGGTTAAGGTTTACACACAGGATCCAATGAAACTCTGCCTTGTGGAATACATTATACCAAGAATAGATGAAGTGAGCGTGGCGCCGGCAATATCTGATATTCATACACAGAGAAGTGAGAGACTCAGCAACTTCATATTCTACATGGGTGTTCACTACTCAAGAAAAGTCGGTCAGGGATATGATTTCTATGGTGTCAGGCAGTACACTGAAAGCGATGATTTCAGGTATGTTGCCTGGAACCGGTACGGGGCTATAAATGGTGAAGATCTATACATTAAGCAGATGGAAGAGGAGAAACCCATTGATGTGATATTCGCTATGGACTACAGCTGGAACGTCAATCAGGGTACAGCAGAGAAGAGGATGTTTGACAGGATAGTCAACGTGGTTATCAATGCATCCTATGCAATACTCAAGAATCACGACGGCGTTGGTTTCATGGTGGATTCCTCCGCACACGACCATTTTATCCCGCCAACAAAATCTGAAGAATCGGTAAAGAATCTTGAGAAGCTGGTGTCAGAAATAAGGCCGGACGGAACATTCAATATTCTGCCGCTTATGGATAAGCTGAAGAAAAAGATAAAAAAGAATGCCCTGATTTTCCTGATAAGCCCATTTTCATATCCTGAAGCATTTCATGGAGGAGATCCCAGGGATTACAAAATAGGGAAAAGAGTGTTTATGTTCCTTGTGGATCCAAGAGATTTCACGGAATCCAAAGAGGATCCGGTCTATAAGAAACTTCTTACCAGCGCAGAAATCGTGGAAAGAGGATACCTGAACAATGCTGCTAAATTCTTTCAGAGCATAGGACTGAAGAGCTCAGTGGCAAGGGAGAATGATCTCCTGATGAGGATCATGTCGGAATACAGATACGGAAAGATGACAAACGAGGGGTATTAAATGGATCAGTCTGCTAAAAGAATTCCTGTCAATCTTCTTATAATCTCCCCTGCCATACTCCTTATCTTCTACATTGTACCAAAAATAGACACTTCTCTATACCTATCCATGCTTGCAGTCATTATGGCGATACCATTCATAAAACATCTTACGCCGTTGAAAATATCCAGATTTGTATACCCTGTATCAGTGATTGCCGGGGCACTTGTTTTCTTAAACACTATACTCATTGGAACCGGTATAATTTCTCCAATATTCCTTTTGGGAAGAATAAGGATTCCACTTACCCTCACCAGCTCAATCACTTTCTTTTTCAGCCTTGGGATAATTTTTGCAGTTGAGGGGATATTTGCAAAAAGAATTCATGGATCAATATCATATCTTTTCCTGTCACTTGGAACTTTTCTTGACCAGCTTGCAATAGCGCACACCATGACATATACCGGTGTAAGCTATTTTACCGCTGCCTACTCCGTTTACCTTAGTGAAGCAATGGCAATTTTTACGCTTATACTTAACGGATACCAGCTGGCCCTTCCTCTTGCTGATACACGTTTCAACATCGATCCGTTTCTGCTTCTTACATTTTCATTTGTTGTGGTGGGTTTCATAGCTTCATTCCTTATTGAAAAGGATGAAGATCGTTCCGTAAGGGCCAACTCCCTCCCATATCCAATTATTACAGGTGCAATGATTGGATTTGCAGTTTTTGTTGGAGTAGACGTGCTTTCCAGATATGGTCTTCAGATATTTGGGGTATCGGTTGCCATCCTCATCATGATCATAGTTGTGCGAAAAAGTTCAAAATCTGCTGACAACCTGGCAAAGAGGAAGATGAAGGAGACAGAGGCAAAGTTGAAAGAAGGATGAGTTATCTGAATCGTTTAATTGGCTTTTTAGACAGAAGCTGAAAACCATGATAAATTAGACGCATTCAAAGGGTTTCAAGTCGGGCAAAGATATAAATGATCCTGCCATAACCTCTTATGCAAAGCACTCTAATCCGGGATGCAATTATAGTTACGCAGAACAGCAAAAGGGAGGTCAGGAGAGGAAATATTCTCATTAAGGGCAATATAATAAGCCAGGTTGGAGAAACTTCCCATGATGCTGATATGACAATAGATGCCGGAAAAAATATAATCCTGCCCGGCTTCATCAATACTCATTGCCATGTTGCCATGTCGCATCTCAAAAACAGGCTGGACGATGTCCCTCTGCAGAAGTTTCTTGATATGACATTCAAACTTGATTCAGGACGCACCGCGGAAGGCCTATATAATTCATCCATGCTGGGAATCTCCGAGATGATAAACAACGGGATAACCTCATTCGCAGATCTCTACTATTCAGAAGATATTATAGCCAGGGCTGTTATGGATTCAGGCATCCGCGGCTACCTGTCATGGGTTACACTGGACAGGAAATACACAACACAGGAGGGCGACACAGTTGACAACGCTGAGAAATTTATAAAAGAATTTACGGGAAAGGACCGAATTACCCCTTCTGTTGGCATACAGGGGATATATGTCGCCGGGGACGATATCTATTCTTCGGTCTCAGAGTTGGCAAAAAGACATGGCACAATTATTCACACTCATCTTGCAGAGACAAGGGAAGAAGTTTACAACTTTGTCAAGACACACAACGGGAAGAGGCCGATTGAACATCTTTCGGACATTGGGTTCCTGACTGAAAACGTTCTGGCGGCACACACCGTCTGGGCAACTCTCAGGGAAGTAAAGCTTATAGCAAAAGCCGGAACAAAAGTCTCGTGGAATTCCGTTAGCAATTTCAAGCTTGGTGTTGGCGGTGTACCTCCTATACCTGAGATGATGACGAATGGAGTTACAATCTCAATGGGCACTGACAGTAACGGAAGCAACAACTCCTTGAATATGTTGGAAGCCATGAAATTCTCAGCTTTATCTGTAAAAAACGAGCGCTGGAATCCTTCTCTCCTAAAGGCACAGGAGATACTTGATATGGCAACTGTAAATGGTGCAAGGTCACTTGGTGATGAAACAATAGGATCAATTGAAACAGGAAAAAAAGCCGATATAATCATGGTGGATTCCACCATGCCAAACATTTTCCCGGTTACAGAAGAAAATGCAGTGAACAGCATTGTATATTCTGCAAATCCATCAAATATCAAGATGGTTATGGTGGATGGAAAGATCCTTAAAGGGGTTGGAAAAGACTTTCCAGTAGATGGAAGAACTATGAAAGATAAGATATTCACTTAATTTTTACTAAAAATATAAATATAAAAATCCCGGATAAAGTATATAAATACTTGTCACATAACCATATTGAATTTTATGAGCTGGCAAGAAGCCGAAGTAAGAGAATTAAAAGTCGGAAGATACATGCTTATTGATGATGCTCCGTGCAAAATTTTGGAAATAACCATGTCAAAACCCGGAAAACATGGAGAAGCAAAGGGGCGAATTGTAGCAATTGGCATCTTTGATTCACAAAAAAGGAGTGTTGTTTACCCTGTTAAACACAAGGTAAAGGTTCCCATTATTGAAAAGAAGAATGCCCAGGTTTTATCTGTGGGAAGCAACGAAGCACAGTTGATGGACAGCGATACGTTTGAAACTTTTGTTATTCAGTTTGACCCGGAAGATGCAGGAAAGATAAATGTAGGAACAGAGGTATCATATTGGGAAGCAATGGGAAAAAGGAAGATAATGTTCCAGAACTGACCCACCTGTTCTACCTTCCAACTCTTCCGGACGCCCATTCAACATACAGTGAATCCAGATACGTTATTTTTGGTGTTCCCTTCGATAACACATCCAGTTACCGCAAAGGTTCAAGGATGGCACCGGACTCCATAAGGTATGCCTACAACAATCTGGAGTCATTTGATCCATGGTATAATGTAAATTTTCCAGATATTCCAATCTGCGACCTTGGGAACCTTGAGGTTGGAGAAGATGCGGAAGAGGTTATCCATACAGTAGAACAGGTAGGCTCCAGACTTTACATGGACGGGAAGATTCCCATCATGCTGGGGGGAGAGCATTCCCTTACCAGTGGAATGGTGAGAAACATTCCCAATGCAAACATGGTCATAATAGATGCCCACTCTGATTTCAGAGACACCTATATGGGGAGCAAATTCAACCACGCCTGCATTACAAGGAGATGCCTTGAAATTCTGGGGAAGGGAAGAATATTTTCAGTGGGTACCAGGTCAACATCCAAGGAGGAGAGGGAATCCGGGATCATGGACGAGGTTTCCTTCTATTCCGCTCGCTATGTGAAAAAACACGGAATAGAGGTGGTTCTGGACCAGATTAAGGAAAGTATATCGGGTCCGGTATATTTCTCCATTGATATGGACGGCTTTGATCCCTCATTTGCACCCGGTGTAGGAACACCTGAACCATACGGGCTTTCAGATACAGACGTCAGGACACTGATCAACGGGTTGGGAAAAAAGATAATCAGTTTTGACATTGTTGAAATGACTCCGGTTTATGATAACGGCAACACATCCATGCTTGCTGCAAAACTTATACAGGACTTTATAGGAAGCAGGGAAGGAATAGTGGAATAATGAGGATTTTTGCCTGCAGATCATAATTGAGATGGTCAAAATCTTTTTAAGCTGCAATAAATGGCTGGGGTATCTGATTAAATGGAAAAGGATTACAATACAGTCATAGTTGGGGCCGGCACGGGAGGACTTTCAGCCGGAATAGCACTGAAGAAAGCAGACAAATCATACATCATCCTGGACAGGAAGAAGGAGATCGGTTTGCCTGTAAGGTCTACAGGGGCAGTATCTCTGGAATGGGTGAAAAGAATCGGTATGCCAACAGATGATAGTATTGTGGCATCAAAAATATATGCAATGAAGTTCCAGACAGACAAAGGAAGAAGCATCTCTCTCAGCTTCGACAAACCTGTGGGGCTTGTTTATGATTTTACGAAATATGAAAAATATCTGGCTAGGGATTTCGCTGGAGACCTCAATATCAAAATGGAAACTCAGGTCATATCTATTGACGGCAATATAGTTAAAACCACAACAGATGAATTTGAGTGTGAGAATATAGTTATGGCCAGCGGGCCTCAGTCCGCCTTTGGCCAGAAACTGGACAAAAACAACGTCCTTGTTGCTTATGAGGAAACCAGGGAACTGCCCAGAAGGGATGATTTTCAGATGATCCTGTGGTTCAGTGATATGGCTCCAGGTGGGTATTTCTGGGACTTCGCAGATAGTGACTCAACAAGGAAGATAGGTGTATGTTATTATCCTCTTTCTGGAGAACAGCCCAAGGCAGTCCTTGATAGATTTACCAGGAAATTTCCTGAAGTGGATGGAAAGATGGTCCACACAATGGCACACCAGATTCCGCTTTCAAGGCCATCTGATAAGGTGATAGATGGCAACAGGCTATATGTCGGGGATATGGTAAATGCAGTACTGAATACAACTGCTGGTGGACTGCAGGGGGCCTTCTGGACTGGAAAATATGCAGGAGAGGCCATATCTAAAGGTGATCTGCAGATTTACCAGATGGGATGGGACAAAGAGATAAAACCATGGCTGATGAAGCATCATAACCTTCACAGGAAGATGCACAGAAATGGATCAAAATCAATCGGAAATCTTATGCTCCTGGCAAAGATGATGCCCAAATCCATGAAAAAGAAAGTTTTCGGTGGACTATGATAATGAATTCCGGTATCGTAAAAGGACAACCTATCACTATTTTCATTTCATTTTTATCTTACTCTCAAGTTTCTCTATTTTGTAAAGATATTTCCTGAGTGCTTTTCTCCCGGGCATTTTCCAGAATCTGGAAAGCTCCTTTAGAAAGACTGGCATCAAATCAGTATTGATCACATAGTACCTCATTGATTTTCCATTTAAATTTTCTCCACCGTAAAAAAGAGAACCTGAGGGTCCCTTAATAATCTCGTTAAGAAGATCCGAAAGAAAACCTGATTTAATTTCAACCTCTGCAAGTCCGCTTTCATGGTCATGACAGAGTATTTTCAGATCACCCCTGATTTCATTGCTGCCCAGTTTTATTATAAATACGTCGTTTGATTTTCCAGACAGTAATTTTGGCACAAATTTCCCCTGATTAAGGAAAAATCCACTGTAGTCTGATGAAACAGATTCAGGATTTGGTTCCATTACAGTTGTTATTGACATAAAGTCTCTTATGGGAAACCCCAAATCAAAATATTTGTGAAGAAGGAAAGGAACATCTCTCGGGCTATCTCCAAAATATTCAAGTGTATTTATATTAGACGGGTCATCATCCAGCATTTCGAAAATCACCCTGCTCATTTCAGTGCTTGAGTAATTGCAGAACTCCAGACTCAAATACATATCAGATCCCCTTCTCAATATATTTGGCGCAACTCGTGCAAGAGGGATTTTATTTACTTTATTTACAAGATTCTCTACAATGACCGGTACTTCCATTTCAACTATGTTTCTATTTATGTTAATTTTCCTACCAAAATGAGTAATTTTCCAGAAATCAACAAACTTGTTGGTCTCTGCCTCTGAAAGATGGGAAATGATGCTCATATATAGATTCAGATTTTCTTGGGACATGGCCAGCATCATGAACATTGTATTAGGTTCATGCTTCCTGTCCGAGACTCTTATATTCTTGGGGAAAACATTCTCAATTTTGATTATTGCGCAGAGAGGTAGTACATTATTGCTAAGAGTTAGTTCAGTCATATGTATACAATTATGCCATGCAGGAATTTGTTATAATTAAGATTTTGGTGCAATAATACATGCGAAAAAAATCCGAATATGATCTTCAAATGGGCTAGAACAGCAATCGTGAAATAACTGTATACAGTTTTTGATCTTTGGGCAGACTGGTATGCCTTAAATGCCAGAACAGCGGATCAGGGCTGAAAGCATAATTTAAACTAAAATAGGATCTGTTAGGGTCTATTTGGTTATGTTCAGGAAGAAAGCATAGTGCATATGGAAATTAACGCAGTTATTCTACTTTGCCTTTATGAATTCTCACTTCTTAAGGCATTGGAAGTTTTTTCTTCTTATTATTCTCTTTATCCTTTCCAGATTATTTTTCATTGTTTTGTTTTCTTCTCTTCCACTAAATTTTTTTTCTTTTTTTCTTTTCCAACTATTTAGTTACAAAATGTCCACCTGTCAACATGCAGTATCCTTGAGATGACAGAATTCTCAGCACCAGTATCAATCATCTCATAACCATGCTTTCTCTTCTATTCCTCAATGACAACTTTTTCATCTGTTTTGAAAGCAGCGTTTTCAGTCTTTAAATGATGAATACAACAAAGCATTTGCATGTTACTGTATATACAACACAATATTCAAAATGAATTAACCTAAAGGGCAGTAATGCAGGGATATCAGCTGGAAATCGTAACCTTAATAAGCGTCCCACTTCTTTTCAACCGGGATTATGCTAACTGAATCTTTTGAGAGTGGCTCTTTCGGCGATAGTTACGATTCCAGCGAGACTTCAGACGAAGAACTCCGAAGTTTTCTTGAAAGGCTGAAAATAAGAATCAAGATATTTGGAACCGGTGGTGCTGGATCGAACACCATAAACCGGTTGATGAAGGAGAATATAAAAGACGCAGTGATGATAGCGTGCAACACAGATGCAGCCCATCTTCTCAGAATAAGGTCAAATAACAAGATTCTAATGGGCAAAAACCTCACCAGAGGGCTTGGTTCAGGAGCAGATCCAAGAATAGGGGAACAGGCTGCAAGGGAAAGTGACCAGCAGATAATGAAATTTGTATCAGGTACCGATATAGCATTTGTCACCGCAGGACTTGGGGGAGGAACAGGAACAGGATCTGCCCACTACGTGGCAAGCAGGGCAAGGGATAGCGGTGCTTTGACAATATCGGTTGTAACAATGCCCTTCAAATCGGAAGGGACTATAAGGATGAAGAATGCGAAATGGGGGCTTGAAAGGCTATCAAAAAGCTCTGACAGCGTCATAGTAATACCAAACGACAAGCTTTTGGAACTGGTTCCTAATCTCCCACTTGAAAAGGCATTCAGGTTTGCAGACGAAGTAATCGTCAAGGCCATCGCTGGTATCAGTGATCTTGTCACAAATCCTGGCCTCATAAACCTTGATTTCAACGATCTCAAGACTGTTATGAAAGATTCAGGTCTGGCGATGATTGGTATTGGTTTATCCACAGGTGAACCGGGAACCAGGATTTATGAGGCTGTAAAGAAAGCTGTTAACTCTCCATTTCTTGAAGTTGACATGTCCACGGCTACAGGT
Source organism: Oxyplasma meridianum (assembly GCF_038024865.1). Taxonomy (NCBI): domain Archaea; kingdom Methanobacteriati; phylum Thermoplasmatota; class Thermoplasmata; order Thermoplasmatales; family Thermoplasmataceae; genus Oxyplasma; species Oxyplasma meridianum. The sequence goes on along the minus strand of NZ_CP133772.1, from coordinate 840,235 downwards.
GTTATAATCAATGTAACAGGCGGAAAGGATCTCCAACTAGAGGAAACAAATCTCGCTGCAGATGAAATTAAGAATCATGTGGGTAAAAATACTCGAATTATATGGGGTGCCACTGTGGACAGTAAATTCGACAACAGCGTCCAGATTCTCATAGTTGCCACAGGTGTCAAGTCACCCTTCTATCCTTCGGGAGAAAGTTCAAAGGCGGATGAGGATCACATTGATGTGGTTTAGAATGATCCATAAAGGATCATCACAGTGATACAGATGAATATTTTTAATCCTGGATGGTATGGGGAAAGGGAAGGGTATAAACTATAAAAGGCAGATTTCATATCGAGGCGTTTATGATGGAAGATGAGAATATTTCTAATTTAAAAAAAATTGCTAGGAGAATCAGGAAACATATAATTGAGATGGTATATGAGGCTAAAAGTGGACATCCAGGCGGTTCGCTGAGCATAACTGATATACTAACCGTTCTCTATTTTAAGGAGATGAACATTGATCCTTTGGATCCAAACAACCCTGACAGAGACAGGCTGATAATGAGTAAGGGGCATGCATCACCTGGACTTTATGCAACACTTGCTGTGAAGGGGTTTTTCCCAGAGGATTTTCTTAAAGATTTCAGGAAAATCAACTCAAAACTTGAAGGGCATGTACACAGAGGAATTCCCGGTGTGGAAGCTTCAACAGGTTCCCTGGGCCAGGGCCTGGGGATTGGTGTTGGAATGTGCCTCGCAGGAAAACTAGACAAAAAAGACTACAAGGTCTTTGTCATACTTGGCGACGGTGAGATAGAGGAGGGAAATGTATGGGAGTCGCTTATGGCTGGGAACAAATACCATCTATCCAATCTGATTGCCATCCTTGACAAGAATGAAATCCAGCTCGACGGATTTACAAAGGACATAATGCCAATGCCAAATCTGCCTGAAAGATTCAAGAGCTTTGGATGGAATGTGATTGAAATCAATGGGCATAATTATGAAGAGATCATAAATTCCATTGAAGAGGCAAAAAAGTACAGATCCGGGCCTACCATTATTATTGCCAATACAGTTAAGGGTAAGGGGGTAAGTTATATGGAAAACAATCCAAAATACCATGGGGCTCCACCTGCTTCGCAAGAGGAATACGAGAAGGCAATTGCAGAACTGACAGGTGATGCAGAGTGACTAAAACTGCCAGCCTTAGGGAAACTTACGGGGAAAAGATCACAGAAATAGGGCGAAGAAACAAAGATCTGGTGGTTCTTGATGGCGATCTTTCAACCTCCACAAAAACAGCTACTTTCGGGAAGGAGTTTTCTGACAGATTCTTCAATATGGGAATATCGGAGCAGTCCATGATCACTACCGCAGCGGGGCTTGCTTTGTGTGGGAAAAAGGTTTTTGCCTCCACATTTGCGGTTTTTCTTACACGGACATATGAACAGCTGAGGCAATCTGTGTGCTACAACAATCTGGATGTTAAACTTGTGGTTACTCATGCAGGTTTAACTGTGGGAGAGGACGGGGCCACCCATCAGATCGTTGAGGATGTTGGAATAATGTCCGGACTTCCCAATATGAAGGTTATAGTCCCAGTGGATTCAATAGAGACCGCTTCTGTAATGGATTTCCTGGTGGAGAAGACAAGGACCCCATATTATGTCAGATTGACCAGGGAAAAATTCCCTGTACTCAATCAGCCTGATTATGTTTACAAACCGGGGAAGGCAGTAACATTTAAAGAGGGATCAGATATAACGCTGTTTGGAATGGGTGCAATGGTATCTTATGCTCTTGATGCTGCCGCAGAGCTCAAGAACAGGGGAATAGATGCCAGGGTTATTAACATGTCATCAATAAAACCCATAGATCGTTATGAAATTATTAAGGCGGCGCGGGAAACCGGAAGGATTGTAACAGTGGAAGAGCACTCGATCTTCAACGGACTTGGCAGCAGGGTGGCGGAAGTAACATCCGAGGAATATCCTGTACCGGTCTTCAGAGTTGGAATGCAGGATACATTCGGAAAGTCAGGAAAATCATGGGACCTTTTCGATTACTTTCATATTGGTGTAAATGATATTGTAAGGATATCTGAACAGTGCTTCAGGGAGGAAAAAAGATATGAAAATATTTCTTGATACAGCAAATGTGGATGAGATAAAGCAGGGAGTGGATCTGGGGTTGGTAGACGGAGTTACAACCAATCCGTCTCTGGCACAGAAGGAAGCCGCAAAGGGGAAGAGTTTTGCAGACGTTGTAAAAGAGATAATGAGAATAACTCCAGGACCTGTAAGCGTAGAGGTTGTAGCTACAGATTATGAGAACATGATGAAACAGGGGCTGAAGATCTCTTCCCTTGGAACCAATGCTGTGGTAAAGATACCAATGACACTTGATGGTCTGAAGGCAATTAAAAGCCTGAAGGAGAAGAGGATCGCAGTGAACTGTACACTCATTTTCAATCCCATACAGGCTCTTCTTGCAGCAAAAAGTGGAGCGGAATACGTATCCCCGTTTGTGGGAAGGCTTGACGACATTGGTGAAGATGGAATGTCGATTATAGATGAGATCAAAACTATCTTCATGAACTATGGAATGGACACAAAGATACTGGTAGCTTCAATAAGAAACCCTGTTCATGTACTGAGATCAGCCATAATAGGGGCAGATGTTGTAACGCTTCCATTCAGCGTATTGAAACAGCTTCCATCCCATCCAAAGACCGACGAGGGCCTTGCAAGGTTTCTGGACGACTGGAAAAAGGTCTCTCAAGACGGGGGATTTCCTCTTTAACATATTTTTATTTTTTTTGTTTCAGCAAGAATCAGTATACTCTTGTAGTTTCCAGATTTTTCAATGCAACGGCATCTATGCCGAATTTTGATCTGATAAGTCTAGCGAATTCAACAGTCTTGTCCCCGTCCCCATGATTTACAAGTATCCTCTGTGGCCTTGGCTGCATTCCTGCTATGTATGAAAGAAGTTGTTTCTTGTCGGAGTGGCCCGAAAAACCTTCAGCAATTTCCACATTAATCTTTACCTCGTATTTTCTCGCCTGGCCGTTGTCGCTCAGCGTTATCTCGTTGGCTCCTCTCTGTATTCTCCTACCCATTGTTCCATCAGCCTGGTACCCGACAAAAACAAGTGAATGCTTGGGGTTGTCTACCCATGCCTTGAAATATTCCATTACCGGTCCACCATTCATCATTCCGGAGGTTGCCAGAATAATGTTACTATCGGTTGTATCACACAGATCAGTTCTCTGGTCACGGGATTCCACTTTCTTGAAAATAGGGCTAAGGAATGGATTCTCCCTCTTTATCATTATGCTCTCCCTAAGATTCCTGTTTAGGTATTCTGGATAGGCTGCATGTATGGCGGTTGCCTCCATGATCATCCCGTCAAGGTAAACATTGGTCTCCTTTATTTTACCGGTTCTGACTGCCTCTTCAAGAACCAGCATGACTTCCTGGCTCCTTCCAACTGCAAATACGGGGATAAGCACTGAACCACCCCGTTCGTATGTCCTGTTTATGATATCGACAAGTGTGTTGGACGCATCGGATCTTGAATAAAAATAATCATCCCTTCCAGCATAGGTACTTTCTGTCATAAGTGTCTCTACCCTGGGAAATTTATTGTTTGCAGCATTGAAAAGCCATGTTTTTTCATATTTGTAATCGCCGGAAAACACTATGTTGTAAAGTCCTTCGCCAATATGGAAATGTGTGGATGCAGATCCAAGTATATGCCCGGCATTATAGAATGTGAGTCTTATATCTCTGGTAATATCGGTTGTCTCATTATATCTCAATGTTATGGTGTGCTTCAGCTCTTCCCTGATATGCTTGGATTCATATGGTCCTTTGTGGTTTTCGGAATGCGCCACTTTAATATAGTCATTCTGAAGAAGAGCTATCATATCCCTTGTGGGAGGTGTCATATAGACCGGACCTTCATATCCATATTTGAAAAGTATTGGAAGGAGTCCGGAATGATCAAGATGCGCGTGGGTTAAAACCACAGCGTCTATTGCGCTAAACGGTTGTATTTCTGGAATATAGAGGTATGGTGCACTTACCCATGGCTGATCTTCTATTTCAGAAGTGTTAAGCATCCCGCAGTCCACAAGAACTCTTGAATTGTTTGTTGAAATCAGAGTTGCGCTCCTGCCCACTTCTCTGTGGCCTCCGATTGCAGTGATTCTTATCCATGTTTCACCGGGCATGGGAGGTATGTTGAGTTTCTCTCCAAGTGAATGAAGAAATTTCTTCCTTTCCTTCTTTGTTTCCAAAAGGAATTCTCTCATCTCTTTCACGTATCGTGAGTGCATAGGTGGTGCCCTTACAACCCTTGGAGACCATTTAGTGCGATTTTTTATCTCATTGATTACAGATGAATTGTGAGTGGCAAAAATTGTAGGTTCGTCGGCTTCTATGACCACTTCCCCGGTATCTGATTCAAAATATATGTCCTTTAAACCAGCCTCTTCAGGTATTACCTTTTCAATCTCACTTCTAGCCTCTTCCTCAGGAAGCATTATAGAAGTGTCCGGACGTATTGCAACCCTCCTCCTCATTTCCTGTGCAATCTGCCTGGCAAGATCATCTCTGTTTGCAAAGAGTTCAAGATTCTTTGTATAAACAACTATGGTTGAACCTTCATAGTCAACTTCTGTTATCTCGTTGTCTGGATATAACCTGTCGAATATAGCACGTGCTTCCGATAAATAGTCTTTAAAAGACATAGCTGAATCCTCTGATAAAATTAACCTTGATAATGTAAATTTAAATTTTTATAAATAATTAGATTTGAAGCTTAAGCTTCTTTATGCGGTCCATTACTTCTTCTGTAGGGACCTGCCTGAAACCAGTCTTCATGTCTATGACTGCTACATCAATCATTCCGCCCGAAGCAGAATCTCTCTGTTTGGCAGCAGATATAGCCTTTATGACCAGATCAATGCCGTCGTCAACTTTCATGTCTTTTGTATACTGTGTCTCAAGTACACCATATACAAAGGGTGAACCAGACCCTGTGCTTGCGAATATGTCCTCAACAGATCCACCAGCAGCGTCTACTGAATATATATGTGGTGCGGTATCGCATCCCCCAACAAGTAACTGCACCATGTAGGGGTAAAATTTCGACTGGTTCAGTATGTTTGAAAGTATTGTTGAAACGGCTTCAATTGGCATGTTGACTTTCCTTTGAAGTCTGTAAAGCTGGATCTCTGCAGACATATACCTAACTAGTACCTGGGCATCTCCCACAAGACCAGCAATTGTCATGGCCACGTGTGAATCAATCTGATGGAGTTTCTTCCCGTCCTTGTGCATGATGAAGTGGTCCATTGTGACCCTTCTTTCAGTTGCCATTATTACGGCATCCTTGACTATAATTCCAACCGTTGTCGTTCCTGTTTGTAACATTTGATTCTGATTTTGATTCATATATACACTCTCTTGAAAATTACAACTCTGCATTAATAAATTGTATTAAAGGATTTCCTACCTGGAGATTGCCAATGGAATCCCGGAAGACTGTAGAAAGCCATCTTAATATCTATATATATATTAAAACATAAAAGATTAGAGGTGGGATATAAGCAGTCTAAAGTTCATCTTCTCTAGCATACTTTTTTTGGCAAGTGATTGTAGTTTCTAACTTTTTCCCCTTTTTATCTTCAACCCCACACTAAACTGACCCGGATTTCTGTTCAGGAAGACAATAATTCTGAAAAAAATTTGACCACCATTTACAGACGTCTATTGGTAAGCCCATATTTTCCATATGCATCAGGAGATGATCCGGCACTTGATCAACCACAACTTTCAGAGTCATTCCCTGATCAATTTTTGAAAATTTATCGAAGATGATCTCATGCCTTACTCTTGCATCTATACTTCTTGCATCTATACTTTTAACTAATTTTTTTCTGATCTGTAGATCTCCAAGTTTTCCTCATTAAATAATCATATACCTATTTTTTCCAATATGGGCATATCATGGCTATCAAACGTTAAGGTTTGGGAACCCCAAAAATTTAGATCTCAATCTTAATAATACCGTTATCAATATGTTACTACTGCAAGATCTAAAGAAATCGATAATTTTCAATTTGCCAGTAGTTATTGTCCTATGAGAACACCACGAGATAGGCTGTTCATAAGTTGTTCATGTCTTTTTTTATCTGCATTATTTCCATTTATCATGCAGTCCCCTTGCTATTTTCTGATCATATTTATGACCAACTTCCTTTTGTCCAAATGCACATATACCAATCTGCAAATCATAACTCGCAATTTCCTAGAATCAATAGGAAAAAATGAAGGATTGTTGTCGCATTATATATCTCGGAAATTATGTTACAGGTAGAAGGGTTAACAAGCGCACTGGCCATTTATGGATTGATCAGCTAAAAAATTGAAATCAGGTTGTGTTAAAAGCAGAGACAAGAACAACCGCCCCCTTGTCCCCTGCCTTAAGGGAATGATTCGAGTTTACAGGGAAATCCTCATACTCACCAGGGTTTAAAGTTCTTATTTTTTCGTCAACATTTACAGTGATTTGCCCTTCTATAACATAGATCCATTCATGCCTGTCAGGGTGGTGATGAAGTGGGTAATCAGCGTTTTTTTCAAATTTTATGAATTTCTCAGTGCCCCCTCTGGCACTAATTAATAAACGCTGGTAAATTCCATTTATGGCTGGCGATATCCTGATCCATTCAAAGTCTTTCTGGTTTGGGTTTTCCATATTACACAATAATAGCCCTCCTTATATACTATATGAAAAAGTAGGATATGTTATATTCAAATAGCTGAAAAGCCTCATTCAGTAGATCATCTATTGACTGATCAACAGACCTTAATTCTATTAAATGAACAACACATCTCCTTTTATTACTGGATGAGGTTGGAAAACAGATTATTTTTATGAATCCGGAAATTCATTGCATCAAATATTGAGGAAATCTGTGTTGCCAGGCCTGATAAGCTTTCTTTCCCCAGTTGTTAAGTTGGGTTTATAAGTTCCTTGAGGTACTTTGAAAGATACATTAAGCCTTTTCTAGGAGTTTATGGCGATTATGGTTCATGTAAGGACCTCCATCTACCCATTAAAAAGTATTTTTGTAATTTATTACATATTTCTGAATCCTCCACAGACTTAGATATTTTAGTTATTCCATCTGTCCATGCAAGATCTGCTTTTCTCTTTCTGAAAATTGGAGGCATCTCTCCAGGTAAACAATAATATCAATCTCTGCAGGGTTTCTCTCTCTGTCAATGCATCTTTTGCGTGCATATCCAGACACCACATGCATTTGTTGATCTGTGAGGCTTCCATTATAATCAGATGCAGGATCCTTCTGTCAAAATATGATTCCTATATAGCTTTTTCAAGCTGGAGAAGCCATCTGGAAGCTTGAGGCAAATAATCCATGTAATTCACTCTTTCATTTATAAAAAACAAAATGATATAAGTAATAAATATAATTTAGCATATGGAAACATGGTTTCAGCAATGAAACGAAGGGGAATTTAATTGCTATTGTTGTTCCAGAAAAGACTTGCTTTCAATCACACAGTTTTTGAAGGATTATGATCTTCCCGTTTTATCCCTTAAAAAGATAAAGCAGTGCAGTTCTATCCTACATCAGGTACCTGCATCTTATAAAGAACATTGTCAAAATATTTTCATCTTGATTGTTATGAGTTTGAATTATTCCTTTAAGAGGCAAAAAACAGGCATAAGCTATTGTAATTTCAGCCATGGGGAAAATTTAGACTCAGATAAATAACTATATATCCAGAATGAATACTTGATCATGGTCCTGTATGCAAAGGATATAATGAAAAAATACACAAACATGCTCAGTGAAGAGACCACTGCGCTTGAGGCTTCAAAAATAATGAGTAATGACCATGTTGGATTTGTTGTGGTCAAGGACAGAGAAGGAAAGCCCATTGGAATGGTAACGGAATGGGATTACGTAAACAAAGTTGTTTCAAAGGATGTGGACCCCTCAAAAATAACCATGAGAGATCTGATGGCATCACCAATTATATCAGTGGATCCAAAAACTCCTACGGATAAGATAACAGTTATGATGAGCAAAAACGGAATAAGAAGGATACCAGTAATAGAGAATGGAAAGCTCATCGGTGTAATAACCTCAAGAGACATAATAAGGATATTCAAGGACTACATGGACAATCTTTCCGATGTAATAGCTAGATTTGGCACATTCTGATCATGAATTCAGAAATATCTGCCTGAATATATGTAGAATGTCCTCGGTATCTCCTCTGCAGTACAGCAGGAACTCTTCAGTCTTGTTTTTCCACAAAAATTCTATGGCCTCCCCAACACCTTTTCCCTTCACCTGAACAAGATTTTTTTTCCTGTTAAGTGGAAGCCCTGAATATTCATCCCTCAGCACGACTTCACTAAGTTTTCTTATTCGGTATTCCCCATTTTTCATTTCCAGATCCCTGGCTATGACGTACATCATGTCAACAAGAACAGTTGATCCCAGGTAGTTTCTGATGTTCCATGGTACTTCAGTAAAGTTAAGTCTCCGGAGTTTCATCTGAATTAATGGTATATCGTAAGCTATGTGGTTATAGCCTATTATGCAGACCGGATCTATTTTTTTCAGATATCGGTCAAGGTCAAGCAATATTCTCCTCTCTTCAGATTCAGTTTCAGCAACTGCCAAAAATATCTTAGTCTCGGGGTTCATGTAATTATTGCTCACGGTAATTGCAATCAAGGGTTCACCTGTAAGAAAACCATCCCTTCCTTTGACAAGCGTTTCTATATCTATGGATACAAACCTGGACGGATCCGTTTCCTTCAAAAGGTGCCTGACTGAAGAGAAATACTGTTCTGATGGAATCATGGGTTACATTAGACAAAAATACAGATAAACCTTAACAGGATAGGGAATGGAATCAGATGAAATACACAATGAGAGAATACATAGGAAAAAGCGTAAACATTTCAAAACTGGCTGATGCAATAGAGGACTTCTTCAAGGAGGAAAATTTTAAGACTCAGATACTCCATCTGCAAAGAGGTGCGTTCATACAGGCAAGAAAGGGCGGGGTTTTCAGATCCATACTGGCAAGGGAGGGGGCATTTACAATAACGGTTGAAGGGACTCCTCTTGCATTTAGGATAAGGATGGGCGTTTCTAAATGGAATCAGTTTCCAAGTGAGTCTTCGGTTGAACCTTTATTTTCAAAGCCAATGCTTACATATGATGATATACCGGAATCACTGTGGAGCTATGAACTGGAGCACCATTTGTGGCATTATGTAGAGACGCAGGTGGAACTTGGGATACTGTAAATCCTACCATTTTTCTCCGGTGATTCTCTCATACATGTTCATGTAAAGTTCAGATGTCTGTTTTATAAGTTCAGGAGGAAGAGGCGTTATATCAGGTTCAGGGAGATTCTTCTCTCTCGCAGCATAGAGCTTATCATGGTATCCTATTGACCTGTAATACTGCCTCACTGATTCCTTGCTGAGATCCTTTATTATGCCTTTGTCGTAATCTTTCTTCTCCCAGAACCTGTCCTCATCAAGGGTTCCGAATGTATCAACAAGTACAGGATCACGGCCTGCATCAAATGCAAGCTCCTTCTTGCCATCTACATGTATTAGGCCGTTTTTCAGAACATGCTTGTTTATCCTTCTGTCAACCTTAAAAAGAGTCTCCCTTATGTTTAAAAGTTCCATTTTTGTCATTCCGCCTATTTCAATACATTCCCCTGTCGTAAGTGGCCTATCGAATTTCTCAAATTTCGTGGTGACCTCAAAATATGGGTCATCAAGTTCGTCTCCGTATTTGGGCATGCTGTTCAAGCCCAAATCCTCAGGTTTGATTTTTCCGGATTTGATCCTATCATACAGAGTGCCAGCTACATAATACCTTGTTATAAATTCCAGTGGGATCAAGTATTCAATCTCATCTGGATTCCCCTTCCCCTCCGGAATAAAGAATTTGGTTACCCTCATCTGGTTTTTGGCAGGCATCTCGATAAAATCCGTCTTAACATGGGCAGTTTCCTCAATGTATTTGAACCAAAATGCAGAGGTCCGGCAGAGCGATTCCCCCTTTCCCGGAATCATGCTGGGTATGATCTTGTCAAACACGGAGATCTTGTCTGTAAACTTGAATAACAGGGTCTCTCCTTCATCATAAACTTCCTTGACCTTTCCGATCCTTATGGGTTCCATGACCCTCTATCCCATTGATCGATTATTATCTTTCCCTCACATCTATATAAGAGAATTTTTTAGCCCCTATAAAAGGAAAGTTGAATAGGACTTTTTAAATTGCCTTTGGATTAAATACGAAAGCGGAACAGGTAAAATTACTGTCAAAATTGAGAAAAAATCCTCAATTAAGGGAAAAGGCCAATTCAGTGATAGATGAAATAATAGATCTTATGAGATCCGGCCACAACGCCTCGACAATAAAGAATCAGATAAGATCTTCAAAGTCAGCAGTTAATCTCTACACTGAAATTGCAAAGGCAAGAATAAACATAGAGAAGAAGTTCAGGAAATGGAACAGACTCTGGATGGATCTCTACTCCTCAAGTTTTTCCACACCAGAAATTGTGGGCGACTACCGATCAGGTAGAATTAAACAGAATAATATTCTTGACGTGGGTTCAGGTTCCGGAATGCAGGCAATAAGCTTCTCAAAATTTGCTGAAAGGGTAACTGGAATCGAAATAAACCGGGATCGGTACGAAATGTCAATTATGAACGGGGAAGTTTCAATGGTGAATAATATAAAATTCATCTGGGGAGACTATTCTGAAATCATCCACAACACCAATGTGGATGTTGACAGTGCTGTTTTTTCAGATCCCTTGCGGATTAAGCCAGGTACAGATGGGAAAAGAAACCTGATACCATCCCCGGAGATAATTTATACTACCTTGAAAAATAAAACTGAAAATTTCATATTCGATCTGCCTCCACTGATGAAAAAGGATGATATTACAATAAAAGGAGAGAAGGAGTACATATCTGTTGAGGGCAAATTGCAGAGACTTACTCTTTATACGGGGGAAAACGCCGAAAGTGAAACATCCGCAGTCTTACTGCCGCAGGGAAGAAGATTCACAGGCAATCCCATGAATATAGATTTCGTTTCCGCCCTTAACGTTGGGGAATTTATCTATCTACCGGATGTATCGCTCATATATTCAGGCCTTCTTTGTACATCCATTCCAGGTGATCTCAGGATCATTGGGAGGGACAGCAGAAGAATACTCCTTACAGGCAATGAGGATTACAGTCATGATTTTCCCGGAGAATCTTATAATGTCCTATGCAAAAGCCAATTCTCTGATCTTGAGAGAGATGTAAAAAAATTCGGAGGCAGGCGTGTATATTTCAGGTTTGAGATAGAAACTGATTCATACTACCAGCTGAAAAACAGCATTGAAAAAAATCTGCATGGTGAGAAAGATGTTTATGTTTTCATGGATAGGGAAGGATTGATTTTGGCTGAAAAGATCCTTGACAATGGAAATTCAGATGAAACATTGCAATCATTGTAAAAATATATTATTTTGTTTGATATCTCCTTTTATACGAGAATGAATTTTAAGGTAGGAAAAGATGATAAAACTATACTCAAAGGCTAAGCTGCCCACACTGGCGGGTGACTTTGAAATATACACTTTCACAAACGACGAAAATAAGGAACATGCCGCACTTGTAAGGGGTCAGATAGATGGAAGAAATGACATACCGGTGAGAATACACTCGGAATGCCTTACAGGAGATGTTTTCGGTTCCAAGAGATGCGATTGCAGGGATCAGCTTCTGCGTTCAATGGTGTATCTTGGAAAACAGGAATATGGAATGCTGATATACCTTAGGCAGGAAGGGAGAGGCATAGGTCTCCTGGATAAGATCAAGGCGTACAGCCTCCAGGAACAGGGCTATGATACGGTTGAGGCTAATTTAAGGCTGGGGCTACCGGCGGATAAGAGGGATTATACCTTCGCAGTTGAAGTGCTGAACTATTTCCATATCACCTCAATCAAACTAATGACAAACAACCCATCCAAAATAGATTTCCTGGAGGGGAACGGAATCAGGATAAGCGAACGCATCCCGGTTAAGAGTGAACCAACACCTTATGACGAATTCTACCTGGACACAAAGAGGGTCAAAATGGGCCACCAGATATGATCATTGCAGTTTCTGGCGGGTCATCCAAACCTTAATACCAACAATTTAATCAGTTCTTCATGTCGAAGGTAAAAGCCATAACTACAGACGCACCAACCGGTGGTGTGGTCTTTGGAGATTTTGAATTACCGGACCCTGAACATTACTCGGCGAAACTTAAGACCATTTACAGTGGAATATGCGGCACTGACCGTGGCATGGTTGCAGGTTCGCTATCATTTGCCTACAATCCTGAAGGCTATAGGCAAATGGTGCTTGGGCACGAGGGTCTTGCACAGGTTCTGGAGATAGAAAAGAACAATTTTGGAATCAAGCCGGGGGATTATGTTGTACCCATAGTAAGAAGGCCTGGAAAATGCGTCAACTGCAGGATGGGAAGGATGGATAACTGCACAGACGGAAATAAACATGAAGCCGGAGTAACTGGAATGCATGGCTTCATGAGGGGGTATTTTTACGACACACCCGAAAATCTTGTCAAGGTCCAGGATAAAGGCATGTTTGATGTGGCGGTACTGGCAGAGCCCCTTAAGAACGTAGAGAAAGCATTCGAGGTTTTTGACAAAGTTTCGGAGAGAAGTATTTTCTTTAATGATTATGGTACCTATGAGGACAAGAAGGCGGTTGTTATTGGCACCGGAAGCGAAGCATTCCTTTTTTCATTTTTTGCAAAAGATTACGGTTTTGATACAGTACTGACAAACCGACACCCAATACCTGACCTGAAGAAAGGGATGGTTGATATGATTGGCGCTGAATTTTATGATTACACAATGGACATGGATAAAATAGCGGAAGGTGGCATAGATCTCTTAATAGATACCAGTGGGCATCCAGGCACTATTTTCAAGTTTGCCAGGAAACTCAACAACAACGGAATAGCCATACTATTCGGGACAAACGGGAAGGCTCCGCCAACAGGTGTTGATGGATCAGATATTGATTACATCATTGAAAAGAACATAACTCTGCTTGGATCTGTCGATGGGGCAAGAAATCACTATTTTATGGCACTGGAACATCTCAGGAAATGGCGGTATGTTTACGGAGACAGAATGAAGGAATTTATTACAAAAAAGATCTCACCCTCTGATATTGATATATTCACCAACAAGCCGGAAAACGAGATTAAGACGGTTATAGACTGGTCTAGGGTGTAAGTCCATGACCAGGATTATCAATGTGGATGAAATTGTAAAGCGTATCAAGGAGGACCTTACAGAAGGATTTTCAGAGTTTTTTTCAAAACATGGGCGAATGCCCTCCCTTGTATCCATTATCATAGGCGATTCAAAGGAGGCCGCAGTCTATGCCAATGCAAAGGCCAGATCTGGAAAGAGAATGGGTGTGGATGTTTCAATAAAAAACATAAACCCATCAATTGGGCAGGAGAAAATAGAGGAAGAGATAAGGAAGATATCCTGGGATCCCGGTGTTGATGGGATAATACTGGAAAATCCTGTTCCCAAAGGGTTGGACTATATCTCTCTCCTGTCATGCATATCCCCACTGAAGGATGTGGACTGCATGACGCCCTACAACCAAGGGTTGATCGCCATGAAATCACCAGTTGTTCTTCCTGCAACAGCTGGTGCAGTTAACCAGATATTATTGGAAAATTATCCTGAAATACGGGACGTGGTAATAATAAACAGATCCGTGGTGGTGGGAAAGCCACTGGCAATGATCCTGATCAACAGGGACTGCACCGTAACGGTTTGCCACAGTAAGACATTGAACATTAGGGAAAAGACAAAAAATGCAGAAGTTGTTGTTGTGGCAGTGGGAAAAGAGAATTTTCTAGGTGCTGATTATGTGAACCAATCCTCTGTGGTTATAGATGTGGGTATAAACAGCACTGAAGACGGAATAAGGGGTGATGCGAACTTCGCCTCCCTGAATGGTTTCGTGACGGCAATAACTCCAGTTCCGGGAGGGGTTGGAAAACTGACATCGGTGAAGATTTTCCAGAATCTTAAACATCTCATGGATTTCAGGAAATGAAAAAACCCTCAATGCGAAAAATTCGTATATGCAGAGTTTTCTTGAGGAATATTTATTTAATTTTTTAATATAGTGTTGGGTGTGCACTCTATGGATTTTTCACTGGAACTTGAAAAAATAGGTCATTTCATTACTGAAAAACTTGCAGGAAAAGACGCTGTGTTGGGCATCAGCGGAGGCGTTGACAGTGCACTTGTTCTCTCCATTCTTGCCAGGGTCCTTCCCAAGGAAAGGATACGCGCATTTTTTATGCCTGACAGCAACACACCAGAAACAGACCTGGATGATGTGAAGAAGTTATCTGAATCAACTAAAATTGAGATAAAGATTATAAATATTGAATCAGTGGTTGAAGCTTTCAGATCACTCCTCTCCATAGAAGACAGATATGCAATGGGGAATGTGAAGTCCAGAACAAGGATGATTATTCTCTACTATTTTGCAAACATAAATAATGGCTTGGTCATAGGGACAACAAACCGCACGGAACACCTCATTGGATATTACACAAAGTTCGGTGACGGAGCCTGCGATATTGAGCCAATAATGCACCTTTACAAGCAGGAGGTCTGGGACTTTGCAACCTTCATGAAGGTGCCGGACAACATAATAAGGAAAAAACCCTCTGCAGGCCTGTGGGAAGGCCAGACTGATGAGGATGAAATTGGAATGACATATTCCGATCTTGACAAGGTCCTGGAGGATGTATTCGATCTCAATTTAAAATCACTTACCGATAAACACAAAAAAGTCGAGGAGTTGCATGAAAGGTCTGAACATAAGAGAAAGCTACCGGAGTTCATAAAAGCTGGAGAAAATAAGGACAGATGATCACATCATTCGCTGCAGAGTATTATGAAGTAAGCTTCGTTCTCATACTTGCAGCCTTTGCAATACCAATTTCAAGAAGGATCGCAATAGCAGACATACCCATTCTTATCGTTCTGGGAATAATTTTCGGTCCTGTACTTGGGATCATAAACCACGATTTTGCCATAAATTTCCTGACAAATTTCGGTTATGTCGGTGTGGGTCTGCTTGGCGTGATGATAATTCTCTATTATGAAAGCCACCACATGGATCTGAAGGTAATAAGGAGGCATTTCTGGAGAATCCTGTCGCTTGATACCATAGGTATCATTGTTACTGCAGTCGTTGCAGGTGTGATATTTTCAGCACTCACCGGTGCACCATTCACAATCGGCTTCCTCTTCGGGGCAATAATATCTCCAACTGATCCTGTCACCCTTATACCACTGTTCAGAAGAATACGGATAAAGGACGACATCTCGGGAACACTTATCGGAGAGAGCCTTTTCAACGACCCACTTGGAATAATACTAGTAACAATAGCAATAGTTATCATAGATCCCACGGCAAGTTACGTCAGTCTTTTCACCTCCATATCATCACATGTTGGGATGTATGCCGGTGTGGTGGTTTACTTCTTCGCCCAGATAATAATATCATCTGTTATAGGAATTATAATAGGATTTTCAATGATCTTCCTAAACAGGTTCCTGAATTTTGAAAACCTGCTTGTTGCAATTCTTCTTGGCGTGGTTATACTGGAATTCACAATACTTGAGGCTGCTGGGTTTACCCCTTTTCCGGCAATCATCGCAACTGGGGCAATAGTGGGAAACTTTTCAGATAAGAGCATATTCTGGAACAGGGAGCAGAATTTTCAGGAAAATCTCTCATTCCTTTCACAAGCTATCATATTCCTTCTTCTGGGAAGCATTCTCACAGCATTCCAGATCAGGAATTACATAGTGCTGGGGTTAATACTTACAATCTTCATGCTCCTCCTCGTAAGGCCGGCAGCAGTACTCCTCTCCCTTGCCGCAGTAAAGAGAAAAGGGTCCAAGCTGAAGACGCCAAACAGTCTAAAGGCGTTCTTCTCGCTTGTTGGCCCCAGGGGTGTGGTTCCTGTGGTCATGTCAACCGTTCCTTACAGTGTGGGGCTTGCAGATAATGTTCCCATACTGATCACTTACGGTCCCCTTATAAGCGTAATGGTTTCCTTTGTCGTGCTTTTTTCCATAATTCTTCAGACAATATATGTTCCATTCCTGGCAAAATATCTTTCATCCGACTGGATAGATACATTGTGAGAAACAAACTTTCAATTTTAGATCTCTATTCCAAGATCATGGAGGACACTTTCCCGTGCCTTGTAAAACCTCTTGATAATCCTGCCAACCTCCCTGAAATCGTAGGTATGTTTTTCCTGCAATTTTGACAGTATCTTTTCCCTTAATAGAAGTTCATGTTCCATCTCAGCCTCTGTCTTTCCCTCTTTTTCAGCAATTCTTTTGAGTATATAGCTAAATCCAGATGTGTCGTAGCCATTTCCGTTAAAAGAATAGACTTCATTTATGATTAGATCGTTGGTAAGCGGATCGATCTCCTTGATCTCACTGATGCTCTTCACCCTTCTCTCGGTTCCCGATTTTCCCTGGAATGCTTCAAGAAGTACTATGGCATCTATGGAAATTATAAGATTTCTTGGTATGTTTATGGGTTTTGCTTCCAGACGATGTACAAATGTGTTCACGTCATCTGCATGAAATGTGGTATATCCATACCTGCCCACAGACATTGCCTGAAAAACCGTAAACGCTTCCCTCCCCCTCACTTCACCTAGAACAATGTAGTTGGGCCTTTGTCTCAAAGAAATGGTAAGGAGATCAAACATATCTATCTCCCCTTCCACCTTTCCATCCGGTCCAGGCATTCCATATCCGGGTCTGGTAACAGTTGATACCCAGTTTTCATGGAAAAGATTCAGCTCCTTAGTATCTTCGATTGTGATGATCTTCTTTTCCGGAGGGATAAAGAGAAGAATGGAATTGAGGAATGTGGTCTTTCCAGTTGCAGTTCCACCAACAACCACAATGTTCGATCCATATTCAGAAAGAATCCAGAGGTAGGCGAAAATTCTGGAAGAAGTAGTCCATGTGGAAATGAGATCTATGGGGCTGAATGGAACAGACCTGAATTTTCTTATGGTGAAGCTTGATCCGTTAGTGGTGACCTCCTGGCCGAGAGAGGCCTGAAGCCTTGAACCATCAGGGAGATTTGCATCTATGACCGGAGTTGACAATGAGAGGCTTTTTCCTGACTTCTGGCTCATCATCTTCACAAATCTTGAAAGTTCAATTTCATCTTCAAACATTATATTCGTTGGTATATATCCATATTTCCTGTGGTATATGTAAATGCCCAGACCCGCCCTGTCGCAGGATATATCCTCTATATCTCCATCCCTAAGAAGAGATTCAATGCGTTCCATGCCGAAGAGATCTCTGCCGAAATAGTATGCAATGTATCTCTTCTGTTGGGTGTCCATGGTAAGATTCATATTCTTTGCCATCGCCTCTATCTGGGAATCAATCTCCATGGAAGGGTTTCCAATGGATCTGCCTTCAAGTGCATTCTTCTTCATCTTTTCAAGAATGAATCTGGAAGAGTCTGAAAGTATTGGTTCATGAAGAAAATAGTATATGGATCCGTCCGACTTTTTGCGGCATATCTGGTATTTTGAGAAATTAGGTATAAGATCCTTTTCTGATAGCAGATCATAGTTTTTAAAAAACGAGTCGTCACCAGCTTCCATTCAGGCAACACCTGCCCCTATGAGTATAAGTGCAGAAACAAGAAGTATTGCACCGGTTATCAACATCCCGGATCTTAACCTTCCATCCCTCAGCAATCCGGCTATTCCCCCTATCCCAACACCCTGTACATATATCCCCACATCAAAAATCCTCTCTATAAGTGGTCTGATGTTTGTGTTTCCCGGCAAACCTATAGAACCAAAGTTAGTGACCTTTATCTTGGGGAAAAAGCCGATGTCGATTATGAGAATCACAAAGATAAATACGCCCAGGGCAATCAGAAGAACAAGGATGTAGTTTTGCATCTCTGATCTTCTTGTATCCCTCATAAGAGCCATCTGTGCATTGAAATCTGATATGAGTGTGACGACATCATAGGTATTATTTCCGGATTCACTTGCTTTCTGTATAATCCTGCCAACTCTCCTTATATCTGCTGATCCAGTCTTGTCCCCAAAGGTTTCAAGAGCCTCGTCAACGGGTAGACCCACGGAGATCTTGTTTCCAAGGTCCCTTATTTCAGGAGACAGGTGCCCGTAATCGTTTGACGCAGCCATTTTTACGGCTTCAGCCATGGGAAGGCCAAATATTGAATAGTTGGACAGATCTCTCAAAAAGTCAGGAAGCCGTCTCTCTGCATCCTTGATGGCACTTTGCTGTTTATCGTAAATATACCCAACAGGTATGAGAAAAATGGAAACAGCTATTGCAGACGATGCTATGGGATGCCCTCGTGGATCAACCGCAGGAATCCCAAGCAAGAGGAACAAAAAGAAAACCAGTATGGATGCTGCGGCGGATAACAGGGCAACTTTTCTCAAAACAGGATTCAAAACCTAACCTCCTTCACTATTGAATTGAGGAAATAGATAAAGAACAGAGTCAAGACCGGCATCATCACTGCCACTATGAAGATGAGCACAAGAATAAGGGCGTGGGGATCTGAAGATGACAGGGCAGCGATAACCCCTATTATTATGATCATTATTAGGGGGAACGCAACACCTACGGTTATGTAGCTCTCAGCCACAATGCCGATGGAGTCCACATTCTTCTTCACCTCGTTGTTAAGCTCAGACTGGTATCTTCTAGCCCTGGTTACAAGATAATCCTTCAGGTCACCTCCAGAAGTGACTGTGGTTACAATTCCCTGAAGAAACTCAGAAAATTTTATTGAGGGGGTATAGACAATGGCATTCTTTATTGCCGTTATAATGTCTTTCCCGAACAGGTTGGTTGAGATCCAGATATACTTTGCCTCTCTGGCAACCTCACCGTAGTCTGAGCTTTCGCTCAAAACTTCAAATATACGGTCTATGGGTACATCGGCAGATGCCATTGTTGCGGTAAATCCTATTGTTACAGGAATTAGGGCATCTATTCTTTTCCTTCTTGCCCTTGCAACACTGTGTGGAATATCTGCGTAAACAGCAATAAATAAGGCAAAGATAAGAAATGCGGAAGATGAGATAACAAGGGCGTATCTTCTCAGAACCAGGTCAAAAATAAATGCGGAAATGCCAATGATGATTGCGCTGATTAGGGAATAGAAAAACATCTGTCCGTAGAATTCATAAGGTGTAAGGGGGATCTTTGACCTTTTTAATTCAATCTGGGTTTTATAGGAAACATCTAATCTATCTAAAAACGGCTTGAAAATCCTTATCCCTGCCCTGGCCGGAAATGAAAGATTCATGGTTGCATATGGATTTTCGGCATTACGAATTGAATTTTTCTTACTGGAGAACAGTTTCTTATCCCTGCGGTTTATCAACTGTTTCCCCCGCTTGATATCTTTATAGCTTCCTCATGGTTGAAATAATAGGTCTGTATTACTTTTGATATAGTCCTATAATCTGTTATGCCATTTTTAGCCATATTCTCTATAACGGTCTTCCTCTTCAGGAAATCCTGATCAAATTCCTGTCTGCTCATCCCTGTGGCTGACCTTATTTTTTCAAGAATTGAGCTGTTTCCATTGTAATAGTGCTTATCTGTTGCAGCATCGTAGGAGAAAACATTATTGAAAAGCACATCTCCAGTGTCTGGATCATATCCCATCATTTCGTTTATTTCCGTGATGCGCCTGACAAGATTTCCATCTACCCTAATGAATTTATTGAAAATAACCGTGCTCAGATATGTCATCATAACTCTGGGTATATTCAGTGGTTCAGCCTCTAGCCTGTTAATTAGTGAATCCATGGA
Organism: Oxyplasma meridianum; assembly: GCF_038024865.1. NCBI lineage: Archaea > Methanobacteriati > Thermoplasmatota > Thermoplasmata > Thermoplasmatales > Thermoplasmataceae > Oxyplasma > Oxyplasma meridianum. The sequence continues at coordinate 820,167 of NZ_CP133772.1, read as the reverse complement.
ATCGGCATGGATGGTGGAATAGGTTGTATGGCCTGTTGACATGGACTGGAAAAGAGCATATGCCTCTCTCCCCCTTACCTCTCCCACCACAATGTATGTTGGCCTCTGCCTCATTGCCATCCTGACCAGCTCAAACATGTCTATCTTCAGATACCCCCTCTCCTTTACAGAGAAATAATTTTCCCTCTCCCTTGTTGTGGCTGGTATCCAGTTTTCGTTGGGGATATTGATCTCCCTGGTCTCCTCTATGCTGAATATCTTTGAGTTGGGGGGAGCCAGCATGAGAAGAGCGTTAAGCGTGGATGTTTTTCCAACTGCTGGTGCACCGGATATCAGGCACGAATTATTGTTTTCAACCAGGTACCACATGTAAGTTATGATGTCTGAATCGGCTGTTCCATTGATAAGGATCTCTGTGGGGGTAAAGGGTTTTTTCCTGAAGAGTCTTATGGTAAAAACTGAACCGTGTGGAGAAATTTCATTTCCATATATAGCCTGCACACGATGGCCCTGATCCGTGATCCCATCCAGAACAGGATTATTTATGGATATCTCCTTCCCACAGAACTGTGAAAGCTTGATTATAAAGGAATCAAGATAAGTGGGATCATTATAGGTGATGTTTGTCTTCATGTCATGGTACTTCCTGTGGTAAACAAAAACATTGCTCCCGTAACCGTCACAGGATATATCCTCAATCTCTGGATCATTTACCGGTATGTTTATGATACCATAACCCGTGTAATCACGGTTTATAAAATACTGCAGCTTTTCACTGTTTCCTCTCTCAAGAACCCTTTTCCTGCTATGGATATAGCTTTTAACTATTTCCTGAAACTGGAATCTGGTAATCCTGCTTGAAATTTCCATGCTGTTTGGTACTATCCACTCCATATCCTTCACAATGTTGTAAAGGTCCTCCAGTTCCTTTCTGGAAATGGTGGGTTCTTCCACCTGGTAGATATATTCCAGATTCTCTTTGTCCCAGAGAATCTTTACAGCCGATTTATCATTGTTAAGTGTGTATCTGTCCACCACTTCAAAGTCTCTAAGCTGAAATGGCTCAATGACTTTGAAATATCCTGCCATGTAGGGGTCAGAATGTGGATTTTGCATTTCCACAATAAAGCACTCTTGGGGTATATAATTTTTCGTGAATCAGGTCGCACGAAAATGATTTTTTCGCAGTTTCAGATGCGCCTTTCCCGTAAAATGTAAGGAAAAAATTTATAGTGGTATTTAAGATAAGGAAAAACTCCCATTGTATAGGAAAAAAGTATTTCTTCCTTGCATAATGGGCCTGTAGATCAGCGGTAGATCGCTTCCTTGGCATGGAAGAGGCCTGGGGTTCAATTCCCCACAGGTCCATACCAATTCTGGAACATATCTCAACAATAATAAAGGGAAAATCAGAAAGTTTTCTTCAATTCTATGCACAAACCAGGACATGTCTAATGTGTAATAACTTTAAGAGTTATTCGCAACGTAATAATTGCAAAAATCCATCTGAATAAAAAGCAAATCCCCAGTATATTCAATGTTGCAGGAGCCTGTAAATCATGTCTCCACCTGATCTTTCTCCCTCAAATACAAGTATCTCCGGATAATTATCTACAAATAAACTCAGATCTATGAAACCATATCTCATTGGAACGAATTCCGGGTTGATCTCTCTAAGTTTTATTCCAAGTTTAGACCCCAGCACTTTTCCGTCAACGTCTGCAACCATGGCGGCAGCTTTTGAAAGTAACGACTTTCCTTCGTCGAAGCTGGTTTTACGGCTTTTCCTCAATTCCCTTACAAATCTGTTCTTCTCGTCTATTGTGAAAACGGTGTAGGGATACTGGTTACCAAAACTGTCCGGTATTTCGGGGGTTTTCTTCTCAGTTAAAAGTAATCCTGCCCGAACCAGAGAAGCAAATATCTTCTTCCTTTCCAGGTGATCCAATTCCGGAAGTGTTTTGATTAGGCTCTCCACCAGGAACACACTTACCTTTACACATCCAAATGCCCCCTTGTATCTGTCAAATGAATCAAGCGCAGCCAAAGCAGCTTTTTTCTGGTTAGGATCCAGATCTTCCATGGGCAGATGATCAGAATTCATTGCATCGCCTGAAACAAATACACCAGGTTTTGTATATGATCCAATCTCCTCGGGTCTTGCATAGGAGTAGTTACCTTCACCCACCAGTCTTTTCAGGTCTCCTGACAGGCTCTTTTCAAAGCCCACAAAGTGAACCGTTTTACCCTTTTCCCTTGTACGGTTTGCAATTGGCATATAGTCTCGGTCACCGGCAAATATAATGATGGTTGCAATATCGTCTCTGGTCAGAAGGATTTCTTGTGCAGCCAGAGAAAGTTCTATGTCTGCACTATTTTTATATCCCGTAGAAAGAATGTCAATAATTCTTATGCCCATTTTCTGTAGCTCGGCCTTGGGAACCTGCATTGATCTCCAGTCCGCAAAAGCCTGCCTGATTATGATCTCACCGCATTTCTCCTTCAGTTTTTCAATTTGGTTGTCAATAAGGGCAACTGCTGTTTCTCCCGGGTCCTCAAAAGACAACTCATAAAGATTTGTTAGTGAGTAGTAAAAATTTTCGAAATCGATGAATACAGCAGCAAAATTCTTCTGATGATCCATACGATAATAGCTCTACTGCATATATTTTCTTTTCCACATTGTCAACAGATAGTTGATTTCTCCTATTATTTCGCAGTTGCCTGTATGATGTAAATGGTATGATAAACTATTTTTTCTTTATAATAAAGCACATATCTAAATATCAAGTGAGAACCTCTTATCTCCCATGTTAAAAACATCCATGTTCAGTTAACTGACCTTTGGATTGGTCCTGATCCCTCCTCCCCCATCTTTTTGCCAGCAGGCTTGAACACTCACAGATGCAAACTAAATTTAAATAGGGTGGCGTTTTTGCAATAAGTGATTCATAAATAATGAATACCTTATGGGATGTCCAAAGAGACATTTCTTTTACAAGGTGATTTTCTTTTGGGCGTATCTGAAAATACCTTTTTGAAGCTTTTCATCAGGATCATTTACATTACAATTGATGAAAGATTTTATTTACTGCTTATTTTAACTACCTCTCATATGCCTGTAACATCATAAAAAGAGATGCGGATAACCCTAAAAGAGGGGAATGGCCTATGTGTTTCTGAAGCTTGCGAATCCCAGTGTAAAAAAGATCACTGAACCAGAAAAAACCACTTTTCAGTACAGAATTTATTTAGAAAATCTTTCAAAACCAATGACGTGTTGCTGAAGACCCATGGTCCATACCACAGGAACATATAAGTTTGGTCTTTAGAGTGTTTCTTAGCGAAATTAGAAATTAAATTAGTTTTGACAATGCCATCAAGTGAAACTTATTCATACGTGTGTATCATTATGCAACATGGGAGACATTGAAACTCTGGAAAGCAAGATCAGGGAGGAACTTTCAAAAAGAGAAAGTGAAATTCCAAGGAGTGAGGTAAAGTTAGATACTGAAAAGGTTCTTCAGATCATCTGGAAAAACGCCCTGGCGTCTTTAGATAAACCAGTAGTATACAGAGGGGAAAAATTCAGTTACTCTGTATCATTCAGCTACGCTGAGAAAAAAGACGAAAAAGGCGAAACTGGGGTATACTCAGACTTGCCTCAACCGGAGGAGGCAGACAGGCTATTGTCAATGGCCTTCAACGTTGACGGTTTCAAAGGGGAGAAGGACACCGAACTACAATTCACAGGCAACTATGTAACTGTAACTCCTAGCAGGGAGTACAGGCACATACTGGATTTCGAATTGGCAGTTCTAAAAAAAGGATAATAGTTAAGGATCAAACTACCAGAAGATCTTTTTCAGTAGCATCTTCCAGTCTAGAGGCAAATGAAATGCGGCAATTCCATTCAGGGAAGGTCCTAAACATTTTTCCCATAACCCTTACAACTTGGTTAACCTGATCCGCTGAGATAACGAAATTCATTCTAAAAAGACTGTCTCTCAAACTCTGGGTCCTTGAAAAGGTAACAATCCCTTTTTCATTGAATTCACGGTTTAAATATACAAGCAGAGGGTTTTTGACACTTCCTAAATAGATTTGCTTCTCCTGGTTTATCAGAGAAAAGCTGGGGATGGAAACTAATTCATCTGTTACACATACTGCACTTATCAGATCATCGGGGGATAGACTCTTTATGATCCTTCTCCAGGATTTTCCCATGGGGTTATTCTCAGGTTGAAGCTCTTCCAGAGGAGGATTAGAAATAACTTCCATAACAAAGAGGGGAATCTCTTCAGAAATGGACTTCATGTCGCTAAAGGTACCATTGGCCTCACCAAGGTAATCAACAGAATACTCTTCCTCCATGGCTATGTTTTCAAGCAATGTTTCCGATACATTATTAAGATCAGAGTTATTGAATCTCATATACGCAATAAATTCTCCACGATAGGCATATATTGCGTCAAGTACAATTGACGGTATCTTAATAAAATCTAAAATTACCCTCAAATCAGTGTTCTCATCTTCGTTCAGTTTAATATTCCAGACATCTGAAATCTTTTTCCCTCCTAGCATCTGGATCATCATAAGAATTTCTCTCTGATTTTCTACCGACACAGGTATATAATAAACAATATCCATCTTGCCTGAGTTGAAGATCTGCGTGCACAAAATTTTATGGTTTACCTTAACAGAAATCTCTCCGAACTTTCCATGCAGAGGTCCTTTAAGTACCAATCGACTGTCCAGAGCTTCCATCATAGTAACACCTTAATCCATCTTATACAACGAACATGTTATTAAACTATTTTGCAGTGGTTTGAAATTTCAGTTGGTTCTTTCCGCAGTTTTCTCATTTATTGTCTTATAAAGCAGGAATATCAGAAATATTCCAACAGCCACTATATGTCCCGTTACCAGGATTATCACACTGGATACCATGCCGATTTTGAAATGAAACTGGAATATAAAAAAAAGAATATAGTAAACAGCCAGGACTCCAATTAGCATGTATATTCCCTTCTTAATGTTCTGTCTTGATGGGTTATTTGCAGGATTTTTAAAGTCCTTCTCATCTACATTTACCACTCCAAGACCGAAACAATCCGGACATATATCCGGATGGCCATTGTTATCAACATGCCCGTCCCCTGAACAGGTATCGCAAATAAGCTCAACCATCTAAATGATTCATGCTAACCTCCTATATATACATTGAATCTTTAGCGGCAATTCAAATCATGCTTTTTTTAGATGAAAAAAATAATTACCGACGCTTTAAAAATGACCGGGCATTTTATATTAAACTTGAGAGAGAAACCTCAATCATGGACAATGGCTAAAAATATGGCGATGCAGCCGAAAGTTCAATCTGTTTCATGAATTACAGCTTCAGGGAAGAACTGCTTCTCTTCACTGCAAATGTGATGAATGCTGTATGCCAGAGGGAGTTATGATCAGGCCTTGTTGATCCCTCCCGGACAAGCATATTTCTCTTTATAAGTTCAGTGTTTTCCAGGACAAGCATCCCATTCTTTTTCATTTCGACTGCAGTTTTTTCCATCTGGTTGAAATTTGGAGAGTAAGTTGTAAGAAAACCGCCAGGTTTCAGGTTTTCCATAACGTTTGAAATCGCATTCCATGGGTCTGGTATATCCAGAAAAATAGCATGGAATTTTCCCTCAATATTTTCCGTCCTTATATCCCCGAGTAAAGGAAGCCAGTTGGAGAGATCATAAAATTTAGAGAGGTTTTCTCTTGTGGCCGCAAGGTTATTTTCATTATTGTCGGCCGTTACCAGTTTACCTGAACTGCCGATAGACCACAATATGAATGAAGAGAGGGAACCGGATCCTGCCCCTGCTTCCAGTACCATGCTTCCGGATTTTACACCTGACCTGAAAATCATGTACGCAGCGTCATGCGGCTGTATTATCTGTGCATTTCTCTTGCAAACATTTCCAAATTCAGGAGGCTGAAAGCATAGTGCGGTATACAGTCCTGACTTTGTGTTTATAACATCACCTGGAGAGATTATAAGATTTGGTGGAACATTTATGGCAGAATTTCCGGTTCCAATTTTTCTATCTTTTTCAGAGTAAGTCAAGGTTTTCTCTTCATTTTTAAGTATTATCAATTCTTATTTCCCTCAGTCTTTCCACCGTAATGCATTATCATTATATCAGAGACGTTTGTCCCTGTGCGTCCCGTGACAACTGCAGATTTATATTTTGAAAGAAGTGTATAACTGTCGCTGTTTTTTAGTGTTTCCAGCAATTCAGATCTGGGAATTGCAGATTTCAGAATATTGTCAGTTATACCACCCATTGCGTCACTGTAACCATCAATTCCATCCGTACCTATGCTTGCGAAGGTGAACTCCTCCCCCTCTTTCATATTGTCCATTACTCTCAGGGCAAGATCCTGATTCCTGCCCCCTTTCCCTTTCCCAGTAACATTCACTGTGGTTTCCCCTCCAAAGACAAGCCAGAATGATTCATTGAAGAGTGCATACATGGAACGCACAGCATCAGTAAGATTTCTGGCAACTTCAGAAACCTCGCCTGTCACCCCCAGTTCCCATGTAATTACCTTACCTCCTCTCTCATGAAGATAATTCCCCACGCATTCCACATAGTCATAGTTTCTTAAAATCAGGAAGTTTTTTACATCCGCTGTAGCATGGTTTCCGGGATTTCCTGCGGACTGAATTCCTTTAATACTTTCTATTTTCCTGCACTTATCCCGGAAAGATGCAATAATCTTCATAGCTTCTTCATTTCCTGATGTCCTTACCAATGGCCCCGAAGCTATGATTGATAGGTCATCTCCTGTTACATCTGAGATTATCATGGATATGACTTTTGCAGGGCTGAGGATATCTGCAAGTTTACCTCCCTTTACGGAGGACATCATTTGCCTTACCCGGTTCAACTGATATATGTCTGCACCGTTTTTCATCAGGCAGTCAGAAATGGAGGCGAATGTATCTACATCAATCCCCTCCTCAGGTATTTCAAAAAGTGCGGATCCTCCGCCTGATATCAGGACTAGAACAAGGTCATCTTTCTTCAAATTCCTGAGATGGCTGAGAAGGTTTTCCGATGACCTTATGCTCAAGGAACTCAATTTAGGATGGCTTCCCCGAAGTATATCAAGTTCCTGAAATTTTCCTGAAACCTCCTCATCCTGAGGAACAATAATGCCTGCATAGGAAAGCTTATCCTTAACCATTTCCCTCACTCCTTCATACATGGAGAGGGACGCTTTTCCAAAGCCAATCACGAATATTCTCTTAGATTCATCCATATCCTTTGACAGTTCATGGGATTTATTATTAACTGCTAAGGATGGAGATACAATGGAAAAAACATGGTTAAGGCTGTCAAGAATATATCTCCGGTCATCTGTTGTATCCAGATCTTTGTAATTTTTCACTATCATTTTGTCCAATTCTTTCACCACGCTTATATGATTTTTGGTTGATGCCAGCCACCTGAAGGAATTCAATTTTTTTCAGTATATGACATTTATGCCTTATGCAAATCTAATAATAACTCTTTACATGATTTCATCAGTTATGTTCTGAATCCAGGGAAGCACCTCCCAGATAAACGAAGGACCATGATGTGCAAAGAAGTCCAGGGTTCCTGGTGTCCTATAGATTCTGTTATTTTTGAATGCGGTTGTCCTGTCCCACCCTCTCTTTTTGATCAGGTCTTTAAACTGTTTTTCTGAAAATTTAGAATACATCTTCGGTTCATAGAATATTATTTCTGGGTCTTTTTCAAGAATGAAGTTATCTGACGGATCAAGCCATTCACTGTTAAAACCAGAATAAATTGTCTTTATCCCCATTAAGGCAAGTGCATCGGTTATATAGCTCTGAGACCCGAAACTCACAGGTCCTCCAAGATCAATCTCAATATAACCCCTGAGTTCAGGATGCTTTCGTATGGAGCTGAATATCTTTATCATCTGAAACTCTAGACCTCTTGCCTCATCCTTCCTGTTTGTTATAACACCTATTTTTGATACCATATCAATGATTCCAGCGACTGATGATGGCAGTTCGAAGATATAAACTGGAAACCTTTCCCTTATCCTTTCATAGAGTTCTCTTTGAAAACCAGATATTGTGAGAATGAGATCAGGCTTAAGTTCTTCCAGAACCTCAATTCTGGTGCTTCCATAACTTCCAACCTTTCTGATGTTCCTGGTTTCCACAGGCCTGGAACAGAAGGCCGAGACTCCAACTATCCTGTCTCCAAGTCCAAGTTCGAAAAGTGTTTCTGTAACGGCAGGGCTAAAACTTACAATTCTTTGGGGGTCATCTGGCAAAGTTACGCTTGACCCTGAAGGAAGAACGAATTCAGGCATGATCAGTAATGTAAAGAAAATTTAAAAATCCATCTCTCAGGAATTGGGTGTTTTTTCAATTTTTTCACTCTTAGGAAGCCGGTTATTCCTGGGTATAAGAGGGAGCATTATAATTGCAGCCAGTGCAAATATGAGCATGAGAGTCAGTGAATCGCCCAGGGAAACAAATATCTTGAATCCATCAATAACTGCTATGCCTACCGCACCTCCCAGGGTATTTCCAAAACCCCATACAAGTCCATTGGCTGTTGTAGATATCTCCCTGGGAACAACCTGGCCAACAAAGCCCAGCAATACAGGAAAACCGCTGTAGGTCACAAAGGCAAACACTGCAAACGAGATCCCGCTAATAAGTATATTTGTTGCAAAAAATATAAAACCTGCAAATGCTATTCCCGATACTATGGTTGTAAAAATTACTATTGTTCGACCTCCATATTTTGATGTAAGTGATCCAAAATAGGGCTGTCCGAAAATAGCTGTAACGAAGCTAATTGTAACAATTGCAACTGCAATTGTCCTGCTATGGTAGACGTTTGTAAGAAAAGTTGGAATAAAGGTTATCGTACCGGTGAGAAACATAGATCTGATAAATACAACCATGGTGAGAATGTAAAGAAATTTTGAGTATTTTTTTACCATTGATCTGTTTTCGCTGATTGATAGGGATTTCTCCTTCTTAGGTTTATTTTCGTTTCTCCTGAAGTTCCTAAGTCCGGCATATATTATAAGAGCGAAAATCAGGAGGTATAGCATAATAAGGAAGAGGCCTTTTGCATTACCTACGAGAAGCATGACTGCCACGATTATGCTTGGCAGTACAGCTCTACCAAGGCTGCCGAATGATCCGTTGATTCCAAGCATTCTGGTGGAAGACTTCTTTTCAAAGCTCTCGTTTATTATTGTTGCTCCAATTGGATGATAGAAGGACTGCCCCAATCCCAGGAGAATAGATCCTACGAGTATTGCAGGGATAGTGAGGGATTGGTACAGAAAGGGAACTGCAAAAGCACCAACCGATATTCCATTAATTCCAATTCCAAGGGCAAGCATTAAAGCGTCCCTGTCCATTCTGTCTGCCATACGGCCAATAGGTGTGCTCAACAAACCCGAGAGCGCATTATATATAATTGCAACAGCACCCAGAAGAACAAGACTGATCCCGGGTATGAGGGAATAATATGTTATAAGTACCGGGAATAAGAGAAAGTTCCCGTCATTGGAAAAGTGTCCCATTGAGGTAAATATCAAAGATCTGATTCCTCTATCCATATGCACCTACATAACAAGTAAATATTTAAATTGAAAAGGCAGATAGTTATGATGTCATAAAAAGAGGTTTTCAAAATTCCATATACTTAACAAACGAGAACTGGGATTTTTTCTTTCACCAAAAACCCCCGCTTCCAGAAGATTGTGAACTATGAGAGCTGAATAGGCTGGAGATCCTGTGGCACCAGGTGAATTATAATTAATTATATGTGTTGACAGCGGCCCATCGATAACCATTGAGTCCTCCAGAAAGCCATCTGAGTCAATAACGGAATGCCTTATTCCGGCAATTCCTCTGTCAAGAAGTACATCATTTTTGAAACCGGGAATGAATTCCTTAACCCTTAGCCCCATCTTATTTTTAATGAGTGAACTCTCCCATTCTGACCAGGCCAGCTGAAGGAATTCTCTGTCTGTTAGAAGCTTAAGCTTTGGCATAAACGGCTTTTCAAACAGTGTTCTTAAGGGATCAAGAAGCCTTTCAGATATGCCTTCATATGCATAGGGGGAAAATACTGGGGCTGCATTTGGTCCTATCTGCCGTGAATCGTCATGCCTGACAATAAAATGAGGATCCAGAAATGGGAACTCTGGATGTTCTGGTATGGTGTATATGTTGTGTCTTATCTCAGGAAAGGCATTTTCTCTCACCTTCCAGTAATCGCCCCTGAAATGAAGCATTCCTTTATCTTTTGCAAGTCCCATTTTATGTGCAATTTTAAGTGAATCTGAACCTGCCGCATTTATCAGGTGGCGGAAACCCAGCCTGAATCGATTCTCTCCATTCACCACAAGAATACTGGAAGATCCGATGTCAATGTTCTCTGGTTCTAAATAAGTCCCGGGCATAAAGGTAAAATTCTCCCTATTTATTGATCTGAAGAGAGTATTTGTGAATATGCCGAAGTCCACAGAGGTATCTGTTTTTGATAGGATTGCACCCTTTCCCGCAAGATATGGGTATTCTTGTTTCATCTCTTTCTCATCGAATATTCTGAACTCATCATTTCCCATTCCATTCTTTACGGCCCAGTTTGAAAAGGCATCAAGCCTCTTCAGGTCCTCCTCCCTTTTTGCAATCTCCAAGGTTCCTGCAGGATTCCATGGAAGGTTGAAGTCAGATGCAAAACTCTTCCACATTGAATATGATTTCTGGGATGCCCATGCAAAAAGCCTCTTCTTATCGGGATTCATGTAAAAAGGTCTGTGAATAACACCCGTGTTTCTTGAGGAAGAGTGCATCGCTACCCTCTGGGAAGCCTCTATGAGGCATACTTTTATCCCAGGAATGGCAGATATCCAGTAAGAAAGTGTAACCCCAAGGATACCCCCACCTGCAATTATGACATCATACTCCTTCTCCGGTCTATTTCCATTTAGCTTATCCAATGGAATTCAATCATTAAGCTTCTTAAATATTTAGCTGCCCAGGATAATGATCAGGGAAAAATCGGTCAGTAAATTTTTTAAGTTTAGGTCAGAATAATCAGGAGAGTTAAGTGAATATTGCGCAAATTCAGTTGAGGAAATCAATAAGGTAAATTATAAAGTTGGAAACAAAAAAGTAATTTGCATCCGAACGTTCAACCATGGCTGGTGTTGTAGTATTGGCATCTTAGCCCGAGTGGGGTAATTTGGATATCCTAGAGGCCTGCGGAGCCTCAGATTCGGGTTCGAATCCCGGCTCGGGCGTAATACGTAATGATTTTTTTCATTGCAAGTGGGGAGAATCATGGTGTTCTTAAATCTCTAAGTGAAATCCTAGAAAGATTCTTGGATACACTCATACCTTCTGAAGAAAAATGCTTTGGTTAAATTACGGTTATAAGGAAGCGGATAGTTCCCCTGTTATCCTCAGGAGTGAAGTCTTCACCCTTTGGTAACTGAATGAACGGTAGAAGGCATAAAAAGAGGACATATATGTCGATAAGACCGATAGTATTTTACCGTAAAGCACAAGGTGGATCAGGATAAGGAAGAGAAGAAAACTCGTCTTTACATCTTTCCAGAGGATGTCGTTACACTAAACTCCAGTGAATGATCAGAATACTTTTGCAATTATCCCGAAAATAACTTATATTTGTAGTTCTTTTTGAGAATTAGAAACTCTTTTATTGATCTTGAGCACTCACCTATGGTCTTCAGAAGCTTGCCGAAAAGCTTCTGCGACTCTCTCATCATTATTGAGAGGAGAGTATAGGCAGCGAAGGAGGTCCTTGCCTGTATAAGTGACCCTTCTCGTCTCCGGACCTGATACTCCCCAATACCCAAGTCCTTTACATCGTTATGAAGTGTTTCTATGGACCAGCGATGGTTCCATGCCTTGATCATATCATCACCTGAGAGATAGTCGGAAATGAGGAACTTTTTCCTTCCTGTCTCAGGGTTGTAAAGAACCATGAGATACACTGCTGCTCCGTTGGTAAGGAGGGCATGAAATTCCTTCTGCAGTTGAAAATCCTTTAGTGTTGCGGTATCCTTCCCATAAAAGAGGAATATGGATTCAAGTATCTCAGCCATGGTGTAGAAAAGATCCCTGTTCTGATTAATCATCCTTCCAAGATCAGTGAAGGAGACTTTTCTGTCGATCTTCAACTCTGTCACAAAATGATCTTCCAGGAACTTTGCACTTGAATACCATGAGTCTATGGTCTTTCCGGTGACATTGAAATCCTCCTCAGCAATGGTGAAGATTTTACTCATAATCTGTATCTTGGTCATGAAATCATCCTTCATGTCATCGGGGAAATAGTCCATCTTCCTGTAGAGTCTCGTGAGGAAAGGGTAGAATATGTCCATATCCATATCATAAAGCCCGGAAGTCGCAAACTGATGTGCAAGCACGTTATTCTTGTCTTTCCCCTCATAGAACCATCTAACAGATTCCATGACCTTTGATCCCGGGTGTTCAAGGAGTGTGTAATCCCCTATGAACTGCATCCTGTGTTGGGCAATTATGGATTTCAGTAAAGTGACATAATTCTTCTCTAAGACATCAGAATCAACGGAGTGAAATGATCTGTTGACAGTGATCTGATCATATTCTGAAACAAGTTCAGAAATGTTTGAGATGATCTTTCTCCTTATCTCAGGCGGTATCATAAGGCCAAGTAGGTATTCACGGAAATGCTTCCTCACAGATCTCTTCATGCCGGATGTCAAGACATGGGGGAATTCCCCAATACTTTTATTGATTTCAGCGACATAAATTTTAGATGTTATATAATGCCCAACAAACATCGCAATGTAGCTTAAAATCATTGACCTAGAAGGTCGTTTTGCAAAACAATTGTGATAAGAAAAGCAATCCCGAAATCGTTTGAGAACGGGATAGAGGGTGTTAGGTTGCACCCACGAAGTTTAAGCATCAGACAGATGATGACTTCTAAAGGAGTTTGATAACATGGTCAACGAATTTCGTAACCTGAAAATAGCAGAGCTTAATTTGTATCAGAATACATGAAATAATGAATTTGTAATATGATACAAATATTATTGTATGTGTATTACAATACATATAAAAAAAGAAGGGAAGATCAGGTCAAGGGAGGAGTAGAGTCTATTGGATTGCGCTTTAAGACTCAATTTGAGCACCGTTGAGATGGTTACAATGGATTATGCATTTGAAGAATTGATGAATAACATCAGCATAAGATATACTCCAGCATCTGAATGGATGGTAAACAAGATGAGAAAATACGGGTTGTCTTAGGATTCTGGATTTTACAAAACTCAATATATGCAGAAAAGTTTAGGATTGGTCAATGTCAGAAAAAATAAGGTGTTCTCACATACTTGTGGAGAAGGAGACAACTGCAAAGGAAGTGCTGGAGAAGATTAAGAGTGGAGAAAGTTTTGCAAAAATGGCAGAAAAGTATTCCATAGATGGTACAAGGAAGAGAGGCGGAGACCTGGGATTCTTCAAAAGGGGTGCAATGGTAAAAGAGTTTGAGAAAGCCTCATTTGCCCTGAAGAAAGGAGAGGTATCAGGAATAGTGAAAACGAACTATGGATACCACATAATCAAACGCACAGAGTAGAATCAAGAAGAAATAGGGTAAATGAATTCAGGGCAGTTTTTTTCTTGTGCTTTTTTTCTCTCCCCAAAAATACAATAATTTCAGGTTCAGCATAATATGTGCGAAACAATCCAGTGAAAAAATTATTAGTATCCTCCATTTTCGTTTCATGAAATATCAATGAAAAATAAAAAATCCAGAAATTTCATCATTCTGTTACTGGTTGCAATTCTTATATTCATGCCTGCATTTAATTCCATTCAACAATACCATAGTTCATCGGTATCACAAAGTAATAAGACAATTAATTCCGGTCAATTTAGTGCAAATACAGCGGAAAACCATGGAAAAGCTTCTGCAAATCAATACTACGGGAATCAAGAAGTGCAATCTGCTACAGGATATAAGACACTACCTACAACCTTTATACCGGTGAAAAATTTTAGCAAAAATGGAACAGATATGTCCGTTAATCCGCAATTGTATTACAGTTCTGAGCCTGCACCAATGGGGATAGCTGATTATGGCCTCAGCACTAATGGAATCACCGGGTACAACTCCTATTCATACTCAACCCCGTCTTTTCTTGGCAAGGTCAATATAACCTCATTGAGCACCAATAATACCACAAGCTTTTCGGTAGAAGACCGGATGAGTTTTCAGATGAACGTGAATCTGGAATTTTACGATGCAGTAAGCGAATATGATTACTGGATACAGGATGTTGCACTTGTTCAGACATCCAGCCCTCAGTCCATATTATTTATAGATAACGTCTGGAATTACTCATCCGGGTCTGCTGAAATGCATAATTCTTCAATATCAGGAAATGGAACAGTTGCAAAATCAGGTTCAACAGGCTATTATTATGCAATCGCCAACTCAACTCTTCCGGGAAATAACATGAACTTTGTGTATCCAATGAAATTACAACTGAAGGTCTTATCCACAATTAACAGCAATGGAAAGCCAGAGGTTGCCTTTTTGTACAACGACGGTTATGGCTGGGTTACATTTGATAATGCCACATTCATATTTGCAAATCATGTTACATCTGATCTCGGTTTCGTCGTAAATGGATCGGAGTACAACCCATTCGGCGCATATTATGATGCAGAACTCATCTTGGGCGGTCCTGGAGGAGGCACAGACACAAACGACACATCTTCAAATCTATCATTGAAACTTCAATACTGGAACGGACACAACTACCAGCAGATCAGCAACGCCTTCAATCACGGAAGTGATACAGCTGAGGGGATTTCCAACATAATTTCCAGTGGGGAATTTTCCAAAGTTTCAGGTTCAGTATTAGCCATGGAAACACCCGGTTCATCAAGTCTTGGGCAGATATACAGCTATAAGGATGTAGGTATATTGAATCTCAGCACAACCCTTAGATCAGGGATTTTATCGGTAGGTGGAAGAAGGCATGATTTCCAGAATTACGGTGCAAATCTTACACTAGGCCCCGGAAATTACTCCATTGCGTTATATAATTCTACAAATCCGGATATTCCAGTATGGGATTCCACTGCGAATATAAGTGCCGGATCTTACACAGCACTGGCCGCTTATGGTTTTTATGCCGTGACATTTTCTGAGAGTGGCCTTCCTCAGGGAAGCGGGTGGTATGTCAACATCACAGGGATGGGATCTTCAGGAAAGATCACTGCAGGAGACTATATTGTGTACCTACAGAATGGAACTTATTATTATAATGTCAGTACTGGACTGAAAACATACAGATCATCCTATGCAAGTAAACTGGATGTTTCTGGATCAGATGCAACTCAATATGTTGTCTTCAGGGAACTAAAATACAACATTGAGTTCAGCGAAACGGGTCTCCCTGTTGGGACAGTGTGGAACATAAGCAGTTATCAGAACATTTCAGCCTCAACATCTGGCAGCAATCTAACTCTTCATGTTACAGATGGTACATACTATTTCTATGTTTCAACCTCATCTCCATACTATCCATTACAGAAAATATACAACATCACGGTTTCAGGATCAAACCTTACAGAGAACTTAACCTTCAAACAATATTCTTACATCAGCGGCACAATAACTCCTGCTGATTCTACTTTAAAAATAGACGGCAAGGCAGTGAATGTAACTGACGGAAAATTCAGTTTAAAAGCCATTAACGGCACCTACTCTGTAGTAGCATCTCTGCATAATTACAATAATTATTATACCAACATTTCAGTTAATTCAGGAAGCCATTATTACCTCAACATAAGCCTGAATCTGTCTTTAAATCCCAGGACCGTCAAAGCACAACCTCCAAGTGCAGATTACTATTTTATTGGGGCCCTGTCCGCAATAGTTGCTGTATTTGCCCTGGTTGCTCTGATTTCCAGAAGGAGAAGGTAATTCAATGCTTATATTTTTGAAAATGGTTGAAGGCAAAGCATATAAAATAATTTTCAATATCCATGGGTGCCAGAATGTATAAATGCGATGAAATTAAAAAAATAACGGTAATATATTCCAGTTCCGGCCCAGGTTCATACGCAGGCGAAAAATACAAGATTATCCAGTCGGAGGGTGCCAGAGCCATATGCATGGAAGCCAACAGGCTTGGCATAAGCATTGAGAAACTCTTCAAGGAGAGGGAGGACATAGAATCAGTTGTAATAAACCGGGATGTATCGGTCACTCCTCTAAAAACCGGAAATAACACGGAAAATAAGACCAATACTGAGAAAGAGAAACCTTCACCCGCACCATCATGAACCTCGAATCAAAAGTTAAATTTTCAAAATACTCTTTATGAAGAATTAAATCCGATGTTATATTTTAGGACTGATGACAGACGATTTACCATTGCAGAGGAGTGGGCATCCATATATAATGTATGATATGTTAAGGGATTCTTATAATGGAGTTATGAAAACACTCCAGATAATGAATAGAGTTGACATGTCTATTTTCAGGAGTCCAATCACTGTTACAGGAAACGGAACGGCACTACATTCCGGAATTGCAGGTTCCCAGATACTTGGAAGGAATGGATTTCAGTGGAAAAGCATCCAGGCATATGAGCTGGAACATTTTGGCAGGTCGGAAGGTACAGTTATTGGCATATCGCACACAGGAAAGACAAAATCCACTGTGGATGCAATGAAAAAAGCGGGGGAAAACGCCGTAACTGTGGGGATTTCACATTTTGATAACACCCCCCTCCTGAAAGCTTCCAGACACGGAATTGTCATTGGCAACAGTCCTGATATGTCTTTATGCAATACAAAAGCCTTTTTTGACAATGCGTTTGCCATGCTTTCCATTTCAAACCACTTTGGCCATCTGGGTATCAACCTCAATGATCTGGGAGAAAAATTCAGGAATGTGCTTGAAAAATCAGATGATCCTATGAAGAAAATGGCCCAAAGTATAGGCAGGGTTGAGAGAATATTCGTACTTGGTTCAGGCCCAAATTTTGTGGCAGCAAGAGAGGGTGCCCAGAAGATCAAGGAATCAACACATGTGCATGCGGAGGGGATAGAACTTGAGGAATTCAACCATGGATGCACCTCCGTCATTGATGACAGGTCACTGGTGATAATTGTAAATTCTGAAACCGACAACCCTAGAACAGAAGATATTGTGAAAGCCTGCAGATTTACAGTTACAAAGACTGCTGTTGTAAACGGAGATGGTGATTACAGCTTTACAGTTCCTGAGAAGGTCGATTCATATGTACAGCCCATTCTTAACATGGTGCCTGTCTACTATCTTGCCTACTATATGGCATTGGAGTACGGCGTGAATCCTGATTACCTGAGATTTGAGGATAAGCGTTATCTGGACTATGATAATGTTGTATTTCCCCCAGGTGCACATTAGCCTACTTTCCCATCCTCTCTCTCCAGTGTTCCCTTATTGTCTCCACTGCATCTTTCACAGCATCCTCTGCCTCCTTCATGCTGCTACCCTGTGAGGAGACCTCCACATCGATCTTTGGGTTATTGTTTTCAATGCCCAGGGGATGGGATTTGATGTAGACCTTCCCTTTATATTTCTTCATGAGTTCTGATACCATTGGAGCAAGGGAACTTTCCATGACGCCTTCAAGATGAATTGTATCCTCATAATAGAAAAAGTCGCCATTTCCAATCAGGGTAGATGCATTGGAAAGAATATCCTTCATTTCAGAAGGAACACCTGGAAGAATCAGTATCTTTTTCCCTTCAAGTTCCATGAATACACCTGGGGCAGACCCCACGTTATTCTTAACGGCTATAGACCCTGCGGGAAGCATGGCCATCTTCATCCTTTCAGGCGTAACCTTCAAATTCCGATCCCCGTATCTCTTTTTGAGAATAAAAAGAGCCTCCTGGTTTAAAACCAAATCAATATTGAAATGTTTTGCAAATGACGGGACAGTTATGTCATCAAACGTGGGGCCAAGACCCCCAGATGAGATGACAACGTCTGAGACTGAAAGCGCAGTGTCAAATGCCCATCCGATCTCGTCGGGATCATCCTTCACCACAAGATTGCGTATGACATCATACCCCATATGGGTAAGAAAAGATCCTATGTGGGCTGTGTTTGTGTTAACAGTCCTCCCTTTGAGTATCTCATTGCCCACTGTAATTATGGACGCTTTCATATTATGGAATTACGGGCTGGATTAAGAAGTTTTATTATGTTTTCTGTTAAATTTCTCGATCTTGTCCTTCAGCTTTTTCAGATCATAATTGTCGAGGGGTTTCTTATGCTTCATTACCCATTTTTTCAATTTTATCCTGTAATCTTCGTCCGGGCAGGTATCTATTGCATTCTGTTCATATTTCTCCAGTTCTCTTTCAGCCATTAAATAAAACCTCCAATTACTTTTTTTGCCTTTGTGCTATACTCTCTCTATGTCAAGGAGAAATATAAAAAATACTATTGACGACATCTACTGCCCATGGGATATGGACAGATTTTCCTCTGAACTCAATAAATTCTACAAAAAGGGTAACTCGGAAATAAGACAGGAGGGGATCATACTTGTCTATACAAAGAATCATTACTTAACTCCTTCATTTGATGAAAAATACATAATGTCATTTTCCCTCAGGCTGGATACCTCAACAAACACAATGAATATATCTGTAAAGCCTGAATCAAGCCAGTTGAACAGTTTTCTGCTTCACAAAGGTTTCATGGAGGCAGGAGGTTATTTTACAATCAAGGATATAATTCTAAGCGACTACAACCGACCTGTATACTGGTATTCTGAAAGAAATTTAAGGTCATTCCTCAAAGAACTGTCGGAATAGCCCACCGTTCCAGTTGATTATGAATTGCTATACAAACTAGACAACTACGTTCATGAAGCCTATAAAATAAAGCAGTACAGCATTAATCACAATAAATATCATGACAAGGACGAATGTTTTCTCCCTTGAATTCACAGTAGACAATTCGCTATAAAGATATCTATTTTGCGTTTGAATCTAAAATCAGTGTTTCTTCAATTTAACAGTGGTATCATCCTTTGCCAGATCCTCTCTTATTATTGATTTTATGCGATCCATCTCCTCCCTGAATGTTTTTGTAAATTTACCGCCGCTCATGATTACCAAAATTATATAATCTGGTAGTTTATAAATTTTGTCTGACAAGAGTCAAACACGAAAAAAATCGTCGATGATTCAAACCTTAGATTAAGCCATTTTCTGATTATTTTTACAAACTCATAAAATCAAATTCTCTTGGCAAAATGCGAAATTTCGTCAAAATAGATCAATATACACAAAATATTAAAAAGATAAAATTGCCGAACTACTTTCTCTTTACCATGCAATTTCATAATGGTTAAGGTTTAATACATGCTGTAAGTTTATACTTTAGCATGCTGTACCTGTTATACATATTTCCCGCAGTCATATTTGTACTGACCACTATAATCTATTTTGTGGTCAGAAATGGCCTTAAATCATATGTGGAAGATTTATCCTCAAAAGTGAAGGAAATAGAGAGTGTTCTAGACCTTTCATTTATGCGGGATATGCTTACCAGATTCATGAGCAGAAGCGCAGCAAGAGCTGCCCAGATGTTAAGGAACAACCAATCAGCCACATCAACAGAGGGATCGGCTCTTACAATAAACAGAGGTGATGATATAGATCGTTTTTATGCCTCCATAAGAAAGGTAGCTCAGCCCTCAATCGATCTGGAAAGAGTTAATTTCATAGCGTCCCTTCTTCAAAAGGTACTCTTGATCTATGGTTACACCATAGCAGTGGTGGAATTTGCACTTATTAGTTTTTCATTACTCCCGGCATATTCTTCATACTATGGGGACTTTGATGGAATATTCCTTGGAGGGACGATATTTTTTTCAATGGTTTTAGTGTTGATGATCGCCGATCTTCAGATCTATTCCAAGAGAATCAAGAATTCAGTCAATAAAGCATAAGATTAGCCATTATTCATGGGTTAATTTAGACCTCCGAAATAAACACACAAAGGCAATGATTATAAAGGTGCTATGAATAATCAGATATACAAATAATAAACGTGAAGTGAAGAGAATCAGATGAAAGACAAGGCAGGATCTTTAGGGGAATATATGTTGTTTGTTTACAATTCTACCTGCATATTTATTGATTCTTCTGCAAAGGTATTCTCAAGTATTGTTTTTCAGAAGTATCCAATAGGCACCGCTGGAGGATTGTAGGATGAGCATAAGAAGAGTTGTGCTTGATGTGGACAAGAGCCTTAACAGGCCTGGACTTATCGAGCTGGCAACATCAATTGAAAAAGTGCCGGGTGTGGAAGCAGTAAATATTATAGTTACTGAAATGGACATGGAAACAATGGGCACCAGTATAACAGTGGAGGGTGGAGGTATTGATTATGATAAGCTTATCAATACTATTGAGGACAACGGAGCTGTGATTCACTCAGTCGACGAAGTTGTTGCGGGAAAGAGGATTATAGAGAGCATTAGGCGAATTAATTGAAGTACAGTCTTCTGTTTCCAGCCACCATAGGACTGGCTGATGGAATCATCACTGCACTTATGCTTGTAACCGGAAGCATTCTCAGCGGCCAGGGAATCAGTCCCGGGCTTTCAGAACGGGTTGTGCTTGGATCGGCATTCGTGGGGGTATTCAGTTTCTTCATCGCAGAGTATTCCAGTTTAAGGGGAGAAATAAACAAGGCTTCAAGGCAGTTAAACCTTTCTTCTCCAAGGTCTCTTCTAAAGGGCAAAATTGGAAGGGATATATTCATAGAGGCACTGGTGAGCACTTCCATTTCAGGAGTTTGCGGATATGTGGGGGCCGGAATTCCGCTGTTCATCAACTACCTGTTTCCAAAAAATGGCCTAATTCCAATTATTTCTGCAATACTGGCAATGGGGGCCCTTGGAGCTGGAATTGCAAAGGCTGTTTCGGGCAGATACACTCTGTGGATAGTTGCCATGCTCATAGTTGCAACACTGATTGCCATAATAGGAAATTTCCTGAGAATAGTTCCTTAGTGAACAAAGAAGGTTTCTCTGGATGGTCTTTCACACATTCTCTCACTTCTAAAGTGAAAATTCTTTAACAGCATCGGCATAAGTGTGCCATGGAAAAAACGGTCCCGGATGGACAGAGATACATTAAAAATTTCATCCTCTATTCAGCACTTGATCAACCGGATGTGGACATCGAATCATATACTCTCACTGTTTTTGGGCAGACAGGTAAACGACTTTCATTTACCTACAGGGAACTTATGGAGATGGATCATATTAGTTATACAAAGGATTTCCACTGTGTAACCGGCTGGAGCATAAAGGATGTCGGGTGGGAAGGAGTGAGTCTTAAAAAACTCATAGACCTGGCTGAACCGAAAGGAGATCCCAGATGGGTGATGTTTCACTGCATGGATGAATACTCTGCACCTGTTCCATATGAGGATGCAATGGGGGAAGATTCCATAGTGGCTCTTCTCATGGATGGTAAACCAATATCACAGGAAAGCGGGTTTCCTGCAAGGCCATTCATACCTCACCTGTACGGATGGAAAAGTGCAAAATGGTTGAATGGCATAGAGATAATGCAGGATTATGAAGAGGGATACTGGGAGCTGAGAGGCTACCATTCAAGGGGGAATGTTTGGGAAAATGAAAGATTCAAAAGCCTTTTTAGCAGGCACCTAAAACGTTCTCCAATGACTAAGAAGGACAAGTGAAAATGGCTGTTCACTCTTTCTCCAACCTCTCCTTCATAGAGTAATAAGCCTTCCACAGATCATCCGGAAATCTCTCACCAAAGGATTCCAAAAATGGTTTTGTCGCCTTCATCTCTTCCAGATATCCTCTGCTGTCAACATGCAGAAGTTCTTTCATTACATTTCTTGAAACCTTCCCTGAGTCAAAGTTTTCCAAATTGGGCACAAAACCTATTGGCGTTTTCACAGCATCCTTTATCTCCCCATGGACTCTACCGCTTATCCATTTGAGAACGTATGTATTATAACCATATCCCGGCCACATGAATTTCCCCTCCCCATCCTTCCTGAACCAGTTCACGTTGAATATCCTGGGGGGATGGGTGAGTTTTCTTCCCATATCAAGGTGATGCTGGAAGTAGTCTGCCATATTGTATCCCACAAATGGCCGGTTTGCCATGGGATCATTTCTCAATACTCCAACCTTCCCCTCAGCAGCTGCAGTTGTCTCAACTCTCTGCATTGCACCAATGAGCACTCCCTCTTCCCATGAATATGCCTCATACACCAGAGGAACAAGATCCCCACGCCTTCCACCGTAGAGGAAAGCAGAAACAGGCACTCCATTGCCATTTTCGTACTCCTTTGAAAGATGGGGATACTGCTTTATGGGTGAAGTAAATCTTGAGTTGGGGTGGGCTGCATTCCCCTCACCGGTGTATGGTTTGCCAAGCCAATCCGTAATCTTTTCAGGTTTCGTGTCCATGCCCTCCCAGTATGGATTCATTTCATCGTCAACAGCCACATTTGTGAATATTGTATTTTTCTTTATTGAATTCATGGCATTTGGATTGGTCTTGTAACTTGTATGTGGTGCAACTCCAAAGAAACCATATTCCGGATTGATGCCCATGAGTCTCCCTTTATTGGGATGCATCCATGTTATGTCATCGCTTATCAGCCAGCTCTTCCATCCTGCAGAAGCAAGTTCCTCAGGCGGTTCTATCATTGAGAGATTGGTCTTCCCGCTTGAGCTGGGAAAAGCGCCACTGATATATGTAATGCGTCCTGAAGGTTCCTCAAGGCCTATGGTCATCATGTGCTCTGCCATCCATCCCTCATTTCTCGCCATACTAGTTGCAATCCTAAGTGCATGACATTTTTTGCTCAGGAGCGCGTTACCGCCGTAGTTGGAGTTCAGGCTGATTATAAGCCCCTGTCCCCTGTTCTCCTCAGGAAAGTGGCATATGTAACGGTTGCTTGGTATAAGATCCATTGTTGAATGAATGCCCACTGTCATCCTGTTTGTCTGTGCCATCCTTTCAAGTGCAGCTGTACCGGTTCTGGTGATTATATTCAGATTTACAACCACATAGGGGCTGTCGGTTATCTCAATCCCCCCCATTCCATATTTTGAATCCAGAGGACCCAGCCAGTATGGTACAACATACATAGTTTTGCCTGCCATTGCACCCTTCAGGAGGGTAAAAAGCCTTGAATATGCCTCTGATGTATGCATCCAGTTATTTGTCGGGCCAGCATCATCCTTTGTGCCTGAGGTGCATATGTATGTATCCTTCTCTGTCCTGGCAACATCGTTTGGATTGCTCCTGTACAGGTATGAATTGGGATAATTTTTTGGGTTGAGCTGCAGGAGTGATCCCTCATCCATGATCATTTTTAAGATCTCTTTCTGTTCATTTTCAGTCCCCTTTATGAAAACAATTCTTTCCGGCCTTGCATGGCTTGCGACAAGGGCGACTACGCTGCTTACCCTCTCAGCGAAATCATTATTATGTACGCTGATCTTGGCAGACAGTTCCCTGACATCTGCTTCCTTCATATACTTCCCGTATAATTCCTGATCCAGGAGATTTCCAGGAAGGTCTTCTGTAGTAAACATCTCATGTCATTATGAGGATACTTATTTTAAGGTTTTCACTTTTTCATCGTGATTTATATACGATCATCAACGAACCTCCGGAATTTCATTGCAGACAGATACATAATATGGCCTGAGAAAACTAATTATTGAGTTAAAGCTTTAATCCTTTAATGTATATGGGAGAAAATTCCTCAGTGGAGATCATAGTCGCCAATCCGGGAACCGGGAAGACTACAACCCTGGCAAAGAAGGTGGCCTCACTTCTTAAGGAAGGGGTAAACGAGAATGATATCCTCTGCATAACTTTTACCGAGAAGGCAGCGGATCATATGCTGAGAAACATTGAGAAGGAGGTCAGGAAACAGGGCATAGTAAGGGCTGACATTTTCGGAATAAGGGTTTCAACATTTCACAGCTATGCAATGCAGTACCTGAAGGAGAGGGACATCTCTCCAAGGATAGTTGGGAACAACTACCTCCGTTACTCAATTTACAGGAGCGTTATGGAGAGAAACGTTTTCAATTATCAGGCTGAATACATCATAGACCAGCTGATCCCAAAAATAGAGAATGCCATAAGGTACCTGAAAAGTTTCGGCATCCTTCCTGATCAGATCGCGAGGAATAAATGCATTCCGGATCTTGAGGATATGTACAGCCAGGAAGGCGTTTCCAATGCTACACTTGAAGAGGTCACTGCATTCCTTTCATACTTCATTGATATTTTCAGGGATTATGAGACAAGGAAGAACAGAGACGGAAGAATGGATTTCAATGATCTGCTCATAAAATTCCTGCAGATATACCATGAAAAGCCAGCAAGGTTCAGGTATGTGCTTGTGGACGAACTCCAGGATGTCAATGATCTTGAAGCGGAAATCGCAAGGCTGTCTGGTGACAACATTTTCCTGGTAGGGGATAGGAAACAGGCTATATTTGGTTTTCAGGGGGGTTCAGTTTCAAATTTCCAGATGTTCATGGATCAGAAGGGGGCAATTGTCTCAAAACTTGGCATGAACTACAGGAGCACAAGCAGGATCATAGAGTATTCCAGGGAGTATTATGAAGCGGTTTCATCACAGGGTGCAGAGGAGCTTCAGGAATTCAGGGCATATTACCAGGAAGAGGGTGAAGACATTGATCTCTGTATTACAAAAGATCCATACAGCGTGGTTCTGTCAAGAATAGAAGAACAGCTTCCATCTCTTCAAAATACTGATAAGAAACTGGCTGTTCTGGTACGAACAAACGGACAATTGGAGGAAATGGGCCAGTTGCTAACCGAGAGGGGCATACAGTTTTCCAGCACAATTTCAGGCGGTCTGGTCAGCAATGCCAGGAGAGATATCCTCACCATGATCAGGGGGATATTCTCATCCCAACCCGAGGACATGGTGAACTCCCTCTTCACACCATTTTCCGGCGTCAGCATGAGGGATGCCTTCAATATATCCCAGGCAAGAAGGAGAGACAGGCTGGATGCAGAGGCACTTAAGAAAATGATAGGCGAAAAGGGTGGAATCCCGGCAAGGGAATTCGACGCCGGGAACCTTATGGAACTCTTTGACAGTGTTGTCATACCGGTTTCCATTACAATGGGCAGGGGATATTTCGATTCAGCAGTTGCCATAAAGCAGGGAATCATTGAATATTTCGAAATAGGTGGTGAGAAGACCCTGGATGAGATGATGGATTTTCTCTCATTCTGTGATTACGGCAGCGATTCCGGAGATTCAGAGTCAAATATAGTTCTCTCAACAGTTCACAAGGCTAAAGGTCTGGAATTCGACCAGGTTCTCTACATCCCATCAGGCGAGAGGAAAAAGAGGAGTTTCATTGATGTTGTAATGCATTCAATACTGAAGGGGACACTTGGGAAGGATTCAAGGGAGGATCTGAACCAAGAGGATGTGAGAGTTGACTTTGTTGCATTCACAAGGGCAAAGAAAAAGCTTTCAATAGTCAAGAAGCCGACAAACGGAAACAGTTTCTATATCCAGGGAAAGACAACGCTGATAGACCCTCCCGAAACAATATCTGGTAAACAGCAGAGAAAACTTTACGATGAAGCCTATGCACTTTTTTTAAGCGGAAATCTGGAGGCATCCAAGTCGCTGCTTGAAGATAAGAGAAAATGGGTGAGGGAAACCATATCGTCTTACTTCCAAGGGCTAAAAAGCATCTCATTCAGCATGGTCAACACCTCAACCAAACCATTTGAATTCCTCAAGAGATATGTGTTGGCCGTACCGCTATCCACAAAAGCCCTTTCCAAAGGAACAAGGATACACAAGATTGCAGAGGACCTTTTCACCATGGAGCCTGAGGTCAGTGAGGAGGACAGAGTTTATTTTGAAAACATCAAAAATATCCACAGGGAAATTGAAGACAAATTTTCAATGATGCAGACTGGAGCTGAGAAGAATATGGTGATGGACCTTGATAAGGCATTTCCTGAAATTAAAGAGGCTGATGGGATCACATTCAACGGGAAGATAGATGCGGTATTCTCCGATGCATCAGGAGACAACCATCTCATACTTGACTACAAAACAGACAGGACATCAGACTATGGATCAGATCACAGGCAGCAGCTTTCAGTATACCGGAGGATATACTCCGTTGGGACAGGGATTCCAGAAAACAGGATAATGGTTGCACTTGGATATGTGAGCCTCAGAGGTTCAATAAATACCGGCAAGATTGGATACCTCCTGGATTGCAACCAACCCCGACCAAGCGCACTGGATACCTTCAAGAAGCATCTGGGGGAACTGATTCATTACAGAAACGATCCAGAATATTTCATAGAGGCGCTTATGGCAAAGGAGGAGGATGACACACTCTACAGATATATCACAAGATATCTCTGAAATTTTCTGTCCTCTGAAAGATGAAAAGGAATAAGGGATAATTCATGGGTAGGGAAACAAGAGAGAGGAAACAGAATGTCCATAACACCATAAGACCGTTTCCCACATTCCGTATTATTCTGGTAGTCGACCTGGTTATCTCCATGTTTTTTCCAGTTCTCACCTTTTACTCCCATCTGTGGTATATCATTGAAATTGTGTCAGTAATGGGGGCATATACTGCAGGTGCTGTTCACGATTTCATTGGTTATGCAAGGAAGCAAAATCATAGAAGGAAATTTGTTCGTTTTTATGTTAGAGGTATGATGGCTGTTCTTCCCGCTCTTCTTGTTTTAACCGTGGCATTTCTATTCCAGTTTCATATTATCAAAGGAATAAGGGAATGGTTGATGGTTCTATTTGTGTTGACAAACATACTTTTTGCCTTTTCCATCCTCTTTCCATTCATACGACAGGTGAGAATTGTGAAGGGGAAGGTCAGGACACTGATCAAGGCCCCAGAGAAAACCATGATCACTCTAAAGATGAGGCTGAAGGCAGCAGGATGCAGGGAACCACTGATCTATGTCAGGAATCTGGGAGGAAGGAAGATTGCCAATGCTTCCCAGATTGGTATCACAAGGCCAGTCATAATAATGACAGATTTCCTGTATGAAAACATGATGGAATCTCATCTGGCTGCCATAATTGGGCATGAAATGGGCCATTTTGCCAATCGAGATGCATTCCGATCCATGCTGATGTTCACTCTCCCCGTCTTTCTGGATCTTGACCTCCTTTTCTACGCCCTTATAAAATTTACAGTTACGTCATCAATACTCCTGGGAGTCTTTGCCCTTTTTTGTGCAGGCATAGATCTGGCATTTATCTTTCCATGGTCGAGAAAGCGATCCGAGATACAGGCGGACAGATTTGTGGGTGAAAAACTTGGAATGGCGGAGGGAATGGCATGGGCACTGGAGACCTTAATAATTATGAACGGGCGTCCCCCCGAGTACAGGTTTTTCTCTTCCAGGACCCATCCAAGCATTGACCAGAGAATACTCCTATTAAGGAAAAATTTCGATTTAAAACATTAAAGCTTCAAACTTTTCTCATCAGGAAGGATAAGCCAATGCACACAAGCATAAATTTAAAAGTAAAAATATATATTAATCCTGAGGACAGAACATGCCTTCAAACATGGGTTTCAGACAGTGGGAACATCTTTTCATAACGGGAAAGACAAAAGGTGTATATTTTGCATTCTTTTCATTTCTGTTGTTTATATTTCTCATTTTGTATAATAGAGAAGATCTCTTTTTCTTTGTAGTGGTTGAGGTGGGATCTTTTGCAAGTTTCGGAGTTCTTGTGGATATGGTGTCCCACCTGTTCAGGGACGATTACCTGACAAATATCACTTTTGATCAGTGGATTGAGAGATTCAAAGGTGGAAGAACCCATGATGCTTATGGCATAATCATCCAGTTAATTACTTCAGCAATGGATTTTGTTAAGTTTCATCTTGCTTTAATTCTCTGGATTATGTTATTACCGGAACTCTACTACATTATAAAGGCAAGGTTTTACCATTGAATAAATGATATCTGAAAATGAGGGAAGAATATCAATCTTCAAGATTCCTGGTTCTCTTCAATTTCAATAGAAATTTCATCTCCAGGCTGCAGCAAAGGCATCAACGTCCGCACAGTATCTGGATATTTAAGGCCGCTTCCCGTATTCAGGACAATAACCTTATCGCTGGGATCTATGAAGCCCTGATCCAGAAGTTTTTTGATGCCTGCCACCGCGGATGATCCCTCCGGGCATGCGAAAAGTCCCTCTTCCTTTGTTATCATCTGCTTTGTGCTGAGTATGTCGTTGTCATCAACTGATGTAGCGTAGCCTCCAGATGAGTAGAGAGATTCAAGCACCATAAAATCTCCTTTGGACTTTGGGACATTCATGCCGAAGGCAACTGTGTCGGATTCCTCCCACATTACGCTTTCCCTCTCTTTCTTCTCCCATGCTTCAGTTATGGGGGCGCACCCGGCCGCCTGGACGCATACCATTCTTGTCTTTGAATCATGGATCCAGCCCATTTCATTGAGTTCACGTATTGCCTTGTATATTCCAACCAGGCCAACACCTCCACCTGTTGGAAATGCGATTACGTCTGGAGGTTCCCAGTCAAGCTGTTCCATTATCTCAAGACCCATGGTCTTCTTTCCTTCAAGCCTGTAAGGTTCCTTCAGGGTTGCAGCATTGAATATCCCGTAATCTTGGTTCAGTTGTTCCGAAATGACATTTGCATCAGTTATCCTGCCATCCACAAGATAAGCATGGGACCCTGCGGCAGTTATCTCCTTTCTGGCAATTTCCGGTCCATTCCTGGGCATAATTATGTAGGATTCCATTCCTGCCCTTGCTGCATAAGTTGCCCAGGCTGCACCTGCATTTCCGTTTGTGGGGACTGTGACAGATTCTATTCCAAGCTCCTTTGCCTTGGATACTCCGGCAGTAGCACCTCTGGCCTTGAAGGTACCGGTGGGATTCATGCCCTCGTTTTTTATCATAAGATCTTTCAGGCCAAGTTTTTCACCCAGATGTTTCATCTGCAGAAGTGGTGTCATCCCCTCACCCAAAGTTACAATATTTCTTGGATCTCTCAAGGGGAGGAGTTCGTGGTATCTCCATGGAGAAAGCACTCTTTTTGACATGTTTCTCTTATCCATGTTTTCCTTAGCCTCTTCCAGGTCATATCTCGCAACAAGAGATCCTCCGCACTGGCACAGGTTCTGGATTTCGAATGGATCATAACTCTTTCCGCAGAGTGAACATTCAAGCCTCTCTATTGCAGTAAATTTTTTCGCCATAACTATTTATTAGGTTTAACCTTACTTAAGTATTAGTGAACCACAATGTTGTTTATACATCATATCAGTGCATCAGTTCATCTATTCTGGCATTATGCAATAGCTGGAAACTGATTTCATGTGATTAATCCATGACATATAGTTTCATATCCTTAATTTTCAGGGGTTTCAGCTTAATTGAAATATTGATTCAGGATATGGGATGGGTAAAATAATCAACCTGCTGAACAATTTCTGGGTACTATTCGCATCTCTGCTTATCTTTCTAATGACCATTTCAATCGGGTTCCTTGAGATTGGGAACTTGGCCTAAAGATGAGGAATATCCTTCACAAGTCAGTTCTCATCACAGGAATATAATTCATTGTAATGGCATTTATAAAATTCAATACTGCATTTCCACCTACAATAGGGGGGCATAATCGGGAATCCCTTCTATAGACCTGGGTTCTTTCTAGGTTCATTCGGATCTCCGGTGGCAATGTTCTCAACACAGTGGTGGAGGACTTCATCAGCATATTCTGGTACCGGACTCTTGTCCATAACTTATTTTATGCTGCAGGCAACCTCTGCCTATGTGACCCTGGCACTGGTCTCGGTTGTTGTTCTGAGAAAGTTGAAAATGTCAGCTTTTGCAGCCTTTTCAGTAATGTACTTCATCATAATATTCAACCTTCCGGCAGCCTGGATATGGAACTTGACAGGCTGGATCTACATCATGGGTATGAAGGATTTTGCCGGCGGAATTGTTATACACGGGGCAGCAGGTATAACTGGTCTGATCATACTTGTGAGGATATGGCAGGAGGAAAAGGCAAGAGGATTGAAGAAGAGTCCGAAAGAGATCATCAGGATAAACCATGGTTCTCTGACACTGGCCACCCTTCTTCTAATAGTGGGGTGGCTTTGCTTCCATCCAGGAAATGTTCTCGCATTGAATTTTGACACCATGATAGTTGTTTTCGTAATTCTTATATCCGGTTTTGCAGGGATGATCTCCGCGCTTGGAACCAGTTACATAGTGAGAAAAGACACTGGAGGGTTACTTAATGCTGTAAATGGCATTTTAATGGGTCTCATTGTGATCACACCACTTGCCGGTTTCGTCATTCCTTTAAGTGCATTTATGCTTGGAATCATAAGTGGACCTCTGTATGTCAAAGCAGAGATATTTTTTTCAAGACGTAAATGGTTCAGCGACCCAGTGGGGCTGCTTCCAGATCACATGACAAAAGGCATCTTTGGAATTGCGATGATTGCATTTTTTACCCAGCACAGCTACACAGTTCTTTCTGGAAATCCGGTTCTCCCCAATGGTTTTTTTTGAGGGAGGATTGGCAGCCCTGCATACACTTGGGATTGAGATACTGGGAGTTGTTACAGTTGCCTTAACTGTTTTCATCCTCTCCTACATCACAATATTTCTTATCAGAAAGGGCATGCTTGGCATAGTGGAAGATTACGGGAGATTAGACCCTGCAGGTCACCAGCCCCTTCATATTCACTCGTCCAAGTATGCGGGAGGAGATAAATAGGGATGTGGAATGAAAATATACCGCTGGTAAAGCTTCTTTCATCTCATTCTTTTTTCAACATTATCCATACCATGACTCTTTTCGCTGATCTGCATCCCAGTTATCTGATATGGAAAAAAAGGGGGAGTGACATGTCATACCTATCTTCAACAAATGTGTGATCATTCTGCAAGATTCTCTTTTGTCTCCTTGAACAGTATAACTTTCTCTTTTATGTACCCTATCCTGGTTGCAAATACATATATTAATCCACTTATGACCTTGGAATCACCAATTAATCCTTTCCTGAAACTTGCTGATATTTCTGCAATTTCTGAAATTGCCCACAAAAGCAATGTTCCTGTAGCGGTGGACAACACATTTGCAAGCCCGTATTTCCAAAACCCTCTGGATCTGGGTTCGGACATTGTTATTCACAGTACAACCAAGTACATCAACGGCCACAGTGATTCAATCGGTGGGGCGGTAATGGTTAATAACCAGGAACTCAAAGAACAATTCAAGTTTGATCAGAATGCCATTTGTTCCATGCTTTCCCCTTTTGGCAGTTACCTTGTTATGAGGGGAATAAGGGCACTTGGCGTAAGGATAAAGCAGCATGCTGAGAATGCGATGAAGATTGCAGAATATCTTGAATCGCAGAAATGGGTAAAAAAGTTCTCTACCCGGGTCTTTCATCCCACCCCCAGCATGATCTGGCAAAGAGGCAGATGAGAGGATTTGGTGGAATGCTGTCTTTTGAAATGAATGCTGACAGAAACCAGGTGGAGAAATTCCTCAAGAATCTCAGGGTCTTTTCACTGGCGGAAAGCCTTGGAGGTGTTGAATCCCTCATAGAACTTCCTGCCAGAATGACACATAAAGGTGTGGGGGCTGGAGAGAGGAAGAGTTTAGGAATATCTGATTCCCTGATTCGTGTTTCGGTTGGAATCGAAAACGTTGAAGACCTGATAGAGGATATTGAAAATGCAGTGTCAGGACTAAATCAGTAATTCTGGACTTATCAGTTCCCCCGCCAAATCGGTTCACCTTACCGGGGATAGTTCTGAAGCGGAGAATATGCTAAAATAACTATTATGTAAAAGCCATAAAATTTGCAACTCAGAACCTTTTTGGAAACATCATTCAGGCCAGTCAGAATCAAGAAGCAAGGAAGCATATGGTTAACACTGCTGATAACAGTGTTATGGGATCAACAATTGTAATCTAACTTATGTTTAAGAGAAGAAAATTACTAAAGAAATTCCCATACATCAGATGAATAAGGCAGCAAATGCATTATTGTTACGCCATGGTCATTCTTCCTTGCCTTGCTGTAGAGTAGGGAATAGTACTCGTACATGCTTGACCTGGGAAGAAAAACGGTAACCCTTAGCTTATCTCCAGCAGGCTTAACAAAATGGCGCAGTCTCATTATATGATTCTTGTTTGCATCAGATCTCACAGATTTCAGAAAAGGACTTGAAAATCTGAATTCATAAATATTGTCCTTTGTAGAGATGGGTAAAAGGTTGTTTATTGGATTGGATATGACATGATGTGAGTATACAACAAGCCTGAGATAACTGTCCTTGTCCTGGCTGTTCTTCAATTCTCCAATAATCTCAGCTTCATGTGCAAGATCAATCTCATTCTTATCTTCATTCCACAGGCTGAATTCGTATGTCAGAATGGACACTGGATAATCTGAATTGATCAGATCCATTATTCTTATTATACCCTGGCTGGGCCCAAGCCACTCCACCCTTGCGTTCTCAGAATCCGCGGTGTATTGAGCGACCAGGTCGGAGACAGCATCAATCTGGCTGCTGTGAAATCTTGCATATATGTTGAGGAATCCTCTATACATATCAGCTCTGTTGATGACGAATGAAGGGAGATCTATCAGCTTTCCTATTATTGCAAGATCTTCCAGATTGTTGATTCTTGAATCTACAACGTAGGAATCCTCCCTTTCTGTTGCATTGAATCTGTTCAGAAGGGCCATCATGTTTACTCCCTTTAAGATCTTAGGAAAATAAGTGCTAATTCTTGAGGTTCCATCAACACCGTAAACGTATGTTGGAAGCTTTATGTCAAGTTCAGATGTGACATTAAACAGTTCAGTGGCCTGTCTGACCTTAAGGACAAGTCTCATGTCGAGCTTTCTGTCGATGTCTCTAATAAGCATCTTTAATCTATAAAAACAAAAGAGATAAACTTTCTTATTGCCAGGCATTGCCCATATCTGGTTGATTTCCCATCCC
The DNA here is from genome assembly GCF_038024865.1 of Oxyplasma meridianum. NCBI lineage: Archaea > Methanobacteriati > Thermoplasmatota > Thermoplasmata > Thermoplasmatales > Thermoplasmataceae > Oxyplasma > Oxyplasma meridianum. Next base: position 786,928 of record NZ_CP133772.1, on the reverse strand, counting down.
ATCTCTATTCTGCCTTTATGGTGAAACTTTCCTAATGAAGTGTGTTTCTTCAAAAATTATGAATGCGGAGGGTGCGATTCGAACGCACGGACCCCTGCGGGAATGGACCCTAAATCCATCGCCTTTAACCTAGCTCGACAACCTCCGCAGTGGTATCCTACATTATTGTGGAGTATATTAAAAGTATTCAAAGTTTATGGGATTTGAGGAAAGACCTTCTATCTAAGTCATTATTCCTGGAAAAATCAGGATTGGTTCCTTAAATAGTATTTTTAAGGATAGCGGTAAATATCTAACAAAATTAGAATATACATTATCTGTTACTATAGAGTACAAGATCTGCCTTATTATTGAAAATGCCATGCACAATCAAAATAAATCACATGAGACCTTAACAGAGAATTTAGATTTAAGTGTTATCAAGGAAATTAAGATGATAAATGTTAAACAATATGAATTCTGAACGTAAATCCATTACTTTAACCAGGACAGACAACCAAAGTTTCATATCTCACATTATAAGAAAGAAAGGATACATCCTGCATATTCGCCCGGAATTTTTATTTTTGATTCAACAACGATCTGAAAGTCTATTTCCAGTGCTGAAATTTAATATTCACAGACATAAACTATGAAATGTCCTTCCATATCCTTCGCAAGACCAATCTCCCTAAATTTATGGATGCATAGGGAACACCATCAATGGTAGGAATGAAGATGTCACATTGACAGTTTTACATTTCTGTGAAGCACTAGGAACTTCATTGCCGGTGGCACAAGTGTCAGCAAAGTTACAGTTCCCATTATAATAAATGCCCAATCAAAATTCCCAAAAATTCTGAATAAGTAACCCACTATTACTGGAGAAATAGCGCCCCCAATCTGAGAACTGAAATTGATAATTCCGCTTGACGATGATACGTTCTGATCCCCTCCGCTGAAGTCTGAAGCCATGCTCATTGACGGACCTGCATAAAGTCCGTAAAAGAATCCGGTCAGGGAGGAGATGATCAGCACATAGAATACCTGAACATAAGGCAGAAGAATCAGAGAGAGTCCAATAAGCGCAGCAGAAAAGATAGAAACTATTGACTTGCCCCTGCTGTGTTTTGCGGAAAGGTATCCACCTATTGGAGAACCTATTAGACCTCCTGACGCAGGAATCCATGCAAGTGAATAAGCTCCAGAGTATGCTATTATGTGATCGAAAACTATGAAAGTGGTAAAAAGAGAAAGGTAGCCAATATAGGAGAAACCGGCTGAAAATCTTATGAAACATACATAAATCAGATCTCTTGAGATCTTGCCCTTTGTCTTTTTCAAACTTTCTTTGGGCTCCCGGATATAAAATAGATTCAGGATGGCAACAGCTGCAAGAAATGCAAGAATAACCTGGAAGGGAAGAACAAAACTGAACCGGAACATCTCAAGGACAAAGAATTCCCCAAAGGATGCGCCCACGAAAAATCCAGTCTGATATAACCCCACAGATGCGGCTCTCCCAGACATGGGAGACCATTTCTGGACCAGTGAAGCGTCGGTGATGTAAATAACTGCGGATATTGCGCCTATAATAACCTGGAGTGCAAAAAGTCCTGAGTAGGAATCTCTGAGAAAATATATGAAAGGAAAAGATAAAGCAAGAAGAATAAAGAAAACCTTGTTCACTGGAGCTGTACCAAATCTGTCTCCAATAATTCCCGATGGAATCTGAAAAAATGTATAGCCTATCCAGTAAGCGGTGATTAAAAGCGATCCAAGGTAAAGGTCTATCCTCAGTGAAATAATGAGAAAAGGAAGAAGTACAGGTATGAAGAATCTGACTGTTGAATTCAGAATAAAGGAGAGAAATGAACTGAAAATTACTCTCCTTGAATCTGAATGTACTGATTCAATCCCCATCTTATGAGAATCAATGAACTCTAAAAAAGAGTATGCTTTATGGAATTTACCTGCATAAAGTCCAACTTATTCTTAAAATTCTTTAAAGTTGATCTAACAATGATATCTCATCTTGCTTTAATTATATAATAGGTTATTCCAATAACTATATTCCCGTGATATATTTTGATATTTACAATGAAGGCTAATGAAGTTTTAAACCTCTTGCGTATTTCTAGAAAAACATTACATGTATATGCAACAACTTGAAAGATAAGATTTACTGTAATGCCCAACCGTTAATATGATTATAACCATGAGGATGTTTACAAACTTCTTAATAGGGATATAAAAAGAAAAACAGTTCTTTATGCAAGGGTATCAACAATAAAACAAAAACACCATCTAGATAATCAGATTAATCAGTTGAAACAGTGGTGTTTCATGAATGGTTATACTATCAATGCAATATACTCTGATATTGCGTCTGGAATCTCCTTCGAAAAAAGAAAAGGGTTTTTTGATATGTTAGATGAAATTATCAATTATAAAGTTGAGAAGGTCATAGTAACATATAAAGATAGATTATCCAGGGTTGGTTTTGAACTTTTCAAGCATCTCTTCAATAAATTCGGAACAGAAATAATAGTTGTTTCAGAAGTTGGCAATGCAGAACTCGATTCGGAAGAGATTTTTGAAGAAATAGTTTCTATGCTTCCCTGTTATTCAATGAAGATCTATTCAAAAAGAGAGAATCACTCTATTGAGGTTGGTTATGAAGATCATTAGAACGGAAGAGATATACATCAAATCCAATGATATAATATCAAAGATGTGTCATTATTCAAATAATCTATACAATCAAGCAAATTATGTGCTTAGACAACAATTTTTCAATAAAGAGAAGCTTTTAGATTACAACCATTTAGTAAAATTGTTTCAGAATGAAAATGAAAGCGATAATAATAATTATAGAAAACTACCAGCACAGACAGCACAATGGACAATAAAGAAATCTTTTTCAGCTTGGATCTCTTTTTTCAAAGCAGAAAAAGAATATAGAAAAGAATATAGAAAACATCTTAAAACCTTTTTTGGAAGACCAAAACCGCCAAAATACAGAGGCAAAGATGGAGAGTTCATTCTAATATTCACAAACCAGCAATGTAAGATAAAGAATGGAATATTAAAATTCCCAAAGATAATGAATCTGGAGGTGAAAACCAGATTAGATGATAATGTAGATTTGAGGGAAGTGAGGATAATACCTCAGGGCATAGGATACAAAATAGAGATAGCATATTGGAAGGAGATGGAGAAGGAGATAGAGAATGTAAGGGGACAAAAGGAACAAAATAAAGGAATCATAGGTATAGATATTGGTGTAAGGAACATTGTAACTATTGTAGATAGTATTGGTAATAAACCAATTGCTATCAAGGGTGGTGCTGTGAGTTCCATTAATCAGTATTTCAATAAAGAGTATTCCAGACTAAAATCAGTAAGTGATAGGCAGTTAGAAGACAGATACATGACAAAGAGAGAAAAGAGATTATTCATGAAGAGAGATAGAAAAATTAAGGATGTTATGCATAAGATGAGTAGATTCATTATCAATTATGCAGAAACAGATCATATAGGTACAATTGCCATAGGCCATAATGAAGGATGGAAACAAAAAACAAATATAGGCAGGATAAACAACCAGAAGTTTGTACAGATACCATTCAATACACTTATACAACAGATCATATACAAAGCAGAAGAGAAGAGAATAAATGTTGTTGCAATAGATGAATCACACACTTCTAAAACATCATTTTTAGATCAAGAGACAATAGAACATCATGATAATTACAAAGGAAAAAGAATCACAAGAGGACTATTCAAATCGGCAAATGGAACAATAATTAACGCAGATGTAAATGGAGCATACAATATCATGAGAAAAGCAATCCCAGAATCATTTGAGGACGGGATAGAGGGTGTTGGGTTGCACCCAAGAAGTTTAAGGATCAGTCAGATCATAACTTCCAAAGGTGGATGTTAACAATGTTAACAGAAATCAAAACCTTGATTCTTAAAAGTGGGCCATCACATCTGTATCCCTCATGTTTTAAGCCAAGTAGTGGTACAAATTTCCTTCCTGATGTTCGGTCTTCTGATCATAATCTCAACGATAATGCTATACAAGAACATGCATCTGGGACTAATGCCTATACTGGCTCTTCTCCTTGATATATATGTTCTCGATGGAGCATACTGCATAGTTACACTGCATCTTGAATCAGGTAATAACCTGATAACTGCAATGGGGCTTTTCCTGTTTGACGGAATCGGTGCAATCCTGGCTCCAATAGCGTACCTTAAGCCTCGATCAAACAGTGTGAATAAGTATCTTTACTATCTTGAGTGGATCATACTTGGAACAGGTACAATTTTCGCGTTGATAATAGTTATATTGCACTGAACGGCCACCTGGGAATCCCGCCATAAAATTTTTATACCTATTTTATTAATTTTTTTCAAATTCTTTTTCCAGTTCTTTCAGTTTTTTGTACCAATAAATCAGAAGGGAACTTCTTGTAAGTTTGTGTTTCCTAGACCATTCAATGTCGATGTTCAAATAAGATAGATGGCTGTAGGTCCTTTTATCTTTTTCATAATCTGAACCAGCCATGTATTTTCGTATATTGTCAATAATGATCTGGCCTGGTTTATTCTCAATTATACCTTCATCAATCCTGGCCTGTATCATTTCTATTTCGGACTTGTAGGTCAGCCTTTCAATTTCGCTTACAGACATCCAGTCAGTATAGTAGTTCAGGAAATCAGTCCAGGAGTTGCCTTTATCAAGCAAATTGTAATAGTCATCTATTGTACTCGCGGTAATGTGGAAGCCATATTTGTCAGGCATCTCATAGATCAAGGAACCTGGATCTATGAATGGGGTCAGAGGAGAGATAAAGACATAAATAGGCATTTTATTCGGCACAGTACGAAGGGTCAGTGCTTTTGCATACTCTATGTCAGCATTCAGTTCTTTCTCACCCTGCTTGCTTAAACCCAGAGTGAAGTAAACATCAAACTTTTTGCAGCCAAATTCAGCAGCACTATCAATGCTTTTCTCAAGTTCCCTGTTCGTGTACTCTCTCCCGTTGAAACGCCTTATATTCTCGTCGGAGCTTTCTGGAGAAATCTCTGCAGCAAAATCATCGAAAGTCCTGCTAAGGGTATACAGATATTCACGTGATGGTGGTCTGAAATATTCTGTTAGGATAGGAATCGTAATCTTTCTTTCTCTCATCTCTGTAAACAGTTTTGAATAAAACTTTTCACCTGCAAGATTGATATCCCCTGCAATAAATCCGGGAGAACCCAGAATCTCCTGTGCCAGTTCAATCTCCTCTGCCACAGTTGATGGTTCCCTGAAGATGGGAGAAGCTCCAAAATAGTTATTCTTGTACGCGAAGTTTGATCCTCCGCAAAAACTGCAGTTGAACTGACAAACATGCTCGATTATCGTTACTGCTTCAGGATTGTTTATCCAATCAGCGTAAGGGAGGTGACCCTTGACGTCATTATATCTTATGGCGTTTTTCATGAGGATCTTATAGTCGAGAAATACATTCTTCATTGAGTTTTCAGGTGATTCAGGATTTTTCTTGATGCCCCCGTTCTCCCTGTAAACAAGGTTAGGAACATTTTCCAGTCCTCGCCCTACCTCCAGTGCATCTAGAAGCTTCATTGTGCTATATTCCTGAAAATCTCCTTTCAGAACATAGTCGATCTCAGGATAGCTCTTCATGATACCGTCAGAAAAATAGCTTGCCGAAAATCCACCAAGCAGTACAGGCTTATCGGGGTGGAGCTTCTTAATAATCCTTGCAACATTGATTGCCCCCTGAACATGCGGAAGCCAGTGAAGATCGATGCCGAAAACTTCAGTTTCGATGGATCCCAGGTATTTCTCCACATCAAATTCCCTTGACATGACCATCATTGTAGCAACATTGCTTATTCTAGAATTATATCCATTCTTGACCAGATACGAAAGCAAACTGATGAAGCCCATCGGATACATCTCAAATATAGGTGTGGAGGGTACAACGTCACTGATAGGTCCTGCCTTCAGATTTCTCTTCCTAAAATCATAAATACTAGGCGGATGGACCAGTGTAAGATCAGCCTTCAACGTGTATATATAGTAATAACGTTTAAAAATGTTGTGTAAGCAATATACAAGGAAACTGGAATCTTTCATTTCAGGAAGATATTGGCTTTATAAACAAAATAATATGTCTATAGCTTACTTTTAAATCAGATTATCCGATTTTTGTTGATGGTGTTTGACCAAATAGTAAGATTAGAAGAGAGAAAAAATCTACAGTGCTTCCATGAAAAAATACCTGAACGTACTGTAATTGAGCCCTAACACATCCATGTATTCAATTCTCCCAAACGATTCTATTACAGACAGAGAGTCTTTTACTGCAGATTGTGCCGCTTTCACGTCGATACGATCCCATCTGGGAAAAAGATCTGTTTCTTCAGTCGCTTTATGATCCACAACTTGTCTATATTTTCTGCCATAGTGATCAGCATTGGTACTTCATCATTATAAAGAAAGCGCATAGCCGGATTTATAAACTCTGATCAACGATCACTCTAATGGATTAAATAATGCATGCAAAAAGCCCCACTCCAAGGATGATCAAAGGATCAGTTAATAAAAAGGATTAAATCAGCAGATTGAATAAACAAGTCACATGGCTGACAAGAAGAATGGAGGCTTTTAATCAAAGGCAGTTTTAATTAGGTACTTTGAAGAAGAAATCAAGGGACCTGCCTTGGACCATAAGCTGGTGATATATCTTGCAGTCGCCATTGCAGTGTCTGTTGATCTTCTCAAGGTCTTCTTCCACATTTGAATAGACAGTTTGGACAGAAAGTAATCTTGTTAGTTTATTCCCGGAAAGGGTCTTTTCTCATTGCTTTTAATTTATCTTGAACCTTACCAATTAGGTTTTTCCTTAATTAAAGAAGAGGGTATAAATGGATGAAGGTGTAAAAATGACATTTGTTGATCCATTGGCAATAATGCTGATAGGTTTGGCTATTGGCACTGCGATAGGATCATTTTATTTTTATTTCGCAGCAAAAGGGAATAAGGAACAGATACAGATCTTGATATATCCTGCTATTGGAATCGGATTCTTTGATTTCATCAGTGGATTCTACATGTCCTTTGCCTAACCCATGACCGGTTTTGGATATGCTTATAACATGCTGTTCGGAGATCCGTTCCTGATGGTTCTCCTTTTCTTTCGAAATTCTATATCAATGCCTGATCTGCAATGTTTTCTGACATTGTATTTTCATAATTTCCATAGCTTTAGAATAATCTTTCTAAAAAATAAAGAAATATAATTTTAAGGTTACAACAATTTAAATCTCTACAGGAAAATCCCTATTGACCCTGTCCAAGTGAAAAACCGGGCTTTCCGTCAAAATTGAAGAGACCTTCAGTCTTTATTGCAGGAACGTCAGCTTCAACCAGGCGCCTTAAAAGATTTACAACTTCCATATGGGTAACAGGCTTACCATCGGATGGATTCTGAAATCTGCAGCGCCAGTGATCGACACAGAAAGTCTCGGGAATTCCTCCGGGATATACCTTTGTTCCCCTATTTGTGATCATTACGAGCTTGAATTCTGGCCCTGCAATTTTTTCCAGCATCCTGCCAAGGTCATCGGCTGAACCTCTCCAGTCAATAAAGGCGTCAACTCCTACAAGGTCCTTTTTCGGCAACGGGCGATCCTGGAGTTTTATAACAGGTGGAGTCGCATGATCAGGGTAACTGACACTTATCAGCTTCTGTGGAACCTTCCCCAAACGTTCAATCACAGCATCGGCAAATTCCCGGGTTCCAACTTTTTTTGTTGATACTGAAGGATCATAAATATCGTATGTGTGTATCCCATCCTCAATGGTTTTAAGCCATGCGTTGTGGACCTTTGTTGCTACATCTCCCTGCCCTATATGAACAAGCATCTGCACGGCTGCAAGCAAAAGTCCAGACGGGTTTGCAAGGTTCTGACCTGCCCTCCTAGGGGCTGAGCCATGGATAGCCTCAAACATTGCAAATCCATCCCCAATATTGGAACTTCCAGCCAAACCTACTGAACCGGCAATCTGAGCTGCAACATCGGAAAGGATATCGCCGTATAGATTTGGCATTACAATCACATCAAACTGTTCAGGGGAATCTGCTAATTTCGCAGCTCCAATGTCAACAATCCAGTGTTCATGTTCAATTTCCGGATATTCCCTGGCCACTTCATCAAAAATTCTGTGAAAAGTTCCGTCGGTAATTTTCATAATATTGTCCTTTGTGAAGCATGTGACCTTATGTCTGTTGTATCTCTTTGCATATTCAAATGCATATCTTATCACGCGTTCAGATCCAGGAATGGATATCAGTTTTAGGCACTGCATTACATCCGCAGTCTGCCGATGTTCTATACCTCCGTAAAGATCCTCCTCGTTTTCCCTGACTATTACCACATCCATTTTTTTATGTTTAGTTGCAACGAATGGATAATACGAAAGGCATGGCCTCACATTTGCAAAAAGTCCCAGAGTTTTTCTTACAGTAACATTCAGGCTCTTAAACCCTCCACCTTCAGGTGTTGTTATTGGCGCCTTAAGGAATACCCTGGTTCTTCTTAGGGAATCCCAGGCAGATGGTTCAATTCCGGAGGTTATCCCTTTCTTGAACACCTCTTCTCCTATTGTTATTGTTTCAATGTCAAGTTTCGATCCGGCGGCTTCTATGATCCTCAGGGTCGCTTCCATAATCTCTGGCCCAATCCCGTCTCCGTAGGCCACGGTTATGGGAACAGCATCTCTTTTTCCATCTTTGTGCATATCTAAGCCTTCTGCCATTTATATTCACTACAAATTGTGATCACCACAATACTTAAAATTATTATTGCGAAAACTATTGTACAACTGAGGAATGTTTATCATCGAATTAGATGAATAAGTTTTGTAAACCATAAATTCTATACAGTTTGTGGTGTAGAACTTTCACATTTGCTCTCAACTACCTTTTCTTAAAACGTAACTTGGCAGGCTTTTGTGCACATGTATTCTCGATACATGATCAGAGAGCAAGACATTTCACGATATTTTCTGTAAATTAAAAATGTATTTTTGTACCATTTTCATTTCAAGTTTAGAACAGACACTAACTCAGTTGTCTGCTAAGTTATCATGTCCCATGAGGTCATGTCATTTGAGAATGGTAAAAACAAGATTTAAATATATAAGCCTATGACAAACAATGAATAAATCTTATAGAAAAAGCATTGCCTGGTACATCTCCTTTTCATATCTTGGCTATATCTTTATTGGTCAACTTCCACTCTTTAAAAATCTGGAAACCTTCTCCACATTCAATGTCTCAATTGGTCTGCTTGTTGTATACATTATTTCTTCATATCTCATATTAGGAGGGAGAAAATCGGTTTATTTTTTCATGATAGCTGCGGTAGTTGGGTCGCTGTTTGAATTGATTAGTCTTAACACCGGTATACCATTTGGATTCTACAGGTACACAAATGAACTTGGGCCTATGGTTGGCCAGCTTCCAATTTTTATTCCGCTTCTATGGGCATCCCTCAGTTTCTATTGCTACATTGGCGGTAAAAAGTTTTTAATGCCGTTTCTTATGGTATTTCTGGATCTGTCCTTTGATCCCAGATATTCAGGAAGACTTTGGATATGGATCTCAAAAACACAGTATTTTGGAGATCCAGTAACAAACTTTCTTGGATGGTTTGTCACCGCAGCGGTTATTTCGATTATTGTTTCAATAGTGGTAAAGACAGATAACCGGCTGGATGAAAAAGCAATGATCTTTGTATACCTGTTTGGGTTGGATAATTGCATATCGGATGTTTACTCTAAACTTTATGTGCCAGCCATGGTGGCAGCTTCTGTTTTAACTGTCACCTTTCTGCTATACCTCTTCAGGGTTCGCATTGTGAGTTCCATTAGCCGAAAGAGTCTGTCAGAAAGATAACAGATACATATAAGGAAGTAGATAATGTTGGATCCAGTTATCATATGATGACATTTTCTTTCTTAATCTTTAATGACCTACCAAACTTTAAAGGGTTAGGGCAAAAAGCATAAAACTTCAGGGGAATGCATGGGATTCCTAAATTCTCAGTCTAATTACATTTTATTACTTTTTCACTCTTATCAAGTTTTCCTTGATTTTTAATAAATAACACAAATTATCAAAACGTAAATTTCATCTCCTATTCTCAGCATATTTATAATGGTCTACTGAAGGGTAGACCCGTTTAACATTTTAAGTTCAGTAAAAATGGTTTAGCAAGCTAAACTGTGATAATCGAAATTAAACAGATCAGAAAAATTTAACCTAAAGGGTTAGTGTATAGAAAGATTATAATTATATAATCAGGTAATATGAGAGTATGATGGTTAAAAACAAAATTGACATAAAGAGAGACCTGGAATTCTTCACCAAAGAAGATCCAATAGGAAAATTAGTTTATGAACACCTAGAGAAACTATAAAATTTTTTATGATTTTCAGTGCAAGCGACATAATTAAAATACACAGTGAGCTTTCTGCTAACTTTGCCATAGAGCAGGGGTACCGAGACAGAAACTCTGTGTACTCTATTTTTGAAAATGCGCATTGAATGATCAAAGGAGAGGAACTGTACCCTGGTTATACATTTAAGGCAGCGGCACTGTTCGAAGGGATAATTCGCTTGCACCCTTTCATCGATGGAAATAAACGTACTTCGCTAGCTACTTTGCAAGAGTATCTTTGGGCCAATGGTTTTATTTTTGTTATTCCTTTTACCGCGGTAAGATTTGCAATAGTTATCTCTAGGAACAACACGCTTAAGACCAACGAAATAAGGAGCCTTGTTCTGGATATTAAAAAATAAATAGAAAGTAGAACAGTAAAGAAAGGCAAAGGAAGTGATGTCCGGAATATAATTAATTATGACTTAAAGCTACTCAAAAGCATAAAAAAATTGGGTATCCAGCGACAAAATTCTAATTATGTACAAGGAATTTTGGATTACCTCCTGGGAAAAGATATCTATCCATTCAAGTCGATAAATTATGCTGAATTAGTTAAATTCCAGGGAATGCGAATTAGGAAGATCAAGCAGTTTTTATTAGACTAGGAAATCTGATTGGTGGTCCGATTATTATGGTCTCCATAGAATAGTTGTCGAATGCCGTATGACGACTGTTATACAGCATCAGACCGCAACAGTCTTTAAGTCCAAGTATTATATTGCACTTAATATGGACGAGTATAAGGATAAAAACATGCGGGAAAACATATTTGCTTTAGTCAAGGAGTATATCAATTCCAAGCTTCCTGAAAAATTCATTCCGGGTAAGACGTGGATAAGGTACGCGGGAAGAGTTTTTGATACAACAGACTTTCCGCATGTCTGATAATAGGTGAATCGCACATCCCTCTTCTTTTGTAGCTTTTGAAAATAATATCAATGTTTTGTTGTCAGACATATTAAAATTGGGTAAATTGATTTTGGATCATGACCTGAACAGCGACTGATATTATCACCTACAGATAGACCTCAAGGATTCACTGTAGCTTTGCGGTTGGGACGCAAATCATTTGCTCCTCTCATTTTCATTGAATATATTTCCGAATCCCATTTTATTCAGTGTTTCTGCATCATGCCTCTTCATGTTCAGGTACCATGTCCTCTTCTCCTTTCCCAGGGTCAGTTCAATTCTCTCCACCCTTGCCAGCCTGTCCAGTAGATCAGCCGCAGATTCCCATGGTTCCTCATGCCCTGTTCTTTTCATGGCCGAAACAAGAGCAGCCATTAGGCGATATGCAGTCACCATGACAAACACGTATGCTTTTACACTTCTTTCCAGGTGGTGTCTCACAGGGGTGATCTCCTCCTGTGTCTTCATGGTTCTGAAGACCTTCTCGACATAATCCTTCCCAAGGTACAGGTTGACGATCTCATCTGCTTTCAGGGATGGATCGGTGCAGAGGATTGCAGATTTGCCGTCCAGTCTTTCGGAGGCAAGGATTGCATGCCTCCTGTACCGCCATGATATCTTATGCTCACCCTTCCTGCTTACTCTCGCCTCAATGTACTGGGAATAACTGCCCACTATCTTCTCCATCTGCCTGTGAATGGATTGTTCATCCATGTCCCCAGGTTTCCGCGAGAGATCGTCAAGTTCCCTGCCGATCCTGGCAAGTTCTGTATTCCGTTCATCGGATTCGTTTAGCCTCTTCTGCGCATTCAGGTAGACGGCAATGTTCCTTTTCTTCCCATACAGATCTGCATGAACGAGATGGGCATACACGCTGCCTGATCTGGCCTTCCTGACAAAGTTCCCCGGTTCAGGATCGATACAGGCGCTGGAAAGTATCTCCCTGATCTGTTTCACGCTCTTCGGAATCCCGGATATCAGATACCATTCCGCCAGTTCCAGGTCATCCAAGTTATTCCGGGATATGTTGCCACGATCCCATATTATTGTATCTCGTTTCCCGCCATGCTTGGGGAGAACTGCAAGCATGTTCTTCACCGTTGTCACACCCGTTCTCGATCCTTCGAATACCGCATGATATTCAGGCTGGTGATCCTCCACTGATACCATCAGCGCAATATTGATCTGCCTTCTGTTCTCGTGGTTGGGATTATATCCGAACTCCGCCAGCGGACATGATGTACCGAAGAACAATACGGTGGTGAGATCATATGCGAACTTCTCCCCTTCCAATACAGGATGTTTTTTCCTCCACCCATCGTATATGGCAGCATCCATCCCCGGCGAGAGATCGACAGTTCTGTCCCTTGATTCGTCATAGCATATTGCATCCAGGGAATCGAGGAAGAGATCCTTTGTCCATCTCTTCTCTTCTATTTCCGCAAGCCTGGGAATATCCGTTGTCCTGACCCAGGATTCCAGCTGGGTAGCGCTTTCCGGATCAACCACGCGGTTTATGGCCCATGCTGTCAGCACTTTCCCTGTGGATATCGAGGATCCAGGGAGGCACATTTCATCGATTATACGTGGAATTGCAAGATCCTGTGCAATGGCCCACAGAAGATCAACATCACCCGCCCTTGTGGAACCTGGCGATTCTATCCTGTCTATGGATCTTGAGGATTTCTTCACGGTCTTATCCGCATTCTCCCTGCCTATGTACCTCACATACGTGCTCACAACCTTTCCATTGACCCTTTTGCTCTTGTATTCCGCAAGATAGACCTTGTTCCCCTTTTTATGCCTCTTTATTGCCACGATGAGTGATATATCACCTATACGCTTATGGACCTTTCCTTCAGGAAAAATAGGAAATCAAAGGCTTCAAACAAGATCGATTTATTGTAGGCGGTAAAAATTTTCTCTGTTCAGGTCATGATGGCATGAATAAAGAATTTGGTCTCGCATGGTGATATTTGTTTGCTGAATTACACATTTTGGAATAAGTCGAATCGGGAAGATTTGTTTCACGATTTCCAGAGTATGAAGTAATAGGGATAGTTTTTAGAAAAACTCTATAATTTATAGCAGTTTTATATCCTTCCTTTTGAATTTTTTCATTGTCATTTCATCTGCAATTAAATTTATTACTCTCTCAGCTAATCATTCACTATCTTTTATATTGCACAAATATCCATTAATGCCACCAGTAATATAATCCTCACTTCCACCCTTTCTTGTTACAATAACAGCATTGTAACATGCCATTGCTTCGAGCGATTGTGACGAAAAGCCTTCTACTAGAGATGGCAATATGAATATCTTTGAAACATTATACATAATTAACATATGCATCATTTGGTCTTAGATGATACTCTATCCATGATGGAGCCGAAGATTTATCTAAAACCTCAATTGCATATACTGCACCTTTGCTTTCACCTTTGGGAAGAATAAGGGAAATCACATTCTTTTTTTCTAAAGAATCATCTCTATGATATTTATCTAAATCAATGTATACTGTAATTTTTTGGACCATTGTTTATAAATCTGTTAAAGGTTTTATTATTTATCACTATTTTTCTTAATAAGAACTTATAAGTTTCCTTCGCTAGATTACAATATTTGGCACTAAATAAAGGTTCATCTTTACTATGTTGTGTAATATATGCTCCTATTTTTCCTGTAAGCTTGCTTTTCTTATATATTATTTTAGCAGTTTGCCTTCATGTGGCAAAGAATATATCGTAATCATCTCCAATATCATTTTCACTTGATATAAATTTTATTTCAATTTGATTTAAAAAACTATAATCATAGTCAACATTCATTATCCTTTTTTCAAATATTATATATATAAATTTAAATATTTTCGTATTTGAAAACGGAGCTGATGATTTTTCTATATAACTTATAAAATCTAACGGTGGCAAATAATCAATGTTATCGCCTCTATAGCCTATAAAATTCTCTTTTAAAAACCGAGAGTTACCGTGTATCCTCTATTCTCTAAACATATTGCAAGTTTGTAAATTACATCATATCCTCCGGCAGATCTTGTCAATGGAATAAGGGGTAATAAAAATAAAACTTTTTACAATTACTCATTTAATTCACTCTTATCTTATTATAGACTTTAATCTATTTTTCTTTATTAATCTTTAACCTCTCTCTTCATATTTAATTGACATTATATTATTTATTTTAATTAGATCATCATTTCTTTTTATCTTTATCTCTGTTATTATGAATCTAATATTCTTTGCCTTATTAGATATAAACTTAGAGAATTTCTTTATGTTATCAAACTTTATATTTTCTAAGGTATAATATTTACCTTTAAATTTATTATAGTTAAAGTTACAATAATTTCATTATATTATTAACGCCATATACTCTTTTTTTATTAAAATATTTTCTAAATAAAAATTTCTAATCTATCCAAAAATTATAAATCTTTATTTAAATTCATATTTTTTTTATAATGATTTATAGTTATTTTCAATGCATCATCGAAATTATATTTTGGTTTCCAATTTAATTCTTTCATGGCTTTATCAGGATTTATTCCATATCTTACATCATGTCCTGGTCTATCATTAACATAAGATATTAAAGATTCATCTTTGTTTAATGTTTTTAAAATTCTTTTAATAATATCGATATTCTTTATTTCATTTCTTGCACTGAATAAATAAGAATTGCCTATATTTCCCTTATGAATTACATCGTCTATACCTGAACAGTGATCTTCTACATAAATCCAGTCTCTTATCTGTAAACCATTGCCGTATACAGGTATTTTTTCATTATTCAATGCATTTAATATTGTTTTGGGTATTAATTTTTCTTTATGCTGATTTGGGCCAAAGTTATTTGAACAGTTAGATATAGTGGCTTTTATATTATATGTATTTATATAAGATCTTATTAGCATATCTGCTCCTGCTTTAGTAGCAGAATATGGATTTTTAGGATTGTATTTTGTATTTTCATCGAATAATTCATTAGAATGTAATGGCAATGAACCAAATACTTCATCTGTAGATATCTGATGAAATCTTTTATCATATTTTCTTATCAATTCTAAAATATTGTAAACGCCATAATAATTTGAAATTATAAATGGTTCAGCAGATTTTATTGAATTGTCAACATGAGACTCTGCTGCAAAATTTATTATTACATCAGAATCTTTTATTGATTTTTCCATTAATTCCTTATCATTTATATCTCCTTTAATAAATTTATACCTTTTTTCAAAATATTTTTGTTTTACATATTCAGGATTTGCGGCATATGTTAATCTGTCTATATTTATTATATAATCTTCCTTATATTTATTTAACCAGTAATTTATAAAATTTGAACCTATAAATCCAGCTCCACCTGTTACTAATAATTTCATATTACTCATCACCTAAAAATTTCTTTTAATGTTTTTAATTTTTTATCCTTTTCAGATATTATATAATCTTTAATTGGCCATTTAATGGATATTTCATTATCATTGAATATAATTCCTGAATCATAATCTTTATTATATTCTTTAGTAGTTTTGTACATTACATATGAATCATTAAGTGCCTGAAATCCATGTGCGAAACCTTCAGGTATATAAAACATTTTATTATTTTCATTTGACAATTCTATGGATACATATTTTTTAAAAGTTTTTGAATTCTCTCTTAAATCAACAGCAACATCAAATATTTTCCCTGAAATTACAGAAACTAATTTTCCTTGTTCATATGGATGCTTTTGAAAATGCAAACCTCTTATAACACCTTTTTTTGAAAATGATAGATTATCCTGTGGAAATTTAACTTTAATATTAAAATTATTAAAGTCATTTTTTTTATAAAATTCAAGAAAATAACCCCTATTATCATTGAATATTTTTGGTTTTATTATTTTTACTTCAGGTATTTCTGTTTCTTCTATTTCAAATGGCATAAAAGATAATTAATAATAATTATTTTAAATATTCTATTTCTTTTTTAAATATATCTAAATTTGAATTTAATGAATAAAAATCAAAATTAATTAATGATTTTGCTTTGTCTATATTTAATGATGAATCATAAGGCCTTTTTGCATACATCTTTACTTCATTTTCATTAATTAATTCTTTATTTAAATTAAAAAAATCAGCGATTTTATTTGCAAAATTTATTCTTGATATTCTTATGCCTGCAATATTTATTATTCCATATATATTATTATCGATCAATTTTTGTATTGCTAAAGCAAGATTATAAGCATGTATAGGCGAATAATACCCCTTAATAATATTTATATTTTTATTATCTTTTAATGAATTATAAACAAATAATGGAAAATTATTTTTATATCCATAAACACCCGAAGTCCTTACTATTAATGATTTATTATATGAATTTATATATATATCCCCTATTAATTTGGAGAAACCATAGTAATTTATAGGATCAGGTATTGATTCTTCACTGTAATATGAACTATTTCCATTAAAAACATAATCTGTGGATATATGAATTAAATATATATTTTTTGACCTTGCATATTCAGTTATAATTTTTAATGAATATCCATTTACTTTATATGCATATTCTTTTTCTTTTTCACATTTATCTACATTTGTTAATGAAGCTGTATTTATTATAATATTTGGATTTATTTTAGATAATTTATTAATGATATCATCTTCATTAAATAGATTTAAATTTAATTCTCCGTGATCTTTATGGTATAATTTTTTTGATTCTGGATATAATTTCGATAATTCTTTTCCTAATTGCCCGTCCGCACCTATAATAAGAATATTATTCATATTTATAACCTTATTTTTGAATCTCTTCCCAATATTAAATTTATATTATTATTTTCATTTTTTTCTATATTTGCATAAGGACCTATTATGCTTTCGCTAATTCTTTTTCCGTAATAATTTATGTTTGTATTATCCATTATAACGGAATCCTCTATTTCTGAATTTTTTATATGGCAATTATTTCCTATACTTGTATAAGGTCTTATAACAGAATTTTCTATTTTTGTATTTTTTCCTATATAGCATGGACCAAATATCTTTGATTTGTCATCAATAATTGCATTTTTTTCAATAATTATTCTCCCCTTAATATTTATATTAGAAATATTGTTGTTTATTTCATCTAAAATTAATCTATTGCAGTCAAGAAACTCATCGGGCGTTCCCGTATCCTTCCACCAGCCATTTACTATTGAATAGCCTATATTTTTATTATTATTTAAAAGCATTTTCAGTGCATCTGTTATTTCTAATTCTCCTCTTAATGATGGTTTTAAATTTGATATTATATTAAATATATCTGGTTTTAAGAAATAAACACCTACTAAAGCCAGATCTGATTTAGGATTCTCTGGCTTTTCCACCAAATTTATTATTTTATTGTTATATACTTCAGCCACTCCAAATCTTCTTGGATCTTTTACATTTGCTAATAGTAGAAAGGCATCATAATAATTTTTTATAAATTCATTATACATATTTTTAATTCCGTTTTGAACTATATTATCGCCTAAATATGCAACAAAATCTGAATTTTTGATAAAATCCTTTGCTAAATATATTGCATGTGCTATTCCTAATGGTTTATCCTGATAAATGTATTCTATACTAATATCCCATTTTTCTCCATTGCCATAATAATTTTTTACTTCTTCTCCGCCTATATTTCCTATAATAATTGCAAAATCTTTAATTCCTATGTCTATCATATTTTTTAATGCGTATTCACTAACAGGTTTTCCTGCCACAGGCAATAACTGCTTTACATCTGAATATGTAAAAGGCCTTAATCTTGTTCCTGAGCCGCCATGCAATAAAATTCCTTTCATTAAATGTTAATATGTAATTATTATTAAAATTTATTCATAATAAGATAATAATATTTAAATACAAAGTTATTATTAAATTTTATGATTTCTAAAGAAATTAACTTAAGTGCATTGCATACAAATTTAAATATAGAAAATAATGAATTGTTCTTTAGTTTAGTTGATTACAGAAACAATTTATTTATGAGCAATGATCCACAAAAAATTATTGAATTTTATAATAGTTTTGAAAATAGAGAACAATTAATACAATGGATGAAAGAAAGACCTAAAGGCGTATGTTATATTAAAGAAATAGAAGGTGATAAAGACATAATAGTCGTTATACCAACAGTTGATATAAATGGAAAATATGCAATTCAAGATAAAGATATATTTAAAGGTCTGCATATAATATTTGTTGAAAGTGGTGCCGGAAATTATTATTTTAATTATGCACATAACTGCAATGTAGGAATAAAAAAAGCTATGGAATACAATCCAAAATGGATTATTGTTTCCAATGATGATATGTATAAAATTGATAATATATCAATATTAAAAAAAGAATTAAATAAATTAAATTTCAATGAAAAAAAATTTGTACATACTTATCCTGCTAAATATCATTCAAGATATGCATATATATCAAATAGGACATTTAGGAGGAGTTTTATATTATCTATATATAAAAACTATAGAAAAAAATTAAAAATAGAATCTTTTTTAAAAATAAAATATGTGATAGGAACAAGTTCAGGAATTAAAAGATTTCTTTATAATAATAAAATTAAAATATTATATTCAGGTGCTATAACTATTCTCAGTTATGGATTAATAAAGAATTTAGAATGTAAAATATTCGACGAGAATTATGTCAATGGTGCTGAAGATATAGACTTAGCTATTAAACTTAAATTAGAAAAGGTAAAATATAATATTATAGATTTTAAAATTAAAGATATCGTTGGTGGTACATTGGGTTCTTATGGCGACATAAGAACCTTTAGAGAAATATGTAATCTATCTTATTTAAATACTAAAATTGTTAAAAACAATTTATTTAATTTTTTGAGTTAAAAAAGAGATTGTTCTATATATAGAATCATTATAAAAATTTTTATTAAGGAATCTATTTTTTAAATCAAGTTTCATTTGCATAAATTTATTATGGTCATTGGACCACATTTCCTTTAATTTAATGATTGCTTTTATTACATTTGTTGAATTTCTATTTACAATCTGCAAATATTCATTATTTAAAAAAAATATGGGCATTCCCATACTTGACCATTTCCATGTTGATATAACAAATAGACCAGAAGCCATTGCTTCAAGTTGTGATAAAGGTGCTGCTGCTTCGCGATTAGAAAGAAGAATAAAGACATCGCTCTCCTCTAAAAGATTTATTTTATCATTTTCAGAAATATAACCTAAATATTTACAATTATTAGAATTATTTACACTATTTATAAATTTATCCCCGCAATCATTATAGCCAGCTATAATTATTTCTGTATCATTATAATTCTTTAATGTATTTATAATATCAATTAATATATCACCTCCCTTTCTTTTATTAATTCTGTTTATGAACAAAATTCTAAACTTCGTAGATAACGAAACATTTTTTCCATATGAATAAGGAAAATTAGGAATATATTTATTGAATATTCCGTATTTTAACATTTCTTCTGAACATTTGTCATTTACACAACGTATCATAACATTTTTATTAGAAATTTTTAAAAAAATTTCTGGTATTATTCTTAAAAAGTCTCTAGCTAACTTTTTATTATTTAAATAGAAATCATGAGAATCTAATATTATTCTAAATTTGTTAATAATAGAATAATATATAATAAGTCTTATTGCATAAAAAGAAGGAATATAAATTGTATCATATTCTCTATTTAATCGTATTTTTATAAATGGCCAAGCAAAATTCATTAAATTAAGTTTCTTTAGTATACTAATAATATTAGACCTATAAAATACATATGTTACATTAGGTATTTTATTATCCTCTTCTTTTAAATATACATCTGGAATATAAAAGGTAACCTCGTAACCATCTTCTAATAATTTATTAGTTATTACGGTAATCCATTTTTCTCCTCCTCCACCAAAAGATAAACCCCATTTCATTATAATTGCAATTCTATATACCATATATTCACCTATTTAATTTCGAACAACACTAAATATCAAATTCAACCTATAAATTTATTGGTTTTTATAATTATTATTTCCTTATGATGGTGTACATGATCTGCTGTAATTTCGAAAAGATCCTGTACAATCCCAATCAACCTCCATGCCCAAATACTTTCTTCCAGTGATCCACTCCTCGTTTATCTATCATTATAGAGACAATTAGTCTTGATCTTGGATATTGTTTTTTGCATATAAATTTATTCATTTTTTGAGACATTTATAATCACCTTCTTATAATTATTTCTCTTTCTGTAACTTTCTTTTAATTTCATTTTGTATGATTTGTAATATTCACTATATTCAGGATCATTGTTATATTTTTCAATGAATTGATTGGGTGGATAATAGTCTATTGTAGAATGAGGTCTTATATTATTGTAATCATAAAATTCATTTTCTATTATTTTTTATCTTCTTCATAATTCTCTATTTCATTTACCCAGATATAATAAGTTTTCAATGAATTATGGAAAGATTCTATTTACTATTCTTTAGGTATTTCCTTTTCTATATATTTATATTAATATTGTATAATTTAATAACATCATTGAATTTATTTGAAATATATTGAACTCCATTATCTGTTCTTACGATTAAATTATTAGGTATTTTAAAACCGTATTCCCTTATTATTGCATCATCTAATGATTTTATTGCATCGCTGGATGTCATTGATTTTGAATAATTATAGCCTAACCATTTTTTAGTGAATGTATCTTTAAATGATATTAAATATGTCATTCCTTTTTTAGTAGGAATATATGTTATATCTTTTTAAGGCTTTATTAGGGCCATCGGCTTCCTTTAAATTGTATTTTATTGTTTTATAATGTATCTTTTTAATGTTAAATTATTTAATTTCATTATTTTATATTTTTTCTTTGATACTTTTATGCCTTCATTCCCTAATAGCCATATTCTGTTATATCCATATGTTATTTTCTCCCTTGATAATTCTATAATTTTGTTAATTATATATTAAATATCATTAATTTATTGATTCTTTTATTATTTCTATTTTTTATATTATAATAGTAAGTTCTTTCATTGAAATTAAGATATTTGCATATTTTATGAATATTAATATTATCTTTTATATCGTTTATTGACATTATTATTTCCTTATAATTTTTTTTTAAGCTTTCATTTATCATTGTCAAATCACTTATTATCCCTTTGAGATTTTCATTTTCTTTTAACAATGCTTTATCAGGATCTTTGCCTGATAATCCATTTTAGTTCTGAGAATTCATCCTTCCATTTATAGAATAAGGAAGGAGCTATTCCATGATTATGATATCTCTGCTATTGTTATATTATTCTTAATTGATTCCATTATAATATTATATTTTTCATCACTTGTATATACTCTTTTATTCATTATTTATTACCTTCTTAAACTTATTATAATTATATATTATATTAATTATATTAATCCTTTTAAAGTTATGCAAATTTGAAATGGTCATGACCAGTCTCAATAGAGACTGTTCCAATGTAAATGCTTCCATCTTCTCTGTATTTTTCTTTAATTCAGAATTCATTCCACAATTCATTCTCTTCAGTACATTTGTTGTTTTTATTTTTCTCATGTTTGAATATCCATATGCATGTTAATTGTAAAGATATGGATAGTATATCTAAAACATCTCTGATGCTTTATCAAGATCTTGTTTCAATATCTGCATAACAGAAGACTGCTTCTTTGGTATTAGTTTCATTTAAATTACTCATGAAATATCATTAGTTTTATCATTAGTTTTACACACTTCAGGTCTCTTCTCTTCATTCTCTTCAGATAATCGTATAATTATTTCCATTCCACTTCATTCCACTTCATTTTCGGAATCATGAACTGTTTGAAGGTATTTCTCTTCTACCTTCACTGTTTACACCAATGCATATAGATACAGATCTTTTTTTTCTGTATTCTTTCCCATATTCACATTGAAGTATGTTGCATCTATGTAGATGAATTTCATGTAAGATTCCATGGATCTCTCAGGGTCTCTCAAATAAATCAAGATATTTACATCCAGATCAGATGTAAGTGGTGATATGTGTGAAGGTGATACATTCTTTATTTTCAATGCCTTCACAAACTTTGTAAAATTGATTGTAAAAACCCTTTATTTATGATTCCAGCATGACCGAATCCAGTGCTTTTTCAACACTTGAATATATTTGGAACACCTCTGTCTGAAATGAAAACTTCCTTATCTGTGATCTCTTAAGAATTATTTTATTATGAACTGTCTTAAGTTTCATTGTTATGGTTCCATATCAGTATCTTTTCTTCTCTTCTAATCTCTCATATGGCATTGAATAGAACTGAACTCTTGCCTCTTCTTATATGAGATCATGGAGAAACTATTCAACAAGATGCTTCTTTCCTTCTTTTCTGTCTTTCAGAAAACTGATTATCATCTCTTTTACTATTTCCAATTGGTCCTGCATATTTTCACCCCTTCAAATCTGAATTGTGCAGGATCTCTTTAATTTTAGAGAACTTTCAGTACATTATTTTTTTTATCGAAGAATTTTGTCAGACTGATTAAATCAGAAAGTTAATAGAAATTCTCATAAAATTAACGTGGTCATAATAAGAATTTTTTAGATTTAAATATAAATACTAATTAATCACAATGATTTATACTTATTGAAATATTTTTTAATTTATTTAAAGGAGTATTTGCAATTGCTATATAATGCCATGTTTCATATGCTTTTGATGATGCAAATGAAAAAAACCCAAAACTACCATAACTTGTAAAATCATTTTCATATGCACTCTGATAAATAGTTCCATTCAATCCAGCATATTCATAAGTATTTCCATTACTTACATTAACAGAAACAAAATAATTTTGAAATTCATTAGTATAATAAGCAGAATCGGAACCAAAACTATTGTTTGCATGAGCAAGAGCCATCGTAGGATGTATTGATCCATTATACCAATTAAATCCAACTCTGTTCCTGCCATTAAAATGCATACCTAAATACAGAGAACTGCCTTCCTAGCCAACACCTGGACTTGTAGAATATGATGACGTTCCGGTATCAAATTCACCATTCCATAATACTGTAGAATTTTGTGGCATACTAAAATTTCTTAAAAAATTAATGCCTATGCCTCCATCATATATTGTTATTCCATTATGTATTTTTAAATATGTAGAATTGCCTGAAGATGAAGAAAATCCATTATAATTTGATATAAAATTCTGATAAAATGTAAAAACTTTCGCCCCATCGTCATATTCACCATATACTGAGCTTAATTGTGGAGCTTCTCCAATTGGTCCGTTGGCAGATAATACATTTATATTCTTGGGATATATATCTAATTTTATATTCTTATTTATATCATTGGTTAATTTGCTATATACTGTGATTGTTGTAGAACTTATACTTTGAATCCATGAATTTATTGGTAATCCGTCAGCATATGTAATTTTAAAATTGCTGCCGTTTGGATTTATGCCATATTTTGAATAGTTATTTATAAGTATCATTTGTTGGTAATATGAATTAATTTTAGCTAATATAGAATATCCATTATTAACTTTATATATATAAATAATTTTAAAAAGATTTGGATATTTATAAATAGGATTTCCATATAATTGTGAATACCATTGATCAACAACTATATAATCTCCAGAATAATGAGAAATAAAAGTTTTATTGACTGAGTTCCAGATTTGTATATAACTGTTTGATGGAGCATAATATACAATCATATCAGTTAAAGCTAGTGATAATATAGTTTTATTCTCAAGATTATGATTTTGTATATACATACCTATATATTTATCTGCTTGAGCTGAGTTAAAAGCACCGGAAAAATTTGCACCACCAACATTTTCCAAATAAGCCAATTTATTTGTATAAGTTGGTATATCGTTTTGATTAAAAGTAGAAGAATATAACAAAAAAACTATAAGAATTATTAAAGTTATTGTAACAAAATAATTTTTTTTAATATTTTTTATTTTATTATTTTCAATTTTTTTAGAATAATTATTAAAAGTTTTTAATGTTAATATTATTAATTTGGATAAAATTCCTGTCGTAATTAAAAGAATTGGTATAATTAATAAAACATAGTTACGTCTCATATAATTTAATAACATATCAAATATTATAAATAAGAAAAATGATAAAATTGAAAGTAAAATAAGATTATCTAATGGTTCATTATTTTTATTTTTTATATTCTTGAAATGTTTATAAATATAGTAATATATAGAAGTAATTAATAATATTAATATTGGAATTTGAGTCTCCATAATAATCATTATAATTGGAAAATATATGGGCGTTTTAAATGTAATTCTATTCATTAAAAATATAGGTATTCCAACAACCCCGGAAGAGGTAGATAAAACAGTTGTTGTATCAATATATATATGGTATAACATCTTAAAAGGATATAATATAAAAATAGGATTTAAAAATAAAAATGTAAGTAAAGAAATCGGAATAAAAATAAAATAAAATTTAATTATATCAATTCTTTTAATTTTTATTATTATATAATATAATAGTGGAATTAGAATCAAAATTATAGAATAATATTGTATACCCATAACAATCCCAAAAACTATAGCTGATATAATGCCATATCTATTAATTCTTAAATCTGATTTATATATGAAAAATATAAATAATAAACAAAAAGGAATTACAAAACCTGCAGTACTAATAATTATTGAATAAAATTCTAGATTGATATAAAATGAATATAATATGACGAACGATAAAGTAAAATATTTATTAATATCATATAAATATATAACAATTATTATAAGAATTATATAATTTATAAATAACGATAGTAATCTTTCAGTTATCAAAAATTTTATAGGTAAATAAGATAAATATGTATAATAAGTAATTTGCGGATTGTGAAATCCATTAACTATAAATATTGAAAAACCATATAAAATAAGATAAAATTGGGGTTTAAGAGCATTATTAACCATAAAATTATAATCTAAAGGTTTTGAAAATACTAATACTGATAAAGGCAAATTTGCGACTTCATCAATATATATTCCTTGTATAAAAATTCTATAAAGACGTAATAAAAAGCCTATTAATATTATAAATGCTATTAAGAATTTAAATGATTTATTTTTTTTTTCCATATTTTACTATACTATAATTTAATACAATATATATATATATTTCTTATTCTTATATAACAATATTAATATAGATAAAAAAAGAATAAAAAGTTGTTTTTAAAAACTTCTTATCTATAGCTCCAGATATTAATGAAACAACTAAAACTGCAATCCAGAACATAGGACTATAATCATGGTCCAGAAGAAAAGAAAGCATCATAATTCTAGATATAGTTATATATATGTAAATATCTTTATTTTTTATAATCATAAGTATTGATATACTCATAAGAATTAAAATTGTTGAATCTGCCCATATACCCCCTTCTGCATTTAAATTCAACGCAGGT
This sequence comes from Oxyplasma meridianum, assembly GCF_038024865.1. Classification (NCBI taxonomy): domain Archaea; kingdom Methanobacteriati; phylum Thermoplasmatota; class Thermoplasmata; order Thermoplasmatales; family Thermoplasmataceae; genus Oxyplasma; species Oxyplasma meridianum. The sequence continues at coordinate 760,959 of NZ_CP133772.1, read as the reverse complement.
GAATTATAATATGCAAATATAAAAATCGGTATTTTACTTATTTGTCCTTTAAAATTGTCTAATAATCTTACTTTCTCTGAATATTTGTTTGTAATTATATATATAAAAAAAATATTATAAAGGAACATAAAATAAGAAAACCTAGTAAAAAACGCTCTTTCTAAGATTCTTACATTATTTGTAAAAATTGAAAATAAATAATATGACCATGTAAAAAAAATTCTATCAAAAGAAAATCCATTTAATGGATTTAAAGAAATTATATATCAATAGGAGGTAACCAAGAAGATAATGGAAAATGTTGATCTGAATATGAATATAAACCACCTGAAAATAATAGTATTCTAATAGAAATTATAGGTATTATAATAATAAATAATAACCATATAATCGAAATCCAATACTTCTTTGATAGTGTACAGATTTTGCTGTAAATTTAAAACGGTCTTGTACAATTATGTTGAAGGTGATAAAAATACAAGACCAAGAAGTAATAATGCAAGAACTCATAAATAGTTACTTATATGACGGAAAAGAAGGAAAAAAGAAATTCATTACATGGTTTTTAAACAATGTAATGGATGAAGAGGCTAATCAGATGATAAAGGCTGAATTGTATGAAAGATCTGAGAATAGAAAAGCATATAGAAATAAAAAGAAGAAGATCACTGAATACAATTGACGGAAGAATAATATTAGAAAAACCACAGATAAGGGAATTTCCTTTAAAAAAAGTATTTGAAAGATATTCAAGAATAGAAGAAGCAATGAAATCAGTAATATTAGAATCCTATATTAATGGTCTATCTACAAGGAATGTTCAAAAGGTAGTATAATCATTGGGAATAGACAATATATGGGCATCATATGTATCATCATTAACATCTAAAATTGATATAAAGGTAAAGGAATTCTTGGAAAAGAAGATAGCATCAGAATTTAAATTTTTATAATATAGATGCTACTTACTTTAAGATAAGGGAAGATTCAAAATATAAAAACAAAGCATTATATGTTAATAGAATAAGTAATGAAGGCTATAGAGAGATATTATCATTTAAATATTATCATTTAAATTTTCAAATTATATGATTCTCAATCAGACATTCAATGGGAATCATTCTTTGATGATCTGAAACTAAGGGGATTAAACAATATAGAGATGGTAATATCAGATGGGCATAAGGGCATAAGGAAAGCAGTAACTAAATCATTCATGGGTTCATCATGGCAATATTGCCATGTACATTTTATGAGGAATATAATGAAATTAATACCTAAAAACAGATATGATGATGTATCATTGATAATAAAAAAGCTTTAGATAATGAATATTTAATATCAACAGCGCAGGATAAATTAATAGAGAATGGACTTAATAAAGCAAGTGATATGTTTGAGAAATACCATGATTCTTTACACAATTATCTTTATTATCCTAAAAATATGCAAAAGAGGTTAAGAACAACTAATGTAATAGAAAGGTAATAGAAAGATTAAATGAAAGAATTCAAGAGACGAACTATAAAAATAAGGAATTTCCATCTGATAATTCTGTACTTAGATTAGTATATTCAATTATAATGGATATAAATGAGGAATGGTTAACAAGAAAATATATAAATATGGAAATAATGTAATTTTGTATAAGATCACTTCAAATTTACAGCAATTTATGTACACTATCTTCTTTATATTAAAATATTTCATAATTTAATTAGTTATAATTAATTAGTTATAATTAATTAGTATTTATATTCTAATAGATATTCTATAAAAAAACCTGATAGAAGATTTTACTTTTCATGTTTTGCTGGTTTTTTTAATTCAAATGTTTTTTTAGAACATGTTATTATAGATATTGTTATGATTATTTAAGTATATAATAAAGTTCATTTAAACTTTTTTAATTTTATTGTAAATAAATTTATTTGTATATTTCTAAAGTTTTTTTAATATTAGTTAACCACAATTCAGCAGTTTTATCCCACGAATATTCCAATGCAATAGATCTCGAACTATTTATCCATCTATTATCATAATTTGAAATAAAATTATCAATTTTTTTTGTTAAATCATCTATTGAACCATCTTTAACAGTAAAACCATTTTTATTTTGTATTATAACATCCCTTACACCAGGTACATCATATGCTATTGTAGGAGTTCCTGCAGATGAAGCCTCTAAAATAGAAAAACCAAAACCTTCAGTTATAGAAGTATGGACATTCAGCCATGAAGATCCAACAATGTTTGATAAATCATTATTATTAATTCTGCCTAGAAAAATTACATTATTTTTAATATCCAAATCATTATATATTTTCATTGTTTTATTCAATGATGGACCTGAACCTATCATATAAAGCATAATATTATTACATTTTTTTATTAAATTATTTACTGCATAAATTACTTCCCAAGGTCTTTTATAATCCCTGAATCCGCCAAAATAAACTATGCTTGGAAATTCAGTTTTTTTTAAAGGCCTAAACAATTCAGTATTAACGCCAGGAGGTATTTTTATTATTCTCTTATTTTGAATTCCCAAATTTATTAAATCGTTTATTGATGAATTGCTTTCAGTTATAAAATGCCATTTTCTGTAAAATACAGGATAAAAAGCTTCTAAACCTGATAAAATCATCCTCATTGGAAAATTAACCTGACCTTTTAAAGATCTTCTATGCAAATGGTGAAAAAAAACAATTCCTGGAATTTTTGTAAAATTTTCAGATAAAAATGGCACAGCATGTCCCATGTCATCTACAATAAAATCCGGTTTTTCTCTTTTAATTATTTCAGGAACTTTTAAATGCAATAATGAATTATTCTTCTCTCTTTTAATAATAATATTATCCATAATTTCTTCAGAATATTTATTATTCCATGACGCAGATATCCATATAAATATATTTCCCTTTAAAGAAATTCTTTTTCCAACTTCGTATATTGTCCTTTCTGCTCCACCAGATCTTGGATTTTTTATATCCCTGTGAGAAAACCAAAGTATCTTCAATATAATGTTTATATTAATGATATATATTAATTTAACATAATATAGCAATTAATTTCAATAATAAAACAAAAATTTATAACTATCTTTATTATATATTTTTTATGCATATAAAAATAAAAAATATGTCTATTTCTTTTGAGGATAATCATGATATTTCTGCTATTATTGAGGTACTTGTTTTAGATGTATATAAAATGGAAAATATAAAAAATGGAGACACAGTTCTTGATTTAGGAGCAGGTATAGGATAATTTAGTTTATTAGCATCAAAATTAGTAGGAAAAAATGGTTTAGTATTAGCTGTAGAGCCTAATCCAAAAGATTATAATATTTTAAATAAAAATATTAAAGATAATAAATTGAAAAATATTATAGCAATAAATAAGGCAATTTCTGAAAATAATAATAAAATAAATTTATCCTTTAAAAATGAAAATTTTGATGCAGACCCATTAACTTTAGAATTATTAAATAAAATATTAAAAAATAATAATAAAAATAATATAGATATTATTAAAATAAATATTGAAGGATTTGAAGTTGATGCCATAAATATATTATATGATTATATAAGGAAATTACGATATATTCCAATAGAATTACTTGGAACTAAAAATAAGGTAGATCAAATTTTAAAATCTTTAGGTTATAATTTTAATAGAATAAATAAAAATGAATATTTATTTAATGCATTTAAATTTTCATTAAAACATCCATATTTGGCAATAAGATTGTATAAATATTTAAACAATATAAAAGAAAATCCTGGAATTAAAAAAATATTCAATGGCATAGAAATATCAAATAGTGAAAATTTAATTGTAGGAACATATATTAAATAACAACAATAAATAAATTTATATGAATTTTAACATTCAACATATATGAATATTTTAGTAACCGGAGGAGAAGGTTTTATAGGCCGAAATATAATATTATATGCTAAAAATAAAGGATGGAATACTGTTTCTTATGATATTAAAGAAGGAAATAGCAGTGCAGACAAAAAAATAAAAGCTTCTATTTTAGATAAAGATAAATTATCTAAGGCATTAAAAGATATAGATATAGTATTTCATGAGGCTGCAATGACATCGCCACCTGAATTTGAAAAGAATCCTGAAACAGGATATGAAATAAATTTACAGGGAACATTTAATGTATTGTCATTATCTGAAAAAGCAGGAGTGAAAAAAGTCGTTCTTGCATCATCGTCTGCAATATATGGAAATACATTTAAAATAACAAATGAAAACGATTTAAATTTAAATTTTATAAGTGCATATTCAATGACAAAATATTTCAATGAAATTTCAGGAAAATTTTTTACTCAAAATTCTGATTTAGAAACAATATATATGAGATATTTCAATACATATGGTTTGGGGGAAAATACTAAAGGATTATATTCAAGCATAATGCATAAATTTATTTATGATTTAAAAAATAATAAAACACCGATAATATATGGGGACGGAAATCAGAGCCGTGATTTTATTTACATAAAAGATGTTGCTAAAGCAAATATTCTTGCTGCACTTAATGGCAAGAACGGTGAAGCATATAATATAGGAACAGGCATAACAACAAAATTCAATGATATATATGAAATTATAAAAGATGAAATGAATTCAAATATAAAACCAAAATATGAAAAAATTCCATTTAAAACATATCAACTATATACATGTGCTGATATATCAAAGGCAAAAAAGGATTTAAATTTTATTCCAGAATATGATTTAAGGTCAGGAATTAAAGAAATGGTTAAATCCATTTAAATATTTTATAATATAATTTTACAATAAAATCCGGTATATATTTATAAATTCTTAAATGTCTTATCCTGAAAGCGATTAATGATATCCCATCCCCTATTATTTCACCAAAAGCATGGAATTTTGAATTTTCATTATGATTATATTTCACAGGTATTTTTATTGTATTTGAACCTTCTTTTTTTAGATAATATAATAATGCTACATCAAAAAATGTGTTTGTAAATGTAATTTTATTCATTGCTTTTTTAAACATTTTAGCATTTATTATTTTATATCCACTTTGAGTGTCTTTAATGTTTAATTTTAATATTGAATTTACAAGAAAATTAAATCCTCTGCTTATAAATTTTCTTATAAATGGAATTTTATTTTTTTTATATATCTATTAAATATTATTGTGTCATAATTATTTTTTAAATTGTTTAAGGAATTAATGATATCACTTAATAGCATTGAATTATCTGCATCCATTAAAAAAACATAATCCGAACTTACATATTTTAAAGAATTTTTAATTGCATTGCCTTTGCCGTTTCTTCCGTTATTTTTTAATCCTTTAATAAAATTATATTTTTTATTATAATCTTTTACTATATCTATTGTCTTATCATTTCCATCTATGGATGCTATAATATTCCATGGCAATTTATTTTAACTTATAATTGAAGAAATATCATCTAAAACCGGTATTATTCGATTTTCTTCATTATATGCAGGTATTATTTTATGGATATTTGTTTGAATATTTACATCTTATGCTTTAGATTTTATTTATTCTTGAATTTTTATATAAAAATCATAACAGTGTTATAAAGTATTATTTTTAAGATTTTTTAATATATACTTTGATGTGAAAGATAGTTTACAGATTTTGCTGTAAATTTAAAACGGTCTTGTACAATTATGTTGAAGGTGATAAAAATACAAGACCAAGAAGTAATAATGCAAGAACTCATAAATAGTTACTTATATGACGGAAAAGAAGGAAAAAAGAAATTCATTACATGGTTTTTAAACAATGTAATGGATGAAGAGGCTAATCAGATGATAAAGGCTGAATTGTATGAAAGATCTGAGAATAGAAAAGCATATAGAAATAAAAAGAAGAAGATCACTGAATACAATTGACGGAAGAATAATATTAGAAAAACCACAGATAAGGGAATTTCCTTTAAAAAAAGTATTTGAAAGATATTCAAGAATAGAAGAAGCAATGAAATCAGTAATATTAGAATCCTATATTAATGGTCTATCTACAAGGAATGTTCAAAAGGTAGTATAATCATTGGGAATAGACAATATATGGGCATCATATGTATCATCATTAACATCTAAAATTGATATAAAGGTAAAGGAATTCTTGGAAAAGAAGATAGCATCAGAATTTAAATTTTTATAATATAGATGCTACTTACTTTAAGATAAGGGAAGATTCAAAATATAAAAACAAAGCATTATATGTTAATAGAATAAGTAATGAAGGCTATAGAGAGATATTATCATTTAAATATTATCATTTAAATTTTCAAATTATATGATTCTCAATCAGACATTCAATGGGAATCATTCTTTGATGATCTGAAACTAAGGGGATTAAACAATATAGAGATGGTAATATCAGATGGGCATAAGGGCATAAGGAAAGCAGTAACTAAATCATTCATGGGTTCATCATGGCAATATTGCCATGTACATTTTATGAGGAATATAATGAAATTAATACCTAAAAACAGATATGATGATGTATCATTGATAATAAAAAAGCTTTAGATAATGAATATTTAATATCAACAGCGCAGGATAAATTAATAGAGAATGGACTTAATAAAGCAAGTGATATGTTTGAGAAATACCATGATTCTTTACACAATTATCTTTATTATCCTAAAAATATGCAAAAGAGGTTAAGAACAACTAATGTAATAGAAAGGTAATAGAAAGATTAAATGAAAGAATTCAAGAGACGAACTATAAAAATAAGGAATTTCCATCTGATAATTCTGTACTTAGATTAGTATATTCAATTATAATGGATATAAATGAGGAATGGTTAACAAGAAAATATATAAATATGGAAATAATGTAATTTTGTATAAGATCACTTCAAATTTACAGGAATTTATGTACACTATCTAGAAATCACTGTAACATTTTTTATTTTGTTAAGTTCCAAATTCTCTCTTAAAATCCTGAGATTTGCAATGTCTGGTTCAAATGCTATAACTTGTTTTGCAAGGCTGGACGCCAGAACTGTAAATATCCCTATATTTGCACCGGCATTCACAACTATATCTTCATTACTTATATTTTTTAATATATGAGGGTAAGATCTTTCAACGAAAACTTGATAAAAGCAGAATAATCATCATGTTTGACCAGCTGAAATCGTAATTTTCTCCCCTTAAATTGTGTGTTTACTATCATTATACCTTGTCCCTTAAATTAGTACCCAAAATGAATAACAGTTTCATACTTTAATCTTCGCACCCGTCTTATTATAAACTTCAATTGTTTTTCCCTCTTTGATCTTTCCCGTTAATCTAATATAGGTACATTCCTCACGGGAACACCGGAGAATCCTACAATATAGGAACCAAAATTTCAAGAGATTTCAATACGAAAGCAAAGATTGTCAGGGAGATAACAGTTGCAGAATCAGAAATAAGGCATGTGCCAAATCCCCTCAGGACATACTAGATGTTCTTACAGGCAGACATGACAAAGAGGGGTCTTAAATTAACCACTTAGTATGATCTTGCAAAATCAGTCAGGGAGTTGGCCAATATAAATCTTACAGGAACTAGATCCACCTGAATTTCCTCACATAAAGGGAGATCATCCATGACGGGACAAGGTGATAAAAACGTGAGTGTCTTATAGCAAAAGCAAAAAGGGAGATGCCCTGCCCGATAACCTCTCCAAGGGGGTGAAACTTGCTCCCTTCATCATGGGTGTAGTGAGCTTTAGTTTCCATTATCTGCCCTCCGGAAGAGTGGATGTGGTAAAGCAGTGAAATGTCATAGAATGTGTTTGTTGCGCCAACTTTTCCCAACGCCGAAAGAAACTCACCCTTCCGAAAAATCTTGTATCCGCTCTGAGTATCCCCGATCTCGAGACCTGTAAACGTACGAACAAGAATGTTGAATCCTCTGCTCAAAAACCTTCTCATTAATGGTATATCGCCCTTGTCATGATATCGGGAGAGTATCACGGCAACATAATCTTGTATGAGGGGAATTCTGCCTACAACCTCCGAGAATTCCATGCTGTTGTCTGCATCCATCAGTATAACAAAGTCACCCTTAGCAAAAGATGATGCCCGAATAATTGCGCTACCTTTCCCCCCCCTTCCGGATGATTTTGTATATGATACAAAGGGATAGGTTTCTGAAAATGTTTTCACAATGTCAGCAGTTCCATCATTTCCGTCTATTGAGACAATAACTTCCCATGGAAGACTATTTTCTGAAACAAATTTTACAATATCCTTAAGAACCGGCTTTATACGTTTCTCCTCATTATACGCAGGTATAATTATGGTGAATCTTCTGTAATAGATCTCACTTAATTCTGAACTGATCTGATCTGAATATTTTCCAACCTGTGTTACTTGCAATGTTAAAGATAATATTTTTAAGGTTGAATAAAGTTTCGCCTTTCGTCATATTGTTAATAATCATCCACACTCCGTATATTATCAACAAAAGGCACAATGCACGGATTCAACAAACTCCTGTATACGAAAATGGATTCATATGTGAAATTTCAGTATGATTTTTAGTCTCCTTTTTCATCATGAATGGTATCCATTCAGATGTGAAGCAGAATTGAAATTCAATACGCCGGAGGAAAGATTTCTTTTAGGCAAAAAGGGATAATAAAATGCATGAGAATCTGATTTGGACGAAACCCACCTCTATTTCCGAGGCGGTCATTCCTGTCATTTGATTCTAAGGCGGCAGGATGGGCAGAAAATAGATTCTTCCATCACCCTCCACCCACATTTTCCGCATCTCATCTCCATAAAACCCTTTTCCATGCCATTCCGATCATTTTTCCCTTTGTCGGATAAAGATTGAAAAAATCAGATGAGAGCTTTAAGTCTTTCCTGTTCCTTTTCTCTGCTCTGCGTATCAGATCATCATCAGCTCTCCTGTCGATGCTATCCTTGCATGTTATGGATGGAATTGTCCATTTCTTTATTGCCGAGGACCACTCTTAAGGCTTGCTGATTATAAACTCCACGTATTAATTATCCATTCTTAATGTGTACCTGACAGAGGGGAAATGGATGGACGCAATCCAAACAACGGGTTGGAAACATGTGCCTCCTTTATTTCACTAATTGGTATGAAAATTTCTGAATTTTATCTGAGAGGAGGATTGGCTTCATACACAAGCCTCACATTTGTTAGGTACAGGAAACAGCTTGAAATGTGCTATGAATTTTCCCTAGGGACCACTCCGTCTTTCATAATTTCATTCTCGTTTGTCTGGAAATGGGGCATGTATCTTTTATACTGTGGCCCATATATAATATTGTACTGTCTTTATGTAATCAAACCTGTGTAAACGTGCATCTGCAATAAGTGACTGAAAATCGGAAAGGATTTCTAATAACTCATTTGCACATGATCCTTAATTTAAAGCCTTGTTTACATGTTCTAATAGAAACATTTATTCATGGGATATTCACGTAACTGTATGATCAGCTTGCTTCATGTTTCAATTGTGGAGAAATGATCAATCATGAAGATAAACCATTTTTCTGTTTTTTTTGTTAAGGATTCAATAGGCTGATCTGTCTTCTCTAAGATATTGAATAACATGTATTATAACCATACAGAAAGAGTAGGTGCATCTAACATCCCTATTACGACAATGATCAAGTTACTATATCTACAGAGTGAATACAACATGGTGGATGAAAAGGCTGAAACCATGATCAGAGTCATCAAAGAAGTTTTGTTGACTCTGATCTGATTCCTATCTTCCGTATTATTTTTCCATGTCTCACGTTGTCAAGATCCGTTTGATAGGTACCTGTGATACCAATAGGATGTCCTAATCAATTCCTCATTGGTCTTGAACCTATGCTTGAACAGCCATGACTGTATGGAGAAGTACTGTTATTCAAGACCAAAAATCTTTACCACTTCAGGATTCTCCATCTACAGGAACATTTTTTTATTTTTTTTTACAGACTTGATGAAATTCTTCATTATTTCATTTTTACCATAGAGGCTTTCAATCTTTTCAAGCACTATTCCAACCATCTCTTTTTCACCTTTTCATTTGGTGAGTTTCCTTATAGCATCACTGTTCTTTCCAACTCTCTTCACGTCTGTTTCACTCTAAAAGAACATGCATCTTATCATGCGCATGGCCATGTCAAGTTCATTCTCCACTCCTTATTTACAAATCTTTACAAATCTTATGTACCATATTTTTATCAATATGGAACATGCATCTCTTCATTCTTATTCCCATATTGATCATGTATGGTTGTATGATACTGGTATGATACCCTTTTCAGCATGGATTCTTAATGGCATCTGTCTTTAGTGATATATATATAATATGGAATGGAGAATATTGAGAGTGTAATGATGAACATGAAGGTGAAGAAAAAGATGAACATGAAGAAGATGAAGATGATGAATAAAAATAAATTTACAAACTTATCACCCACAAGATCATCAAGTATCTTTTCAAGGAAACTTTTTGTTCTGTAATCCTTTATAAGAGAACTGCATTTTTCAATACCGTCTATGTATACATCCTGATCATGATAAGGGAAGCAACCATAATACTCCATGATTATGCTGGGAACTGAATGGACACATCTTTTCACATTCTCATAAGACAATATAAGACAATAAGACATGATCACCATGCCGGGAATGCTGAACAGGTTTGATCTCTTCCTGATGGATGTTTTCTCACTTGTAATCCAATTCTTCTCACTTAGATCATAAGGGTAATCTCTTCCATAACCAGGGCGGATTTGCAAAAAAATTATTCAAAAATTTGATATCTGCAGTCCATGAAGATGTGAGACTGTACCATGTAGTGTGAGGATTTTCATGATCTTAAAGCATGTACCCTTCCTAACCAGGTTCTTGGAAAAGAATTGATGGCACATGAAATTCATGAAGCTGATCAGATCATTCTACTTCAGTTTAATATCCATCATGTGTATGTTATTGATCATGAATACAGAGATACAGAGAAAGAGAACAGTGAAACATAATAATCAAAAGTGGTGAAAACTCTTCTGAACTTGGCTTATAATGCCTTCGGCAATGGCATGGCATGCAGTGCTAATACCATATTCCATGATTTCGGTCAGGGAGAGAGAATGGGAAGTAAATCAAGTAAATATTGGTAATGTCCTATATCCCCAAGCTATAGGGGGTATATAAGACTTCTAAATTGTCAGTAGTATATACAGTATTATTCAATGGTAATTATAGTATTGATATCTTATAAATAGATATCAATTTTCTTAGTATTAAAAAATCGTTCTTGATACCGTGATTATTATCTTTTTTTTAAATCTAAACCATGATCTTTCAGATATTTCCTATTCTTTAAGATTTTTAGGCTTTAATGTTAATATCTAGCTAGTGAATTCTTTATCATTAACATATTCATTGTAAAAATTGTTAACAATTCCTAATACCCATCACTCATCCATATTGTTAGATTCCTTTCCGATGTATCTTATTCTATCAGCATGGATATGTTTCCTTACAGCCTTGTTATCGATATAATCAAATTTGTTGTCTGAATGCCTGAAGTATTCTGTTAGAACATTATAAAGAGATTTCCAATATGCAATTGTTGGTTTATCAAGATTTTTTATAAATTTACCTTACTTATAGTTTATGAATTCATTATATTGAATACAATGAATATCTTTGCTATAAGGTAAACATGGAATAATCTCGTTGATCTTGTTCCTCTTGTTCCCTATAAGTATGAAGTTATACTGTTTTATTTGTTTGTTTATTGTTTTGTTTGGATTTATTTTCTTAAACCTATTGAGGATTGACGGTTTTGATATAGTTATATGGGATACCGCATAAACGCATCCATCTTGCCACTCCAAAGAAGGATGCTTACATTGAATCCTTCAATTCAATCTTTGAGAGCGGTTATAATAAGGTTTGAGTTTGAGAACTTCAAGAAAACTGAATCAACCATCGACAGGTTTGTTGATTTCTAAAACAACGAGAGGCTGTATACCCCAATAGGATATATTACACCAAGGGAGATAAATGAAAAATGGATGAAAGAGAATCAAAAAGCATGAGAGCTTATAGGACAATGTTGTCTCCAATTAGGGAGCCTAACCAATACTAAACTTTCATATGTATATTTAATATCACAATCATATATGGATATAACAGTTATTGTAACAGCATTTAATAGAAAAGAATATTTGGATAATGCTATAAGATCATTAGAAAATCAAACTTTTAAAGATTTTGAAACAATTTTAATAACGAATTTTGATTTTGGCATTAATAAATATAAAATAAAAATAAAACACATAAAACTTACAGAAAATGAAATGAAAAATTATGGCGAATATCTTTCCAATATCGTTTCCATTGCTAAAGGAAAAATAATATCTTTTTTAGAAGATGATGATTTATTTTATGATAATAAATTGGAATTTATATATAATTTATTCAAAAATAATAAGGATTTGGTTTATTATCATAATCGATCTATTTTTGTTGATAAGAATTATAAAGAAATAAAAAAATCAAATAATAATCCAGACTTTAATATGTCATCAATAACAATAAAAAAAAGTATAATAAATAATGATTATCTCAAGCAAATAAAAATTTCTCCAGATACTTTTATGTATTCATCTGCCTTAGAATCAAAAAAAAAAATAATAATTGGAAAAGAGATATTAACAAAATTTATGAGTCATAAATCCACATCTCATATTGTTGAAAATGATTTTAATATATATATAAAAAAAAGAATAGAGTTAACTGAAACCTTTAATAATGAATATAAAAAATTCTTACAATTTTTTAAAAGTAAAAAAGCAAGAAATCATATTAAAGCATTAATTTTTACTCATTCATTAATGCTCTATTCTTTTAATAAAAACAATAAACCTTATTATTTTTCTAATTTTTTATTTTATAATAAAGGATCTAAAATCTTTCCTATTTTTGAATATATATCTTTGTTAATTTTTGGTAACTATGCTCGAAAAATATTAAATTCGCAAAGACAAAAAATAAATGCAAAATTATCCTAGTTTATATATTATATATTAATAACTAAATTAAATGGATAAAAAAATAACAATTGGTTTTATTGGACCTGATATAATTTCATTTTATGGTGGATTACAAACCCATACAATTAATGTTATTAAAATTTTAAATAATTATTTTAATATTATATATTTCTTAAATCCATATTTATATAAAAAATACAAAATTGACAAAAATATATTACTAAATAAAACAAAGAAAGTTGAAGACAACGGAATTCATATAACAAATACATTTTATGATATAATTAATAATAATCATAAATACAATGAAATTATTAAATTATATTCAAAAGAAGATGTAAATTTTTATTTTGATTTGGATTTTATTGATGGTTTTCTTGATAAAAATTTTACAAGAAAAATAGACTCGTTTAATAATAAACCATTATATTTATGTTTACAAGGAATGGGTGATTATAATCTACATTTTTATAAACACATAAAATATACATTAAATATGATATTTATAAGTAAAAATATTAAAATTACTTCTTCTCATATATTAAAGTAATTTTTTAGCCTTTAATAGTATAATTTAATTTTTTTATTTTCATCTTATCTTTGCCCCATTTTATCACTGCAGTTAAATTGAAAACTTATTTATAAGATCTTTTTGTTCCTTTGTAAGTTCAACAGGTGAATGATTCCCATTCCACCATGATCTCTGAATCATATAATCTGGCTGACAGAATCTCTCTCCTACCTTCAGAATTTATTCCTATACATATTATAGAGATTTGTTACCAAATTTCCTGACATCCATGATCTTGAGATGTGTTGCATCTATGTATATGAATTTCATGGGCTGTTCAATCCTTCTTTCCATGAATGTCCTGACGGATGCATCAAGTTGTGATGAGATCTAGGAAACGTATGATGCAGATACATTCTCCAATCCAAGGGATTCTATTACCTTCCTGACATTTAGTGTGGATAGACCATGCAGATAGGATTCAAGAATGACGGAATCAAGTGCCTTCTCTACCCTTGAATATCTTTGAAATACATTGGTTTACAATGGGAATTCCATTATCTGAGGTTTCTTCAATTCCAGATTACCTTCAACCGTCTTCAATGTTCTGTTTTTTGTACAGTTTCCATGTGCCTTCCTGTCTGCTGTTCTCTCTTATAAATAAGGGGATATCTTCATCCATGCTTCCTCCTCCATCACACTGTTGAGAAACCATTCAACAAGGTGCTTCTTTCCTTCTTTTCTGTCTTTCAGAAAACTACTTATCAGTTCTTTCACTATTTCCAATACATCCTGCATATTTTCACCTCTCAAATCTAAATTGTGCAGGACTTTTTCGATTTTACATCATTTTCAATACACTATCTGAATATCAAGAATAAGGTAGAAACACATCAAGGAAAAGTGAGTTTTATGTTTTTTTAAGAACTATTTTTACAAATTTATCATGCATACTGTTCTTAATATATTGGTTCTTCCTTAAGTTGAAACTAAGAAAGGATAACCTTTACTTTCCTAGGGAAATATCAAATCCTCGTTCCAAGAAAAAGTCTCTATTTCGCTTATCATTTCCAAATATTTGTTCCTATTTTCATTAATTTGGACCGGTTTCCCATTTCTTTTAAATTCCTCAACCTGACCGTGAGTAAGGTTCACAACGAGTTTGTATTCGTCAAAATATACCGCCTTTCTGATGGAATTTACTTTATCAAATTTAGCCTGGAAATTATTTTTATTTCTATACTTAAGTATATTTTTTTCAATGCTCCCATAAGATTCCGAGAAACAAACATTATTAGTCAATACGTCATAATTAACGTTTTCCATGGCTATTTGTGGAATAAATTCATATATTTTCGATGTGCTCTGATATCCCCTGCCAACGGAAAACTTCCTAGTTTCGGGTAACTTTAGAATAAGCGGGACCTCTATAATTTTATCTAAAAGCAGATTACCATGTCCATAATACCGATTTTCTTCGAATAGAGACTGACCATGATCAGAAGTAATCGCAATTATTGTATTTTCCAAATACCCTTTTTCTTTTAACATTTTTAGAAGATTGGAAATTATTATATCCAAGTCAGTTGCTGCCTTTTCATATCCGCCAAATATAGTACTCCTGAATTTACTTAATTCATTGGCTTCTCCAAATACAGAATCCTGCCAGCCTATTTTTAGAGATTTGTATTCATGTGGGTCATGCATTTCCATTAGGTTTACAAACAGAAAGAATGGTTCCTCAAGCTTGCTTTGTCTTATATTTTCTATTGTTGCTATTCCTCCTTTGTCTGCAAAGTTTGCCTTCTTGAGCCATTGTCTATCCATTCTCATTTCAATATACTTTTTGCTAAAGTCTAAAAAATCCCTTTTTTTAAAAAGTGTCTTCAAAACACTTCTGGCATCAGTTCCCCAATCGTTTATTATTTTGTTATAATTTAAGCGAAGTCTTGTATTCTTGTCGTCGAATTCATTTCTGGTATAAAAGTTAACATGAAAGCCTCTTGAGAAACCTGTATCACCTCCTACTAAATTATTTTGTGAATAGCTGTAGGTGTTATACCCATTTTGTGAGAACACCTCACTAAGAGTTTTTCCTGAATAAGAATCAATAAGGTATGAAAAATCCGCAATGTCTTGTAGATTTTCATGAATACCTGACTTCGAAGGGTATTTTCCAGTGAATATGGAACCATGTGCGGGAGGCGTCCATGAAGCAGGCGAAACAGCATTAGGAAAAACGACGGAATCCTCTACTAATTTTTTAATTGCAGGCGTATTCAAGTTGGGATTATATGGATAGATGGAATCCTTACGGAGAGTATCAAAGATCAGTAGGATGACGTTATGTTGCATTACATGTATCCCATTTTTCTGAGTTTTTCCATCATACCTTCCTTATCCTGTGATCTGCCCGCCCTCTCCTTTGTTCCTTCAAGGTCTTGTTCCCAGGCTGGCTTATCGCTGGTCTTTGTGGAATCTCTTATCCCGTCGATTGACCTGTAACCTTCCTTATATTTTGGATGAATGGGTAATTTAAACCTGAAGATATAATCCCAGATATCTTTCTCCCTGAATGTTAGAATTGGATGCACCCTCACATGAGGTGGGTTTTCCCGTTGGCTTAAAAATCTTTCAGTTGACCTTGCAGCATTTTCATCCCATCTTATGCCTGTGAAAAGGGCATCAAATCCATATCTCCTTATAGTTTGATTCATGGCCACAGTTTTGAGGAGATGATTCCCTACATCTGTGTCAAGGCTGTAGGGGAAGCTATCTCCATTAAAGCCTATTTTTCTGGCTTCCATGGCATTATCATTTCCAATTTCGGACATGGATATCATACCGTCTTTTACGGCATTGATAACTCTCTCATTCTTTGCTATCACTAATTTAAGTCCCCATTCTTTGGCATATTTGTTCAGCATATCCCATGTCTCCTGGAAATGATCCCCATGGTCTATAAACAGAACAGGTGGAACTTTCATGCCATTATCTGCTGCGACCTTCATAACCATATCAAGAACCACTGTGGAGTCCTTTCCTGCACTCCAGACAACTACTGGAGATTTGAATCTTCCCAGTGCATCCTTTATGATAATGTTGCCAATCGATATCTTTGAATCTAATTCAAGTTCTATCATAATAATGTACCAGAAGATAGACTTAACCAATATAAATCTTGTATGGTACATTGGTTACCAATAGAAAGGAAATTAAGCTTTCCTGTTTTTACTGGTCATTGAAAGAAGACCTTACACTGGTGGTGCCGTCCATCAAAGGAAGCTCTGGCACAAAGTCATACGCAGAAAATACTATAAGAGGACTCAGCAGCCTGAATGTGGATTACAGAACCATTTCAGTAAGAAAGATTGAACTGTCCTTTAGAGGAAAACCATATTTTGGCATATTTTTCCAGTATTTACAGTCTACAACAAAAAAAGGGCAAACTAAGGTTGTTCATGCACTCTCCCCTGATGTTGTCATAAAGGGAACAGATATTGTAACAATTCATGACATAATCCCATTCCTGAACCCGGAAATATACATGAAATCTCTGTATGATAAGATGGCTTACAGGCTAAGCTTTGGGAGGGCATTGCAGGTAAAGACTTTACTTCTGTCAACCGAAACGGGAAAAGGTACATTCCTTGATCGCACAGGAATAGACAACAGTAGAGTGAAAGTAGTGCATCATTCAATAGATCATGAAAAGTTCTTTCCTGAACGTTTTAACCCATATGAGGAAAGCAATAAAGTTAAGGTGATCTCTGTTAGCGACTTCAATCCAAGAAAAAGAATTGACGTTCTGATCGATGCCTTAGGCGGGGACAAAGAAATCGATCTATACCATATAGGTCCTAAACAGGGATGGAGTTCCAGATTTGAAGAACTGTCACGTAAAGCAAAAAATTACGAAAATGTGAAGTTGTTGGGACCTATGGATTCAAAGAAATTAAGGGAATATCTGACTTTTGCCGATCTATTTGTATATCTCAGCGATAACGAGGGATTTGGTCTTCCGCCAATAGAAGCTATGGCATGCGGTACGAATGTAGTTGTAAATGATCTCCCGGTATTTAAGGAAACGTTAGACGATCAGGCTTATTTCTGTAAGATTGATGACTTCGGCAGAGATGTAGTCATGAATGCAATAAAAAAAAGGAAAGACCCTAAACAATTGATTCGCTTCTCAATGAGATATTCAATAGAGAACCATGCGAGGAATCTATTGGAAGTATACAAAAATACATCTTAAGCACACTAAGTGAAAGACGGGTATTTTTCCGGACTCCTTTAAGGAATAGAAATATTTCCAATAATTGAGAACCTTCACAGTCATCTTTTCTTGAAGAATCCTTTTAATCGGATTTGATTGCGTTATTAGAGACTCTGCTACGACCCACAAAGCCAGCTATATAAATAGCTTTATTGGTCATAATCTATAACCATGTATTTTATCTCTCAACTATGTAAATATTTAACTTGACCTTGTGTTTACTTACACTGAATGTCCATTAATTTCAACTCCATAAGCGACTCTAAAATTGATGCAGATGTTCGTAATAATAATTTTGCTATTTTGCAAATAGCCCATGGAAAGGTCATCCCAGAATATGCCAGTGCATATTCACTCAGGTGCCACACTTTAATTAATAGACTTGAACGGAAACTTATATCTGTTGGAGGATCAATTTTAAAGGATGAAAGATCGGGCTATTCTGAACAGTATAGATCACTATTGTTAACTGGTTCGGCATTTATCAAGGGAGACCGATCTCTTGAAATTTATATCTCCAGAAAAAAGTACCTCAGGAAGAAATATATAAAAAGATTAATGCAACTTGTAGAATCATCACAAATAATAATTTTTGAAGGCCCATGGCAATATCCTATTGTTAAAGATGCTTTGAATGGCAAATTCATCGTATATGATGCACATAATGTTGAATATGTTCTAAGAAAAGGAAATAGATTTCAGGAGGAATCAAAAAAAATAGAGGGTGATCTCCTGAAAAGGGCTAATATTGTTCTGTCAGTTACTAAAAGGGATATTAAAAACTTTATTGAAATATATGCTGTGGATGAAAATAAACTATATTACGTCCCTCATGAAATCCGAGCAGAACAAGGCGAATGGAGGGGAAACGATTCTAACAGCATTGTGTTCATAGGTTCTGCCTATGCTCCCAATTACGCTGCCTTAAAGCGTATAGAAGAAATTGCTTACCGATACAAAGAATTCAGATTCGAAATCATTGGTAGTGTTAAACCTGCCAGAGGATCAAAAATGAAGAATATAGTTTATCATGGTGTCATCGATGATGCAAAAAAAAATAAAATAATGAATGGTTGTTTTCTTGCATTAAACCCTGTTACTGAAGGGAGTGGAAGAAATCTTAAGATGATTGATTATCTTGCCCATGGATTGCCGATTATAAGCACTCCAATCGGTACAAGGGGATTAGAAGCCTTTGACATAACAGAATCGATTATAGTATCTGATCCTGACAAGTTTGGAGAAGCCATCGAAAAATTATCAAACGACAGAGACAAAGTAATTAAGATGTCCCTTAAAGCAAAAGAACTCTATAAAAAGATTTTAGAAAGTGAAAAAGGTGAAGTTCCCGATGAAATAATACTTAGAATGTACAATGCAATGGATGGGAAACTAGAAAAAGCTGATTAGACCAACTTGAAACCCTCCATTGATAAAGGTGACTTTCACAGCAAACAGGATTTACCCCACAGATGCTTCAATTCATAGAATCTGGTCAGTATAATGTGCTTGAAAATTCGTCGGAAAGTTTGTTTTGAACCGAAAGATCCATGGGCAATGAATATATTACATTATAAGTGGGATTTATCTATCCAGTTTTGGGCAAGGATAAGGAAAATGCATTTCAGGATGCACATGATTTTGGTTTTTCATATGGTATAATGAAATATTTCCCGGTAATATTACTCCCAGTTATTATATTCACCATAACACTTATAACGCGTTCCGGGAATTATCTTGCATGTATGATACAACAATGGCAGGCAGTTTTTACAGACCAAAGGAGATAGAAGATCTTCTAAAGGTATCTGGAACAGGTGAAGTTAGCGAAAAGGATGAAAAACCCATCAAATCAGCAGAAACCCTGGCAGTATCGGATCAGATCCATCCTCTTGGATCTAAAGTCGGTCTGTCATGGGTGAGCAATGGGGATCAGAGAAAATCAGGATATACAACATATATACCTAACAGGTTCAGCGGATTTTCATCTGGTGAAAAAAAATCTCACAGCAGTTCTCAAAAAAATTTTATGATGAACTCATAGAAGCAAATCCTTTCATGGCACAATCCATACAGGGATCAAAGGTGTTTGATCTTCTCGCAATAGAGAGCAAAATTGTATACACCGGTGAAAAATACGCAAAGAAAGAATCTCAGGACGCCAAAAATATTGCCAAAGAACTTGGAGCTAAGAGAATTTTCATTCCCGCATTTTCACCTGGAGTTATTGCAGTCTTTTATCCACCGGGAAAAGCATATCATGATCATGAGGACTTTCTCTTTGATCTCTCAAAAGAACTGGCAAAAGAGTACAGGGCAATACTTTCTGTTGATGGAGTGGATCTGCAGATTGACGCCCCTGATCTGGCAATGGCAAAAAGCCTTGGAGTGGAGTGGGCGAAAAATTTCATTGCAGTCCTGCCTAAGCATATCCAGGCAATCAATGAGGCAATAAAGGTTCTCCCCTCAGATGGTATACGGGTTCATTACTGCTATGGCAACTATGCTGCCTCCCACCTTACAGACCCGGATTATTTAAAAGTTCTTCCGGAATTTTTTAAGCTTAAAGCCGGCACCATTGTAGGAGAGGTGGCAAATCCAAGACATGCAGGAGATCCCTTTATAATCAGGAAGTATGTTAAGGAACAAGGCTGGCCAAAGAACCTCAAATTTGCGGCGGGTGTCATAGATGTCAAATCACCTTTTGTAGAGACACCTGAAACTGTAAATCTGAAGCTTCACCGCCTTTTAGACATTGATGGTATAGGGTCTGAAAGAGTACTTGGAGGAACAGACTGTGGGTTTGAAACGTTTTCAGGTCTGGAAAGTGTCCCAAAGAGCATAGCCCTGCAGAAACTTAAGGCTCTTGCTGAAGGAGCAATGCTGGATGAAAATTAGAGAACCCCCCTCTTAGTTTATTCAAACTTTTTTTATTTCAAGAATTTACCTTAAATTTTATCTGGTCTCTTTCCTTTGAAGAATTCTAACAACCTATTAATTTTGCCTCTCTTTTCATGTTTATGTAAGATGTTATGAATTCCTTACCGGATCATCCATGAATGATTGTTTTTTATTTTCCATTTTTACTTTTTCATTCTTTTTTCTATTATAATTACATAATTCATACTATCATTCTTCTCTTTTTCATTCTTATCATGCACATGAACATGTTCTTAACCATCACACTTGATACTGTAATTACAAATACATGGCCACCATGGAATATTGCCTTTATGGCAGAATATGGTTTTTTGCATTTTGATCTTTTTCTAGTGATGGGCATGTTACGACTGATGATCTTCATGGGCAGCTTGTGACCCCTGACAGCTTATCCATTGTTTCATCTAACTCAGGATTCATAATTAAGTACGACTCGTTTTAAAAAAACTGGGAAGGTCAAAGCAAACAATAATTAATTACATATTTTATCTTGAGTATTCTCTGATACTTGGAATATTAAAGAATATGCGTCCAGGTTCTCTTTCCAGCTTCCGGAAGATGAAAAGAGTCTCTTTTTCGAGAAGTCCCTTTCTGTTTTCACTTAACAGGGGAATTTACCCTGACATGGGTCTAATATTCGAGAAACTTCTGTTCCAGGCGCTTGTTGCAGACATGTATTATCGGGAAGGAAACGAGGAGATAGATTTCATGCTTCCCCACAAAGGAAATATGACTGCAATCCAAGTAAAGTCTGGAAACTTTAACATTGAGAAATTTTCAACATTGTTGGATAAATTTGATCTTCCCTCGGTGATTATAATCTCAGACAACGAGTTTGGAATCCATGAATAAGGAAGGGTAACAATAAAGATAATGCCATTATGGCTGTTTCTGCTGTTTCCCGCCGGTCTGGATTAAATAAGCTGATAAGTAATGTTTAAAAATAAAAATCTAAACTAATAAGCTAATATACCATTAACATGCAGTGACGTGTTCAACTGTAGGTACAAAGAAGAATATTTCTATCTCTCTGACAATACATCCTGAATCAGTTTTTACCCTATGAAGAAGCATTGAAACGATCTTAATGTTTAGGAATATTCTTGCCATACATTGTATTGTTTTATAAACCACTCTTCTTTATAACCATTATAAATTTGGTAGTTAAGAGTCCTACACTTTATGGTATCATCAAAGAGATTATTCCACTATTCTTGTTGGATTGAGATATTAAAATTGGGAAAGGTTTTCTGAAGTCGAACATTATACATAATTTAACTTGATTTTGCAGAGAGATATTTATATTTTCTAAATATGAAGGGATATGAATCAGGAAGGGCATGTTGACATTTCCCATATATTGAATCCTGATACATGTCTCCTCATACAACTGAATTTTCATGAAGACCTTTTCAGGAACTCATTCAGCAAGATGGAATTCATCATGGCCATGGACTATCTCACTCCAAAGGTCAGTGAACTGAATATGAGAACAATCAATGTGGATACAACACATGCCATATTGCCCTCGAGATCAGGCAACATTAAAAGAGAGAATTACGATTCACTCAAGCGCAGCAGGAAGGAGAGACTCATTCCCATGACATCACAAATGGACATGCAGTTCATTGATCGATTTTCAATGGAACTTTCCCATGAAGGGAAGGAGATTCAATCATCCTCGGAGGACATAATGCTGGACAGTAACATTGTGAATAAGATAGAATTATTTTCCCCATCAACACTTATTTTCACAGGATTCAAGACGGATTATGAGGTTATGGCCAGTGCAATTACAGCCAGCATGCGGGGATATTACAGTGTTGTCGTATCTGATGCCACCTCAACATATTCCGAACGTTTCTTTTTTTCATCTCTGGAATTAATGTCGCAGATTCTTGAGGTTATTGATACCAGGGATCTTATGAGGGTCTGGGGGTATGATCAGTGAGAAGAAATCAGATAATTCTGGTGGGAGGAATTCCAGGTGTGGGCAAAACAAGCATTTCCGGATATATTGCAAGGGAGACAGGAATAGATCTGGTGATGTCTGGAGACTATCTTAGAGAGTTTATGAGACCGTTTTCCGCAAAAATGAATATGGGGATAATGCAAAAGAGTGTTTATGATGCATGGCAGTTCTTTGGAGAAAAAACAGAGGAGAACATAGTAAGAGGTTTCATGGAACAGGGTAAAATCATGAACACTGGAACATCAGGAATGCTTGCAAGGGCACTGACAAACGGTGAGCCCATGATTATCGAAACTCTCTATTTTCTTCCATCTCAAATGGACATGGACATTCTTAAGAGAATCACAGCTTTCTATATCCAAATTTCAGACAGCAGTGTGAATGCACAGAGATTAATAGAAAGAAAACAGTACACCCACTTCAACTCCCCTGGTGAAAGGCTTGCAGAAAAACTGCATGAATATAGGACGATGATGCAGGTATCTCTCAAAGAATGCAGAGACTATGGAATCAGGGTTTTTGATAATATTCATTACAGCGAAACACGCAAGCTTATACTGGAGTATGTCATAAATCAGAAGGATGAGGTATGAATGCCTGAATTCAGGGAAATCGGGGAGAAAATAAGAAAAAAGGCCATGGACATGGGTATGATACACCCCCAGAAAGATCACACCCCTTCCCTGGAACCTGGGAAAATAGGTTATGGTTTCGGATATCCAATAACAGGTCTAGAAAAATTTCTTGGTTACTTTGACAAACAGTTCAATATAGCATACTTTCCATCAATATCTTATCTGACGGATTTCTCTGTAACATATTCGGCATGCATGTACAGCAGTGAACCTGGTTCTGACACAGTATGCCTTGACGGGAAAACTGACGAGAATTATGACAGGAGATCACTGAAGGCAATTAACTATCTTAAGAATCTTTATGCAATACCCGGCTCTCTGCACTTCTACCTGAAAAGGGAGAAGAGGTATGGCAATGCAAAAGGTCTGGGAGAATCGGCATCTGTTGCAGCTGCAGCAGCAAGGTCTGTTATTTCCACCATATTTAAGGAAGAGTGGACTGATGACATTCCGTTTACAAGCAGGCTTGCAAGACTGGTTTCAGGATCTGGAACAAGATCCGTTGCAGGGTCTGTTTCAATGTGGATCTCATACCCATGGATCACAGAATCCCAGTCTTATGCATTTCCTCTGGATGTGAATACGGAGAGAATGTATTTCTGCACCTACCCGCTTCAAGCTGACTTTCCAACAGAGAATGCCCATGATATCGCCAGGTCATCACCCGGATACATGGGATGGGTTAAGGAGAAGTTTGACCGTACATTACAGTATCTGGAAACAGGTTATTCCCTCTGGGATATGGCTGAAAGATCCCAGAAAGACATGTATTCCATGCATTCCCTTCTCATGTATTCAGGAAGTATGGTTCTCAATAGCAGTTCCCTTCGGCTGATCGAAAAGCTAAAAAAATTCAGGGAAAAGAATGGGGGGAATATAGTGTATACTGCTGATACAGGCCCTTCCTTATCTGTAATATCCAATGATAGGAAGCTTCTTTCCCAATTCACTGACGCGAATCCAGGTTCAATTTCAGGAAAAATACCGGATCAGTCAGAGGTGAAAATACCGGCATCATTCAAAAGAGAGAGTGAAAAGTACCTTTCAGAGGTTGCCGGAAAATGAACAGGATGGATCGCTATCCATCGGAGAGTGTCTTCAAGAACATTCCAATAATCACCCCCGGAACCATAAGGATAGTATCGGACAAATTCAGAATTGCAGAGGTTTCCGATTTTGATCCAGATGGTGATAGAACAGGAAAATCATTGCCTTGGGCTACAATATCCAAGGCGGTTCTTCTTAGGGATAATTACACATGCAGGATATGCGAGAAGAGCAATTTCACATCTGTGGGGACTGCATTTGATGTTTCCCAAATTCATTTAAATGTACAGGTTCACCACATAATTCCCAGAAAAGATGGGGGGAGTGACAGTTTCAGGAATCTTATCACACTATGTGAGTCATGCCACCATAAGACATTTAAAGGTGGCTACAGCGGCATTCCAGTTGAAAGGCAGCTCAATCTTTTTTCCTTTGACCAGAAGCTGATAATATGCCTCCCAAAAGGATATGTGCCATCACAGGAACATGTGAAACTAAATGGTTACATACTAGATTATTCTCTCGTGCAAAACACCTTAAGAGAAAGGATGGAGATCTCATACCTTCAGGGTTCAAAGCTGCCAGTGAATGCTGTTTCAATTAAAAAAGGGGTTTATCATGATCTGCTTGATGATCTTTCCCATCTTTATGAAATCAGGGATTATGTGACAATGCACTGCAACATCAACGGTAAAAAAGACAGGATTAGGATTCTTCTGACAGCAAATGGAGAGCCAATGATCTAGGCTTTTGTTGCTGTAGAAATCGATCTCTCAAGATCTCCGATAAGGTCCTCCTCACTCTCCAGGCCCACTGAAAGACGCATTGTTCCAGGCATTATACCGGATCTCAGTCTCTCCTCATGGCTAATTGTTCTGTGGGACATGGTGGCAGGATGAGTTATTGTCGTATTCAGTCCCCCAAGTGTGTTGGCAGGCATTATGATCTTCAGTGCTGACATGAAGGATTGTATATCCACTTTCTCCGTATCGAGATCAAAGGATACAACGCTTGGGTATCCGTTTATCAGCTCTTTTGATCTGGGATAATCTGCATGGTTTTCAAGCAGAGGGTAATGAACCTTTTTTATCATTTCAACCTTTTCAAGCTTTTTCGCAATGGAAAATGCTGTTATTCCAGACTGCCTCATTCTCACATAGAGGGTTTTCATGCCCCTGTTAATGAGAAAGGCTGTGTTGGGATCCATCGACGGTCCAAGTGTTCTTCTGTTCTCATCTATCTTTGAAACAAGATCTTTTCTTCCGCCCACATACCCCCCTATGGTATCATTATGGCCTGAAATGAATTTTGAAAGGCTGTGAATAACAAGGTCGGAACCAAGCGACAATGGTTTTTGCAATACTGGAGTGGCTAATGTTGCATCTGTAACTATCACCGTTTCTCCATCGTGGAATATGGATCTAATCTTTTCTATGTCTGTAACCCTCAACATGGGATTGGTAATGCTCTCTATGAAGATCAGATCCACTTTGCGGTTGCTGTAGGCCATTATGCTTTCTGTTCCAGGATTGAATGCAATGACATTTATCCCCCAGTTTTTCAAAAATCCTGTTATGAATTTGAAACTCCTGGCAAAAATATCGCGCTGCACAAGCAGAGTTTTTCCTGGAGAAAGAAGAGAGAGGAGTGTTGTGGTTACTGCACCCATGCCTGATGAAAAGCAGCTTCCAGCATCTGCACCTTCAAGATTATTTATTTTTATGCATAGAGATTCAACCGAAGGATTGTTTTCCCTGCTGTACCTGAATTTCTCTCCTTTAGGCAGAAGGAAGGCGGAACTCTGGTATATTGGAAACACTATGGATCCCGTTTCTCCCTCTGTTTGGTCCCTTACTATTTTAGTCTGGTCATTCAATTTCCATACCTCCACTTAGAGTTGAATATGATCTCCTGTAAGTTATCCCTGCTGATCTCATGATTTGATCAATTTTATCCTCTATTCCATGAAGATCTGTCTCATTGTCATATAGTATGAGGATGGTGGGACCTGCACCGCTGACACAGACACCAACTGCATTCTTTTTCATTACATTAGCCTTTATTGATGTGTAGTATGGAAAGAGAGAAAGCCTGGATCTCTCTACAATCCCATCATCCATACCATCTCGTATTAGATCCCTTTTCCCAGAGGCAAAACCCGAAATCAGTGAAGCCAGATTCCTTGAGTTCCTTATCCCTGATTCCATGGTTATCGAAAATGGTACCATGGACCTGGCAAGCTTTGTCTTCTCAGGTATGTGAACATCAGGTATTATTGACATGAATCTTAAATCCATTTCCGTCTTGATGTTATATGCCCTTGGAGGGTTCACGGAATTAACGGATACAACATACCCATAAATGGAGGCAGCTACGTTGTCTGCATGTGGTGTGCCGGATGACGCACACTCACCTTCCATGGCAAATCTAATCATCTCATCCCTGCTAAGGGAAAGAGAGAAAAGTTCATTGGCAGCAGCTATGGACGCGGCTGCGGAACTGCCTGAGCTTCCAAGTCCAGATCCTACCGGTATATTTTTCGTGATATGGATGGTTACAGATTCCCTTATATCGAATTCGTTGAACAGTTTGATCAGGGGAAGACCTGCGCTGTTTTTCTTTGCCTCAGGAGGCACATTATTCCCTATTATCCTTATCCTGTTTCCTGCGTGGATCTTATCGATTTCCATAACAAGTTCATCAGCAAATGCATTGTGAGCAAGTGCCAATATATCATAGCCCGGGCCAAGGTTGGCGGATGTTGAATATGCTTTAACCTTTATTTTTCTCAATGCGCAGAGAAGGTCATGTCTGATAAGAATATTATTACATAAACAATACATCAGAGTAATTTCTGCTTGATCTTTAATTTACAACTTATGGATGAAGTATCTAAGTTTTTTACCCATACATTGGTGCTATTGTCTGAATATGCAGGTTATATGATCCATGAATCCATGACCCAAATCACATAAACAGGTTTCTATAATTAGTTTAAATAAAGTCTTATAGGAAAACATGAATTATAACTGAAATAGATATAATTTGAATTCCCAAAGAAATGCAAAGTGGTAACGAAAACCCTTGCAATTTAAAGGATAAACTCCTCCCTGTCTATGACCCTTTTCCTGATTCCCATGGTGGACGGTTTAAGCTTCTCTCCCCCATACAGATCAGCGGATTCTGACCCATTAAACCTGGCAGCCACAACCCTTCCGATTGCGTCTCCCTTAAGGATGCCGCTTCCGCTTGTGCCGGTTGAGACTATAAGATTCAGTTCCCCAAAAACATATGGAGAGAGATCAATCGTGTTATAAGAATAATAACCGGCCCAGGATGCGGTTACTCTGGCCGAATCGAAATCTTTTATGTAAGCATCCAGAACAGGGTATATATTATTTTGGTAAAAGTCCGGTTCCGGCTGAGGATCTTCACTGAATGAGAAATCGCGGTTATAATTATCAGCAACACCTACCCAGATGGAGTTGTTCTGCGGCACAGGCCTCATATAAACCTCATGCGAGGGCAATACTAGAAAGGGCATTATCCTCTCACCTTTTATTATCGGAGACCTGACAAGCTTTTGGATAGGTCCGCCGGATATCTGAAAAACCTGCCTTTTCTTAGGCCTTATATGGCTATCTATGCCTGTCCTATCAAGTAGGTTTGTTGTCCAAACATCTGCAGCCACAAGATATCGTTCCGCCTCTATTTCACCCTTATCAGTATTTAGCGATTTCACCTGCAAATCCTGCCAGATAAATGGCTCTCCCGGGTAATTTAAAGGATTTGTCGGGGATAGCATTATCTGGTTAACAGTGGTATCAAACATGAACTTTACCCCCATCTTTATCAGATTATTGTAATAAAATCCGGCAATGAGATCAGGTTCTATAATACCACAGTTTTCCCCAAGAAAACCCTGATCTACTGGTTTAAGATTCATTATTTCTGCAGCATCTTTGTCTGGATTAAAATTAAGTGAATCAAATACGGCAAGGCCATCCCTGGTCACAAATCTTGACTTTGATCTCTTTATCACAGAATCGAAAAGGTTGCTGGAGGCGGTTTCATTGTCAAGAAGATATAAGTAACCGCTTGTATGCATACCAAGGTTTACTCCAAGATCGTTCTGAATATGCCTGTAAAATGCAATGGAGGAAGAGGAAAGCTTGTAGTTTATGTCTGATGAAAATAGATCCCTGAAACCTGCCGCGCTCTTCCCTGTATTCCCCTGGGCGAAGGTCCTCGCCTTGTCTATTATGACCACCTTAAGTCCAGGATTTGTTTCCATTATGTGGTATGCTGAACTCAATCCGACTATGCCGGACCCTATAACCGCAAGATCCCATTTTAATGCCATAATACCAGCATCGCTTTGCTGGAATTAAATCTAATCCCATGGTCTTTACGCATTTCAGGTTTAAAGATGAACTTTTTAATCATTCGAGCAATCCTGAAGCGTTTAGTAATGAACTGGAGTTCCCGGATTTTTGAAGATCTTCCTACATCATCCTTTTCTTCTGTGATGGGAATTGGAATAGTTTCAGACGCCTTTTTTCAGATTGGCATACTTAAGATATCCAAGGTTCTGGAAATAATAGGTCTGGCCATCTACACATGCCTGATCCTGTTCTTTCTGATCATCATACTGACAGGAAAAGGGAAATTCAGGAAGAGGGTACAGAACCAATTCTCCATTCTAGGTGCATTCACGTTTATAGCTGGAACTTCTGTCATATTCACAAGGCTTTCAGAAGGTGGTTATTATTACCTGGACATACCTGTACTTGTTTTTGGCATAGCATTTTCTATATTTCTTATTATTGGGTTTATTGCAAAAGCTGAAGGAAATTTATTTGAAAAAGTAGACAAACCATACCTCTTTCTTGTACCTTTCATTGCAATGCTTTCACTATCTGTTCTTTCAACACAGACCTATTCCAGAATAGATGGAGACCAGAAGTATTTCTTTGCAGTTTCAGTGTTAACATGGGTAATAGGTGTTGCCGGTATTGTGTCATTATTTGTGTATGCCTTCAAAAATCATGGGAATGACTTTTTGCACCCTGAGAGAATTGATGGATTTTATATGGTATACTCAGGAATAGCATCTTTATCAGCATTTTCCGCAATAATCATAATTAAGTTCTATACCTTAATGTTTCCATTCTTTGTTTCGATTTTATCATATTATGCGGTAATAGCATATGGATGGACTGTTGTCTCCACAATTCCCCTGTTTTTCCTTTATGCATTAAGAATAAAGAGAGGTCATGTAAAGTTTAGGTACAAAGTTTCCATATGGGGTTCTGTGTTTCCCCTTGGAATAAATTCAACGGGAAGCTATTTTGTCTCCTTGTTCTTTCATCAGCATTTCCTGGTCTATCTGGCCTACTTCTATGCATTCATGGGTCTGTTACTGATAATAATCGCATTTTCTGAAATAATTGCAGATCTCATTTCGGGAAGAGAGAGGATGAACTGAATCCATCAACCAACCCATTTTTTTCCAAGATCTACGAAAAGGTCTGTGCTGAGATACTTGAATCCATTATCTGGCATAAGACATACTACGTTTTTTCCCTTGCCAAGTTTCTTTGCCTCCTTGAGTGCATAGTGCAGAACACACCCTGAACTCATCCCTAAAAGGATTCCTTCACTTGAAGCAGCTTTTCTTGTTGTTTCAAAGCATTCCTTCTTTTCAGCCTCAGTAATCTCATGAAGTTCGTCAAAGGCATTGATTCTGACAAGCTTTGAAGGGTTGGGCTCTTTTGGGCTTCTTATTCCCTCTATCTTAACACCAAGGGCAGCTGTGACACCAATGATCCTCACACCTGGGATTTCCTCCCTCATCCTCATTGAGACGCCAGAACTTGATCCCCCGGTCCCAACACTCATAACAATGGAATCTATCCTGCCATCCATCTGATCAATTAACTCCCTGGATGTGGAATTGTAGTGTGCCATCACATTCACGGGGTTGCTGAACTGATCCAGTGATACATACCTGTCTGGATATCTTCTCAACAACTCCTCCTTCACTTCAATAGCCCCTGCTGTTCCCTTCTCAGCAGGTGTAAGAATCAACTCAGATCCATAGGCGCTGATTATCTTCCTTCTCTCTATGCTCACGCCCTCAGACATCAAAATTGTTACTCCAACCCCTTTCGCAGCTCCCAACATGGAGAGGGCAATGCCAGTATTTCCAGAGGTGGCTTCTATGATGTTTCGTCCTCCTTTAAGGAGACCTGAACTCTGGGCATATTCAAACAGATAGAGGGCAGTCCTGTCCTTCATGGAACCCCCTATG
The DNA here is from genome assembly GCF_038024865.1 of Oxyplasma meridianum. NCBI lineage: Archaea > Methanobacteriati > Thermoplasmatota > Thermoplasmata > Thermoplasmatales > Thermoplasmataceae > Oxyplasma > Oxyplasma meridianum. The sequence goes on along the minus strand of NZ_CP133772.1, from coordinate 730,187 downwards.
TTGAAAGATTCCATTTTAAGATAGACACTGGCGCTGCTATCTCCAGGCACTCTCTTAAGTTTCACAATGGGCGTGTTTCCTATGAGTTCTGTTATGTCATTTGAAATTTTCATATAGTTCTGAGGAAGATATTCACTTTTACCATAGAAATTTATGCAAAAAGTATGACACAGTAATCATACTTTCAAAAATAATAAGATATTGCTAGGTCATATGCTGTACCTTCTCACAATAAATGAAAAGGTAAAGCTATTAACCTTTAGAAAATATTGAAAACAGGAAATTGCGGAAAACAGAGTGAATGAAACTGGGTATTTAGTAACTCTTCATAGGGAGGGAATGGATAAGATGGGTGAATTAAATCAAAATATTCTTGTTACAGCAGACTGGTTAAAGTCCAGAATAGGATCAGATAACATAATTGTGGTAGACTGCAGATACAATCTGATAGATCAAAATTACGGCATAAGTGAATATAAAAAAGGGCATATTCCAGGATCCTACTTCCTTGATCTGGAAAGCCACTTGTCAGGATCAAAAGGGAAGCATACAGGCAGGCATCCTCTGCCGGATGCAAAGGAATTTGCAGAAAAGATGAACAGCATGGGTCTTTCCTCCGATAAAATGGTTGTTGCATACGATGATGAGAGCAGCGGGTCAGCCAGACTCTGGTGGCTTTTGAGATATTATGGCCATGATGAAGTTCGTATCCTTGATGGGGGGATTCAATCATGGCTGGATTTGGGATATCCTCTATCAAAAGAGATTCCAGACCATAAAAAAGGCAAATTTATTCCATCACCCAGGGAAAATATGACAGTTGAATTGGAAGATCTAAAAAAAGGAACGAAGAATATGTGCATCATAGATTCAAGATCACCGGAGAGGTACAGGGGGGAAGTGGAGCCAATCGATCCAGTGGCAGGACATATACCCGGGGCAATGAATATAGACTACAAAAGCAATCTTGACAGCAAGGGCAGATATCTTCCTGCAAAGGTCCTTGAGGATAGGTTCAGCGGAATCAAGGGTGATCCCGTAGTATATTGTGGATCCGGTGTAACAGCCTGCGTAAATATTGTAGCCATGTCACTTGCAGGTAAACATGTCCTTCTTTATCCAGGAGGCTGGAGCCAGTGGGTATCCTACCCGGAAAACCCCGTTATAAAGGAAAACTCTAATTGAATAAAATCCATAAATTTTATCAATTATGTATGATTTTAGCAGGGATTATCTTTTAAGTGAGGCAGACTCATAATTTTAAAATAGTCATTTGACAATACAGAACTATGCCATACACAGATGGAATAGTGCTCAGAGTTGCTGAGGCAAATTCAACAGACCCGGGTATGTCAAGGGTCAGACTTGACGAGGAATCCAGATTAACACTAGGTGCCGAGATTGGAGACGTTGTAGAAATAGAAAAGGAGAAAAAAACAGTCGGAAGGGTTTACAGGGCAAGACCCGAAGATGAGAATAAGGGAATTGTCCGTATTGACAGTGTAATGCGTAACAACTGTGGCAGCTCCATAGGCGATAAGGTAAAGGTACGCAAAGTACACACAGAAGTTGCTAAAAAGGTCATTCTTGCACCCATAATTAGGAAGGATCAGAGGCTTAAATTTGGCGAAGGCATCGATGAATTTGTCCAGAAAGCCCTCATAAGAAGGCCCATGATGGAGCAGGACAATATCAGTGTTCCCGGTCTAACCCTTGCAGGGCATTCTGGTCTTCTATTCAAGGTTATTAAGACTACGCCATCCAAACTTCCAATTGAGGTGGGTGAGGAAACAAAGATAGAGATAAGGGAAGACCCTGCATCTGAAGTACTTGAGGATGTTTCCAGAATAAGCTATGAGGATATCGGAGGTCTTTCAGATCAGCTGGGAAGGGTCAGGGAGATCATTGAACTCCCTCTCAAGCATCCGGAACTGTTCGAAAGGCTTGGGATACATCCCCCCAAGGGAGTACTTCTCCATGGTCCACCGGGAACAGGAAAAACACTTATAGCGAGAGCGGTTGCAAACGAATCCGGAGCAAACTTCTTCTCAATCAACGGTCCGGAGATAATGAGCAAATATTACGGTCAGAGCGAACAGAAGCTCAGGGAAATATTCACCAAGGCAGAAGAATCAGAACCTTCAATCATATTTATTGATGAGATAGATTCAATAGCCCCGAAGAGAGAGGAGGTACAGGGGGAAGTGGAAAGAAGAGTTGTAGCGCAACTTCTCACACTGATGGACGGATTGAAGGAAAGAGGGCATGTAATAGTCATAGGTGCCACCAACAGGATAGATGCAGTTGATCCTGCCCTGAGAAGACCTGGAAGATTCGACAGGGAAATCAATATAGGTGTACCGGACAAGAGGGGGAGAAAGGAGATACTTGCAATACACACCAGAGGCATGCCCTTCGGAATGGATGAAGAAAAGAAGAATGAGTTCCTTGATGAATTAGCCTCTCTTACATATGGTTTTGTCGGAGCTGATTTGGCTGCACTGGCAAGAGAATCAGCCATGAATGCACTTAGAAGATACCTGCCGGAGATAGATCTGGATAAGCCAATTCCCACCGAGATACTTGAAAAGATGGCTGTAACAGAGGAGGATTTCAAAGATGCACTTAAGAATGTAGAACCAAGCAGCCTTAGGGAGGTTACAGTAGAAGTGCCCAACATAACCTGGGACGATATTGGTGGATTGTCAAATGTTAAGGAAGAGCTTAGAGAGAGTGTAGAGCTTCCACTTCTTAAACCGGAAGTATTCAAGAGGCTGGGTATCAGAGCTGCAAAAGGCTTCCTCCTTTACGGTCCCCCAGGCGTTGGAAAAACACTACTTGCAAAGGCTGTTGCAAATGAGAGCAATGCCAATTTCATATCAGTCAAGGGACCTGAGGTTCTCAGCAAATGGGTGGGAGAGAGTGAAAAGGCTGTGAGAGAGATCTTCAAAAAGGCAAAGCAGGTTGCGCCAACAATCGTATTTCTGGATGAAATAGATGCAATTGCCCCACGAAGGGGGTCATTCGGAGATTCCGGCGTTACAGAGAGAATGGTCAACCAGCTCCTGACATCCATGGATGGGATTGAGGTGCTTCAGGGTGTGGTTGTTTTGGCTGCAACAAACAGGCCTGATATAATTGATTCTGGACTACTTAGAGCAGGAAGATTTGACAAGATCATATACATTCCTCCCCCTGATGTGGAGAGCAGGGTGAAGATCCTTGAAGTCCATACAAAACCCATGCCGCTTGCAAAGGACGTTAACCTAAGAATGTTGGCAGAGAACACTGACGGTTACGTTGGTGCTGATCTGGAAAACCTCTGCCGTGAAGCTGGAATGATGGCTTATAGAAAGAACCCTGAGGCCAACCTAGTATCCCAGAAGGATTTCCTTGATGCAATGAAGAACATCAAGCCTTCAGTTGATGAAGAGGTTCTCAAATTCTACAAAAATCTTTCTGAAAACATGGGAAAGAACGTCAAGGAGAGAAGAAAAAGTGTGGACGAACTTGGTCTCTACCAGTGACAGGAAAGATTTTTTAAGCTTTCCAGCTATACATTTGAAGGTAAGCCGATGAAAATGTTTTCAAGCGACCTGACAGGGCGTTCTGTTGTCACAACTGACGGCGTCATTATTGGACAGATAAACAACATAGTTGTTGAAACAGAAACCGGATTTATAAAGACACTTCTGACAGAACCTAAGGGGGAGTTGAAACTTACCGTATTCCAGAAAGATTCAAAGGGAAGATACATGATCCCTTTTGATGCAATAAAATCCTTCAAGGATGTTCTGGTTCTTGATCCAAGAAGCCTTGTAAAGGATACATCCCTCACCAGAGTTTAGTTGGCGCTCTGAGGTATCTGTGAATCCTTGGGAACATACCTGAGTATGGCTGCAAGTCCACCAAACGCTTTTTCAAGCAGCATGCCCTCCTCGCTTTCACCTGATATAATCTCCACCTTGGATCCTGATGCATCTGCCAGATGGTATAAAACCTCCACCAGATCCTCCTCATTTTCAACATTCATGGGACTATTGCAGTTTTTGCAAAACAAACCCTCTTCCGGTCGTTTCACTATTTCCTGAGTGGATCCGCAGTTGGGGCATTTGTATGTATATTTTACCTTATTCAGTTTTTCAGAAATTAGGAGAAGATCAACAGCCTTCTGCTCCAGTGCAGACCTTATTGCAGCTTCCCCGTAAACAGCAAGGCTGTTCTCAGTCTTTCTTACCTCAGTCATGAATCTGTTAACAAGAGATTTCTCCCTTGCAATCTGCATGTCCTTGATTGAATTTGCAGCCTTTTCAACAAGTTCCCTCAATCCGGTTTCATCTGTATACCCGATATCGAAGAGATCTGCAACCTTGGACTTTATCTCATTTCTCAGATAATCTTTTTCGAAGAAATATTCCTTTGTGGCGCCAGGCCCTCCTATGAATACCCCCTTGATATCTTTTATTATGGGTACGAAAGCATTGTTTGCTATTTCCCCAACATTCTTAAAGAATTCATGGGCTGCTATTTCTATAAGCCTCTCATATCGCCTTGAAGACTGTCCACCCTGGTGATGCTTGCTTGGAACCAATGACTGTTCGTTTGCTATAACGTTAATATTTGTTCCGCTAAGCATTCCTATTGTTGCCTCCTTCCTGTCTATAACAATGAGACCATACATCTCCTTAACAGCCAGTTGGGCCTCCAGCTGCTCCATATGAAATGTGGAATCACATTTGTATATGAAAGTCTGAATGGGCTCCGGAGGTTCAACTATTTTCGTATACATTTCTGTCTGATCCCCTCGCGTTGCAACATGCCCCACAAAGAATACAAGTCCAGTGGGGGGAGGTGATTTGTAATATTTCAGCCTTGACATTATTGACTCTATTGCCGATAATACATTCTTCCTTGTGGATTTTGATTTTATGTTTGAAGATGTGGAGAACTCTTCCCTGAGGTATTGCACCACGTCCCATATCTGCTTGTCTGGCGGAATGTAAAGTGAGATCAGTTCTGTCCCCCTTCCGCGGAGATCCTTGATCTCAGTCAGCGCTTTTTTGAATTCGTATCGCCTTATCTGCGATTCGTCGTTAGCCATCAGTCAAGAAAATTTATAATCATATATAATCTTAATCAATACAGTTGTATGAAATCGGTTGTAATTTCACTTGGAGGTTCCATTATTTCTGGAGATAGGTTAGACATAGGATTTATGAAGCGTTTCTCAAATATGATGGAACAGAGCAGGGCATTCGGAAAGGTGGGAATCGTTGTGGGAGGTGGAAGACTGGCAAGAAACTACATATCAGATCTCAGGGAAACAGGCACGAACGACATTATTCTTGATGAGATAGGGATAAATGCAACAAGGATGAATGCGCTTGCCATGACAACATTTTTTAAAAACTGCAACCTCAAGATACCAACCACCATAAACGATGCTGCTGAACTTTCAAGCAACTACCGGTTCACCATTATGGGTGGAACTGAGGCGGGCCACACCACTGATACCGTTGCAGCACTTCTGGCTGAGAGGCTTGGTGCAAAGGTATTGATAAACGCCACATCTGTTGACGGTGTATACACCGATGATCCAAGAACAGATAAAAATGCAAAGAAAATAGGGAATATGACATATGATGAGGCAATTGCCCTCTCACTGAAGAAATCCATAGGGGCAGGGCCCAATGTCTTCATGGACCTTACCTCGTTGCATATCGCAAAGAGATCCGGAATAAGGATATTTGTCATAGATGGCAGGAAGCTGGAAGATTATGCAAGCATTGTGGAACATGACACATGTACGGGAACAGTGATCCTATGATTCTTTAAATTGCAACTGATGGAATTATTCCCGATTCGCAAAACTGATCAGTAAATAGATTCAGCAAGATTGAAAAAGGAAATCATTACCGGAATCTCCTTTCCATTCATGTCCAGATACGCAGCCTTTATTGCTTCAGTCATTGGCTTCTGCTGGGCATTTATCTCTTCGGGAGTTATGGGATCGAAACGTTTTGCAGCAATTTCGTTATATAATGTATCATCTACCCCAATGGGTGAAAGATAAACCATGTCTCCCGGACCAAGGTCCATCTGAGAGATAATGCTTGCAGTTCCTTCAATATGTTCCTTCTGGAATTTCTTACCTCCGGTTCCAATCATAACTACAAGTGAAACAGGTATTCCTGAAAATTTCAAGTTGTTACACAGGTTAATTGTTTCAGATATATTTGTGTGTTCGTTGAAGTATTTGATGATCCTGTAATCCCCGGTCTCTATTGCGATGAACACTCTTTTGAGGCCATGTTTGGCCATCAGCTGGAAGTGGGCCATTCTCTTTGTCTTTGGGGTGGTAAAAATATCAAGAAAAGAATAGATGGGAAGATGAAACGTTTCCACAAGTAAATCAAGAGCATCCTCAAGGACCTTCTGATCCGCGTTCAGGCTGTTTGGATCACCAAGAAATACGCTGCGGCGTGCCGATAAGCCCTTACCAAGGAATTCTTTCACCCTTTTTACGTGATTCCTGAAATCGTCCATCTCAAATGTGGTATACTCCCTTAGTGAATACGACCTGCAGAGAGTGGAATTGTTCCATTTGCAGCCTGAGGTTAAGCCAACGTAGATTGAGTTCAACTGGTCCGGGGGGATCACAGGTGAGATGTCGCCATATATGTCATGGTAAGTCTTTCTGTCCTTTTCGAGATCTTGGAAGTACCTTGTTGGAACATCCATTATTCCGGTATTTACGGCAGTTTCAGTTTTTTTTGCGGCATTGATCATCTCCGCCGATCTGTCTATTATTGATTTAGCCTCATCTAAAGAGACTTTTTCAACAATCCTGAGGTCTCCCTTCCATCCGATCCTAAAAAGATCATTATCAAGGCTCCTCTTGTACATGGTCCCATCTCTGGTGAAATACAGGAGTCTGCCTTCAGCGTCAAAGTTTGCAACCTCAAGCTGGGGTGAAACTACGCTTATGATTCCATTGTTAACCTTAAATGTAAATTTCGGCATAAATTACCATACCATGATTGCTTAAGGCATTGATTTATTTTTTTATCATTCTTTGAAACATTCCCCACAATCTCTAAGATGACACAGACGTAGAAGCCGTATTCTTTATGCAATTTACATTTTAAATCAGCCGGTTTTTTAGAAAAAATTTTTAGTCCTCTGCTAATATCCTATTTGCCATTCTCAGATATTATCTCTTCTTAATGATTATTCCCACTTCACGATTATGGTTGAGGCTTGAGGTAGAGAAGTTCTCAGATCCTATGAAAAAGTTATTTCCTGAAATTATAAACTTGCCATGCATTTATAGTCTGTCAGCAGGTATAGACCTGACTTTAACGCCATGCTTCTCAAGTTCAGTCAGATTTTTCAAATCGTCACCGCCTACTGTGTCTGGCAAAATGATTCTTAATCTGCCCCCTCTGATCTCAGAACCTCCAGTACCACCTTATTATCACCCATCTTTTCCTTCTCTATGAACACTTTTACATGATCCCTAATGAATGAGGCCAGAACCATTTCAGAATTTGGTGACACAACAAGATCGGTTCTTAACAGAAATCCTGCGTCACTGCTTTTCCAGTTTGCGTTAAATATTGCCTGGAGGCTCTTCACAACTTTTTTTTATCAGTTTCATAGATATATTCCATGTTCTTCTGGAAGGCTGCTTCAGTTAGATTAGCTGTTCCAATCTCTGCCATTCTGTCTGACACAATGTATTTAGCGTAATCGAATATTGCCTTTCTTTCAAAACACTGTAATGCAATCTTTACAAAAGCACCGGTTCCCGTGAGTTTGTCCAGATCTCCCTTGCTTCCATATCATTCATAGGGTTTTCCATCCAAAATAATCCTGACTTTAACCTTCCTGTCAACCGCCCTTCTTATTCCAGTCATTACGTTGGGGTCATATATAAGGTAACAATTACTTGAAAGAGACTTTTCTGATTTAGCGATGAAATCAAGTACTGGCCTAATGCCGGCCTCAGGCTCAATATACAGCATGATTGGTGAATGTACTTAAAATAGAAATAATACTTGTGATGGGCAAAACTCATTTAACTCTCCTGTTGAACACTGCCATTTCCTCTGGTGACAGATTTCCAAGTATGTTGAATTCTCCTCCTGCGTTAAGCCATTCTCCGCCGTCTATTGTGACCACTTCACCATTTATATAATCAGCACCTGGAGAAATTAGGTATGCAGCGAGATCTGAGATTTCGTCCAGGTTGCCAAACCTTCCCAGTGGATTTCTTTTTTTAAGCATATCTTCATATCTGCTATCCACAACAAGCCTATCCCACGCGCCTTTAGTTGGAAATGGGCCGGGGGCTATAGCAACTGATTTGATTCCTTTTGGTCCCCATTCAGCTGCCAGTGACCTTGTCATTGCAAGCACTCCCGCCTTAGCAGCCGCTGAAGGCATAACATATCCTGATCCAGTCCAGGAATACGTCGCGGCTATGCTTAGAATTGAAGCCTTTATGTGATTTTCAATCCAGTACTTCCCTGCCTGAGTCGAGAAATATATGGTCCCCTTAAGAACTGTATCAACTATGGCGTCTATTCCTTTTGCAGTCAGATTCTCAGAGGGGGATACAAAGTTGCCAGCTGCATTGTTGATAAGAACGTTGAATGATCCAAACGAAGAGACTACTTCATTAATGGAACGGGATATTTGTTCAAAGTCCCTTATATTACATACAGAATGTTCGCATTCAATTCCAATTTTTCTTAATTTTTTCTCTGCAGCTTTAAGGTTCTCTTCATTTCTGCTGACTATTGCCAACTTTGCACCAAGTAGCCCAAACTTTTCAGCCATTGCGTGTCCCAGTCCTGTGGAACCTCCTGTGATTATTATGGTTCTGTCTTTCAGAAGATTATCTCTGAACATCATAGAGTTAAATATGTTACAATCTTATAATTTTGTTCAAGATTGAAATGAAAGTATTCGATAGAATAGAATAAAACAAATTTTAATTGAATGTGAAAAAGTTAATTCTATTGAGGCAATAAGGAGGCATGAATACATATTCGTTTGAAATGGAGTTAAATGAAGATGTCGAGGAAGTATACGGGAAAATATTTAAGGCGCTTAAGGGAAACTCCTGGATTCTGCTATCCTATGTGGATGCGAAACAGATTATAGAGAACAATTTCCATGAGAACTTTCCACCCTACTACATTCTGAATGTTTGCAAACCTATAGCTGCGAAGGAACTTTTAACTGAAAATATGGATTTTGGTCTCTTCCTTCCATGCAAGGTAATAGTATATAAAACTGAGAAGGGTACGAAAATTTCAGTTTTGAGAGTATCTGCCATGGACAGGGAACATCTTGGTGGAAAAGGGACAATTGCTGAAAAGTACGAAAATGACCTTATCGCGTTGATCAAAGGAATCAAAAATTGATGAAATTGAATTCTATTCAGTTTGAATGGGTTTCAAACCTTTGCAATGAACCATAAATCAGATAGCAATGGATAAACTTAATACACCTATATCGATCTTGGAAAAACCCTGAATCAGCAACTTTTGGGTCTGTGGGGTAGCCTGGTATCCTTCCAGCTTCGGGAGTTGGAAACTCCGGTCCAAATCCGGGCAGACCCATATATAGATTGGGGTTATAGATAAGCAACTCTTATTTTGACGTTTTGCTATTTTTTAATCATCAATGTATAAAAACATACATTAAAGAAATCTCATTATTTTTCAATAAACATTTTTTTAATCTTTTATAAATCACATTCTCATCCATGATAACAGCTGTCAAGCTCGCAGACTGTTAAGAACGTGAATAGTATAATTTATAATAAATACTGACAAGGTTGTGGACAGTAAATAGAAGATGATATATATGATGTTTTGAGATATACCTTTTTCTTAAAGAGGATGAGAGAGAAAAGGAATTTATTGAGTTTTTAGATAAAAAAAACATAAAGAAATTTTATAAAGTAAACATAAGATTAAAATATGATAGATGAAATAAAATGCGTTTTTCTATTAAATTTTTCTATATTTTTTCTATTAAATCTTGAAAATTTATATTTTTTGAATCATTCTACATAACTCCTTGATAATTTTTTCTATTTTTCAATATGTTTTTGAAATATTTTAAATAATTCCGTATAAGCCTTTGACAATCTTTGTCTATTTTTATTTTTAATTTGTTTTTTTATATTGTATAAGGTTTGTCGAGATATCCCGTGTTCTTTAACATCTCGTGGTCTCAAGGATAATATCCATTCCATAAATTTCTTACTATTCTCATATTCAATATACGAATTATCATCAATTCCGAATATTTCAGTTTCATCAAGGTTATTGCTTTCTTTACCAATATATCGTATACGGTCAACAGTGATATGTTTCCTTTGTGCAATTCCATTGATGTAGTCAAATTTGCCATCATTATGTCTTACATATTCTGTTAATACGTTATCAAGAGATTTCCAATATGCTATTGTAGGTTTATCAAGTTCATTTGATGATTTACCTGATTTATAGTCTGTGAATTCGTTATACTGAATGTAATTAATATCTTTAGTATAAGGTAAACATGGAATAACATCGTTAACTTCATTTCCAACAAGTATGAAGTTGAATGGTTTTATTTGTCTGTTTATTGTTTTGTTTAAATTCATTTTCTTAAATCTTTTAAGAATAGAAGGTTTAGTTATGGTGATATGACATATTGCAAATTTATTAGAAAAATTATCATAGTTGTTTGTAAGAATGGATTTCCCTACTGCCTTACCGTCCATATCCTTAAGATGGTCCAAACAGTGATTGGAATAATTTTTTATGTTATCAAGTTCACCATAAAGGGAATATTTCTTTGCAAATACTTCATAAAATAGCAATTTAGAATACTATTCTTAAGATTTTTGAAACTCTATGACAGCAATTGCATTAGCATAAGGGAATTTAGAACCGTAGGCATTTAAACTTGACCAATTCTCATTTGTTTCCGACCAAATATTAAATTTGTCTCTCTTTAAAAACGTTATCTTAAAATTGTATGGATTAGATTGAAGCAGTTCATCTATTTCGGGATTATATTTGACAGGAACTGTAATAATCATTTTCCCTTTCTCGCATAGTGCGTTTATTAAATTATCTATGGCTTTTCTGATCTTTCCATGCTCTTTAATGGGTTCATCAAATCCAACATGTTCAAGAGTAGAAATTGATATTATTAAATCATAACATTTTTCAAATTTGACTAATGCTATGTCTTCGTTTCTAATTCCATTACCAACTTCATATTTATCTATTATGTCATGATTAAAATAGAAATAATGATTCAAGACATTTCCTACCTCAAGGCATTTCCCTTCACTTGTAAGAAATTTTTTTAAATAACTTTTTACGATTGGAATTTCTACTACCCTTTCACTATCAATTGAGTTATATAGCTTCTTAGAATATTTCAACTTTTCATTATGAAAGAGAAAAGTTCTATGAATAAACGTGTATCTAAAATATTGCCTAATATAGCTAAAATATTGCCTAATATAGCCTATAGAAGATAAAATAAATCTGTGTTCCTTAACTGCCAGTATTGACCTTTCAATAAAATTTTCCCTTTTGTTATAATTGTTAAAATAATAATGTCTGGGGTTTTCCTTCATATTTTCACCTTCGTTTTATTATAAACTTTAATTGTTTTTCCCTCTTTAATCTTCTTTTGTTGATACCATAATGTTGATTTATTGATTTTCAGTTTCTTTCTTTCCTCTGGATCAATTGATAATATCCTTTCTCTTGTCTTTATATCATCATTCCTTTTTATCTCTATCTCTGGTATTGTAAATTCAAGTTTCTTTATCTTATCAGATATGAATTTAGAGAATTCCCCGATATTTTCAAACATTATATTTTCCAATGTATGCTTTTTACCTTTATATGGATATCTCTGATTGAAATTGATTTTGATTGTTTCAATTAATCTATTTGCTGTCTCTGGTTTCAATCTTATATGATAATTCTCAGTTGTTATGAAATCAGATTTCTTTAGACCATATTCAAGCATCTGTATAACAGAATAGTCTATAACATACCTGAATAGTTCTTGTAAATCATAGACTAAAGGTGTTTTTAAAGGTGCAATTTCATGCAAAAATCCTATAGAAGGTTCAAGACCTATTGTATTGATATCAGGCAAAAAATTAAAGAGAAAGAAGAAACCTCCATCTAGGACAATCTTTATTCCCTCCACGATCAAGGAAGGATAATCCATTGTTGGTTTCAATGTAACAACATGGGTAATGCTTTCGGAATGCAGTTCATAATAGAGAGGTGCATTCCTGATCTTTTCCATGATTAGTGAGAAATTGGCCTGAAAAAGATCAAAATGATCTTTGGCATGTCCATACTTGAATATTGGTGCAAGAGAATATGGGGGTATGCTTGCGATACCATACAGCAATATAGATCCAGGATTCACTTTCTTGATCATATCAAGGGTGAATCTCTATGCAGATGGGAAGATCCCATCCTGTCCATGAGTTCACTGTTCCTCTGTGATATGATATTTACAGGCATTATGGTGGACAAGTATGTATTACCCTACCATGTCTGAATACTGATCTGAGGCAACGGTGAAACTATCTTTGACACGGCAAGGTTCATAACCCGATTGATCTCATCCTCCGTCAGATATGATTCCAGTATGTCCATTAGATCTTAGATCCTTGATATCTTCAGCAGCGGAATGAATGTTCCATAGATCAGAATCCTTGTTGGCAGAATGCTTCTTATCCTCTTAGTTTCAACGTTGATCATCTTTCCCAATTATCTATAGTGTTGCTTGGTGTTCTTAAGCGTCTTATTGTAATATTGAGTTCTCTTGTAAACATAGATTTGACCTTTGACAGGTTTCTTAACAATCTGCTTCTTTGAAGTAATTATGGTATATGCCACCATTATCTATAAGTCCCCCTTTGTAAATAAAACATTTAAAACAGCTGATTTAAAACGAATTAATAATAGTAAATTAACAAAGATTCAGATGAATGGTTAGAAAATATTCTTAAACGTTTCTACAAGTTGCTACAGGTGACACATGGAGTTTCTTACTTTCTCTTTCTTTTAATCGTTACCTATTCAATCTCCCTCACCACTATCTCATTGTCTTTCATATAAAATCCAACATGATCTCCTTTGTCGACCTTTGTCGATATTCGGATACTCAGCCACCTCCTTAGGAAGCGTTATCCTGAGAGATGAGCCCCTTTGGGAAGATCTGGTTACTGCCATAAGTTTCACTGTTGTCATTCAAGGGGTAATAATGGTAATAAGTTAAATGTTTCATTAAGAGTAATCAGCTTAGTTCTTATGCGTATAAGAAAACGCATATTCCTCTTATGAGGATTTCTAATAACTCATTTGCACATGATCCTTAATTTACAGCCTTGTTTACATGTTCTAATAGAAACATTTATTCATGAGATATTCACGTAACTGTATGATCAGCTTGCTTCATGTTTCAATTGTGGAGAAATAAGAAATCATGAAGATAAACCATTTTCTTGTTTTTACCCCAAATATACCCTCAATTGCTACGCCTCTAAATTTTATTTCACTCCCATCTCTATCTGATCTGAAATGAAATAAAAAGTCTGAACTATCAAAAATTAATCCAGACTGATTATTATTAGTAATTCAGATGAGTAATGGTCTGTTGACTTGATGGAAATAGAATGCTTTTCAAACAGGTTATGCTAATATGAATCAGGCAGTCAAATACCAAATATTATTGATTTTTAGTTACACATTACCAGAAAAGCAATAAATCTCGGTAATTGATTACCAAACTTAATCCTACCACTTTTTCCATGAAAAACATATGGCAGAAAGACAAATGTAAATCGAAAATTTTTCTAAATTCTCAAAAATGCTTTATAGTGTCTTGAATTCATAAACGAGTGAGGCACTGGACAATACTTCTTTGTCTCAGCATCATAATAATGTTGGGTTCATTTTTCATTACCGCAGCGGATAATATGAACCCGACTGTTTCAACCGAGGGGAACCTTGACGGCAGTTATACTCTCACACACGGTATGCAAGAGTACAAAGCGCTTCCTTACACATCTGTGGATCTGAAAAATGAGACTTCAATTTTGGGACCATATAATGGAAATGTCACTGTAATGATCACAATTAGGCTCTCACATGAGAATCAACTCCTTTCATTTCTCTCCAATCTCTCCAATCCTGCAAGTCCACAGTATCACAAATATCTGACACAGGCAGAATTTGTCGCAAGATATTCACCCAGCATACAGGAATATGACAACTTTACCACATACTTTTCCCGTTATAGCAAGATTACCCTGACCACATTTTCCAACCGGATGTCTATTGTAGTTAGCGGGAACTCTGAAATTATTTCAAAAGTATTCAACACCACAATGGTTTCTTACAGACAGGGAAATGCAATCTATCATACAACCGAATTCAATCCGGATCTTCCGGAATATCTTTCTGTAGATGTCTCAGGAGTATCAGGATTTAACAACAGACCGACAGCCTTCTTATCTCCACTTTCAATCATTTCTTCATATAATGCATCAGTTTCGACAGATATAAAGGCGTACTACTCAAATAGCGGTCTTATAACAAATATTACAGGAAGCGATCTCCAGACAGCATATGATGAAACACCACTTTTGAAACAGATCTACCCCACGAACGAGGTAATCGCAACCATACTCTGGGCAGGTACTAACAAAACTACAGGAAAAGCAGTTGCTCCATTCTATCCAACAGACATTTACGATTACTATAACCAGACACTTCCTTCATCAGAACCACATTCAAAGGTGTACGGAGTTCCACTGAATAATGCACCTCCTCCTGGACCGTCGGCAGTTAACGATACAAGCGGTGCCAATGTGGAAAACACCCTGGACCTTGAGATGATAGGGAGCACTGCACCAGGGTCCAGCATATACAATGTTTATGGAGTAAATCCTACCAACACAACCATCGATGAGGCACTGGAGTTCATATTAAGTCCATCGGGGAAGTATGCCAGCGCTTTGGACAACGTTTCGGTAATAAGCAATTCATATGGAAGTCCTGAATACAACAGCAGTGCATGGTATGAAGGGCTGCAGGAGGCCCAGGCCAGAGGGATAACTGTCCTGGCAAGTTCCGGAGACTCCGGTGACAATAAGTTTAGCCCGGACTATTCCACAAATCCTGCATATACTGGAGATTATGTTGAATTTCCATCTGCAATGTCCTATAATGATTTCGGAGTTACTGCCGTGGGTGGAACAACTTTAACACTTCACCCCAATTATACAATAGAAAACCAGACGGTCTGGTACCAGGCCAACCTAATAAATGCCATCTTAATAGGTTCTTTTATCGGTGGAAGCACTGGCGGCATAAGTAATATTTATCATGAACCGTCATGGCAGCTGGAAACTGAGGCAAACAGTGTTATTAAAGGTGCAGGGAGAGGTGTTCCAGATATAGCAGCTGTTGCCAACAACACAATTATGACACTTTCAACTGACGGAAGCATCACACCTGCCAATTACATTGTTATGGGCACCAGTATATCCTCCCCAGTAACAGCCGGCATGATAGGCGAAATAGATTCTTTTCTTGCCTCAAAAGGAGAGAGCAGACTTGGTTTCCTCAATCCTTCGATATATCTTCTGGCACAGAGTCTTTTATTCACCTCCTCATCATTAAATCGTCCCCAAGCATTCTATAACGTTGTTAGTGGCAGTAATGCAGTATACTCTGCACATAAGGGATACAGTCTGGTTACCGGCTGGGGATCAATAAATGCATATAATTTTTCAACCTACATGGATAAAAACTATACACTTACCTTTACAGAATCCGGGGTTCCTGAGAATTCTTCATGGTCAATAAGCCTTGGATCATTACTTCAGGCCAACACAACTGGAAGAAACATAAGTTTCACTGTTAAACCTGGGTTCTACCATTACAGCATAAGTACTACGTTGAATTATTCAGCAACTGCAATGTCAGAAAAGGCCTTTCTTGATTATGAAAATGTTGATATACCAGTTATTTTCCTAAGATTTGCAGAATTGATATTCAACGTTTCTCCAATACATTCCTTTCTTACTTTGAACAATCTCCAGATTGAACTTAAAAATGGTTCAGGAGTTCTTAATGTAACACATGGAGGATACTTTATAAATGCTACAATGAATCATTACCTCCCTTATTCAAACTATTTATCTCTCTTTTTAAACAGTACATACTACGTGAATATTTCTCTTCTTAAGATACACAATTATGGATATCTTTCTGGATCAGTAGCGCAAAATGGCACTGTGGTGATGGCGAATGGCATGGGGATTCCTGTATATGGAAAAAAATTCAACGTCTCTTTGCCCGCTGGCAATTACTATCTATCGTCATACACCCGTGCTTATTCAGATTACAATTCAGAAATTTACATCAATCCAAATGGCACGACAGATGTAAATATAAATACATCAAAAATATTCAATCCGGAACTGGTAACAGGATATACCCATGCGCCCAACACGTCGGTGACATTTGATACTTATTCCGCTTTTGTAAACTCAACCGGTTATTATCAGATATGGATAAACGCAGGCAATTATTCCATATCAGTGTATTCTGGTGGATATATTCCCATATCTGTTAGCCACATATTCCATTCCGGATTAGAAATGAACTTTACCCTGGAACATCTGCCTTTAAGTGCGGTCAATTATACAGAGAATTCAATAAACTCTACATATTACAATATGTCGGTACAGAGCATGATACCCGGACATGGTTATGTCCAGATATCCTATTCATCAGGAAAAAATGGAACATTGATTATATTCTTAAAACTGGCTAATATAACGTATGTCACCCAGAGTTTGTTACCATCTTCAACAGTCCTGCTTAATGAGAAATATGTTCTTAATTATAGCCTTGCATTTAGCAACAGTAATGTTGAAATTCTTACGGTCAGGAATATAACAGGAAGTGGTTTAATATTCTGGAAACTGGTTCCATACGCAATTCTTCCCTCGAAAAATATTTCCAATCCGGATTCTCTTATAATTGGAATGGAGAGGAATGTTCTTCTTATCTCTATGGTTCTGGCTGGAATTATTGCTTCTATATATACAGTATGGAGAAGTAAGAAAGGAAGGACAAAGAAATAGGATGCAAGTTCATCCGGCTGGTCTCATCCAATCTTTGATCCATATTGTAATGAAGATAAAAGTAAATAAGATTTTAACAGGGTTTTGCAAAAAGGTTATAACTTTATTTCGTTTATTCAATATCGATAACTTGTGTTTATGGGAATGGGAACAGAAAAGAGACGGGGAGGACTCAGATACTGGATCCTTAATTTACTGTATGAGAAGAATCTCAATGGTGCAAAGATAATGGATGAGATGGAAAAGCAGACCATGGGGTGGTGGCGCCCGTCTCCAGGCTCAGTATATCCAATGCTTGAGTCAATGGTTGAAGATGGCCTTATAACCAGGCTTAAAGACGGAAAATATGATCTCACTGCGAAGGGAAAATCAACTTTGGAAACAACAGGTATGAGATTTGGCCGAACTCCAAGGACAGTCGAAGGTATTTTAGGTGAGATTTCCGGTTTTCTTTCCTTGTTGGAGGATACTGTTGATTCAGAAATTGAGAAAAATGAAAGGATCAGGGATCAGCTTGAAAAGTTGTCAGAGAGGATGCTGAATCTTTCCAGAAAATTCTAAAATCTAATTTCATATACCTGTGCCCTTTTGAAATCTTCAACGGGTTTAAGAGGAAAAGTTTCTGGCAGGTTCTGAAAGGGCATTGAAGTGTAAAGAACCGTATGGTCAATTTTTCTCGTAATAGGTTTGGAGATCATCTGGTAATTACCATTGGGCGTTTTATAATGGTATATGCTGGATCCAGCTTCTGTGTATTTGCATAAATCTTTTTTCAATGCAGGAACATAGAGACAGAATTCCCAACCCAATGAAATAAACTCACCCTGATCTGGTTCTTCACATCTTAAATCTGATACGTCCATCCCACCTTCAAAGAGTAAGAGGTCAAGTACCTCAACAAATCCGTTTTTTTCAGCAAGGCCTTTTGATCTGTAATTGGTGTCTTCAATCATAAGCCGGCAGCCTTTCACATGTAACTGTTTTGATCTAACCAGCGCTTCCCTCATTAGAGCATTGCCAACTCCAAGCCTTCTAAAATCAGGGTGAACTCTTATTGCACTGAACCAGGCAAGATTATCCGGAAGGAGGGTTATTTTCATGAAGCCAACAGGATCAGGACTTCCTGCCATAAGGGTTGTTCCTTCCTTTAGGAACCTTATTCCCATTTCATTTATATAGTCTTCATACCCGGATATTGAGGACAGATGGCTTATCCTGTCCCAGTCGTTTTCGTTGGCTTCTCTTATTGAAAAAATATCGGGGGTCATGCAAAGGTTATATGAAATCATAAGAAATAATTATTCGTATACATTTCACATTTATATCTTATTTTAAACTGAATTTTATATCTTTTCCCTGCACGCAAGATTAATTTTGTAATCCTGCGGAACATACTAACCATGATATTTATTAATATAATTAACATGATAAATTATCGTGTACGCAGACATATGTTATATTTGCGGCGAAATTGCAGTTAAAAACTGTGTATTCTGCTATAGGCCTGTATGTGAAGTTCACTTGAGAAAGGGGATCATGTGCGAAATTTGCTCATCGCGAAGAAATGGACTAGAAATCAAGTGATTCTTATCCTGTAATTCTTCAGCCATTCAATATCACTCTCATAGATCTCTCTTATATCTTTCAGGTCATAGTATAACATGGCAAGTCTTTCAAGCCCCAATCCCCATGCAATTACGTTATTCCTTATTCTGAAAGGTCTGAGTACTTCAGGCCTGAAAAGCCCAGATCCTCCAAGTTCAACCTCCTTGCCGTTTATTTCTACAACTACATCCATGCTTGGTTCTGTGTATGGATAATATGCTGGGATGAAGCTTAATTTCTCAAAACCAAGTTTCCTGTAAAATGTCCTTATAAGCCATTTGAGTGACGAAAGGCTTGAATCCTTGCTGTGTACAGCACCTTCTATCTGGTGGAGTTCGGCCAGATGTTTCCAGTCTACGCTTTCATGCCTGAATACCTTTTCAATGGAGAAAATGGCAGATGGAGGTTCAGGATGTTCGTAGAGATATTTAATCGTATTGACGGTTGTATGAGTTCTTAAGAGAAGTTCTTTAGCTTTTTCTTCTTTCCAGGAGTATCTCCATCCGGAATATCCGGAAATTCCATTCTCATGAACCTTTTTCAGCTTGGGAAGTATCTCTGGATGTTGGAAATTAATTCTATTTTGAGATTGGAGAAAGAAAGTATCCTGAAGATCTCTAGCTGGGTGATCCTGAGGTATGAACAAAGCATCCATGTTCCATGCTGCATACTGGACATAATCCCCATGCATCTCAGTAAATCCCATTTCAAGAAATATCTCCCTTATCTCCCGTATGAGGTAAGTCAGAGGGTGCAAAGACCCTCCTATTATTCTCTCTACCGGAACGTTAAGGTCATAACTTCTGAATTCCCTCCCCCTCCAGCTTCCCTCGGCGATAATTTCCGGGGTAAGTTGTTCCAGTTTTTCTGCATTTCCGGAATTCATGGCATAATTTATTCCCAGTTCATTGATAGATACAATTCTGACAGTTTTCTTTCTCTCCTCAATTAATCCTCTTTTCTGAAGTTCAATCAATTCCTTCATTTCCCCAGGATCTAATTTTTTGCTGACCTGAATCTTTGAAAGAATTTTTTTCCTATTTATCATTGTGCTTTCCAGTTCACCACTGATCTGAAACGAAATTTCCCCTCCTGAGGGTTTTATGTTGAATTTTGATAGCTGGATCAAAGCTATCTTCCCTTTCTCAGGACCCAATACTTCCATGACATCCCTGATTTTTAACTTCCCTTTCTCCTTCAATAATTCATAGAGTTTCTCTTCAGGCAATCCCGTTTCGAGGTATGTTTTTCCCTCCTCGGTTAAGTTATAATCTTTATGTTCAATCTTATCCACAGAGATGAGCTTCTTGAAATCAAGCCATGAGACAGCGCTGGATATCTCTGTAGAGTTGAGATCGCAGAATTCCTTAATTTCAGTTTCTGAAATTTTTGTTATTCCCTTCTTTGCAAGAATCCATAAATTTTTGAGGACAATATTTTCCCAACGACTGAGGTCCATTTGAAAGATATGAAAGAACCCATTAATAATGTTTTCAGGAAGGTTATCTTATTGTTAAAAGAATTGCGGTATTTGAGATTCGGGCAATAAGGATTATTCAACCATAAAGGTTCTGAATTTATCTTTAAATGTTATTCAAATACATAATATTTTTTATTGATAATGTAGGTATATGATGATATTTTTTATATTAAAAAAGCTTTTAAATACTGTTGCAATCCTCAAATATTGAAAGATAGATCAACTGCTATTGCCCTTATTATATCAACCATAATGATAGCTTCAGCTTTTTCAATGGTATATGCTGACGGCGATCTGAACTCCTCTTCAACACATGTTGCAGCAAGCAGTGGTCAATCATCAGTACTTAATGCAAATAATATGTCCATCCAAACTGGTCATGTTTCTGCAAGCAAATTGAAGTCGGATAATCTTGCAACTCAGATTTCACCAGATATTATAAATCCAAATAATAATGTAAAATATTTAAGTCAGCAATATTCAAGGTTATCTGTTAATCAACACCTTTACCCTGTTTATTTTAACCAGACTGGTCTCCCCATTGGGGAACCATGGAACATTACTATTAATGGCGATTCCGTTCAAACATTCAATATTTCTTATTTGAAATATCTTCCAGGTGGAAAGTATAATTATAGCATTTCAAAATCCGGAAACTTTTATCCTTCTGTAGGTGAAGGAACATTCACTCTAAATTCATCCGGGGTTGAAGTCCAGGTGTATTTCCAATCATCACTATCCATAAAAAACACACTGGTTATGTACAATAATTCATTTGTTTCCGGAGTTTACTATCCGAATAAAACGAATCATGAGTTTTACAAGCCTTACGCTGCAGTTTTCAATCCATTTAATGGATTTTATTATGTTGCTAATCTAGAGAAAGCATCTGTATCCATCATAAATGAGAACGGGCAAATATATAAAAATGTAAAGGTAGGATCTGAACCCATATCATTGACATACAACCCGAGTAATGGAGAGGTCTATGTTGCAAATTTCGGAAGTTCAACGGTGTCGGTTATCGATCTAAATCTGTCAGTATCTGAGAACTTGACAATAATTAATTCTCCAAGCAACGTCCTTTTTGATCCTTTTTCAGGCAACCTTTTTGTTTCCAACCATTCAGAGGTGGTTGGGATATTGAGTCCCAATGGAACCATAAGGCACATACATTTTAATTCAGGTGTAGGCCAGTTGGTGCTTGATAGCAATAATGGCAATGTGTTCGTTAAAACTTCAATCTATTCAAATTATAATAATACGATTAAACCTTATTTCACCAATATATACTATGTTAATAGTAATGGAGCAATTATAAACAGTTTTAATGTTTCTTCCAATCAAGTACCATACTTTATTGCCTTTGATTCTGCTGAAAATACCCTTTACACTGTCACACCTTATGCATCAAACAATCAACTAACAGAGGTCAATTCTGCCGGAAATATTCTTGAATCATGGAATCTTAACTACTCGCCATTTGACATATTTTATGATAAATATTCCGGGAATATATTTATTCTAGGTTACAACAATGAGAATACTGTAATTTCCACATATTCTGGTGGAATGAATCTCATGGGTTCAATGTACGTTGAAGGTGAAATTCAAGATATCGCCTTCCAAAATAAGGGTGAGATACTGCCCGACAGTTATGTGGATGCTGTTTATTACGCCTCTCCAGTAACACTTACAAGAGAAGTTTCAATTACAGAGAAGGGCCTTAAAACCGGTACCTTATGGGGCTTTAACTATTCCGGTCATGAATTTTTAACACGTTCAAGTGTGATTAACTTTACATCCTTTTTTTCCCCTATTTCAATTCAATTTCTGAATGAGACTGGATATGTTCTGAATAACAATCTCACAATTCCATATGGAACAAATTCATTCCTATATTCAATTCAATATCATAGGACATATCCGGTTACAATTTTTGAAAAAGGTCTTCCCAAGGGGACGAAATGGAATGCAACCATTGGTGGTATTGCCTACAGTTCCAGCAATGTGAAAATTGTTGTAAACCTTACAAACGGAACTTATTCTCTTGAAGTGCAAAAATGGGAGAATTACTACCCTGACCCTTCAAACATTACGTTGAATATAAATGGTTCAGGATTGAATTTATCATTACTGTTTAGCACTTTTAAATATTCTGTAAATTTTAATGAAAAAGGTCTTCCCCTGGGATCAATATGGTATCTTAATCTTTCAAACGGTGATCATTTTGTATCCCACAATAGCACTATATCCTTACTTCTTCCCAATAACACTTATTTTTATAGCATTTCCTCCATAAATCATGTTTACAGACCAGTTGCATATACTGGATCATTTACTGTTAATGGTTCAGAGTTGAAATTAGCTGTCAATTTTATAGTAGTGACATACAGGGTAAATTTTACTGAAACAGGTCTTCCAGCGGGAGTTCCATGGTATATTGAAATAAACGATTCAGGAAATTATGTAAATATTAATTCATCTGGTCTTTCTATCAACCTGGAAAACGGCACTTACAGTTATAGCGTAAAAACAACTAACAAATCATATTATCCTTCTAAACCGACTGGCATTTTTACTATTGATGGATTAAACATTACCTTGAACACAGTTTTCGAGGAATTAAAGTTCAATGTCACTGTTTCCCAATCTAGTCTTCCTTCAGGAAGTATTTGGTATTTCAACCTGAGCAATGGTGATTCCATGAGAATTTCAGGAACATCTGCTTCCATAATGCTTCCCAACGGAACCTATTATTATTCAGCTTCATCTGTAAACAAAACTTTTAAACCCTCGGTTGTCCAAGCATACCTTGTTGTAAACGGTTCTCCAGTCACTATAAATATAACTTTCAAACTAGTGGTTTACAATGTTACATTTTCTCTGAGTAATATAACAACTAATAACAACTGGTCACTATATCTGAATAACCGGAATGTAACCACATCCTCCCTACCAGAAACTCATGTTGATCTTTCCAATGGGTCCTATACTTATTCAATAGATTTATGGAATCACATATACAAATCCACATCAGCAAACTTTACTGTGGATGGTCACAATATTGTAGTGGATATTTCAATCAAATCTATGAGATATACTGTCAATGTGGAGGAGGCAGGACTTCCACAAAATTCTATCTGGTATCTTAATCTTTCAAATGGGGTTAATCTATATTCCCAAAGCAATATCATAAGCGTTTTACTGACTAACGGAACCTACCATTATGACTTGAGTTCAAGCAATAGTTCATTCCACCCTTCTTTCTTATCAGGCACACTTGTAGTTTCAGGATCGAACCTCACAATAACGGTTACTTTTAAACTAACTTTATACAATGTTACGTTTGAAGGGGGGAGCAATATCAAGGGAAGCTGGTATGTTAACCTGATCAATGGGAATAACTCAGGACCAATTTCGTCAGGTTCTTCACATGTATTCGCCTTGTCCAATGGTACTTACAGCTATGTAATTTCAACATCAAACGGTTCATTTGTTCCATCCCTTTTTTCTGGCGTTTTCACAGTTAACGGTACTAATGTTCTTATCCATGTACAGTTTATTGAAGTAAACTACACGGTAACTTTCACATACAACTTGCATAGAGTTCCGTGGCAAATTACAATTGACAATGAGAGCGAATTCTCACCACATGGGCAACCAATAACATTCGAATTGCCCAATGGGACATATTTCTACTCCGCTTTTATTTATAGCCATGGAATGGGAAGGCATTATGTTCCATACGTTAATGGCACAGTTACAATAAGTGGAAAAAATGTAACAATTGATTTACTGTTTAAAAAACTCAACAATATTTATGTCAAGATTTTAACACCACCAAATACCAAATGGATTCTTTCAATTAACGGGACCTCCTACACACCCAGCTCTCTTCCCATGTATATTCAATTGCCTGATGGCAACTATTCATCATTTTTTAATTTTAATCTTTCAATGCCTGGCCCGTCACCAGGCCCAACTCCCGGTCCAATTCCAGGATTGGGGCAACAAGTTGGGGGGCCAGATATGGCATCCTACATTAACCGGACTGTTGATTTCTATCTCAATGTATCAGGACCTATGAATGTCTTCCTTATTCTTTCACCACCTCCAGTCGAATTAAGTATAATTATAATTTCACCTCAGCCTTTACCACCTCCACCACCACCTCCTCCAATGCCTCTTCCCAGCATTAATTCTAATCTGGGTTTATATGGTATGGCATTTCCACCATCTCCAGTTAACCATGTGAATAATATTCCAGGTTTGTTTCAAAATTTTATGATTATTAATCCATTCCAGAGAGAACCTGTTGGTCCCTTATCTTGAAATGATATTGTTGTTTTCATATTTTCGACATAATTATGATGTAAATATTATAGGAAACCGTAGCAATAAAAAATCCATAAGCTACACCGGATGAATATAAAGAGGCCAGAAAACTATTTCTCTTGCTTTCCAGCTGAAAGATCAAAAACGTAATAAAAAGAATCAGGGCAGTAATTATGGCATAAATTAGAATTCTACTTAAAACTGAGAAACCGTATATCCAAACCATTGAGGGGGAGATAAAAAACAACGAAATTGCAATGAAAACTAGACCCTCCACATATAAAAACCATTTTCTTGAATTGCCTGTGAAGAATACTATAATTGAAATTGTAGCTTCAAAAATTGATATGCCCAGTACTATTGCCACAATGAGATTTATGGAAGAAGAGAAGTGAGGGATAAAGATCTGTATCCGGCTGTATGGAGTAAGAACAAGAAGCATACCAATCCATGCAGAAATGGCGTAAATTGAGGCAAGAAATTTATAAATAATATGGTTACTGTAAATTTCGCTTTTCTGGAACCTGCTGGATGGTGCAATGGTAGATTTTAACCCTTTCTGATAATCCATACTATAAACTTGATCTTTGATATTATGTTTAGATTTATTTGCAAGGCTACTAATTCTAGAACTTAAAGTTCCTAAGGTGTCTGAATAATATATGGTAAGATCGAAAACAGGTAAAACCCCATGATCAAAACTTAAGGGGGTGCAGAATAAAAAATTAAAATCTGTTAAATCCTTATGCGGTCGCCTAATGAGGGTAAAAAAAAGATCAAATTTAGAAAACCTTTTTTCCAAATAAATAAATATAATTATAGCTATGGCTGATGATACCAGATACTGTGGAAGGAAATATGCAAGATTAGTTAGATTAATAGTAAGCATAAGCCACCATATTACGTGGTTAGAGTAAGATCTATAGAGACCGTGTATTGAGTGAAAATATCAATACTATTTCCAGAAACATGAAAGAGGTTCAGGTTAAGTATGATCTCAGCTTGAAAAACGTTTCGAGGTGTTGTTGTATTATTGTTAACAACGGGCTGAAACATTATCCCCAAGCTAAGAGGATTACTCATATTCAGCACGGTATTTAAAGAAGGGCTTTCACTGTTTACGGTCCCATTATTGGAATGTAAGAATACTTCGGGAAAATAAGTGCCATTTTGAACAAAATAGACTGAAAAATTAGCCAGATAATTGTAGTTATCCAAAAGAGTCCTGAAGGTCAGGTTTGCACCTATATTGGAATTGCTTATAGATTGCAGAAATATGGCCTTTGAGTAGTTTACGCTGGAAAATGTGTTGTTCTGTTCAGGGCCACTCCATTCGTACCCTATATTGGCGTCTGCTGAAGTGTTATAATTATAGATTGATATAAATTCCTCAGGGTGATCATTTATTGAATAATTGGAAAGCCTAACAGCAGGTTCTTCATAAGATACAGTCTCTGGTATATATTGTGATGAGAAAATCGATGCAAATGAAATTCCAGATGGTAAAGCTATAGCTAAAACAATGACAATTGAGATTAACTTTACCCCCGGTGTAAATTTCATCTAGCCTCCTCAGTTAATTGAATAACTGAATGTTATTGATCCCGTTCCTGCCGATCCACCCATGACTAGAAAACTAAGGTACACGGGACTTGAGCCAGAATTTACCTGGAATGTTGCTGTATTATCTGTTGCTGAAACATTCACTCCAGTAATAGTTCCACCCACGACTTTGCTTTGAGATGTATTGTTGTAGTAGAGGAAAACCCCGGATGGCATAGACGATGTGCTTAAGGTAACATTCGCAAATTCACCCGATTTAAGTGTATTGTTGATCTCAAGAACATTGACAAGTTCAAGATAGCCGTTACCAGGAACAGAGTAAAGATCAACGGATACATTACTCGAGTTTGCATTATTCCCAATCAGCTTTATATAACCCAAACCATTTGCAATGCCATAACCCGGTCCTTTGGCAATAAATATATGATTTGAACCTGTATCAGATACTACAACACTAATAGGATCGCTGATGACAACCGAAGCAGTAGCCACAGCTGGGACCATCAAAGCTATAAAGATAACTAATATAGAAAGCATACTCCTTTTCATGTTAGCCCATTATACAGAGTAAATATATAAATATTTACGCATAAAGACTTATGAGATCAAAATAGGTCAGATTATGTCAAAAGGTACAACCGATCTTATTTCAATTTTCCAGCCTGAAAATCTTTCAAAAATGTTTTTCAATGTCAGAAGGTGCTGTTTGACAACGCCCCTGGAAACAATGGTTTCTATAGTTATATGATGATCAGAGAAACTCTGGATTTCCATAAAGGAGGGGTATGACTTAGCTAGAAATTCTTGAAGGTATTGAACCATAAGTTTGCTGCTACTCTTTCTAAAATACAAGCCCTTTTTGGCATCGATTTCAGTAAGTATTCCTTCTGGTTGATCAACCGACCCATCAAAATAATAGACTGAGTAGTAAGAATTGTCTGTGGACTTGAATTTCTGCTCTCTTGTCCACTTTATTGAAGATCTCGATACAAGGCCTATGTCTGTATCAGGAACATGCAATCTCACCGAAAGATAGTAAAGAGGAAGGATCTTATTAAGTTTAGAATAAATTGATTTCAACCCTGCTGACTTCCCAAGATAAACTATCTCAAAATTTTCAAATGCATCTGTGGCATCTACTAAGAATTTTGTTATCAGGTCCAATTCACTGGAATCGAATCTGAAATTCACAATGTGGGTTTTGGCGAGCAATATTTTATAATTGATAACTACTGACGGTATGGATACAAGTTCAGCGTAAAGTTTCAGTGGATCATATTCCTGGCTCTTTATTTTGAAGATCCAAAGATCTCCAGAACGAACAGATTTTGATTCACTAAGAAACATTTTTAACTCCCTGTCTTCTTCGTTTACATCCGAAAGATAAAAAAGGTCTTCTACCTGCCCATTTCCAATGGTAAGACAAACTGGAATTGGAGATCTTTCGAATGTACTGTATTGAAAAATCTTCTTGTTAGATTTAATATGTATTGTGCATTCCATGTCGAGATTTTTATCAACTTCGTCGATTAACAAGAGTGAACAAAAGTATACTTGAACCAATTATAAAAATCTTCCTTGAGGTCTTAACTCATGATACGAAATAATTTGATAGATATTAATTTGATAGATATATAGATTAAATCGGAAAATAAAAGATATGGGTAAAAGATTGAAAACTGAAAAGAGGCTGCATTAGAAAAGCTTGCATAAATAATGGAAAACAAACAATTAGTGTTGATCTGAAAAAAGGGAAAACTTACCCATAGAGGAAAACGATTTAACATTATGCGTAATCGTCCCTGAAATAATGTTTCCAAACGAGTTCATTTGGCAGGTAGATCAGAAATACGGTAATCTATCAGAGGAGATTAAAACATTCAACATGGAAAAGCCCGGATTATTCAATAAGAAGAAAAAGGAGGGGATGGAAATTGCAAGAAGAATTAATCTGTTCAAAGAATGGTTCAAGTGGTTTTTGGCAATGAACACAGTTGTACTTCCGGAGGGTTATGAGGTTCCAGCACGAGAATTCTATATCCAGATGACCCTGAAAATTGAAGCCATACCGCCATACAGACCTCTGCATCCAAAATTTCTCAGCATTGCAGCCCTCTTCACCTATGAGGAATTGTCGGATCTCTTTGGGAACATTTTTTCATCCAAGGTTCAGATGTTGATGAGAGGAAGGTAGTTAATTTCTTTATTTAATTAATTGATAAATCATTACAAAAGTCTTAGATATCGAAAACTAATAACGAACCGATATCGGGATTCCGTCTTCATTCATGTCTTAAATAGAGAACTGTTTAAATCCATGGAATAAACCGATGATAAATGAGGTGTGACAATGACTATTATTATTAAAACAGAAAATCTGACAAAAGTGTACAACGGTAAATTCACCGCCGTGAATAAACTGAATATTGAGATAGAAGAGGGAGAAATATACGGCCTCCTTGGGCCTAATGGGGCAGGAAAAACAACAACGATCAACATGCTTGTTACTAGGATAGCTCCAACATCTGGTTCGGCAATTGTTGCCGGTTTTGATATAGTGAAGAATTCACTGAAAGTGAGAAAGGTTATTGGAGTCGTTCCGCAGGACCTTACTACAGATGAAGACCTAAGTGGTTATGAGAACCTAATTATGGTATCCAAGTTTTACGATGTTCCAAAGCAGGATGCCATAGAAAGGATTAATAAGCTGTTGAAGCTAGTAGACCTCCAAGATTCTGCAAGCAAACTGGTAAAGCAGTATTCAGGAGGCATGAGAAAAAGGCTTGAACTTATAGCCGGCTTGGTACACGATCCAAAGATTCTATTTTTGGACGAACCTACCCTTGGTCTGGATGTCACAACCAGAAGCCTTATGTGGAAATATGTCAGGGATATACAGGAAAAATTGGATGTCACAATAATTTTGACAAGCCATTATCTAGAGGAAGTGGATGCCCTTTCAAATAGAATCTCCATAATTGATCATGGAAAGGTTCTTGTTACAGGAACCAGCGAAGAGCTCAAGGCAAAACTGAAAGGTGATATTATACAGATGACTTTCAAAACTCAGGAAGATGCAGAGATGATGAAAAAATACCCAAATTTGGTATCGTCTAAAGATTTAGGCCCTAACAGTGTGAGATTAACAGTTCAGGATTCGGATTTGGAAATGCCGGAGGTAATATCATATATATCAAATAATAAGTTATCTGTTACAAAAATGACTGTACAGAAACCATCACTTGATGATGTCTTCCTGGAGTATACGGGTAAAGAGATCAGAGGAGAGGAAGCAGGAGATTTTAAACAGACAATGTTCAATATGAGGAGGCTGAGAAAATGAGCGGTCTTGGTCCACTTACGTCCAGGGAGTTCAAGAAATGGTACAGGAACCCAGTATCACTGGTTACAGGTTTGATTCAACCGTTCTTCTGGATTGCACTCTTTGGAAGTGCCTTTGCAGGACTGGCAGATCTTGCTAAAGAGTCTGGTAGCAGCATATTGCAGGGGGCACCCAACTATATAACCTTCATACTTGGGGGCGTTCTAACAATAACAGGCCTCTTTACAGCAATGTTTACCGGTGTAAACCTGATTTTTGATAGAAGGCTTGGAACTCTTGGAAGATTTCTAATAGCTCCAATAAAAAGAAGCTCAATTGTATTTTCCAAGATATTCTCTGCAATTGCCAGGATTGTAATACAGGTTGCTATCCTTATTGGAGCTGCTTTAATATTGCCCAACGGCCTTAAATTTGCTCACGGTTTTACTCTGTTTGATATTGGGGTGCTTATTGCAGCAGTAATAATGATTTCCTTTGTATTCGCCTCAATATTCAATCTTATAGCAATAAGGATAACTCAGCCCAATACACTTTTTGGAATCCTCAATCTCATCAATCTACCATTGCTTTTCACAAGTTATGCCATGTTTCCACCATATCTAATGGCAGGATGGCTAAGAACAGTTGCAAAGTACAATCCTGTATCCTGGTCTGCGGAATCAATTAGGACGGTGGTGATAAACGGAACACTTACGGGATCACAGATGTATCAGCTAGGCATATGGATGTTAGGGTTGTTTATCCTGGCAGTTGTTCTTGTGCTTTTGACATATTTCATATCAGAGAGAGGAATAAGGGAATAATTCAAATTTTTTTTAAAAATAGGTCTAACCTAAAGATCCATACTTTTATTTTCTATCTATTCATCAGAGAGAAAAATCACCAATAAGATCGAGTTTTTGCTTGAACTTTGCTTTCATAATGACTGTTGCCAAAATTATTGCACCAATCCACGCTATTGATCCGTAGATTGCATAAACATAAGGGGCACTCAGGTCAAGATCTATTGCAATAAAGATTGCAAAAATAAGTGTGATGGATGAAATGGTCGGAATTATAACATGCTTCAGGAGACTGATCTTTTTTCCTTCCTTCTTTAGATATATATAAAGAGAGCTGTTGGTAAGAATATGTACAAGGTATGAAATTGGACTCTCAAGTATGAGAAGGAAAAGTGAGGAATAGATAAGTGCCTGCACTGGATCTCCAGGATTTGCAAGTTCAAACGCCACACCGGTTGCTATCACCACCCCTGTGGAAATAACGGCCACAAGCAGTGTTGCGAATGTTGGCGAACCATGCTTAGGATGGGTCTTGGATATCCTTTCGTTTATTACCTTCTCCCTGGCCAGTGAGAATAATACACGAGTTGCGTTGGTACCCAGTGAGACCGTTGCGGTGAAGTATGAGTTTATAACCAGTATTATAAGGATGGCATAAATTCCAGTGCTTAAAACTCCAAAATTCGTATGGTATATTGAAAGAACCGGATATGGATTGGCACTGTTGCCAAACGTTGACATATTGGAAAATCCCCAAGCAATCACCTGTGCGTAGGATGAGATGACTATGACAACACCAAGAATGATTATAGTTGAAATTATGGCAAGCGGTACATTCCTCTTTGGGTTTTTTGTCTCTTCCGCTATAGGTATGGAACCTCCTATACCCACAAAAGTTCCAATAGAATAGATCATCATTGTTGATAGTATGATGGGGTTGTTGCCAACAGGGGAAGGGGTAAATGGTGCGATTGTGAGGCTATTGTGAAATTTCAACAGAAGAAATACTGATGTTATCAGGAAAAATGAAAGCTCAATAACAATGGTAAAGGAGACGAATTTAAGCGATGGCTTGATCCCGCTGTATATAAGAACTGAAATAAGAGCCACAAAAACCACAGTAATGGGTATCCAGAGAAATTGCTGATAGGGGAGATTAATGCCCAGCTGAGGAAAAACTCCATAAACAAAACCTATAAAACCAAGTATGCCAAATCCCGTGAAACTTAAAAACTGATAGCTGACATAGGAAAGTGCCGTTACATATCCAGCACTGGGTCCAAGACCTCGACTCACAAAGGAATAATATCCACCGGAGCTTGAGATTTCCTTGGAGAATTCATACATTGAGAAACTCATCAGAGCATATATGGCAAGCGAGAGGACAAGTATAAGTGGTATGGCAAAAGAACCGTCGGGGTAGGAGGAAAATGTAAATGTCATCAGTGCGGCAATACTGGTAATGTAAAGTACAATCGTTCCCCCTGGGGCATTTAAGGCTGTAGCCTGTGATATTGCATGCCTGAGGCCAAGCTGATTTATTTTCAAGTGCTTTAAACTGCTTCCAGTTCTTTCCACTTTTGAGGTGATAATTTATGGATATTTGAAATTATGTTGCCTTCTGGCGATAATTATTCTTGTATTTTCTCTCCAATCGCCTCAAGTTTTCTTGATACTGAGTTCTCCAGATCAACCCTGTGATCTATCTTTATTATAGTTTCAACTCTTGGAACTCCAGATTTTATCAATTCGTTTTCTGCACCTGCAATTATCCTGAAAGCCTCCTCCACAGTCTCTGTTTCCAGCACTGTGGACATGCTGTTTGGATAATACCTTACACCGGATCTTTTAAAATACTCCAGGGCACTTTTCACATAATTAGCAGCAGAGACTCCTTTACCAATTGTAATATAGGTCACTTCAGCAAGAATCATAACTCATCGTTTAACCATTGCCTGATAGAAATTAAATCTTTTTAGTTTTATTGATAAATTTAATCAGAGGTATGATCTCCTTTATATCATCAATATAGAAATCGGCAATTTCAGTTTCTATTTCCCTGCCATGTCTCACCAGAACAGCTATGGCCCCTATCTTTTTTGCAGGTATAAGATCTGTTTCAACATCTCCAACCACAACAACCTCATCTCCTTTCAAATGCATTTTTTCTAAAGCTTTTATATATGGTTCCGGGTCAGGTTTTCCTATCTTCACATCATCTATGCAAACATAATCTTGGATTGGAAGATCCATTTTTTCCATCATGGTTCTCCTTGAGGAGGTGACGATGGATATAGCAAACCCATTCCTGTAGAGTTGATCAATGGTGGAATACACATCTGGAAAGTAGTGTACCTCCTTCATTGACTGCCTGAAGTTGTCCTCCTGCATCATCTCAATTTTAGATGGATTTCCTCCTATCCTTCTCACCAATTCCACGCCTGGTATTCCGATCAAGGGCCTTATTGTATCAGCATCTACGTTTATTCCCTCATGTTCAAACGCTTTTTTCCATGCATCTATCCTCAATTCAACTGAATCAAGAAGTGTTCCATCCAGGTCGAATATGCAACCCCTGATGATTTTAGAATTTGCCACTTATGTAGATTGCAGGAATGGACATTTATTTTTGTGATCATTTTAGCCAGTTGTACCTATCCCAATAAAGAAGGGCTGTTGTTAATTTGAATATGTCTTTAAGGCACAAATCCATATTCATTCATGGAAACAGCGGTGTTAAAGAAGATCAATACAGATCTTGATATTGAAGATGCGAGTATACCGGTGCCAGGCCCGCACGAAGTGATTATAAAACAGGATATGACCGGAATATGCTATAGGGACATACTCACAAGAGAGGGTTTTTTTCCCAGAGTAAAATTGCCCATAGTACCTGGTCATGAAATTGCCGGACATGTAAATGAAACGGGATCTGAAGTTAAGGGTTTCAAAAAGGGGGATTATGTTGCAAGCCTTATTTACCAACCATGCGGAAAATGTGAATTCTGTCTTTCAGGAAGAGAAAACCTGTGTCCATATAAGAAAACATATGGGGAAACCCTGGATGGCGCATATTCCCAATACGTGAAGGTCAGTGAGAATAGTCTCGTTAAAGTTCCTCAGAGTGTTCCAGCAGAATCTGCCGTTATAGCTGCATGTGTGACAGGTATGGTGTATCATGCCATAAAGGTGGTGGGAGAGATTAAGCAAGGGGACAAGATCCTGATAACCGGCGCCGGGGGAGGTGTAGGTACTAACGCCATTAGTGTTGCTAAGGCGCTTGGGGCTGAGGTTATTGCAGAGACTAGTTCGAAATGGAAGGAAGAAGATCTAAGGAAGATAGGCGCAGACCATGTGGTGGAGATGAGTGATCATTTTGCAAAGGATATAAAAGCAATTACAGGGGATGGTGTTCACATGGTTCTTGAAACTGTTGGTTTGGAAACATTCAATCAGTCGCTGAGATCGCTTCGTACTGCCGGAAAAATCATTGTAATAGGGAATCTTAGGCCAGAACCGGTTGCCCTTCCGCTGGGAAACATTATATTGAAGGGAAATTCAATACAAGGCAGCATAAGCTCAACCAGGGATGATGTGAAAAAAGTGCTGGATCTGACTGCTGAAGGAAAGATCGGACATATTTCCAATAAGCATGTTAACCTCAAGGAAATAAATTCAGCATATAGGCTGATCAAGGACCGGGAAGTCCTGGGAAGAGTTCTTGTGGACTTTCATGACAATAGATAATTCTTTATTATTCTAAATACAAATGTTTTTAAGACACCTTTATTTGCGGAAATCAAGGTGTTTATTTGCAAGAGACAATTTGCAACATAGAATTTGAAAACGAGGATGGCGAATTTGTAGCCAAGCTGAGGACTGAAATGGGTGGACTCAGAGAGTACACCGGCAGAACATTTGAAGAAGTTCTGAATTTTGTTATGCTGGAACTAGAGGAAGAGTTTGCCTGATTTTCTGAGATTATATCTGGCTACCTACTTGTTTTTATTCAATTTGTAAACGAATTGCCTAAGGCATTTCTAGATGCTTGCTATTATAGTAATGCTCTCGAGAATAGATACTAGCAGAAAAACGGATCCAAGGAAAATGTTTATGGTGATCTCTTTCATACTCAACGCTTTTCTGGCGAAATAGAAACCTGAAAGAAGGGAAACTGCACCAATAACCATTCCTCCAACAATATCAATTCTATTGATGGCAACATAACCTGCAGTTCCGCTGACAGCTGAAATAAACATTAAAAGTGTGGCAGTCCCCACCATGGTTTTCGCATCCAAGGAATATAGTAACATCATTACAGCTATGAACATAATTTTACCACTTGATCCAAGAGTTTCGGTCAATGTTTCAATTAAAAGGCTTATCAGGAATCCAAGTATGTATGGATGAGGCAGATTCATGTGTTTCAGGTTGATTCCTGATCTTGATCTCCTGAAGGACTGAATTGCCATCAGAAAAGCAACGATTGAAAATACAACTTCAAGGGGTCTTCCGCCTACGAATGCTGCCACATGTGCTTCAGCCTATGCTTCCAGCAGATCTTCGCCGCCAAGAATGACTGCTATTCTCAAGTTTATCCTGCGTTTCCATAAATAAACATAGACCACAACGGATGTTGTAATTACATCAACAAAGAGACCTGTCCCTGCGGCAATGTGGAAGGGGTACCCAAGAAATGTCATAAACGGCACAAAAACTATGACACAGCTGGATCCTGTTATTCCTGTGAGTATAATCGGTTATAACTTTAATTATTGCATATATTCTAATAATGTTGATCGTTACTGCCATATCAAATACCATCATCCTAAGGGTTCCCGAAAACCGTTCTCCCCTTTTTAACACCCAGAGTTTTTGCTAAATCTGACAGATAGCAAAGTGAACAACAACTAATAAATTTCCTTTTCCGGCAAAATGATTTGCCATTCCACATTCATAACTTTTATGGCAAATAAAGTCTAAAACGCTTCCTAAGCCCTCTCCAGAGAAATGGTTTGATTGTTATGCTATATCCATAATATTGCCTCATTAGCATGATCTAACAGCATAAATGTTCAATGTCCGCATGTGTCCAGGAATTTATGGTTAAAATCAAACAATTATAGAACTATTTTTTGCCGGGGTTTGAAGCTGAACTCTTAATTGAATGTAAATGTAGTGTGTAGTTGTACCAAAAAGAATTATGGGAAGAATAATATAACTAAAACGTTGAAAAGATTATTGGTTCTTTCAGTACTGTTTCTACTTGTTGCAGGTCCGGCTTTATCATATGCACAGACTCCACAGCATCCTGCAGGAAACATTACGCCATTTTCCTATCCCACTGTTGAGATCACAATCAATAAAACAACTTCATTCAACCTCTCCCTGGAATATGTTTGTCTGGTGAGGAATATAAGCAACCATACTTTTTTTTATTCAGCTGTATTGAGAATGGGGAAATGGAATGTCAATACAAATGGCGATAATATATCTTATTCATCCACACTATACATGAGACCAGAGATTCCCGGTAAATTGTTAACTGCTGGAAATAGGAATCCTGGACATAGCCAGAAACCTCTAACAGTTCACATGCAGGTGAACATTACAAAATCCAGTAGTGTTCCATTAATGAATACGTCGAACCAATCTGTCAATTCAACCATGAAAATTACGTATTACCTTAAATTCAATACTGAGATTCCCGGTTCAGGTTATGTGGTTATAGCCCAGGGAATAGCAGAAAACGGCAAGTTTCATTTATTTAACCTTGTACCTCATAATAACGAATGGGCAAAAATAAATCATGATTTTGACCATGGACTGATTTTTTCCAATGAAACAACAAATAACACCTTCGCAGAATTCTGGTGGATGAATTCTTACCAGCTGAACGGCAAACAGCAGAACCTCTCTTCAAATTTTACCATAGGGAATAAAAAGGAATCACTGATATTTTTCAGGTACAACTATACAGATGGAATCAGGACAGTTTTTCAGGACCCGTATTTCACAATATACGGACTCAACATATTCTCATATCCCATTTTAAAGCAGGATCTTGAAAAGGCATACAACTTTATTATCATACATCTGGAAGAACTTATAGCTGGATCAGCCATTGGTTCGGCCCTTATTGGAATGACCTACGCCTCCTACAGAAGAAGGAGAATCTAGGAATCTGATTCGTCCAGCAGGGAAAGAAGGTTTTGCTCCAGAGTGCCGATAAAGCCTTTTCTGTATCTCTTGATAACTTTTATAACATGATCCCTGTCTGTGAGGAAAATATGGTCTGTGCCGTTAACAACCTTTCTTGAAATTATACCATCCTTTTCCATGCTCTCAATAGCTTTCTTGATTTTCTCAAGTTTTGCCTTTCGTCCTCTTAAGATCTTAGAAGAATCAATTTCCCCAGATCTGATGATGCTTTGAATTATCCTTGATGGAATTGAACTGCGAAGGTAAAAAATTATCTTTCTATCCTGCAGGCTGCCCTGATCTGGAAGAAAGTATCTCCTGTTATTTCCATCCTCCTTGATAATTACTTTATCTGATTTTTCAAGCTGGTATAGATGGTATTCAGCTTGGCCCACAGCCATTCCAGACATCCTCTGTATCTCCCTGAAGTGAATTCCAGGATTCTGGGATATTATCTGAAGTATCTTATCACGGGCGGGGGTTTCAGCCAATTTCAGTTACCTCTCACTATTCCCATATAGAAAAGTGCCAGTATTGCAAGGTCAACAAGGACAAAAAGATCCGTGTCATAGGCTGCATATGGAATTATGTAAAATACCTGAAGAATCAAAGCAATGTCCTGAGCCAGTATAAGGGCGAATACGACTATTATATATTTCAGGATCTTCAGCCTCCGTTTCAGCCAGGCTGAAACTGTCACTGCAAGAAGGAAAATGGAGATAACAAGAGAAAGGGCTTCAAAGAATGTGGAGAGTTCCAACATCATTAATCAATAAGTAGGTTCCTAAAAATATTACTCACGTATTTTCAACATTATCCCCTTCAGGGAAATGAGACTGCATATCCCAGGTTATTGAATTCCTTCTTTATCTCATCCCGGTATGATCTGTCCCCTATGATCTTCCCCACAGTTAAGCTTCTGCCTGTTTTTTTCACAGAAAATGCCGCCTTGATCCCACCCTCTGTATAGTAATAATAAAGCCCGGAGGAACCGAATGTAGATTTCAAGTACTGCTTGAAGAACAGCGCCATGTAGTCTTTGGGGGATATGATCCTGGATAAGCTGTCATTTGCAGAATTAACTGAAAAATTCCGGGGTATATATATAAGTCTCCTTTCTGTTGCCATAAGCAATTGGGATATTTTTCCGGATTTCTCCATTGCTGATATGATGTCTGAAAACTGACTATCAATTTTAAACTGTAGCATGTCTTCAAGCAGACCTCTGGAAAAATAGCCAAAGTTTTTTAAAAGGGCATTGAGGAAGATTGTAAGAGCGTCATCCCTGCGGTACTTTTCAGGCACATATACATATTTTCTTGAAGAGTCTCGGGCAACAAGGTTCTTTGAAAATAGGGACTTCAGGACTTCCCTGATACCATAGAAGTCTCTTCTCAGATATGATATTATCTCCGATTCAGAGGCAGGGCCTATCTCCATGACCGACTTAAGAACCCTCTGATCCTGTTCCGTCAATTCAGCATTCCTTATTGCCCTGTACAGCGATACTGTCTCAATTGGAGCCAAAGCTGGTGATCCAAAGGGGCCGTTGAATGTGAATATGAGATTGGACTGGAAGTAGTTTTGAATCTCTGTGTTTCTGATCCCTGCATACGATGATTCTATGTCGGTTCGGAATCCAAGGATCTGATCCTTCAGAAACTGGTAGGTAAGGCGATCCGATTTTTTTCTCTGTGAAGATCTGTTGATGACTATCCTGAAAAGATCAGAAGCGGTGAGTTCAGATATTTGCATGTTGCCAAAGCATAGATTGTTGTCCACCCATCTGAAACCATGGCCATTGGATAAAGATGAAAAGGCAGGTTTGCAATTTTCAACAACTATTGCATTGGCTTCCAATCTCTTGGAGTTGACTGAAAAGTACTCCAGAATTTCATCCTTCACATCTTCCCTGTTAAGTATAAGGTTGCTTATCCATATTGCAGAATCACCCTTATCCATGAAGAAGGTGGCTATCTCCTCCCCTCTGAGTATAAATCTGGAGTTGAAGTCTGCCTCACGCATGTATATCTTCTCAAAATATATGGATGCAGGATCATTTATGTTGAGAATGACCGCGTTCTGGCCATTACTTCTGCCCGATCCACCGTAATACAGGTCATTCTTGAAGTATACAGGCTTAAGATTCAGCCCTTTAAGCGTATCCCCAGGATAGAACCAAAACCAGTGGGATATTTCCCTTGTAGATATGGGGCCATAGGCGTCTATTATTCTCTGCAATGCCTCATGCTTCTCTACTACAGGTTCAAGCCCCATAACTGGATAATACCTGTTTTCCGGCCCTTTGGAAATGCACAACTTGAATTCCAGATTCCTCAACACTTGCCTTATTGATCTGGTGTCTAGTGAAGTCCTCTGTACGAGATCTGATTCTTTCCCGTATCCTTCTCTTATGAGATTATATATCTCATTCTCCTGTTTTCCTCCGTCATCATGCCTGAGAGAATGAAGAGATTCCATTAGCCATCTTGAAATGTAGCATAGCCTGTTCTTTATTGCTTTTATATAAAGAATTTTTTTAGTCTTCAGCAGATCATCAAGATCTGAGTCCATGAAACCTGAAAACCTCGACCTGATGTTGTCTGCATTCAAGGCGTAACCGTACCTCTGGAAATATTCCTCTGTGGAATCTACAGTCCCAGTAATGGCCATGATACGATCCTTAAGTGGATTTTCTGTGCTGGTACCCAGGATATTCTCAAGATCCGATTTAATCATATACTGTTTTGAAAACACGGGAGTAATGTAATCATACACCACCAGCCCTGAATCAACCTGTGGCTGTAATGAATTTTTGATTTCATCTTCAGTAAGGGGGAGCTTGATCAGTATCTCGTCCATGGTCAGTGGCCCGAAAGAACCTATAATTTTCAGTATGGCCTCTTCCATGGTGAGGGGACCTGTATTTTCAAGATCATTGATAATATATGTGGATATTCCTGATCTGTTCTTCCTTCTCACGAGATAAGCCTGCTCCAGCCTGTTCAGTGAATTTTTAAGCATCTCGTCACTAATAGCAAGATGGTGTTTTATTTCATTGAATGTTTTTTCATTGCAATGATCAAGGACTTTTTTGTC
Source organism: Oxyplasma meridianum (assembly GCF_038024865.1). NCBI lineage: Archaea > Methanobacteriati > Thermoplasmatota > Thermoplasmata > Thermoplasmatales > Thermoplasmataceae > Oxyplasma > Oxyplasma meridianum. Next base: position 690,567 of record NZ_CP133772.1, on the reverse strand, counting down.
CACCTGGTCCAGTTCTATCTCCCGCCTGAAATGATCCCTGAAAAATTTATAGTAGTCACGGTTTATCCACTGAACCCCTCTGACATAAGCACTGACAATTCTGTCCTCCTGGATTAACTTATCAGAGATATCTGTCACTGCGGTATCAGCATATGGAAACGGAGAGTTTACCCTGTTTCTAAAAGGATCAAAATAGAGGAAATGTGAAGCAAAGTCCATGTAAGTCTCTTCATCTGAAATTCGTGGTGTTTTTGCAGAAAAATAAGACTCAACAAGCTTCATGTCGTTGAAAATAAAATGGATATCCTTCTCGCCATAGATTTTATCAAGTATTTTTGACTGAAGCTCCTTGAGGAGCTTTGTGCGATCCTCCATGAGAACCATGTCAGATACACCGGCGAGGATGAGTCCATATGAGAAGGGGCTGGTTTCGGCTGAATAATCTCTTATCCTGTATCTTCCGGCTTCAATTACATTTTTAATATATTCTTTAGCATGGGGAACATCCATCATATCATTCATAATTTCATGGTAGGTCTCCTTTATTACGGGAAAATTGTCCATCTGCCCCAGAAGCTTCAGTACTTTATCGCTTCTCAGCTGCTGCCTTACAACCGAGATATCGTACCCTTTATATTTTCTCAGTACCATGAGAGACCTGGCCGCACAGTGCCTGAATCTCTGCTTGAATACCTCGGTATTCGCTATTGACCTTCTGACAATCTCCTCAAAATTATTCTCCGTAATCAGACGCGGAACTATACTTATTGGTATCTTTTTCTCAGTGGTAATCATAAAGCCGTCGTCTGTAACCGTTATTCTGGTATTAACCGAATATTTAGCGGATATGGCCTGTGCATAGGACCTTGAAAGTGCATCGTTGATTCTTCTACCCAAGGGTATATGAAAAATTATGCTGTATAAATTCTCTTTATCTATATAACCTTCAATAAATAGATTATCATCAGTGGGAACAGTGAATTTTGACTGGGAATCTATGTAAGAAATGATGCTATTTGCCCCGAACTGGTCAACATGGTAGTTCTCCTTCAGCCATGATGTCTGATCAATGCCTGTCTTGATTCTTGCCACCATTTCTTTCCTAAATTTTCCTATGAGCACACCAAGATCATAGCTTCTCGGAAGCATCTCCCCTGTCCATGAAGGCACCGTTGGGCGCATTCCGGTGGCTTCTTTCACATAGACCCGGTTTTTCGATGACCTGACATACATATACGTTTTTGCCCCCAGGACAAAAACGTCACCTTGTCTAAGTCTCTCAACAAACTTGTCGCTGAGCTGCCCAAGATTCCTACCCCTTTCACTTATAACCTGGTAATCTGCCTCCTCTGGAATTGTTCCAACATTCATGAAGTATATCATACGGCTGCTTTTTTTCTTCCCGAAAGTTCTCTCCTGATCGTCAACCCATATTTTTGAATATATGGTGCTGTCCTCTATCTTTCCAGCAAGATAATCTATTGTGGCCATGAAATCTTCCCATGGCAGTGTATGAAATGAGTAGGATTGTCTCACTAGATTGTATGACTCCTCAAGTTTCCATACCTTTTCAAGAGACATTCCAACAAGTATCTGGGAAAGTACGTCAAGTGAGTTCTCCGGAATTACAACTTTATCTATTTCCCTGTCGTAAGCAGCTTTTGTGAGAACAGATGTTTCTACAAGGTCATCTAGTTCAAAGATCAAAAAGCGCCCCTTGGAAAGTTCATTTATGCTGTGCCCGGATCGCCCTATCCTCTGAAGACCTTTGGAAACTGACTTTGGGCTTCCTATCTGCACTACAAGATCAATATATCCTATATCTATTCCAAGTTCCAGTGATGTGGAGGTAATGACACATTTTAGCTCCCCATTTTTCAGCTTCTGTTCAACGTCAAGCCTGGTCTCTTTGCCAAGGGAGGAGTGATGTGCCTCTATTTCATCAATCCCTCTCGCCTTAAGCCTCATTGCTACATGCTCTGTTCCGCTTCTGGTGTTTGTGAAAACAAGTGTTGTCTTATGTTCATTAATCAGCTTGACCAGTATGTCGTACATCCTGTCATTTGCAACCTCGTAGCTTGTCCTGGTCAGATCGTTTACGGGAGTTATTGTGCTCAGGTCCAGAAATCTCTTTGTATCCACATCTATAATGGAAAATTCCCTGGGTTTATCGCCAGTGTATCCACACAGATATGTGGCTATCTTATCAAGTGGTGCCTGAGTAGCAGAAAGGCCAATTCTTACAAATGGAGATGCAACAACAGATTCAAGCCTTTCAAGATTGACAGATAGAAGTGATCCCCTCTTTGTAGCCGATATCTCATGTATTTCATCCAGTATTACGTATTTCAGGTCCTTGAATTTCTCCCTGAATTTTGGAGCAGAAAGGGCAAGAGAGAATGATTCCGGTGTGGTAATTAGGATATGAGGCGGTTTTCTGAGCATCTTCTGACGGTCACCCTGTGAAGTGTCACCCGATCTAACTGCAACCCTTATTTTGGGAAGGTGAACATCCTGGTCCTTTGCTAATTCATATATTTCATTTAGAGGATTATTGAGGTTTTTTGTAATATCATTTGCAAGGGCTTTCAATGGACTGATATAAAGGCAATATATCTTATCCTCCAGCTTATCCTCTCTTGACATTAGGAAAAGCTCATTGAGTATTGCAAGAAAACCTGTCATGGTTTTTCCGGTTCCTGTGGGACTTGAGACGAGTACGTTCTTTTTTAGATGAATCAGAGGGATAGCCTTTGACTGTGGCTCCGTAAGCCCCTCATATTTTGAATTGAACCATTTTGCAATTATTGGGTCCAGGAACTTGAGCTGATCCTCTACTCTGAAATTTACAACGTCAGTCTCTTCCATGTCAGATTATCCTTATATTAGTGCGTATTTGTATTTAACAATATCTAGATCCATGATCTACTCCGGCAATGTCATGGCATGGGACCCTCCAGTTTAAAATCTATGTCGCACCTGTTTTAAAGGCACTGTATTTTGATAGAGATCTTGAAAGTTTATCCATTACGGCTTTCTTCTCCGGGGTACCGCTTAAAACTTCATTATAAAATTCTATTGCAAGATCATAGTCATGCGTGTTAACTGGCTTGGGGACTCCGTCCTTTCCACCCAGTGCGAAAGAATACTTTACAGGGTCTTCATATGAGGGGGATTCTCCGTAAATGACTTCAGCCAGGTAGGATAATGCCCTCAATGTTGATTTCCCAACACCTTTGAAATCCATGATGGATTGAAAGTCTGAAGGCTGATATTCATAGAGTTCTCTCATTTTGTTCCAGTCGATTCTGTAATCCATATTCAGAATCTTATGTCTATTGGTGCCTGATTCGCTGAATGAATCAATGGTGATCTGCCCTTTTTTTGCAAACGTGAAATAAAATTTTTGAGGATTTTCACGTGCCACTTCCAGCATGCCCTTCCTGTTATTTTCACTCAAAGAGGAAGATAAGTCCAGAGTATTGTTATTATTATAGAAGCCTGAAAGGCCGGATCTGCCATCGTTCAAAAAATCGTTTTTGATCTCCCAGGACCAGTGATATCTTCTGGCAAGCCGGGACTCGCTGTTTAAACCCTGCTGAATTATGGACCATCTGTTCCTAGCATCCAGTATTATGAATTGAAGATAGAGGTTGTAGCTGTCCTGGAGGAGGTTCTGATCAATTCTTGCCACCTTTTTTGAGGTGCTATAGATCCTGGGCAATTGGCTGTCATCTATGAAGCCATTAAGTTCTGCGTTCTTTAACTCATCCCTGACATTACCCATCTTACTCCCCTTTCCACCTATAATGGAAATATCACCTTTTCCGGGTGAATAGTACTCCTTTAGTGCGGAAAGCGTTGCTGTTGTGGTGCCGCTTGAATTCCAGTCAAATCCTATGGCCAGTGAGAGTGAATGAAACCAAAAGGGATCTGACATCTTCTCAAGCAGTGTCTCAGTTCCAAACTTTTCAGAAATAAGATCGCATATTATTCCACCAAGCTTAACCATCCTTCGGTAAAGATATTCTGGGGGGTGTCCGTAATGAAGGGGAAGGATGGCAGTCCCTCGTTTTTCCATTGCTAACGTACGATAGCATTTTAAATAATTAATTATTACGTAGCTATGGCAGAGTTTCAATGTTATGTTTGCAATAAGAAGGTAAAGACCGGAGAGAAATTCACTTTTACAAATTCCGGGTCGGTTCATTTTGACTGTTTTGCCTCCTCCAGAAGGAAAGAGGTAGGGCCGGAAAAGGTAGAACAGCTGAGTGTACTTGTATCGCTTCTTGATTCAGAGCTAAGGCATCTTTTGAATATACTTGATATTCAGGCTTTCAGCCCTGAGGCGAAGGAGATGCTTAAAACCAAGTACAAGGATATCGAGAAGGCCGCAGGGGAAACCACAAGAATGATTTCCAGTCTCTGATAGCATCCAGCCTTCTATTCATTTTTAATGAGGGTAATTCCATTAAAATTATATGATTTCATAAATATGAAAATGAAGTACATTTTTCAAAAATAACCATAATCCATATTTTTTATATTGATGAAAAGACCCATATTCTGGTCTGAACATTGTAAAATAAAAGACAAAAAATTATTTCTGCTGCTTCTTCTTTCCACCAGGTGTAGCCTTTTCAGTCTTTGGTTTTTCCTGTTTTGGTTCCTTTCTTATTTCAGTGTAACCACATTTTCCACATGTAAACCTGTCCGCATGTTCGGCAAGGTATACTCCTGCACCGCATCTAGGACAGGTTCTTCTTGACCTGGAAAGTTTCTCTCCTTCCATGGAGTAGATCTCCCTCTTTTGCATTATGCTTTCTCCTCCTTCGTCTTGAGATTGTTCCTGTACAATTCGTAATCGGGTTCGTAAAGCATCGCGCTCTCTCTGTCCTTGTAAATCTTCGCGTATCCCTTTAATGAGTGAACCCCGGTACCCTGGAGATTTCTATCAACGATAACAAGGTCAATCTTTGATCCTGTGTTCTTTGCCAGCATATCCCTTATACTTTCCCTCTTAGGAGTGGGTGAATTCTTGAAACTGACCGTGTATCTTATTTCAGTTCTCTTGAGCAGTTTATTTTCAACACTGCTTTCTATCTTTATTTCTGCCATTCTATATCCATCCTTTTTAATAGATCATCAATTTTTTCCTTTAACGACTGTGTCACTTCCAGGCATGCCATCCCTTTGTCTGGGATGCCGTAAGCTATCACTGTATCCAATTTTGAATAAAAAATTATTGGTATTACAGCAAGGTCCTCCTCGCCATCAACTTCGATCCTTGCCTTTTTCCCTTCCTTGAATACTTTTTCTATTGCAAGAAATAGATCATGCGTTATAACGCCAGGAGGATTGAAAACCTTAATGGAACCTTCAATATGGGGGAAAGATCCGTCATTGTTCCTCTTTGTTTTCAAATCAACCACCTGAAGAAACACTTCCACAGATGCAGAACTTAGAATCTTTGTAGTAACATCCCCTACGGAACAGATAGTTCTTCCGGAATATCTGTTTAAAACAATTTCAGGGGAACAGAACTCCCCGTTGCTTTGGGATATCTCCTCTCTTATTATATGGGAAACTATGAATTTACTGCCTGACTTTAATTGCATAGACACCTTTTTCTTTGATTCCGGCTTTGGCCGCTATAGTTGAGTTTGCCGGTTCTGCAACTATGACAAAACCAAGCCAGTCAGGTGTGGTTTTTTCCTCGGGATGGAAGGCGCAATTCTTTTCTGTAGTGATTCTTTTACATTTCTTGCATGCCCTGTATACCTGCTTCATTTAAAACACCTTAATTTTCCACTTTCTTTTTATACAGCCACTGGAGTTTCCCAAGCCCCATCTGCTTCATTGTAAAACCAATTCTGCTATCCCTTACATTGGATGAACTCAGGTTAAGGTTTACTATCTTGACTCTTACTTTATCCCCTGTTCTCAGATCCTTTTTCGTATCCTTACCTATAAGTCTCTGGTTGTCCAGATCTATATCAATCCTGTCATCCATGATCTGACTGAGGTGCAAAAGCCCTTCAAAGGGACCAAATTTGATAAACGCTCCCAGTTTGGTTATAGAGGTTATGTATCCCTCCACAATTTCCTGCATCTCAGGATAAAAAGCCAGAGCCTTGTATGATACTGTCTGGTATACACCTCCGTCCCCGTGCACTATTGCTCCATCTCCGTGGCGATTGACTTCTATAACCGACACTACAAAACATTTTCCTGAAGGCCTATCATTTTTATTTTCCTCAAAAACATCAATAAGTTTTCCCTCCAGAGATTCTCTGGTAACTTTTGCAATTGCAACGTCGTAATCATCGCCAAGCATCTCCGGCGGAATTCTCGCTGTATATTCATCCTCAACAATTATGTACATTAGAATCTACCCTTTAATTCTATGCCAATGATTATTTCCTCCACACTCAAGCCACAATGTCTGGAAGATAGAGTATAAGAATCACGGTACATAGACGGTATGTATATCGCATATTTTTAATTAAGCTTGTGCTTTTTGGACAATTTCAACTTTTAAATAATATATGCTGATTTGTTTCAAGTGGCAGTTTCTTATTATTTATTTGCAATGCGCCCCTTTATGGTTTGTTTTCAGATTCACATATAACTTCAGTTTGCAATTTCTGCACCTACCAACTATTTCTTGGCAATTTCTAGTTTGAGATTATGTCAATATCTGGTTGATAGATATTTTTTAACTGGATTCAAGTTCCTGGCATTATAGGATCCACACTGACCAGATTCATTAACAGTCATTGCTGGATGATGGGATAATATCCATCTTATACTGCATCTTTATCGCCTTGTGATTTTCCAGGGATTAAAACAGATCTTTTCCATATTTTCATGGAATCTAAGAGTCTATCCAACTGTAAATTTCTAATCTATGTCTTACAAAGAAGGCGGAAAAAAACTTAAGCTAAAACTAACAATGAAGAAAGGTTCTTGACAACTTTTTGAAAAATGTTCATTGGAAAAACATATAATGGTATACTACGATTATAACTTATGCTGGATGTTGAAACATATAACATATTCAAGGACAGTGTTAAGGAGTTTGCAAAGCGTGAAGTTTCCGGTATTGCCTCAAAAATGGATAGGGAAGATTACTTTCCTATGGATGTGTTTAAAAAAATGGGAAAAGCTGGATTCCTTGGAACAACCATTCCTGAAAAGTATGGAGGATCAGGGATGGACTATGAAAGCCAGGCAATAATCGAGGAGGAGCTTGGTTATTACTCTCCCTCGCTTGCTCTTTCTTTTGGAGCTCACAGCAACCTTTGCCTTGATAACCTTTACAGGAACGGTTCAGAGGAGATAAGAAAGAATTATGTTCCGAAGCTTGCCAGCGGAGAATGGCTTGGATCTCTCTGCCTCACCGAGCCATCGTCTGGTTCTGACGCACTTGCCATGAAAACCCACGCTGAGAAAAAAGGTGATCATTACGTTCTCAGTGGTTCAAAAACTTATATCACCAATGCACCTTATGCAGACCTCTTTCTTGTTTACGCAAGAACAGGCCAAAGTTATACCGCGTTTGTAGTTCTTTCAGATGACATGGGATTCAGCAGGGGTAAGAAGTTTGACAAAATGGGAATGAGAGGTTCCCCTACCGGAGAAATTTTCTTCGATGAAATAAAACTTGGAGAGGATAGAATTATTGGGAAATTCGGTGATGCAAAGAATATTATACTGAGTGGCCTGAATTCTGAGCGTGTAATTCTATCCTTCATTTTTACAGGTATATCCAGAAGGTCTCTAGAAATTGCCCTTGATTATGCCATAAATAGGAAACAGTTCGGTCTACCCATATCAGATTTTGAACTCATACAGGAAAAACTGGCTGTTATGTACACAAAACTACAAACAAGCAGATTACTCTGCGAGAAGTCATTAAAGACACTTGAAAAAGATAAGATGGATGCGCTTTCTGCGGCTTCAGCAATCTACTATGCGGCCGAGTGTTCAGAATATATCAGCAGGGAGGCAATCCAGATTTTAGGAGGTTTAGGTTATATCCGAGAGGGTGAGGTTGAGAGGTTTCTCAGGGATGCCATTCTTGGACAGATAGGTGCGGGGACCACCGAGATCCGAAAGAAGCTTATATCTCAAGGCCTTGTGAAAAGATATAAGGAAAAAGGCAATATTGAAGACTGAGTGTTTCAGAGATGTTGTGCATATTATGCGGAAAGGAGGAGGTTACTGAAGGAAGACTATGCAAAAACTGCATGGCATCCACAATCGATCTTTCTGTTCCTGATTTCATGGAGATCACCCAGTGCCCGAAATGCGCATCTGTAATGATAGGAAAGTCATGGTACAGGGGAGACATAGTGCCTAGAATAACCAAATCCATTGGAAAAATAATTGTACTTAACAATCCTGGATTTAGACTTGACATATCATGGGTGGGAGTCGATTTGGATAACGCCAATCTAACTGCAAATCTGAAAATTTTCAATGGTGGTACTCTGATCAAAGAAGAGAATGTTGTCATCAAACTTAAGATAACTAAAAACAGCTGTCCAACATGCAACAGAGTATCTGGTTCATATTATGAATCCATCCTTCAGGTCAGAACATTTTCCCATGAGGCGACTGAAGTAATAGGTGAGGTAGAACAGTTTGCAGTAAAGTTTATAGAATCTGCTGAGGGGTCAAACCCCACATCTTTTATATCTAAAGTGGTTTCGCAGAGGGAGGGAGTGGACATATACCTGGGGAAAAGGAGCGATGCCCTTAAACTTTCCAAAATAATAATGGACATGTACTTCAGCAACCTGAAAGTTTCAAAGTCTTTGGCAGGAATGAAAGAGGGCAGCGAGATATACAGGTATACATATTCAATCAGGATTTTCAATCTTAAACTGGGTTCAATAATTGAGAGCAAGTCTCAGAAATTTGTTATTATTGGCATACATCCCCAGACCATTTATGTTCTTGACCCCAGGGATATGAAGAAAAGAGTTCTGAAACGCGCTGATGTTTTCGACCAGGACTGGAGGATTGTGGATGCATTGGGCAACCTTAAAAAATTCATTGTTCTCTCAAGCGGCCACGGTGAGAGCGAAATAATGGACTCAGTAACTTTCAAAACCCATACTGTTAAGCTGGAGACTGAGGAAAAGGAACTGGACCTCATACAGGTTGACAACAATATAATAGTACCTCAGTGAGAAAGCCAAAATATATGAAATTCCAGCATATGCTGTAATGATTTTATGAAGATCAGATCAGAATGGGATACACTTAAGGAAGTTATGATGCACCGACCGGGCATCGAAATAGAGTATGCTATGCTATCCCCAAGACCTTTCCTGTTTGAAAGACCATTCCGGACTTCCGTTGCCATTAAGGAGCATATGAATCTGCAGGAAACATTGGAGAAGAATGGCGTTAAAGTCAGGATTCTCAAAGAAGAAGTTGTATCAAAGGCTGATGAAAACAGGGCTTTCCGTAAAGCACTGGAGGACAAGATTGTCAATATGGTTTCCTTCTATGGGTCTGTCGAATCGAGTAGGGCTGCAAAGGAACAGCTCAAAAAGAACGTCTCTATGTTTGATTCCTCAACACTGTTTTACACACTCACTCTTGAACCTTCCATTGACCTTAAAAAGGAGAATGGAAATTCTGTTGAATACCCAACAATATATTCCAATATACCCCTTGCAAACCTATATTTTATGAGAGATCAGCAGGCTGTCTCTTCAGGTGGAGTGATCATAGGCAACATGAAAAGAAGGCAGCGGATTAAAGAGCCTGACATAACAGAATTCATATTCAGAAATGCATTTGGGGAGGATAATCTTGTAAGGATATCTGGCAAGGGTCTTTTTGAAGGTGGAGATTTTATTCCGGCTGGAACCTTCTGTATCATAGGGGTTGGAACAAGGACAAATATGGAAGGTGCAATGCAGGCAATGAATTCCGGCCTTGTTAATTTTGACGAGGTATGTCTGGTGGAAAACCCGGTCTATGATTTTCTAGAAGAGGATCGGGACCCCATGGTTAATATGCATCTTGATACCTTTTTCAACATAGCTGCAGATGGTGTTGCGGTTACCTCTGTTGAACTCTGCAGGAAAGCAAAGGCAATAATTTTTGGAAAAAGTGGTAATGAATATGTTAAAACAATAGAAACCACACTCTTCGAATACCTGAAGGGAAAGAACTTTAATTTTGTAAACCTAAGCATAGCTGAGCAGATGAGTTATTCCTCTAATTTTCTAACGCTGAAAAACGGAACCATAGTTGCCGTCAACGCACCCATTGTTCTAAAGAAACTCTTAAATCTGGGGGTGTTTCCGGATAATCTACAGACTGCCATAAAACAGGAATTGACTTCTGTTGAAGAAAAGAACCTCTTTCCCTTTAGTAAACAGGTCAAGGAAAATGGGATTGAGATCATAGTTGTGAATTTAAGCGAGCTTACAGGTGGTTATGGTGGTGCACACTGCATGACTGCTGCTTTGAAAAGATGACTGCCTCAATATGCTGATTCAACCATGAAATGCAGAAATTTTAATATAAAATCTAATAGAAAGGTTTAACTTTACTTTTCCATTACCAGGGTACCACGTTTAATTCAATATTTAGAGGGATTTAATGGCGAGAGAAAAAGGTCAGAGAAAAGGCAAGGATAAATGGAAGGAGAAATCATGGTACACCATAATGTCACCGGACTATATGGGAGGAAAGGAGATAACTGTAAGCCCCAGTTCAGATGAAACATCCATGATAGGAAGGCATATTGAGGTCTCTATTGCAGATCTCACAGGTAATTTTAAAAAGTCCAATGCAAAAGTTATATTCAGAGTAGATTCCTGCCAGGGAAGTAAATGCAGTACAACTTTTATTGGCCATTCCATTAGTGACGATTATATCAAACGAATGGTGAGACGAAGAAAAGAGAGAATAGATATTATAAAAGATTTCAGACTTCAGGATGGTTTCCAGGTTGCAATCAAAATTGTTGTAGTGACAGATGGAAAGCTTACAAATACAAAAAGACTTGAAATAAGGAACACCATTGTGGAGTTTCTTAAGAGCAGGCTGGAGAACGCATCTCCATCTGACACCGCTAGGTACGTTATAGGTGATGATATCTATAGCGACATGGTATATGCAACTAGAGATGTTTATCCCATAAAGAAACTAGAGGTTAGAAAATCTGAGTTCTATACATTGGGTGAAAAAAGAACTATGACCAATGTTCAGGAAGAAGATCAGACACCTGAACAGGCATAATTTTTTTTAGGGCCGGGGTGGCTCAGTTGGTAGAGCGCCGGACTCATAAGTTATTCTATAGCTGAGAAATCCGGAGGCCTCGGGTTCAATCCCCGATCCCGGCATATTCTTTTAAATCCAATTTTATAAGCGTTCTATGGGTGCAATTTGATTTTGGAATTTACTGCCTGGCATCATATTTATGATAAGATTGCACCATCTTTTCTAGGATATTCCAGTGGTAAGATCATGGCATTCTCTTTTTTACTCTAATATGATAAATAGAATTACCATCTGAAGTTGAAACCATTTCACCCAAAATAGGTTTACGAAACTATTCTTTTATGCGGTATCTAGTGCAATAAAAAAATTTTGATATAAAAAGCAAGAGGCAAAAACAGATAGATACGAAGCGTATTACCGCAATGTTGAATTAGTGTATGGATATTGTTATAATCTGTATAAACTCACTTTAAATTTTTAATAGACCATCATATTCATACATTTCCTTTCAGGAATCCACTCTTCATTTATATCCAGTGTTTTTGTAACTGCTAGTCTCCCCTGTGAAGTAAATATTGTATTACATACAACTGGCAAAAGCCTTAATACCTTTATAATTCTTCACTCTCTGAGAATGAAAATCAGTGAAGGAGATTATTACGATCTAATAACCTACATGGCTGGTCTGTTTGGCATTAAAAAATTACCTGAAGTCTCTATTGACAAATATAGGATAAAATTTGGAAAAGCATCCCTGGTGAAATCAGCAGACACAGGTGAAGTAATGCATATTGATCGATTTCCTGAGAAACATGAGAGAGATAGAATAAAGTCCCTGTCTCTTGAAGTTTCTGGTATTACTCCGGGAAACAAGTTGAATGTCATTATTAATTGGGATTTTGTAGAGTTTACGCCTGAAGCCGATATAAAAGCTGCCAGAGAATTTCTTGAGGTTATGGATCGATCCACCTTTAGATATTTCTAGGTCAGGTTTACAGTTTTGTACCGGCATGAGGATTCTGTTGCAATCAGACCTAAGACCTTTTTTTCCAAGGGGACTGCATTATTGGGTCACACCTTCTCAGGCCATGAAGTGTACCTCTCCCAAGAGGCACTTGACAGCCACATCCTTATTCTTGGTAAAACAGGCATGGGGAAGTCAACAGTCCTGAACTCACTTTGCGAAGGCATTATTTCAAGAAAGCTTGGAAACGTCATACTCATCGATCCCCATGAAACGCTATCAAGGCGGATCTTATCGGTAATAGAAAGTGACAGAGTATATGCAGTTTCACCTTCAACTGAAATTTCAGGAAACATAAGCAAATCGCTGCATTTCAACGTTCTAAGTAATAGTGGCACCCCCGAGAGCCGTGAGGTTATTTCAGGATGGATCAGGGACCTGTTCTTTCATGAAGAGGCATTTTCCGGTGGGACTTGGGGGCCCAGACTTGAAGTAGTTTTCCGGGTTCTGCTTTCGGGATATATGGATGATGTTGAATCGCCCTCCCTTGAAGGGTTTCTGCAGTTAGTTTCTGATATGGAAAAGATGAGAGAATACCTCAAGAAGGCAAAAAATAAGGTTGTATCGGCATATTTCAGGGATCTGGCTGCCAATCAGAAATCGTGGACTGAATATATGGGAAGCACAGTAAACAAGCTTCTCCCCATTGTATCAAACAGTGCATTGCACAACCTGATTTCGGGCGAGAACCAAAACGGCACTCTGAAAACGTTTCTGGAAGGAGGAAACGGTTTTGTTCCCATAATTATGGATAGATCATCCATGTCGGAAGAAACATACAGGATGGTATCAATAATGATTCTTTCATTAATATTCAACATAATACGTTCATTCAACTCTCCATCAGATCCGGTACGCAACTATGTAGTCATAGATGAAGCACAATCGCTTCCAGCGGGAATTACTCTGCGCCTTCTGAATGAGGGAAGGAAATACGGTATCAGGCTTATTCTCTCAACACAGCACCTCAGGGGGCTGATCCAGGATGTATCCAGATCCGTTATGGCAAATGTTGGAACTTTCATCTCCTTCTCAATTTCCGGAGATGATGCACAGAGTCTTTCCGAAAACATATTTCCATTTCCATTGAACCGGAGAATTTCCGAGATAATGAAGGGACAGGGGAGGCACAGTGCACTTGTATGGAATATTTCCCCAGAAGGTTATAATGGCCCCCTCTCTTTTAGGACAGACCCACTAGAAGATATAAAGACAGATATTTCCAGAGACATAATCCGGAAATGCATATTGAAGTACGGTTCTATGAACACTGAGAAGGCAGTATTACCCAGGTCAGTTGTGCATCAGGGAATTCTTGAGAAATTCAGGGACTTTGTCATAAAGAATGACGTTAATTGGCAGGATTCAAAAAGAGTTGCAGGACACGTTCCAGACGGCATTTTTTTGTACAGGGGAACAGAGTATATAGTTGAAGTGGAAAACAGTGATCTCAACCATAAATTCAGGCTACTCCAGAAAATAGCAACTTATTCTGGAAGAAAAATAATATTTATCTGCAGGGAAGGTGGGGGTTCATCAGCACTGGAAATGATCAGGAAGCCAACTTTTGTTGGTGAGAAGAATGGGCTTATGCTGGAAATTCCCATTTTAAGCAATGAATCTGCCCTTCATTTCCGTGATATGGGTGATTTTCTCAACAATGTCATTATACTTGAATCTGATCTAAAAGGCTTTAAGTGTATTATGAACGGTAAAACCCCTCATTTTTCTATAGCAAGGCTTTCCAGCAAATTTGGATGGGGAAACTACATACCTCCCGACAGATTCTCAAACGTAAGGGCAAGGCTTTATGAAATCATGGTTAAGACTGGTATTCCATTTATTTCAAGATCATCACTTGTTAATTATCCTGATTTCAACCCTCAACTTCTATGGGAATTTTTCGCGGAATTAGGAAAGGAAACTGTTACCTATCCGGATTTACTTCTAAATTTGAAAAACAAGAGTTAAATGTTCAGCCCGATATAAGAAATCAGAATCTCATCCACTATACTGAATCCAACCTTCCTGTATGCTGTGATTGCAGCCAGATTGTCTTTCCGTACAAAAAGATATAAGACCTGCCCTTTGTTATGGCAGTAACCAACAATTGAAGCCATAAGCGACGTGGCATATCCCTTATTCCGGTAGACTGAAAGTGTCTTCACAGAACCGATAACAGCCATTTCTGGAGTACTGGTCTCAATAACTGCTCCCGATACCATGATTTTGTCAACAAAAATGCCGAAACAGGTCTGGTTTGTAAGAGTCCTGAGAAACTGATCATTCTCTTCCCTGGAGATAGATTTTCTTTCTGTTTGAAGAAACCCCCACTGATCTATATATTCTGGTCCAAGTATTCGAAAATCAATTTCCGTTTTATATTCATCTTTTCCAGTGCATAGCATTATGTGTTCCGGATACGACCTGGCATCCCTGAACCTTTCCTGCAGTTTTTTTTCCAATTCTACGGGTGTAAGTATTACAAATGTACCATCATCGAGGCTTTCTATGAACCTCTCTACAGTCTGGTGGTCTCCAAGTATCCATGTTATGCCGGAACCCGGAATTCCCCAGTAGTATAGAATGATACCTGATATATCAGAATCCTCAACCGCCACAAACATGCTAAATTTACCGGATCCTGAAAGCATGTCACCCATCAGATATACAGATTTGGGCATCTGTTTCATAAGAAAATCCATGATCTTTTGCCATTCCAGTGATCTGTAATCAATAATCTCGACTTTTTTCAACTTTGATCTGATGTAACAGCAACTGAAAACTTAAAAAATTATCTGCAATCTTAATCGGCGAAATTAGAAAAAAACTGGTAATTTAATGGACTTCCATTATTTTATTTTGCTATTTTCTTCTTAATTTCCTTTATTTCTTCCTGAAGACTCTTGTTAAGAGGATTTTTCCTCGCTTTTTCCTCCAGATCTTCAAGATTTCTCTCCAGGCTCTTCTTCTTTCTGTCCAAGTCTCTTTTGCCCAGTCCCATGTCTGTTAAAGAGCAATTGAGTATATTGAACTTTGCATAATTATCGCCCTTCTTCTCAGAAAAGAAATGAAAAATTGCAGCAGGATAATGATCAGTCAACTATCTGTGCTTTTTCTATCACAACGTTCTCAAGAGGGCGATCCTGACTGTTAGTTTTTACTTTAGATATTGCATCCACAACCTCCATCCCAGAGATTACCTTGCCGAATACAGGGTGCTTTTTGTCAAGATAGTTGTTGTTGACGAGATTGATAAAAAACTGTGATCCTCCAGTGTTTGGTCCGGCATTTGCCATGGAAATGGTTCCCCTGTCGTTTCTGTTATTTTTTGTAAACTCATCCTTTATTGAATACCCTGGACCACCCATTCCGGTTCCAGTGGGGTCTCCTCCCTGAATCATGAAATCTTGGATTACCCTGTGAAAAATAACCCCATTGTAAAAACCTTTCTCTACAAGTTTCCTAAAATTTCCTGCTGTAACCGGCATCTCCTTTTCAAACAGATCTATGGTTATTTTTCCTTTATTGGTCTCAAGCACCGCTTTCGTCATTCTTATCAAGTCCAGATTGAAACTTTATATGTAAAATTAACCATTAATAATTGGGAATGAAACGTCTTATTCATATCCGCATTTATAGAAACA
Organism: Oxyplasma meridianum; assembly: GCF_038024865.1. Classification (NCBI taxonomy): domain Archaea; kingdom Methanobacteriati; phylum Thermoplasmatota; class Thermoplasmata; order Thermoplasmatales; family Thermoplasmataceae; genus Oxyplasma; species Oxyplasma meridianum. Next base: position 674,643 of record NZ_CP133772.1, on the reverse strand, counting down.
AATTTTATGCATTCAGTTGCTTTCCTCCGTAATAACCCGGAATTTAATTCAGGCTAAACCTGAAAGCAATTTCATTTTACCCTTCTAACTTCCTTTTCAGCTTCATAAAATGCTTTCTTTAACACAGTGGTGAGAATAGATACAGTGGCTACTCCAATTATAATGATAATGATGCCGTAAATTCCTACCCTGTTTATGAGAAACACAATGCCTATAGCTGCAGCGGGTGGATGTTTCGCTTCAATTCCAACCAGCGTTATGGCTATAGCAGTTTCAACAACAGCTATTGAATAGAAGAGTCCAATATAAGGCACAATGAAAGTGCATAATAATCCTATGACCCCGGCAGCAAAGTAGCTTTTCACAAATTTACTGACTTTTGAGGAATTACTTTCGGGCATAAGGTACATTAGAAACGCGGATGACCCGAATGATGCAAATATAAGATACTTGGCATCTATTGATATGATGAGTAAATGTTCAGCCAGATTGAGAAGGAATATAAGAAGGGCTACCGTAAGACCAAGCATTATGGCAGGAATAATGCTCTTTTTCAGGTTTTCTCCTATTTTTTTATCCGTTTGAAAGCCCTCTTTTTTAAATAGATTGGAAACTGTTCATGGGAGGATATCCACGATCTTTCCTGCACTTTTTCCCCGGTATTGAAATCTATCCACTCCCCTTCCGGAATATAAACTTCTCTCGTGTCTTTCGCCCTGTAGACCTGTGGGGCATATATTAAGTCAGATCCAACCATGTACTCGTCTTCTATGCCAAGCGTCTCCCGGTCATGGAAATAGTGGTAGAAAAGGGGCCTTATGATAGGATGTCCAGTCAAATGGCTCTCCTCGGCAACAGATGAGAGATAATCCCTAAACCTCATCCTCATTTCAATTGCCGATTTTATACGTTTTTTGTACTTATCAGGAAGGTTGTAAAGTTCCTGGTCGTTTCCCGTTTTCACTTTGTGGTTTCTGAATATGGGAAAAAACAGTGCCATCTGGTAATACCGGGAGAGAAGTTCGTAATCAGAATAACCCATAAATCCCCCTAGATCACAACCAGCGTAGGGCATCCCGGATATGCCTAGAGACATGATCATTGCCATCTGAAGAAGAAGATCATCATAGGATGCTTCATTGTCTCCTGTCCACATAGCAGCGTATTTCTGAATTCCGGAATAACCCGATCGCGTGAGAATAAACGGTTCCTTTATATTTTCTTTCAGAGAATTATAGGTAGCCATGGCTTGGAAGTAGGAGTAGAAATTATGAACCTCTCCGTGTCTTTTTTCAACCCCGTCATCAAGTCTGTGAATAGCCTTGCCATCTATGGTTTCACTTTCAACCATCTCTCCCTTTACTGATTTAACAGAGGGCTCATTCATGTCAAGCCATATCCCTTCAATTCCAGCCTCCGAGAATCTTCTCATCTCCTCCCCCCAGATTTTCCTCGTTTCACTGTTCATGAAATCCGGGAAGGCACAGATGCCGGGCCATACGTACCCGGTGAATATTCCATGATCTCCATCTTCCACATAATGCCCCAAAAATTTCCTGAATATGTCAAAGTCCTGGTCCAACTTTATACCTGGATCAATAATTGGAATTATCCTTACACCTTTCTTGAGAGATTCTTTTACCAATTTTTCAGGTTCAGGAAACTTTTCTTTGTCCCACGTGAAGATCCTGTACCCCCGCATATAATCTATATCAAGATATAGGGCTGATAGATCAAATTCCCTGAGATAACTGTCACGGACATGTTCAACCACACTCTGAGGATAGTATGACCACCTTGAGACCTGATGGCCAAGAACCCATGAGGGCAACCTAAATGGCCTGCCTGTTATTGAGGAGTGCCACTCCATGATCTCATGGAAGGAATCTGCAGAACCCATGAATAGTTCAAAGTCCTTAACTGGAATCCTTACCCTGATACTGTTGTAATCACTCACACCAAAATCAAATGATATTTCTGACCCGCAATTAACAATGACTTCAAAAATATTGGATGATACAACAATAAAAGATGGAAATGAAGAGTATATCTCTTTCAGCTTTTTGTTGTAATTCCAGGCGTCCATGCTATAAACAGAATGAACCGACCTGTTTCTTGCCATTCTTCCCGGCTTCTCTCCAAGACCATAGATCCTATCTTCCTGTTCAAGTGATATTCTAATCTCAATTATCCCCTCTGACCTACTTATTTCAACCCTTCTGGAATGAAAATCAAAACTGCCCTTCTCGGAAAAACTTTCAAAACCTGAAACATCCTTTATGAAGCTGAGAACAGGTACAGAATCAGGATCCCTTAAAGCCAGACTTTTATCCTCCCTCCTCACCTGGAAAGCCATGTTTTGGTAATGGGTTTATACTAAATATATTCAGTCTCTATATTGAGAAACCATCTTAATATAATTTTATTTTGAATCCGTCAGCACAATGAAATTGCAAATTATACAAATCCACTTTCAATAAGCCTAAAAGCTTTCTTCCTCCACAATTTTGTTCTGGTGATTGATATCAAAGCAAAAGCAACCATCACAAGGGCGAAAATAACCCCAAAGTATGGTATGATTACAGAAATTGCAGCAATAGGAAGAAAAAGAATGGAGGGAAGAGCATTGAAGAACTGCTTTGAGTTAAACTGTTGCGTCACAAATTCCGGATCGCGAATCTGGAATACCCCAACCGAGAAGCCTATGTAAATGTAGACTACAAGAAGGCATGGTATTGGTACCAGTTCAAGGAGAGCCAGACCAAGATAAGGAAGGCCGTAAAATAGTGAGATAAATATCAGCCCGGCAGAGATTGGTGCAGTAAAGCTGATGGCCTGCAGAATTTTTCCGGTCATGAAGTATTTCATGTAAACTCCAGGATCCATTGATGTGAACGATAACCATGCCCTTTCAAGAGAGAGGGCACTCTGGCTGAATAAAATCGGTATGAACATAACAGAATATACAGATATAAATACTGAAATAAGCAGACGGGTGGATCCAGTGGTGCTGAATTTAACCAGAATAAAATTTAGAAGGATTGATATAGCTATGCCCACGATTATAACCCTGGAAATTTTTGTTGTTCCGCTCCTGCTCCTTGAGATGAATGAGGTCCTTGAATATATGGGAACCCTTGAGAAGTTGAAGGCTATTGTATTAAAAGCGACTGACCTGTTTCTGAAGCTGGATTCCTTTGGAATTTTTATGATGACATTCCCGCTTTCGTCTCTCTTCACTTTTGCAGATCCTATTACTCTTGTCTTTTCTATCTGGCTTGCTGCAAGAGTTCTAAATGCAAAGTAGGTGAAACAAAATGAAAGGATAACAACAAAAAGTGTGCCATATATAAAATGGCCAAATAGAAAAGCCATAGGTGAGTAATAGAATCCGAAAATAGGTCCTATGAACCATACTGTTATGGCAACACTAACTGCTACCCTGACTTTGATTGAGAAATCGTAAAGTGCAAGACCTATAGATGTTACGAAGAAAGTCATCAGTAGGCTGAGAATCAGCCCTAAACCCTCATCAATTCTTCCACTCTGTGTATAGGGAAGCGTGTAAAGAACCGGTATAAGGGAGGACAGTCCATAGAAAACATACTTGGACGTAAACAGGCTAAGTATAAGATCCTTCTTGGGCATAGCCGAGACGAAAAGGAAATGAACATCTGATTTCAGCAGGGGTACAGTGCTGTTAACTCCTGCCAGCAGTGTAAAAAAGGAAAAAATTGCCAGGACAACATAACGGTAGTAAACAATCTCTGCAGGCTTTATTACAAGACCTATGAAAATATTGTATGCAAGCAGAAATAAAAGGATTAGAATGAAGGCCCTGGAGTACCTTGTTATGAGTATAAGCTTGATGGTCTTAAGCAACATCTTTCATCAGCCTTGCAACAACTTCCTCGATTCTCTCGCCATTTTCTGCCATTTTCCTGAGATGGTCCATTGTACCGTTCCATGTCACCCTTCCATGCCCTATGATTATTACGTTTCTGGACAGTTTTTCAGCGATCTCCATAATATGGGTTGATACAAGATATGTTGCTTTCAGATCGTCCAGCATCTTTATTACAGAGGCCTGTGTTGGTATATCCAGATAGTTAAGAGGCTCATCCAACAGGATAACTTTAGGATGGTGCACTATGGCAAGTGCAACTGAAAGCTTCTGCCGGTTTCCCCTTGAAAGCTGCGACACCTTTGTGTATCGGTAAGGGAGGAGATCCAGCTTCTCAATTAGATCCATTGCCCTTGATTTAGGATCTTCAACGCCTCTTATGGCCCCTATATACTCAAGATTCTCCTTGAGTGTGAGATTTATGTATGGGTAAGCATCTTCCGGTAGATAGCCTATAATCCCCTTTGCTTGGTTTGTAACTGGATCGAAGCCACCTACAGTAACCTTCCCACTATCTGGCTTAAGAAGGCCCACGAGTATTTTCAGGGTGGTTGATTTTCCTGCACCATTGGGGCCTATAAGAGAATATCTTGCACCACATGGTATCTCCATGTCTATGCCGTTTAAAGCTGAAATAGAATCATATTTTTTTGTAACTTCTTTCATCTCAATGCAGATGCCGCTTTCACCATAATCATACATCTGGTACCCTCAATATTGACAGACTTGCAGTTATATAATGAATAAAGTTTTTTGCTGATCTCAATCTTTTCGATTCATTGTTCCCAATAACAAGGTCTATACAATTGCATGGAAAGTGAAAAGTTCGGTTATGCAACTGCCTATATTTCAATTTATCGTGTATCAGTAATTCTACCGCCTTGAATATCAGTTGCAAAATTAAAATGATAAGTTTTTGTCATTCTCTATGGAAGTCATTCTAAAAAAAAAATTGATTCAGTCTTTGTATGCTATCATTGAGGAATATCCAACTACAGTTTCAGTGTCCCCGTTTACCGATGCAGATGTGGAGTGATGCAGAATCTTGAACCTGCCCTTCTTAATTTTGGTATATTCCATGAGAGTAGCTATGGAACCAGAACCGCAAATGGAGATTGATTCCTTTTCAATCGACTGGTAAAACCCCCGTGTGTCAAGGTCAACTATACGCGACATGATTTCAAAATCCTTGGATTCAACTGATCTTTCGTTTTCGTAATGAGTCATGTCTGAGCTTGATACAATTATGAAATTGTCGTCAATCTCTGAAAGGCCCCTGGCAAGCCTGCCGGCGTTAACAGGACTCTGGTCACCCATTATTATAGGCACAAATGAAAATGAATTCTTAAAGAGGAATTGAAGATAGAGTAGTTGAATCTCTATTGAATACTCATCATCATTGGATTCCTCGTCGTCAATGATCCAATCGCAGCCATACATTATTTTGTTGGCCAGATCCTTGTTTATACCTGATAATCCAAGGGGTGTCATCCAGTCTCCTTTTGAGGTTATAAAAGTCCCATCTTTGTAAGAAGAGTGGTTGGTGCCGATGATGACATATTTTCTTCTCTCGCTTTTTTTAAGGGATTTGAATGAATGCATTGCTGAATAGCCTGAATAGATCAATCCGGCATGTGGAGCAATGATTCCGAGGATTTCCCCATGAACGCCGGCTTCCTGTACTCTTTTATAAAGAGAGTCCAGCATCTTTCGTAGTTCATATGGATCGGCAGGATAAAATTTTCCTGAAACTGTGGGGAATCTCATTTACCTGTAGTATACACTATATCACATATTAAACATTGTCCTGTGTTTTTCAGAGAATGGCCCAGGTAATTGACTGGTTTGGTTAAAGATAAAATTTACAATCTTCTGGTTTGAAAAATCTATTATTTTCTGTTGGGGTTTGTCTTACGCATCAGCCTGGCAAGACCACCGAATGCAAGAATGAATATTACAAATGCACCAATTACAAGTAAAACCCAGTATACGTTATTTTTCGGTATTATAAGCAAGAGGTAGTATATGCCTGCGCTAATTGCGGCAACTATGCCCATATACGCCAGTATGAATATTGCCAGATGTGTATTCGAATTCAATTAACTCTGCCCCTTGACAGTATATCAGTCCAACCCATATTAATGTCAGTGCATGTTTTCGTCGCTGATTGGCTTTCCATGTGGACAGACCTTGGGCATACCCATTCCGGCCATGATGTCCATTACAGTTTTTTCCTCCATCATGAAATCAAAACTGCTTACCTCTTCACAAGCCTTTTCTTCATCAATTCCCATTCTGACAAAGAGAGTTTCGAACAGACGGTGAGATGTAAGAAGCTTATGGTATTCCTCCATCCCATCAGCAGTGAGTACCACCATACCATCCTTTCTTGCCACAAAATTGTACTTTTCCAGTTTTTTCAGAATTTCTATGGCCGATGGTGGTTTTATGTGCATTATCCTGGAGAGATCAACCAGCCTTATTGGAAACTCCGCACTATTATCCCCTATGGCAATAAGGCAATCTCTTTCTCTTTTTGTAAGTAGAGTATCCATTGTATTAGTATAACACTAACATATTAAAATTTATACAATTTATCTAATAGTTTGGTATATAGCACTGTAAATGTCATATCTAAGGATCATAAAATATCCAGGATCTAAAACTACTCTTTTGCCTGACATAGATAAGGTCTTCAAAAGATCCAGGATGAGGAGGATCATTGATGTATTCGGTGGTTCCGGAACAGTTTCCCTTAACATAAGGGCAAAGGAAGTCGTGTATAATGACATAAATCAGGAATTAAGCAACCTTTTTCTGGCTATTAAGGAAGACCCGGGCTATATGATCAATGAATTGACCCGTATCCTTTCAACTGCCAGGCGGGATCATCCAGACGATAATGGATCTGATCTTAAGAGAAATACAGGAAGAGAGAAGAATGTTGCCCTCAAACAGATCATCGATTCCATTCTGGTGAAGGATGATAAACATGTATGGGATGATAAAAAGACTGATATTCCAGATCTGTTCCATGCATTCAGTACACTCTGCAGATTCAGTGTAAGTTTTGGAGGTATGGGTAAAACCTACGGAACTGAGACCGAAAAAGCCATATTTTCCTACATGAGGAAAACGCTTCATGATTTTAGGCAGATTAGTATATTCGTATCTGGTTGGAATATTGAGAATCTTGATTTCAGGGAACTTGTTAAAAAATATGATTCCCCCACATCATTCTTCTACTTTGACCCACCATATCCCGGCAAGGACTGGTATGATAACGATTTTAGCTTGAGGGACTATGAGGATCTGGCAGAAATATTGGAAACCTTAAAAGGGAAATACCTTATGAATCTGGACCGGAAACACAAAAATCTTGAAAGCGTTTTTGGAAAGCCTGCCTTTATAAAAAAGTATTACAATATGAACGGCGGCCAGAACTCAGGACAACCAGTCAGGTTCAAATCATTCTATACCAACGTAATTCTTCAGAATACCAAAGTTTGATTGGCTTAGTTTAGACTTGCAACTTTGTATTTATGCAGAAGATGGGGAGATATTCCAAAATATGGGCCATGGAATCAACTTGGTACTGATGTTGGCTATACAGCACATATATCAGACATGCTTCAGAGTTTCAACCTTCCTGAATCTTACAATAAACATTAAACAGCTGACGAATCCAGTAATGGTGGTGAATAGCCAGAGTTCATATGGATCTGGGAAAAATGTAAATGCAGATCCACCAATGGTTGGTCCTATTGCCCTCCCTATTGAAAGGAACGCATTGTAGATTCCCATGTTTTTTCCTATATTTTCCGGTTTTGATACGGCCGACACCATGGAATAGCCAACAGGGAAGGCAAAATCTTCCCCAATCGTGAGGACAATAGTGGAAATTATCATTCCAAAGAGATTGGTATCAAATGCGTATGAAAAGAAACCAAAGGAATATATGAATGATCCTATGGCAAATGATACATAGTTTCCAATTCTTCTTGATATTTTGTATACGAATCCCTGTGATACAGTGACGAATATTCCATTTGTAAGGTATACGAATCCCAGTTCGTAAACTTTTATAGATCTGATGATAGTTGCGTAATTGGTAAGTGTAACAGTCTCCTGTGCCTGTACTATGAATAGAAGCAGGGCAATCATTGAGAGTTCCAGGAGCCATGTGTTGCTGGTGATCAGTGCTGGGCGTGGTTTCATGCCATCATTTTTTACGTTGTGCAGGAAGAGGCTGATTCCAATCGATATAATACCAGCCAGAAGTCCAAAGATGAAGAGGAAGTGGTATCCGGAATATGATTCTATAAAACCTCCAATAGCTGGCCCAAACCCCCAACCTATGTTATTCCCCACCCTCAGTATTGAAAACCCCTTAAGTTGCACATCAGAGGACTTTGATATCAGGGCATTTGATGCAGGTGATTGAATGGCGTTGGAAATCATCAGTGCTATGAATGCTGCTGGATAGAGGATTGCAGATAGTGCTACCCCTTGAACAAAGCTGATTACGGCATATATGATAACTGCCATTGAGTAAGAAAATATCATGGTTTCTTTATGTCCAACTCTGTCGGATATTGAGCCACCGTATATGTTTACAAAGGCAGCCAGGAATCCGCCTGCCGTAAATATAATTCCGTCAAAGAAAAGTGATATTTTAAGGACTTCATGCATATACAACGAACTGTAAATCCAGATGGATGAATATCCCAGACCTCTTATGGTGGAGGAAGCCGTAATTAGGGAAACGTTCCTGGAAACCATAGGCGGACTGATTATATTCAGGCATATATTCTATTTGCCCTGCGTCATCACAGAATGCAATTTTTTTATATCCCCAAAGTATTGTATATTATGATGAAAACCAAGACATGCCAGCTGTGCGGCAGTAAATTTTCATGTGGAGGACTGTTGGGATGCTGGTGTGATCAGTTGAAAATTGACAGAAAGCAGAGGGAGTTGATTTCACTGGTGGCTTCAGATTGTGTCTGCCAAGAGTGCCTTACTAAAAAGATGGAGAAATATTGAAAATTGAAAGACTTATTTATTTTAACTGACCAAAAAATATCTGTGTCTTATATTCTATAACAACAAAACCGTTCTCCTGAAATTTTCCGAAGAGTTTCTTCAGGCTTTCAACTGCGTCTTCATATTTCGATTCTCCAGGTGAAAGAGCATATGAAGAGGACATGTACCTGCCCAAAAGGCCATCGAGATTCAGTTTCTGGTCGTTTGAAATTTCCAGCATTTTGTAACCTTTGTGAAAGAATGTGTTAAATGTTTCTTTTTCTATTCTTGTGTTTCCTGTACCATGGTAACTGTGACTGTATTTAGAGCATATAGAATCATATTCATTGATCAGCCCATTTTCCCTCCCTGACCGGTTGTTCCATATTAGGGCAGTAAAGCCTCCAGGTTTAAGAATCCTTTCAAACTCTTTTTTTGCAGCAACTGGATTGAACCAGTGAAAGGACTGGCCAGCAACAACCAGATTAATACTATCTGCTTCCAGTCCACTGTTTTCCGCCCTTCCATTTATAGTCGTACAGTTGGAGAAACCTGCATTAAATTTTATGGATTCGTTTCGCATATCGTCATTAGGTTCGACACAATGGACCTGGTTTCCATTTTCCAGGAATAACCTTGACAGTATTCCTGTACCGGACCCAATGTCAGCTACAACCCATTTCTGATCAAATCCAATTTCTCTGCGAAGTATTTCCAGAAACTCCTTGGGATAAACTGGCCTGTATTTTGAGTATAATGATGCCTTTCCGGTGAAAAGAGTCTTATTGTCAACCATAATGGTGGAATAAAAAAATTGTTAAAAATTTGTCTAATAGCCTATATCTCATAAGTCTCTATAATCTCTTCTTCCATCGTTATTATATCTTCTTGGGCCTCGTGATCCACCAGAACTCCGGCCACCACTGTTACCATAATGCCTTTGTCCCCTGTTTCCACTATTCTGCCTCTCACTACCATACCCACCGCGGTCGGATCTGTCTCCACGGCTTCCCTTCCGTCCGTAAAATTCAGTGGAGCTTACCATCTGGACATTTTCTACATTTTCCAGATCGAGATCAAGTATCTTTATTTTCACATTTGCCTTTCTCTTTATATCTGAAATTAGAGACTGTTCTGAAGCGGAAATTATGGTAAACGCTCTTCCGTCTTTTCCCATTCTTGCGCTTCTCCCCACTCTGTGAACATAAGAATTTCCAGTATCCGGTGCATCATAATTGATTATGTCCGTAACATCCGGTATATCCAGACCCCTTGAAGCAACGTTTGTGGCAATAAGAAACTGCGATCCCCTTTTGAAATTATTCAGTGACCTTTCTCGCTCTGCCTGGGTAAGTCCGCCGTGAAGAAGGATTGCATTGAACTCCATCTGCTTTAGCATATAGTGGATTTTGTTTGCTGAATCCTTTGTGTTTGTGAATATTATTGCCTTTGCAGGTTGGTACTGTTCTATGTATGCCAGAAGAGTTCTAAATTTCTGGTTTCTACCGGCAACAGAATAATAATGGCTTATGCTCTTTACAGTAACTTCCTCCTCTTCCCCTACAATCAAATTCTCACGGTCCTTCTTCATATGGGACTTTGCTATACTGAGTATCTCTCTGGGCATTGTTGCCGAGAACAGCATTGTCTGCCTTTCTCTAGGCATATATGATATAATCTCCCGGGCATCGTCTATAAAACCCATATCAAGCATAACATCCGCCTCATCGAGAATGAGGTATTCTATCTTGCTTAGATTCAGGGCGTCTCTCGATATGAGGTCAAGTACCCTTCCAGGGGTTCCAACCACAATATTTGCACCTCTCCTCAATGCATCCAGCTGGGCATTTATTGATGCACCGCCATACACTGTGACAACATGCAGCTTTCCCTCTTTACCCATCTTATCTGCAACTTCAGCAACCTGCTTTGCAAGTTCCCTTGTGGGTGTAAGAACGATTGCCTTAAGCCCCCGTGTACCCCAGATTTTGTTTATAACTGGTATAAGAAAAGCCCCTGTCTTTCCGGTTCCCGTTTTTGCTCTCACTACTACGTCTTTTCCATCGAGAATCAGGGGTATTGAAACTTCCTGAACCTCTGTGGGGCTGGTAAAATTCATCTTCTTAAGTTGTTCTACCAACCTGTCATCTATTCCTATTTCTGTAAATGTTCTCACTTAAAACTATCCAATATTACACCTAACTAATTTAAGCATTGCATTATTCTTTTTTCTAACAAGATCTCTTTCAGATGGAATTTAATCTTTGCTGGAGGTTTTTAAAATACCGCTATTATGAATTGAATGAACCATTACCAAAATCTGAGAGATATTGAATCTGGTTAAAACTATCAATTCTCAGTTAAACCAAACTGCACGATGAATGAAGCTGATATTGGGTATATTTGCGAATTTGGCGGCATTGGTGGTGGAACTGGATTGGGTGGTGATGGTGGCGTGGGTGGTGGAGGCGGGGGTGGAAGTAATTCGGGCGGATTTACCAGACCATTCTGAAAACTGTTTCCGTCCTGGGGTGGTATGAAAAAACCAACATATAGATGAGTCCATGAGCTTACAATGAAGCTTCCTTCAGTGATACCTATTGGAAATCCCTTCACTACTGAATTTCCTGAGTAAAGGGAGAATTCAAGCATATTTGATCCCAATATATTTCCATCAGGAAGTATGGTTAATGGGGAAGTTGAAACAATCATGAATGTGTTTTTTGCAAAATCACCGTTTCTTACATCTATTTGAAAAATTGAATTTTTAGCGACTCCAGATGTAAAATTTATTTCAAGAACATTTACTTCAGTAATAGTTTCGTTGGACATCATCCCTAACCATACGGTTCCCAAGGTTTCTTGCGGGCTTTGTTTCTCCGGAATCCAGCCAAATAGCCCAGATCCGTTAGCTGATTGGTAATTTGTTCCATGATTAATTATAAACGTATCGCTGGTTTGCAATCCTTGAATCAATATCTGTCCGCTAACCATGACATCCGCAACAGCAATAGCAGGTATCATAACTGCAACTGCCAGAACTACCAGTAGAGTCCATTTACTATTCATAAGGTATTACTTTGGTTGATTCATTTACTTAACGTATATTAATATCATAGAATTTCAACTATATATTCTATATAAATATCACCGCCAGATGAAATACAGAAAGGACATTGCAAAAATGCGGTTGATTAGTAATTGTATGCCACTCATATCACACTAGAGCCAACATTAGAGGAGAGTTTCCAATCAACGTTTGCTTTACCTGATATTTCACCTTGAAGTAGATCCTGAAATTTCTTCTTTCTTCATCTCTTTGTCTTAGATATGTGCTTCAATATTCATAGCCGTCAGGAGATTTAGTGTTCTATATGATCAATGACCTTTTTTATTTCAGGATTTTTCAGATTCAGAAACTGTTCGGTTACTTCTAATTAAGAGGGTAATAAAATGTATCGTTGATGCATTTCCTCCATAGAGACACTAAAGGTGTGAAGGCTAGATTAACTATGTTTAACAGCATCTTTATAATGCAACTTTTTTATACATGCAATGGTTTACCATGTCATGGCTATGCCTGATTTGAATGAATTTACACATAAAGGATTGCGTAAGAATGCAGTATCCACCAGAGGAGTTGTATTCCAGGGAATCGCTGCATCTGCCCCAGCTGGCGCAGCAGTTGCCACAATGACCGGTGCTGCAGTTTTTGCCCTTGGATCTCTTCCTCTTACTGCAATTGTGGCTTTTATTGTTGTTGCTCTGAACGCCTATATAATAAACAGAATCTCGGTTCATGTCGCCGGAGCCGGAGGATATTATGATTATGTGAAAATGGGATATGGAAAACATGTTAGTGCCTACACAGGCTGGTCTTACATAATTTATCAAGTAACCTCGCTTGGATTTATTGGCCTTAGCATTTCCGTCTTTGTGCCTGCCCTTCTTTCCAACGTGTTCAATATAAACCTCCCATCTTACACATGGCTACCATTGCTTGGGGGCACAGTACTGTTTGGCTATCTTATATCTGTCCTGGGAGTCAAGGGGTCCCTGAAATATGCATCTATTATGGCAAGCCTTGAGATTGCAGTGGTCGTATTTATAGGACTTTGGCTGATAATATCCAGGCCGGATTTAAACACCGTTTCGGTGTTTACGCCGAAGTATGCCTCTGGAGGTTTCAGTGGAGTAATGCTTGGTGTCCTTTTCATGTACACAGCCTTTTCTGGCTTTGGTACATCCACTCCTCTTGGTGAGGAAACAAAGAACGCAAAGAAGTCTATCGCGAAAGGGATTATACTCACAATGATAGTACTTGGTATTTTCTTTGTATTTGCGTCTTATGCTTTCACTGTAGCGTGGGGTGTAGATAACATGGCATCATATGGAAATGCACTTGTTCCAGGAATTTCGCTTTCCTACACTGACATAGGTGTATGGGCTGCAATTCTTATAACTGTTTTTTACATAAATAGCATACTTACTGACATGGTAGCTTTCACAAACAGTTCTTCCAGGGTACTCTATGCAATGGCAAATGATGACATATTTCCAAAAAGTATTTCGAAGGTGCACAAAAAATATTTGACACCGCATGTAGCCTCTCTTGTTATGGCACTTGGAAGTTTTGGGGTTGCTGCGGTTGCAACTGAACTAATGGGCGGCTTCAATGCATTTCTCTTTACTGGAGTGGCTGGGACACTTGGGTCCATACTGGTTCACATGATGGCCAATGCATCACTTCCAAAGATATTGAAAGACAAGAAAGTAAAAATCGGGTTTTTGAATATGATAATAACAGTCGTTGCAATTCTCATACTGGTTTTTGTCTTTTATGGTTCGTTTATCTCAATCAGTCCCCCGGTTCTTATAGCTGCCTATGTCTTTGTTGCATGGATGATTCTGGGTTTCATCTATATTGAATACAAAAACCGGAAGGGGGGATCATGGAGAACGAATTCAGTTGCAGAGGGAGAAAAATGATGACTGATTAGTTTTCCAACTTTCCATTTTCTTATTTGAGGCGGCATTCAATCTATGTTCAAACTTTTACCATCTTTTATTTTTATTCTCTTTGTCATGAATTTGGAAAGGGAGGCATATCAATATGGGAACGGAATAATTGTTTTTGAAAAGCGTGTGATCATCAAAGGGGGATAAATGTTGTTTCCTGTTTAAACTGAGATTATATCACCTATATTTATCTTTTTTTAACATTGGTATTTTATGGGATTTATCCTTATTGATAATAAATATGACTTTCTAAAATTGATCTCGTTCTCAACTTCTTACCTTACCCCCTCAAAGAGAAAGTTATAACTGTTTTGTATATTCTGAAGACGTAATAATGGCAATTATAAAGGACATTTCTCAATTACGCAACCAGATCTTATGCGGAGACACAATTAAAACTCTTCGGGTCATTCCTGATAATTCTGTTGATCTTATATTTGCTGACCCACCTTACAATCTTCAGTTGAGGGATGAACTGTGGAGACCCAACCAGACAAAGGTCGATGCAGTCAACGACGCATGGGACAGATTTGAAAGTTTCGATGAATATGATCAGTTTTCAAAGCAATGGCTTGTGGAGTGCAGAAGAGTCTTGAAGGAGGATGGAGTAATATGGGTTATAGGGTCCTATCACAATATATTCAGAATTGGAAAGATCATGCAGGACCTCGGTTTCTGGATTATAAATGATATCATTTGGATCAAGTCTAATCCCATGCCAAATTTTAGGGGAACACGATTTACCAATGCGCATGAGACAATGATATTTGCAGTTAAAAATAGGGATTCCCATTACACATTCCACTACAAATCCATGAAGGCATACAATGATGGAGTTCAGATGAGGAGCGACTGGGATATACCAATTTGCAGCGGGGAAGAACGGATACGCATAAATGGACAGAAAGTTCACTCAACGCAGAAACCTGAAGAACTAATGAGAAGGATAATAATCTCAACAAGCAATCCTGGCGATTTAATATTGGACCCTTTTATGGGGAGTGGCACTACTGGATCTGTGGCCAAATTGCTTGGAAGAGACTTTATAGGAATAGAGAGAGATGAAAATTATACTAGAGTGGCACAAGAACGTATCTCAAAAGTCAGAACACTGGATGAAGATCTGCTGGATTACCCTCTTGAGAAGAGGGATCCCAGAGTGCCATTCGGTAGTCTTCTAGCTTCAGGTTTAATCTACGATGGTGAGACTCTGTACTCCAGAGACAGGAAATTTCATGCGAGAGTACTTTCCAACGCTACAATTGTTTCCGGAGATGCAGCAGGGTCAATTCACCAGGTAAGTGCATTGCTACAGGGTAAACCAAATTTCAATGGCTGGAATTTCTGGTATGTGGAGAGAGATGGCACTATGGTCTCTGTTGATGACCTGCGAAGCCTGTTTATCAAAAAAAATTACCAGAATATAGGTGCAGATGTTTAAATCTTGGAGTCAATTTTTATATAGGTTTGCCTATATTTTAATACTATATTGAGCGGGGATGATCTCACTGTCCCAGTTTACATTGGAACTTTTCATTTAATTCTGTAATTCCGGAACAAAACTTACCTTTCGGCCATTCCTTCCCTGAAACATATTGTCATTAACTTCATATTTAAGGGTAACAGTTAATTTACTGAAAGTTTATGATAACATGATCTGCATGACTCAACTATTTAATCTCACTGAAGCCAATGTTCAGAAAAGTCCTGTTTTATTGCTTGGAAATGAAGCTATAGCAAGGGGGGCTGTAGAAGCGGGAATAGAATTTGCCACCAGCTATCCTGGTACTCCATCCAGTGAGGTGGGAGATGCCTTGTCCCGGGTTGCAAACAGCCTGGGAATAAAATTTCTGTATTCTGTAAATGAGAAAGTTGCATTGGAAAGTGCCTTTGCGGCGTCTTTAACGGGCATCAGATCTCTTGTGTTCATGAAACATGTGGGGCTGAATGTTGCGTCAGATCCATTTATGAGTATTGTATATACTGGCGTAATGGGTGGACTGGTTATTATGACTGCAGACGACCCATCCATGTTTTCATCCCAAAACGAACAGGATAACAGGCACTACGCAGATCTGGCCCACGTTCCCATGCTTGAACCTTCCAACCCCCAGGAGGCAAAAGACTTCATTATTGCAGCATTTGAACTCTCTGAAAAATTCCATATTCCAGTGCTTTTCCGAACTACTACCAGGGTAAGCCATATGAGGGGTTTTGTAAACATGGGCAATATTCCTGATAAAAAGATCATTATAAGAAAATTTGTAAGAGACCCGAGGAGATTCGTCAGCCTACCGTCCAATGCCATAGGATTGAAGAAAGAACTTATGAACAAACTTGGAGACCTTGCCAACGAATCCAATCTTTCAGCTTTGAACAGAGTATCCACAGACATGATAAGCAGTATAGGTGCCATCACCTCAGGATCAGCATATAACTCACTGATGGATAGTATAACCAGTCATTCAATAGAGATGGATGTCTTGAAAATAGGATTTACAAATCCTCTGCCTGAAAGAAGAATAGAAGATTTTCTCAGAAAGCATAAAAAGATTGTTATTGTGGAAGAACTGGATCCATACCTGGAGACAAAGGTCAGGTCAATTGCACAGATGAATGATATAAAAACAGTAATTTATGGTAAAATGAATGGATATTTTCCACAGAGTTATGAGTTGAATCCTGATATTGTTATTGATTCACTGTCCCATATAATTCTTGTAAATAACTATACACCAGGAGATAAAATCATCACCAGCAGCGATATAGCACCAAGGCCACCAGTTCTATGTCCTGGTTGCCCACACCGGGGAACCTACTATGCCGTCAGGAGATCAGTAAAGATGGCAAACATAAAGGACCCTATTTATGCATCTGACATTGGCTGTTATTCTCTAGGCACATACTATCCGTTTGACGAGGCAGATACAATAATATCCATGGGATCATCCATTGGTGTTGCAAACGGGTTTGCTATGGTAACTGACCAGAAGGTCATAGCATTCATAGGAGATTCAACGTTCTATCATTCAGGAATTCCGCCACTGGTAAACGCCGTACATAACAACCTGAACATGCTTGTTGTTATAATGGATAATGGAACCACTGCAATGACTGGACAACAGCCGAATCCCGGCGAAGAGAGGGACTACGATGGAAAACCTGTAACGCCAGTACCTATCGAAGATGTTGTAAGAAGTCTTGGTGTGAAGAATGTATCAATAATTGATCCCTACGATTTGAAACAATCGCTGATAACTTTAAACAGAACGTTACACCAGACAGGAGTATCAGTAATTATTTCAAGGCGGGATTGTGCCATAAATAGAGACAGAGAAATGCGTAAGAAAGGTGTAATGGAAGTGTATGTGGTAAACCAGGATAAGTGTGGCAAATGCATGAACTGTGTTGAGAATTTTTCATGCCCTGCACTATTCATTGAAAATGGGGAAATAAACATAAATCCAACAATCTGTGATGGGTGTGGCGTGTGTGCTGAACCACTTGTATGTCCTTTTCAGGCAATTGAGGTGAAGAATAATGTATAATATTCGTCTTGCAGGCGTAGGTGGGCAGGGTATCATAACCGCAGGTACAATTGTATCAGAGGCAGCAAAAATATCCGGAAAAAAAGTAATCATGTCTGAAATACATGGGCTTTCGCAGAGAGGAGGATCGGTTACAGTAGATGTCAGGATGGGAGAGGTGTATGGTCCTATAATTCCCATGAATACCTGTGACCTAATTTTTGGGCTTGAAATGATGGAATCTTTCAGATCCATGGAAGCACTGGGGAAGGTAAAAACAGCGCTAATAAGCACTGAAAAACTGAATCCCATATCACTGAGTATGCAAGGCATGGAATATCCATCGTTTGAGGAACTTGTTGAAAAACATGGAAAGGATACAGTAATTTATCCTGTTGATGCAGTAAGCATAGCAGTGGCAGCGGGGTCCCCTAAATCTGTCAATACGGTTATGATAGGAATTGCACTTGGTCTGAACCTTATCCCATTAGGCATCAGTTCTGTGACCGAAGCCATGAAAAGTACGTTTTCAGAAAAAAATATAGGAATCAATACAAAGGCTCTTAAACTTGGACTTGAGTGGGCAGGGCGTATGAAGAATACTCAGGTTCCCGGTTCACCGGAGCGCGTTTACACTATTTCATAATTTGCAGTCAATTCTTGGCATGCAAAAGCGTTGGCATGCAAAAGCGGATTCTTAAAGCTAAATGGTGAAAAGTACCTGAAGGTTACAGTATTCAGATTAACATTTTTTAGAGGCATTAAATGTAATTTTGAATTCGATTATGGAAGTTTCATTTGACCTCCTAACCAAAAAGGTCATTAAATGATATCTTAGATGCAGGAAAGTGATTATCCTTTATTTGCAATTGTTTTATGGTTTTCCGCACATATTATAATAGTGTTCAAGATATGCTGTAAAATTGAAAATAATCTTTCTGGGCTTGCGCACTGGATGATACTTCTTTTCCAAAAAAGAAAGATAAACCCCTCTAAATGGGTGAAAGATTATGTAAAAATTCCATCTTATCAAAGGCAGTTTTAAATCTTTATTTGCTCTCAAAGAAGATAAATAAATTTGTTAATCTCGTTAACAAATAGAAAAGCAAATGGAGAAATTTTTGATAACAACTATGTACAGAGTGTGTTATACTCAAATACCCAGAAAGGCTTGTACTTAGTTTATAAACTATGCCAGTAAAATTCCCCCAGAATTAGGAACTTATAAAGTATATCTTGAAGTTATGGTGGAAATATACTAAGGCAAATTTTTGTTGGCATAAGGTTATATCAAGATATTAGGTCAAAAGATTCAATTTCTAAATATGGATATACTTCCATGAATTCACAATTATCATTTACTAATTTATCCACCATGCTTGAATGCCGGATAAATAAGCATACCACCGTCCACCACCAGAGTTGTTCCTGTGATGTATGATGCCATGTCACTGACCAGGAATGTGACAGCCTGGGCAATATCAGATGTTTCTCCCATTCTTGGCATTGCTATCTTGGTCAGAAGGTCTTTGTAAGTTTCAGGATTTCCCCACACTTCCTTATTTATAGGTGTCTTTATGGCACCTGGGGCCACTGATATGACTCTTATACCTGATTCCGAAACCTCCTGGGCGAGCGTCTTTGTAAACATTGACAGCCCAGCCTTGGCACTGCTGTATGCTGTATAGCCGGACCACGGAACAAACTCGTGCACAGATGTAATGTTGATAATGACTCCATGCCCTGCCTTCTTCATCCTCTTTACTGCTTCTCTGGCACAGTAATATGGACCAAAGAGATTTATGGCTATAACTCTTTCCCAATCTTCAGGATTATCATCTCCGCAGAATTCTCTCTTACCATCAACCCCGGCGTTGTTCACAAGAATGTCAATAGGCCCCAGATCCTTGTCTATGTTTTTGTATATAGCTTCAACCTCAGCCCTGTTTGAAACATCTCCCCCGAATACTGCCGATCTTCCCCCATTGCTGTTTATCTCTTGTGAAAGTTGTTCTGCCTGCTGTTTTTCAGAGTGATAATGAATCGCAACTGATGCACCTGCTCTCGCCAGATATTTTGCGATTTCCATTCCAAGTCCTGAGCTTGAACCAGTGACCAGAGCCACTTTACCTTTAAGGCTTATATTTATACCGTTGCCGTAAGAAACTTTCTTATCATCAGCCATGTAAGCTTATCGTATAATTCAAGATAAGTTTAACTGAGTGAACTTGACACAATATCAACAAAGTGGAGAAATAATCTAGGTAAAATTATGAATGGATCATCTTAAAAACTAGATCCTTTATTCCTGTGAATCCCTTTACCACTTATGAACGTTTTCAACTTCCACCGGCAATCCATGAATTGAGTTTCATATTTTCCTTATATATTTTGCGCTTTACATTTAAGGTTCATTATTAATAAGTATTGTTAACATCTAAATTTCAGTGATAAAGATGGAAGATAGGATATTAATAGTATTTACAGTAGCAGTCATACTTGCAGGGATAGGTGGAGGCATATGGGTTGTCCACCAGCCTGACATGGCCAATGCATCCCCTGTTATTGACCATAACCCATACAACATAACCCTGGTGATACAGCATGGCGTAATATTCAACGCCAGCACTGGAACACAGCCATCTTACTTCATACTGCAGAATGGATCACTTCATGACGCCTCCAACCTGTATCTGCCTGCCGATCGTGTCATAAATCTCATACTGATAGATTTCGACAATGGACCATCTCCACTGATGAATCCCAATATGAACACTGTTCTTGGAACCATGGGCGGCCATGTGT
Organism: Oxyplasma meridianum; assembly: GCF_038024865.1. Classification (NCBI taxonomy): domain Archaea; kingdom Methanobacteriati; phylum Thermoplasmatota; class Thermoplasmata; order Thermoplasmatales; family Thermoplasmataceae; genus Oxyplasma; species Oxyplasma meridianum. The sequence goes on along the minus strand of NZ_CP133772.1, from coordinate 654,363 downwards.
ATGTTACAGGCATAGGCAATATACAGAATATACCTGATATCAACCATGAGATGACAAAGGCACAGTTCATGTCGTATTACAATAATAATGATTCCAGTGCCCTCAGAACCCTCTACTCTGAAGTCAACTCCCCGTCATTCTTCAGCAATTCAACATCAGTGAGCAGCCTTCCATCTGGAAACATTGCACATACATTCACAGTGAGTTCATTTGGGCTGAATATACCCTCACAGGCGGAGACTGTAACGCATGCACAGTTTGTAATAACCAGTGGTGGAACAGCAGTATGGCAGTGTGAAGCTGAATGCGGATCGGGATCACTTGGCCTTAACGGTGCAATGGCCACACCCGGATGGATGCTTGGCACAGTTACGGTGACCTAATCTATCTTTTTTAATTCTTAATCTTGGACTTATTCTTAGACTTTAAATCTTTAAGGCGTGGCCAGTAATACATTATGGAACGCCTGACATATAAACTCCGAAACCAGATTTAATTTCAGTGAATGATGGATTGGCTTTAGAGGATAGGATTGTAAGAGTTTTGAAAACGTTTAAAAATAAATTAGTCCAACCACACCCATGCATATTTTGATATTTCCCAAGGTCGAATTCTCATGAAAATTTTGTAAATTAACAAATCTATAACCTATATGTTGTATATACCTATTATAACGGTTTTCACAATATTCAATAATGGCTACTCGCATACAGGAAGGATCAATGCAACTTGGCAACATCAATTAACCAGGGTTCAATTTGATGTCATATGTTATAATGCTGTATAATTGTAATTATACTGCGTTATTGACATAAACTACAATTGTCCAGAAAAGCCCTACAATGCCGGCCCTAATTAAAAATTGTCGGCAATTTACAAAAAATCATGTAATTGTACAACTATCACTACTAATCCATGAATAAGATTTCTTAACACGATTATCAAGACCAAATGTCTCAAGGTCATTAAATGATTTCTAAATTTGTCATGTATAATAAGCATCAATGATGTTTCAATAGGACTTTTGAATTGTAGCTGATTTAACGCTTATGATATACCTAAGGTAGCGAATATGTATGTATAATACAATTACATGTTATTTATCCAGTTGACTTAAGGTTTTTAATCTCAATACATGTACCATATCAAATTAGTTATATAGCGCTATTAACATTCTGATGTATGTAGATTATAGGAACACAGACAGATCTCTTATGATTTCTCTTTTTAAAATACATAAATTAAAAAGAAGGTAAGTTAACTTCTCAACTTCAAAGTAAATTCCAACGATCTGTTCCCATCCTTCAGCTCCAAATACTGTATAATTTTACGGACTGTAAATGTGGAAATCTTCGATGTTTTGATTACACGCTGACCAGTAACCGGGCAAGTCGAATTCATAACCAAAAGAAGTGGACATTTTATTTAGAAAGCCAATGCCAAAGTTTATTGTATAGACAAATGAACTATGCAGCTTGAAATCATAATACCTACAATGAAAAATCACTTAATAAAAATATATTCCGAGTAAATTAAATATAAGAGAAGCTGCACATCTAAGGCGATACACAGAGTGATTCCCCAAGGCTATAAGTATTCCATGAGGTTTGTTACTACGTGGGATTGTTGAAAAACTTGACAGACTATATTTGCCCATTAATTGTTATTTCCACTTAAATTGACTTTAAAGAATCTAGGGTTGTAAACTTACATGGATATACCTATGTTTTTCGACTTTTAAAACTACTGAATCGTGTTTCCAGTATAAGGTGAAGACCGAAGGGACCAGATGTAAAGGTGGCTACTTTCTGAAATGATACAGGAAGGCTGTTTGTAGTATTAACATAAATCAAGAACTGTGAAGCCATAGTAATTGCTGAAACTAAATGGGAATCATCATTCTGGTCTTCCCTTTTAAGATGTTCACATCATTAATCGACCTAATTCTTCATATTTACTGGTTTTCATTATTTTTTAATTCGAATTAATTTGGGAATTCTATGGGTGCCGACGATACTGCAATATCTTTCAAATGAAGAAAACATTTCATAAAGGGCTTTTCAAATAGAAAGTGATTAAGTGTCCTGATGGTTCCGTCTTTTGGTTAGTAGATCTTGCAAAATACGTCGATAGCAATTAAGTATTAATGAACGCTTATGAAATATTGCTTATATGTGTATTATATGTATTGAATACATCATAAATAAGTTTCATGATTCATGCTGGTATATGTGGTAAAGTAAAATTGATCCACCCATTATATTATATTCAATTCTCTTTTTCCTTGATGTATGTGATAATTTCGTCTTATACGGGGTCCTATTATTTGGTCAAGAGTTCATTATTGATGACTGTAAAAGAATTTTTAGTTAAATCCAGTATTATTTTCTAAGTGAGAGTTTTCCCTTGAAGTTATAAATTAGAAGCTTATTTCTACCAATTGATCCCCTACCATTTTGCTATAACTAACCTTACACATTGAGGAATATCTAATACCTTCATTAATCGAGTATTACGCAATGGAAATCTTCACAGTTACAAATCCATGAACACTGATTCGTTCTCGCATTAATTCGCCTTTCTTCTATGAAACTTTTTACTTCAATTTGCAATTAGTCCATATTTTAAGCCAGGTGATCTTCGTGATCGTTATTTTTTTTAAATGGTTGATTTAAATTTAAAACTTGATTAAGTATTCTTCAATAACCTTTGAATTAGTAACTTCACGGCCTTTGATGCGAAAAAATTCTTCTCTAAGGAAATACTGTATGGTTATGATAGACTGCGAAGACTTTGGTGAAATTCAGATCTATACAAAAGCGGGAGGTCGGAAAATAATTGACCATGAAACAACAGTTAGACTGTGCAAACAGGCCCAGGAAGAAGGTATAGGTATAGATGAAATAATTAAGAGAGATGTAGAGCCTGAGCTAAAGACCCTTAGATTCGTATAAATCTTTCTGGATAGTAGTAATACATCAACGAGCATGTAGCATATATAAGCAAATGCAAGTATTTCGCTTCTGCTTCAAGAAAAAGCTCTCCCCACATTCTCGGTATTTAGAAATTAGATAAAACAAACCTAAAAATGAAAAAATATGTCTTTACAATACTGAATAAACAAAAAATTCCGAAAATTTGTTTAACCTTCTGAAAGATAGAGAAAGAACTATTTTAGGTTAAGTCAGAGAGTTATAAAATGTAAAACTATTTACGTCTGAATGGAAAGAAAATTTTATAAAAATAAAAATTTGGATCAGAATAAACCAAATGGCATATTTTGCAACTGCCATATCTGATCATATATTATTGAAGCTGCATAATTTGGTTGTGTTGCATTGTTGGCTAGGGCTTCAATTATGTGAGTATATGAACTGACCAGAGTAGAGTTAATTATTGTTGCAGAGTAATAGTACTTTGTTGTCAGGCTTGATACATTGGTTACTGAATTTATTATGCCTGCATATGGGTCTGTAAGAGTAAGGTTTTCCACATTGTAAGCATTGGATACATCTGCAATATCTTCAGTAATATGCTCACCAGTTCCAACAAGACCTGAAGGGTACTGTATCTCACTTATACTTGTCTGGATCCATCCTTGCTCCATTACTGGTATATCTGTTATTGAAAGTACAATCATAGGGTAGCCACCGTTTGTGGTTGAAACAACAACAGTTGGGAAACCAATATCCATCACCAGTGGAAACATTGTGGATTTTATCACAGTCTGGCTCGTGTAATTGCCGTCTGACATATACGTGGTAAAGTCTACTGTTGTGGTTGCAGATAGCTGAGTAATGTTCTCCCAAACATCATTTGGACTATAATCCTGTATATTCACAAAAGTTTCATTGTTGTTAGTTCCTGCAATTATATAACCAGTTTCTGTTGGTATCAGAGAAGAATAGGAGTATGAAGAAACCCCTATGGTTGTATAGTTTAGACCATTGCTGCTCGACTCTGTAAAGCTAATGGGCTGTGAAAAGTTGTAGGCCAATAGTTCTGCTGGTCCGGCCGATGAACTTGTATATACGAGTAGATCAGCTGAAACCTGCCAGAAAGATCCGGGATCTATTTTATTCATTGACACTGTAAGATTATGTGTCCCCTCAAGAATTCCAAGAGCCGCAGTTACGTTAACTTCATAAGGCCTGTCATTTAGGGTGTAAACTCCAGTAATCGGTCTCCACTGAAACAGGTTAATTCCACCTGTATTTATGTAGGGGAAAGGAAGCACGTTTGCAATAGGTGTGCTTCCTGAGGTAACCTGTATGTTCTCAAATGGCGAGTAGGTTGGTTCATTGGCATACCAGAACTCATCTGCGCCATACCCATAAACGTAAAGAAGAAGCTTTGCAGCAACTGCATTATCCGGAACAGTTATATTCGCTGTAGATACATCATTTGCGTATCCCAAGGGTGTGGAGAATATCTCATTTGGTTCAGATGGAGAAACCACACCCGGTGCTACTGGATAGAATGATATTGTAACGCTATTAATGAAACTGCCATTTATGATTGTCATTGGAGGATAGAAAAAGTAATATACCTTACCATGAAGCATTGAAGCAAACTGGGTAACGTTGTCCTGTACTGTCCAGTTTCCATATTCTGGGGTAGTACCTGTAAAAACTGTAACATTATTCAGTGTCATCCAGTATGAAGAATCATACACAGCACCAGTTGCCTCACCATTGTAAGTAAGAACTATGGAAGCAAAGTTACCAGATGGTGCCTGGAATGTGCCACTTATTGTTGGGCACCAGTGTACAACAGTGAAGTTGCTGAACAGTGTGATATTTATTGGTGTTGTGTCTGGTACCACGGGAGGCTGTGATGCCTGTACGTATGAGTCATTAACAATCCCATTGTAAGGATCTGTAACGTTCACAAAACATTTAAAGGTTCGTAATCTCCTCCGTTTGCAATTAGTCCGTAATCATTGAATGGTACTATCCCATCGAAATTATACCAGTAATTTCCACCCTGGTAATATCCTCCTATTATATTTCCAGAAAGATGGTATCCATTAAAGACATGCACTTCAGAGGCGGGTTGCGTTGAAACATTCCAGGAATCCAGATAGTACGCCTGATACCCAGTATATATGCTTTCATCCGGGCTATAGGCAGGTATAGAAGTAGTGAAATTGTTATCGTATATTAGATTCCCTGAACTATACACTGAGAGGGCAAGTGGTTTCCCATACAACGAAACATTGGCCATTGCTGACGAATTCAGCAATACGGGTGCCACGTTTGTGAAAGTGTTACCCCATACTGTATTGTCGGTCCCCCCAAAAATTAGCATGGAACTATCCATAGTCTGGAAGGTATTATTACCCACAAGATCATTGGAGGAATTCCACATCATAACATTTGCATATGGGAATCCAGCACCATATGGGGTGAACCACCCTGTAATTAGTGAAGTGTCCCACAGAGATATATTGGATGCATTGTAGAGCCAGTAACCCATATAGTTTGTAGTTGGTATATTATAATAACTCAGAAATAAGTCTGTATACTGTGGCATCTGGAAACTGAAAGCAGGCATGCGGTTCATATCAAAATGTGCATCCGTATTCATAATCATGACCCCCTCGAAAACGGGGAAAAGGAAGTCATTTACCTGACCGAATAATGGGCTGATACTAGTATACTCAACATTTTCAGCCAAGTACGGGTTTTCTGCGGTTCCGGTTCCGGAGACCGAAATGTTTGCTAGCTGCGCATTGTTCATGGCAAATAATGGCGTGTATATTCCATCATACACATCTCTCACTAGTTGGATGTTTTGTGCCTGATTCAGGAAATTGTTTTGACCTAAGGGACCTTGCATAAAGGGATTTGGCATGGGATTTGGCATATTCCCAGACAGAGGCATTACAACGGGGTTGTAATAGCTCAACATATACTCAGCTGTATACATTCCAGCGGGAAGCCAGAAGTTGTAAGTACCGCTTTCCGTCAATGGAGCCCATCCTGCTGTATTGGGGTTTACGTAATTTCCAGTATCTACAAACATAAATGCGTTTGATGGAGAAACATGACCAGTGAAATGCTCCATGGACATTACATTTGATACTCCCCACATCCCATAAAGCAATGAAGGTCCTGCCGTTAAGATAGCCTGATCCTGGGAGTTCCAGGCAACTGCTACCCCCTCTGAAGTTTCACCGGTATCTGTCCCAAAATCATATGCGGATGGAACGTTGAGATATACTCCCTTTGTAGATGGAGCTTGAGGATGTGGCATTGGCCCAGGACCGGGCGGAACTGGTGGTGTTCCGGGTCCTCCACCTGGAGAGGGTCCCGGGAGGTTCAGACTATGAATATATGGCGTCATACCAGGTCCTGGTGGAAGTGGTCCTGGTGGGAGAGGTCCTGGAGGTGCCGGTGGAGAAGGCATTTGAGGCGCTGTTGAAAGATATTTAAGGGACATTGTTGAATTCAACGTATATATGGAATTAGTACTTCCTCCACCAGGACCGCCTATCATTAGCTCCGCATCATAAAGCAGGCCTTCAGGATTCAGTTTATTACCGTTTACCTCAAAGTAAGCTGGCGGAGCAGAATAACCAGGTGGCATTCCATAGGTTGAATTGAACATGACCCGATCATATGTGCCATTCATCATGAGGGAAGGTATTGAGTAATTGAAATATACCGTATCCATTCCATCCAGAACTGTTGTGTTCAGGAACAGATTCACAGTGAATGGATAATTCAGAGTTACTGTTGGTCCTACTGCTATATGAACACCGGAGTAAGGTATAACCTCACCAGTTGAATTATATATTGTATTTGGAGTCATGACAGCTGTTGGGCTTGAGAAATTCCAGATATTATCCTCAAAGGAAAGGCTGTGTGTCCTGGATGAGTAGACAATCACATTTTGCGTCCAGTAGACGAAATTAGATTTTCCAAGGATTGTAGTGTGTGCAAGAATTGTATTCATCTGAACCGTAACTGAGGTAGGTCCATCGTTACCCAAATTAAAAGCTGTGAGGTTGTTTACCGTCCATGTGCCTTCAAAACTTGATGTCGTCATATATGTTCCAACTATTTTGCCTCCATGGTTTACAAGACCAAAATCCCCAATCCCCATTGGAGCAGGAGACTGATCATAAAGAGGCTGAACATGTCCTGAACTCATACCTGGAAGAAAATTCACATTTGGGATGAAAAGATCCTTAGTCAGATTCTTATCCTTTAAGGCATTATTCACCACTGATGACAGGGCTGGATTTGTATTGCCAGTTACTGTCTTTCCTGCCGTTGTTGATGGCGTTGTAGGCGTTGTACTTGCTAAAACACTTGAGGATAAACCAGTAGACCCTGAGACATCTCCAGATGCATATACAAGACCAAGCGTGGATAGAACCATCACTACAGATACCAACACCACTAGAAAAATTTTGAATTTTATCCCTAACATATTACCCTAAAAATATACTTCTTTAAGATTAATAAACTTTATGTAGTAATGTCAGGATAAATCTTATCTTTATAAATATTTGTATCTTTAAATATAAGATGAACATTTCCCATAACCTCTAATTTTTGACGGATATTATTGAAATGCATTATTTTCAATAGAATTGATACCTGAATTGACTATGATTGTTTCAAGTCTTGTTATGTCTCTCTGTTTTTTCAATTTTTTTATAGATCACGCTGTTCGATAAAGAAATCTCGTCTTGAGAGGTTGTAGCACATTTCTGTAAAATATGTCTTGACCCTTACCCTTTAAAGGGTTGTAACCATGGTGTGTGCAAACCCAAACATTCCTTTCATGAATGCATATGGATGATCCACCCGTGACCTGATCCTGGAGATATGCAGGATCCTGCTTATGATCTTCATGGGGAGGCTGTGACACCTAACAGCTTTATCCATTGTGCCATTGATCCCCCTGCACTCGTTTTGCAAACATTGCTGACATATTCTCCATGATCTTGATCTCATCCACAAGATCATGGGCCTTGTAACAGAAGTGATGATCATGATTCTTTGTTTTTGTTGCCCATTCATCATCTTTCCATGTTGGTGTCTTTGAATCTACCATTGGCTTTCCATGATTACCTATATCTGCCAAGATGAATGAAGCATCCTGCATCCTTCCCTTCTTTACCCTGATCTTTTTGGCCATGAACTGATCTCTTATCTCATTAAAGATATGAAAACCCTCTCCTGTTTTGGAAATCCTTTCCATGAAGTACCAGATGGTGATCCTGTCCAGTAATGAATCATGATATCCAATGAAATTGAGGAATGATATGCAATTTCTGATCTCCCTCTCAACCTGTGGATTTGAAGGGTTGTACCACTGCTTAAGCAACAGAATGACCATAAAGAGTTGGCAACAGTAAGCATGAGTAACTTTGCTTCGGGGAACTGGGTTAAACTGAATCTAACAATATATAACCATGGATCAGTTGGCTTGAAAGTAGGACCTGTTACTATCGCTCTCAACTGGATCAACAATGGATATAGTGATACTTATCTTAAGAACTAAACAAGATTTAGCGCTTTATGTCGGGACAGTATGTAAAATCAACTGAAATGAACTACTATGGTTCACTCACTACTCAGTAGACAATGATCCTTTCCATTAACGCAAGTGGTTAGTATACTCTCTCCGTTTACATAGATAGGTCTTTAAATAGATTCAAATAACGAATATGAAGAGAACATGGTCCCTTTTGTTGTATCTGTCAGTATAGTCTTAGGCCCATAATCTTTGTTTCATTAGGGTATCTCCAATTTTTTTAAAATTTATTTCAAGATCCTTATTTTTTCAAAAATAAAATCAGTTCTATTTTATGTTTCTTGACAAGTTTCCATATTTTTTTGCGATATTACCTGTGAACCCATTCTTCTAGAGCCTGTGTTTTGATACTCAACAATGTGAAATGTAAATGACAAAGTAAAAATCATCCACTACACTTATAGATTCAATTCTCAATTTCTTCCTTTCATTTCCCCAACATGATTCTCCTATAATATTCACTAAAGTTTAATGGTACAATATCCTGTCCTAACCGGTTTATGCTCTTGCCCGAACCCCAAGTACTTCGCCACATTCCGTGATTCCCATGTTAAAGGTTTTTATTGTGGGTCTTTTTTCATATATTTATTACACAAACTATAGGAATAGAGTGGATTTCGCCCTTTAAGGCGGCAAAAATATTAACTAATTCACCATCGTTATATGAAATATTGAGAAAGTTAGAAGTAAAGCCAGAATTTGTCCTGCCAGAGATCGTACTCTTCCTTCAGTTCCTTGATATCAACCTTTTTGAAATCGCCTGATGCTTGCTTTTCTTTATATTGTTTTAAGAGTTCTTTAAGTTCAAGTTTTGACAGTTCATCAAAGTGTTCTCTTATCTTCTTTTCAACACCAGGGTGGAGCTTCCCCACTTTCTTTCCAGTATAGAGAACCTTGAAGAATTTATTCTCTCCCAGCGTGACATGGAAAATCCTCCAATCAAGTTCCAGTTCGCCTTTTAGATCATTACCGGTGATGTTCCCCAATGCTAGAACAGTCTCCTGCCCCTCTCTGTCATTTTTCAGCTGAAATGATATTTCAAGTCCTTTTTCCATAGATATTTCACCATATTTTGCAAATATCCATACTTATAAAGGTAAATAACATTTTCATCCTCTTTATTATTTCATGAAAACTTCCATCTTATCTGATTTTTCAACCAAAATTGTTCTATGTAATGACCGCATATTGCCATATGGAATACAAAAGACTGGGAAACACTGGAACATTGATAAGCGAACTTTGCCTTGGAACCATGACGTTTGGAGGGCAGACTGTTGAATCAGATGCAGTAAAGATTATGGATAGGTTTGCACAGGAAGGAGGCATTTTCTTTGATACTGCCAATGTTTACACAGGTGGTATATCTGAAGAAATATTAGGTAAATGGCTTCATGATCACGACAGGGATGATTATGTTGTAGCAACCAAGGTAAGGTTTCAAAGTGGAAATTCAAAGAACTCGATAGGCCTTGGAAGGAAGCATATCCTGAAGTCGGTTGAAGAGAGCCTTCAGAGGTTGAAGACTGATTATATTGACCTTCTTCAGGTGCATGCTTGGGACCCTATCACACCCTTGGAAGAAACTCTTGGCACTCTTACCGGACTTGTGGATCAGGGTCTTGTGAGATATATAGGGGCCAGCAACTTCAGGGCATGGCAATTTGAAAAGGCGCTTGGGGTCTCTAAGGAAAATGGCTTTGAAAAGTTTGTAAGCCTGCAACCACAATACAATCTTCTTTCCAGATCTACAGAGAATGAAATAATTCCCATGGCTATTCATGAAGACGTGGCTATTCTGCCATGGAGTCCTCTCAAGAGCGGTGTTTTAAGTGGAAAATATTCAGCTGAAATGAACAACCCACCGGAAGGGACCAGACTGGGGGATGCCTTTAAATCAGGAAGAAAAACACCCTGGGAGTTGAATAACAATGAACACACATGGAGAGTTGTTAATGCACTGAACCGTGTGGCAAAGGAGGTTGGAAAAACAAATTCTCAGGTTGCACTGAACTGGCTTCTCACCAGAAAAGGTGTTACATCTCCAATCATCGGTGTCAGAACAATGGATCAGCTTATTGATAACCTAGGATGCCTGGGATGGAAGCTAACAAAGTCTGAAATAGATGAATTAAACCAATCAAGTGCGCTTCATGTAACCTACCCCTATGATCTTTGGGCAGAAAACCAGCAGAGAAGTGGGCGAATGGATGATCTTGAGGAACTTTAATAAGCGAAATCCTCACCATTTTTTCGGTTCAACACATTCCTGCATTTAAAGAAATAGCGAAATTTATTTCATGCACAGGTCATTATCTTATTATATACATCAATACATATAGAGACGCCAGGAAATATTCAAAGTGATGCTATTTGGTTAAACGAATAACGGATGATGAGAAAAGAATGATAATGGACAGCTTCAAGTCCGGAATCAGGAAGTCTGAAATCTCTAAAAAATTCGATGTTTCAATTTCAACTGTTAACAGGATTATCAACAGTTTTCAGAACAAAACAATACAGAAGGAAAAAACAGAAAACGTTACTGAAAGTTCAATTAAGGTTGAAAACCACATTTCTTCAGACAGGATTTCTGAGAATATTGAAAACTATGAAGAAAATAAGGATTTCACTAATGAGATAAATTCTGAAGTTATGGACCTGGCAAAGAACCTTTCTGAACTGAACCTTAATGTGGAACAGGTCAAGTCCATAATAAATATGGCAAAGAGAATAAGAAAGATTGGTAACACCATAGAATCCGTAAACACCGAAAGTTCCATCTCTGTTCCAGATGAGAATGATTTAACAGCCATCAATGAATTTATTGAGTATTACAATCGCAGGGAAGAAATGCAATCTCAGATTGAATCTATCATGTTGGAAAAAGAGAGACATGAGAAGATAAGGAATGATCTGGTAGATGAGATATTCAATCTTGAGTATAAACTCAGTTCTCTTGCTATAAAAATCGGGAAATCTGAACAGGCAATTAAAAGAATGAGCTACCTGCTTGGAGACGCAGAAAACAAGGGTAAAGTTCTTCAGCTGAAACTGGACGGTATGACTGAAACTGCCGCCATATCTAAAGCATTTGACGATATTATCAGGAATGACAGAATTTCATATGGAAGCATATCTCTTCTGAACAGACTGCCCATCTTCAAAGATCTTACAGAAGAGGAGGCAAGAAAGAAGATTTTACAAATGCTGGACAATTTCCTTCTAAACCACGATGAGGACTCAAACATTACAGGAAAACGCCTTCCCAAAGAGGAACTGATCAAACTACGGGAAGATTCCTACCTTCTGTCAGATATAATTAAGGAACTGGAAAATATTTCTCAGCAGAAGGATTCACTTATAACTTACATGCAGGCCCAGAACATATTCACAATACTAAGTGAGAAACTTTCACTTTCCAGAGAGATGAAGATCGAACCGACTGAGATCATTTTAACACTTGAAACAATAAGCGACAGGTTAAAAATAATGGATGGAAAGTCTGTGGGATTTAAAGATTTGAATCCCAAGGAATAAGTTCTTAGAGATATTTCCCTATTCGTGTTATCTTTACCTCGAAGTTGCCCATGATTGAATGGACACCCCTTCCTAATTTAAGAATAAGTCCTTTCTGATCGCTTACCGTAACCGTTATACCAATCTTTGCTGTTATTCTTGAAATCAAATGCATAGTCTTCATTTTCTTCAGAGAATGTGGCATAACTTTCGAAAGTTTCTTTGCCCTTTCACCATTTTCCAACAGAATATCCACATCGCCTTGATTCAGGTTCACCCTGGCGAATGCTTCACCATTGAATTTTATTGATAATGAACCGGAGTTTAAAAGATTGGAAGAAAAATGAGCTATCGCGTTATTGTTTTGGTTTTTCATGTACCGGCATCGCCGTTACGCCAAGCTTTCCATTTATCACCAAGTTTGCATTCATGCCAGGCAGTTTAATGCTTATGTCCGTGAATACGAATTCTAAAGATCCCTTGGATCCTTCCAACGCTTTCAGAATGTTCTCGATTAATGATTCTTCTTCCATATTTATAGAGTAGATCATTATATAAAGATTTATTGAATGAAAGATCCATCTTATGATTTAACCAGCATAGAAGGAGGCAAATTCACATACCCATAGGGTTTAACTTTAATTAGTTCGTTATTATATGTCAAGTCACAATTGCACTTTTTTTCTTCTATTAACTACCATTGATTCTCTGGTCTTGTAATGGATCTATCTCGTGAATATATGCGTGCAATATGTTCGTGCATATGGGTTACACAGAGATTTTCTAGTTGGGTAGTTATGTATATAGTACATACGAAGGACTCATACTAAAGCCGAATTACATATACTCTCTGGGAACTATCAGCATCCATAAAATAGAGGTATCAGGAAGTACTTGAATGAGGGAAGCAAGAGTTCTGATTTTTAACTATTTTCGATTCGAAAGGTGGACTTTATGTCAGTTATTGATATTAATGAAGGGTAAAGTAAAATAACGACGTGGTAAAACCCTCCATCTATTTAGAAAAAACACAGAACTCGGAAAAAAAATAAAAATAAAATAAAATATTATATATTATATTTAGTTAGATTATCTAAGTTTAGCTACTGAAGACACCAGAAAGGCTGAACGAGGCTCCAGAATATGGACCAGCTCCAACTTCAAAGGCTATGTATATTGTAGTACTGGGTGTTACGTGGTGAAAGTTGAGTGTGGTGCTACCTGGATTTGAAAGACTAACAGATTGGGTCGATGAAATACCTGAGGCTGTAAGCGTAAATGGCGTGGTGCTAAAGTATATAGTTGAATCCGCTGGAAACTCTGCGGTGCCTGATCCTGGGAGAACTGTTGGTACGTTAACTGTGAGATTGAAATATCCTGAGGACGAGAAATTAATGTCAAGCACATTTACCTCATAGATTGTTTCGTTGCTCATGATTCCAACACTAATATCCCCCAGAATCTCACTTTCATTAATATGGCTTGCGGTCCAAGTAAAGCCAGAACTGGAATGCGCTGATGCATAATTGCTTCCAGGCTGCACAGTAAATGCATCCATCGCCATTACACCCGAACCACTGACTGATCCGGTTACCATCACGTCTGCAACAGCCACTGCTGGGAGGACTGTCGCGACGACTGCCACCATCAATATCATCATTTTTCTATTCATGTTTTCACCTTTTTATTTCCTCTGCATATTTTTTTAATATACGCAATTAGTCATAACATGATTAATATTATAAATCATAAGAATAATAGATATAGATTTAAAATATAGATAATTAGTCTATGCCCTTTCAGATCCCATTTTGTCATCGCGATTATATCATAACGATTACTGAAATCAGTAATACAAAACGCTTTTAGAATCTTTCAAAATTTAACCAGGAAAGTATATTCTTTGTTTTAGTAAGATATGCCAAAGTTGCCAAAAATAGGTCAGAAACAAATCATGTTTTACGGGTTTGCTTTCCCTCTTTATAATTCTGTATCAGCTTTATCCTGGCAACAGTTTACTTCAGTCTCCCACATAAATGATCCCTGACCCCTGGTACTGAATGTTGAAATCCACCTTCCTGAGTTCAAGCGCCTTGGCAATCCTTTCATGGAGTTCTGGTTTTGCAAAAAACAGGAGAAATCCACCACCCCCTGCACCAATCAGCTTTCCACCAGTAGCTCCCATCTTTAGAGCCTCATCATAGCACTGGTCTATGAAATCCCAAGTAATTCCTGATGCAAGTCCCTTTTTCAAAGCCCAGTTCGCGTGCATTATCTGTCCTGTTGAATTATAGTCTTTGGTTGAAAGCTTCCTGTAAAGTTCGTAGGCAAGATTCTTCATAGAATCATAACTCTTGATTTTCTCTTCAACAGTAGCCTTCTGTCTGTTATGTATTGTTGCGGAGCTTCTCTCCTTTCCAGTATAGAGAAGAAGAAGGTGTGAATTCAGATTCATTCTTGTATCTTCATCTGAAATCAGAGGCTTGACCTCCACGCTTTCATCTCTGTTGAAAACAATCATGTTCAACCCGCCATAAGCCGCTGCATACTGATCCTGCTTACCCCCAGGTTCTTCCAGAATTTGACGTTCTATCATCACAGCTTCCTTAGCAAGTTGCCCTGCAGATGCAAGTTCGCCTCTGTATGCATGCAATGCATTGAGCAGTCCCACAAGAAAAGTGCTGCTTGAACCCAGGCCAGTACCCTGTGACGGTATGTCGGAAATTGATACAATCTCAATACCACCGTCTATATTGAGAAGTTTCAGGGCCTCCCTCACAGTCGGGTGCCTGATCTGGTCAACATGATCCACAATCTCTGTATGTGAATAGCTCACCCTTATCTTATGGTCAAATTTTTTGTTCACCAGCACATAAATGTATTTGTCAATTGCAGCCGATACAACAGCACCTGGACCATGTGTCCTGTAATACTCAGGCAGATCTGTGCCACCCCCTGCGAAAGTTATTCTAAGCGGGGTCCTTGACATTATCATTCTCTGCTTCATTTATAAAACTCGGAAATGATCTTTATACCTTCATCCAGTGTTGTTTTAGCCCTGAAACCAAGAACCTTTTCAGATTTTTTGGTATCTGCCAGTGTCTCCATAACATAATTCTTCACAGGCATTTTTATGTATTTTGCCTTCATATTTGTACCAAGATGGCGGTTCAGCATCTCAAGCATCTGATTCAGTGAATAGTTCTTGCCTGAACCAACATTGAACACTTCACACCCCTTTATCTTTGATGCAAGAAGCAGGGATTCGACCAGATCTTCAACATAAACAAAATCCCTTCTCTGCTCTCCATCCCCATATATTACAGGTTCCTGTTTATCCCTTATGTTCCAGAGAAACTGCGTTACCAGGTTTGCATAGCCTCCCTTTGCCTTTTCATATTTCCCATATATGGAGAAAAATCTCATTGCGGCAACATTTACCCCAAAGAGATCGTTGTAAAGCTTTGAAAGCCTTTCCGTGTATATTCTGGCTTCAGTGTAAAAATCGGTCACGCCAGGAACAATATCTTCCCTGTGTGGAGGTTGAACGCCATTGTATATTGAGGAAGTTGATGAATATACAAGGTTTACGCTGTTTTCCTTGCAGTATTCCAGAACTGATGTCATCCCGGCAACGACTTCTGATACCAGGTTTGGATTTTCCCTATACATTGGTGATGCTGATGGAAAACCAAGATGGAATACCATATCACTCTGCAATTTGTATTTTCCAATGTTCCTGGCATCATCTCTTATGATCTTTATCTGTTTGCTGTCAATGAGTTCCTTGAGATTCCCCTCTGAACCGGTGTGTAAATTATCAATAACAGTGACCTCATTGTCGGGTGCAAGAGTCCTGACCAGATTTGTTCCTATGAATCCGGCCCCCCCTGTAACCACTATTTCCTTATTTTTTATTGTACTCTGCATCAATATCCTTACTTGATTGCAAAACAACTATAAAATTAATCTGTGATATCTGTTTAAATTCCAATCGTGTTAATAGCTGTGAACAATTAAATACGTTAACTTAATCTTGTGAGAAATGTCGGAAGAGACTGCCAACAGTGATTTCTCTAGGAGTGTTATCCTGCAGTATGCAAGTTCCGGGTCCCTGACTATTGCCGGTTCTCTTTTCTATATTTACGCAATGAGGATTTTTCAGCCTGCCCAGGTTGGTTCATTAACTCTTCTTGTTGCAATAATGGTTATATTTCCAACAATATTTTCCCTTGGTGTCCAGTATGGAATGCAGCATTATATATCATATGAACTGGGAAGAAAGAGACCTCAGGGTGCCGCCGCAATAATCAGCAAATTTCTTAGGATCGGCATAGGGCTTTTCTTTGCAGCAACCATTGCCGTGGTGGCTTTGGCACCTTACATTTCACAGATATTCTTCCATTCTGCAGGCTATACCAGAATCATTGAACTTCTCTCTCCAGATGTGGGCATAATGGTACTTTTCAACATACTTGGAGGTATGCTTCTTGGGCTGCAAAAGTTCCAGACTTATGGCAAGATTACCATCATAAGTTATATACTTGCTTATGGTTCCGCAGCTGTCCTGATATTCTTTTTCCCATCTATTATTTATGTCCCGGTTGGCTGGATGATTGGATACTTCATAGGTGCAGGGGCAATGATCTACAATATACTCATATTCAAGGGAAATGAACAGCCAATAAATGTGGGAACAGGAGAAATATTCAGGTATTCCGCCCCTCTATTCTTCTCCTCAATAATAAGCATTAGTGCATCCTATGTGGATAGGTTCGTTGTAGCCTTCTTCCTCAATCTTGGAAGCCTAGGCATCTACAACCTTGCACTGCTTGTAGTCTCTTCAGTGGGAATATTCATAGTGCCAATAAACAACATAACCCTTTCCAAATTCTCCCAGTTTTACGCACAGAGGGGCAAAGATTCGGTAAAGGGAGGTGTCAGCCTCACCAACGACGTGATATCCATGCTTTACGTACCTGCCACGCTTGGCATTATGGCTCTTTCCACTCCAATAATAGATCTGATTGCGGGATCCAACTATCTTACCAGCGCACTTCCAATAGATATAATTCTTACAGTTTCTGCAGTCCTTGTATCGGTAAATGTGCTCAACCAGGGGCTTTTCAGTGTAAGGGTTACAAAAATATTCATCTACTCCTCGACACTTTCTCTCTTTTCAAATATAGCCCTTTCGTATATACTGATACCTAAATTTTCAATAATTGGTGCATCCATTGGATATTCAAGCATAATGGTTGTCTCCTTTCTGATCATACTTTACGCTTCACTCAAGAGCCATATATTCGGCCTCAACTTCAAGACGGTTTTCAAGATTTGGGGTTCAGCAATAGTTATGGCGGTGGTTGTTCATTACTTTGCATTCATGACAGGTGACAGGATTCTTTTCCTACCCTTGTATATAATTGCTGGCGTGGCGATCTATCTTTCTTTGATCAAGCTAACCCATGCCCTGAACGGTGAACACAGGGAAGTTTTCTCAAGGTTCTTTCCCAGCGTCTACAACAGGTTCAGATTCATGTTCAACTGATCGCATGATTAATAAATTCCTTGTTACCTTTTTCTGGAAAAATTAATTCATGGGCTTATAGAATCTTCAATTATCTGTGATATAATATGCCCCACAGCAATGTGTACCTCCTGTATTATTGGTGTTGATTCACTTGGGACCTTTATTGTGTAATGAGCAATTCTGTCAATCTCTCCCACCTTTGCACCGGTGAAGCCGATTGTTAGGGAACCAAGTTCCTTTGCCTTTGCCAGACCTCTTACAACATTCTTTGAGCTCCCGCTTGTGGATATCCCAATGACAGCATCTCTCTTGGACGCAAAGGCTTCTATCTGCCTTTCAAACACAAATTCATAGGAATAGTCATTGGAAATAGCTGTAAGGGCAGAAGTGTTTGTTGTTAGGGCTATAGCAGGCAGTGATCTTCTCTCCTTGAAATACCTCCCAAGAAGTTCAGCTGCTATATGCTGTGCATCAGCGGCACTCCCTCCGTTTCCCATGAGAATTAGCATTCCACCTTTCATAATTTTCTGTGCAATTTCATTTCCTACTTTATATATCATTTCTGTGTTCATGGAAGACCGGGTGCGTGATCCAGCTTCCAGGTAGTTCTCAATTTCAAACTTGTCCATGAATGTATTAAGATTAAAGTTACTAATAATATTTTCATATTGTAAATTGTAAAGTGTGTTGCACAAATCAATATGCATGGATCATTCCCTTCATGATGTTGTAGTACTGCACCTTCAGTGCTATCTCCTGAACAATATATTCAGGTTTGACCGTCTTTATTATTTTACCCACAGTTCTCTTCAGACCTGAGAAATATATTCCTACATTCCAGCGTTTTCCATATTCCACGGATTTCTTTTACTTGGTTTCATAGGTCTTTTATGTGAATGTAACAACCTTAACCCTTGCAGTTGATCCTCTGATCTATGAGGAAGCATTCTTCCCGAGAGGTATTATTGCATTCCATCCTAATGAATTGAATATTGACTTTGAATCATATCTATTATGGCCGAATATTCTTCTTATCCCCTCCCTGATTGATTCCAGTATCTTCATGCCCTCTTTTGCATCATGAGCATGATCATCTGTTATGCTGAACGCCATAACAGAGATATCATGTATGGATATGACAGTATGGAGTTTGCACCATTCTTTTCTTTCCCTTTTCCATTTTGATCCAGGATAGTCAACGCGTATTGTGAACACAATACACTTCCCTCAGTTTTGCAAGGAATGTCATGAATGCATTTGGTGTCCTGAAGGGATGCCCTTTCCTTTCCCTGTTCTTAATTAACAGCAGATTCTTCCATTAAATAAGAATCTGCATGAAAAATACCGAGAAAAATTTGAACTGTTGTAGAGATCTGATCTCAACAATGCAAGGGGATATGCCATAAAGGAGAATCTCAGGAATCTATGGCGATCCGGGACAGGGGAGGAGGTCAGATCATTCTGGAATGACTGGTACGGATGGGCAAAACGTTCCAGAATTGAACCTGTGAAGAGAGTTGCAAGGATGATGAAGCACCAACTTTATGGCATACTCTCATATTTCAAGCATCATATAACAAATGCAATTGCTGAAGTCATCGACATAAAGATAGCAACAATCCAGAAGATGGCTTATGGATACAGGAACATGGAAAACCTGAAAATCGACATATACTTCCATTGCTGAGATCTAGAAATAAAGGATTTAATATCTATTGAAAAAAATACATCCCACAAATGTGGGAAGAACCGATTTAAAATAACTGGCCTATATAAAAGTTTTTACAAATACAAATATGAAATATATATGGGAGTTGTTCTCCGGGAGGCCTAGGATGCTGGTGCTAGGCCAAGGTAATACGCAACAAAAACGCCCTGTGCATAGTCTGTTGGCACAAGATCTCCGAGACCGAAGAACGCCTGATATGTGAAGGTTCCCCCTGGAGCTAGACTTGTGGGAGGTTCGTTCATACTACTCATCGCAAAATCCCAACTGTCATTGTAGTATGGTGCGCTTGTAACAAGAGGTTCCATATATTTGACAAAACCATCAATTGTAGGAGGAGTTGTATAAAGATCACTCATAGGAAAAGTTGTGTTTGGGCTAATTGGCTGAATTGTTTTCACATATGCACCAGCTGAGTTTATAGAGTAAGTATCCAGCGTAAAGTTGGTCAAACTTAGTGTGCTTTTACCATTATTCATGACAGTTACATTAAAGATAACCCAGGCTCCATTCACGAAGTCACTTACATCAAAAGGTATGTAGTTGCTGTTCGATTCAACATTGAATGTATCAATGTTAGCATTTGTGTAAAGTCCATTATTAAGTAAAAGGGCAGGTGTTCTGCTTCCATTTAAGAACGTTCCAACCATAACTCCTTGAACATCTGTAGATACACTGCCACTGCTAGCAGGATCTGAACCAAGTACCAGTTTATCAATCGGCATTACACCTGGCAACATAACCATGTTAAGGGAAAAAGTTCCTCCCGCAATTCCAGCTCCGACTGAGAATGCAATTTACAAAGTTATGGTTGGGGAAACATAATATCCTATCGTCGTCTGTGTGGATGATTTGTTAAGCTCGAAACTGTGTTCAGCGCCAGTTGTACTTATCACTCCATTCACGAAGCTAAATGGAGCATTGGATATGTAAAGGACTGTGCTTTGAGGCAGGGGCGTGCTGGTACTGACTGTTATGTTGAATGATCCCGTTGTCGTGAAGTTAATGTCAAGAACATTTATCTCATAAATAGTCTCGTTGGTCATAACGCCGAGACTAATGTTTCCCAATACTTCATTAGAATTTACCATGTGACTTATCCACCCAAATCCTGCGGATTTGTTTGCTGCCAGATAATTCCAACCTGGCTGTACAATGAAGCTGTCTTTTGCTTGCACATCATGGCCTGCAACTGATCCTGCGATCATAACATCCGCCACTGCTACTGCCGGAAGTATGGTTGCCACTGCTGCTACCATAATCAACATCAGCTTTCTATTCATCATTATACACCCCTTTTATAAAATAAGTTTTCATACGTTTTTTAATGATCTAGTATTATAAAAGAAAATATGAATTTATGATATAACCTAAAGATACATAGATCACAATATAGAAATTTTCTCAATATTTTGCAGAAAGACAAAGTTGCTTCTCGGTGTTATCCTTATCTATGTCTGGGTAAGTATGTGTTCTGTTGATATATTACCTGCTTATCACGGCTGATTCCCAGGTCTCATTTCATTAGGCAATGTTTAAAACCAGTTCTCTGTATTGGCCACTTCACCAACAATTTTTAAGTCATGGTTTTGATGAGGTTGCACGAAGAAATATCCTGAAATATTATCGTTGGTACTGATCATAGCAATAATTGTCAATGCAACTGTCTATTCATACCTAGCAATAATGAAATATGTTGCAATGAATGCCAGTGTATACGATCTGGGGGTCAGTTCGCAGCTTTTGTATTATGTTTTCCATTCAAGCCTGTCTTACAATCTTACCCATATCACATTCAACAAACTGATCTATATTCCCCTTGCAGTCATCTATCTTGTTTATCCACATCCACAGACAGTACTTGTGCTTCAGGCATTTGTTATTTCAGCGGGTTCCTATCCTGTTTACCTCATTGCCAGACTTAAGTTTAAAAATGATAGAACTGCTTTCATGGTGGGATTGACCTATCTCCTTTTTTACCCTCTCTACGGACCACTTTGGTTTGATTTTCACTTTATGGCACTCTTTCCCACACCCTTTCTTTTCTCATTCTATTTCTACCTGAAAGGAGAGAAGGGAAAGAGCCTTGTTTTTGGAATTATTGCCTCAATAACTGATCTTCTGGCGCCTGTGATTGTGGGGTTTTTTGGGATATATGCCATCGTGGCTAACCGAAGCAGGAATAATCATGTTGATCTGAAAGCCACCGGCTTTCTCCTCCTTCTGTCGTCAGTAGTCATATTTGTAGCCGCAAACCTCTATATCGGCCCAAGCTACGCCTTATCTTTTGCAAATAACTCTGTCTTTTCCTCCACATTTGCATTCACACACACAACCAAGCTTTATGAGGCGGAGTTTTTCCTGTGGCTTATGCTCCCCATGTTATTCATATGCATATTTGCACCAGAGATTCTTTTCCTTATCCTTCCGTTTGCCGCACTGGCGTTTACTAACTCTTATTTCCCCTATGTGGAAACAATGTTTTATCAGTATACTTCACTGGTAGTGGCTCAGATATTCATAGCGTTCATATTTGGCGCTGAAAGGCTGGCAAAGAAATATGGGAGACATGGAATAACCGTTAAGAGGGTTGTTGCGGTTGTCTTTGCTTTCAACATATTCCTTGCAGCCCTATTTACCCCGGTTGGTGCAGTTGCAACAGGAGGCATGAGTGATCACTCTCTGAACTATGATCTTACAGGCAACCAAAACAGTTATCCCACTATGGTCACCATCACCTATCACCAGTATGAATCCGGCGTTATGAAGCTCTCTTCCCTGGTGCCTGAATATTCATCCATAATAATACAGGATAACATGCCCCAGCTTACTGCCGGTTACCACTGGGCGCTTCCCGACTTCTATCCGAAGGTGAAAAATCCGGAATTTGTAATCACTTATCCATACAGTCCCGCATTTTACAGCACATATTTCACACTTGACATGAATTATACAATGCTGAATGAGACAAATAAAATATTCATGCCCAATCATTATGGGATAGTTGGAGAGGATTATGGTGAAATACTCCTGGAACGGGGATACACAGGACCTGTAAAGCAGTTCATCCCCATAAATGAAACCATGCATTATTCAGCTTTAACACAGAACAGCAATGCTGGGAAGAGAAGTGAATCCATCGTTTACAGAACGTCATTTCTTGCCCCCGGAGATTATGAGATTAAATCATCTTATCCTGGAATAAATACTACAGATACGCAACTGAGGATAACATTCAACAATTTTAATGGAACTTCCCCATTACCGGTGCAAACCATGAATTCATCCCCTAATGGGACATTAACCGCCATGATCCAAATACCATACTACATGATGAATTTGGAATTTACACTTTCCAATAATGGTAATGGAATAGTACCTTCATGGCTTCAACTGGTACAGAAGACTCCCGGAAAATAATTATTCTTCCCTGAACTGCTTCATTATCGCCTTTGGCATGAATGATCTGATCAATGAGGCGATATCACTGAATGAGGTCTCTCTCATTGCAATTGCAATCAGAAAATAGATGGCAATGGCGGCTATGCTCAGAGGTGCCAGAATCAATATGTTTTTTGGAGAGACGAAGTGCACTACAAGCATTATGAATGCCGTCTGCACAGCAGCTGGTATTATGTGCCTGGCAATATGGAAATTATAACCTGTCTTGTCCAGTTTCGACAGAGATATCCGGTAAAGAAAAGTGTCCAATATGGTTATTGATGTGGTGGCGACTGCCGCCCCCACAGCACCCAGCGAGAAAAAGGTAATTCCAAATATGGCTGGCGGAACAAGAATCAAAATTAGGGCAATGTTTCCTATGACAGAGAGAAAATCTATAATTGCAATTCTTCCGGTTCTCTGCCTTGACATTATGGCAGATGAATACGGGCTATTTATTGCCGAAAAGTAAGTCCTGACAGAAAGTACTGTCAGGATTGCACTGTACGCGATATAAGCCTGGCTGAATATATTCATAAAATACTCTGCAAGCACTGCAAGATCAACCACAAGGGGGAGAATAAATAGTGAGATGAGCCTTTCAAACTCCTTTATTGTCTGTTCATGCTCCTCCCTCTGATGTTCCTTACTTATCCTTACAAGCATGGGAAGAAAGAAGATGGACATGGAAGCACTGATCGATGCTATAACAAGTGCTATATTTTGCGATGAGAAGAAAGCACCTGTTGCGGTAGCATGCCAGTAGAACTCTATGATAACCTTGTCAATGTTACCGTTGACGGTTCCAACAACTGAGACCAGGGAAAGGGGAAGAGCCAGAGCAGTATAGGCCTTCAGCATCTTCCTTGTTGGCCTTGCAATCTTCCAAGGCCGGCCCAGAATAAATGATGTCAGGAAGTATACTGCATAGGAGACGCTATAGGCTGCTGCAACCAGAATAGCCGGAAAATATCCTGCATTTGAGAGTATGCTGTACCGTATGGCCAACCCAAGAGCTATGAATACTGAATTTCTCAATAAAGCTTCAATGACAGGAGGAATGGCAATTCTTGTCGATTTCAGGTTTGCCACATAGAATGTTTTTGTGAAACCGATGAAATTTGAGAAGAAAAAATATGGAATGAGGACAAGAATAATCCAGTACTCTACCGGCGACTGAAAACCTCTGTGGAGAACATGTGTCCAGATCAGGAGTGATCCTGTGACAATGACAATGAAAAGAAAACTCAGAATAAGCTTGATTGTAAGATATGTTCCATTGCAGGTCTCAATTTCCTCCCCCTGAGAAAGTTTTATGTTATGTGCGGTTGAATACCCCAGATCCCCAAACAGAGAGAGGATCCCCACAAACCCAATCCCGAATGAAACAAAGCCCCAGTCAGTTGTTCCCACAAAGCGTGTTATGAAGAAGAGCCCTACTATACCAAGAATCGCACCAATGATATTTTGGACCAGTATAACAGGAGATCTTCTGGATAACAATTCAGCACGCTGATTATCAGGAAATAAATAATCTTATTCATGTTACTATATTTAATGCTATTTTTCCTTCCATTCAGAGATCAGCAAGATGTCTAAAAGATTGAAACAGTGTCTCTTGGGAAACAACACCAATCATGGTATCAACAACCCGTCCGTGATAAAACATCAAAATTGTCGGCACATAATCAATGCTGAATAGCTTCATGACAGTTGTGGAATTGGTAGCAACTGCACGTCTGCACCTGATCACAGAAGAGTATTGTTCCGAAGCTTTGCGGAATACTGGCTTCATCATGGTACAGGGAAGGCACATGGGTTTCCAGAACTCAACAGCGAGTTTAACATTTGACATCAAAGTAGACGCAAATGTTGCATCGTCTATTTCAGGAATATTATCCGTTTCATCAGCATCAGGAGTATATGAACTCTCGGTATGTTCAATCTTATCATAACTCCATGTCCGCTTCATGGTCAGCAATTGTAATTAAAGGCTTTACTTTACCGGTCGGTCTGATGGGCAATTGAAGAAACTTTTTCCCATAAAGGGTTGAATATCAGAACTGATGTCCGCAACTATAACAGTACCTGGCATCGGCGGGGACTTGTGCTCCACATGATGGACACGTCTTTGTTTCAGCGGGAAGGTCTTCTCCATTTTCACTTTCAACATAGTTTGGGGACCTGCTCTGTTGCTTTTTCTTACTTTCATTATAGAGAATATTTATATTTGCTCCGGGAGTCTTTGCTCTTGCCATCTCAATCTCCCTTTTTTTCTCATCTTCCTTTTCCCTCTCTGATTTCTCTGTGTACCTGCGCTTTGCCTCTGATGCCCACTGCTGAATGGATCTTGCCCAAGCGTCAGGTTCTTCAACAACAAAATCCACGCCATTTGTGGCATTGTCTCTTTCGTAAGTTATTGTAAGAATTCTTTTTGCCCAGAATTTTAGTTTCGGTTCCGATCCAGCAGCATCCTTGAGCTCCGTAAGCTTGAGTTCCAGATCTATACGCGGGGGAATAGCCTTGAACAGTTTCTTCTTCCCTTTTCTTTCATAGATTACCCTGCTGTTGCTCAGGTACAGCGTACCATCCGATACCTTGACTCCGTGATCGATCAGGGTTGCGTCGCTCTTCATTATTTCATGCTCATCGCTGTTATATATCGGCATTCATTATCCATATCCTATATTGATATAAATTTTTCACTAAAATATTTTTTGTATTCATTTTCAACCGAAGCTAAATATCTCTTTGCCATATTTCCCGCTTTAACAACATTGAGAAAAACTCTGCCAGAAAGTTTTATTTCTACAAATTCCATAATGGAGGATATTGAAAAATTCAATCAAGTCTTACTTCGCCAACAGATCAAACCGGCATCTTGCCCCTGTTGAATCATACTCTTCAGGAAGGATCTTCATGCTTTCTGCTGGTACTTCCCTTTTGGTTACACCGTTTTATATAAACACAATTTTTGGTTACACATCTCTCCCTGCAATTATTTTGGAATTTGTAATGTTCATAACCTCTTTTTTCCTTTTTTTCCTCCCCCTTGCAGGCATATATAAACCGGATTTCATAGCTGGGTTAACAATTTATCTCTTATCCTTTTCAATAGAAGTTTTATCTTTCTACTTTGTTCCTGGTTCTTCCCTTCTCTTCTTGGAGATAATCTTACTGTGCATTGCTGTTACACTTGCGCTGATCATAAGCCAGTATAAGGGGTACGCGGAGAGAATACACCTAAGATCATTCATAATTGGCGCAGTCATTACATCTCTAATTATCCTCTTCATAATGCTGATGAATTCGGTGCCTTTTCCTACTGACGAATCTGTTCTCGATTACTACTCCGCAAAGTACTTTCTTCATGGTATCAATCCATACATAAAAGGCACCCTGTATGGACTCCTGCCCAAGATGGGCTTTACCTTCGACAGAACAACGCCACTAACAATTGGGGGGTTTGTGCAATCTTTAGGTTATCCTGATCTAGCATTCATTTCATACATCCCTGCAGTACTATTTCACATAAAGGAGGCATTTGTTCAGATACCTCTCTATATAATTCCATTTCTTCTTGTATCTTACAATTTCCGGAAAAAGGGCTACTCCAACTACATTCCATTTGCAGCACTTGCCATATTTTCCGCAATGCCATTCTTCTATGAAGGCCTGACCACTGGGAACAGCGTATTCTGGGTATCCCTTATCATGGCCTCCTACATATTTGAAGATAGATCTGCAATATCTGGAATAATGCTTGGACTTTCGTCTTCATTCAAGCAGTTTCCTCTCATAGTGTTGCCGTTTCTCATAATATACATGTTAAAGAGGAAAACTAAAAAAGGGTTGTCCATCTGGTTTACTTCTTTTGTTGGATCTTTTATCCTGATAAATGCATATTTTATTTTTCTCAACCCCATGGCATTCTTCACTTCCTTAATATCCCCTGAAATGTCAAGCCTGATAGGAGTTGGATCTGGAATATCTCAGCTTTCATTTGCGGGATTTTTACCAATATCAAGAGAGTTTTTCTTTCTTATTATGCTGTATCTTATCATATTCTTCGTGGCTGCATACCTGATATATTTTAACAGGCTGAAGTACTGCCTTTTCATCATACCGGTTATCATTTTCATATTCAATTACAGGCTTTTTGTCCAGTATGTTATGTTCTGGCCTCTCATCTCCCTTCTTGTGATTCCAGGGATAATGAGGGAACATGATATCAGAGATACAACCAATGGGATTAAAAGATCCATTACAGGTAAGGTTTCTGGACTTTCGCCTACCAGGGCAGCCAGGAATATAGCAATAATCTCTATTATATTTCTAATTGTCCCCACGGCGGCATTTCTTGAGGTTTCCCATGTAAACAGCTATTTCAGCATAAATTCAGTGCATACGAATAGCGTTCCGGAACTTAACACAAGTGTTGTGTATGAAATGTCTGTCAATCTGACATATCACGGATCCGGAAACGACAGCATCCCTGTTTTCTTCAGGATAATGCCTTACGGCCCTATGACGAATATAAACAACATGATATGGCACAGTACAAACAGATCCCAGATAATTGGCATTGATCAGACACAGACTTTTTTAATAGTACCCTACAATTCAACACAGTTTCTGAGAACAGGCGAGGAATTTAGATTAATAGTCTATTTTGGAAATATCATAGGGGAAAAGACAGTATCCTGATTTAAAGATGGATTGAGTTTTTTTTTCAAATAAGGTCAGATTTCCCCTGGAAATTTTACATGCAAGGATGATTGCACGTTCATCTAGACTTCAGACAAATAATATACTTATTCGTTATAGAGACATGATATAAATGGAGTGGAATAACCATAATTACGCACGTACCACCGAAATGAGAGAAAAATACATACCATTCGCCAATGTTGATAAATTCTTGGAACTCAAACCGGACGACAATCTTCTGGATGTTGGACCTGGAGACGGATTCTATGCCCTTACTCTTGTAAAAGAAGTGCCACGGGGAACAGTTACTGCAATGGATCTGAATGAATACTCGGTCAATGAGATAAAGAAGGGGAAGGAGGCAGGCAACATAAAGAATCTTGTTGTATCACAGATGGATATATGCACAGTTACAGATTTCAGCCATTATAGTAAGGTCTTTTTCTCAAATGTGTTCCATGACCTGAAATGCAGGGACAAGATACTTGATCGCATGATAAGCACCTTTAGAGACAAGACTCGCATTATTTTCATAGAATTCAAGAAAGAATCCGCCATAGGTCCTCCTGCGAATATCAAGATAAGCCAACAGGAACTTAAAGATACAATGAAAAGACATGGGTTTTCTTTCGTCAAGGAGGAGGAACTCACAGAACACTACATGCAGATGTACACCATCTGATTCGCTATCCTTTCCATCATATTATTTGAATGATAAAAATTAATTATAAATATAGTTTATTTTTTCATAAGAATGAATTTCATTCCTGTTCTCCTGGCAAGTTCTCCATCCATATCCTCCCTGTCTCCCGCCATTACGGAATTCTTCAGATCAATCCCGAGATCTTTGGCCGCGTCCATGACCATTCCTGTCTTAGGCTTTCTGCACTGGCAATTTTCATCTGGTTTATGAGGACAGAAATAGATGGCGTGCACATTTACACCCTTTGACTTGAGTTTACTGGTTAATACATTATTGAATTTTTCCAGATCTTTTCTGGTAAAATAGCCACGGTTTATCCCGGACTGGTTTGTTACTATAACAATGAGGTACCCCATGCCTGCATACTCCTTCATGAGTTCAACAGCATCTTGGTAAATAACAATTTTAGAAGGATCTGCCGAGTATGGCACATCCTCTATTATTGTGCCATCACGGTCAATAAAAAGAGCTTTTCTTAACGTGCCCATCAATTGATCTTTTTTATTTATGATTTTTCCCCTCTGTTTTTGGATTCCTTCCATTCATCTTTCTCCCGCATCCCGGGCATATTCTTTTCCTCTTCGGCCATGTTGTGCCGCAGCTCAGGCAGGGATAGTATGATCTTTTTCTTATGTCCATATAGTAAAGCAGGCTGAGAACAATAAAGACTGAAGATGCAAAGGTATACCCTAAATGCTGTTCAAAGAAACCAGAAATTCCACCTGTATATGAGAAGCGAACTAAAATTAATGTGGAAGAATTTGATATGTTAACTGTTTCACTTCCATGATATGGAGAATAATACCTTAAAGAACTGAAATTTAGTGTATATAGTCCAGGTCTCAATTCCACCTGAAGAAATTCAGTACTGGTTGCAAATATTGAATTGTTGATTGCAACTTTCCATGTTGTATTTTGTGGAAGGCCAACCTCTACTAAATCCAGGTGATAGTAAATAACATGGAAGAAGACATAGAGATTTATCATGGAACCATTGACATTGAAGACCAGGCCTTTATCAGTGGTGTTGAAGCCATAAGGGCATTGAATGGAGAAGAAATAGGTACCATTTGGAAGATTGATGAAAATTGTTCCGTTTTCACTGGTATAACGGGATGTGCCGTTAAAAATAGCCCACTGATCTTTATCAGGTATGCCAATTCCCTTTATTGCAACATTATAGGTGGATGCATTCACCGAAGATTTTTCAGGTATGCTGTTGAATGCAGAAATAAATGAGCTGTAATGTCCGCTATTAGGGAAAGGAAGGGAAATCAGTGATTCCACCTCTGTTCCATTGCCTGTATCATTGAAAACGGTCTGAAATGACTGGTTTGAAGAACCCGAAAAGCATTCTGTAACATTCTTACTTTCCACAGTTCTCTTCCCATTCTTCACAAGAAATACAACTGGAGCAATCCCTTTTATATAGGGTGATAAGCCCTGTACCTCTGCATTGATGGAAAGGCTTCCGTTTGAATCTATCCTATCCTCCAGTGAAGTGGAAATGCCGGCAGTTGAATATATTACCTTGTCTGCATGAATTTTCCACACTGTTTTGTTTGAAAATGGATCGTTCTCGACTGCATATAGTGTTACCTTGTAAAGCCCAGTGTGGATATTGATTCCCGGAGAAATATTGATGGTCCGCCTGAAATCTGCACCCGATTTTACAATATGGGGGGTTAGATTCCATGAACCTACGTTTGCTGTGCTGTTGGATACAGTTATTTTAATCAAGGTGAGATTTGATGATCCCTGCATGGAAACGATTGAAATGTTGATACTGTTTTCAATGCCTGAAACCATATCTGGTGCACTCAGATTAAGTACTGGATAGGGGTCGGTGTATGTCATATTCAGCGATGAATAGAAGTCCAAGGATTCAAAGGGCTGGAGAGAGAAATAGTGAATAAATCCAAGTGTGTTATCTCCATAATCCCCCATGAATTCCGGGGAATTGGTTCCATTCTGAAGTGTATCCAGTAGGGCATAATGTTTTGAACCGGCCGTACCATTGAGTTGGTGCATCCCGCCGGGGAAGGCTAAAAGCATTGAGTCTATCTTTCTGTTCCATGAAGTGGTAGCATTGCGTATTTGCGGATCAAGAGATGTGGATGTAATGTTGTTGTCTGCCTTAAGTGGGTCACCAAACTGGTTTACCTGTGTAACGTTGAGTATTGAGAAATAGGCAGCAATGGAATTGTTGTAAACATATACTGGAGGAGTTTCTCCTGACATATCAGAAGGGATCTTAGTTCCAATAGCATAAAGATATGAATGATCCCGAAGAAATATAGAATTCTTTTCCGGATTGGGAACGTATGAATAGACGTAGTAAGGATTCATATTCAGGCTAAAACTGTCCTGGTATGAAAGCCAAGTGCTGTTATAAAGATATATTCCAAAATTATTCTGGCCTATAAGTGAAACAGTATCGTTGGAAAGAAGGGTGATGTTGATATTTCTCAGGATGATCTGTTCACCCGACTGCTGGAGATGAATGGAGAAATTTGAGGATGAGTTCAGGACCGAAACAATCTCTGGTCTATTTTTTATTGAAATGTTGAATTTAGCTGACACGGAAATAACGGGGGAACTGTGGGCAGGAATGTTGTAGTTGTAAATGTCCTCTCCAAACAGCATGAATGAAATATTTGACATTGTAGTTGTGTTTCCTATCTGGTAATTCAGTGAGACAGATATGATATTAACCAGGGAATCGGGCTGGTATACCCAGTCAGAAATAGGGTCCATATTTCCGGTCTCCTCCAATGGAATATTGTTCATGTTCAGGCCTCCGGCAATGAATTCACCTACCTGGTTGTGCCTCTCCAGCCCTGAGAATGATGAATTGATTGAATATATGTGTGAATTCGAGAAACTGTATTTCAGGTCTTCGAAGGACTCATTCAATGCCTTATAGGGAGATTTAATGGAAGAGTTGTATATTCTCAGCGATGCATTATCTCCTTTTATATATCCGCTGAAATTAAGGCATGAATTCTCCATTAAAAGGCCTGTACTGTTAGCGGAAGAATTTCCGTAAATGTTCAGTAAGATTTCTGAATCCGTTGGGTCCTCAAGGACGATGCTTGAGTTAATGAGAATCAGTTCCCCTTCTACATTTATGGAATAATTATACGCATAATCGGGAATAAATTTCACAATTGTGTTTAGAAATTCTAGGGATGAACCGGGATTGACTGTTATATTCTGTTGAATCTGATATATATCAGTAGAATTGTTCTGCCCTATGATTCCTGAATCCACAAATCTGTGGTTCATATTCGCTAATGAAATTGATGTATGATCACCCTGATAATACTCCCCTTGTTGGTATATGTATGTCGTGAATAATAAAAGAGTGATAATTGCTATCACAGTAAAGGTATTCAATCTCATGATTCACAGAGGATATGTAAGCTATATTATATATTTGGCATAAGACCATAGATGGGAAATTGTGTATTTGCAACTTATTACGGAATAAGTATATTTTTATCACTTAATACCATTATTTTATAAATATCAATAAGTGCAGGAAATTCCACTTTTGCATGAATAAATAAAGGCTACGTCATATGACTGAAGAATTTTGCATGCAAGGGCAGGGCAGAATGAACTATGTATTCTTAAATGGATGTTTTCTTATTATTTTTTTAGAAGTTGTTATATATCAATAAAAAAGGTTTGGTTATACTTATCTTAATTTACTAGCTCAAAATATGATCCTTGATAAAGTACATCTGTGAATTTCATCTAAATTATCCTGAATATATCGCAAAAATATACATGCATTGTCATGGCTTTCCCATTGTGCTTACTGACCTGTATTCTATAATGGAATCTTTGATGTCTCTGTAAAGCTTGCTTTTTTCCATGAGATATGATGCCTGCTTATCAGTTATCCTGAACCTTATGGGCATATCAGTTGTCTCTATTCTTGTGTATTCTTTGAGCACCAGTGATT
This sequence comes from Oxyplasma meridianum, assembly GCF_038024865.1. Lineage (NCBI taxonomy): Archaea > Methanobacteriati > Thermoplasmatota > Thermoplasmata > Thermoplasmatales > Thermoplasmataceae > Oxyplasma > Oxyplasma meridianum. The sequence goes on along the minus strand of NZ_CP133772.1, from coordinate 622,205 downwards.
CAAGAATTGATTCCAGGACAATAAGATAGTTGTTTCGATCAAACTTGTAAGGCTTTACTGAGGAGATTTTTGAAAGTACATAAGCTGCAGTGTACAGTAAAAAAATTTTAACTGAAAATTTCCCGTTTCTGGAATTCAGGAGGGGTTTCAGATCCCCCCAGGAATGATTGCAACCAATAATGAGGTCTCTCAGGTGGATAAGTCTTTCCCCAAGCTTATCAACACCCATATTCACACAGTCAGGGGATGGTAAATAAAATCCCCCCCTCCCATCCTCTGAACCAATGAAAGGAAATGCCAGGATTCCATATGAAAGCGCTATTCTCGTATAGAGATCGATGTCCTCGCCATCAGTAAGTTCTCTCCAGCTTCCCACTTCCGAAATTATCATTCTTGGTATTATTGCAAGAGGAGAAAAAACCATCTTCTTAATTCCTGATAGTATAAAATTGTGAATCATATCGGCGAGATCAAGGTTGTAGACTGTCCTGGCATCAAACATTATCAGAAATTTTCCAGCACTGTTTTCAACGGCAGCCTTTTTTCCATACCCCGCGTTGCTATGATCAAGAATAACTTCATTGAGTTCAGGAAACATTCTCATAAGGTGAAGTTTCCCCTCCCCTTCAGTAACCCCATTTAATTCGCCTGTTACAATTATTTCATAGGAGAAACCAACCTCCTTCCCCATATTGTCGATGCTCCTTATACTGTCTTCATGAATATCCCCAAGATCCGGAATCCAGGAACAGAAAGAGATTATCATCCCATTTCCAAGGGTGTTAACCACCTGGAAGTTCTTTTTTATGAGTGATTCAAGAATATCCATGTATATTGATATGATCTATATTCTTTAAATTTTATGAAGTTGGAATACTGATGATGACAACGTTATTCATCTGCCATGCGTTTCAACTCTGTTGGTATTGCATGGATGTGACCGTATATCAGACTGAAAGAATGAAACTAATAGAGGCGTTTGAATACCTTGGAAATTTTAAGAAGGAAGATTTTGCCCCAGATTCACTATCAATCATGCCGGAGAAATGGATAAAAGACGTAATTGATGTAAATTCTCAGGAATTTACCAACCTGGTACAGATGCTGGAGAATCTCTCTAATGCACCTAATTGCGCCATTGTTCCTGGCAGCATTTCCCTGAAAGAAGATGGAAATGTTTACAATGCGTCTCCCCTGATACTCAGTGGTCATCTTTTAGGATGGCAGAAAAAGATCTCTCTATTCAAGATTGAGAAGAAAACTTACAGTCCAGGCAGGGAATTGTCTATTTTTCAAATTGCCAGGCTGAAACTTGGAGTTGCAGTATGTTACGACATAGATTTTCCATATTATGCAAAAAAACTTGTATCCCTTGGGTGCGACATAATTGTAAACCCATCACTGATCCATTCAGATTTTACCGATATGTGGCACCTTTACATAAAAGCCAGGGCCTTGGAAAACAGGATTCCCATAATATCTGTAAACTCAATTTCTTACCCCTTTCTTGGAAACTCAATCGCTGCTGATCCTTACAGTTCAGGTTCAGGGGCTCGACTCAGGGAACACATTTGTGGTTCAGATTATAGATCAGTTTTTACCATTAATCCGGAAGACTCTCAACAGATAAGAAGAGATAGATTCAATGAAGACCCGGGAGATTATGAACTGGCATCCTATGACCATTTCGAAACCAAGTTCAAGTAGAGGAATATTCTGTAAGACTATTCTAAACTATTTTCCAATAATTCTAAGGCAATGATGCAAAATTTTATAGAAATACAAGGCAATCAGGATTATGGAACCGAGAGATATATATTCCGTTAAAATTCTGGGAGAACCCGTAATTTACCAGGAATCAGTTTTTTTTACAATGAAATGGATAGAGTCTAATGAATACAAAAGCTCCATATTCGTGCTGAAAAAGGGAAAGAAAGAACCTGAAAGACTCACTTTTGGAGGTAAGGAAAGGTCTCCACTTCCAGGTCCTGAATATCTTTATTATATAAAGTCCGGGGAAAATTCAGATATCATAATGGTGATAAGAAACAACAGTGAACCTATTGAGCTTGTAAAACTGAAAAAAATAGAAAAATATGAAAAATTTGGACCGAGCCTTCTTTTAATAGGGGTTGAGGATGCTCCAGAGGATAAACCTTTTGTAGCCAGCAGGCTTAACTACAGGTTTGATGGGAGAGGACTTATCAGAAGCAGAAAATCCCTTTTTATATTCAGTGAGAAAGTTGAGAAAATTCTCAGTGGGGATTATGATGTTACAGATTTTGCGGTACAGAATGGGAGGATATGGGTAACCATAACCAACGAAGGAAATGATGCGGGATTGAGTGATATATATGAAATGGATCCATCAACACATCAGCTTACAAAGGTTACCTCTGGATCAGGCATTGTGAATTCAATGGCTGCTCTTCCAGATGGAGATATTGCCTATTCGGGTCATAGGGAGGGAATCAAACCATGGGCTCAGAAAAGACTGTTTCCCGGATTGAAAAAAGACCCTGTTGTTATTGGAAAGTATACAGGAAATGGATCTGTCATTTCAGATTTGTTTCTTGGATCAAGGGAGAGAATGTTCTGGGATAATGGACTTTATTGCTGCGGTCAAAGCGGAGGAACAGTATCGCTTTACAAATACACTGATAAAAAGATTAAGGAAATCGCTTCAGGTGATTTTACAATTCAGGATTTCCATGTTGACAATGGAAAGATTGCATATATATACAGTACACAGGAGAAACCATCGGTGCTTGTGTTCCAGAATTCTGAATACGATCCTAACCGTGAATTCAAAGGTGTGAAAGGGGTTAAAGTCCAGTCTGGAAACGTGGAAGGTTGGGTCATGAAACATGGAGAAGATGATCCAAGCATACTGTTCGTTCATGGAGGTCCACATATGGCTTATGGAGAAAGCTTCATGATAGAATTCCAGTATTTCTTCAACCAGGGATACAATATATTCTTCTGCAATCCAAGAGGCAGTGCCGGTTACGGAGAAGAATTCTCTGCCGGTTGTGTTAATGACTGGGGGAAGGGACCAGCTGAAGATATTTTTAGTTTCATAGAAAAGGGAAAAGAAATGGCAGGATTAAAGGGCAGTTTTGCAATTACAGGAGGATCCTACGGCGGATTTATGACAAACTGGATGATTACTCATAACGACTATTTTAGGGCTGCAATAAGCGAAAGATGCGTATCAAACCTTGTGAGCATGTGCGGAACAAGCGATATTGGGTTCTGGTTCAACGCTGTTTACATGAAAGTCGACGATCCCTGGACTGAAGAATCCATTATGAAACTTATGAAATCATCCCCCATTATGAAAATCAAAAATGCAAAAACGCCAACAATGTTCATACATGGTGAGAATGACTATAGGTGCCCCATAGAACAGGCTGAACAGATGTTTGTAGGCCTTAAGATGAATGGAGTTGATACGGAACTGGTAAGATACCAGGGAGACGGGCATGAACATGCGAGATCAGGCAAACCCGGTAACATGATCAACAGGCTGGAAACAAAGAATAACTGGTTCAGAAAATATATGAAAGGATGAAAATCTTTCTATCCAGATAATATTTTGAAATCAGCCTTAGAACTGATGTGCTGCAAAACTGCATAAAGTGAATGTAGAACTTTGGCTGCCAATTTTGTACAAGGCTTAATTAAACCACTTAACTATTGTTTTAATGAACGTAAATGGAAATATTACTGCAAGCCGCAGTTGATAATTATGCATTGTAGCCGGAGTCAAAGTATCCAGATCCCCGATCTAATTTTGATCCATTTTATTATACGAAAATGGGTTGGACTGGTACACACTGAAAGTATAGTGGTGTTTTGTAACACCTCTATACTTGTTCTTATATCTCTCTTAAATGTTTCTTACTGGTAATGAGTGCATTTTAGGGTTATTTTCATGTTCTTCCTCTCCATACTGATCAGATCCGTCATGAACCAGGCATAGGATGGACTGGGCTGAAGGAGAAATTCCTCCTAGAAAAGATGTTCCTAGATCTGTAGAAGTTCCATATCAGTAGATCAGAAGGATAAATTAAGAAAACTGGAAAAGACGCAGAGAGAGAAAGACATTCCCTCGCCCTCGAACCAATACAGTGGTGGCAAAGGCAGAGAGTTCAGTTTGGTTCTTAATCAGATCTTAGTTAAAATCTCCATTTTTCAGGCATGATATAGGGATATACCGAAACAACTGATTCCAAATGAGACTGACATGAACATCCTGATGAAATTCACTACTGGACGAACCGGATAAAGTGGTTGATTGGAAAGGATTATTATTTGGAGAGCAGATCTACGGCGGTTCTATAAAGTATTTCAGTACCGTATTTCATTGCATCCTCGTCAATGTCATATGTAGGACTGTGCTGTGGGCTTGTAATACCTTTCTTCTCATTCCCTACCCCCAGGAAATAAAATGATCCGGGCTTCTCCTGAAGATAATACGAGAAATCCTCACCACCCATTGATGGATTGGGATGGAGGACTTTATCCTTTCCTAGCACATCCTGAGCAACTGCCTCAATGACCCTGGCAACCTTCTCGTTGTTGATAAGTGCTGGGTATCCTTCAATATATTCAAATTCGTACCTGGTATGTGTTGCATCACACACCCCTTTCAATATATGTTCAAGTTCCTTTTTTATCTGTTCCTGTACACTTTTGTGAAAAGTTCTTACTGTACCTGTCAACTCAGCATGTGCAGCAATTATGTTGTATCTGTAGCCTGAATTGAATGTCCCAACCGTTACAACAGCAGGCATATATGGATCCACCTTCCTTGAAATGATTGTCTGTGCCAGATTTACGAACTCTGCGGCAGCTATCAGGGCATCCACAGCCTCCTGAGGTGCAGAACCATGCCCTCCCACTCCGTGTATCTTAACCCTGAATTCATCGGCGTTTGCCATTGCTTCGTGATAGAAAACTGCAGCATAACCTGATGGAATTCTTGATTCAACATGCTGTCCAATTACAAAGTCTACATTCTTAAGGGCTCCGCCATTTATCAGTTCCTTGGCCCCTCCGGGAGGGAGTTCCTCTGCAGACTGGAAAAGCAGCCTTACCGTCCCCTTGAAGTCACGGTACTTTGTCAGGAGCTTACCAACACCCAAAACCATGGTTATATGAGAGTCGTGGCCGCATGCATGCATCACCCCTTTATTCTGTGAAACATATTCCACTTTATTTTCCTCAGTAACAGGCAGTGCATCTATATCAGCCCTTACTGCCACCATCTTCCCAGGGTACATTCCCTTGATATCAGCATAAAGGTTTGTATTCCCCACCCTTACAGGATTCAGCCCCATTGATTTCAGTTCGTTCTCAATTCTATTTGCTGTTTCAATCTCTTTGGTGCTGAGTTCCGGGTGTTGGTGAAAATAACGCCTGGTTTTAGTCATGTAGTTCTCAAGTTCACTGTCTACAATAGAGGGTTTCATAGCACATAATCTACAATGTGGTTAATATTTATTTCTGAAAAAATTCAGGTTGCCCATATTTTCCATAAATAGCTGGTCAAAGAGATGGATCAATGTTATATGAGGATAATTTTCATACATAATAACAAAATAATTTAAGTGTATTCAGTTCATGCATAGACGTGATTCTGGATGCAAAGAATACTTCTGTTGTTCTTCACAGAGAAAAATTAGGATTTAAATTATTTATCCCCGGCAACTTTGAATATAGGGATATGAGCCTTAGGATAAAAGACAGAAAATGGGATACGTTTCGATTTTTCTCTTCGGTAGACGGCATTAGCCTGAGGGTGAAGGAGTTCTTTTTGGACTGGTTTTACACAGGCTTTCCAAAGAGCTTGCTCAGCAGCTTCATTGGAACCTATTCCCCTGTTCAGCATGCAATAACAAAAAACGGGATCATTTTTTACGGAAAAAACTACAGGGGGAACGATTCAGTATCACTGAATATAAATGGCACCCAGATTGAGGTAGAGAGCACTGTTCCAGCACCCATTAATCTGTTCATGGAACTGATAGATGATCTTCACCCATACCAAGGTGTGGATTTTGACTGCAGCATGCCTTTCCTCAGAAGGTCCTTCTATGCCGCAGGAAAACATGGAGACTGGTATGAGGACAATAGAATCTCAAGGATGAAATGGGAAAACCCAAGGAAAGAGGCAGTGATTAAAATTGCGGGGATACAGCTTTCAGCTTCATCTGTAGGCAATTTTGGGAACGGTGAATTCCACAGAATAATAGTTCTTGAAAATGACTGCTTCAACAAAGTTTCCTGGATAGACTTCTGCACTTTTCCCAACAGCATTGACCAGTCCTTCTACAATATCAGGAAAGAATGCTGCCTTTTTGACAGTTTTATATTTGAAGAGAATAGAAAATATGTTTTCAGAAAAAATTCCGGACCTGCACTCTACCAGTTTTTTAGAGATGGCCATCTGTATACTGTATCTCTCTCCCCCAATATTCCCATTCCTGAATTGGAATACTGGAAATCTATTGAGGATCTCATAATGCAACTCTGTTGGGACACATTCAGGGCATACCAATAGACTCTTTCATTTTCTTAAGCGTCTCTATGAATGATTCCCTGCTGAGTTTTCCCGTGTTGACATTACGGGGGCTTGGATGATAGGCGCAGAAAATATTCACATTTCCTACTGTTACGTAATCACCGTTCCTGAACTTGAGTCCCCGGGTATTGTATCCTTCTGAAGAATAATAGTTCAGTACAGCCTTGAAGGCGAACTGCCCCAGGACCAGTACTGTTTTAAGGTTCTTCATAGCTTTCATTTCAAAATGGAAATATGGTTGGCAGTTCCGTACCTCTTCAGGCAGTGGTATATTGTCTGGAGGGACGCACTTTACTGGCGCAGTTATGTATGTGTTGTAATAGATCAACCCATCCCCTATTCCAACACTCTCAGACTTATTAGCCAAACCAACCTCATAGAGTGATGAGACAAGGAAATCAGAGCTCTTATCTCCAGTAAATACCCGACCTGTACGGTTCCCGCCAGAGGCAGCAGGAGCAAGGCCTACTATTAAAATCATTCCGTCTATATCTCCGTAACCTGGCACAGGCTTCCTCCAGAACTCTTCCCCTTCATATCTCTTGCTTCCAGAGAGCACTGTTTCCCTGAAATCTACAAGCCTGGGGCATTTCCTGCATTTCACAAGATTGATCTTGAATTTTTCCATGAGTTTATCTGAATTTTCCATGAAGTATTCCCTTATGCAGTTTAGCGATAAAAGGGATTTTTAATTTCCCTCTTTCAACTGGAATTATCCATGTACCAAAATAGTTTAATAAGTTTATTTTCATTTTAGGACCATGCCGAATAGCAGAAAACTGTACATTCTGATTTTTTCAGTGGTGGCCGTAATAGTCCTTTCATCTTTTATGGCCGGTTTCCCCCAGGTTGCCAATAATTCTGCGTCATTGAAAGGTGCGCCCAATGGATTGGGGGGAAGCGTTTCCAGTAAGAACCTTTCAGGCAATCTTAAATATGTCAGCCCTAAACTGAATAATTCCAACACAGAAAACAGAAGTGCCACAAACTGGTCCTCAATGAGGGATACTGTTCTGTCAAAACTAAATTCCCTGAACATTCCTTCTGCTGCAAAACTTCCTCCAAATTACGATGTCAAGCCAAATTCAGAAAATGGCTATATTTACCTCCCCTCTTACACAAGCGCTCCAGCACCAATGGGAATTGCCAGTTATGGCATTTCAAACAGTACCGGAAATCTTCAGCCAGACGGCTACAATACCCAGAGCTTTAACGCAAGCATCACCATGAACTCTGCAAATGAGATGTATATGGATGGAGATGCAGTTCATACTTTTTCCATCCAGTTCAATGCGGTACTGAACAATGTAACACTATTCGGCCACAGAGGCTACCAGTACTGGACGCAGAATGTTGTGGACTATTCCACCATGACACACCAGCTTACCTTTATAGACAATATATGGAATTTCTCATCACCCACGGCAGTTATAACCGGGAATGAAATTCATTCAGGAAATGGCACTGCCGTTCCGGGTGTTTATTATTATGACATAGGCCCATCCTTTACCGTAAATTTCCCATTCACACTGGACCTATATCTGACCACCGCAAATATAGGAGGTTATAATACTGTCTTCTTCAATTACACCATAATAAACACAGCCTCCACTGGCAATATTTCCACACATAGCGGATCATTCGACCGTGTGGAATTCAACTCCACCGGTGCAAATAATGCTGTTAAGGCAGATCCGGCAAATTTCGCAGTAAGTGGAACAACTCTCACAGATACTGGATATGTGCCCATGGATGCAGAGCTTATCCTGGGAGGTGCAGGTGGTGGTTCAATTGCTGAATTCAGCAATATAAACGCTACTATGACAATGAAATATATCCCCATGGGAGGATATTCATACAGATATATTCCTTCGGCCTATGATGTTGGATCAGAAACAGGGGAAACCTCGATTGGAATTTCCGAATATTATTCCGGCAATGTTGCACACCTTAATGCTGGACCATCATTTGTCGAAGGACTTTGGAATATTTCAGGCAATCCCGGACATGCGACTATTTCTGGCACGCTTCAGCCATCAAATGGCTTTATCTTCATCAATGCGGGAAACAATATTGATAACGGAACTGCCCAATGGTCTCCAACAAACCCCAACGGAACATTTAACTTCTATCTGTCTCCTGGAAACTATTCATTGGAAGCCATGATGAGTTATCATAATCCTTTTTACAATGCCTCAATAACTCTGGCCTCCAATAAAGTAAAAAACATGGGGAAAATTTATCTTGAACCCAATGTGAGTGCCGGGATCTACACACCATTATATGCCTTCAGCAATTCACAGCTTGCAAATTTGAGCGCATCTGGCGACGGTAAACAAGGCGAACCGTATAAAATTCTTGGCCCAACCTATTACAGTAAAAATGGAAAAACTGTTCCTGATAAATTAAGCACTGTTTTTGCCCAGGTAGATGATTACTTGTATCCAGTCTTTTATGGAATTATGGTCTCCGGAACCACAGCCAATTCCACTTTTGAAGGATTCTCCAGCAGTGGGGGTTCTCCGGCATTTCAGATCAGCTATAACACATCCCTTCTTGCACAACTGGTTGAAACATTTGGTGAAGTCCCAACAAACTACCTCCAGATGGTCTTCTACAATTCATCCGGTATAGTGGTGACAAACAATACACTTTCAGGATGGTTTTCATCTGTCACCTATACCAACTTTACAGCTTACAACATCCCTCCTGTTGCAAACCTCATACTGTGGAACACAACCAACAGTCTTGTTGAACATAACAAATTCATGAGCCAGGGTTCTGCTGTGCTGATATACAATAATAATGCAACAGATTCAGGCAACTACGTATGGAACAATAGCTTCAGCAATTACGGAATCATATCTGCCGGTTCCCTGTTTGGATATGCCCCAATCGGCCTGATTGTTGCAAGTTCAGGAAATACAATATACAACAACATATTTGATACAACAATTCCTGTTGTAAGCCTTGAAGGGAAGGATGGTAACCTGTACACTGGCCTCAATGTTACATACCATAACCTTTTCAATATAACGAGGGAGAGTTTAAGGGCATATAGAAATGTGGATGGGTGCAACCTAACAGGAAGCGCCATTCCTTCCACATACCAGGGTGGGAATTACTATTACAACTATTTTGGAAACGGAAAACAGGGCTATAACGGATCAGGAGTGGGGCTGGCATTCAATGATCAAAATCTGATCAACGGAAGTATAAATTATGCCAACGACAGTGCACCCCTTACACTTTATGGATATTCGGTAACCGTCAATGACAGCGGTCTTACTGAAGTTGATGGATATTTTGATATAAACAACGCCATATATCCAACTGACAGTGCGGGTACCCAGATATACCTTCCAAATGGAACTTACAACCTTGCTGGGATTTCCCTAATCTCTAAACAGGTTAAATTTGTGCCAGAACTTTATCAGGGTGCACTTGCAAATCCAACTGGTGATTTTGTTGTCAATGGTCCTACAGTTAACATGGTGGTTGCTTATTCGGTACTTTACAATTTGACTGTTTCTGAGACTGGACTGCCTGCAGGAACATTATGGGGATTCTCCATACCAGAAATTGATCAGGGATTCATATCTACTAAGACCAATGTGTCATTTTACATAGCACCTGGAAATGAAAAAAAATATGATCTACTCCCCCAGGACCCCTATGGTTATTATGCCACAGATGTCCCTTCATTCTATGTATTACATCCTGGCCAAATAATCAACATTAGCTATCAGTACAGCAATTCTCTTGTAAGTTCTTATATAGTCCTGTTCAAAGAATCCGGACTTCCAGGAGGTCAAAGCTGGTCAGTTGATTTCAACGGAACCCACTATTCATCGACCACCAATACAATTGAAATAACAAACGTCACAAACGGGAACTACAATTACACAATCTCTGGAATTGCAGGTTACAACCATATTCCTGACGGTGTAGTTTCAGTGAATTACTCCAGATCCTATGTGAATGTAGTGTTTCAAAAAACATCAGCAATACCTCTGATTGGATATGTTTACATTGGAGTTGGTACGGTTGCTGGAATTGTTATGGGTGCGTTGGCCGTTTCATATGTTTTAAGGAGAAAATGATTTATATTTTATGCACAATTCAATAACATGAATTAAGAAATCTATAAATCATTCCCTTAAATTGAATTATCAGCAAACCCCTTGAGAATTGCCAACAGACGGAAAGTGGATAACCTTAAATAGTGTTTTTTTAATCTATATCTGGTGAAAACATGGAAGTATCACAAGGTGAGGAATTTTACAAAAAGACGTATAATTTTGTCAAGGCTCATAATGCTACCAGGAACGATTTCATTGATAGATTCTCCAGAGGAGATATCAGTGAGGATGAGTTTAAGAGATTTAGTATAGAGTTTTATCATTTTACGCGGGAATGGCCAGCTATTCTTTCCACACTTCTTGTTAACACTCCAGACGAAAGTGACGCTGCAAACCTTACGACAATACTTGTCTCGGAGCTTGGAGACTCAGACCCTAAAAAAAGACATGAACTGCTCTACAGAAAATATCTTAGGAGCCTTGGTTATGAACCCGCTGATCTTGTAAAGAGAAAACAGCTTGATACCACAAAAGCATGGCTTGACGGAATGAGAGATTATTTCGGATCCGATTATTATGAAGCACTGGGAGCTGAATTTGGTCTGGAAAACATGGCAATACCCATGTGGGATAAGATTCTGGCAGGATTTAAAGTCTGGGCAGAAAAGCATCCAGAATACAAAAACATGGACATAAGATATTTCACATTCCACAGAGAACTTGAAGAACATCATGAGGAGGCAATGGAAGATGTCCTTGGACAGCACAAAGACGACCCGGTTGCAAGGGAAAAATTTATGAAGGGAGCTTCCGGGATTCTCGATCTTGAAGAGAAATTCTGGCTTGGCCTTTCTGATCCACATTATTAAGGTCTCTCTTTTTTCCATACTACAAACCATTTATTTCCTATTTTTTAATTCCCTGCAGATATGCAGAACAACCAGACACGGTATATTATTGCAAGACATGGGGAGACCTACTCCAATCTCAATCGCTGCTGGCAGGGTATGGGCGACAGTCCCCTGACAGAGAGAGGGAAAAAAGAGGCTGAATCTCTTGCAGAAAGGCTAAAAAACTATAAAATTTCCAAAATAATCACAAGCAAACTCGCCAGATCGGTAGAAACCGGTAAAATTATATCAGAAAGACTAAGGGTTAAAGAGGTATTATCCTCAGATCAGCTTAATGAAAGGAATTTAGGCATTCTGGAGGGATACACAACCCAGGAGATCAGGGAGAAATTTGGGATAGAATTTACAACAATAACTTCGAGGGATATTGACAGACTTGAAGGTGTTGAAGCTTGGAAGCCTTTTGTAAGGAGGGTTTTCGCTTATCTGGAATATGTCAAAAATGAGAATAATCCGGGAACAGTACTCTTTGTAACGCATGGGGGAGTCATGAGGTGCGTATTCAACACCCTTACAAACACCTATGAACAGAAGGTTCTTTTTAACAACTGCTCTTACTTGGTTCTACATCCAGAGAAAGGTAACTGTTTGATTGACAGTGTCAACACTATGAATCATATGGAAGTTTGATTCTGTGGTGGAATGATCCCATTCTCAACGAGGGTAGGTAAATAATTTTAGGCCGGAAAAAAATTTAAAAAGTTTTTGCTGTTTTAGTTTAAGTTTGATTAACAGGATTAAGGAGATAATTCACCCGTCTGAGAAAAATGTCAATTTAACCATTGAAGAGAGACACTTAGCCATATTTCTGGGTCTTGTAACAGGGTCTTCCTTTATTGAGATTGCTTATTTCATCTGGGTTAAACTGGGTTATCTCAATATCCTTGCTATTTTATTGGAAGGGGCCTTTCTATTTGCAGGTTTCTTTCTCATTTTATACAGCCTGGTGGGGAATATGAACAGAAATTTAAAATTCCTCTGGATTTCTGCAGTCATCTCTATTTTCATCCAGATTCTAATATATCCATACCCATCAGGATTTGGAATATTGGCAATGATCTTCATTATTGTTCTCTTCGCTGTTCTATTCGCATATGTTATTTTCCAGCTAAAAAGAGGCTTTACGCAAAAAGTATTATATTTCTATACATCTGAGATTATTTTATTTTTATTTATCTTTACATTCCTTACAGGATTATTATACCCAAGATATTTTCCAAGTGATGAAAGTGCCATTGATGCCTATGCAGCCACCCTTTTTTTAAGAGGCATAAACCCATATAATGCAGCCAGCATGATTAACTCCCTTTCAATCATGCATTTTCCATATTATTTGGGAACACCATTATTGACAGGCGGATATGTTAATGCCATTGGATACCCAGTCCTTTCATTCATTGCCTATCTTCCCACGGCAATTCTCTCTGTTAAACCTAGTTTCTTCCAGGAATCTCTCACTGTTATTCCAATTCTTATACTTGCTTTGGAATATCTTGAAAAAGGACGCCTGAATCTTATTCCATCCCTATTCCTTGGCATATTTTCATCCACCATGATGCTTTCAGAGGGTCTTAACGGAGGAAACGGTATTTTGTGGGCATCATTTGTTATGTTATCCTATATTTTTTTGAGTAAACCCTTTAAATCCGGTATTTTATTTGGTATTGCACTGTCGATTAAACAGATTCCTGTTTTTGTTCTGCCGTTTTTTCTTATCTTTATCCTCAAGGATCATGGAAAGAAGGACGTGGGAAAATGGTTTCTGGCTGTTATAAGCACTTTTTTGATTATCAATGGATATTTCATTGCATTAAACCCCACTTTTTATATAAAGGCTGTATTGAGTCCTGAACTGCTCCCAATTATAGGCGATGGCTTTGGCATTTCACAGATCTCGTTTCTTGGATTTTTAAGTATACCAAAAACTGTCTTTACAGTACTTATGATATCCGTTGCCATCATTCTGTTTTCACTATACTACCTTTATTTTGAGAGATTAATGTATGCAATTTTTGTGTTTCCAATGATTATACTTGCCTTTAACTACAGAGTTGCCATAGAATATTTTGTCTACTGGGTGATCTTATGTTTTTCAACAATACCCTTTTTGCTGGAAAGTAAGGTTCCTGTTAGTAGAACCTATGCAACTCCTTTAAAGAAAAAAGGTCAGACTGTATTTCGTTCAATTAAGAAAAAAGGGAGAAAAAGTGTAATGATAACTCTATTCATTCTTCTATGCATAGTTCCTGTTTCGGCAGTACTATACCACGACCATAACAGTTCAACCATCACCATTGAATCTTCCATTCCATATGCCATAAACAACAATACCTCCTTTGCAGATTCCATGAAAATCACTGTTCATTTTTCATCCGTATCAGATAAACCGCAGGATATATTTTTCAGGATAGTAGAACCTGGACCCATAGTAAATGGCAACGGTCTTATCTGGAATATAAGTGGTAACAACAGTTTAATCAAACCCAATTCCAACAGCACGTTCCTTCTATACACGGATGTTCCCTCAGAGTACCTGAATCTCAGTGAACCATACCGCCTTGTTGTATACTACTCTGGAATGGTTTCTGCCAGGAATTTCAACTGATTTGCTCAACATAATGCAGCTATGTGTTGGAAGAGTGCATTCCTGTTATTTTTAAGCAGCATTAATAAAAGCCTCTGTACCCATTCAGCATTAGAGTTTTATGTTTATGTGAGAAAATAATCCAGATACATATTCATTTTTCAATTTGTGTGCTTTTAACCCATAAAAGTGATCATAGTGGTCTTTCTATCTCAATAACATGAAGAGTTTCATAATCAGTGTAGTTAAACCGAGGATGGGTTGAAATATAGCAAGAGAATTTCATTCCCACAATATTTCCATTTGGCTAATTTACAGAACCGATTTTGGAGTCAGACTTTCCAGGAAGCTGAATTGCGTGCACAGAAGGGCGGACCTGAAAGATTTTGATTACATATCTAAGGCCACAGATGAACTCACCGAAGCAATAAAAGGGGTTGGAGGGGTTGTGCATTGCCCTGGCGGCATTTTCAGCACAGATGGGGTCATGTAGAGAGATATGACGAAATTCATGGAGGCACTGGAAAATAGATCTGTAACTTACTTCAATGTTGCCAGAGTTTCAATAAGAAACATTTGGAAGGTGAGGGTTCAATCACTGCAATCTCTGCAGCCAAAAATGTTTATTATGGAATCAAACCCCGTTTATACAGCCGAAAAAAAATATAGTGTACATGAACATGATTCTGGTTAAACACCTTGCACGCTACAATATAAATGTGAACTCTGTTAATCCAGGATTTATCAGGGAGGATGATTGCAAATCGTCACCGGAAGATGTCAAACTTCTGGGTCTAAAAAGATACCCGTCATCAGCCATTAAAAGAATTGTATGTGGAGTATCCATTAATGTTATAACAACAGGTTAGATCATAGAAGCTGATGGAAAGGTCATTTCCCAGATCCCTTTTACCGGATACTTCGAGATTGCCCCTGAAAATTTATTCCCTTGCAGGACATTCACCACTATGTTATCAAAGATAGAAGGAAACGATATACTTGTGAAAATGGAAAAGGGCGAAGGGATCCTTCCCACTCTCTCCCAGGTGGTTGAGAAATATGGCTTATCTACAGGAACCGTGGTTTTTGGAATAGGCATGATAAGGAATCTGGAAGTTGGATATTTCAATGGAAAGGAATACGAGAAGAAGATATATCCAGAGAATCTTGAGACACTTTCATTTCACGGATCAATTGCAGAAAATGAACCCAGGTTCCATATTCACGCATCATGTGCAAACAGGGACCACAATGTTGTGGGAGGGCACCTTTTTTCCGGCATAGCTGATCCTCTTCTTGAAATTCAGATAAAAAAACTGGATGAAATAAAGTTCAGAAGGGAAAAGAATCAGAAATCTGGCCTCATGGAATTGACCCTTTAAATTAAAGCATTGACTGGATCAGGGGCATAAGTTCTTCCCTGTTCCCTTTCAGTTTTGACACAATATAGTCTAGATCATCATCTTTTATGTAATAATCAGAGAGCTTTCTTGTCAAACCAATTCTCCTTATGAAATTCTCCACCATGTCTGCGGTTTTGTAAGCCTGATCTGACGGGTTCAGGCCGCCTATTCCAAGCTGCCTTGAAATTTCTGCAAGAGGTTCTGGATTATTTCCTGCATAATAACGCATCACTGCGGGGAGAGTTATGCATGATGTTATTCCATGTGGAATGCCCCACTTTGCCCCTATTATCTTCCCTATATTGTGGCTCAGACCCATAGGGGCATCAAAAACTTCAAAGTATGAATACCATGCAGCCTTCTGACATTCCAGCCTTGCATCCAGTCCGCTTTTCTCTAAATTTGTCATAAGTTTCTCTATGGCTTTCATGGCAAACATGACTGCAGGTTCGCTGAAGTTGTTTGTAACAATTGTCTCCAGTGCATGATCAAGACTTCTAATCCCCGTGGATTTCCACAGAATATCCGGTGTTTCGGCAGTAGCTGCAGGATCAAGAATGACATACTGTGGAGTTATGCCTTTATCCCTTATGCCTGTCTTTTCCCCTCCTATGGTATATCCGGCTATATGTGAAAATTCAGCGGCTGAAAGAGTGGTAGGTATTGCAACCTGGACAGCATTCATGTTATAGTAATACCTGATTACCTTGGAAGCATCTATAACGCTCCCACCTCCAATTGATATAATTGAATCGCAGTTTTTATTCCGCATGCTTTCCACCCCATGCTCAATCTCCTCCAATGGGGAGTGCTGTGTTATCTGCGCAAACTCTGTGAATGGTGTTTTGATAGAATCAATCATATCCTGGTAAAAGGTGGTCATGGAAACCGAATGACTGGCAACCACAAGCGGATGTTTCATGCCATTTTCTGAAATAATGGAATCGAGGTTCTCAATGGATCCATTCCCATAAAAAACTTTTCTTAAAGGCAGGTAGTTGAATTCCATGGTCAGACATACCAGGATTTCATATAGTCCTTATCCTCTATTTCCTCTGATTTCTCTGTGGGTACCAGTTGTTCATAAGCTTCCACCATAACGGCAATCTCATCAGTTCCCTCCTTTCCAATAGCCTTCTCAACGGAACCTGGCTGTGGGCCATGTATCAGTCCCCTCACATGTATTGTTATTGATCCCGGCTCTATGCCTTTTCTGCTCATAAAGTTCCCCGAGGAATAGAATAGAACCTCATCCGTATCTATATTGCTGTGGTAATAGGATATTGGTATGGATCTTGGATGAAAGTCGAACTTCCTTGGAAGAAAAGTACCAATCATGAATGATTTTCCGCTGAATGTCTCATGGACAGGTGGCGGCTGATGAAGCTTGCCCACAATAGGGGCCATGGTCTCAGCATTGATGGCATAAGGGTAAAGATAACCATCCCAGCCTTCCACGTCGAATGGATGTTCATCCCTTTTTTCCACCACAAAATATGCTGAATAATCCACATATACTGTGTAGTCACCCTTTTCCATGGAAGGCTTTCCAAGAACAGGTGTCCTAAAATCCCTCTCATAATATGGAGTGCCTTCTTTGAGTTGGCCATAAATATTGAGATAACGTGGCGGTATGCCTATTCTTTCCCTGGATTGCACAAAGAATGTCTCCAGTTCCCCCTCATGATCAATTTTATAGGTAGTTCCTTTGGGAATGTAAACATAGTCGTTTTTCCTGAATTTCAAGTCACCAAGCATGGACTTCAGTACTCCGCTCCCCCTGTGGATAAACAGAACCTCGTCATGAAGTGCATTCCGGTAAAAGAAATCAGATGAATTTCCCTTGAGTTTCATTACCCCTATTTTTAGTGTGCTGTTAAAGAGAATAATTTCCCTGGACCTGAAATGATCAGTTGAATAATCAATCCCGGATGTCTTGAAATGACGGTGAACCGTAATATTTTCCAGCCCCTTATCTCCATGTTTTTTCTCCGTCTGGACTGAACTTACTCTTGTTGGCTCATTAATGTGGTATAAGAGAGAATAAGGTCCATCAAAACTTTCCTCGCCAAACAGTTCTTCTCTTCTCAGTTTTTCCCTCTCCTCATACGTGTGCCTGCTTTGTGGCACAATACCCTGTTTTACATAATACACCATATTTATCCCTCAACAATTTTATTGGATGTTTCACCAAGCACATCCGAATGGAACATGACGACATCCCCTTTTTTTAGCCATCCATGATCTTCAGGGCCCATCTCCAATATGCAGCCTGTACCAACTGTTCCTGACATTATTATATCTCCAGGTCTTAGCGTTGTATCCTGAGATGCCCATGCAATCATGTCCTCAAAATCCCAGTGGATGGACTTCAGGTTTCCCTGGGAATAGATATTTCCGTTTACAGATGCCGATAATGAAACATCAATTTTACCATCACTGTTTGTCAGGTCAGAGAATTCATCCATCGTTGCTATGTAAGGGCCGAAGGAAGTGGCGAAATCCTTAGCTTTCGCTGGGCCAAGACCAATCTTCATCTCCTTCCTCTGTACATCCCTTGCACTCCAGTCATTAACAAGTGTAAGCCCGAAAATATAATCCCTTGCATCTCCTCGGGAAATATTCCTTCCTTCTTTCCCTATAACTGCCCCCACCTCCAGCTCATAATCCAGTTCTGAGGTATAGGAGGGGTAGGGTATGTTGTCATTTGAACCAAAAAGATTGGAGGTCCCTGAATAGTAAAAGGCCGGGATCTCGTACCACTCTGGAACCATGTCCAGCCCTCTCCTCTCGCGTGCCCTTTTCACATGATCCTCGAATGCATAGAAATCACGAATCTGATTTACTCTTGGAACAGGAATTAGGAAAGATCTGGGAACAACCTCCTCAAGATCCTCAGATGGTGTCTGATCAATGAATTCTAAAATTTTGTCTCTGTTTCTGGTGAGTGTGGAAAAAAAAGACTTTTCCATATTGTCAACAGTATCGTTCAGAATAGAAGATACATCAATCCATCTATCCTTCCCATACACTGCCACATATCTCCCTTCATCGCTTCTGATCCTTGCAACTTTCATTGTAATTATTCCCCGAAATAGCTAATGCCTCCGTGCCAGTTCTTTATATAAGATAACCCCTGACCCGGAACCAGAGTCTCCATTACGGTTACCTTTTTTAATTTTCTGGCTTTGCGAATATTCTCTTTTACTAATGAAATCTCAGAGATTCCCCCTTTTGGCCTGCTCTCTCTCAATGGACTCAAATAGTGCCTTGAACGTTCCCTTACCAAATGACCTTGCCCCCTTCCTCTGTATAATCTCATAGAAGAAAGTTGGCCTGTCCCCCATTGGCTTTGTAAATATCTGCAGGAGATACCCGTATTCATCCCTGTCCACTAGTATGTAATTTTTCTTGAGGTCTTCAATGTCCTCATCAATGCTTCCAACATGATCTGCCAGTGTGTCGTAGTATTTTGCTGGAGTATAGAGAAATTCCACTCCCCTCTGCTTGAGTTCTGAGACTGTTTTTACAATGTCATCTGTTTCAAGTGCAATATGCTGGACCCCTGGAGAATTATAGTAATCAAGGTATTCCTGTATCTGCGATTTCTTAAGTCCAAGTGCCGGTTCGTTGATAGGGAATACTATGCTCCTATCATTATACTGCACCACCTTCGATCTCAGGGATGAGTACTCTGTGCTTATGTCCTTGTCGTCGAATGTGATAAGCTGCTCGAAACCCAGTCCTTTTATATAATAGTTAACCCATGTGTCCATTTTCCTGTCTTCAACATTCCCGACAATATGGTCAATTCTCTTCAACCCCACTGATTTTTCCTTAATATCAGTTGGTTCGAAACCGGGTGGAACCTTGTCATCATACTCTGAAACATCTACCAGCGAATGCACAGTTTCACCATATGTTGGGATAACTGATCTTTTGACCTTTCCAAAATCGCCCTTCACAGTCTCAATCTTTCCCGGTTTGACTACACCTCTTTTTTCCACATATTCATTGGTTTCTTCTATGTTGGGAACTTTCAGGGATATGTCCCTCACACCATCACCGTGAAGCTTTACATGATCAGCTATTGGGGAATTATGGTTAAGGAAGGATGTAAAAATGAGATTAATATTGCCCTGTTCCATTAAATAGGATACTTTATCTCTTACACCTGTTTCAGGGCCGGCATATGCCTTCAGATTGAAGCCCATTGCCTTCTGGTGGAAAAATGCCCACTGCTTCGCTGACCCTACGTAATATTCCACTGTATTTACAGTGTCAAAATATGGTTGTTCGGACATAGTATAATATTAACATATGGGCTAATATACTTTTTGAGAAACTTATTGTCATGGTGATATCCTCCCGATTGAAAGATCATTCTTCCATGATGGTAGGGAGATTCATTTCCCATTTCTAAACACCGGACCCCACAGGCGTGAATTCAGGGGTGACCCTCCCTACCTTTATCAATCCAGCATTCCGGATATTGATGGGTGCATTGATATCCTGTCGATGAGAAAAATAGACACTGCATTGGTACATCCTGTCTGAAAGCTTCAGGCTATTTTTTATATTAAAAATTCATATTTAAATGTGTTTTTTCATAAGATGCGTGAATTGGTGCCTCTGTGCCTTTTTACCTGATATTTCCATGTCTCCTAAATACACCTGCATTTTAATGGTTGCTTTTCTCAGAGGTTTTATGAAAGGAGTCTTTAAATTATCCAGTTATTCAAGAATATGCTAAATGAATAATCAATAACCATATGAAATTCGAAACATGAGATAATATTTTCATGGGATCAAAATACTGGCAATATATTTAAAACAGACAGAAATATGAGGACGATAATTTTGGCTGATAAAATCTATACGATGATACTTGCCTACAAAGGTACTGAAAAACTGTGGAATTCAACACAGGATGAAATATCTGCCCTGGAGAATGTTATTGAAGGCAGACTTGGTTCTCTCAGAAATGACTTTATAAACATAAGATCATACCATTCACTGCGTTACGACAGCGATTTCATATTCTGGATTTCCTCACACAAACCTGAGAATTTCTACAAGTTCAAGGCTGACCTTAATTTGCTTTTCAGAGGTTTGGCCGAGACCAGTTTCAGTATGCTTTCAATATACGAGCACTCTCCATACCTTAAAGGAGGTAAGACTCTGGAAGACACCCTTCACGATACACCTTCCCTATATTTTGTTGCATATCCAATGAGCAAGACTGTGGATTGGTACCTCATAGACTATGAGGAGAGGAAGAGAATACTTGCCGAACACATAGGCATAGCACTTTCACATCCTGAAAACAAGGATATAAGATCATATACCACCTACAGCTTTGGGCTTGGGGATCAGGAATTTGTTGTCCTTTATGAAGTCGATGATCTTTCAGCATGGTCACATGTTACTGAAAAGCTCAGAGAGGCCACTGCCAGAAAATGGATTATCAAAGAGTGGCCCATACTTATTGGAACCCTGAACGAACCCTTTAGGATTTGTTAATATTCATAATCGAATACTGTAAAAAATTTTTCATAAAATTAAGATAAGGAAATCTTATCTAATTTTAGATATTGATATATTTGTATTAGTATATAATTATAAAAAAAATCTTCAATTTCACCCATCTTTGTTTTAATTCTATCTATACTAATTGCTCTAACTTGAAATATTAATGCTATTGAATCTTTGGATAAACCATTATTATTGGATTTTTAATTTCTAAGGTATTAGGAAAACGTTTAGCATTTAAATTTGATGTCATAGGTATGATTATTAACATACCAGTATTAGATTGATGTTTTGCAATCACTACTGCAGGTCTTTCATTAGCTTGTTCATGGCCTTGAACATCTTTCAATTCAATTAAATATATGTCGCCAATTTTATATCATCAAAGTTAATCAAAGTCCCACATCTCTAATTCTTTCTTAATATCAACAGTTAGATCTTCATCCTTGAATATTAGCTCTTTAGCTTTGTTTATACCTAAAATTATACCATAATCACTTAAATGAGGTTTTCTTTTTTTTACTTCCTTAATCGTGTTATCTATGTTTGAATATACTAAATTAAAGTATAATATTGTTGAAACAGATTCTAATAATGAATGGTCCATATCTATTGTTTTTTTAAATAGAGTGAGTATTTTTTCTTCCTTGTCACTTAAATGGTGATTAGAACTATAATTATTGAAAGAATCTTTAGAATCATAATAATCATTTGTTAATTCCTTTGAATAAACACCATAGTGATGAAAGATAAATTCATAACTTAATTCAAGACCCATGGATTTCAAAATAAAAGCTATTTTTTGGATAGAAAATCTTGAGTCAAATGCCTCTACTTCAACATCTTTTCCCAAGTATTTTAAATAAGAAATTAATTTATCTTTGTTTGTTTCCATTTTTTACACTTTTAAATATGTGTTACAAATATTTATAAATTTTTAATTCAATGTTATCAAAATTTACTATAAATTGAAAATATTTTGTATTTACAATTTTATTGTTTCATATTTTTAGGTCATTTTATATGAAAATTAACCAAATACTAATATAAACACTTGCAATTTAACTAAAAATGGTAATCGTATCAAAAGAGCGGAGCTTTATTACTATGAGGCCCTGGAATTAGCTGATAATATCTTAGTAATTAAGTCTGGGGCTGTCCTAAAGCAGTGGTCTATGTTTGATAAATAGGGTATTTGGATTATCTCAGTAGAGTCTTAGGATGAGGCATCTAAAGTTGTTGGAAAATTATTTGTTGTATGGCATAGACAAAGTGTATGTTTGGAACACTTTGTAGGTATTATTTTAGCAAAATTTTTAAATAAAAAATGACTGTTATTAAAAAAATTTTGGATGTGGAAATGTTAAGTGAAAGATCGACAAAAGAGATTTAGATAATGATTTAATTTTAAATGTCAATCCGCGCGATATTTTGCAATTTAATTTTAAGATGTTAACCGATGCAGAATTCAATGAGAATTTCTATAAAAACCCAAGCGAAATATTAAAAAATTATAAAATAACTTTAAAAAACAGCTTAGAAATCTAAAAAATAAAACCATTAAATGATGGGGAAACTAAACTAATCGAAGAGAGCATAAAGAAACTTCAAACAGATGTGACGGTAACGGTGCACACAACTTATGATTTTGATTTTAACGTTTCTGCTGTTTCTACTGTTGTTGCTTTAGTGCCCATAGATGTGTAGGGGGACTGATTAAATTAGGAGGTATTAGTCCTCACGTATATCTTCAATCGAGCTTTACACTATCATTGTATTGATAGTAGTAATAATTGAAGTGATTGGATCAGTGTTAGCAATAAGAATGAGAAAGGGCAAGAACAAAAGAATTAGTAAACAATCACAGGAAACAGAGGAGGATAAAAATATGGAAGAAGAGAAATAAAATCATTAATTTTTTTATTTTTTAATACCTAATTTTCACAAATTTTATGAATAAATATAAATTTAAATAATGTAATGTTGTTATTCCTAAATTGACAATAACATACTCTAAAAAATTAATATAGAAAAATTTGGATCAAAAAATTCATTTAAAATAGTATTTGATTATATTTATAATTAAATCCAGTAGGATTATGCCCTGATTTTTTATGGCCTGCAGAATTATATGGGGTAATGAGATGACATATTTCATAAAGATGGAAAACATAACTGTTGTGGATACCAGACCTACAACCATGATGATTAAATATCACATTGTAAACTCAATGCCTTACAGGAAATTTTTGGCATTCAGCGAAGATGAATATGATATCTCAAACCAAAAAATAGTATTTGTCTGTTCAAGGGGGCACAAAAGTTACAGACTGGCTGAAATATTTTCAAGAAAGACAGGATTAACCACATACTCTCTTGATGGAGGACTTACGAAATTCAGGAGGTTCTATTCTGATTTTGTTTTAATAGGAGGTAAAAACAGATGAATTTCGAGGATCCAATATATATAATAAGATACTCCGAGATTGGACTCAAGGGTCCAAGAGCAAGGAACCGAATGGAGCAAACCCTTGTAAAAAACATTTTGGAAGGTTTGAGAAAAAAAGGACAGAACGCCGTTATAAAGAGAGAAAAGGGTAGGATTTACCTTTCATCGTACTCGAGAGATGATATTGTATCATACGTTCTTGAAAGAACCATGGGAATCAAGACTTTTTCACTGGCCATTACGGGCAAGATAAATGGGCTTAGTGATATTGTCGATGGTTCAGTTGATCTTTACTCCTCAAAAATACATGGAAAGACATATGCAGTGAGATCCCATAGGAGAGGTACACACACATTTAGGAGCTCTGACATAGTTAGGGGAGTGGGTGATGCCTTATACCCATACAGTTCTGGAGTTGATCTAAAAAATCCTGATCTTGAAATATTTATTGAAGTGAGAGACAACAGAGTATACTTTTTTAATTCAAAAATCAAAGGCCCAGGTGGACTCCCCCTTGGATCGGAGGGGAAGTTAACCGCACTTGTCTCAGGTGGAATTGATTCCCCCGTGGCAGCATGGCAGATGATGAAAAGGGGATGCCCTGTGGACATTGTATTCTGCTCACTTGCACATCCTCAGGATACCATTGGAATGATTAAAAGCATTATACCGCTTTATGAAGACTGGGGGCATGGATACAACGCCAGAATACACATAGTGGACTGCTCCATGCTTATTGATGAGCTGACACTTTCCGGTAAATACACTCTTCCCAATATTGAATTCAAAAGAGCAATCTATATGCTTGCAAAAAAAATTGGCCTTGCCAGTGGTTCATGTGGCATTATTACAGGGGAATCAGTGGGCCAGGTATCATCCCAGACACCGGAAAACCTTATGGCAATCCAGAGCGGATTTGACTTTCCCATCTACAGGCCCCTGATATCATGGGACAAGGACGAAACAACAGATCTTGCAAGAAGGATCGGTACTTTTACTGGAGAAAACATAGGTGAATACTGTGCCCTTTTTGCTGAAAAGCCGGTAATTAAAGCCAAAGTATCAGATATAAACAGGGAAATGGTTAACTATAAGCTCACCGAAGATATTCTAAGATTATCCATAACTTTAAGGTCCTCAGATCTGGTTGAATACTATCGTACCCTGTTAAGGGAGAATGCTGAACAGACTGAAGTGCCAGAAGAAGCGGTCTTAGTGGATCTGGGCAGTAGCTACGGGGATTCGCCAATACCTAATTCTGTAAAGGTCCACCCAGCGGAGATCAGGGAATTTGTAAACCGAAATGGTAGAGATCGAGTTTATCTTCTTTTCTGCAAGAAGGGGTTACAGAGTACCCACTGGTCAGGAATACTCAGGTCAGAAGGGATAAAAGCATTTCATACGACAGAGTCAAAACTGCGTGAAAAACTGGCTACCGGTAAAGTTAAAGATCAGTACTGATTGCAATTATAAAATAATCATGCGGGGTTTATCCGGTCCATTATGCCACTCATCCCCAGGGCTGAGGCAACCTCCTTTGCTCTCTCCTCAAACAGTGCCAGCTTTCCTTTAAGGAATTCTAAATCAAGAACATCGCTTCCTGAAATAGCTAGCTTTTCCCCGGCAAGTAGCCTTGAAATAATTGGTGAAATCTCCTCTTCAATAATGCTGAATACGTTAATGATCAGATCAAAATAGTTCATCTTTGTAAGGATGTCGGTGTCCCTGAGTGAGAGTTTGATAAGCTTTAGCTTCTTTGACTGAAGATCGGCTATGTTTTTGGTTATCTTATCCATTATGTTGGTGAGTTCCCCTGATTCAAGCTTATTGTTCAGAGCCGGTTGAGACGTCACATCAACCTTCTGGATACGATCGCTATATTCAACATCCATGAAAATGCTTGAATCCGCCCTGGAAAGAACGATTTTGAACTGTGACTCCTTCTCCGGATCCATAAAAATAACAGAAAGATTTTGTTTAGTGAGTTCTGCTGATTCCATGAAGTACCTGTCCAGTTTCTCATAGTCCACTGCAGGATCTTTGCTTATCCAAGTCTCTGCTGTTCTAACCGGAATCTTGAACCCCCTTGAAAGGGATGAAAAATATAGCTGAGATTTAAGAAGTTCAGAATCCTTTGTGTTGGCTGCAAATTCATAATATATATCCCTGGGGCACCGGTTCTTTATCCTAACGTCATACGCTCCATCCACGAACTTCACTGAAAAGTTTCTTTCATTTACTGGAATTGGGTCCCTGGCAAAGAATGCCTCAGCGCTTTTCGTGGCCTTTGACCTGTCTGATTCCACACTGTTGAGTATATTTTGCTGATTAGATGCAATCTCTTTGGATACTTTATCTTTATATTTTCCAAGAAGTACTCCTGTGAATTCCATCAACTGATCAGCATATTCTTGGAAACCTTTTGAATTAGGTTCTTCCTGAAATGCTTTGAGAAGTTTGGAAATATCGTCCTTTATCTTGTCTACTCTGTCCATTCTTACCTTTATCTGCGTATTGAAATCATCCAGATCATTTTGATCCTCCATTGCCCTGTCAGAATAAGATATCGCATCAAGTAAATCCGTCAGTGCATAATAGAGAGTTCGAGCATATTCCATACTCGTGTTGGTATCGCCCTGTGTCATCCCTTAGCCATGCATTTGTATTTATTAAGAATTGCCTGTTTTTGTAATATCATTTTAACATTGCCGTGAGAATTTCATTTTGATTAAGTTCCATTCAGTATCATGGGTTTACATCTTAAGCCCCTGGCAAACAAAAAGAGATATATAGGTATGTGAAAATAGCCAACAGAGAATTTTTATGGCAGACAAAGAAGAACCTCTAGATCCCTTAATGGAAAGGCTGTTCCTTGACATAAAGTCGATTATGATTCTTGGACGGAACGATGCTAAGGTTCAGAACGACATGAGAAGGAGAATTTTTGATTCCTATGATGATGATATCACTAACTTTCGGCAGATGATACAGAAAGGAAAAGCGATTGAATTCAGGAATCTATTCTTAATAGCTCTGGGGGAGATTGTGTTTTCAGCGTTGCTTCTTCTAATCGGGCTAAATCTCCTTGTCCCATCAATATTCTCGGTTGCCGATCCATCCAGGATATTATACTATTTGAGGAATTTTTCTGTTACGTATTCAAACACAACTGAATTTTTTGGAATAGTCATAATAGTGGACTTTTTCATATCTATCCTTATGCTTATCTCTGCATTCTATCTTTTAAGGCAGGCCTCTGGAAACCTGAAAGAGGCAGGTCTGCTGGTATCTGGTTGATATGAGAATTAATTTCAGTTACTCCAAGATTATACCATTAATATTCAAGATAATAGTGGTAATTCTTGGGGTTATAGTTCTTACGTTCTCCATTTCTTACCTTCTGGGCGGTCTGACAAAAACAAATCTGGTTCATGACATGACGCCAGGGTTCATAATGGACCTTATGGGTTCAGCTATTGGCATAATGTCCGGGATAGTGCTCATATCCATTCTGCCTGAGTCTCTCATAGTAAGGTTCAGGAGACCTTCCAGCCGTGGACTACCCAACCCAACATATGGATTTTACATTCTTCTGGCTATCGGAATTGGTTCAACTATTGGGTCTCCACTTTTCATAATTCTGCCTGTAAATGTGGAACAGTATGCCATTATTTCCATAATATCACTGCTTCTGGCTACAACATTGTCCTTCCTGATGGCAAAAATCTACAATATAATGTACCGTCAGACCAGGATGAGCGGAATGCATGCGATTGGTGGGCCCTCATTTGTGAAGATGGCCATTGGACCTTCCTCTGTGCGCTATTTTATCTCAAGATTTTCAATGTGGATTGCAAACACTGCCCTAGCAGCCTTTTCTGCAATCTTCTTCGTGGAGTTTAATTTCCAGGTAATACCCGGAATCCTTAATGAACTAGGTTTATCAGGCATTCTGAGCAGCGCGGTAATATATTCAATAACAGGAATATTCATATTCTGGTTTGTTTTGAACGCATTCTTTGAGAGGAGGTTCATACGGCATATTGGATTTATACAGGTTGCCCTGGTCATTATCCTGGTAGGAGTTATTGTATACCAGGCTTTATCTCTTGGGTTCATAGGTTCCTGGAACATATCCGGAATATTCAGCCTCCCTCATGGGAATATTACTATTGATATACTTGAGAATACAGGATACCTTTTTATTCTGTTCTTCGGTTTTCAGGAGATTCAGGCAATGGAGAGAGAGGCACTGGAAAACGGTAAGATACCTTTGCTTTCCAGGATTCACAAGGGAAAGTTATACAGCAAGGAGACTCAGATATTTGCGTCCATGTTTGCAACGGTGCTGATAGCATCAACCGTTATGATTCTACTCGCCTTTGCCCTTTTCTCACTTCACGCAAATTCTTCTGCCGTCAGCAGGTCCAGCATACCTATGATATATATTGCAGGTCAGTATCTTGGACCTTTTGGCGAAGCCATCACTGCTGCGATATTTCTTATAGCTACGATTACCACTTTTGTACCAGCATTCCTTGCGGCTTCCAGGCATCTGAGAACCCTTGGCGAGGAGGGTTTCTTCCCAAAGTCGGTCTCTTCAGTTTCATGGGTATTCACCCTCGCCCTCATACTGGTACTCTCTCTGAGTAATGGACCTTTCCTTGTTAATATAACAGATTTCATGGTTCTGACCAGCCTTGCCATGATATCCCTCTCCCTTCTTTGGAACAGGAGGAGAATGCCAGGCAAACATGTCTTCGGAAGTGTAATATCACTGATCGTTGGTGCAGGGTGCCTCATAGCAGCGGTTTCAGTCTACTTCGAAGATCCATCGGTTGTTCTCCTGGGTGCTGTTGCAATTGTTCTTAGTTACATGATCTATGATGCGTTGATGCTTGGTTCAGTGGGATTGCAACTTTTCATAGCCCTGCTGGATATCATTCTATTCTTCTCGATCTCAGTTCTTCCGTTTTACCAGGTTCCAACCTATTTTTATTATTTCCCAGCTTTTCCATTCTTCACAGCCTTTACATCAATAAAAATATTGAGTATAGTTCTAGCTGCAAGTGCGGCTGCCATTATAATAAACCTCACTATGGATCTTTTCATAATCAACAGGATTAAAATTAATCCGGGCTGGAAAAAGAATAACTAAAACTGATTCAAACCTTTCCTTTTGTCTGCCACTGATCGATATTGATCAGCCCCACTGAATGCAATATTAACTGCTTCCTCTGGAGTTGAAGCGTGAACAAATGTTCCGTCGCCCGGCTTTCTGTGGTCAATCTCCATGTCACCCAATGCAACGACCAATTTTCCCTCTGTTATTGCAAATGCAGCCTCTGAGAGTGTTCCGGATGACCCATCAATGGCAATAAGTGCTTCTGAAGCCCTCACTATGAGAAAATTACGCAAATATCCTATACCTGTTGGGATTTTTACATTAAGAAACTCATTGCCGTCCTTTACGTCTGATCCAGGCAGAATACCAACAACCACACCGCCATTGTCGTGAATCCCATGTGAGACCCATTCCATGACCCCTCCTAGTCCTCCACAGAATACTACAGCCTTTCTCTTTGCTAGTAATGAACCAACCTCATAGGCAACTGGTTTAAATCTATCATCTGCAGTGCTTCCGCCTATGACACCAATGTTATACATGTCCCTGAAATTCCATTACCTATTAAAACATGTATTTGGATTTGCGTTTACGCATAATGACATTAAGTTAAGGAAACCCCCTTATACTTCATTCACCAAACAACTAATTTAAAAATATTAAGTATGAAGCTTATGCCCCTACCTTGTTATTCAATGATCCATGTATATTCGGCAACACTGATGCATATATTTTTAGAGAAGTTTCTTCTAACAATCCATGGATCCATGTGTTTTTTGCAGAATAGTACAGAGGGTGGAGCCGGCATTTACTGTGTATGAGGACAAGCATGTAATGGCATTCCTTGATAATAACCCTTTTTCGGTGGGACATACTCTGGTTATCCCAAAGAGACATTTCATCAACATGTTTGACATGGATGAAGATACGCTTTGCGAGGTTATAGCTGTGGTCCATACTCTTGTAAAAAGATATGAGAAAAAGATGGGGATGTCGGGTGTGGATATACTTAATTTGAACGGATCTGATGGACAGCAGACAGTCTATCATTTTCACATGCATATAATTCCCAGAACTAAAGATGACCATCTGGTTCCTTGGATCGAAACCATACCCAGAGTGAAAGTTGATCTGAGATCAGTTCAAACCAGACTTAAGGAGGACTGAACAAAAATTATATCCTTTTAACAGACTACAGAAATTCTATAATTTTCCTTAACAACACTTTAAAATAGATAATAAAATTATAGCATTACCTCATATGCATTCCTTTAATGAGAAAAAGGTGGAAGAAAAAGAACCGGTTGAAGTTTATTCCAGTATGGAGGAACATCCTGGTTCTTTAAAAATAATAGACGTTAGAGAACCTTACGAATATTACGGAGATATGGGTCATGTGAAAGGATCCCATCTTATACCGCTTAACGAACTGCCAGACCATTTGGAAGGACTGCGGAGTCTAAAAGTCCCCATAGGCATTATCTGCAACAGCGGTGAAAGGAGCTACTATGCATGCTCATTTCTTATGCAGAATGGATTAAAGGATGTCTTCAATATACGCGGTGGCATTATTAGGTGGCATCTTTCAGGTTTGGAAGTTGAATACGACTGACCAGACTGAAACGCATATACCAGAAAAATTGGCAAATTTTTCGGAAAAATAACAATTACAAGACTTAGTTGGATTTTAGTCTCTTCTCTGGTATTTCTATAGTTGAATTGATGCGGTGAAATTCTTCATTATGATAGTAAAATTGTAAAAAATTGTTTCTAAATTTGAAGAATTCTGAAATGGAGAAGATTAGTGGCTCCACAAAACAATACTTTTCATTACATTCATACCTAATGAAAGCACTAGGTCAGACCAAGAGATAATTTGCTTAGATCACCATACGATTATCACAGATACTAATCAATCTGATATTGACAATGTCCGCCAAACAAAAAGCATATATATTATCTTTCGATCTTTACCTCCAATGGACACACGAACCATTTCTTTTATCATAAGAAGAGCCATATATGCAATATTAACTCTTCTCATCCTCATCGTGTTTATTTTTGTTCTCATTCATGTAATCGCTCCTAATCCTCTTGCACTTGCTAGACTTTACGCTGGAAACCCACATGCTACTTTATCGCAGTTGAAAGGAGTTGTTGCTAAATATGGTCTTAATTTACCTATCTATTTACAAGTTTTAGACTATACAAAAAACATACTTACTGGGAATTTTGGTTATGACCCCCTACATGATAAACCTGTCATTACACTACTTGGAATATACCTTCCTAGGACATTGGAGTTTGTTCTTCCAGGAATAACACTCTCAGTGATAATTGGTCTTTTTACGGGAGCATATGCAGCCAGCAAGAGAAGGAAACCTAGTGATTACGTGGTAAAAGGCTTTTATCTTGCGACATGGTCAATGCCCACGTTTCTTTTAGCCGCTGTACTTCAGCTAGTGATAGCGTATGATTTTGGCTTACTTCCTGCAATTGGAATGGTTAATCCAACTCTTGCGGCTCCCCCTGATGTTCTCGCTTTTCCAATGCTTAACGCAATCTGGGCCAGAGACTGGGTTTATCTGGTTAGCCTCATACATCATGTTATTCTTCCAATGACAGCAGTAGCTCTTCTCTCTTTTGGTCTTATCACAAGACTTACACGTTCAACTATGCTTGATACCATGGAAACAGATTATTTTCGGTTAACTCTTATGAAGGGCGTTTCGAGAAACAAGGCTATTTATGGGGTCGCCCTTCGTAATGCTTCCATTCCACTGGTAACATATATAGTTCTTGCTTTTGCCTACGCCATGGGCGGAGCAGTTGTAATTGAGGATATTTTTTCATACCATGGGATGGGATATTACATTTTTCAAGCAGTTTTTAACCTTGATTACATAGGAATATTGGGAACCACTGTTATAATAGCTATTGCTGTGATAGTCGCTAATCTAGTGGCAGACATACTGTATGGAATTTTAGATCCAAGGGTGCGTTTAGAATGATTGATGAAACGGGACACAGGAACAAAAATGAAAGCAATATACCTAAACCGACAAATAGGTTTGTAGAGTATTTAAAAATAATGACAAAAGATAAGACCGCCATTGTTGGACTGGTTATCGTTGTGGCTTTCCTTGGATGGTCAACCGTACAAGGAATTCTTGAAATGTTATTTGGAACATCTGGTTTGGCTGTGGCGTTACTTCCACATAACCCATTTAATTACAATCTTGTAATTGGACTTCATGCGCCTGATAGAACCTACCTTTTGGGCACCAATGCAAATGGCGAAGATATACTGTCCAGAATGCTGTATGCAATGCCCAGGGACGCTTTTATTTCTCTTGCTGTAGTTCTATCTGCAATACTTTTTGGCGGATTATTGGGGATAATCGCAGGTTATCGTGGGAAATACACTGACGAAGTAATTATGAGATTCACAGATGCTTTCCTTTCACTTCCAGCCCTCATACTTGTTTTAGCTCTATCTGTTCTTTTCAATGAAACACTTGATGGAGTTATACTGGCTCTTATCATAGTCTGGTGGCCCATTTATGCAAGATTTTTCAGGGCACAGACACTGAAAATAAAAAATATGGATTACGTACAGGCTTCTAAATTGAATAATGTATCATTCCTGAAGTTTTTTTTCAGCTACCTCTTTGTAAACTCCATTGACCCTGTAATAGCATATGCTGCACTGGATTTTGGCAACGTGATATTGACTTATTCCACTCTTGCTTTTTTGGGAATTGGTCTTGAACCCCCCATTCCGGAACTTGGGTCAATGGCAGCAAATGGAGTTGGCACTTTGCCAACTGGATGGTGGTATGCGGTATTTCCCGGTCTTGCAATACTTATTATAGTGATAGGATTTGTACTGGTTGGGGACAGAATGCAGGACATAATTTCTAACAGGATTAATTATTAAGGTGTTAACTGGTGTTACTAAGTATTAAAAATTTAGATGTTTCGTACAATACTGTAGCTGGACGTTACAAGGTTATTGACAACCTCAATCTCGATATTCAAGAAGGAGAGTTCGTTTCCCTTGTTGGTGAATCAGCTTCTGGAAAATCAACTCTGGGACAGGTCATATCAGGAATGCTTCCGAAAGTGGGAAAGGCAACCGGTAGTGTCCTTTTGAATGGTGTGAATATACTTGAGCGGTCAGAGAGAGAAATGACCCAGATAAGAGGCACTACTGTTTTCATGATCTTCCAAAACCCACTTAATAGTCTTAATCCGGTCAAGAGAATTGGAGATCAACTTCTGGAGGCTTTGGCTATAAGAAATAGCAGGAACAATAAGGATTCAAGCTATGAGGAATCCAGAAAAGAGGTAATAGACGCAATGACCAGCTTGAGGCTCCCTGATCCGGAAAAACTTATGCTTCGATATCCTCATGAACTTTCCGGTGGTCAGATACAGAGAGTAGTTATATGTATGGCTCTTCTTCTTAAGCCAAAGTTATTGATTGCGGATGAACCCACCACTGCCCTGGATGTTACAATTCAGGCACAGGTAGTAAGGCTGATGAGGGAACTTAATAAGGAGACTAACATGTCAATCATCTTTATTACCCATGATGTTGGGCTCGCGTATGTGTTATCCGATAAAATGCTAGTTTTTTATGCGGGAAGGGTCATGGAGAGTGGCAATACAGTAGATATCGTAAAGAAACCAATGCACCCTTATACAACTGGACTTATCGCCAGTATCCCTACTTCACCAAAGAAAAGTGGAAAACTTTACTCAATACCTGGATCGCCCCCTTCATATCTTAACCTTCCGGATGGGTGCAAATTCAATCCTCGCTGTAAATTTGTATTTGATAAATGCTACCATAATGAACCTGATTATGTAGTGAACAATGGCAGGGTAATAAGGTGTTGGTTATATGAGTGAGATAATACGTCTTGAAAAGGTTGAAAAATACTATCTAGCCCAGAAAAGGGGGCTTATAGATACGGTAATAAAGGTCCCGAAAATATTTGTTAAAGCTTTAGACGGGGTCTCAATATCCATAACTAAGGGTAGCGTCGTTGCTGTAGTAGGTGAAAGTGGATCTGGGAAAACTACCTTGGGAAAGATAATTACAACCCTTGAAAGACCAACTAAAGGGGAGGTTTTTTTTGAAGACATTAAGGTTGAGAAAAAAAATTATTTTGAAATTAGAAAAAAACTGGATATGGTATTCCAGAACCCCGGTACCTCTTTGAACCCAAAAATGAAGGTTAAGGACATTGTTTCTGAGCCTCTTGGGCATTTTGATGAAAAAAGAGTATCTGATGTAATCAGTGAAGTTGGTCTCTCCTATAACGAGGTAAAAAACAAACAGCCAAGAGAGATGTCAGGTGGACAGGTACAAAGAGTAGCTATTGCTAAATCATTAATGAAACAGCCAGAACTCCTGATTCTCGATGAACCGACATCGGCACTTGATGAATCAATACAGGCTCAGGTCTTAAATTTGCTTGTGGATATTCAGGAAAAATTCAAACTTACATATATTTTTATAACTCATAATATACTTGTTGCTAAATATATTTCTGATCTTATAACTGTACTTTATGCTGGAAAGATTTTTGAATATGGCCGAACAGAAGAAGTCCTTTCAAAACCTCTGCACCCATATACCCAGCTGTTGCTCAGTTCGGTCCCAACCACTGATACAAAAGAAGTAAAACCTCCTGTGGGAGATGTCCCAAGTCTGATAAATCTCCCAAGCGGCTGCAGTTTCCACCCTAGATGCCCATTTGTAATGGAAGTCTGCAAAACGAAGGAGCCCCCATTGAGAAATTATGGAAATAATCAGGTAGCGTGCTGGCTTTATGAATAAACCAGGCATTAAAAAGACTACTATAAAGAGTTTAATTGCCCTGGCAATTTTTTCCCTTGTACTGGAAATAAGTTCGAAGACCATAATAAAGTACCTTCTTTTTGTTGCACTTTGGCTTTTTGCTACATTTCTATATGAATTATACAAATATTCTACAAAGTATTCTATAACTGTTGAAGGAGTTTCAATTAGATCTCTTATTAAGTCAAAATTTATATACAACTCAAATGTAAAAGAGACTTTTATTGTTGAGGGATATCTGCAGAAAAAATTTGGGCTCTCCTCTGTTTATCTTGTAACAAATAATGGAGTTATAGCCATCAGGGATATCAGTTATGGAAGGAATTTTTTAGAAAAAGTGAACAAGGGGATCGGTAAAGAACCCATGGACTCAACCTGAATTTTTTTACTGGCAGCACATATGTCTTATTGCCGCGGATGATTTTTGCTTATGATGGAGGCTTTTCTCAAAAGATTTCTTTAGTCTCACCCTGTTATCACTAATATCGGCTGGCGAATCAGTGTGACTCTATTTATTTATGAAAAACTTGGTCATAGATTTGACGCCTTGAAGCTGTAAAGATCTTTTATCATTTTGGATATTTTATTCCATCCTTTATTGAATTATTTTTTATGGATGCTAAAGGCTTAAAATAACATATAACTATATAATAACTCAAACATGGATCAGTAATTCCTGCATACAAATAACCTTAAAACTTGTTTAAATTTTCAAGAAATAAAAGTAATATAAAAAATTTATAAAAAAAAATTTAGAAAATTCTAACCATAGCCATTGAAGTGTTTTCAACCAACTGATTCATGGACAAAATGGCTGATGTCAGGACAGCAAGGGACGAATCGGAAATAGATGTATCTCCTATTCTTGTTCCATTTGGTAGAGTAACGTAGTAGCCCTCCTGCTTCAAACCCATGCCCAGGTAATGTATAGCCAGTGAAAGATTCTGCGCTGGTGCAGCTAAGCCTTGTGTATCATTCACGTAGAAACTTTTAAAACCAGGGGAAATTGGACCAATGTAGTTCTGTGCCAATAACTCTGTTGTTCCGTTTGACAACTTGTAATAAAATGGGTGATCAAGGGCTGTGTAGTTTATTGCGTACCATATGCCTTCCCTGACGTTTGAATTGTTTGTTGGAGATATAAAGTTATTCATTGAGAGATCAAAGGCTGCAGGAGTAGCACCAACGTTTTTAAAGTATGAAGAGACAGGAACAGAGCTGGTAAATGGGGAAACGCCAATTATTGATCCCAGATATGATGCACTTACTTCAGACATCTGATATTGGTTATCCAGGAAACCAGAAACTCTTCCTGAGTGGTCAACTGTGTAATCCATTACAATTGTTTTTATATGAGCTGGCTGGGCTACTGCTGGAAATCCGTACATTCCTTTTCCAGTTTTGTTGTCCCAGTACTTATTCCCCCAGTAGTTTGAGACCTTTGTCATGGTAACAGAATCAAGTGCTGCACCTACTGTTTTTATATGGTAAGGACCGGTTCCAGGCATTCCGTTGGAATCTGTGTAATTGTTGGGAGAAGTAGCAGTTACTCCGCCGTGAGTGTCCAGGAATAATGGATCAGCTATATTACCCCACCATTCTGCTGTGTCCTGAAGGAAGAACGGATATGGGTTTAGAAGGTTAATTGTAAAATTCAGAGCTGCATGATTAGAGGAAAATGATGGTACTGAAACTGCCTGATCTTTATAAGTCAACAGAAGAGCCTGGGTTGTGTTGCTCCATGGGTGGTAATCTGAAAGCATGCTTGCCAAGAATTTTGCAGCAAATACTGTATTGCTCATATTGAGATTGGAGTAGTTGGTAGGATAGGGCAATTTAAGCTTGCCGTATTGTGTCACATTGTATGCATGCCTCATGTCCTTCAGGAAACCAACTGGGAGAGAATATGGTGAAGTTGCACTGTAAGCTGTTGTGTTAAAGAGCATCCCACCATAGTTATCAATAGAAACACCCTGTGCCATAACTAATGTCCTGTAGTATGAAAACCATACTGTTGAAGCATTTACTGGATCAGAGTTGTTGAATGTTATGCCATTTCTCAGTGTTATGTTATAATTCATATAATTTGACGTTGCATCTTTGACCGATGTGTTTGCTAGCACTGGAACTACTTGGTTATAATTTGTTCCATTCAATTCATAAAGTTCCTGATAGGCTCCGGTAAACATTGGGCCATCTTGTACAAAGAAACCATGAGATGGGTCAAGATAATCTGGAGCAGCCAGAGAGTCTCCATCAGCAACATCAGTCAGTACACTGGTGTTGGATGGCCCATAAGTATTACTGCCGTTGGGCAATTTGTAAGATGTGTTATATGACATCATATTGTAGTAATAATTCTCATAAGGGTTGTAAGTGAAATTATTTATGTAAGGCTGGACGAAAAAGTATGTTGATGGGTTTGGTAGCCATATGTACGAATACTGGTCATAGAATATCTTATAGAGCTTCTCCATTTCCATTTGCTGTGCTGTTTTGTTACTATTGAAAATTACCCCTGGGAAAGCATTGTTAAGCGTGGCATTGTCCACCCAAGCATTGTTTGCTCCAAACGCTCCACCATTTGAGTAAGTCGCGAAAGGATCAAACTGCTGAGCAACTGGATCAGGCCAATCCGGAAGCCACCCCAAGTCCACAAATTCAGGAGTACTGTTAGGGCTCAACCAGGTACCCTCAACCGTTGGAGAGACCAGGGAGATTTTTGCCGGTATTCCCACTGCTTTCAAATTGCTTACTATAGAGTCCAACTCAAATTCTTCAACCGAATTTAAAGGTGATAGCGCTGTAATCTTTATAGAAGGTAGATTAGTTTTCTTGGGATGAGTGTATACATACCCCAAAAATCCTGCGACCCCTGCCACGATTAATACTATCACGACAATTGAAGCTAATACTTTTTTATTCATACATCTGGTTATCTTAATACCAGTATAAGAACTTTTTCTAGAGTTGTCAAAAAGAAATTACTGAAGTGCTTTTTTCAATTGGGTTATTTAAAACCAGATATAATTTGGGCCAGATATGGAAACTGCAATGCTTTATTAACGGTTCTAAATTTATAAATCCTGCGATAAATCCTATCAGGAGGTCCTCGATTTTTTGACCATGTAGATCTCAGTTTTTCTTCATGTATTTATTAAAAAGAATGTCAAAACGAGTTTCGAATTCATTTAAATCCTCATTTCTTTTTGCAAGTCTGTATTCACCAAGCAATCCGGATAAACTCAATAAATTCCTAACAATCAAATCTTTAGTATCTACATATTCCATGTGTAATCTAGCCTCT
Organism: Oxyplasma meridianum; assembly: GCF_038024865.1. Lineage (NCBI taxonomy): Archaea > Methanobacteriati > Thermoplasmatota > Thermoplasmata > Thermoplasmatales > Thermoplasmataceae > Oxyplasma > Oxyplasma meridianum. Next base: position 584,351 of record NZ_CP133772.1, on the reverse strand, counting down.
TCGGACTTTAGTGAAACCAACTTCATTATTAGATGGGCCTTCTCTAATCCGAAAGTTTCTTCATTATTATGTCCTCTATATATGTTATCTCTTCCAGATCCTCTTTCATTTCCTTTAGTTTTATCATTGTGGTTTTGTTTTTCCTTTCCCATGATTCTACCTCGAGGTTAAGATCAAAAATACTTAGATTCCATAGATCCTTTGTATCTTCCATTTAATTCTTTTTACTATTGAATCTATCTATATCTACTTTTCAGTAAATAAATGCTGAAATTCCCATGAAAAAATATCTTTAAAGGTATTGACGGCAAGATTCCCAAAGCTTATATATTTACCAAAGATGAGAGGCTGTCTTTTTAGACAAAAGGAAGTAATAGAATGGAAGGAACTACCAAAATTAAAGACCTAACACCTTCTTCAAGACGAGTTAACGTTTTGGGAAAGGTATTAAACGTAGGCGAGCCCAAGGAAATAACCACAAGATTCGGCGAGGCAAAATCCGTAACCGAGGTTGTAATAGGAGACGACACAGGAAAAGTTACCCTGTCATTATGGGGAGAACAGGCCGGTCAGGCTTCTGAAGGACAGACCGTCTACATCGATAACGGCTACATATCACTCGTAAGGGGACATATGAGACTCAATGTTGGTAAATACGGATCTATCGCTCCTGGAACCGAGGAGGTTTCTGAGGTTAACGAAGAACTGGATGTAAGCGAAAAAGAATATGAGAACCAGTTCCACGGAAACGGCGGAGGCTACGGCGGAAGAGGAAGACCCTCATCATACAACCGTGGCGGTAGCGGGGGTAGCGGCGGAAGAGGAAGATCCTCATACGGCGGAAGAGACAGAGATAGAGACCAGTAAACTTAATTGTTTCAATAGTTTCATATCAATTAATTATTCCAGCAAATTTCCAATATTTTTTTTCTGATTTTTGTACATATTTATTATTTCATTAACTGTAGTGGCATCATCGGGCCTTTTATCATTTCTCCACTTTCCGGTGAATCTTGGAAATCTTATGGCAAGCCCCGCCTTCTCCTTGATTAATCCAAAGGCAGTGGAATGAATAGGGCTTAACGTTATTTCGGATCCTACTATTTCCATAACAAAATTGGGTATAATCCATATGTCTGGTATCAACCCGGATTGGACATTCGCTGGTTTTTCTTTAACTGTATATTCGGAAAACATCTTTGGAAGGTTGAACAGTACATCATCCGTGAAGCCAGTACCCAGTTTGCAAACAGACTGGTAAATACCTGTTTCATTATTATAGGAAGCCATCAGCAGTGCTCCATATGTACCCTTTCTTCTTCCATGCCCGGAAAAGGCACCAATAACAACAAGATCAAGGCTATCACCGAGATTGGCTTCATAGTCTCTCTTATATTTAATCCATAACCATCCTCTGGAACCTGCTCTGTATATGGATTTATCAGTAATGTTTTTGGCAACTATCCCCTCACAGCCACTGCTTATGGATTCTTCTATAAATTTCTCGGCCTCGTCTTTATTTGAAGTAACCAGGCTTGACGAAAGCTTGAAGCTATTGTCCTCCTGGAATGTTTCTTTGAGTATCTCCCTCCTCTTCAGATATGGCAGATTTTGCAGGGGTTCTCCATTTTTGTAAAGAATGTCAAAGAGAAAGACAACTATGGGAATATCATCAGATATCTCATCCAGATGGTATTTCCTTCCTCTTCTCTGGGATACAGCCTGAAAGGGATATAGATCCCCTGTTTCTGGATTAAACGGTACTGCCTCTCCATCAAGAATCAGGGAATCAGCCTTGAAAGTACTCAGTACGTTTTTTACAATGTCAGGAAACTGGCCGGTGGTCTCTTCGCTGCTTCTGGAAAAAATCCTTACCTCTTTTTCCTTCTTGTGTATCTGAGCCCTCATCCCGTCATATTTGTATTCAAGAGATGCGGTTCCTTCCATTTTTGCAAGTATATCTCCAATATCCGGGAGTCTCTCCGCCAGCATGACCTTCATGGGTATCATTGGTTCCGGACCTATTTTCTCAAGGTCTTCTATCTTCCCCTTTCTTAGGAGATCAGCTATGTAACCAATATCTGGATGAAAATTATAAGCGGTAGTTGCTATCTCCTTTTTCTCTGAATCCGTGAAGGCAAGAGCAAGAGCATCAAGAATCGTTGCATCCGATACCCCCAATCTTAATTTTCCGCTGACAATCCTTGTAATGTACATTGCATCGGCTGGAGTGCCGTTCAATATAAGATCAGTGTATATATCAGTCTTAACCCTTATACTTCCGCTTCCAGAGATTTTTGATATCTTCAAAAGTGACTGGTAGACGTAGTCAAGTGTCATTGACGTGGAAAATAAAGCTTTCTGTGTCTTCCTCTCTGTGACGTTATATGCAACCTGCCCCAGATCTCCTGTTTTTGTATAATCTTCCTGAATCTCTTCTTCACTCTTACCCGACACATGGCTGAGTGCTTTAATTATAAGTTTGTCTGCTATGCCCATTTCAACTCCATAATAGTCAGGCAACACTTTTCCCTGCAGCAGATAGGCAAGTTGGGGAAGATCGTCACCTGCATTTTGAAATAACTTTCTGAGGATCTCTGTCAATTCCAGCCTTTTCCTGGTATCACCCATTGCCTGAAAGCTTTCTGTAAGTTCTGAAAAAAGCACATTCAGTTATATGTGATCTGTTTAAAAACCTGCTTGATCAGTATGATTTTCTCACAAATAACAGAAGTAAAATTAAAACAATTCCGGAAAAGCCTATTGTAAACCATGAAAAACCGTATCCGTAAAAAAGCACGAGAACAGTGAAAAAGAAAGGAGAAAGGGAACCAAAGATGTTCTGTATAAAATTTATAAACGAAAGATTGAAGGAGACCATGCTTTTGTCTTTTGTAGCGTTCACTACCTTTTCATACAGAATAGAAAGAACTGCAACCGTCATAATACCAAGAGCTGCCATGACCGCAAGGAGAATTATAAAATTTGAAAATAAAGGGATTATAATGATCAGGAGTCCAGTAAGAACCATTGAACCCACAAAAATAGGATTTTTTCTTGAGGAACGCCCATAAAGATATCCACCAATGGTACCCCCGGCGAACCCGAACAGGAGAAACGCCGTACCAAGTATGCTGGCAAGACCTGAATCCATGCCAAGATGGACTTCTGCATAATAGACAAAGAGCTGTCCTGTGATAGTTTCAGCAAGAATTCCTATCAATGCTGCCAGAGGGAGTATCCAGAGAATTCTTGTCCGTAGGGCTGTTTTTACTCTTTTGGAAAGTGGAACAGTGCTCCTGTGTGATTGTGGAATGCCGGAAACCATTATAAAATTCAAAATAGCCACTGCAATCATGATCATACCTGCAAGCTCAAGAGGAAATCTCCAGCTGTAAACACTATCCAGATAAGTCCAGCCAAGGATTCCAATTCCGCCCCCTATATTGAAGGATCCGTTGAAAAGTCCTATATGAAAACTCCTGCTTCTGTCTGGAACTATTTCGCTAAGCATTCCAAGTGCTGGGGAGAAGAAAAGGGAGGAACCAATGCCTTCAAACATCCTGGCAATGAAGAGTTCTATTAGTGACCCGGAAAGGCCGGAAACTATGACAAATGAACCTAAAATCAGGAGACCAATGAATGATGTTATCCTGTTTCCAATCTTTGAAGCAATAACTCCACCAGCAATCTGAAACGGTGCCAGACCTATGTAAAAGCCGGTGGTAATGATACCAAGATCCACGATCTTAAGGTTCAGAGATGATGCTATATCAGCAAGCCCAGGAGCTATATTGAACCAGTTGAGCGCATAAACGGCCCTTGCCATGTTTATTGTGCCTATCTGGAAAGGCAATTTTCTAACTGACAAACCTTTCTATCACTTTCTGCACTTGTATTCAAGCCAGCATAAAACATTAACGCAAACATTGCTTCGTGAGAATGAAGTGTTAATCATATTCCGTTATCCTGATCCTGAAGCCGGAGAATGGAATCTATAGCATGAAAATCAGCAAACTGCCTTTCCCATAAACGTGAAACATACTTCTCCTTGGACCTGATTGGCACTCTCCTGAACTTTATACCCTCATAGGTTATGTCAATCAGCACCAGGTTTTCAGCAGGTGCTATGTATGAATTTACAACTCCATTGGTGAATGGATTATAATCCTGTTCAGTAAAGTGTTTCATGGAAAAACCGACTATGGATCTAATCTGGTTCCAGACAAAACTCCTTCCATAGAAATCTATAAATCCGTATCCATTCTCCCAGGTTGACCTTATTTCACTTATTGTTCTGACAGGATTCCGGTGGTCTCTCCTGCAGAATCCCGAAAAATCATGTTCTCCTTTGAATTTCATAATAAACCTGTCAAATGCAATGTGGTCATCAATCCACGGCAAGAAATAACGGTAATGTTTCATTTTATTGTGCCTAGGATTGGCACCTTTTGTTACATTGGCAAATGAGTGAAAAACACAGTTTTTCACACCTGCATTGAGTATTCCCATGATCTTTTCAATTGGTTTATCGGCTTCCATTGAGAATACATTTCCAACAGCAGATACACCTCTGTCCGTCCTTGCGGCAGAGTGAATTTCACCATCCATGCCGTTTCTCTCAAGACATCTGATAATGCTGTCTTCAATGCTGTTATCCCCGTTCCCTCTCTGGAAACCGGAGAACATGAAACCAATGTATGAGAATTTAATGAAATATTTATTCAAATGATTCTCCATTTAAATTCCTTAGAAATATGCCATTTTAATCTTTTGCATTCTCATCGGGCAATGAAAATAATATACTGCGAAACTTATACAGTCCTGTTGAAAATAGGAAGCATAGCGATTGGAGGTCTGGGAATATCGGGTTCTTATCTTTTGAGAAGGATGAAAGATTCAGGATTCAACGTAACAGGCTTCGACCCCAAAGTACCGAATTATTACATTCCCTGCGGCTACGCAACAAATATCAAAAAACTTAAAATTTACATGAAGAAAATAGGGATTGATGCTGATAAATATGTACTCTCAAGATCATCAAAAATAACTTTTTCAGGCCATAACTTCAAACCTATAGAGTTTGGATCAATGGGGCTTTGCACAATTGACAAGAACATGCTGGAAAGGGATATGATTGATGGGTTGGACACTAAAAGAGAGATCATTTCTGGCGAGTTCAATCTTGTGGTTGATGCTACAGGCGTATCAAGATTCTATCTGGGCAAGCACACGTCCGATCTTCTTATGCCGGCCAGAGAATACCTGACAGATTCTGCCCATCACAGTGACTTCTATTTTTATTTCTTTGAAGGAGGAAAGGGTTACTACTGGGAGTTCCCACTTGGAGACCACTATCATATCGGGTCTGGAGCGGTTGACCTTGAGATGATTGATTCGTATCTCAAGCCTGTTCCTCATCTCAGGGTTACCGGGAGAAAGATACGCCTTAAACCTCTTTTTGACCAGATATCAAGAGATAATGTAATTGGAACTGGGGAGGCAATAGGGACAGTTTCCCCAATAACAGGCGAAGGGATAATCCCTTCACTTAAATCTGCAGAGATACTATTTCAGTGCCTGAGAAAGAATGACGATCTGGAAGAGGTAAAGATAAAATATTCAGGCGAAATAATAAAAAATTTTAGATCTTACCCAGAGCTTTACCGTTTGCTTTCAAAGGTCCAGAGGGGAGAAAATTTTCATATTCAGGACCTTAAAGCTGCACTTTTTGCCAGGAAGGATCTGAGGAATTTCGGCATTGGCTTCAAAATCACAAAAGTAATCGGGCACTTCCTGAGGTAAATATTGATATTATTTGACACCGCCATCCACAGGTATCATTGCGTCCGTTGTCGCACCGAAAGTCTCCTCATCCACAAGGGCAAGCAGAACGTTTGCAACATGTTCAGGAAGAACTTCCCTTCTCAAAAGATTCTGTGTCTTGTATTCATCAACAGTCTGCCCTTTTGCCCTTGCTCTGGCCTCAAGTACACCGTTTTCCCATATTTTTGATCCTTTGAAAACTTTGTCAGGGTTTATTATATTGGCCCTTATTCCGTATTTTCCACCCTCTTTTGCCACATAATGGCACACGTATGCAGCAAATGCCTTTGCGGATCCATATGAAGTCATTTCAGGTCCCGGGTTTGTTAAATTCTTGGTTATGTTGAAAACAATATTCCCGCCAATACCCTGTGCTTTCATAATCCTGAACGCTTCCTGTGAGATAATAAATGAACCTCTTCCTATGATTGCATAATGCCTGTCCAGATCCTTTACATCCAGATCCTCGATTGCAGCTGATTTAAGGATGCCTGCATTGTTGAATACAATATCCACTCCTCCGAACTTTTTCCTTACATTATGAAACATCGCCCTTATTTCCTGTTCACTTGAAATATCAAGTACATATGGCAGCACAGGAGATCTTGTCATGGTTTCTATCTCCTGGGCTTTTTTTGATACTTCCGGATCTATATCGCACATCACAATTGCTGAACCTTTCTGTGCAAGCTTCAGGGAGGCAACATAGCCGATTCCGTTGGCCGCACCGGTAACCAGGGATATGCAACCCTGCAGTGGCATTGGTTTAAATTTTTTCAGTTTCGCCTCTTCCAGCGGCCAATATTCCATGCTATAGGAAAGATCCAGATCTATGAATCGCTGCCCGGAAAGTTTTTCTGCAATTGAATTGACCCTCATTGAATGGACAAACTGGTCTCTTACTATTTCCGCTTCTTTTGCAGAAATCCCTGAAGTTATAATTCCCGTTCCTCTAACAACAATTATTGGCGGAAAGGGATCATGCATGGGATAATCTGATACGTATCTGCTGTACTGATCCTCATATTTTTTCTCATATTCCGCAACCTGACTTTCAAGACCCTTGACATCCGGGCAATAGATGTAATCGTGCTTTGTTCTTATTATCATGTCTGGGGTGGCTGGCCCTCTTTGCGTGAATTTTTCGGCCTCTTCCGAACAGGCTATTTCAATAGCTTCGGGTGAATTGCAAATGTTCAATATCTTTTTTGATCTTTTTGAGATCATTCCCCTGATAGCCGGTAGTGAATCTGAAATTGATTCTATTGATAATGCTTGGAATTTTTGCGTGAATATATTTCTATTGACCTTCTTCTTTATGAAGTCCTCTGCAACTGTCACCAGGTGGATGTGTCTCTCATAGCTTTCTTTGGCGCTGTCGCCAAATGTGAAAAGTCCATGCATTTCAAGTATTATCCCCTCTGTATCCGGACTTATGGATCCAAGCCTTTCAAGTACACTTCTTGCCAGTTTGAATCCTGGTGGAGAATATGGTATAACTACCACATTTCCAAATATAGACTTGATCTCATCCTGGGAGACATTTCTATTGGTTATTGCAAGTATGCTGTCAGCATGTGAATGGTCAACAAATTTGAAAGGGAGAAAGGCGTGAAGAAAAGTTTCAACAGATGGCGAAGGTTCAGATGGATCAACCATACTTTTTTTCATATAGTCAACCATTTCCTGATCCGTCATTTCCAGGATGTCTTTGGCGGCCAGAAGGTCATCCATCCTAATCCCCGTGAAACCCTCCCTTTTTATAGTTGCAAGATCCCATCCACTCCCCTTTACTCTCAAAACCGCAGCTTTTTTACCTGTATGCAGAATCTCCTCTCTCTTAATCGATGTGTTTCCTCCCCCATGAAGTACCAGATCAGGAACTGAACCCAGCAAATGTGATGAATACACCCTCTCATCAAGATCATCTTTGAAGGTTTGGTTTTCCCATTTAGATTGCATGATCCCCCTATTGGGGGGATTTATAAATTATTTCTCAGGGTCACTGCAGTACTATTGAAGGCCTTCCTGGCCAGGCAGTCTTTTTTGATTTTCCTGGTTCATCAAAAATAATTTCAACATTGCATCCCAGTGTGGCTGAAATATACTGCCTGCTTTCCTGAAGAAGAGAGAATTCGTCCCTGACCCTCTGGGAAATACGCTTCCTGTTTTTCATGAATTCCGGAACAAACTGTTTTTCCCAGGAATTCAGGTTTTTTGTGCCCTCCTTATTTATCTTACTTACCATTTCCATAATTTTTTTTCCGGCAACACTTATGATTACACTGGATGGATCTATGCCTGTTGCTTTTCCAATCTCCCTTATGTCTCCTATTATCTCCTGCAAGTATTCCTCCTCGGAAATTATTTCATCCTCCCATCCCTGGAACCAAGGCCTTTCCAGGCTGGCAATGCTTACAAAACTATCCTGGATATATCTGTGCCAATATTCTTCCGAAGTATGTGGAATAAAAATTGACATTGAAATGATCCATTCCTTAATGATTATACTGAGGAGGGAACTTCTGCTGGCGCCTCTTGACTCTGCATACTTCAAATCATTCATGACGTCATAGAATATTGTTATGGCAGCATTGCGAATGTTGTAGCTTTCCATACTGTCCATGAAAGTCGAGAGATTTTTTTTGAAACGTGCTTCAAACCATTTTTCAGGCCTCGTTCCTGTTGGTTTTACAGGTTTGAAATTCTCCATCATCTCCACGAAATTCTCATATTTCCTTATTACAGATGAGAGATCGTTTTCATTCCAGTCCATTGTGGAACCAATATCGGCTGAAACTGCCACATAAAGCCTGTAAATATCTGCCGAATACTTTCTTGTAATGCTCAGAAGCGAGATCACATTTCCCTTGCTCTTTGATATTTTCGAGCCGTTTGAAACAACCAGGCTGGAAACTACAAGACCTCCAGGCAGATCCTTTCCCTTGAAAAGTGCTGCGTGGTTCATTACATAGAATGCAAGATGATTACTCATATGAGGATATGCAGTAAGCCTCAGGTCCACGCCATACCAGTAATTTCTTGATTCCCTTGCCTCTTGTATTGTTTCCTGGATATTTTCTGGAATGCTTTCAGGGATGCTGTCGGAATAACCATAGATATATTCCATGACAGATGTATCCAGATTCCCCAGTTCTTCTTTTATCTTCTTCAGCTGCATTATATTGGTGTAAACCTCTGGATATATGGTGGAATCCGACAGGGACTCTATCACCCACTTTGGATCCATTGGAAGCTTTGTTCCGAGCCCTCTCCGTCTTGCACATGGCCTTTCCCTCAGCCAGTCTATGGCATCAAGCATGTTTTTCCTGTAGAATTCAGGATAGAACATCATGTTTTCTACAAGTTTTCGTGAAGATTCTTTCCACCACCCAACCCCATAGTCAATAAACCACTGATCACGAAGAACAGCAACTATAACCTTTGATCCAGACCTTGTCTCTGCTTTCCTGGAGGTTTCGTAAAAGATGAATGCGTTTTTTTCTGCAATGAGATCATTTTTAATCAATTCTCTTGCTTCTTTTACACTCTTTCCTGAATATTTTCCGTTATTTCCGGACATCTTGCCCTTGTAAAACTCTTCTCTGTACAGAAACTGTGTTGCATCCTTTATCTTCTCGTTATCCTTAAGGTCTTGAATCCTGTATGACGAAATAATAGCCTTCATGTCAGTTTTCTTTGAATCTATTTCAATGATGACAGGTACATTCAGATCTTCCCCCATGTCCATTCTTGCAACGTAGTCCCAGACTGAATGACCCGGCACTGAATATACCACTCCAGTTCCATTGTCTGGATCAACAAATGATGTTTCAAAGACTGGGATATTTAATTCACTGAGAGGAGACTGGAATTTCTGTGAGGTGATCTCCTTATGTTGAAGATTTCTAATAAATTTTATATTTTCTGCCTGGAAACTCATCTTCTTATAAGCTTCCTCAGTAACTGCTATCTTTTCACCATTGAGGCTGCAGAGCACATAGTTTCCATCTTTCGCAATCCAGAGGTTAGTTATGCCGAATACTGTCTCCGGTCTCAATGAAGCAGCTACAAGTGCGAACTCTTTTCCTCTGAAGAATATTGCAGTAAATTCTTCCCATGAAACTTTATCTAAATCCCCATCTTTGATATCGTCCTCCCCCACTGCATTATCATCATCCATACTGTAGAGGACTGGATAGGATCCCTGCCTGATGAGTCCAAGTGAATCGAGTTTCAGAAACTGCCACCTGACAAATTCCTGATACTCAGGGTCGGCAGAGGTGAATACCCTTGTCCAGTCAATGCTATAGCCAAGATCCCTGAAATCTTCTATAATCTTGCTGGAGAAATAGGATGCTATTGCCTTAGGGTCCTTGAATTCAGCTATCTTGAGCGGGATATCTTCAGCTTTTTCATATTCGCTCAGATAATCCTGGTACTGCTTTATTGTCACAGGATCCCCCCTGCTGATCCTTTCGGAAAATGCAAGTATTGGAGTTCCACTCTGATGGAATGCCATTGGAAATAGAACATTGAAACCCTGTGTTCTTTTGAATCTGGCGATTATGTCTGCCAGTGTGTATGTTCTTCCATGTCCAACGTGAAGTGATCCGTTGGTATAGGGCCATGGCACAGTAATCAGAAATTTTGGTTTTTTACTGTCGATTTTTGGAACAAACACGCCATATCTGTCCCAATTTTCCTGCCATTTTTTTTCAATATTTTCAGACATAATTAATCATTTAAACGATGAGCACCGCGGCTGCTATGGTAGTTGTCCATTCTCCCGATTTCATAACAACCGCGCTTGAGCATATGTTTTTTGTTGTCAGTATTTTATCATTAAGGACGTATTCTTCACGTTCCCTGTCCCATACCAGATCCCTGGTCTGCCCCATTGTACTTGCAAGCATTTCTGCAGCAAGTTTTTCAGCATAATAACCCGCAGTTTTCTCAGTTTCTCCGAAACTGTGATGTTCACTGAGATACCCCCATTTGCTCCTGTCTGTAGGAAGAGCGTAACCTATTGCAGCAGAAATCATCCTGTTCAGCTCCTCAGATGAATTTCTAGCAAGAACTGTAAACAGTATCTGACCGGGGGTAAGAAGTTTCATGCCTTCCTCCCTTGAAACAACTTCTGCATATGGTGGAAAAATTGAGCTTATGCTTACCAGGTTAAAAGGTGCTATTCCTCCGTCTCTCAGAGCCTCTTCAAAAGATTGAAGCATGCTTTCACCTCTACCTACTCCTCTGGTGAAGAAGAGTTTTGATGCCATTAAGGAAGACATTGATGCTGATCTCAACTCATCTTAAAATTTTTTGTACTTCACCATTGATTCTTTATGGTGCATTACTACCCTTTAGGTTAATTAATTTTGAATATTGTGTTTTATATATAGTAACATGCAAATGCTTTGTTGTAGTATTGATGTGAGGGAAGAGAGGGAGAAGATGTGAATATACTCTCCTGTCACAGAGGCTGGAGATCTTTACTTCATGATTGTGAATGTCATGAATTATGATTGCATCATAAAGTTCCTTGGCCAGATCCTATCTGAGATCCATGGTAACAAGAGGTATTCCAGCACACTCCCCAGAACTTAATCATAATGATGATCATGATGAATAAGCATGGAATGCCCTGAAGTATCAGGAACTTTTAAATTTCTGCCCTATGATCTATGAGGATCTCTAAGACAGAGCAGAGGAGACATTACTGAAGATGAAAAATAATCTGGAAAGGATAAAGAAAATAATAAGAAGAAAAAACTTCCAATGCCTTAAGAGGTGAGAATTCATTAAGGCAAAGTAGAATAGATTAGAAAAATGAAATTTAATCTTAATTATCCATAATTTATTAACTTGCCCTGAGTCATATTAAAACTGCTATCACTGCTGTGGAGATTATAAGTACCAAGACTGATAAATAAATAATCTGACCTCTTGCGCTTAATAAATGATTCCTTAGCATGATTTTCTTTTAACTGATTGATTTATTGATCAATGGTCAGCTTGAATGTTCTTTACCATGTGCATTATAAAAAATATGAATTTATGATATAAAATTTCAAAATAATCTCTAGCCAATCTCTAAGGAAAAATCTTATCTGATTTTGCCAATAATCAAACATCGAATACTACAATTGCATATCCATTTTCTACATCATATGTGAGATTATGGTATGTTACCCCTTTAATTACATTCAAATATTTGTGAGGTTCTTTTACCTCAATATAATTTAATCGTACGAATATTGAATTATTACCTATGGATATTTCATTAATACTTGTATGAATTATCTCATTAACATCAAGTTCGAATATAAACCGTGATAGGAAATCGACAAATATATTCTCAATATTGGAAGATCTTATTATGAACTGATTTTCGCCAGAAATACCATCAAACTCGTCAACAGTTATTTTATTAAATGCGTAAAGTGCGTTGGAGAATATTTCTTCGTCTGATTTTCCATATATTTTAACCGACAGATCAGCAGTATGATCCAGTAATTCAAACCTCCTTTCTTTTGCTTTCAACGCCATTCTTAGCAGTCTATTTCACACTTGAATATATAGTCAACTTTGCTGATAACTGCGCTAAAGTATCCATACCTATATCATAACCATTATTTTTCAAGTTGATTCTGCGTATGCTTTTATGCATAAATGCAATTTTCCAAGAATAATTGAATAAATCCATTTGAAATGAGGCATGGATACCGACCTGCCATTAAGATCATGCGAAACAGATCAGGTCTGAAATGCAATCCCAAAGCCGAATGGTGACTAGATAGAGTGTACTAGCAGCACCCATGAAATTTAGAAAGAATCAAGGAGATGGTAACTTTCAAAGAATTCTGTTAACATTGCTAATGAATTTCGTTATCTTAACTTCCAATGCTAAATAATGGGATTTCAACAATGGTCAAACATTCATTCTTTCGATTTTCAGATTCAGTTAAATTTAATTCTATAAAAGTATAAATTATATATTATGCCTATTTCCTGTTTAACACAGTTTATCTACTGCAACTAACAAAAGATGCAAAGGAGCTAACAGAAACAGCAGATGCTTTTTTTGATAAAAATGGTTATTCGCCGGTTTATTGCATTTCAATAAAAAGGATATTATGGACGCACCTGTCGAATCTTCATCTCATAGTCTCTGACCATATAGTAGAAAATCAGCCTATAAATCTATCAAAATCTAAAAATTATATTGAAGAACTAAGTATGGGAATATTCTGAATTTATAAATTTATGAGATTAAAAATATATCTAAAAGCCTTATTCAGGCTTTTCTGATGATATCACTGGTATTGGTTCGTCCAGGTTCAGGCCGATCTCATCTTCCCTGAGCTTTCTTCCTATGCTTCTCTCATAGAAGGCGATGATGTTCTTCTTGTCCTCCTTGCTGTAGTCCCTGAAGTACTTGTCCTTCTTTAGGACCTTTCCTGTCCTCTCTTCATATGTTCTTGCAGGGATTGAATACTTCCTCTGTGTTGCATCCCTGTAGAGTTCAGGTATGACGTTGAATGCACAGAATGGTACAACCCTTCCGTCAGGCATTGCATAGTGTATATCGCATCTCTCAACCCTGTCCACATCGTATGTGTATGGGTCCATGAAGTGCATGAAGCCTATGAACATGCTCTTGTAGTGGAATGCCTTGAGGCCATGGTAATCTCCGTCCGTGAATGCGTTGTACACCATGTCCTTGAGCTTGAAGTCTGTTGGTGCCTTTTCGTAGTCGACAAACTTCCTCAGGTTCATGAGAAGACGTGATGTTGTGGATACCTTCTTTATGGACCTGAAGTTTGATCCCCTCATCTCATCTGCAAGTTCCCCTATGTATTCGAACATGCCCCTGACGTCGATGAACCTTGTTATTGGCGTGACCTTGTCTCCGTCCTTGAATATGTATGTACCCATTCCGCAGGCGAAGTGTATTGAGAGTTTGTACATCTCCTTGCCCTTAAGCTGCTCTATGAAGTCTGAGACCTTTGCTGTTGAAGGAACTGTGAAGAAGTCCTCCCTTCCTATCATTCCATCAGTCTGCTGCTCTATCTTCTTTATTGCACCGGGTATGGTGATCCTCTGCTTCTCCCTCATGCGGTCTGGCATCCTTCCCACAAGGCTGACAGGCTGGAAGTTGACAGCCCTGACAACATCTATGTTGGAAAGGCCGAACCTGATCATGTCGCCGAGATAGGCATCGTTGACGCCTCCAATCACTGTTGGAACAAGGACAACGCCAAGTGGTGCATTCTTGTAGTTCTCCAGTGCTGCAGGGATCTCCCAGAAGTTCTTGGGGTTGGATCTGGGTGTTGGACCGTCGAAGCTTGTGTATATGACATTTGATCCTGCACCTCTTATCTTCTTTGGGAAATCAGGATCGAATGCAGATCTGATTGAGTTGGTGTTGAGCTGTATGTGTTCGTAGCCCTCCTCCCTTGCTATCTTGATTATGTCTATGATATCGTCACGTATTGCAGGCTCTCCACCTGTGATCTGTACTGCGTTTGCACCCACAGGCTTCTCGTTTCTCATCCTTCTCAGCATCATCCTGACCTGGTCCTGTGAGGGCTCGTATATTGGCTCGTTCTCCTTTGCATAGAAGAAGCAGTACCAGCATGAGAGATCGCAGCGGTTTGTAACCACAACATTGCCCAGACCGGTATGTGACTTGTGCTTTATGCAGAGTCCGCAGTGTGTGGGGCAGACTATCTTTGATTCCAGGTATGCAACATGCGGGTTGAGTATCTTGACGCCGGGATCCTGCCACTTCTTTGCCTCCTGGTACATCTCGTAGTCCTCCCAATACTTCTCCCTTGTTATTCCATGCTCATGGCATTCCTTTATGAGTTTCACTTCCCCTGCATTCTCATATACTATTGCAGGTATCCTCATCTGGTCGAACTTCTCGTCATCAACGCATATTGGGCAGAGACTCTCCGTTACCCTGAGAACCATCATGTCCTGTGTGATGAGATGACCAACTGCATTTACGAATTCATCCACCGTCTTGAATGGAGCATTCTTACTGATTTCGAAATCGCTTGAAAATCTTATTTCGGGAAACTTTTCCCTCTCTTCTGTCATTATCATTATGGATTCACCTTACTATAGGGCTAAATGGAAAGATATTAAAATTGTTTTGTAGTGTATACAGCTAAAATAAGGTATGAAGAGTTAGTTCATTGTGTGACAAATATGCCGGTAGTGCATATCTGTGTTTTTATGCTTTTACTCAATGTATTGAGAGGATTGAACATGATGCATGGATGGAAATGTTGTTAAGGCAACAACATGTAAAATCATGTTGCTTGATAAGCTACTAAATAATTGCGGAAATGCTGAAATACTGTGCTGGATGATTCAATGTATAAAAAGATGCATGGATTCTATGCTGTAATTACGAAATGGAAATTGGTGTTGCATGGAGGGAAATATTTCATTTTCATCAGGCCATTCAATGATAGGTATCAGATAATTAGAAACAACACGATGAAATGCAAATGATGCAATGAAAACTACTGAAAGTAAAAAAATAAATACCCTTTAGCTGATCTGGGGCTCAGGCGGGTGTGGTGTAGCCTGGTAACACGCGAGCTTGCCAAGCTCGTGCCTCGGGTCCAAATCCCGGCACCCGCATCTTTTCAGTGTTTTCTCCTTTCCTCTGCTATCTTGATCATATATTGATTCACATTATTGAGAATTTCTGCAATCTGGACTGTATCCATTGGTAAAGTTAACTTGATTCTTGTATCCCCAATGTCAGCATATATGTCATCCTGGTGAGTATGAAAATGGATTACATTTTTACCTTTGAAATAGAAATGGCCTATCTGATTTTCCCTTATTCCGTCAATATTCCTCAGTTCTTTCAAAATGATTTGTATCCTTTCCACTTCATCCACACTGGCATGGCGCATGTTCATGTATTCAAGGAGAGTTTTAAAGCTTACGCAAACCTGAACAGGAATTTAGCTGATGATTATGAGTACGGGAAAACTATTAATTAATTGATTTACTTTAGTGTTTATTGAAGGATGATAGTTTTCTTTTCAGTAATGGTTCCCTGAGATTTGGCAGGATCTTCCTCATACTGTTCATAATAGAGCTGGCTATATATGTTGCAATATCATCCTTGAGTCTCCACGATGCAGCCCTTTATAACAATTTCAAGGCCGAGCAGAGTTCAATTACAAGAGAGTCCTTTATCCCAATGTTTCTTTCCATCTTCCCTCACAATCTTCTCATAGCCAGTATAGAATTTGTCCCTATAGTGGGAATATTCTTCTATTTTTTTTCAGTTATTGAGACATCCATCATCATATCAGTTGAAGGGACACAACTTCACACTGCTGGGCTTGCTGTATTCTTCTCCCTTGCCTTATTCCCTCACACATGGCTAGAGCTGCCATCTTATGCCATTGCAACTGGTGCCAGCATTTACATTATATATACTTTGGTAAAAAGGGGAGATGAATTCAATTCCAGGATGAAGAGGATAGGCTTTCTATATCTATTTGTGGTACTGGAGCTAATGGTTGCGGGACTGTTTGAAACAAGTGAGATAGTCTTTGAAACTACATACAAAGCACCATATAACTTAATCTATCCTTTAATATTGTGGATCCCAGCAGTACCTGTAATAATTGGTCTCATAATGCTCTTCAGGAGGATTGCAACAGATGGATTTGCCTCAAAAAAAAGAAAAAACGATTCCAATGACCCCATTGAAGCGACTTTTGGAAAGATGTGAACTTCTGGAGGGCCTGATTAAATACACTTGAATATGCATTACTGATTTCGCTCATGATTTTTCTTGTGGTGCATAAATATTATAATAGAAATCTGATTGAAAATTACGCTAGATCACAACGCCCTTAAAAATGACATTACAGTTTCTGGAAGCTACAAGAAACTTCTTGAGATGAGACGAACTGTACAGGCACTTAAAGGTTCTTTTCCTTTTTCTGTTTACTCTGATCTTCAGGGTAGGGTTGAGGAACGAATAAAGACTTTCGAATATCCAGTTTGTGCTGATAATGGCATAAAGGTTGTTTTCTCAAATGGGCTATCCGTTCCAACAGAGGAAAAAGACTGCCATGAGGCCAGAGATAAGGATCTGAAGTTTACTGACTTTATCTTCTCAAAATATGTTTCAGCCAAAGATCTTGCTATGGATCCTGGTAAACTTAATAAAACATATGACAAAGATTATTTTAGGAGAGTTTCCAGAAATATTTTAGCTGGAAATGTTCCAAAGGAAAAGCTTTCAGAGAGTCTACAGAATAAAGTAGACCTTCTTATGTCCAAAATAGATAATCTCGAAAAAATCTATAATGAACACATCCCTAAAATAATGGAGAATCTTGACACGTTGAATAAAAAAATGGATTATGTTTATAAAAAAATGGTTGGCAGAGATGAGCAGGACCTTTAGGATATATTTATCCCATCATTTTCTGTCTGGAAGTTCTGGTATTATTTTCCCTTTTTCCTTTATTATTCTGTTAATTTCATCTATTGTCCTGTCAAGTTGCATATCCCTGTGTTTAATATAATCTGTAGGACTGTTTTCAATCTCAATGTCTGGATCAGTGCCATAGTTTTCAACACCCCATCCCACATCCTTGAACCAGAATGCAAATTGTGGTTGAGTTACGGTGGTACCATCCACAAGAGTTATCTTGGGGTTAATTCCAACTACGCCTCCCCACGTTCTTGTGCCCAGAAGCGGACCCAGTTTCATGAGTTTGAAGCTGTGTGAAAAAATATCGCCGTCAGAACCTGCCATTTCGTTTGTAAGTGCAACAATAGGTCCATTGACTGAATAAGCCGGATAATGTTCCGGTTCCCCTCTTCTGGGGAAATCATATCCCAGTATTTCTCTCCTCAACTTCTCAAGTATCAGTTGTGAAACATGTCCACCTCCATTCCACCTGACATCAACAATCAGTCCGTTCTTCCTGTACTCCTGTATGAAAAGCCTGTGGAATTCTCCAAATCCCATTGGTCCCATA
Organism: Oxyplasma meridianum; assembly: GCF_038024865.1. Classification (NCBI taxonomy): domain Archaea; kingdom Methanobacteriati; phylum Thermoplasmatota; class Thermoplasmata; order Thermoplasmatales; family Thermoplasmataceae; genus Oxyplasma; species Oxyplasma meridianum. The sequence continues at coordinate 566,487 of NZ_CP133772.1, read as the reverse complement.
TCAGGAATGTGTACATACCCCACTTTTCCATCCGTCTTACTGTGTACATAGGAACGGTTTGCCTCAACCCAGTCTCGATAAAGTGTTCTCTTATCATCTTCCAAAGCTTTTACCGTGACGATCTGGCTTTTCCCCTTGACTAAAAAATTCATATTCACAAAGTATCCGCCCTTTCCAAGCAGATACTTACCCAGCGGTTCCCTGGAACTGATCATTTCATTGTCTATGCCGGTGATTGTTGATCCTTCCAGATCCAAGCCAAAAAACAGCAGTGGATTCCTCTCTTCAGGGTTTGACTGGTCTGCCTTGAAAATTTTAACCAGATGGAAACCATTTTCACCGGATTTTACCCGGATTCCAAGCTTCCCGGATCTGGGAATTCTCATCTCAGTTATGTCCCCGCCCATCTCATAGGCATGGGAAGTGCCCAACTCTCCGTTTGCTTCTTTAATAAGGTCTGATAGCTCCGATCTGGTTGAAATACCTTCAAGCAGGGGTTGGTACATGTCGTATACCTTTTTCCATTCTTTTTTGACTTTTTCAGGATTCCAGTAGTTTTCGTTCATAAGTTTCCATGCTTCTCTGAACATTTCGCTCCATTCTGATTTAAGATCTACCTGGAAACGTATTCTTTGAATATCTATGTTGATATCCTCAGGAGTTCCTGGCATTCCCGGGGAAAGAGGAAACCCCATTGATATTGTTGATGAAAGTGTGATCCTGTACTTTCCCCCGCTGTCTATAAGTATTTTCTTCATGTCACCCGAAAAACTGAAATCACTTACCCCTGAAGCAACAACTCTTGTCTTTCCTGTTTTGATGTCATAAGCTTTCAGAGTTCCTGATGATCTTTTACCTGTACTGTAAAGATAATACTTCATTGCCCCTTCCGGCGGAAATTCCAGATAAAACACACTTGATCCGTCACTGAATATTTTTTCATAGTCCGCCATTTCCATGGGCATTGTTTCTATACGATTCCCTATGTTGTCGGCATCAATGTTAAATTTAGTTTTTTCATCCACCTTTCCCGTATAGGATTCCGGAACCATGTTTGCTGGTGAATTCAGGCCAATGCGCAATGAAACCACATTTACTTTTGCAGCAGTTGGATATCCGAGATCGAAAAGAATCTTGTCATATACAGGGTCCAGGCTGCGTCTTGAAATATAGTAAAGATAACCTCCGTTTGGATCAAAAGAGGGACAATAGTCAATACCACCGGAGGATGTTACGTCGAATTTGGTTTTCCCATCGGAAGACGCTATTCGGATATTGGATGTTTCAGAAGAATGTTTGAAACTGTATGCGATCCACCTGCTGTCTGGCGACCAGACTGCGTCTTCTATAAAGCCTTTTTCGCAGGAATCAATGAGAACGTACTTATTATCCTTGAGATCATAGACATGCATTTCGAATCTATTATTCAGAAGAACAAGTTTTGTTCTGTCCGGGGAGAGAGATATGCTATGCACAATACCCCAATCAAATCTCGTTTCGACGGTTTCCGCCGACCTGACATTATATTTTACAACGAATTCATCCAATCCATCTGAAGTTGTAAGTATGAGGTTCTCGTCATCTACAAATTCAAGATTCCTGATTCTCTGATCCGGTTTTTTCTTTATTTCATAAACAGGACCACCTTGGGGATTAATTACAAAACCATGCCCTCTTGAAACTATCCCTGTAAGGGTAGAATCTTTGTTAATTACTGCAGAAGTAAGATAATCCTCAGGATTCACAAATTTCTTGGATTCCTCGGGCCCGGGGGATTTAACATTTATGCTTACCTTCTCTGATTTTCCGTTTGAAAGATCCAGAATAAAGATTTTTCCCCCGGCCTGATATGCTATTTTTTCTCCATCAATGCTGGTATTTCTGACATAAAAATCCCTAGAATCAGATATCTTTTTTATGTTCTTGCCATCAAAATCTATGGAGTACAGGTTGGCAATCCCATCTTTATCTGAAACGAATAAAACTCTATCCCCGTGAATCATGGGGCAGGTGATCCTTCCATAGTTTTTTAGCAGGAGTTTAAAATTTCCTGTGTTTTCCGGATCGATCCACAGGCTACCGCTGGTGCCTCCACCATACCTTTTCCAAAAAGGAACATCGTTTGTATTCCTTCCCAGAAGAGTCGTTTTGCCTGAATATACTACATGATTTGCAGGACCGTAGCCTAGATTTACTGGTTCTCCGCCATCAGATGGGACCTCAAAAAGTTCAATCCATCTTCCCATAGGCGTATTGTAGTCGGATGATACAATTATATTCCCTTTGGGATTCCAACCTACAACATTTGTAGCAGGGCTCCCAATAAATGTCACCCTTTTAAGATTGTCCCCGTTGATACCAACAGTATAGACTTCAGCACAGGAGTCCTTGCTGCTCATGGATCTGAATGCAATTTTCTTTCCATTTGGAGAAGTTTTTGGATTTGATATTGCCCCAGCGTTACCAATTATTGCTAATGATTCACCACTTTTAAGGTTATGCCTCCATAGCTGGTCATTGTGCACAAAAAACAGATTTTCGCCCTTAATTTCAGGCCACATAAGATAACTATTCATATTAAAACCATGAACACGAAATTCATATAATTAATTTTGTACCTGTACATAATACCTGGAAATACCACCTAGAAAAAATTGTAATATAAAATAATATTAAATTTTTGAAAATATTTGAATGTGATCAAAGTTACAGGATCTATTTTACCTGGGCATTTGCAGATGCTTCTTTTTTAGGTGCAATTTGAGAACCCTTTGACATATACCTGTAGACCAGAGTGCCAACTCCAACTACGATGAGATTTGCTATTAAAGCAAACAGACCTATGAAGAATGGCCCAAGTTCCGAATTGGTTGCGATGAGAGTGGTCTTCCATGTGCTGAAGTGATTGGCAACCTCCATAAAGTATATGGCGAAACCGAGCCCGACAAGAAGACCTGCAGTGAGAGAATGCTTGTATAGTTTGGTTGTCACAAGACCCAAGAATAGAGATGGGAGCGTCTGGAGTATTATTATTCCGCCCAGGAGCTGAAGTTGAACTGAGAATGTAAGTGGGAAGATGAAGATGAATCCAACTGCAATGAAAATGAAAACTACTGAGGCTATCTTTGCTATGACTGTCTCACGTGCTGGGTTAAGGTCCGGTTTGAACTCTTTAACTATGTTGCTGGTGAAAAGATTGGCCTGAGATATCGCCATTATGGATGCCGGTACAAGACCGCCTATGAATATTCCCAGGAAAGCGAACCCTGTAAGCCAGCTTGGAAGGGTATAAAATATAAGAGCAGGAACCACATATGTACCTCTGGACGCAGTGGCAAAAGTAGCTAAAAAAGACATAGCAGATGAATTTGAGTATACCATTATTCCAAAGAGTGCAAGAAATGCAAGTCCGACTCCGTAAAGTGGAAGAAGGGACTGGCTTGTTCTCAATACTTTCCTGCTCTTGGCGCTGAGTGATCCGGTTATTGCATGAGGGTACAGATATAGAGCAAGCGCACTCATAAGGAACAGAGACCAGTATGCATTGAAGTCAATGGGCAAAAGATGGAAGTATGCCGTTTTTGTGCCTAACGAAGTGAATGCTGCAGAGAGGTCACCATGGGCCACCACGATTATTACGACAACCATAACGCTCAGCAATATAATGGCATCCTTGAATATGGCTGTGAATGTAGATCCTCTGAGTCCATTCATGAAGGTAAAAGCAGCCAGTATCACGAAAGAGATAATAAGTGCCAGATATGTAACTATTGTAATATCTGAGATACCGTGGAACATCACAGTGAGGACTGAAAGCATTCCAACTATCTGCAGTGCAATATAAGGAAGCTCAGCAACGATGCCCACAATGGCAACAAGAACGGAAAGCAGGGTGCTTTTGGAATACCCCTTTATGAAATCAGCACCGGTCACGTAGCCCTTCTCTTTTGAGATCTTCCACAATTTAGGCATTGCCCACATAGCAATTCCAAAGGTAAGCGCAACATATGGAACTGCATAGAAGTAGATTGAACCAACTGCAAAAACTGACGAAGGTATTGCAATGAAAGTATAAGCGGTATATAGATCAGCACCGACGAGGAACCATACCACCCATACACTAAAATGCCTTCCTCCCACAGACCATTCATCCATTTTCTTAAGGTCTCCTCTTTTGTAGTTTCTTCCGTAAACTCCCAGGAATACAAACACCGCGAACAGAACCAAGAAAACGCCGATTCCGAGATAGCTCAGCATTTTTAATCACCCTCCTCCGTCCTGTTCCAGATTAAGGAGGCGGAAACAAACAAAATAGCTGCAAGAAATAGCCATAATATCTGATACCAGTAGAAAAATGGCAATCCACCAATTTCAGGGTATGTCTTGCTGTAACTCGGCACAATCAGTAGACCCACAAATGGAAGCAGGGTCAACACTGAAACCAGGATAACCAATGAAGTTTTCTTCATATCTATCTTGTCAGAATACACGTATTAAGAATATAATAATTTTTGCCTGGGAAAAAAATTTCAATTTTATATAATATTTTAAACAGCGAATAGCTTAAAATAAATTGTAATTTAACTCAGAGTGTATTACAATTTTTTACAGGCTTATCTTATCATCGCTCTTTTTTGAGTATTTTGAGGACCATGTTTCACTTGAAAAGATTATACCCGCCACCATCAGTAGAGATGCCCCAATGACAATGAAACTCCACACATTGATGAGACTGAAGTGAAAAGCAACGAAAATAAGGATAATGGTTGTTGAAAAACTGGCTGCAATACCCCCTGCGTTGTATGCAAAGCCAACTGCAGTTGACCTGTAACGTTTACTGAACTTTTCGGCAAGGAAAGCAGGCAAAGTTGCAAAAATCGTTGCTTCAATGAATGCCTGTACTGAGAATGCCGCCACCACTGTGAAAAGATTGCTGCTTAAGCCGAAATATATCAATGGGTAAGTGGTTATAAGGAAAGCAAGTGAGTATATGGCCATGGATATTCTCCTACCACCCAGCCGGTTTGAAAGCATTCCACCCATCCATACTCCAAACAGAGATATGAGATTTATAAGTGCTATGGCTAGCCCTACTGTTGAATATGGTATTGATTCGAATTTTTCCATTACTATGGGATAAAATGAAAGGGTGGCACCGTTTACGAAGAGCAACCCTGCTGTTATCATTATTACGAATGTGAGGGTTAATGGAACCTCCTTTATCATATTCTTTACAGGGATTTTTTCAACTTTCTTCTCCTTTTGCATTTCGGTAAAGATTCTGGATTCTTTTGTGAATAATCTCAGGACCAGAGCCAATGCGCCTGGTACTATGGAGGTTGCAAATAAAACTCTCCAACCGAAATCCTGAAAACCAGCCTGACCGTAAAATGAACTTAGTGCAAAGAATACCAGGGAGACTATAAAATATCCCACACCGAAACCGCTCTGTACAAAAGCCCCAACAAAACCTCTTCTCTCTGGTGGGACTGATTCTGTAGCCAGTGCTGTCCCCCCGCCATACTCTGCTCCTGCAAAAAACCCTACAAGAAAAAGGGCAAGATAAAGAATTGCGGGGGCAATGACACCTATCTGTGTAAAAGATGGAATCAATGCTATGGATGCACTGAATATTGAGAAGAAGAATACTGTGACTGTCAGCATTGTCTTTCTGCCTAATTTATCCCCGAAAAAATTTCCAAGAATAACGGATCCTAAAAGCCTGGCAATGGCGCTGACAATAAAACCAAGGACTGTCGCAATCAGTGCAAGATATATGGGTGGGAATAATACTTTGGAAATAGTTACAGCAACGAGGGCATAAGTTATAGAGACATACCCATCCATTACCCATCCAGACCAGGACGACAGAACCTGCATCCATTCAGATTTCTTTAAACCGTATACTTCCACGAAAACCTGATCTTATAGATATATTAAACGTTAACTAAGGTCTTACGTACAGGTAAAGCTATCTCTCAGCAATTTTAAATGAATATTGATTCAGACTGCCACTGTTTCTGGAAGTCATCTTACTGACAAATCTTGTCAGTATTTTTGCCATTTATTTTACTCTGGGAATCCCTGAATGTTGTTTAGGATGTTCAGCATACAGCTGAGAGAAACATTTGAAATTATCCATTATTCGTAAATAGTCAGTATAAAAAGCATAAGATTGTATTAGTTTTTGGAAATTCATTTTAAACCCTCTCTAATAATGGGAAAATTATGGATGCTAATGCAAATGCAAAACATTCTATAGGTGAAAATGTATCACAATGTATGACATATTCGGCAGAGATCAGCAGAAGGAAACCAGGAATGTTTCTGTTCTTACTTGACCAGTCAAGGTCAATGAGCCACAAGCTGGCTGGACAGGAGACGTCAAAGGCCAAAGAAGCAACCGATGCAATCAACAGGCAGATATACGAAATAATTTACAGATGTACTAAAACTGAAGGTGTAAGAGATTATTTTGAAATAGGGATCATAGGTTATGGATCGAAAACTGACACCGCTGAATCATTGCTTCCAAATGCAACAATAGTTCCAATTTCAAAGATGGCTGAGAATCCAATAAGGATAGAAAAAACAAGCAAAAGAATCACGGATTCTGAGGGAGAAGAAGTTGAAACGGAAATGGAATTTCCAGTATGGTTCGAGCCGGTTGCAAATTTTAATACACCAATGGTGAAGGCCCTAAAACTGGCAAAGGAATGGTCCAAGGAATGGCTGCATGAACACTCTGATTCATATCCACCAGTTGTGATTAACATTTCAGATGGAGCAGCGACAGATGGAGATCCAATTCCCGCGGCGGATGATCTCAAATCATTGTCAACTTCAGATGGGAATCTTCTCCTCTGGAACTGCCATCTTTCAGAATCTAAACAGGAAGATGCAGTAATATTTCCAAATGATGAGAACCAGCTGCCCAAATCAGATAAGTTTTCCAGAGATCTATTCAGGATGTCCAGTTTACTCCCTGAACCTTTTCAGGATGTTGCGGCGGAGCGTGGACTGGAAATAAAGAATGGCGCAAGAGGCTACGTGTTTAATGCCGGCCTGGACGAATTGCTGGAACTGCTTGATATTGGAACCAGAGCACCAACTGAGAACCTTCATTAGAGAACCCTGTGAAAATTAAAAATTTTCATATCAGCAAGCTGGGGAATCCATCCAGAGAGTACGAGGATTCCCTTAACTTCGACCTGGAGAAGGGGAGGTTTGCAATAGCCGACGGTGCCAGCGGTTCGACATTTTCTGATATATGGGCAGAATCACTTACACAAACTTTTGTCAATTCCAGAATAGACCTTTTTGAAAATACAAATGAAATTATGGAAGATATGATATCAACCTCCAGAGAATATTGGTACGATAATATAAACTGGAAGGCATTGCCATGGTTCCTTAAGAACAAGTCAATATCAGGTTCATACTCCACTTTTCTTGGGCTTCAGATTAAAAAGACAACTGGAAAGCTGATGTTTAAATCTATTTCCGTTGGCGACTCCTGCATGTTCATAATAGATGGGGTGAAAATTAAGGTTTCTTTTCCAATTAAGTTTCCTGACCAGTTCGGAAATAACCCTAAACTTATATGGAGCGGCCAGGGATTTCCAGTAAAGAAGAAATTGAAGGTCCCGGAACCGGAACTGTCAGAGTTTTCAGGAAGCTTTGAAAATAATCAGGCTGTTGTTCTTGCCACAGACGCAGCAGCAAAGTGGGTCATGGAGAATACTGAGTATGCCATGGATATTTTCCTCAACGACTTTCAATCATTGGATTCGAGGATTCCAAAGCTAATAGATGAGGGAAAGATAAGAAATGATGATTTTACTGTTGCAATTCTGGAGTTTACAGACTGATCAGTTTCATGGGTTCAGTCCCTTCCCATAAAGGATCTTTACTTATGGACTGAATCAACAGTTTTGTAAGTTTTTTAACCTTCCTTCCTCCACCAGTGGACAATGCCCTTATGACTTTGGAATGATCAGGATCATTGAAATCCTCTTTTCTCATGATGAGGCAATCAGGATCCTCATCGTTGTATTCCTTCCACATATCTGGTTTTTCAGCTAGTGCAAGCAGAGAAAGAAAAATAACAATGGAGGAGAAATTGTCTAGGTTGGGCCCATAATGGTCAACCTTTCTGGCGGGGTGCTGGAAACCTGAATGGCCAAGTTCCGGAGCCTTCTGACCCTCCATAAGGGGTACATACATACCATCATAATCCACAAATATCATCTTCCCTTTTTTATCTATTATTATGTTATCACCTGAAAGATCTCCATGTGCTATTCCAAAACTGTGCATTTGTGCTACAGAATTGATGAAATCTTTTGCCAACTTTTTCATCATCTTATGGTCCTTGAGATTTGCATTTATAAAAGTGTTGAGAGGGGTTCCATCGATCCACTCCATTGTCAAAAGTGGATAATAGACAGAGGGATTCTTCATTGCCATTATCCCTTTGGTATAAAAATCAAATTTGATCAATGGATAGGCAGCGTAATTTATCCCTTTCAGGTATGAAGACAACTCCAGATATCTCATATTGAGATGTGATGTTCTCTTTGTGAAACATTTCAGCGCCAGTAACTGGCCGGATACGGTCCTGACCTTGTATATTGAACCGTAATTACCGGTTGCATGAACATACAGGTTAACTGAGGCTGGATTCTTAATAGGGGTTGCAGTCTGCAATTCTGTCAGATCTTTGTAAATGGAATGCTGGAGAGACTGAAAACTCTGCTCATAATCACGTCCGGAGGGCCATGAACCCTGCGGATCCTCGAGAGCAGTCAGTTTCTTTTTTTTAAGTTCATTCAAAACATTTTCCATTATCTTCCTGTTTGCTTCATACCATGAGGGATTGGATTTGTCTTTAGACAGGGATTGACTGGAGCCCCCAGGTGGATCTTCAGTTTTTTTCTTCTGTTTTCCTGTCTGCTGAGAAATCTTTGACTGGGAAAAGTGAGAGAGGATTTTTTTGGTGATCTCTATGTGTGTTTTCCATGATTCCATGTCGGTGACCTTTACAAGAACAGTTTTAGGAGAGATCCCCTTCACTATTAAGCACAACCGTTTCATCATTTTTCCTTCTATTGTGATATTGATGATGTCCTCAATTTTAATTTCAAAGCTGTCCTGCCTCTTCCCGTTTTCAGGATCCGGTTTAAAGATTACCTTAAAAGGGGTTAGAATAAGAATCCCACGACTTTTGCTGAAACTGGCAGGTTCAGTAAGAATGTAATGGGAATCATCGTTATTGGAAGCCATCTTCTGAACAATGATTTACAAGATCATAAATGTATGCTCCCTGACTGACAAACTTGCAGGTGAATTTTTATATTTTCTCTCACTGAAGCTAAATTCTCCATATGGAGAATGATTTGTTGCATTTCGAAATTATGTTCGTTCCGTCAAAATAACAGTGTCTTGACTGTTGGAGCTTACTGGACAAGAGATAAATAGACCTCTTCCATCCTGTCCATTCCTTCAACTGTATCTATTTCAACTCCGCCTTCCATCAGTTCCTTGAGGATTGAATTTCTAGTTGCGCCAGGATTCATCTCCACTGTTATCTCATTTCCCCTGGTGGTTATTTCCTTTGCTCCATCTATCTTTGCCAAATGCTTGAAATTCCCCTTCACCCTGATTTTGTTTCCCCTCAAATCTGAGATTTCCTCGTTGAATTTTATTTCACCCTTATCGACGATTATCACCCTGTCACAAACTTCCCTGGCCTCAGATATGAGGTGAGTACTGAACAGAATTATCCTCCTTTTCTCTTCATTAAGTGAAATAAGGATGTCCCGCATCTCCTTCATACCTCTGGGATCAAGACCGAATGTGGGTTCATCCAGTACTATGATCTCAGGATCGCCGATCATGGAGACGGCAAGTTCGAGCCTCTGTTTCATGCCTCTGGAATATTCGCCGGTTCTTCTCTCAAGATATTCTGTTATGCCGGTAATCTTGGCAAGTTTTTCTATCTCCTCATAGCTTCTGGATAATGACATTCCTTTGATCCTCGCGACAAATTTCATGGTCTCCCTTCCCGTGAGGTAGGGATAGAATTCAGGCTGCTCCACCAGAGCCCCCATCTTCTCCAATGCCCTTGTGGGATTCTGATTGACATTTATTCCATTCACCAATATCTTTCCTTCAGATGGCTTGAGTATATTTGTAATGATTTTGAGCAGTGTGGTCTTTCCTGCACCGTTTGGACCAAGTATTCCAATGCACTGCGGCGTGTCCACATTGAGAGTTATATCCTTCAATGCGTGAATGGATCCGAAATTCTTCCCTACGCCCATTATATCAAGGCTGGGCATTTATTTCACCTCCTTGTTCTCAAAGATCAGCAAAGCTATGACCAGAGACACTACTAGGTAGAGAACCATTACAAGAAGTGCAACCATGATGGATGAGATTGAAGCTCCTTGAATACTGTTGTTAACTGCGAATGTGGATGTACTTACATTTACAAATACTCTCTCCACAATTGAAGCTGCATTGTCCAGCAGGAAGAATGGGTTGTAGCTGTAAATCAACTCAAAAACAATATTCATTGCCGAGAAGATAATGAAGTATATGAGAAATACAGTTATGTAAGCGTAAAGATTCTTCTTGAATATGCTGCTTACAAGAAAAGTAAAGGCTGATATGGAGAATATAAACACAGCAAGCAGGCCTATTGATTGCAGAAAAGTTACCGGCAGTTGCCCTGGAAAGACAATTAAGTAAGTCACGACCTCCACCAGTATATAAATGGCTGTTATTACCAGTGTGACTGATACTGAAGCAAGATATTTACCCATAAGGAGAACACTTCTCCCAATGGGAAGTGGAAATATCTGGAATGCAGTTCTGTTTTCTATTTCACTGGAAATAGCAGGAGACCCGAAGAATACTGCTGCAAAGACAGGCAAGTCTGAAAGGACAAATGCCCATATATATAGGAATAGATCCTCCTTCAGGCTGGTGGATATTGCCTTACCCTTGAGTTGAGGTATGAAGTCTGGAAGTTTATTGAGATACCTGAAGGAAAGGTATACCATCAATCCGGATACCAGGAGAACAAGAAGTAGCATTAAATAGAAACTTCTTGAACGGTAGTAATTCCTGAAATAGTAGCTATAAGTTATTGAGAAACGGTTTGTCATAATTATTAACACTCTCCGGAAATCATTTCAGCACCTGGTTTTATTCAGTTATCCTGATATGTTGCAAAATAGCTCTGGTTCATGCCTGTAAGGTTAAACAGCTGTAATATGTTCCCCTTGCTCCCCATACCAATTCCCAGTTTTATCTCAAGCTGCAGTGGAGTATTCCATACCGCACTGAAGTTGGTGAGATTGACCCACTGCCTGGAAATGTTGTATATATCATGAAGGCCTTTTGATTCCGATGCCATATTGAAGTAAACCTGTGTGGAATTCATGGTTACATTCCCTGTCACTGATCGGAAAAGGGTATGGTTGCTGCCAGAAATGTAAAAGGAAAGGTTTGATAAACTGCTTAAATATGCACTCCGCGAAACAAAATTTTCGCCTCCGGCATAGGCATTTATGGAATTATTCAATGAATTGAGTGATCCCACTACGAAGGAAAACCCGTATGGATTATAGGCATAGAGATTTAGGGAAAGATTGGATTCAAGATCTTTCAGATACCCTTCCATGAATGATGGAAATTTTGAGTTTATTGCCCCGAATCTGGTTTCATTGATCTTTATCCTGTATATCTGGAACCCATGAACGATACCCCATGTAGAGAAACCTATTCCAAGACCTGAGGTCAGAGATGACGTGTTTGATGAATTTGAAACACCGGCTATTGATGATGTATTCAGGTCTAGAAGAGATTGGGCATTCTCAATCATAATAGAGGGGGTTCCTGATTCATAGAAAGCGTACATCTTAGTTCCATTATAGTTTATTCCGGCAACCAGTGTTGAATTTGAGGGGATATATGCTAACGGGTCTGATGCCTGATCAGAAACTGACATGTAATGGTAAAGAACAAATGCTGTGGGAGCCACCACAGCTGCAGAAACAATAATAATCAATACTTTCTTGAATAAAATATCCATGTTCATGTATTCCCGGTTCATATATAAATTTGAATCAAAAACAATTGTATAAGGTTGAAAGAGGTGGACAAAAAATATTCATTGGCCCTTATGCTATGCAATTTCCATGATAACTGAGATAAATGGAAAGAAAGTATCACCCATTGGGCTTGGAACATGAAAAATGGGTGGCACCGGAAATTCCAATAATGCTGATGCTGTTAAGAATATAGAGGCCATGAAATATAATATAGAAAACGGAATCAATCTCATAAACACAGCAGAGATGTATGGTATTGGCCACTCCGAGGAGATGGTGGGAGGGGCAATAGCTGATTTTCCCAGAGACCATCTGTTCATCGTTACAAAATTCTGGAATGACCACCTGAAGCATGACGATCTCATAAGATTTGCAAAGAACAGCCTTCTGAGACTTAAATCCAGATATATTGATCTTTACCTGATCCATTGACCAAGCCAAACCATTCCAATGGGTGAAACAATATGGGCAATGGAGGAACTTGTGGATCAGGGGATAATCAGAAACTTAGGGGTGGGCAACTTCACTAACATGCTTCTCCAGGACTTGATTAACTCCATAAAGAAATATGAAATAGTTGTAAACCAGCTGGAAAACAACATGTCAAACAGATCAGTGGAAATGGAAAATATTGATTTCTGCAGAAAAAATTCTGTAAAGATCATGGGGTATTCTCCTCTGAATCAGGCCATATCAAAAGGGACAAAAATCTGGAAAAGATTGCTGAAAAAACAGGAATAAGCAAGGTTCAGGTAATATTGCTCTGCTCGACGAGGAATAGCATTCAAACCCCAAAGTAATTATCGACTGAACAGGAGTTTTTTGGTGGAATGAAAGAGGACCTTCAGGATGAATTTGCCAGGGAACTCTGACCCATCAGGATGATCTGTACTCAAGTGTTCCGTTAACTTCCCTTTCATCAAGTTCCCCTGAATTTTTCATATATCTTATATGAGCAATTGCCTCTCCAATTGCAAAATTCTGTTCCATGGAGTTCATTGTGATCATCCTGCGACCTTTGCTCCATGTCATTCTTCCTGCTATTTCATAGGCATTTATCCATAGATCTTTCGCTATTCCTCTTATCTCCTGCACCCTTCCCAGGTGATGATCTATGATACTTTCGGATCGTTCCTTTAGTCCTGAAAATGGTTTGCCATGCCCTGGAAATACCCTATCCACCTGAAACTTCATGGTTTCCCTCAGACTCTTAATGTAAAGGGATAGCATATCTGTAGTCCTGTCATAGAAGCTTATGTTTGGAGTAATACGTTCCAGTATGTGATCACCAGTAAACATAAATTTTTCATTTTTCATGTAGAAGCAGGTTGATCCAGGAGAATGCCCAGGTGTGTTTACAAACTTTATTCCTCCGTATGTGCCCCCTGGAATTGTGGCAATGTCTTCTATATCTAGGTTTTTGTAATTTTCAAGTTCCATAATAACAGGATGATTTTCGCCGAATTCCTGCAGGTAAGATTCCGGTACGCCATTCATCCTTAAAAAGTCCAAAAGTTCACTGAGAAATCCTGAAGGATTCTCCTGTATGGCTTTTACGCGGACCAGATCTTCATATCCCATATAAACGGGGATTGAGTAATCCTGATGCATTTTTTCCGCCCCTCCAAGATGGTCGATATGTAGATGTGAAAGGAATATTGCATCCAGATCCTCAACCCTGACACGCTTTTGAAGGAGAAAATTTTCCGTGCCAGGATCCATGCCAGTATCTATGAGAATATTCTTTCCATCAGTGCTCACATAATATATTGTTGATGTCTTTAATGCCCTTATGTTAATGGGTATTTCTATGCCTTCCAATATTTCTGCCACTGTTTTCACCTAATCTGGGATGCGGGTTAATTTCAAAATCAAATATAATACGATCTCAATTGATATTAACAATGGTTACCTATTCACGGAAATGAAAAATCACTGAGACAGGTTTTGTTCAGATACGCCTGAAGCCGGAAAGCAGAAGAATATCGTTAACAACGCCTGATGCAGTTTCTATTGGGCCGTCTCTTAAACCGGCAACGAATATATCACCACTGAAACCAGTCTTCATAACATACCCCAGGGACTGGTGTTTAAGTGTTGCCAGGGGATCTTCTTCACCAAGGTTTTCCAGCATGGATCCGGCTCTTACCTTTCCTTCAGATATTCCCACACTTGCAATTATTCTCTGATCTCCAGCTGCATCTTCAAAATTTGTGTTCTCATCTACGCCCTGATACTTTATATCATTAAGTGTCAGCGATGACCCAAATAGAGAGTTGGCAAGTATTACTGTTTTCCTTGCTGAATCAATTCCGTCTGTATCGTCCCTGAAGTTGGCCTCGACTATGCCAAGTTTTAAAGCCTCTTCCAGGGCATGATTGAAATCCATTCCCGATCTCATCTTCCGCAAAATGTAATTCACAGTGGAGCTTACTATCCCACGAAAATCCACCACGGCCGATGGGAGAAGGCAGTAGTCCCTGAGATTGAAAAGAGGGACGCCTCCAGCAACTGTGGATTCATACCTGATTTCCAGTCCCGATGATGCAGCTTTATTCATGATCTCCTTCCAGAAAAATGACAATGGTGCCTTATTTGCTGTAACAACCTGTTTGCCCTGGGAAAATGATTCCATGTAGAGGTCCCTCCCCAACTTTCCGTCTCTGGTGGCAGGTGATACATCCACAATGATATCAGATTTAAGAGAAAGGACATCCTCTGTATCCATTTTTGAATAACCTGAAAGGAAGATATTTCCATGCTCTTTCGCTTCAAGAATTTTTTTAGGATTGATACCCCCATCATCAAAAACCGTCCCCCTGGAATCCGAGACGCTTATGACCCTGAAATCTTCATTTAGCTGGCCTTCTTCCTTCATTCTCTGAATAATGGAAAGAATTCCTTTGCCAACATTCCCTACCCCCATTATTGAAATACTGGTCTCCTTCATTTTCAATTCGCCTGTTCTTCGCCTTCCAGGTTTTCTCCCTCCATTACACGGGATACCACTGCAACTCTATCGTCATCATCAAGCCCTATGAGCTTTACTCCTGATGTTACCCGGGACAGTACCTTAATATCCTTAACTTTAAGCCTTATGGTTTTCTCGTTCTTTGTTATGATTATTATGTCATCCCCTTCTGCCACAGGCAGTGCCTTTATTATGTTTCCCGTCCTGTCAGTTTTCTTGAAGATCAGTACACCTCCTGTCCCTCTGTGGTGAACAGGGAAACTGGTTGTGTCGGTTCTCTTTCCAAGTCCAAGCTCAGAAATGCTGAGTATCATCTCATTTTCCTTGATTGCAAAGCTGGAAATAATAGTCTCATTTTCTTTGAGTCTCATTGCCCTTACGCCTCTGGAACCTCTACCTGTTACTCTGACCTCCCTTGTATTGAAAAGCGCAACTTTTCCTGAGTTGGATACCACTACAATATTAGAATCGCCGTCAAGATGCTCGACAGAAAGGACTTCGTCGTCTTCTTCCAGATTTATTATCTTCAGGCCATTGGATCTCATGCTGAGAAGCTGTTTTCCTGGAGTCCTCTTAACATAGCCCTGCCTTGTCACTATTGCCAATATTGAATTGCTGTTATCGGTACCCTTGACCATCTGCTTTATCTTCTCCCCTTCATTGAGAGGCAGAAGGGCTTCAGCTGCTGTGCCTACTGACTTCCGGGATTTCTTTTCGATTTCATAGGCCTTTGTCTTGATCACCCGGCCAGTGTTTGTAAAGAAGTAGATCTCATCGTGTGAACTGCAGTTAAGTATGCTCTTTATACTGTCTTCCTTCCGTGAAGGCGTAATGATACCTTTACCGCCCCTTTTCTGGGCTTTGTATTCCTCAAGGGATACTCTCTTGAGAAGACTGTTCTCGCTGAGTATTATCACAGAATCCTCTTCTGGTATTAGATCTTCTATGGACCTTCCTTTAAGTTCTTTGTATATGATTTTTGTTCTTCTTTTGTCGCCGTATTTCTTCTCTACTTCATCCAGTTCTTTCTTTATTATTGATCTTCTTACCGATTCATCGGCTATTATGGTCTCAAGTTCCTTAATTCTCGCCATTACATCCTTTAGATCAGAAATGACTTTATCTACTTCCATGGAGGTCAATCTCTGCAGCCTCAGGTCAAGTATTGCATTTGCCTGCTTTTCCGTCAGTTCAAGGCTTTTGCATAGTTTTTCCCTTGCTTCCGCTGGTTCCTTTGACTTTCTGATCATGTCTATGACCATGTCAATCTTATCCAGGGCTTTTGCCAGGCCCTCAAGGATGTGTGCCCTGTCCTTCTGTTTTGTAAGATCAAAATTGGATCTTTTTACAATAACATCCAGACGATTTTCTATGTAATACTGGATCATGCCTGCCAGATTGAGTATTTTTGGTTCATTTTCAACAAGTACCAGATTTATTATCCCTATTGAAGTTTCAAGTTCAGAGTGTTCGTAAAGCTGGTTCAGTACGAGATTCCTCATATCGTTGTCTCTTACCTTTACCACAATACGCATTCCCTTTCTATCGCTTTCGTCCCGAATGTCAGTGATTCCCTTTATAATCTCATTCTTTACCTGGTCAGCAATATTCTGTACAAATAAGGATTTGTTAACCCCGTATGGAAGGCTCTTTATGATGATGCGCTTCTCTTCGTTTAGATCAACCTCTCCCTGACATATTACCTTTCCTCTTCCCGTGGAATAGGCATCTGCAAGTTCGCTGGTGTAATATGCAATTCCTCCACCGGGAAAATCCGGCCCTTTGATGAACTTCAGGAGTTCAGAAACTGTGCTGTCTGGGTTGTCAACCTTATGCTTTATGGCCCTTGCAACCTCAACGAGATTATGAGGGACCATATTTGTAGCCATTCCAACAGCTATACCTGATGCCCCGTTTATGAGAAGATTTGGAATTTTACCCGGAAGGTTGACCGGTTCCATGAGAGAACCATCAAAATTCTGCCTAAATTCTACCGTCTCCTTGTCCAGATCCTCTGTTATCTCTTCCGATATGCGGGCCATTCTTGCCTCAGTGTATCTCATTGCAGCGGGTGAATCCCCATCTATGGAACCAAAGTTTCCCTGGCCATCTATTAAAGGGTACCTGAGAGAAAAGTCCTGTGCCATTCTTGCAAGCGCTTCGTATATGGATGAATCACCATGTGGGTGGTACTTACCCATTGTTTCTCCTATAATTCTTGCACATTTCTTGTATGGTTTATCGTGGGTAAATCCAAGTTCGTTCATTGCATAGAGTATTCTCCTCTGAACCGGCTTCAACCCGTCCTTGATATCAGGTATGGCTCTGCTGACGATTACACTCATTGCATATTCCAGGTATGATTTCTTGATTTCGTTCTCTATGGATCTTTTTTCCATCTATTCACCTTATAAATCTATATTTTCAACTGTTCTGGCATTCTCTTCTATGAATCTTTTTCTGGGTTCCACTTTTTCACCCATCAATATTGAGAAAAGACGATCTGCATATGCAGCATCCTCAATCGAGACCTGCACAAGCTTTCTTGTCTCCGGATTCATTGTCGTGTCCCATAACTGTGTTGTGTTCATCTCTCCCAGACCCTTAAACCTCTGGATGAGAACATTGCCACCAAATGATTTTGATACCTTTTCCAGCTCTTTTTCAGTATAGACATATGCAACCTTTTCACCCTTCTGAACTCTGAAAAGAGGTGGCTGTGCAAAGTAGATGTTTCCGTTTGTAACCAGCTCCCTTGCATATCTGTAGAAGAATGTCAGAAGTAGCGTTCTTATGTGCGCTCCATCAACGTCAGCATCAGTCATGATCACAATCTTTCCGTATCTTAGTTTTGTGACGTCTATATCTTCCTTTATCCCTGTGCCCACTGCAGTTATTAGGTCTCTAATAACCTGGTTGCTCAGCGTTTTTATATCCGATGATTTTTCAACATTCAATATTTTTCCCCTTAAGGGCAATACCGCCTGAAATTCCCTATCTCTCGCCTGTTTCGCTGAACCTCCTGCAGAATCACCCTCAACCAGATACAGTTCCGATCTCTCAGTGTCATTTGTAGAGCAGTCCGCCAGTTTACCGGGGAGGCCTCCGCCTTCAAGCGCTGACTTCCTCCTGACAAGTTCCCTTGCCCGCCTGGATGCTTCACGGGCTGCTGCAGCTGCTATAGCCCTTTTCACTATCTGTTCTGATATATGGGGATTTGATTCCAGATAAATCTTCATGAAACTTTCCACAGATGACTGCACAACTCCCCTTACATCACTGTTGCCAAGTTTCGACTTGGTTTGGCCTTCAAACTGCGGTTCCGGTATTTTTACATGTATAACTGCAACTAGACCCTCCCTTACATCCTCACCCGAGAGCCCTTCAATTCCCTTAAGAAGATTTTTTGTCTTTGCATAATCCTGTATTGCCCTGGATAGACCTCCCCTAAAACCCGCAACGTGAGTTCCACCTTCCAGTGTACTTATATTATTCACAAAACTCTGCATAATTTCAGAAATGCTTGTATTGTACTGCAGGGCGTATTCTATAACGTAATCTCCCTGTTTCTCCATGTTGTATATTGGTTCTTTGTGAACGGGGTTGTATCCCTCACCGAGATATTTTACAAATTCTGATAAACCGCCTTTAAAGCTTAAGACTTCCTTTTTCCCATTCCTCTTGTCTTCTATGGTGATTGAGACCTGAGAATTAAGAAAAGCCAAGTCTCTCATTCTTTCGAGAAGAGTATTGTAGGATACGTCAACAGTTTCGAAAATTTCAGTGTCTGGCAGGAATGTAATAACTGTTCCATGATCCGTGTTAAGATGGAATTCCAAATGGGAGAGGTTTTCAGGACGATTCTTCTGGAATTCTGACAGTGAAATCTCCTTGATTCCCGATTCCGGTACACCCTTCAAAAACTCTTCGTAATATACCTTTCCTGATTTCTTAACAACTGCTATGAGAATGCTGGATAACGCGTTTACAACATGAACTCCAACGCCGTGAAGCCCTCCGGTGATCTTATATACCTTCTTATCAAATTTAGCTCCACTGTGGAGTTCCGTCAGAACAATTTCCAGACCAGGTCTCTTGTACTTTGGATGGATATCCACCGGAATCCCTCTCCCGTCATCTTCAACTGTTATCCAACCATTTTCGTGTATTGTCAGATATATGTTGGAGCAGAAACCTGCGACAGACTCGTCTATACTGTTATCAATCACTTCATAGACAAGATGGTGCAGGCCTCTCTCGTCAGTTGATCCAATGTACATTCCCGGTACTTTACGTACCGCTTTCAGACCTTCCAGAATTTGAATTTGTGATGAGTTATAATCTTCCATAATGTTACCATTTCCCCAATAATTTGCTTAACCTCCCTTTATCTTAAGTTGTATAATAATTATTGCTCTCAGTTTGGTTTTTTCGCATCATTGCAGCATATACGGTTTTGGAGTTTTGTTTAAATGTTTGAGTATGGGACCAACCAATCGAAAAGATTCTTAAATTAATAATTTCAATGTCTCTCTTATTTGAGGACTTTGTCATACAAGTGGTCATTCTTATTCTTCCCCATTTACTGATGAAAGTTATCTTACTCCTAGAAATCTCTCCTTACAACGATATGCAGTTCTTTGTCCTTTTCCTCAAAACTTACTACCTTTAATTTTGAATGGCTTGCCAGGCTCTCGAAAACATTCCTTTCATATGGAAATTTCTCTCTTAGTACCATAATTTTTGCATCCTGGCCTGGATCCAGCTGAAAATATAGACCCTTGATCACGCTTTTTATGTAGTTAAAAGGGTCTCCACCACATGTTATATTTCTATGATCTTCCTCTATCATAATTTCACAGTACAGTATATTTAACTGGTATTTTAGTATATAACAGATTAATCTGATCCTTTTAATAAAATGTGAATAAAAGGTAGTATAAGTACAATAGATTTTTAAGTCAGGCACACATTGTCTATTATGTCAAGATTTTACTTTAAATGCTCAGATATAGGTTACCAGTGCAGTTTCGAAACAAACGCAGCAACCGAGAAGGACATTCTGCCCAAGATAAAGATGCACCATAAATATGCGCATGGATTCAAAGAGATACCCGATGATGTTATGACTAAAATTATGGGCGCAATCCATGAGCAATAATTTGAAAAAACAGGCTGAATAACAATGTTTAACAGAATACCAACTGTACTTATGAGTCAAGAAATTATTGACAAATGTTTTTCCAGAGCCGCTAAGATAGAGGAGCCTTATCAGTTGAAAGTTGAGGATAAGATTCGAAAAGAGATAATAGATCGAATTTCAACTATTGAAAGTATATCCTGCGGGCACCTTGACAAACTTGTAAAGAAATTTCCAAAAATAGAGGAAGTCCACCCATTTTACCGCGATCTGCTGGATCTGCTTTTTGACATCGATCATTATAAAATAAGCCTGTATAAAATGAGCGAAACATCCATAAATATAGTTAAATTTTCAACAATTTATATCAGAAAGGCTAAAGGGGCGCAGAAATCAGAAGATCTTAATAAAATTATGAGATCTTACTATGGGAGATTCGCCTCACTGATCAATGATCTCAAGAAAGATCTTGAGTTCCTGAGAGAATGCAGAGACTACATGTCCAGAATACCCACAATTGATACACGTGTTCTCACCTTTATTATCTCAGGGATGCCAAATGTTGGAAAAAGCTCCCTGATCAGATCAATAACCAACACAAATCCAAAGATTGCCCAGTACCCTTTCACCACCCAGTCCATACATGTAGGTGTTCTGGATATTGATGACGAAAGGTTTCAGCTTGTTGATACTCCAGGAATTCTTGATCGCCCAATGGAGGAAAGAAATGAGATGGAAATCAAGGCAATAATGGCATTGAAGCACATTGACGGCATAATCATGTTTCTGTTTGACTACTCGGAGAGTTCCGGATATTCAGTCCAGGACCAGGAGAGGCTTTATGATGAGATTGTAAGGACTTTCAGAAAACCCATCATAAGGGTGCAGACAAAGAGTGATCTGGGACCTGAAATAAGAGAAAAAATTGCTGTATCCACCATGACCGGAGATGGACTTGAAGACTTGAAAAGGAAAATGTTTGAGTTCAGGGTGATACACAGTGCTTACTGATGCTGATATAAGAAAGATTGTTTTAAAAAATGCATATGAACATGAAGGAAAGGCAGAAGTTGGATCTGTGATGAGCAGAGTACTTGGGTCTTTCCCTGAGGCCAGAAAGGATGTTTCCTCCATTTCCAAACGGGTCTCCATTATTGTGAACGGGATAAATTCTATGAGTTGGGATGAGATCGTTTCCATTGTATCAAAGGAATACCCAGAATTCATAGTTAAAGTTGTGAGAAAACAGGAACACAGGCTTCCTGATCTGAGAAGTGTGGGAAAAAGTGTTGTTATGAGACTGGCGCCCTCTCCCTCTGGTCCTCTCCACATTGGACATTCAAGGATGGCCATACTTAATGACGAATATGTGAAGAGATATGGCGGGGAACTTGTTTTAAGAATTGAGGATACTAATCCCGAGAATATTGATACAATAGCTTATGATCAGATTCCCACGGACCTTCAATGGCTTGGTGTAAATGTTTCTCGGGTTGTAATACAGTCTGACCGCATGGAGATTTATTATGACCAGGCAAGATCACTGATCAACTCCGGTCATGCTTACATATGTTTCTGTAAACAGGAAGAATTCAGAAAATTAAAGCTTAAGTCTGAAGCCTGCCCGCACAGGAATTCAAAACCCCAAGAGAATATGGAATCATTTGAAAAAATTATTCACGGAGAATATAGCAGAGGATCGGCAACTCTTGTTGTAAAAACCGATCTTAATCATCCAAATCCATCAATCAGAGACTGGATAGCCTTTAGAATAGTAGATGCACCACACCCAAGGACAGGAAGAAGATACCGGTTCTACCCCATGATGAATTTCAGCGTTGCAGTAGATGATCATTTACTCGGTCTGACTCATGTCATTAGAGGGAAGGATCACCTGAACAATACTGAGAAACAGAAATACATATTCGCCTATAACGATTGGAAACTGCCTGAATACTACCATTACGGACTTATAAACATACCAGATACTGTGCTCAAGACCTCAATAATCAAGAAAGGGATAGTAAACGGAGACTATTCCGGATGGGATGACATAAGGCTTGGAACACTTATGGCACTGAAGAAAAGAGGCTATTCGCCTGAAACTTTCAGACGTTACTGGATCGAGTCTGGGATGCGGGAGATAGATGCTGAATTTTCATGGGACATATTCAACTCCATTAACAAAGAGAATGTGGATAAGATAGCAAAGAGATTCTTTTTTGTAAAAAACCCAGTGGAAATTAAACTTGACAATAAATCAGCCCTGTTATCAAAAATTCCCTATCATCCAGGGAATCCCGCTACTGATTTCAGGGAGTATGAACTTGGAAGCATGGCTTCAATTTTTGTTGATCCAGCTGATTGGGACACTCTCGATGACGGAAAACACATAAGGATCAAGGATCTGTGTGATGTCGAAAAGATTGGAAATGAAGGAAAGATTCTGTCCATAATGCCAGGCAAGGAAAAACTAAAAATTATTCACTGGGCGCCTCAAGGATCCTTAAAGTTCAAGATATTTAAGCCCGACGGAACTGTTAATGAAGGCGTTGCAGAGCCACTTATATCATCATACAAGGGAGTGGCACAGCTTGAGAGATATGGCTATGTAAATGTTGACGGTGAGACGGGCATAGGCTATTTTCTCCATAAATAAACTTAATTTTTCTTGAATTTCAATTAACCAGCGCAGGGGATTGCTGAAAATCTGTCCACAACGTACCTGGTTGGATTACCTTTAATTCGCCTGGATAACGTTAGATCAAAGCAAAGTGTCAGATTTCATCCTTAGTCTGCGGTACCTTAACCTTTTGCGGGAACTTCTTGAGAAGTATAATCTCACCTACAGCCTTGATCCACCTGAATGGAATACTTATTGCCGAACCACCCTCAACGAGGTCCTGGTTTGTATTCTCTATGTAAAGCCCATAGATAGATTGTTCATCTGTATCCAGAATGATGTCCTTAACTGCGCCAATGAGAATTCCTTTATCGCTGTAAACTTTGGTGTCGTATAATTCAGTTATCTCTGCAAGCATGGATACCATCATATAATAACGGAAATGCTATTTAAAATATTGGCTTTCCTCGGCATACTATCTTTTGCAGATATCTATGAAATTTTTAAAAATTTCCTTTCCGAACTGTGTATTTTCAACTTCCGGATGAAACTGCACCCCGAATATTCTTTCGTTTTTATGTCCGAAAGCCTGAACCTTGCAGTAACGGGAATAACCATACAAATTGAAATCTTCAGGAAGTTTTTTAATCTCATCATTGTGGTTTTCCCATGCAATAATCTTTGCTGGAATTCCACGGAGTATTCCCTCTGTTTGTGAAAAATTAATCTCTGTTTTGCCGAACTCGGGGTGTTCACCCGGACCTACCTCACCACCGTAATGCAAAGCAATGAACTGTGCTCCCACACATATCCCAAAAATTGGGAAATCATGATGGTTAAAAAAATTGCTAATGTTTCCCAGCTTGCCCAACTCGGAAACTATACTCGGGGCCCCACCTGAAAGAACAAGCCCGTCCAGGCCGTCCAATTCGTGTGTATCGGCAGTGTTCGGAACAATTTTGCTCTCCACACCTAATTCTCTAAGAACCCGCCATTCCCTGTGAGTCCATTGACCGCCGTTATCGATCACGTCTATTTTCATATCTATTCCATTTCAGGAATACCAAGGTGTTTACTTATCTCTTTGTAACGGTTCCTGATTGTTACCTCTGTAACACCTGAAACTCTGGCTATCTCTTTCTGTGTTCTTGGTTTTCCCACCATTACTGATGCTATATATATGGAAGCTGCCGCAACTCCTGTTGGCCCTTTTCCTGAGGAAATTCCCAGTTCAATGGATTTTCTCACAATATCCTCACTGACAACAATTGCCTGTTTGTCCAGTTCCAATTTATTGCAGAACTGCGCAATGTAGGAATATGGAGTTGTAGGTTTAAGGTTCAGGCTCAACTCTTTTGCAAGATGCCTGTATGCCTTTCCTATTTTCTTTTTGTTAACCTCTGAAGCCTTGGATATTTCATCCAGAGTCCTTGGGAGGTTTATCATTCTGCAAGCAGCGTAAATTGAAGCACACACTATGCTTTCAATGCTTCTCCCCCTGATAAGATTCTTTTCCACTGCCCTGCGGTAAATAAGGGCAGCCGTCTCTTTTATATCCTTTGGTATTCCGAGCTTTGCACCGTTATCATTGAGCATCTGGAGGGCAAGGGACAGGTTTCTTTCTGCTGCATTGCTTACTCTGATTCTCTGATGCCATTTTCTTACACGGTATATCTGGGCTCTATTTTTATGCGGAATTCGTTTTCCATAATAGTCCTTGTTGGACCATGAAATTTCCGTTGCCAAACCTTTGTCATGGCTGAGAAAAGTCATTGGCGAACCCGTTCTTGCACGCCTGTCGTCCTGTTCAGAGTCAAAAGCCCTCCATTCAGGTCCCTGGTCAATAATAGAATCCTCCAGTACCATACCGCAATCGTTGCACGTCAGTTCTCCCCTCTCATAATCTTTCACAAGATGCTCAGAATTGCATTCAGGGCATCTCTTTGACACATCATCACTCATTTTAGAAGCCATTTGTACACCTTTATACAGTATATAATGCACTACATTACAGATTGTATTAAACCTTTTTGATAAGCATTTAAATTTTTGTTTCGCAATATTCAGAACATACCTTATTGTAAAATGGCTTAAATTAACCTTTTAATTTGTAAAAAGTCTTCGTTTTACATCATAAATGACTATATCTATGCACTAATACTTTAATACCATAATTAAACATAGTAATAATTTTGCGTAATGTTTATATAATTTCATTGTATTAACAATAGAACATGGAAGAAACATGCAAAGTGATAGGCGGTAAAGGGAGAGAACTGGTAATCAAACCCCAGAAATGCCTTAGAATGAATATTGGTGTATTCAACAGAAACAATTCAAACATTGGTAAAATCACAAAGATCTTTGGACCTGTTAAAGACCCTTACGCTCTTGTAACTATCAAGGAAAATGTTTCCGGGGTTGAAGAAGTAATATTGAGATGTTAGAGGTGAAATAAGATGGTAGAGAACGAAAAAGTCAATAAAAAGATAGAAGAAATTCAGAAATGCCCGGAATGCGGATCCACGCAATTGGTTCGTGACTATGAAAGAGGTGAGTTGATCTGTAACAGCTGTGGAATAGTTATAGACGAAAGTTTCATAGATCAGGGGGCAGAATGGAGAGCATTCGATTCGGAACAGAATGATGCCAGAGCTAGAACTGGATCTCCCATGACCTTTACCATACATGATAAGGGTCTCTCTACGGACATATCCTGGAAAAACAAAGATTCCTATGGGAAGTCTATCCCTACAAGAAACAGGGCTCAGCTGTACAGGCTGAGAAAGTGGCAGAAGAGGATAAAGGTTTCAAACGCAGCAGAGCGGAATCTTTCACAGGCTTTGCAGGAACTTGAGAGAATGGCTTCCAATCTAAGTATACCTAAAGATGTCTGGGAAACAGCCGCTGTTATTTACAGGAAGGCCGTAAAACAGAACATGATAAGAGGAAGGAGTATTGAAGGTGTTGTTGCAGGTTCCATATATGCTGCCTGCAGGATAACCAATGTGCCAAGAACGCTGGACGAGATAGCAACTGTAACGAGAGTAAAGAAGAAAGAGATTGGAAGAACATACAGAATAATGAGCAGATATCTGAAACTGAACATAATGCCATCCAAACCTGAGGACTATATAAACAGATTCTGCAGCAAACTTAAGCTATCCATGGAGGCACGTAAGAAAGGTTCAGAGATACTTAAAAGTGCTGAGGAGAACGACCTTATTTCAGGGAAGGGGCCTACGGGTGTTGCTGCTGCTGCAATCTACATCGCATCACTGATGACCGGTGAAAGAAGAACACAGAGGGCAGTTGCAGAGGTTGCCGGAGTCACTGAAGTAACAATAAGAAACAGATACAAAGAACTTACTGAGAAACTTTCCATAAACGTGGAAGAGTCTGAACAATAATCCATAATTTTTTTATAAATTTTTTCAAATGTGATAGTTTACATGATCTGCTGTAATTTCGAAAAGATTGTGCACAATCCCAATCAACCTCCATGTCCAAATACTTTCTTCCAGTGATCCACTCCTCGTTTATCTATCATTATAGAGACAACCAGTCTCAATAGAGACTGTTCCGATGGAAATGCTTCCATCTTCTCTGTTCTTTTCTTTAATTCAGAATTCATTCCACAATTCATTCTCTTCAGTACATTTGTTGTTTTTATTTTTCTCATTTTTGAATATCCATATGCATGTTAATTGTAAAGATATGGACAGTATATCTAAAACATCTCTGATGCTTTATCAAGATCTTATTCAACATGGATATCATGTGCCCTGGATACAAGAGATTCATTCTCAAGATCCTGTTTCACCATCTGCATCACAGAAGACTGCTTCTTCTTCGGTATGAGTTTCATGAGATACCTCATGAAATGCACATGACAGTACTGCCATGCTGCACCCATGAAGGATCTTGTCAGAGATTCCATTATTCCCTTATGCCCATCAGATATGACAAGTTCCACACCCTTCAGGTCTCTTCTCTTCAGATAATCAGAGAATTATTGCCATTCCACTGCATTTTAAGAATCAGAAAGACTATTTGAAAGTTCTTCAAATCTGAATTGTGCAGGACCTTTTCAATTTTACAGCTCTTTCAGTACACTATCAAATGTATTTAAATTTCTCAGTATATCATCTGTTATGTTGTAAAGACTTGAGATTTTTAAGTCGTTTATAATTATCACAAGTTTCCCACATTCACATCTTGTGTTTATGGTACTGTCGTTATCCTGATTGAAAGTTTTAATAAATTTTTTACACAATTCTTCATCCATAGTGATATTATAAGTAGCTTTCATAGCTCAAGAGTTTCTTGTCAGAATTAAGTTTTGCCATTTCAGAATGAAAAATAAGATAAAGTGCAAATTCATACGAGGTCAGAGCGAAGGTTGCCGAGCTAGGTTAAAGGCGACAGACTCAAGATCTGTTTCCGTAGGGATCCGCCGGTTCGAATCCGGCCCTTCGCATAAGATTTATTTTAAGAATGCTATTTGTGGGGCACGATAATACTTTTGTATGGAATATGGAAGTGTACTTTTTATTAGATATTATGCTTTATCCAGCAATATCTTGGGTAAAATAAAGATACATGTTTTTTCTGCATGCATCAATGACGAAAAACTTTATGAGGATCTGTATTCCATAGAAAAACCATGGATTGTGTCAAATTTCACCTTCTCCCCAAAGAGCTTGAGACTGAATACCTATCTCGATCAAGAGGATAACTGCACATGGCGGCAACTCAAATATAGCAACAATTCAGAATATAGCTTTATTATACACGAAAGGGGAAAACTTGAAACAGCAATATACTTCCATTGTGGAAATCTCGACATTTGGTTTTAATATCCGCATAATAATATACATTTGCAAAAATTTGAAAGGAGCCTTAATCTACAGCATCTGTTAAATTAATGTTCATAAAATCCTCCGTGAAAAATCTTTAAAAATCCGTACAAAAAATAATCAATGGGGTAAAATACATTATTGTGAATTCTAAGGAAAAGATCTGAAAATTTATCCAGTTAAAGTGGATGGTAACAAAATTACAATCTAATCCATAATTTATAAGATAAACGGTACACTGTTATCATTTAATTTAAAAGACTTTTTGGACATGATACTGAATTTTTGTATAATCTCCATATCCAATACCAAAATTGTGAGAAATTTCATAAAAATGAAAGGATGTTCCATGACCTTTTACTGGTGGCATTCTTCTTCCTATCCTAAAGATTTATTGATGAAAGTGCTAGAACTCAAACAAAATTAATGACACCATCATTTCCTTCCGCTAAATATTGAAAGTTTGTCTAAACAAAACTATAACCGTGTTCGTTATCCACTGAGTACAATGAACCAGGAAAAATCCATAAAGTTAAAAGTAGTAGAAGCGAACTCACTGGACCCATTCAAATCAAGGGTGAGGATAGATAAAGAGACTATGAATCTTCTGAATTTAAAGCTTAATGATTGTGTTGCTGTAAAAGGAAATAATTTGGCAATAGGAAGAGTTTACGAAATGAGGGAAGAGGATTCTGGAAAGTCAGAAATAAGGATAGATTCTATTATGAGAGAGAACTGTGGCTCTAAGCTTAACGACCTGGTTGATGTCTTCAGAGTTGATCCAGTTCCTGCAAAAGCAGTAAAATTAATTGCGGCTGGACGAAACTACCCTTCTCTGAATACCGAGCTTCTTGATTTTTTCAAAAGACTTCTTTACCAGACACCTCTTTTTAAGGGAAACGTCATTGCAGTCAATTTACCAGGAGAATTCAAGATAGGAGGAACCGCCAACCCACTTTACAGATCCGTTGAAACCGAACCTGATTCAACTGCAGTTTACATTTCAAATGAGACTGAGCTGGCTATTCTATGATATAATGCCCAAATTTCAATATTCTTGAGTGAGACTGTTAAACATTTAAAATATAGTTGTTTGTACCTTACTGCTTAAATAATGACCGGTATGTATAAAATATGTGTTTACTTTACTAAATGTAAACAGTTATCAAACGAAATACTGGAAATGACAAGTTGGAATTCATGAAATGTCAGATAGACTAAGGGAAAACTCAATAAAACTTAAGGAAAGCATGTTTTAGGATGTTGCAGGTGCGGCTTCAACAGGAGCTTTCATAGCGGCACTTATAGGCCCAGAGGTATATGCCCAGGGTTCTTTGCCGCATGTTGCTCTAATCGCTTTTTTTTGTTTCGTAATGATCAATGCTTTTATAATCAGAATAATATCTGCAAAAGTTGCCGGATCAGGTGGATATTATGGTTGTGCTAAGCGTGGCTATGGAGTGAGACCGGCACTTTTTGCAGGTTTTTCTGCATATTTTACCAGATAATGGCCCTTTGTCTTATAGCACTGAGTGTTGCAGTCTTTGTTCCACCCCTTATAAGTTATGTTTTTGGGGTTAAACTTCCCTCTTATTCGTGGTTTCCACTTTTACTTGTGACCCTTTTGTTTTGCTATTTGTATCCATTTCTGGAATACGTGGATCAACCAGATATACTATGATTATTGCAATAATTGAAATTGCAATAACAAGTGCATTTGGAATATATATCCTGATTTCACATCGTTCAATTAACAAAACCAGTGTTTTCAATACAAAATATTCACTCAACGAACTTCGTGGTATTGGTATAGGAGTTATGCTGATTTATACTGCGTTCTTTGGTTTTGGTGCATCCGCCACATTTGGAGAGGGATCCGTATCTCCCAGGAAGAAAATAGGCAAATCCATGGTATTTACAGTAATAAGTCTCGGACTGTTTTTGTTTTCAGATCATTTTACTTTACCATAGCATGGGGTTTTGTACTAATGGATGAATATGCGGAAAGACTTATTCCAGGAGCCCATATAATCAATATATTTATTGGAAAAAACGCTGCAATCGTGGTAACATTGCTATTCATTAACAGCCTTCTGACAGGAACCGTGGTGGTTACAAACTTGAGTTCCGCCTAGAGTTTTTGAGAAAATGCATGCTGATCCTTTATTCATCTAAACCTGTTGATCATGTTACTGGTTTTCTATCCTTGCACCAACCACCTTCTCAGGATAGTCTATATTCATCTTTATGAGTAGACCTCTTGCTTTATCCGATTCTTATCTTATCATGACGATACCAGATTCTGTTTTTACAGGTGTGACCTTGAGATAAGAGAGTATCCTGGAACTTCTGGATATGGTGATCCCTTTTTTTCTCTATTAGCCTTGATATGATCAGGGAAAGAACACAGACAAACACATGTGCTTTGATCCATTCAAGGCTTATTTGAAAGAGAACGAATGCAATAATGTCTCATATTATTAGTACTCTTTCAAAACTGGAAGCAATACCGTTGATAATTCCAGTTGGAAAACTGATACTCAGACGGGGATGGGAAAATGCAAATCAGATACTATCACTTCTTATTTTACCTATCCAAAAAAAGTTATAGGTGACACACTAACAAAATAACAGTAAGATCGCTATCAAATTCTCTGAGATAAAGTGTCTTCTGACAATTTTCATCAAAACATCATGAGAAACTCAAGTTTATATTAAAGATTTGACATCATTCCTTTTCGAAACAGCGTGAAATTGAGGATATAAGAGGATTAATATGTACTGTATAGACAGGAAACATGTCGCATTAACCAACTAACAAAAACAATCCAATTGCACTATCATGTAAAAATACATTGTAAAAAGAGTTTTTTCATAATATACTAAACTTAGGTTAAATTGTAATGATTATTATCACTCTTATCTAATTACTGATTATTGCAGTTAACACCCTTTTACTGCCCTAGGCAACTCCATTAACTTTAATAACGTCATGCAAATTTATGAGAATGTATGTTCCAAAAAATTTTGAGATAAATGATGACGAAAAAATCATCTCTTTTATTAAAAAATACAATTTTGGGGTTATGATCACATATTATGATGATGAATTCCGCACTACCCATCTTCCAATGGTGTATAAAAAGGAAGAGGATGGGGAATACTTATATGGACATATGGCAATTGCTAATGATCATTGGAAAATAGCCAAAAACAGAAAAACATTATGTGTTTTTGATGGTCCACATCATTATATTTCTCCGAAATGGTATAATATTTCAGAATCAGTTCCAACCTGGGATTACTCTACGGTCCATGTTCAAGGAATTTTCGAACTGCTTGACTTAGGAGAAAACGTTACTATTTTGAAAGAGATGTTACATTTCTATCTTATTGATAATGATATGCAAGAAAGAATGGAAGAGGGCTATTTCAAGAATATGAGCAATGGCGTGAAAGCATTTAGAATTAAGATAGAACAAAAAATCTGCAAATTCAAAATGAGTCAAAATAGGAGTGTTGCTGATAGGATAAAAATCATAGAAAATCTCAGAAAGATCAGAAGTCAGGATGCAAATAACGTTGCAGATATGATTGAGAAAGAAATGGAATAAATTTTTTCAGGATGATTCCTGATAAAGAGATTTTTCAAATATTTCCATGCTTTTTTCCAGTAACTTCATCTCAATGGTAAGGGGAGGCATGAATCTTATCACATTGGCAAAATGACCACATGTATGTATAAGTACACCATTGTTAAACATCCGATTTTTTATTTTCATTGCCAATTCTGAATTTGGTTCCCTAGACTTCTTATCCCTGACAAATTCAACCCCGATCATAAGTCCTTTACCCCTTACATCACCTATGAATTTGGATTTTTCCTGAAGGGAGATTAATTTTTCCATGATGAATTTACCCTTACGTTTTACCTCATTAAGAAACTCCTCGTTCTTGAGTTTATTCAATATTACATTGCCTGCCGCAAGTCCTACTGGATTTGCTCTGAATGTGCCTAAATGGAATGCCTTAGGGATTTCCACATCATATTCCTTGTGGTATGCAATCATGGAGATCGGAATGCCTCCTCCCACGCTTTTGGAAATACACATAATATCCGGGGTAATTCGGGAATGCTCAGACGCCCATATCTTTCCAGTTCTTCCCATACCAGTTTGTATCTCATCAACTATGAGAGGAACCCCGAGTTTCTTAGTGGACTCCGCTAGCATAGGCATAAAATTATCAGGGGGTACCACATATCCTCCTTCCCCTTGAATTGGTTCTACCATCACACCCGCAACAGACCCGATTCCTGAATATGGGTCCTTTATTAAATATTCAAGATAATCTATTACAGTTTTTGAAATATCCTCATTTTCCGATTTTATCGGAAATCTGTATGGGTATGGGAACGGTATATGGTAAGTGTTAGTGTATGAATTGAATGAGTTGTCGCGGTAATGAAAGTTTGCTGTTGTCGAAACAATGTTTCCTGCGATTCCATGATATGAGCCTCCGAAGGCGATAATAACCTTTTTCTTTGTTATCAATCTGGAGAGTTGAATCGCAAGTTCACAGGCATCACCACCAGTTACAGTTGTAAACACCTTTGAGTTATCCCTCATTTTCCCTGGAAGTGTTGAATTAAGTGTCTTTAGAAAAGCTATTCTGGCCTCTGTTGGTACCTCCGTAATATGCGTTATTCTTGACGCCTGCTCAGTTATAGCTTTTAATACATCTGGATTTGCATGCCCCATATTCAGAACACTCACCCCGCTAAACAGATCAATAAATACGTTTCCATCCACATCCACTATGGTTGCGTTTTTTCCATAATTAACACCTATTTTGAATGTGTCGGTATATGTTCTTGAACTAGTTTCATAAAGTTCCTGTTCTTTAAGCATTAGTTTTGATTTCTCTCCAGGAATTTCTCCCTTTATTACGGGAGCATCCATCATACTTTTCCACTCATTCTCTTTTTGCATCATTCCTCACCACTATTTATCCGAATATCTTTAAATAATTTTGCCCTTAATTCAGCAGATTTAGCATGACCAGAGAGTCCTTCTAGTTTGCTCTGTTCAAAAGCCCTTCTAGATAGTTCTTTTAATGCAACTTCACCCAAAACCTCCTGAAAAGTTAAGACTTTGAGGAATGCTCCAACATTCAATCCTCCGGTATATCTTGAAGCACGATTAGTAGGGAGGGTATGATTTGTTCCTATTAATTTGTCAGAGAAAACAACTGGAGTGTTTTGATTCATGAACAGGCTCCCAAAATTGTCGAGTTTTTCAAATGCTTCTTCCCTGTGCTTAATTGAGACATGTAATTCAAGATGCTCTGGGGCATAATTATTTGCGTATTCAAGAGCTTCATCAAAATTGTTGCAATAAATAATGCTTCCTTTCTCTTTCCATGAAACTCGTAATATTTCTCTCGTAGCAAGTGTCTCAATGTATTTTGGCATCTCATTTTTCAATTTCAAGGCCATTTCCCTAGAAGTAGTAACGAGACAACTCCTTGCAGCGATATCGTGCTCAGCCTGTGCAAGCAAATCATATGCAACCAAATCGATATTGGCAGTTTCGTCGGCAATTATTAAGACTTCGCTAGGTCCAGCCAGAAGATCAATACCAACCTCGCCAAAAACCTGTCTCTTTGCCTCATTAACATACTTGTTTCCTGGACCAAATATTTTATCTACCGGCTTTATCGTCTCGGTTCCGTATGCCAATGCTCCTATTGCCTGAATACCCCCAATTGTGTAAACCTCCGTTGCTCCGGCTTTATATATTCCATACAAAACACCAATATCCGGCCTATTTTCTCCTGGTGGAGTCATTGCAACTATCCTCTTTACACCTGCCACTTTGGCCGGGATTATACCCATGAGGGCGGATGATAAAAGTGGGAACCTTCCTGCAGGAACGTAAATGCCTGCGGAACTTATAGGAACTATTTTTTGACCCAATACAGTTTCATTGCCATCAACTTCGATCTGCATATCTCTATACATTGAAAGTTGAAATCTGGCAAATTTTGTTATTCTCGTAATATTCTCATCTATCAAATCCTTTGTTTTTGGATTCAAGTTTTTAATCTTATTTTCGATCTCATCCTTCGATAAAAGGAATTTTTCAAGTTGCAACTTATCAAATTTGAGAGTGTATTTTGAAACAGCCCTATCTCCTTCTTTTTTTATATCCTTCAACACATCAGATACTGTGGAATATAAGGATGAGAGGTCATCCTCAGTTCTTTCTGGTTCGAGTTTTAATATTTCTGTTGTCATTATTCATCACTGTGCTCCTGAATAGTTTCTGCGCTTCCGATTTTTCTGATCTCTTCTGGAGTTTTCTTGACCATAAGATAGACAACAAAAACAATCCCGACTAAGATCATAAAGATAAACAGATAAAATGCGTAATTATAGGGGTATGCAGGCGGGAATGGAGCAAAGGTCCCATAAATTGCGAACAGATAAATTACAGTTGCCGGCAGGGGGAGTGCTAAAAAAGGCACCCATTTTCTTGCACCAAATTTAAGTTTATTCTTACCGTAAACGGGCAAAGAGAAATTCGAAAGGATATGAACTACATAGAGAATCGACCCGTTTAAGGCTGTAACTATGGTTGCCCCAATAAAAGGACCAAAAATCAATCCAGCCACTATGCTAGAGATTGATACAAAAAGAGCCTCAAATAGTACAATCTTCCTAGGCGAGCCGGTTTTTTTGTCTGTAACTGCCATACTTTTTGGGAATACCAAATTATCTCTTGCCATTCCATAGCCAATTCTGCTGAATGCATTTCCCTCGGCAATTCCATTTGAAATGAAACTGTTTAAGGTGATTAATACAAATACCAGTAAACCTATTGGTCCAAGATAATTAGATATGACTGTAAAGCCTGGGTTCGTTGAAGTTGAGAATGTTGCGATATTCGTTATACCCCAGCCAACTACAAGAGCATAAGAGCTTATTACATATGTAATTGCCCCAATGATTAGCCCATAAACTATTGCTTTTGGTACTACCTTCTTTGGCGTTTCCAATTCTTCTGATATGGTAATAATGGAGCCGAGTCCAACGAAACCAAGTATGGCAAATAATGTTCCAAAACCTAGATTATTTGCTGAAATTCCGTTCAATGAGAAAGGCGCAAATGAATTATGGGTTGCTGGGCTTAATATTATGAACAATGAGAAGGCAATCAATATGCCAACCTCAATAACCCCGCCTATGAGCGTGTAATACAAAGATGGTCTTAACCCGAAATATAGCAATGTAAATATCAGTACCAGAGGGATAAAAGCCAAAGGTAACCAGCCATAAGGATTTGATGCCAACTGCGGTATTAATGGCCATGCAACACCAGCAAAGAAAAGTGTTGAAAAACCAACCAAAGCTCCCATAACATTAGTATAATAAAGAATGGAGGCAAATCCGCCAAATCGACCTCCCAATCCCGCTGAGATGTAAGAATAATACCCCCCTGCATGCGAAATTCTTTTTGAGAATTCATAGTTCATGTACATAGCGCTCGCGACGCCCAATGTTGCAAGGAGGAAGGTCAATGGAACCGATGCCCCCACATAACCAGCTTCGACTACAAAGAATGATGCTGCAGTGGCAGCAGGAGCTATATAAGCCAACCCCTGAAAGACCCCTGTCCATAATCCTCCAGTGTTCTTTTTTAATCCTTTTACGAAGGCCATACCGAAGATACTACCAAATCATATTTAGTCTTTTAACAGAAACGGTTACAACTATAAAATTAAGATTAATTTATTCCGAAAATTGTGATTATAGGAATTTTTATTCCTCAATTAACCCATTTAGAGAAGTTTATATATTCATTAAGATTGTTATGGAATTGGATATAATAGATTTAAAAATACTGAAACTTCTCTCTGTGGATGCTGAGATGCCCATGAAAGAAATAGGAGATAAATGCGGGATAAATTCTCCTTCTGCCATAAGCAAGAGAATAAAAAAATTAAAGGAGCAGAATGTAATCAAATCAATCAGAGCAGAGGTGGATTATTCCAAATTCGGACTAAATTTTCTGGCAGTAACCTTTATAAAAGCAAAATATAAAAAGAACTACACAGATCTTCTTTCAGGTAAATTGTTGAAAATCAGCGGGATCATCACACTTTTAGAAATCCTAGGCGAGATCGATTTTGTCATTATCACATTAAATAAAGATCAGGAAGCGTATAAAGAAAATATGCGTTATCTTATGTCTCTTGATGAAATAGATCGGACGGATACGAGAGTAGTTATTGAAAATTTCATGCTGTGTGATTTTAGCAAAATCGACATTTCTGAAGAGTTTAATATTAAGATTTCCAAGTTGTGATCCAACCAGGGGCAATTCTTTTTATAGCACCTAAAAAACTTTTTTCACACAATTTTTAAAAACCCCACTTGTTTTCTTGGATTCCATAACCAATTCAGAACTCTCATTTTTTTAGGAATCCTTAGAACAGATGATAAATTGTATAATTAATGACCGAAGGCTATATTCATGGTGGTCTGGCCCCTTAAATAAATGGACAACATTTACTTATGCGGGCACGGGGGAGTATATTAAAGGAGTATTAGAAAGACATGGCTTGAAAACATTGGATTGTGGATGAGAAGGTTGCACTAATAGACGAGATCAGGCAAATTGGATATGTTTTGGAAACCTGCAGAAAATATTCTATCGATCCATCCATGCTTTATCGCTGGAAGGAATCATTTGATGATCTTGGCATTGAAGGCCTCAGAACCAGATCGGGAAAGATAGAACCAGGCATCAGGAAGTTGAAAAAAGAGAATGAACGCCTCAAGGGGATAGTTGCAGAGGAGGATCTTGAGAATGCAATGCTCCAGGATGCTTTTAAATTTGAGTTCCGCCTAGAGTTTTTGAGAAAATGCATGCTGATCCTTTATTCATCTAAACCTGTTGTTCATGTTACTGGTTTTCTATCCTTGCACCAACCACCTTCTCAGGATAGTCTATATTCATCTTTATGAGTAGACCTCTTGCTTTATCCGATTCTTATCTTATCATGACGATACCGGATTCTGTTTTTACAGGTGTGACCTTGAGATAAGAGAGTATCCTGGAACTTCTGGATATGGTGATCCCTTTTTTTCTCTATTAGCCTTGATATGATCAGGGAAAGAACACAGACAAACACATGTGCTTTGATCCATTCCGGCTTTCTGTGATTTATCAAACATATCTTTAGGAATGACTTTTGCTGTTGGAAAGGATCTTTCTATCATCCACTGTTCTTTATAAGACTTCACCACATCTTCCATGGAGAGACGGGTATTTGTCATTGTCATGAATTTTCCTGCGAGTCCTTTCAGTTAGGATATTTTTTCATTCATTGTAATGGCATGATCCCAGAATTTCACAAGTGATCTCAGATTTCCAAGGGATTTCTTCATCTTATTTGGATCTGATATTTCGGTCATTCTCTCCTTCACAATGGCCATCTTCTTCTCAAGATGGGCGAGATCTGTCTTCTCCCTTTCCATGTTCAATACAGCCATGTATCGCCTCTTTTCAGCAAGCCTTTTATCGTCTTCTGTGGTATCATCCTCAATGACATCTGTGACATTCACATCCACAGATCTGATGTATAGATGACCATACAGGTCTTTTTCATCAAATTTTGTATCCATGAGGATATTGCAATATGGAAGATCATGCCTGTATACTGCTGTTATATACATATTCTTATCAAGAATCTTCAGTGACTGATATCTCTTAAATGTCAGATCCACTATTATGATGACATTTTTTATGTGGAATCTTTCCTTCATAATAGATCTGGTCTTTTCCAGTGTTTTGGACCCACAGTATTACTAGGCCAGACCTCATGGTATATTGGGATGCAATCAGCCATGACGAGACCTATGACCATCTGTTCTTTACCACGTTTCTTGTCCCTAAAATATCCCAATAAGACAAGATCGTTATCCTCTCTGCTTTCGAAGTATGACGATGTAAGTTGGTAATGCACAACTGATACATGGGGTTTCAGGGCATGAAATAACTCATTTTCTATTGGAATCTTATTCTGATTCAATCCTGTGAAGTGCCCTGTATATATTGTCATCGCTAAGGTGCAGATAATTCCATGGATAATATACGCTGTCAATGAGATCTACAAGTCCAAGATCAGAGCAGTTTTCAAGCAGTCTTGATATCACCATGAAGTTCAATATATGGGAATAGCCACCTGAATTCATTTTGATCACCCGGGGGATTCCACTCTTCTCCATTAAGGACATGGATGCATATATTATGCCATATTCCAGAGAAGGGAGAAGCGAGAATTCCTTCGGATCCTTTCTCACCATCGCCTCATTTTCCTGTATCTTTCCATGTCAGATGTTTTCCTCACTGGACCAAGGTATTCAAGAACCTTTGTTTTCTGTTTTCCATTCTCCCCGTAACGTTCAGCTATCTGAGCGTACTCATAAACATTCTTTCTTCTTCTATTGGGTGATATTTGGAGGAACATGATACAATATACAAAACAAGTATAGTAATTCGTGCATACATGATGCACGGACAACAATCGACATGAATTCTCATGTAGAAGCCATGAAATATTCAATGAGCAATAAAATTAATTAAAAATTATTTGCGGAACTCAAGTATAATTGCATCACTCCCTCTGCTGGATCTTAAATTTAGCGGAAAAAACAGTTATACTAACATTGCAATGACATCAGCCTCAATCATAATAATAGCACTGGAAGCAATTGACTGAATAATAAGAGAATAATGTAGTGCATTTTTTTCTAACTTTATCCATTATTTCAGGTGAAATTGCTGGAATTTCTGGATGACTTTTGATGACTTTCATGCATATTTTATTATTTCTCACTTCCATGTCATATTGCGGATTAATCCTGGTGGCCAATGCCCAACCAACCTTTTCCAAGTCAGTGAGATCTATGTCTTCGCCGATCTGCAGATTTAACTTTCCATCTTCGTACATCTCATGAGATATTACAACTTTTGAATCGCCAAAAACAATCTCCATCTTTTCCCTATTGGAATCTTTTACAATTTTTCTTTGTTTTCCAGATGTGGGAAATAGTAATTTGCCTGCAGTTCTATCCGGATCTGACGTAATATCGGAACTTATTATGTACATGTTCCTGAAAATTAGAATGTCTTATCCATCTTCAATATCAGTTTCTGCAAGATTAACTAAGGATCTTTTAAAGCTAGGTTCTGTCTTTCAATCGTTGATAAAAACAATCTTTCCCCATAGAGAATCGTTTCCAACAATTACTGAACCAGACTGTTTGGCAATGCTTATATTTCCATTCTCCACAAAGGCCAGGCTGAGAAATCGCGATCCATAGTGTGATCATGAAACATTATACAACGGGCCTTTTGGCATAAACTTCTTTATTTCATCTGTTACGGCTGCGGTTCTGGATAAGGAAAAAAAGATTGATATGTTCTGAGGAATTGGACGGCTGTATATCATAAAATATTGTTTTTTTCTTAGACATTATTGTTTTGATGTGCGCCACGTTTTTTGTGGAATCCTGCCCCTTATAAACTGTATGCTCAGCAAAGGGACCTTCTTAAAACCTTTCGTCAGGAAGGCATTCAGCTTCTATAAAAATTTTAGAATCTGAAGATACAGGGAGCTTGTTTCAAATTCTAGAAGTATAGCCGACTTTTATAACCTCTCCTCCTTTTGAATATTCGTTTCTTGTGAATAAAGGACTAAGAATGTAAAATACGGGATGTGCGCCTATTAAGACAGATATGTCCAACTTTAAGCCCTTTTTCCTGCATTAGTCAAGGTACCCCCACACATTTCCATGGCTTTCTGCATCAAATGCATACCTGCCCCTTGCAAAAGGCTGAATCTTTGTGAAGCTAAAATTTAAAATTTCTTCATACCTGTGGTCCCTGGTGGGTACCAAACCGAAAGTAATGTATCTTCCATAACCTGATCTTGAACCGTCGGATACATAATGTATGGCTATAGGTAGTGAGAAAATATCAACTCCATCCCCATTCTTGATTGTCTCTTTTACAGGAGGTTGTGATTCCAGTGATTCAGTGGAAAAAAGATCATCAACGGTAAGAACAGAATTTCATTTTCTGAGAAATTCCGATATATCGCTATAACCTATGGCCTTTGTGACACTATCCTCTAAACCTAAAAGATTTGAGACTATTCTGAAATCGAGATAATTTTTGATATTTTTGAAAAAAAGTGAAGGATTTTTTGCAGCAGTCAAAAGAGAATACTCTGTAATCTCATATTCCGTGTCAATTTCGCCTTATACTATTCTTAATGAATTGCTTTTAGAAACTTGATCAAGAAAGGATCTCAAGGATTGTCTTCCTTCGATTTTAGGCATGTCACTAAATCATGAAGTTACCCATAAATATTGGCTCTTTCCCCACGGAATCTAGATTTCACTGGGTATTACCAAGCTTCAGATTGATTCAGCATGTAATCCTCAAGGACTGCAAACTGTCCAATAGATCTGCTTTTAACCCCCATTCATTACTTTTATTGCCAGATCTTTCCTGATTATCATAACGCCATTGTCGAACAATATTTTCATAATCATTCCCGGTGATTCACTTTTATGCGTTCATTAGACTTTTAAACTTAATGAACAACAATTACAGTTTGATCATTTCGTCTAATCTGGCAAAGGCAGAATTATCTGACCTGAAATTATCAGGATTCTTTCCCCTTGCAACGGCAACAGATAGCGAAAGCAGCTGAAGCACAATGAGGTTTATCAGGGGGGAAAACTCTTCCTCAGTTCTTTGTACAGATACTAAATTTTTTTCTTGAGAATCATTCCGGTCAGTGATTTCAATGACGCTTACATTCAATGATCTCAAAGCTTTTGCAAAATTTTGGATTCGTTCATACGATTTACCCCATGTGGAAATGCATATGAAAATGTCATGTGACAGATCAGCAGCCCTTACTGGACCGTGGATAAGCTGTTCAATTTCGTATCCATAAGCTGTTACATAGCTGGTCTCTTGCATTTTTAATGCTGCTTCCATAGCGGTTACTGAGTTGGGACCTCCTCCAAATATCCATACTCTTTGGGAAAAATCCATTTTCTTCGACATATCCTTTAGTTCTTTTTCCAGTTTAAGCGCTTTTTCCATTCCCGGTACAATTGATTCTGCAAGTTTCTCCAGCGATTCTTTCTCCTGTGTTGCTTCCAGCTTTGAAGACGCAGCAAGTTTCAAAAGCACAGCTACAGCACTGGTAAGGCTTATTGTATGGGCTGAGGATTTCTCCTGTTCAACGGTGGTGAATATAAAATCAGCATCTCCTTTCTTAATGCTGCTTGAAACCCCAGTTATGGCTACAGTTTTACACCCTGCATTTCTGGCCTTTTTAAGGGAATCATAACTGTACATTTTATAGCCTCTGTGGCTTATAACAATGACTGTATCATCTCTTGATAGATCCGGTGTATAATTGGAGAACTCAAATGATGAGTATACCATTATGTTCTTATTTTCAACATATTTTTCAAGAATGAACCTGCCAAA
Source organism: Oxyplasma meridianum (assembly GCF_038024865.1). NCBI lineage: Archaea > Methanobacteriati > Thermoplasmatota > Thermoplasmata > Thermoplasmatales > Thermoplasmataceae > Oxyplasma > Oxyplasma meridianum. The sequence continues at coordinate 525,189 of NZ_CP133772.1, read as the reverse complement.
CATAGCAGCATGAAGGGAAGATCCTGTACCAATCAGGAATATATTTTTTGAATTTCCTAAAATGTGCGATGCTTCAGAAAATTCTTTGTTGTGTGATGTGAGTATACTTTTAAAAGCGGTTGGCTGTTCCATGATTGACCTGTGCATGAAATAATCTGTCTGGTTCATAAGTAACATTCAAATATACTTAAGGCGGTAAATAACCTTTCCAAAATTAGCTCAATTTGGAGTGAAGGCCAGTTTTAGTCAAAGGAAATGGAGATAGAGGTTAAAAATACCTTTCTTCCATAGGAATCTTAATAATAATCAAAACACATTGCATATCCATGAAAGTCACGCTGATTGGTGGAAACGGTTTTGGGAAGCTTCATGGAGAATCATATAAACAGTTGGGAATAGAATTTTCAGTTTATGACAGGAATCCTGAAGTTCTTGAGTACTACAGGAAAAATTACGGCGTTAAGGAGGTCTTCGATAACATTGATGATGCCATACATTCTAATTCTGATATAGCGGATATTGTCCTTCCCCACAAAATGCACAGAGATATATCAATAAGATGCATGGAACTTGGTAAACATGTCATAATGGAAAAACCCATAGCAACCACAATTGAAGAGGCAACAGAAATTATAGAGGCTTCAGTGAAGAACAATGTAAAGTTTATGGTTGCAGAACAGTATAATTTTGACCCCTCCCTGAACATGGCAATAAAACTAGTAAATGAGAACATGATAGGGAAGGTTCATACCATACTTGTAAGGGACCAGAGAGAGTATAAAAAAACCGGCTGGAGATCAAAGAAGGAAGAGATGGGTGGAGGGGCACTTATAGATGGCGGCATTCATTACATCGAAACTATCCTGGATATAGGGGGAGATTACAGCAGGATTGATTCCTATTCCTATCATGGAGGATCTTCACTGGAAGGGGAAGACACCACTGTTGCGCTATTTCATTTTACTAGTGGGTCACATGGGATGTTCTTCTATTCATGGGCATACAGATCTTTTCCAAGACTTCCTTCTTATGAGATTATAGGTAGTGAAGGAAGCATATATGAGGATATCAAGTCCAGGCCGCTGGAGGAGTTTAAAAGTATGACTGGACTTAGATATGTATACGGAAATCCTGTATTAAATGGAGAAAAAGTGGAGATACATCAAGAGGATGTGTTTAATCTGGAAATAAAGGGATTTGTCGATTCGGTTAAAAACAACACCGAAGTTCCCTACAGCCATAACAAAGCCATCAGGAACCTCAGATCAATTCTTGATATATACAGGAAAGGTGACTGAACTATATTTTTTTAAAACGCCTTGCACACTCTGCTGCAAGTGATTCCATTGGATCCACAAGGAATTGCATTGGATCTGACTTTCCAAGGGCTACAGAAACCTCACTGCACCCTGCAATTATTCTCTCACACCCTTCTCTCCTCAACGAATCTACCTGTTCCATAAAAATTTGCTCTGCCTTGTGCATTTTTCCGGACTTAACCATATATATTGCCTCCATGACGGCATCCTGGCTTTCCGGATAGAACAGTTCGACATCTCTTTCAAGGAGGGAATCCCTGTACAGACCGGAGAGTTTTACAGGAGTGGTACATATAATCCCTGCTCTGCTCCCTCTAGACAGTTTCTTCGAAACAATTCCTGGAGCATTCAGGACTTCCATAGTTGTACTATTAGCTATCTCATCAAACCATATATGGGCTGTGTTGCAGGGAATTGCCATGATGTCGCATCCGGATTTTTCCAGTATTTTAGCGCTTTTTATAAGTTCAGGCAACGGAGATTCCCCACCCCTGAGAAAAGCTTCATTCCTGTCTGGAATCTGGGTGTTGTTGTATACCAATGCCGGTATCTGATCCTGATCTTTTTTCGCTGCTGTAACTTTAACCAACTTATCCATAAAATCTATTGTAGCGGCAGGTCCCATGCCTCCGAGAATGCCCAGCAATTTTGGGCTTTCCTCCCCCTCATTTCTCATTCTTCTCCGTCTCCATAAATCCTTGCACTTTCCTGGTCAGATGAACCTAATTTAGCTTTGAACATTTATGAACATTTCCTCATTGCATAAATCTATAACTTTCTATTCTGTTATTACAACATAAGTATGACAAATTCGTTGATTAAAATCCGTAATATTTAACTAATATGCCTTAATTTTAATTCCTGGTAATTCTATAAAGAATTCAGTAAAATCTGAATTTTGAAGTAGTAAAGTAGATGTCAACCAGTGATTTGGAATTCATTTAAAACGAGGTGATCGTATTATAAAAAAAATGCCTGAGAAGTCAAGTTCAATGGATATTGTCAGAGAAGAACTTTATAAATATACCGAAAGTGACATAGATGTTAAAGAGGGGAGGCTATTCACCTATCTTTATGATCCAGACATGAAGAGTTTAAAGGAGGCAAATGATATTTTTGTGGAATTCCTTAACAGGAACGGTATGGATTACCATGCATTTCCCAGTACCTTGAGGATTGAGAACGATATTGTGGCAATGGTAGGTTCTCTGCTGCATGGAGATTCAAATATAGCTGGAAACTTTACAACAGGAGGGACTGAAAGTATACTTCTTGCGGTTAAATCTGCTAGAGACATGTTCTTTTCAGAGAAAGGAAACAATAGAACTCCAGAGATGATTGTTCCTGTAACAGCACATCCTGCATTCAGAAAAGCGGCTGAATATCTTGGAATAAAAGTGATCAGGGTACATGTTGATGAGGATTCATTCAGATCCATCCCGGATAAAATCGAGAAGGCAATAACTGAAAATACAGCCATAATTGTGACTTCTGCACCCAATTTTCCCTTTGGAGTAATAGATCCCATAGATGAGATTGGGGCGATTGCGGAAAAGCATAAAATTTGGCTGCATGTAGACGCATGTGTTGGTGGCATGATACTCCCATTCCTTTCCATGGCTGGAGTTGAAGTCAGAAAATGGGACTTCATGGTTCCAGGAGTGACCTCCATATCACTCGATCTTCACAAATATGGTTTCACTCCAAAAGGTTCATCAGTCATTCTTTACAGGAATCATGATTTTAGGAGATACCAGCTTTATGTGAATGCAAACTGGCCAGGATACCCCATGTCCAACGTTGGAATTCAGTCGACAAAATCGGCCGCTCCAATGGCAGCGTCGTGGGCTGTGATGAATTCGCTTGGGATTACTGGATATTTAGAACTGGCGCGTAAAACACTTGCGGCAAAGGAAAAAATAGTGAATGGCCTGTTAAAACTCGGCTATCATATTGTTGGTTCTCCTGAGACTACAGTTTTTGCCTTTTCTTCCTCCGAGACTGACATATTCAGAATAGGCACAGAATTAAAGAAAAAAGGATGGTTCCTGCAGGTTCAACCCGGGTCTGAAGCTGATCATATGCCGTCAAGTCTTCACCTGAATATATCGCCAATCCATGCCAGAGTGGCAGATGAATTTCTTGATGATCTCAAAGAAATAACTCCGCGTGTAAAATTTGAGAAAGACAGTGGTCGGTCAAACTATGATCTGTTAAATATAATTCAATCCGCAAAGAATGGACATATTGACATTGAAGATGTCCTGAAGGAAGCAGACAAATACGGAAAGAACAGGCAGGAGTTACTCTATGAGATCATCAGGCATGTACCTCCTGAGATTGTGGAAACCGCTTTCATGGATATGGTAAATAATGATTTTAGACCCTCCGACGGATCCTGAACTTTAGTCACCATAATTTTTGAGTCTTTTTACCTCAATGAAGATCTTCTGATCTCACCGGATTATTGGCACATAATTTTCCAAAAGTAACATAATATGTCCTGGTCAGATATCATGAAGCATTGCTTTTTTGAGTACAAAAAATATTGCCAATCAGTCTTCAATGGTCACCTTTTGCCCTGATGTCTGTATAATCAGTTTTTTTAACCATTTAATGTTTCGCGTTCGAGATATTGCTTTATCCCATAACTGCTGTGCATAAGATTATACTTTAATTTACCAATGGGGGTGGCAATAAATAATTTTGACACGGGAAGATCTTTTCCATGTTTTAAGATGATTCCTTAGATTCCGTAATTTTCAATTTTATCATATTCAGAGTGCTGTTTGAAAATCTCTTGGTCAATTTTCCTGTCTATCGTGTTACCGGTAAATATTGTCTGTTCTGAGATTTCTTTAAAATCTTGTCTACCCTCAACCATATGGGCATGTTTTTGGTTAAGGACGGGTATAAAGTAATAGAATCTGATATGAGAAACTGTCTTGTTTCATATCTCACATACTTTTTACTGAAAAGATCAAAGATAAGAATTGAATCATCAGTGGAGTCTAAATAATGAACTGATGTCAATTTATTTTTCCATGAATTGACTATGGACCCCTATACAGTAACCATAATATAATAATACAAAAAATATCTGCATATATTTTGATATGCATAATTCCAGGTAAATCATTTGAAGCAAACACTATTAATTCACGGGCTGAACTTCCAGGATGCATCAATATTCATGGATTTTAACTCATCAATAAATTATCATAAAGTAGCAACTTGCGGTGGAATTTAAATAATTACAAGAGGCCGGGACCGGGAATTGAACCCGGGTCCGGGGATCCACAGTCCCCAAGGATGCCCACTACCCCACCCCGGCCATTTACTGTCGGAAATTAGAAGGACCTTAATTATTATTTCGTGGTTAATTGTGAACTGATCCTGCTCTTCAATTCAAAAAACACTGAGGGTATAACAGAATAGTCCGATGTGTGGTGAGCGTAGATTCTGGGAACCCGTATTCCCAACCTCTCTATCCGCAGAACGGTTGCATTTTTGCCGTAAAACTTTGAAACAAACTCAATTCCTTTCAAGTTGTGTATTGCGTAAATCTTGTTACCAATTTCCAGGGCCTTCTCCATGAAAGGTCTATCTGCCCCCTTTACAACTGAACCAAATGGAGGATTCATAATGACAGTATCAAAATGGCCTGTAACTTCCGAAACATCCATTTGCAGAAATTTTATTCCCGTCCCTTCTCCATTTTTTCTGGCTATCCTGACCTGTTCCGAATCTACATCTATTCCAACTACAGTTTCTGCACCAAGAACATGTGCCCCTATGGCAAATAGCCCATTTCCTGTTCCAAGATCAACCACGCTTTTCCCTGCAATATCCCCGGACATAAATGCATTAAAGATTACAGTGGCTGCGGTTTCAGCGTCTGTGGGATACTGTTCCAGATCATTCCTGTAGATGACAGAATGATCCAAATTCTGCAAAAAAATGGCAAGGTCCTTTCTTCCCTTTATTACCTTCATCTTATTGTTGTGAGCTACTTCCTACAGCAAGATTGACCACATCATTGGCCATTCTTCTTGAATCTTCAGGTGACTCTCCCCTGTTCAGGAAAATTTTTTCAATTTTTCTGATGGCTCTCTGTTTTTTCCATGTGCCTTTTTCATGTGCTGCCAGTACAATATATTCTGCTATTTCTCTGTCAACGCTAATGCCAAACCTTTCGCGAATCTTGATCTGCCACACCGGAACAAGAACAAAGGGAATATCTCCAAGGACACTTTCATGCCTCCTTTCCCTTATATATCTGTTTAGATCGTCTTTCCTCTTTGATGGCAATGGCATAGATTTCGATGAATAAGTACAATATAAATTTTTTGAACTTCAAAATAATCCAATTTAATAAGAGAAATGTAATTTGTAAAGTATTTAAAGTAAAGTAAGAAGGATCCCCTTTGCAGTATGCAAGCGGTTCTCAGCTTCGTCAAATACCACACTGTGCAAACTGCCCATTACAGATTCAGAAACTTCAAGCCCCCTATGAGCAGGGAGACAGTGCATGAAAAGGTAATCCTTGTTTGCATGAGATACCAGATCATCATTGACCTGAAACGGTTTAAATATCTTCTCCTTCTCAGATTTCTGGGATTCCTCACCCATTGACACCCATACATCAGTATAGATTATATCTGCAGATTCAACTGCTTTTGCTGGATGGTGAACTATTTCAATTCTTGATCCGGTAGATTCGCCTATCTCTTTGGCCATATTGAAAATCTCAGCATTGGGCTTGTACTTTTCCGGGCAGCCTATACTTGCGTCCATTCCAGTAATAGCGCATCCAAGCATCAGTGAATTAGCCATGTTGTTCCCATCTCCAGAATATGCAAGTTTAAGGCCTGCAAGTTTTCCTTTCTTTTCCTTGATTGTCATAAGATCCGCGACAATCTGGACAGGGTGTTCAAGATCATCTAGTGCATTGATAACCGGAACTGATGCGTTTTTTGCTAGTTCCACAACGTTGGAATGCTTGAAGGCACGGTATGAAATAACATCAACCATTCTGGACAGAACTCTTGCTGTATCTGCCACAGTTTCTCCTCTTCCAACCTGCATATCATTTGGGTTCAGGTAAATGGCATGTCCTCCTATCTGGGTCATACCTGTCTCAAGGGACACCCTGGTCCTTGTACTGGGTTTCTCGAATATCATCCCAAGAATTCTGTTTCTGGCCACATCATAGGAACTGTATCTTTCCTTTTTCAATTTAATGGAGAGATCCACTATGTCTTCCAGATCCTCCATCATATCTGTGACTGATATAATATCTCTTTTCATCCATTATCATCTCAGCAGTTTTGGGACGTCTACAGGATAGTCCGCAACCTTCACGCTGGCTTCATTGAATGCCTTTATTTTGGATTCTGCAGTTCCTACGCCCTTCTCGATTATAGCTCCTGCGTGACCCATTCTCTTTCCAGGGGGTGCACTCCTTCCTGTTATATATGCAACAACCTGTTTCTTTATGTTTGCCTTTATGTAAGCCGCTGCAAGTTCCTCGTTGTTTCCTCCGATTTCTCCAACAAGAACAATTTTATTTGTCTTTGGATCATCGTTGAATTTCTTCAGTACATCTATAAATGTCAGGCCTACAACAGGATCTCCCCCAAGGCCGATGACAGCACTCTCCCCCATTCCACTTCTTGTAATGGCCTCTACAATTTCATAGGTAAGTGTACCGCTTCTGGAGGCAACTGCAACATCTCCATCTTTAAAGATCTGGTTTGGCATTATTCCTATTTTGCACTTTCCAGGGACAGTTATTCCAGGTCCATTGGGTCCCATTACCGTTATGCCCTTTCTTTTTGCCTGGTGAACAATTTCCATTGTGTCATGGAAAGGAACATGCTCTGTGAGAATGTACACAATCCCGATACCTGCATCAATTGCCTCATAGGCTGCATCCTTCACAAATGGCGCTGCCACTGAGATCATTGTTGCATCAGGGGAGAAACTCATTGCGTCAGCGACACTGTTAACGATGGGAACCTTGTCCTGGAATTTGGTTCCTCCTTTACCCGGCGAAATTCCAGCCACGACTTTAGTGCCGAATTTTATCATTTCTCCAGCGTGGAATGATCCCTGATGTCCTGTAATACCCTGAACTATAACCTTTGTGTTTTCATCTACATATACTGCCATTTACTGCACCTCCGATACTTTTACCACTCTTTCAATTGCTTCCATCATTGTGGGATATGATTCTATTCCGTTTTCTTTCAAAATCTGCCTTCCCTCTTCTTCATGAACCCCGCTAAGTCTTACCACCATAGGCTTCTTAATGGAAAATTTGTTCTTTGCTGCCACAATGCCATTTGCCACAGTGTCACATTTAGTAACTCCGCCGAATATATTTACCAGAATGGCCTTAGGATTAGCCTTCAGAACCAGATCAAATGCTTCCACTACTATATCAACATTGTCCGTTCCACCCAGGTCCAGGAAATTTCTGGGTTTCCCATTATGAAGTGTCAGTGCATCAAGTGTGGCCATTGTAAGTCCTGCACCGTTTGCAATAACACCAATCTTTCCATCAAGTTCTACAAACGCATATCCTTTTCCCTGCGCTTCCAGTTCCAGGGGAGTCTTCTCAGGGTCTGTTATAACTATATCTTTATGCCTGAAGAAAGAGTCGGAGTCCATAATGACCTTTGCATCTGCGGCTATAAGATTTCCTTCGGCAGTGACTACAAGTGGATTTATCTCAACTAGCTCGCAGTCTTCACTTACAAAGACGTTATAGAGATTCACCAGAAGTGATCTGAACTGCTTTCCAATCTCTGGGTCCAGCTTCATAAAGGCTGAGGCTTCCCTGCCTATAAAGTCGGAATAACCGAGAAGTGGGTCTATTTTTTTTGTAAATATTTCACCCTGTGGAACTGACTCTATCTCCACACCTCCGGAATTGCTGGCGATAAGAACGGGCTCCCTGTCCGATCTGCTCAGGGCAATACTTACATATAGTTCTTTCTTAATGTTCAGCATATCTTCGATTAAAACCTTAGTTACAGTAAGGTTCCTTATTTTGGACCCAAGCAGTTCGGTAGCTGCTGCTTTCAGATCAGCGTCGCTTTTGGCGAATTTGATACCACCTGATTTGCCTCTCCCTCCAAGGAGTATCTGTGATTTTACAACTGAAGGTTTCTTGAACGGTTTTAGTTGGCTTGCACTTTCAACTACGTACCCATCTGGTACTGGTATCCCATTTTTCCTGAAAATCTCTTTACCCATGTATTCGTATAGATTCAAAATTTCACCGGCCAGCAATCACTTGAAAATAGATAAATCTGTTCTATCATTTTTGATTTTACAGGTAAGTAATAAATTATACCGCGTTTCTCCTTTAGTTACAAGCGGAAGATGGCTTTTTAACAATCTCAATATACAAATGACAACTGTTTTTGCATCTTCTCCATTCTGAAGGATTTAATGTTCATGATTCATAGAAGGATAAATGTTTCCTTCACCATCTTTCCCTTTTCGTCTCTTTCACAAACTACTTCCTTACGTTTATGTAAATAGATTCCTATTACCACCCTGTCACCACCGTGACTTTTGGGAAATGTGGGGGGGAAACACTCTAATATTGACCCTTTGCGGGACACAGTATCGTTCATTAAAATGCCAACTGCATTGACGGGTTCGAAACTAAGAGATGGGATGGGCGGTCTTTCCCAGACCTTTACTCTTCAGGTTATGGAATACCATGGAAAAAATTCTTTCATAGTAGATAGAGGAAAATTACTAAACTAAAATTTTAAAAAATTAGGATGCCAAAAATTAATTTTGGATCAGTATGGTGGCATTCCGCCGCCCATACCGCCCATTCCACCCATGCCGCCTGGCATCTGTCCAGGTCCTTCTCCACCGGAACTCTTCTTGCTGGCGATCACGTCATCAATTCTGAGTATCATGGAGGACACCTCAACAGCACTTTCCAGAGCATGTTTCTTAACACGGAGGGGATCGAAAACTCCCGCTTTGTTCATGTCCCCTGTCTTGTTGATGGAGAAGTCTATTCCGTTGTTCTTCTGACCTTTCTCATGTTCTGCCTTAAGCTGTATGAGTGTGTTAATTGGATCCATTCCAGCGTTCTCAGCAAGTGTTCTGGGAATAACCTCAAGTGCCTTTGAGAAAGCTTCTATGGCCAACTGCTCCCTTCCACCTACACTGTTTGCGTAGTTTCTGATTTTTAGAGAGAGTTCAGCTTCAACTGCTCCTCCGCCTGGCAGGTATCTGCCGTCTTCTTTGGTAATCCCTACAACCCTTATTGCATCGTTAAGTGCTCTCTCTATTTCTGAAACTACGTGGTCTGTTCCACCGCGGATCAGTATACTGACGGCCTTGGGGTTTGCGCATCCTGTAACAAATGTCATCCTGTCATCACTGATCCTCTTCTCTTCCACTCTTTCAGCAACTCCAAGAGATGCTTTTGACAGATCATCCAGATTTGTGACAATCTTGGCACCTGTGGCCTTAGCAAGCTTTTCCATGTCGCTTTTCTTTACCCTTCTTACCGCATATATGCCTTCCTTAGCGAGGTAGTGCTGTGCAATGTCATCTATTCCCTTCTGGCAGAATATAACATTTGCTCCGCTCTTGTGGACCTTCTCAACCATTAGTTTGAGTGTATCAGATTCCTGGTTAAGGAAATCCTGGATCTTTGTTGGATCTGTAATCTGAACTTTAGCCTCGATTTCGGTCTTCTTTATTTCAAGGGCAGAATCTACCAGTGCTATTTTTGCATCCTTGACTATTGAAGGCATTTTTGCGTGTACCTTCTCCTTATCTATTAGCAATCCTGAGATATACTGGGTATCGTTGACGCTTCCGCCATTTTTTTTGTCCACTTTTATGTTTGCGGTATCCACAACTATCTTTCCATTTCTCTCTTCTGCGACTGCGTCTATTGCTTTTACCACAAGATCAGAGAGCAGTTCACTTGACAACCCTGTGTTCTTTCCTGAAAGTGCGGTCATTGCTATGAGTTTGAGAGTCTTGTCGTCTTTAGCCTTAAGTGCCATCTCTTCAAGGTACTTCTTTGCCTCATTCACAGCAAGCCTGTATCCATTAGCAATAACAGTGGCGTGAACACCCTGTTCAAGAAGCCCCTCAGCCTGCTTAAGTAATTCTCCGGCCATAATTACAGCTGATGTTGTTCCGTCGCCCACTGCTGTGTCCTGAGATTTTGCAACTTCAACAATCATCTTTGCTGTAGGATGATCTACATCCATTTCCTTCAGAATGGTTGCACCATCATTGGAAATAATTATGTCACCGATAGAATCAACCAGCATTTTGTCCATGCCTTTCGGGCCAAGTGTGGTCCTGATAGCATCAGCAATTGCTTTGGCGGCTTCTATATTATTCTTCTGAGCATTTTTACCCTGTTCTCTGGAGGTACCCTCCTTGAGAACTAAAATCGGCATTTGTCCACCTAACATTTATCATTTCACCTCGAGTTACCGGATAAATATGTTCTTCAATATAAACTTTTTTAGATCATCCCGCTTTAGAAATCAATAAAATTAAGCCTTCTTGATCAATAAATATCAAGAAGACCGGTATACTCTAGGAAGGGTGTAGGTATACATGCGACGCTTATCCGTTTCCTTATTCGTTTTCCGTATTCAGTTTAGATTGCATTCTGTTGGCCCTGGTTCTGAAATCCCTTAAGCCTGGTCTCCTTCTTCATTTCTGATTTAAGTCTTCCAAGAACATAGCTGTTGCCGTCTACAAACTTGATAATTTTTGAAAGCTCTGGATGAGTCCTCCTGACCTCACTGTACATCAGATTCGCTATTCTACGGAGATCCAGATGAGCCTGCTGAGTTGATCTGAGTTCTGTAAAATATGTTATCTCTCGTAAATTGGCATTTACGACTACCGGGTACATGAAAGCATATGGAACACAATACTGGGCAGTTTCCGGGTTGTCCTTTGCCAAACTCCTGTAAACTTCTATGCTTCTCTGCATGGCATTTACAAACCTCTCTCGCAGGTCTGGTGATGAATTTATAATTTCAGGGATTTCATAACCGAATTCTGCTGTGAGTGGTTTCCTTATAATACCAAGAAATCTGTGTCTTTGAAGGTCTCTGAATGCACCAAAATTTGTAATGACCTCAAAGGAGAAGTTAACTGCTTCAAAAGCCCTTCCTGGCTTGAATCGCCTGTTTTTGCGGATCTCTGCATACATTGATATCACTTTCTCCTTCTCAGATCTTGACATTTTTGCCACAGTTCTCTCTATGTCGTCATAAAGTCCAGACTGGTTATAGAGAATCATCGATATAACTCGGTCGAGGGATTGATCTCTGCTATCGCAGCTTATAAGTGTTAAATTAGTAACTCCATGTGAAGTGGATCTTTTCTCTGGAGTATAGTGCCCATTAATCTGCATCATATAATCCACTAATTTATCTGACCTTTCTGACTTTGCTGAATCGATGAGTTCGGGTAGTTCTCTGTGAAGTTCTTCATAAATATCATCTGCAAGTTTTAAGCATTCCTTGATTCCTGTTGCTTTTAGCCTCTGTATAAGCGAAATAAATGACCTTCCGTTTCCAGATATTCCAAGGTTAGTAAGAGTTGAAGCGGGGAGAAGTGATCTTATCTCGTCGAGAGCAGCTGACCTTACTGAACTTTCATATGATTTGAGGGCAGCCTTTTTTTCTGATTCGTCCAACCCGTCAAAATCAACCTCCCTTCCGTCATGGGCAGAAAATCTAAAACTGCTGATTGGATTCTTTTCTTTTATGAGATCAGAAAGAACGGAGTAGAAATCTGAATATGTCTTGAATAGGAACTCACAGTGATCTTCATATATCTCTGCATTTTTACCGTTAATTCCTATCTTTTCAGCAGATGCAAACAGGTACTTTCCATTGACCTTTATATCGTACCTTACATATCGTGAGGATTTTTCAAGATAGGATAAACCTACTCTTGACTCTTCAATGAATTTCGTGGCTATGTTGGAAATATTCTGAACAGCCAGCTGTGCAGTTGTTAGCTCCGCCACGGATTCGTCTCCGTACTCAAGGAAAATCTTTTTGTAGAAATCCTTTCCTCTTTCGGGGTTGTTCAGAAATTCTTTTTTATACACATCCCTTATGTCCAAGCTTGCTGTCCTGCTGTATCTTGACATAAGTGCCCCCCGGTCAATCATCCTGTCGACTTTTATAAGAAACACATCTCCATGTTCGTTAGAAAAATTTTCCACCTCTGCTAATGATTTAAGCCTAAATATTTTTTTTCTAGATTCGATATTGTCAAGGTCCAGGTGTCCGATTCTGTGACACCCTAGTATTAGATTGGCGGGTTAATTCAAGGGGGCTTCCCATCTAGCCGTTTCTGTTAATGATATTTCAGCTTGCCATTGAAACTGATCCCTTTTTCTCTTTTGTCATGGACCTTTGCTAAAGTGCTTATCCCTGCCTAGGGAAGTGCTGTTATACTTGGTCAGTGATTGTATTTATTCCAGGATTCTTATGATGCAAAGATTGTTGCATTCCATTTTTTTATGAAGATATTGAAATCCCCCTCATACCGTTTTTATACTAAAGGTATCAGAGAATAGAGAGAAACATCTAAATTTTTTAATATCCCGTTATGTTCGCTTGAAAAATACAGCGGAACCTTAAACAAAAACCTGAAATTTTTTCCGACAAAAGAGTGACGAAAGAAATAAAATTTCGAATGATCGCACCATTCTATTGTGTCTAGGTGCGATTAATACGCCGCTGGTAGGATTTGAACCTACGACCGCTCGGTTAACAGCCGAGTGCTCTACCAACTAAGCTACGGCGGCAGATGCAAAGTGGGAAGGTTTTAGCTATTTTTAACCTTTTCGCAGGTTTTCCAGATTTTTAATTATTGCATCTATATCGATTCCGCATCTGCTATTAAGTTCATTCTGCAGATCGATTATCCTCTGGGCAGCTTTAAAAAGTCCTTTTTTCCTGTAATTTTCCACGGTCTGATCAAGTGTTATAGTTTCATTCCCAGATACCAGGTTGTCTGCCTGGGCCACTATCTTCTCCTCAAGTGTCAGAGGCATTAAGTCCCTGTCCGGAAGGCCAAGTTCCATTGCCTCATCCTTTGTTATACCTGCCCCTGTGTGCCTTTCCACAATATTTACGATTATTTGGGAAACATTCTTCTTTCTCAGTATCTCCGCCCCTTCTACCGCATGCCTTATTCCGTTTGTCTTCGTTCTTCCTATATCGTGCAATAAAGAACCTGCTTCAATAATCCCAAGATCGGCATTGCACAATTTTCCAATCATAAGGGCCAGTTCTGAAACCTTTTCAACATGTGTAAGGATTCTTTCATTAGATCCTTCTTCTTTAAGCAATGCTGTGCACTCTTCCCTGTCCGGAATCCAATCAACTTTCTTTCCTCTCTGTGTTGGCACTATTCTCAACCTCCCGGAAAAACTTTCCTCAAGTTCACTTCCATCAAATAACCTGTCCAGAAAAATAGCCAGAGCTGAAACCTCACTTATAGGCTGGTTAGTTACTGAAACATTGTAATGGCTTTTCTCAAAGAATGCAGGTGGAACCTTGCTTGCCCCTACCACAACCAGCATGTCATTTTCCTGAAATGACATTTTCAGTTCAGGGACAATTTTATTAAGCGATTCTCCGTACATCGTTAGATGAACTACGGTTCCCCTGTAATTGGAAACGTATTTCTTTGCTTCAATTCCAGTTTCTATGATGAAAGATCCTCCAAAATTTTTGTTAACTTTTTTAACAGTATTTTCAAGTTCCTCATCTTTCTGGTCTATCAATATTGATGAGGCGCCAAAAGCTCTTGCTGTAAGAGCTACATGCGTTGTGATCCTTTTATCTCTAAATGGCCTGTGGTTTATCCTCAATACATGGATCTTTTGCATGGTCTGTCTATTGAATTACTCCATTTACTGTTACTATCTTATACCCCTTAATCTGGAGAATGCTGGACCTTCTAACAATGCCACGCAAAAGGGTCTGGGAAATATCAAGCTTCTCAGCAGCATCTCCCATGAAAACTCCTTCGTCGTTGATTATCATTTTCTGAATTCTATCCTCGTATTCCAGAAGTTTTGTTTCACTGAGTGTGGTAGCGTATATTATATCTGCCAGTTCATTCATAGACCCCATAAGGTTGATCTGGACACTTGTGTAGTAAGTATGGTATGCCTTTTCCGGCCCATTTGCACCGGTGATCCACTGACTTTCTATTAGTTTTATCTTGTCGAGATAAAGAAGTGCTCTTTTACCTTCTATACCGTATTTCTGTTCGATTGTTGGCATTGTAATCCAACTTGTGGAAAGGTCAATAAGCAATTTTCTTTTTGTATCGGCATCGGCTGCATGAAAAATTGAAACCAATTCTCCAACATCATTAACAACTTTTATTCTACTGACCATCAAACCATGATTACAAGTTCAGATATAAGAATTGTTTAATCAATTTTAATTTTATAATATTAAACAAAACACGGGTTGCTTTGTGCCGCGAGAAATAGGCACATAAAGCCTTATGGAAAGTCAGATTATATTATTTCTTACGTTTTTTAATCTCATATAGAAGCATCTTATCATATTCGACAGTTGACTTGACTTTCTTGTTTTTGAGAATCTTTACTATGGATTCTGTAACCTCTTTTATGTCCTCTGATAAAATCCCCCTGAAAATTATAATTTCTTTTCTATCCATTGGAAAGACCATTTTATATTTTGCACCATCTTTAAGGTAACCTATGGGTTTTTTGTTTTTCCTGATCTCTTCCATATTGAGCTCAAGGGTAAGTTGATCATACTGCACCTCCTCCTGGTTCTGTTTTGTCTCTTTAACAATAGTTTCCCACATCTCTGGGAATGGTTTCTCAAGATCCTTCCACTGCATACCGCTATCAAAGTAGATGTGTCCACTCCAATTTTTCACCTTTCTCCATAGCCTTGAAACTATTAATATTTTCTCAACACTGGACATTGTCAGCTAATAATTGCCAATCTTTCTAAAGAGAAAGTGTTAAAAGTCTCCTTGCTATCACAACCTCACAGCCCTGTGGTGTAGCGGCCAAGCATAATGGGCTCTGGACCCGTCGACGGCAGTTCGAATCTGCCCGGGGCTATTCTTTTGAACTTGAACACGATTGTGTGAAAAAGAATTGTAAAGCCCGGGGAACGTCAAAGGTTCCTAGGATAATGCAACTGGGGGAGTATAAAAATGGAAAGTGATGAAGAAGAAAACCCGGAGATGGCATACTGCGAAATAATAGACACAGAGATTCCGAGGGATCATCCGTATTTTATGTATGATGCTGAGATTAAATTGGCTGAAGCTGAAATGGGTCTGTCAATCGGAGAAGGAGTCAGGCTGCAGGCCACAAGAGAATTGCTTGATATGCTTGATACCCTCTATAATTTGATAAAGGATCCGGACTCAAAACTTCCTGATGTTCAGAGAAAAGCCCTGAATCATGCGGATGAAGTTTGGCTTGATCTGAAGGAGAAAATGTCACAAGGTGATAAAAGATCTGCTCACCTTTTGAGCAGTCACGCCCATATTACACTGGCAATAAGTTATCTGATTACCATGCGGAAAGATGAAAAGTTCTCAAAATTTATCCCCGATTATTTAATAAAATATCTGGGAAAATTGAGCACCTTTGTTTACAGGGAAGCAATAGGGCACGTAATGCTCTGAAATGACCTTAGACCTATTTCCCTAATTTTACTGCTTCCTGTGCATAATCCTTGAATCTATGGGGTTCCTTGACAAATCTATTTATCCAGGTTGTCTCCCTGTAATAATTCATGAGGTATCTTTCTATATCCTCTTCGTCAAAAATGCCTTTCTCAGCCAAGGCAGAGACTGATCTTTTGGAAAAGAATCCACTCTCTGTAACGCTCTTTTCTCCCTTGCCCATTATGCTTCTCACAATATTGATCATATCCGCAAATCTCAGTTTCTCTGTTCCGCATAGGTCTATTGCCCCCATTGTTCCTTCGGAAGCTTCGATGACCTTAATGGCATCAAGTATATGGATAGGAGCCAGATTCCCTCCATCCGGAAGATTCGGGAGGTTCTGGGAAGCAAGATCAACAAGTTTTTTAGTAAATGTGTCACCTTCACCGTAAACTGGGGACATTCTCACGTTAAGGTGATTCTTTATAGTTGCCGCATTATCTTCCTCAATACTCTTTATTCGGAAAAGTTCAAGCTTTCCATAATGTACGTTTATGAACGAGAGATTGATTATTCTCTGGTTTGTGTCATATTTTTTCACTGCTGCAGCAACATTTTTCATTCCGTTGACATGGGCATCGAAAAGTTTTTCTCTCTCCCCTTTCCAGACTCCAACTGCATAGTATATTTTATCAAAATCTTTGATTGCTTCCATCACCTTTTCTGAATCAAGTATATCCCCTTCAATCCATCTGATATTTCGTTCTTTGAGTTCAGGCACTTCGTGTCTTGAAAAGTAGGCTACAGAATCGGCATTTATGTTCATGGCTACGTTTTTGCCCATATAACCAGAACCCAACACTATTGCTTTCACACACATTAAACGTTATTTTCGATATTAAATTTCGTGTATGATAGTTATTCCCACGGTTTTGCAAAATCTATTAATTCTTCCAGTCATTATAGATTGATTTATATGAAACACAAAGGCAGAGACGTCTACATGGTTTCAGGCGGAGTCACAAAGTTCGCCAAGGCCACGCCGGATATGGATTTTAGGTTGCGTGTAAAAAAGGCATTCGACTATTCACTGAATGACGCAAACCTCACACTGAATGACATAGATGGGTCAGTCGCATCATATTTTGCTGATCATTTCCAAAGACAGCTAATGTCTGGTATTATGGCACAGGATTATTTGGGATTAACTCCAAAGCCCAGCAAACGTGTGGAAGGAGGAGGAGCAACCGGTGGTCTGGCATTCCAGACAGGGTTTGAGGAGATTGCATCGGGAAGAATGGACGTTTGTGCAGTATACGGCTTTGAGACCATGTCCCATGTAAATACATGGAAGGGAAACGAATTCATTGCACTCGCCAGTGATACAAACTTTGACTATCCTGTCGGGGGATTCTACACGGGTTATTATGCAATGATGGCCAACAGGCATATTCACGAGTTCGGCACAACTGTGGAACAGCTTGCAAAAGTTTCTGTAAAGAATCACGGTAATGCTCTGCATAATCCATATTCTCAGAGTCCAATGAAAATAACAGTTGAGGATGTGAGAAATTCACCAATGGTGGCAACACCCCTGACAAGGCTTGATGTCTGTACCATGTCAGATGGAGCTGCAGTTGCAATCCTTGCGTCCGAAGAGAAAGCTTTTGAAATTTCAGATCACCCAGTAAAGGTTGCTTCCATAGGGACAGGAACAGACACAATGAGACTTTCAGACAGGCCTTTTGGTAAAGTACCACTTCTTGGAAATGAAAAGGAATCTGATTACAAGAATCTGAAATATCCTGGAATACATTCATTCAGGGCTGGAAGAATGGCTGCAAAAGAGGCTTATGAAGGAGCTGGGATTACAGATCCACTGGAGGAGATAGACCTGGTTGAGCTGCATGATGCTTATACGTCATCAGAAATTCAGACTTACGAAGATCTGGGACTTTGTAAATATGGAGAGGGAGGCAGCTTTATAGAGGAGGGGAAATCAGACCTTCATGGTAAAGTGCCAGTGAATCCATCAGGCGGACTTCTGGCATCAGGTCACCCGGTTGGGGCTACTGGCATAATGCAGGCAGTTTTCATGTTCTGGCAACTGCAGAATTCAGTGAAGAAGCATTTCCACGATGATGCATTGCAGATTAAGAATGCTAAGCGTGGTTTGATTCACAGCCATGCAGGTACGGGAACATATGTTACAGTTTCAATCATGGAGGCGGTAAAATGACACTGAATCCAAATGCTAAAATGGAAGAGACTCAGAAAGGAACAGAAGTATACAACGTGGACCCGCTCATAGTGAAGTCACACTATGAGATTGATTACATTCACAGCTATGCCCAGGATTCTGAATTTTTCAGGGCAATGGGAAAGAAGAAAATAATGGGAAGTAAATGTAAGAACAGGGATTGCGGATATGTTTACGCAACTCCCAGAGGACACTGCATGATGTGCGGTTCTGAAACAGAGTGGCACGAACTTCCAAATCATGGAAAGATACATGCTTTCACCACCTGTTACTTAGGGAGTGAAGAGTTCCTGCCTGAAACCCCATTCCACCTTATAATGGTTGAATTTGATGGAGTAAATTCCCTGTTCATGGCACGCTTGATAGGGGCGGATGAGGAAGATCTGCATATCGGAATGCCGGTAAGGGCAAAATTCAGGAGAAATCTCAGATTCAGCCCCACCGATGTCTATTTTGTACCTGACGTCCCCAAATAGATTATATGGGGATAACATAATTTATATTTATTTTTATATTTTTTATTTCATATTTTAAAAATAGAGTATCTTTATTTTGGAATCAACACCAATGGTTCAATTTTGTGGCATTAAGAAAGCATTATCTATGTTGAATGGTATTTCTATTTACTTATGAACATAGCGGACCTTCACCAGGATTTGGCTTTTTCATCCATGAGAAGTGATGTTATAAATGGACTGGGGCAGTCAAGCATAAATGAATTGAAGAAGTTTGATTCCAGCACTGTTTTCTCAGTTGTTTTCCCTCATATCAACACATGGAATGAAACTGCGGAAACACTTACTAAAAAATACCATACGCCGTCACAATCCACATCTCCATTGATGCAACTCCTGATAGAACAGGTAAAGTTCTATTATTACGTGTCAAGATCTGAGAATGTTCCATTTATCAGTAAGTCATCAGATCTTTCTCTTAAAGGATTAAAGTTGCTAATGGCACTGGAGGGCACAGATGTATTAACTGATCCTTTCGATGTATTTCTTCTCAAAAGACTTGGTTTCAGATCAATAGGTCTTACATGGAATTACGACACAAAATTTGCAGCTTCCTGCATGTCAGTAAAGGACTATGGACTGACCGGTGCTGGAGTAGAGATGGTAAAGCTGTGCAATAACAACGGAATGGTTGTTGACCTTGGACATTCCAGCAGAAACACCATACTTGACGCATGTGAAATATCAACATCTCCAGTTGTTTTTTCCCACGGAAATGTGAAGGGTGTTTTTGATCATATAAGGAATATAGATGACAAATGCATAGAGGCGATATCTGACACTGGCGGAATAATTGGCATCACGGCAATACCTCAAACCCTTGGTGCTGAACCAGCAATAGAAGACATGGTAAAGCACATGGATTATGTCGGTGAGAGATTCGGATGGGAACACGTTGCGTTAGGGACTGATTTTCTTGGTATATCTACAACACCCAAAGGTTTTGAAAGTGTGGATAAAATCGCCGATCTTGCCGATCTTCTTGGAAATCGTTCAGATCAGGTTCTCTGGAAAAATGCCCAAAGGGTTCTTGAACAGATACTGGACAAATAATATCCATAAGAGACAACACTGATTAAGTCTAGTAGTAGGTGGTAAAGATACAAAAAAATCTGATGTTATGATGCAAATATGTCTGATCCAACGATATCTTTATGAACTTTCGAACTATTTCACACATCCCAGTGCCAGAATGGGGCAGTAGCTTAGCTCGGTAGAGCGCCTGGCTCATAACCAGGTGGTCGTCGGTTCAAACCCGATCTGCCCCACTAAAATTATGACTTAAATGTTTTGATTAGGTTTATGGCTTTGTTATTACCATAAGTATAATAAAATCATAGGTATAATAAAAAATGATATAAGGAGAGGACAAAACCCCCATCATTTAACAGTTGAAAATATTGTAACAGTCTCTGTTTTGTCTATCCCATCGATAGACCTTAATTTGTCAAGAACAAAATTTCCAATGTCTTCCATAGACCTTGCCCGGACTTTTATCAATATATCCCAGACCCCAGCTACAATGTGGACTTCCTCAACCTCAGGTATTTTGGAAATCCTCTTTGCCAGTTCCCTCTGACTCAACCCCTTGCTAGAATCAAACAGAATGAAAATATATGCAATCACTGGAATTCCAAGCTCAGAATAATCAGGAACAATGGTGAATTTTTTTATAAGGCCTGATTTGATCATTGCCTGTATTCTTTCATAAACTGTAATTCTTGGTATGTTCAACTCCCTTGAAATATCAGATATTTTAGCACGCCCATCCTCCTTGAGGTATTCCATAATAAGGTGATCTTTCTGGTCCATCGTCCTGTAAGTTTATTATGATATTTAAAAGTAGACATTATGTCCATACTTTAGCAATTTCTACTATATAATGAACAAATTGTCTAAAAATACATGTCATTTTTAATATACAATAAATAGATAATAAATCTATGGAAATAGAAAAAGTACTAGATGCAAAGATGGATCATGTGAAAAGCGACAAGGTTATTGCCGCTGTAAAAATAGGGAGCGATTTAAGGTACTATCTTGGAAAGTTCATGCGAGAACAGGGCTATGTTGAAGTACCTCCGGTCATTATTTCTCCACTCACAGACCCTCTGAACCATCCTGTGTTTGATCCAGTCATTAATTACTATGGTGAAAAATACTCACTTACCAAGAGCATGATATTTCATAAGCAGATAATGGTCCAGAGCTTCGGGTCAATTTTCACGTTCTCGCCAAACATAAGGATTGAAGAAGCTGAAAGATCCTCCACCGGAAGGCACCTGTCTGAATTTACCCAGCTTGATGTTGAAAAGCGTGGGGCCACAAGGGATGAGATAATGTCAATGGTGGAAGAGATGATAACGGGTCTTTTCAGATATATCAGGGAAAAGGATTCAGAATTACTTTCCAAACTGGGTAGAAATCTCCAAGTACCTTCTAAACCATTTGAGAGAATCAAGTTTTTGGACGCTGAAAAACAGTATGGAAAAGACTTTGAAACAGTTTTATCGAAAAAGAAAACTGAACCTTTCTGGATTGTAGATATACCACTTCAACAGCGTGAGTTCTATGACAGAGAGAGTGATACTGACCCGGAAATACTTGTTGACATGGATCTTGTTTATCCTGAAGGATTTGGAGAGGCGATATCAGGGGGAGAGAGAGAATTTAAGCTTGACAAGATAAAAGAGAGAATAAGCAAAAAGGGGCAGACTGAAGAACAGTTCAAATGGTTTGTCGAATTTGCAAGAAGGGGTCTTGAACCATCTGCCGGATTCGGAATAGGCATAGAAAGACTTACCAGGTTTATCTGTGGGTTCAAGCGTATTGAAGATACTCATCCATTCCCAAAGGTACCTGGTGAATTTTCACTCTAAAAAACTTTA
Source organism: Oxyplasma meridianum (assembly GCF_038024865.1). Classification (NCBI taxonomy): domain Archaea; kingdom Methanobacteriati; phylum Thermoplasmatota; class Thermoplasmata; order Thermoplasmatales; family Thermoplasmataceae; genus Oxyplasma; species Oxyplasma meridianum. The sequence goes on along the minus strand of NZ_CP133772.1, from coordinate 503,492 downwards.
TTAACATATAATTACTATCTATTAATAACAAATATGATTTAGATTATTTTGTTGTGATTGGGTGAGTGGTGAAAATATGGAAGAAAGAAAAGATAAAGAATCTCATGTCAACCTCGGAATCAGGGAAATGATGAGCATTCAAGAATGGTGGCCTGGCAGGCTTGAACTGAGCGTTCTCAGGCTAAATTCAGAGAAAACAAATCCTATGGATAAAGATTTTGACTACCGGAAAGCATTCATGATCCTTGATTTTAAGGCTTTGAAGAGAGATTTGAATGATCTTCTCACAAACTCACAGGAATGGTGGCCAGCTGACTTTGGAAACTATGGGCCATTACTGATCAGAATGGCATGGCATGCAGCTGGAACCTACAGAATTGGAGACGGTAGAGGAGGAGCAGGTTCAGCCCAGCAGCGTTTTGCACCAATAAACAGCTGGCCAGACAACATTCTCCTTGATCGTGCAAGGAGGCTCCTCTGGCCTATTAAGAAGAAGTATGGTAGAAATATCTCATGGGGTGACCTGATGATCCTCGCAGGAAATGTTGCACTGGAAAACATGGGCTTCAAGACTTTAGGGTTCGGAGGAGGAAGGGCGGACGTTTACGAGCCGGACATTTCTGCTTACTGGGGAAAAGAGAATTTATGGCTGGACGATAAACGCTATAAGGGTGACAGACAACTTGAAAAGCCTCTTGCAGCAGTCCAGATGGGACTTATTTACGTGAACCCTGAGGGGCCTAATGGAATACCAGACCCGGCAAAGGCTGCCATAGATATACGTGAGACCTTTGCCCGCATGGCGATGAATGATGAGGAAACTGTGGCGCTTATAGCCGGTGGGCATACATTTGGGAAAACACACGGCGCAGGTCCTGCAACTAACGTAGGACCAGAACCAGAAGCCGCACCACTTGAGAATCAGGGCATAGGCTGGAAGAGTACGTACAGGTCAGGGAAGGGAGATGATACAATTGGTGGTGGACCTGAGGTAACCTGGACGACAACCCCTACAAAATGGAGCAATGGTTTTCTAGAGACACTTTTCAAATATCAGTGGGAATTGACTAAGAGCCCTGCTGGAGCATACCAGTTTGTGGCTAAGGATGGACCCGTGGCAAATACAGTGCCATATGCCCACGATCCCAGCAAGAAACGTCCCCCAACAATGCTGGTAACAGATCTGGCCCTTCGTGTTGATCCTGTATATGAAAAGATATCAAGACGCTTCCTTGATCATCCTGAACAGTTTGCAGACACATTCGCCAGGGCATGGTTTAAACTTACCCATAGGGACATGGGCCCAAAGATAAGATATCTTGGCCCAGAGGTACCTGATGAAGACCTGATCTGGCAGGACCCTATACCTCCCCTTGACCATAAATTGCCGGGAAATAAAGATATATCCAATCTGAAGACGGAAATCATGAATTCAGGGTTGACAATACAGGATCTTGTTTATACCGCATGGTCTTCGGCTTCCACGTTCAGGGGAAGTGATAAGAGAGGCGGAGCAAACGGATCCAGAATACGTCTTGATCCGCAGAAAAACTGGATGGTAAATGAACCAGATCGGCTGAAAAAAGTCCTTAATGCACTTGAGAGAATTAAGGATCAGTTCAATTCAAAAAAAACAGACGGGACTGCAATTTCCCTTGCGGATCTCATAGTACTTGGAGGAAATGCAGCTATTGAAAAAGCTGCAAAGGATGCCGGTTTAAGTATTAATGTCCCATTTTCTCCAGGGCGTATGGATGCCTTCGCTGAGCAGACCGATATCCCATCATTTGCAAACCTTGAACCAGTGGCAGATGGATTTCGAAATTACTCATCCAAAGACAGCAGTGTAAAAGATGAGTTCCTACTTGTGGACAAAGCTCAGCTACTTACACTTACAGTACCGGAAATGACAGTCCTGGTTGGAGGAATGCGAGTTTTGGATGCCAATTATGGACATTCCGGAGATGGCGTTCTGACCAATTTTCCAGGTCATCTTACAAACGACTTTTTCGTCAACCTGCTTGATATGCAAACAACATGGAAACCAATTGATGAGTTGGATGAATTGCACACCAGGTACAATGGAATAGACAAGAAAACCGGACGGGTAAAGTGGACAGCAAGCCGAGTTGATCTGGTATTTGGTGCCCATTCTGAGCTGCGTGCAGTTGCGGAAGTCTATGCAAGCGACGATGGAAGGGAGAAGTTTGTCAGGGACTTTGTTTCTGCCTGGGCAAAGGTTATGGATCTGGACAGGTTTGACCTGAGATGAATACGCCTGCAGTTAAAACATTAAATATTTTATTTCACCATGTTCTGGCATCAACTGGCATCCCCACCTTATCCTATAGGTTAAAAAGCTGTGGTTTCTAAAGGTTTTAACAAATACCCTATCACTCTGGTATCTATCAGTAGCAATTTTCACAGGTGTAAATTCGGTAATGCCTTTTCCAACCTGTTTTAATATACAAGAAGGTTTGTTAAATCTTTATACTGTCCTTCCCACTTTAAAAACGTCCAGAGACTAGGATATATGGGAAAGAAATTATTGTTAACTAAGCGGCATTTCATTTATAACGCCATCATCTGATGGGTCAATATCCCTGTAGGTTCTAGTTAACATTTGAAAATATTTTTTAATCCTTTTTTTATATAAGAGGTTTTATCGATGTTTGACAGGCGATTCAATTCTGAAAAACATCTTCTCTTCCTGACTTTGGATTCGAAGTTTATATATTAGATAAATGGAGTTTGATGCATTAACAAAATGCGTCCCTTTAACTTATTTTGAAGAATCATTTAAATAGTCTACTGTCGCTTTAGTATTTATGGTAGATTTGATCAGAGACAGTCTGGCAGGGAAAGTTGCAGTGATCATTGGAGTTGGTCCAGGACAGGGCATTTCCACTGTAAGAATGTTTATAAATTTTGGTGCAAAAGTCGCAGTCGTATCAAGGAGCGGAAATACATTCGGTCTTGTGGAATCGTCCACAATAAAGGCATACAAAGCTGACGCGACAAATGCCGAAGAACTGCAGAAGTTGAGAGATAAAATAATTGCTGATTATGGGAGCGTAGACGTAGTCTGCAACAATGTAGGAGTATGGAGACAACCTAAGGGTGAATTTGAAGACCCTGCTCAAATGGAGGAGATGTTCAGGATTAATGTTATGTCCATGTATAATTCAATCAGAATATTTTCAGAAGCTATGAAGAAAAAAGGTGGATCTATTGTTAACATTGGCGCTTCCAGGAATTTATTCAAGGGGAATTCAATCGCATATACCGTATCAAAGAGTGCAATAGAGGAACTTACGAGAAAGACCGCAGAGACATTGAGAAAATACAACATAAGAGTCAACGCAGTACTACCCGGTGGGGTGAACAAGGATGATAATTATTACAAAGTTTTCCCATTTAACTACACCAAGATATCCGAAACTTTTCAGCTTGAGCCAATAGAAATTGCAATGGTGACATCATTTCTTGGAAGTGAGATGTCCACAGGGATTAATGGGCAGTCAATTACAGTGGACAGGGGCATGAGTGCCTGATGCCATATTTACCAACAATATTAACAACTATTTTTAGCAACCCTTAATTATTTTTAAAAGATACAGAATTATGCCATTCGAAAACGAAGTTACTTTTGTGAAGATGCAGAAAGCTGGAAAAGAGAGGGAATTTGATGAAAAATACGAGGCTGCACTGAAAAAATGCCAGTCATACTTCGGGAAGGAGTATCCCAATATTATTCTGTCAGATGTTGTGGAAGAAAAGAAAATCAGCGACATATCCCCTATAGATGGAAAAGAGATTGCAAAATTTCAGAACTCTTCGAAGGAAAGTGTAGAAAAAGCAATTGATATGCTTCATGACAATTATAAAAAGTGGTTCAACCTGGGATATGTGGAAAGATCAAGGATAATGCTTAAAGTTGCCGACAGGGTGGCCGAGGAAAAGTACCTCTTATCAGCAATTCTTGCATATGAAAATGGAAAAAACCGTTATGAAGCCATGGCTGACGTGGATGAAGGAATAGACTTTCTGAGATACTATGCCCTGAATTTGATAGAAAACCAGGGCTTCATCAGATTCACAGGCAAAGGATATGAGAATGAGGAAAGCCTTAGCGTTATGAAGCCTTACGGTGTTTTTGCAGTAATTGCACCTTTTAATTTTTATGCAATAACAGTTGGAATGATGGCTGGACCACTTACTGTGGGAAATGCAGTTGCTTTAAAGCCTTCCAGTGATATCCCCCTTTCATCGTATCTGACTGTAAGGTTTATGCATGAGGCGGGTGTACCAAAGGAAGTGCTGGCATTCATTTCCGGTTCCGGAGGAATTGTTGGAAAGACCCTGGTGGAAAACCCGAAGATAGGGGGAGTGGTATTCACAGGTTCACGGGATGTTGGTATGGACATCTATCACAGGGCAACACAGAAAATGCCCAAACCTGTTATTACAGAAATGGGGGGAAAGGATGCCATAATTGTAACTGACAGATGCAATATGAACAAGGCGGTAGAAGGTGTTGTCAGAGCAGCCTTTGGGTTTGCCGGACAAAAATGCAGCGCATGTTCAGTTGTTTATGTTCATGAAGGCATTTACCAGGAGTTTCTTAAGAAACTTAAGGAAAGGACTGAAAAAATAAAACCTGATGATCCCAGGAAGAAGGAGACATTCCTGAATCCAGTGGTAAACAGAGATGCTTTTGAGAAATTTAAACAGATGAAAGATAAATTTACAAAGGAAGGGAAAGTCCTGACTGGTGGAAATGCTCTAGACAGGGACGGATATTACGTTGAGCCAACAGTTGTTGTCGACCTTGAAAGTGAAGCTTACATAGTCAGGAACGAACTTTTCCTCCCAGTTCTTGCGGTAAGAAAAGTGAAAGATCTCAGGCAGGCAGTAGAAGAGATAAATAGATCGGAATACGGGTTGACCGGCGGCATATTCACAGAAGACCCTGAAGAGATAAAGTACTATTTTGAAAACGCCGATGTTGGGGTTGTTTATGCCAATAGGGAGAGAGGAGGATCCACCGGAGCTATGGTGGGATCACAACCATTCGTGGGATGGAAGAGTAGCGGAAGCTCAGGAAAAGGGACCGGATCCTTCTATTATCTGCAACAGTTCCTCAGAGAACAGTCCCAGACAATAGCTCATTGAGATTTTCAAATCCCCCCTTATTTTTTATAATCTCACCCATACCAAGTTTTTCCTGGGAAATATCCATATACTGCTTCTTTACTTTATCAAGATCAACTGGCTTTTTCAGTATTCGTTCCATGGAGGTCATAACTTCAGGATGGAAATCACATGGCTGAATTCTGTAAAAATTTGAAAGATCAGTTGAAACATTCAGTGCACAGCCATGAAGAGTGGAAAAGCCTTTTACCGCAAGTCCTATTGATGCGATCTTTTTTTCCCCTGCCCATATGCCAGTCTCTTTTCCAAGACGTGGATCAGCACCTATACCCCACATCCCTAGTAGTTTAATGCTGCATTCCTGGATTTTATTTATAAGATTAAGAACATTGATGTTGCGTTCCTTAAGATTTACAATATAATAAGTAATAAGCTGTCCTGGTCCATGGTAAGTAATGGATCCTCCCCTTTCAACCTTTACAACATCCAGCCCATCTGCCTCAGCTCCGGGAACCCAATGAATTCCAGCAGTGTAAACTTCAGGATGTTCTACAACAATCATGCTATCTTCTATTCTTCCTTCGTTGCGCAGCTGGTTGAGTTTTCTCTGAACAGATAGAGATTCAACATAATTTAATTTCCCCAAGTTGAGAATCATTAGAGAAGATCATGGAAGACTATTAAAAATAGATTGCGTGGATTCTATGAAAAAAGTGGATGTTATGGGAAGATGAAAAATCTCATTGTTTTAGAGATTGGGATTCCAAATAAAATTTGAAAATTCGCTTAAGTGGTTTTATAAATATGAAAATGCTATCATATAACTGTAGTTCAAATGCTAGATCAGACAAGTCTCACGCAAATAATGATTCTGACAGAAATATTTGATGGAAACGAAAAGCCTTCTGAGATATCAAGAAAAATAGGCATAACCATTCAGGGTGTACAGTACCATACAAAGATAATGCGCGAGAAAGGGCTTATTGATGTCAATGGAAAGATCACGGAAATCGGATTTGATTTTCTCTACTCCGGTTTAAGTGGTTTCAGAGATTTTGTAGCGGAAAGTATGGCCAAACTTGATAACGTTCTTGTATGGGAAGCAATCGCAATGGAGAACCTGAGAAAAGGTGACATTGTGTGGCTGAAGATGAGTAATGGATACCTCTACGCGACTCTGGATAAATCGGGGGAAGCATCAGGCACAGTTATGAAAGACACCCCGGAAGGCGAGATTGCTGGCGTATCGCAGGTGAAGGGGATAATAAATATGCAGCTGGGAACAATCAGCATAATTGTTATTCCAGACATTGAAAAAATAAAGGATATGGATGACATAACAGAGAAAGTTAGAGATTTTTTGGGAACTCGCCCCCCTGGAATATTTGGAGTCCTTGGAGAAGAGGCAATGATAGTTGCAAAAAAAATGAACATTAAACCTAGACTTGAATTTGCACCTTTGGAATCAGCCTTTGAGGCTTCAAATCGCGGTATTTCCTCGCATATAATAATATCCAGCAGGAGATTTCATTTTATCCTTCAGACTTTGAGAGAACTACAGAGAAAAAGTCCTAAAAATGAGTTAAAAATCAATTATATGTGAATACTAAGGTTATTAAATATATAAGTTGTTGTATATTGATGTAAATATTTATATTGTACTTTAGGACTTTCATATATTATGGATGTGCCTATATATTATTAATAAGGGACCATATTGTCAAATATTTAAATATAACATTTTAATACCATCTTTAGCAAAACATAGAGGTGTAAAAGATGGAGGACGATGAAAGTGGCCGTGGGAGTACAAATCTTGGCAGATCTTTATGGCGTGGATCCGGATGCAATATCCGAAGCTGAGAGACTATTCCCCATAATAGAAGGAGCAGTAAAAGAAGGAAAGCTGACGAAGATATCTTCGGACTATTACCAGTTTCAGCCTAAGGGTGCAAGCGGGATTGTACTTTTAGCTGAGTCGCATCTGTCTTTTCACACATGGCCTGAGCATGGACTGGTGACCCTTGATATCTATACGTGTGGCGATCCTAAAAGCGCTGAAGTAGCATTTGCGTACATCCTTGACAGGCTTAAGCCTACAGCAGTTGACACAAAAAGGCTGAAAAGGGGAGTTTCCATAAAGGAAGAGGTTAAGGCAATTAAACCTCAGCATTTGCTTGTTCCTTGAGTGTAAAAACTCAATTTTTTATATTCAACTATCAATTATTTTACATAAACTTAGCTGTGGTTTTCCTGATTCAATCCCTGGCTATCACTTTTCCCATCGTTCTCTGCAATTGTTATAGGTTGGCTTGCAGTAAGATCTATGTTATCTGGAGGTTCCAGGTATTTCCCATCTCCAACGCCAAGATCTGACATCTTCCTAGCCGTGACCAGGACTCTTGATTCAAGTGTTGAAACCAAGGAATTGTAATCTTTTACTGATTTGTTCAGACTCTTTCCAAGCGTGGAAAAGACCTCCAGTAGCTTTCCAATCCTTTTGTATAGTTCCCTACCAAGCAATACAATTTCCTCCCTGTTCCTGTCTATTCTGTATTCCTGCCAGCCAATAGCTGCACTTTTCAATAGGGATATTAGAATTAACGGCGAGGCAAGTATGACTTTCTTGGACACTGAATATTCTATAAGATCCTTGTCTGCTTCAATTGCCGCAGAAAAGAATGCTTCTCCAGGAATGAACATTACCACAAATTCAAAACTGTCCGGAAACTTTTCATGATATGATTTTCCCGACAGTGATCGGACAGTATCTCTGATCTGGGAGGCGTATTTTTTCATCAGTTCCTTCCTTTCGTCTTCCGTTGAGGCTTCCAGTGCTTTTATATACTGGGATACAGGAGTTTTGGCATCAACAATTATACTTCGACTTCCAGGCAGTTTTACAATCATGTCCGGCCTCACTCTTTCATCACCTTCTATCATGGATTCCTGCATACTGAAATCACAGTGGTCTGACATTCCAGAAATCTCTACGATTCTCCTCAGCTGAATTTCCCCCCACCTCCCTCTCTCCTGATTATTTTTTAGGGCAGAATTTAGATCTGATGCGGCTAATATCATCTCCTTCTGCGCATTCATAAGTTGATCAATCGATTCCTTGAGTGTTCCATAATCAGTTTTTACTGACCCGGTCATGGTATTGACCTGTTCCCAGTACTGTGCTAGCTTATCGTTAAGGGGCTTTATTATGCCTTCAATTTCAGCCTTCTTTGTTTCCAGTTTCAGTTCAGTGGAATTAGCGATTGACTCAAGCTGCATTTTAGATTGATCTGTCAGTGTGGAAAAAGTACTCTGAATCACGTCAGCGGCAATTGATTTGATTGCATCTCTGCTTCTTTCTGAATTGTGGGAAAATAATTTTCCGAATATCAGGAATGCAATAATAAATCCAATGATGATGCCTGCAATCATACCAATGGCCAGATATTCAATATCCACCATATAATACGGCCATGTTTTGCCTGATATAAAGGTTTTATGTTACTTTTTTTCAGTTAAAAACTAATCTTTCAAGGGAGTATTTAATATTTTATCTAAATTGCTAAATCTAACTTGAACCATGCAATTTCATGGCATCTGGATAATGTCAGTCGAGGTGTGTTACCTGCAATAGCTAATTAAATCAAACAAATTAACTTGGTAGTTTTCATTACCTATTAATAATTTATGTATAAATTATTCGCACATTAAGTATATTTATAAAAATTTTATTTGAATATATGGCAGTCAAGGCTTTATTTATAAGACCCAGCAACAAAACTGGAAGTGCCTATCTTTCAAAATGGGGTTTTCTTCCGGCCCCTTTAGGTTTACTTGCCCTTGCAGGGGAGATACTGAGGATACATGGCAGTACAGTCAAAATTATAGATATGGAGGGAGAGAGATTATCCCTTGATGATGTCATCCAACAGGCTGTGGATTTCAAACCCCATCTTGTGGGAATAACTCTTCATGCGACTGCAGCTCACAACAATGCATCTTACATAGCAAGAGAGATAAAAAAAGAACCCCAGAAACTTTACTGTTGGCAGGAGGGCACCATGCAACTTTTCTTCCCAATGAACTAATAAGATCTGGCTTTGATATTTCTGTACTGGGAGAGGGAGATGAAACTATATTTGAAATAGGCAAGGCTATAGATGAGAGCAGGAGTTTTCAGGATATCAGTGGAATAGTTTACAAAGACGGAAATGAGATCAGAAGGACAAAACCCAGGAAGCTAATAAGCGATCTGGACACCCTCCCCATGCCGCCACTTGATCTTCTAGACAGCGAAAAGTATACATTCAAGGTATTCGGCGAAAAAGAAAAGGTTATGTGTCTTGAAACTTCCAGAGGCTGCCCTTATGCATGCGATTTCTGTTCAGTAACACCAACATGGGGAAACAAATGGAGAAACAAGTCCAACGAGAGGATTATTATTGAAATGAAGGAGGCAAAGAAACATGGTTATAACTGGATTTTCTTTACTGACGACATTTTCGTTGTATATCCAAATGTAGAACAGAGAAGGGACTTATTCAGAAGGATAATAGAGGAAAGGATAGAGAGCAAATGGATAGTACAGATGCGCGCCGATGTGACTTCAAAGAACAGTGATCTTATCAGGGAGGCTTCAAAAGCCGGGATGAGTATAGCGTTTCTCGGAGTGGAATCAGGAAGCCCGGAAGTGCTGAAGAAAATGCATAAGGGAGAATTCACGCCGCAGTCTGTAGATGCAGTGCGCATACTGTCAGAAAATGGGATAATAGTCCTAGTTGGAATGATGGTTGGAGCACCATATGAAAAATTCAGAGACCTCCTTTCTACAATAAAATTCTCCCGTGAGCTTGCAAGATCTGGCGCAGATGCCCTTCAGTTCTCAATATATACGCCCCTTCCTGGAACCAGAGTTTTCGATGATGCCCTCAGAACCGGTTCATTGTTCACGATGGACTGGGACAGATACGATGTTCTGACCCCTGTTATGAAAACCAGGATAGGGCCAGTTCTCGATCAGCTTGCACAATTCTATGCATCCTACAGCTTTTATATTTATAAGTTCATGAGAGGAAAAATACTTGGAATACGATCCACAGACACCAAACAGAAGCTTCTTGATACAGGTACAAGATTCATAATGAAGATGATGCCTTCCTACCTGAGAGACTTTTTCAGTTTCCCCCGGTTTATCCTTAAAACCTACGATCTTTACTGGAATTCAAAGAAGAATACTTTATCTGACAGTACCAGTGTGGAAGAGGCACTGGAGACTTCAAACAAGATAATCTATGATGTTGGCACAAACAGAAATCCATACTACATGATAAAGCAGAACCGCTGATAATCTTTAACCTAAACTCTTGTTGAGAGAGACTAAATTGTCAGAAAATGCACTTGGGCATACATCCTAAGTATTACAACAGGTGGCAACAAAACATAAATATTTTACCTCAATCTTATTTTACATATGGAACAGAATGTTATTATTTACGATGATAAATGCTATTTCTGCTCCTTGAGTGTTAAATTTCTGAAAAAGATGGACTTCCTTCATATTTTAAAACCTGTTCCAATGTCAAGCACAGATCCTGTAAGTTTTAACCTTTCTGCTGAAAGGCTTAATGAGGCTGTTTTGGTAATAATTGGCCATGGAGGGAAAAGGCTGAAGGGTTTTAAAGCCATATCTTACTGTGCGTTAACTTCACCACCACTCTTCCCTCTATTTTTACTTATGCTGATTCTCCGCCTTTCAGGCAATGGTGACAGGGTGTACAACAAAATTGCTTCAAACCGCTACCTGATCTCAGGCATTATTAGAAAAAGGATTGATCTGTGATTATGCTCGCGTGCCCCAGAAAATATTTTCCTTGCGTTTAATTTTAATTATCTCTTCCAGGGTTTCCATTGTACCCGTGTCCATATTGTTTTCCCTGAGAGTTTTTACAACCGATTCTGGAACATCAACATAGAGTGTCTCTGAAGGGAATATATGCCGGTGAAGTATAACACCTTCAATTGAAACAGCAACCTCCTGCCCAGCTTCGGCAAATTTCTTTGAAGTCTCCCCCTCCCTGATACTTTTTATGATGCCAGCATATCTGCCATCCGACTTTATAAGGCTGTCACCCACCTTCAGCCTTCCGGTTAAAACTTTCACACCCACTATAACCGGTTTGTTTGATCTGAAAATGTATTCAGGCATGATTGTGAACTTTGATGGAATTGGTGTATCCTGCTTTCTTCCCTCTTCAATCTCTTCCTTCTTTCCCTGTATCCACTTCTCTGTGGCCTCAATTAAAGAGTATATAACTGATCCTGTTTCAACCGCTGTGTCGCTTGTAAGCGCTGCTTCCCTAGCCTCTGGTAGCATCTCCACATTGAATCCTATAATGATCTTGCTCAAAATATCGTTGAGGGTTGACACATCGGTTATGTCCCTTCTGGTGATATCGCCAATGCTTGCCGACCTGATGGGAATGTCCTTTTTGGAAAGTTCATAGGATATTGCCTCAAGAGATCCAAGAGCCTCTGCCTTTACAGTAACACCATTGAGGGATAAAGGTATATTTATCTGCGATTCCTTCATAATCTCATCGAAAGCTTCGCGTGTGTCGTTAACAATTGCTATTGCCGGTGACCCAGGGATCACTTCTAATTTGTCTGCCAGAACCACCCTTATCCCCTGAGCAGAAAAGACTTCTGATTTCTCCAGCAGTTTCTTTCCTTTTCCACTCACAAATATGGCCTTTACTTTAGATACTGCAGGTCCATTTCTTGTACTTACTGCCAACCTGTCACCTTTCTTCAGTGAACCCTGATAAAGAACAGTGTCCAGAGTCAATCCCAGCGATTCCTCTTTTTTAACCTCGATGACTGTACCCTTCCCAAGGCCGCCTACATACTCAATATTTCTTTCAAGGAATCTCTGTGCCAGTCCAGCTAGCATCAACAGAGCGTCAGAAATCCCAATTGCCATTTTGGCACTTACAGGGACTATGGCTATTGTTTTAGAGAAGTCAGTTATCCTGTCATACCTATCTGTTGAAAGCCCGAACTCATAAAATTTATTAACCAGATTGTAAAGCCGTTTGTCCAGCTCTTCATTATATTCATTTCTCTGGGTTTTCTGTAAATCCCGGAAAGATATATTTTTTATATTTGTGAAAAACGGAATCAGATCTATCTTGTTAGCTGCAACTATAAATGGGGTTTTAAATCGTTTCAGTATCTCGATTGATTCGACTGTTTGCGGCTTAAACCCTTCATTAATATCTACGACAAGTATGGCAATGTCTGCAAGAGCACCACCTCTTGCCCTCATATTTGAAAATGCAACATGTCCCGGTGTATCTATAAAGAGAAGACCTGGAATCTTCAACTTATTCATTCCGATTTCTGTTCTGGATGCCCGGTAGAATGATTCCATATCTACCTCAAATGCTCCAATTTTCTGGGTTATGCCTCCAACTTCTTTTTTAGCTACAGAGGTACCTCTGATGACGTCAAGAATCGATGTCTTCCCATGATCTACATGGCCAAGGACACAAACAATTGGTTGCCTGAGGGATTTATACATAACCACCTCAAAAGATGAGTTCTTCGTCCCCTGACGAATATTCTATAATCTCTTCCCGAGAAAAGTAAATGGGCCACTCGTATTGGAATGATTCTACCGAATCGGATGCGTGTATAATGTTTTTCTCTATGCCCATGGAGAAATCACCTCTTATGGTTCCAGGCTGAGCTTTTGAACCGTCTGTTGATCCACACAGTGTTCTTGTGATTGAAATGCAGTTAGTTCCTTCCAGTATTGCCGCGACTATTGGACCAGAGATAATGTATGAAACCAGGCCGTTAAAAAATGGCTTGTCTTTGTGTACTGCGTAATGCTTTTCCGCCTCTTTTTTTGATAGAATCAGCATTTTCATTGCCACTACTTTCATTCCTTTATCTTCAAATCTTGAAAGAATTTTACCAGACAGTTTTCGTTTAACGCCGTCCGGTTTAATTAAAATAAGAGTTTGTTCCAATCTGATCCCTCACTGGTTCTTTGAGGATTCTTTCTTCATGTTCTTTATGGTGTGGAACTCATTTGTCCATCTGGTCTTTCTGGAAACCCTTCCAAGGTCTATCATATTAACTTTGCACTTTCTGCTGCAAAAGTTAATTGTGACCCCGTCTTTTCGGACATGTATGAATCCAGATCCAGGTTCAATTGCTTTCCCACAGAAGTAACAATTTCTTGCCATTCATATCACCTGATTGAGAGTCTCTTTGCCTCTCTTGCAGTCTCTCTGAGCATGAGTATGTCTCCGACCTTGACGGGACCCATAACATTTCTTGCTATGATCCTACCCTGATCCCTACCGGACAGGACTCTCACTTTTACCGTAGTGGCTTCCCCCGTCATTCCCGTTCTTCCTAATAGTTCAACAACTTCAGCCGGAGTGGCTTCATCTGCCATTCATATCACCTATTTTTTGATCTCAGCCAGTTGAGACACTATCTGTTTGTAGGTTTCGTCATTCTTTCCATAGTCAACTATTGAAAGGGAGGCAGCTGCCCCTATTCCAACCTTTGATCCCAGGTCTGATCTCTTCTTGACATAGGCGTACTGAACCTTTCTCTCTTCGCACAGAGTTGGAAGGTAATATACAACCTCTGGGGGAGTTACGTCTTCCGCTATTACAACAAGCTTACTCTCTCCTCGTTCAATGGATTTTATAACTTCATTTGTTCCTTTCTTTATCTTACCTGTTCTATAAGAGTTTTCAACTAAATCGAGAATTTTCTTTTCTAATGTCTCGGGAGTTTCAAACTTTACATATGTCTGTTCTGCCATATTTTATTCCTCCTTCACTAAGGTATCCGTAAAGGTCAAATCTGTATTTATATTTTATCGCATGGAAAATGTGAATTATGCAATAAAAATAATTGCTGTAAGTTGAAAAAAAATTAGTCTTTGAGTTTCGAGAGGAACTCTTCAGAATGTTTTTTAGAATCATCGTCCGGTTCCATCATGGGTGATCTGTAACCCCCATCTATCCTGTTCCTTGTGTAAAAGGCATGATAATACCCTGAGGGGAACCTATCTGCATTTAAAACCTTCATAATTGAATTTATCTCACTGAATTGAATCCTTCTGGCTTCAGCCATGTCTCCATTCCTGTAAGCCTTATAGCATCGAATCACAGGGTTTGAGAAATTCGTTAGGCCGCATACGCCCCCATCAGCACCAAGTGCAAGCGAAGCCAGGAGAAGATCGTCCTGACCCTGGAAGATGGAGAAATCTGGACCTGAGAATTCCAATAATTTTGAGAAATACCTCATATCACCAGAACTCTCCTTAAGACCGGTTATCTGGGAATAATTCTCCTTGAGTTTTAACACCGTATCTGGTTGGATGAATGTGCCAGAAAGTTGAGGAATATTATAGATAAAGAGTTCTTTTTTGACGTTCTTCAGTACCTCATCGAAATGTTTCAATATCTCTTTCTGCCCTGGCTGGATATAATATGGCGGCATGAGAACCATAACATCAACTGGAAGATCATTGCAATGCTTTGCCAGATCAGATGATATCTGGGTTGACGCTGAACCGATTCCAGCATAAATTTTCATTCCACTTGCATGATTGGCCACAAATTGCAAATATTTCTTTCTCTCTTCCTCCCTGAGAAACGGAAAAAGGCCGGTTGAACCAAGTGGAAAAAGTCCAGATACCCCTATTTTTTTTAGATATGTAATTAATGTCTCAGTTGCAGCGTAATCAATCTCACCTTTCTTGTTGAAAGGTGTTATCATTGGTGTGATAATTCCATTGTGTTTCATGGTTTATTATGGCTTTATGGCATATAATCTGTTCGTAGATGATGAATAATCTTACAACGGTGAAATTGTTCTTTCCATGCAAATCAGAGCTTTGAACCCAGATTTGCGGCCCTGATTGAATCAACCATTTCCCTTGGGAGTCCCATTTTTACAAGGTAGTCCCAGTCCGGTATGAGTCTTCTGCTAATTGCAAGAGTTACCATTTCACTGAGTGGCAGATAAAGAGTTCCTGGTGCATGTGCAGTCCCCATAACCCATGGTGGTATGTCGAAATAATTCTTCACTCTTCCAGGCACAGCGTCTGCAAGGACAGAATTGAGTATTGATGCTATGGACGGGTTGTAATACCACCTCTGTACAGGAGAATTTTCAAAGCTTGCCTTGGGGGAATAAACTTTCCATTGAAGACCGTATAGATTGGCAGTTTCTATAAAATCGGAGGTTTCTCCAAAGTTATCTATCATTGTCTGGGGGGGAAACTCCTCTTCTCCTGTCTGTCTGTTTACAACTTTCAGATTGTACCGGTTGTAGACACTCAAATATCTCTTTATAAGCCTTTCAAGCTCTTCGGCCTCATCCTGCGATATTGAACTGTCATTCTCTAACTGCTCAGATAAAAGGGCGTATTCATCAAGGCCAGAATTCAATATCATTTTCAAGTAATAATTAAATCTATCACCAGACATTTAGACACCATTAGCTGTTTACCTGAATAGAATGAATATTGGTATTTAACTATAACGCAGTTACCGCAGACTTTTTTCGCCATAATTTCTTTTCATGTGAATCGGCTAAGGAAGAATTATTAATTATAAGTTACAAGAAGCGAATTAAGAATTCTGTTCCGTTAACTAATAATGCTATCTTCTGTTAAGGGCTTATGGAAATCATAGAGAGAGACGAAAAGATAGATACGTACCTGAAATCTAGCATAAAATGGAAAGATGTCCTCCGGAAATTACAGGTCTCAATACTTAATGGTGAAAATATCAAAACCCGATCTGTAGCCGTTTCCCCATGGTCTATAGATCAACTATCCATAAGCTTAAAATGCTCAAGTGATGAACTTTTAAAATTTATTTCGAAAAGAAAAACGGTGAAAATAACCAATAAAAGTCTGGAAAACCAAACTTTTAAGGTACTTGAAGCAGGTAACGGATTTGATCTGGATGTTGCGGCGCAATCTATCACTAAGTTTTTTGAGGACATGGATATTCACCTATTAATTAGGCTGCTGGTCTGGATGAATACCAAAAGGATCTGCAATCAGACTGGTGAAATTCCTTCGCTTTCTGATTCAATTTTAACTGTCAAAAATGAACTGATGGTTCCCGATGACTTCATTCCGGGATACATGATGAAGCTAGTGGAGAACGGAACTACCCCGGTGACTGCTGAAATGTTGGATGATATCCAGGGAAAGGATCATCTGTTCTTCTTAATTTGCGGATTCGATCAGGAAAGAAGCCCCTATCCAGTATCAATAATACCCTCTGCAGGTTTTTTCTTAGAAAACCAATTGGAACTTTATGAAAAGTTGATGAGCAAAACCAAAGAACTCTTTTCAGAAATATCAAAGACCCAGGAATTCAAGAATCTTACAATAAGCAGAACTCTAAGGGCGCTTATTTATCAGCTTGAGAAAAACAAAAAAGATCTATCCGGATATCTGTGGAAAGGGGAAAAGATGGCCATACTGAAATCTTTGGGACTGGTTGATGAATCAGGTGATAAACCGAAATTGAGATCTGATATAGATCTCCTGAAACTTGCCCCACTTGTGGGCAGATATCGTATAGAGGCTGAAAAATTAAGTATAAATTGGCTTCAGACAAAAGTATCATTCCCATAGTCAGAGTTTTCAACATCGTAAAAAGAAACGTGTAATTTCAATTGAACAGCGTGCCCAAACACCGATTAAATTAAGTATTGTTTTGTAATGGCAATGATTACTAAATGCAATACAAATGGACTGTTCTGACTAACACAACCCTAGGGGTTCTTATGTCATCTTTGGACACTAACATTGTCCTTATTGCCCTTCCCACTATAGCCAGACAACTTCCAGGAACATCGCTTCTCGATCTTATATGGATACTGATCGGATATCAACTTATAACTGCGGCAATCCTGGTAAGCTTTGGAAGACTCGCTGATATGTTCGGCAGAGTGAAACTTTACAACCTTGGTTTTATAATTTTTACAGTGGGATCTGCCCTATGCAGCATATCATTCACGTCATTTGAATTGATATTCTTCAGGATGATTCAGGGCGTAGGTGCTGCATTCCTTTTCTCCAATAGTGCTGCGATTATAACAGATGCTTTTCCTATAAGCGAAAGAGGAAAAGCACTTGGGATAAACCAGATAGCCATAGTTTTTGGTGCTGCAATGGGACTGGTATTTGGAGGATTCCTTGTATCTCTGCTGGGCTGGAGATCAATCTTCTGGGTCAATATACCAATAGGTATCTTTGCAGCTATCTGGTCACATTTTAAACTAAAGGAGCTGGCTACAATTGAAAAAGGGCAGCGGGTAGATCTTACAGGGAATTTTACATTTGCAGGGGGACTTGCCCTGATACTGGTTGCAATCACAGTATATTCACTTGGATCCCTCAGCAGACTTGAAGCCCTTATCATGATACTCTTTGGATTGGCCCTTATAATATTCTTCGTCATAATTGAGGTTAGAACGCGTTACCCCATGTTCAACATGGCGCTTTTTAAAATCAGGGCATTCAGTTTCGGTAGTTTAGCGCTTCTTCTCAATGCACTTGCAAATGGAGCAGTGACCATAGTTCTGGTATTCTATCTGCAGGGACCCACTATGAGGCTCACACCCCTTGTTGCGGGAATATTCCTTGTTCCAATGTCAGCATCACTTGCAGTCATTGGACCAATAAGCGGGATTCTCTCTGACAGATACGGGCAGAGGTTTTTCGCAGTGCTTGGGCTTGTAATTTCAATAATTGGGTTTGCCTTGCTGAGCAGGATAGAAAATACCATAACATTCACACAGCTTCTTATCCCCCTTATATTGGTAGGCGTTGGAATGGGATTCTTTGCCTCCCCCAACAGAAGTAGCATAATGAGCGGGTCACCTCCAAGATACAGGGGTATTGCTTCGGGGATGAGCGCAACCATGAACAATGTTGGGAGGACATTCAGCACCGGAATTGCATTTCTTGTTATAGCAATAGGGACCCCGCTCACCCAGTTGAAGTCTATATTTGTCGGATCAGCTGTACAGAGCAATGCCCCATGGGTTGCGGATTTCATATCATCCATACACTATGTTTACATAATTGGAATTGTAATGCTGGCAGCTGCAATAATCCCATCCGTGATGATTAAAAAAGATGCCGAAAAGGATTAGGTGAAATAAGTTACGAAAAGCAAGCTGGATGATAAAACAATAGACCGGAGAATATGGTTTTTAGCTTTCACCAGATTTATAAGGGCCCTTGGGCGAGTCTCTTCCTTCATATTCCTTCCAATTATACTGCTTGAATTCTACCACCTTTCGTTTATTCTTATCGGCATTATTCAAGGATTCGCAACTCTTATGATGTCTCTTGTCCAGTACAATGCCGGTAAATGGACCGACCGGGTTGGAAGAAGGTTCTTTCTCGTCGTTATTCCATTACCTGCTGCATTTTTTTACCTGATAATGTTTTTTGTGATTCAGGACAGACTTGACCTCTTATACCTCATAGGGGCCTGGTACCTGACAATAATAATAAATGCGCTACAATATCCGGCAATACAGGCCGCTGTAGCAGATCTTACCAGTATTTCAAGGAGGCTTTCCGGGTATACCTACCTCAGGCTGATGGCAAACCTTGGTGCAGCTGCAGGGCCATTAATAGGAGGGTTCCTCGCAGTATTTGGATTCCAGTATATATTTCTTGTAGCCTCTATTTCCACAGTTGTTGAGCTTGTCATACTTTACTACTCTGTCAGCGAGACCTATTTTCCGGAAAAAAATACTGGGAAGCTGGTTAAGGAAAAATTCTCCTTCAGGCTTGACAGGTTCTTCCTACTGTTCACAATAGTTGGGTTATTTCTTGCGTTTTTTACAAGACAGAGAGGTTCCACACTTACATTATACATATTCGACTTTAAGAATCTTCCAATCACATATATTGGATATATCTACGCACTTAATGGGGCACTGGTTGTAATTACGCAGCTACCCATACTTTCATTCATGAACAGTCACCTCACTCCAATGGAGTGGAGAGG
Organism: Oxyplasma meridianum; assembly: GCF_038024865.1. Classification (NCBI taxonomy): domain Archaea; kingdom Methanobacteriati; phylum Thermoplasmatota; class Thermoplasmata; order Thermoplasmatales; family Thermoplasmataceae; genus Oxyplasma; species Oxyplasma meridianum. The sequence continues at coordinate 484,257 of NZ_CP133772.1, read as the reverse complement.
AGTTGGATTGATCTATTATGCAGCTGGTTTTGTGATCACTGCATTTTCTGGAGACCTCATCTTCTTCCTCATTGTCATGTCCATAATGACAATAGGCGAGGATTTCCTGGCACCAACCACTCAGACAATAATAACAACACTTTCTCCTGCGGATAAGCGTGGAACCTACATAGGGATGTATAATCTGGTTACAAGTTTCGGGGCATTTCTCGGTGCGATAATTGGACTCTTCCTGCTTTCATATCTCAGCGGTGAACTGTCTGAGTTCTGGTTTATTTTCGCATCCGGCACATTCCTAGTTGCCATGATCTACTTACTTATGGGAAAATCATACAGAAGAAGAACCACCGTGCCTGAAATGACTCCGGGACCTGGCAAATCATAGTGGAGTTATCTGCCCCAGTTCCATCCTCCAATCAGGGAATTTTTTGAATGATTCAAATATCAAGGAATAAAACTCTGAAAGAAGCATTCTGGGAATTACAATATCAAAGGAAAACTGATTGCCTATGAGTCTCTGGGGAAGAGCAAGGGTAGCGATCTGCCTGTTTTCCGCCTCACGCATATAGTATTCTATGAGAGGATTCACAAATGTGGCCTGATATATACCATCCGTAGTGGAAACGTCAATCACATCCCTGCTGTCCTTCTTCAACAGAGAACGGCTGTCATAGTATATTGCCTTTATATTTCCAGCGATGAGGTATTTAACCTCCCTCTCCCATGTGCTTCCGAAGGTAGACATTGCAATGTCTCCTGTTAAATCCATGTCGTTCCCCGCGACTTTGGTTTTAATTTCAACAGAATAGAGTGGTACCTTTTTGCTGATTTCTGAAAAGGATTCAGCAAAGCCTTTGTTTGGTCCCAGGAATTCTATGCTGAAAAGATCATACTGGCTCCAGTCGGATGCAAAAGAACTTGAAAGTTCCTTTGAAACTGAACTGTGAAATCTGAAATATACCTTTGTCAGGCCATCTTCTATGAGAACAGCGTCAACGATCACAGAGGGGATTGTAACAAATCTTGAAAAAGAATCCAGAAATTTTGACTTGGTGATATCAATAGAGGCAACATAGCCATAGTTCGCTTTTGTTGAGTTGAACTTCTTCAGTTTTTCTTCCAGCTCAGTTATTTTCCCATCCGGATATGTAATGTTAAGAACTGCATTAGCAGTGTCCTTATGCCGCCTTATCCTTGCAATTATTTTTATACCAAATTTTCTGCTTATTTCGTTAAGATCATTGTCAAATGAAAATGAAAAAATTCCCTTCATGTCTAGTTTTTTATCAGATTCCTGGAACAACATGGAAATCGTATCTATCATGATTATTTAAATTATTTCAGTTGTAAATTTCACTTGTAGAAACGAAAGAATTTCCAGAATTGAGGGTTTCATGACTAAAGACATTACCGGGGCACACTATAATTCTATAACTTACTCCTTTCTCCTTATAACTTGAGTTTCTCATGATGTTTTGATGAAAATCGTCAGAAGACACTTTATCTTAGAGAATTTGATAGCGATCTTACTGTTATTTTGTTAGTGTGTCACCTATAACTTTTTTTGGGATAGGTAAAATAAGAAGTGATAGTATCTGATTTGCATTTTCTCATCCCCATCTGAGTATCAGTTTTCCAACTGGAATTATCAACGGTATTGCTTTCAGTTCTGAAAGAGTAGCAATAATATGAGATATTGTTGCATTCGTTCTCTTTCAAATAAGCCTTGATATGATCATGACAACAAGAATATCCGTATCTGTCTTTAGGTATTTCTTGTATATCTGAAGAATTCCGAGATCATCCATCAAAACCCTTGATGAATATACTACACCAAATTCCAGTGGCGACAGTACATCCAGATCCTCCAGATTTGCAAATTCTATCTCGATCTTTCTTTTTCTAGGAAAAATGTTCGCCTATAACCATCTATGTCATTATGATCATATACAGAGCCAAGATGTTTCAGTATCTTATTCTCAGGTTTTCCGTTCGCATACATTCTCTCCACTATCTGGGCATATCTGTGTTGGGATTCTCCTCTTCTTACTTTATTAAACGAAAGTGCACAAAAAGATATACCATTTAAGTATGTTAAGAATGCGTGTGTTATGACACACTCACCAAAATATCCAGAAACCTTACAAAACAAACATTTTCGTCAAATTATGTTGCGAAAATCAAGTTAAAACATTTGAGCCATTTTTTTGTATTCCCATCAAAGGAATGACTCGGCCAGAAATCCGTTTTCCAGTATTTCTTCTAAAGGTCAGTATGTGCAGTATCACAAAAACATCTATGACGGCAACTCCAAACATTTCATCCTCAGCCACAGAACCCCATGGAACAACAGCAAAAGCAATCCAGGATAAAACAAGCAGCAGAGATAAAATGATTCCTGTGATCCTGAATTTTCCTATTATGAATGATATAGCGATGGCAACATAGGAGATGGAGCTCAGAATGAAGAACCAGATGGATACAAAATCATGTGGATATGTCCCCTCGTGGTAAATTCCTATCAGTGCGAGAAAAAGTCCGGAAATCATGAAGTAGGATGCCCCTATTATCTCAACTGAATTTCTTGATCTAAGAATAACTGACACTGAAAATAAGGCAATTAGCACCCCTGCGATCATTAGCCCCACATTGTATACAAATGGATCAGTAGGTGCCGGATGACCATTCATGGAGAGGTTGCCTCCTCCGAGATCACTGAGAGCATTCCCTGTAAATCTGAACCATGGATTCAGTGCTGCTGCAAGGAAAATAGTCAGCCATGCGGCGGTCATAGCAGCAATTCCAATGTAAGCAATAGGCAGTTTTCTTACCATGTCCATTGATGCATGCTTTCAGATCTTTATTAATCTATTCAAAAATAGTATATCAAATGCGATTCCTTTTTTATGGGTCAATAACAGAATACATATCCCTTGATAATTATTGGATCATACTTCGGACCTCATCCATTATTTTAAAGAACAGTTCCATAAAAAAATAAATACGCATACCCTATATACCTGTCATATGGATCCCAAATTAAAAATAGTGTCTAAGGAAAAGAATAGCATAACAATGGAAATGATAAATTATGATAACACTATTTTAAGACCTCTTGCTGATGAGCTCTTAAGAGATGAACAGGTTGAGGAGGCAAGATATTACCTCAAACACCCTATAATCGATAACCCAAAGATTTACGTAAAAGTAAAGACAGGAAAACCACAGGCAGCAGTCAAACGATCCATAAAAAAACTGAGCAAGATATACGAGAACTTGGATACTGATCTTGCCAAGGAAATTAAAAAAACTCAAGAAAACAAAAAGAATTAGATGGAAAATAATCTTTTTCTCCTTGAGAAAAGCAGGGAAAATGAATCTGCATTCTTAAATGAACTTGAATCTGTTAAAGGTACCTTTAATGACTTTGATATCATTGAGAACAATCCTTTCTTCTCTCTCATTAAAGGTAATCCTGAGAATATTAAATTGTGTGCCTTTGTGAACAGGATATCCAGAGTGATCATGATAGCTGATGAACCTGGGAAATTTCAAGGGATTGACCTTCCACCTGGGAAATTCTTTGTTCGATTCTGGGATACCGGGAAGTGCCATGACCAGACAATTGAGCCTTTTCTGGGAGATCTGATGAATGGGAAAGGGAGAATTTCATTCAAGAATCCTGATTTCCTTGTAAGGATAATACATTCTTTTAGGTGGTACCTATGTATTGTTCAACATGAAAGACCGGTAAGGGAGTTTGAAATGAGGCGCGCTCCAATGCGGCCATTTTTTTCCCCTGTTTCCCTTCATCCAAAATTTGCTCGCTTTCTGGTTAACCTCACAAGAGTTCCAACAGGAGGACTTATATTGGACCCCTTCTGTGGTACAGGTGGAATTCTTATTGAGGCGTCATTGACGGGAAGAAAATCAGTTGGAAACGACGCATCTCTTAACATGGTCCTGGGATCAAGATTGAATCTGAAATACATGAAAATCAGAGACTCACATATAATTCATGGAGATTTCTTCAAGTTAGGCCCAGATGCGTCTTATGACGGTATTGCAACAGACCTACCATATGGAAGAAGTGCAGAGATAGCAAATTATAGTATTGAAGAACTTTATGAAAAAGCGTTTATTAAATTCCATGGTCTCCTGAAAAATGACAGGTATTGTGCGGTTGTGATATCCGATACCGGCATGCTGAAATATTCGGAAGGGCTGTTTGAAATTGTTAACCGGACCGCTGTTAGGCAGCACAAATCTTTGACCAGACACTTTATTACATTGAAGAAATTGAAATGAAGATATTAGTAACGTTTATATAGAAGAACAAATTTACTTGTAAATGTCTTCTGAAAGAAAAATTAAAGTTAATCACGATAACACCATAACTTACGAAATGGAAAAAAGTAGGATCAGAACCATGATGCAATATTACAGGGAATCCAGAAGACTCGAAAAGGAAAATACAGACCTTATGGATCAGATAAAGACTATAAAAGATAGTTACATTAGACAAAGGGCAGAAATGGAGAATTACCTGAAAGCAAAGGAGAGGGAATTGAACTATGCCATTAAAAGCTCAAACAAGGAAATGATCAAGAGCCTTCTTCCGTTCATTGATTCTCTGGATTCTGCTAATATGAGCGAGGAACAAAGATCATTTCTGGCTCCGCTAAGAGATCAACTCAGAAAGATACTTTCCTCCTACGGGCTCAACCAAATAAACGCAAAAGGGCAGAAATTCGATCCCTATCTCCATGAGGCTCTCGCGGTTACAGATCAAGGCGAAAATGGGATAGTCTATGAAGAGATACAGAAAGGATATAAATTAAATGATGAAGTATTGAGGACATCAAAAGTGATAGTTGGAAAAAGGTGATTTTTATGGCAAAAACAATAGGAATAGACTTAGGAACTAGCAATTCGGCAGCAGCAGTTGTTATTTCAGGGAAACCCACAATAATTCCCAGTGCGGAAGGCGTATCAATAGGGGGAAAATCTTTCCCCAGTTATGTTGCTTTCACTAAAGAAGGCGAACTTCTTGTGGGAGAGCCTGCCAGGAGACAGGCCCTTCTAAACCCAGAGGGCACAATATACGCTGCAAAGAGGAAAATGGGTACTGACTTTAAATTCAAAGCATATGGAAAGGAATACACACCCCAGCAGATATCTGCATTCATTCTGCAAAAAATAAAGAGGGATGCGGAGGCATTTCTGGGTGAACCTGTTCAGGATGCTGTAATAACAGTCCCTGCATATTTTAATGACAATCAGAGACAGGCCACCAAAGACGCGGGAACGATAGCTGGCCTGAACGTTAAAAGAATAATAAACGAACCCACCGCTGCATCTCTGGCTTATGGTATTGACAAGCTGAATGAAAGCCTGAAGATACTTGTGTTTGACCTGGGTGGTGGAACACTGGATGTTACCATCATGGATTTTGGTGAAGGGGTCTTCGAAGTTGTTTCCACATCAGGTGATACAAAACTAGGTGGAACCGACATGGATGAAGCAATCATCAAGTTCCTTTTGGACGACTTCAAGCAGAAGGAAGGTATGGACCTTTCAAAGGATAAATCCGCATATATAAGACTCAAAGATGCTGCAGAGAAAGCAAAAATAGAACTGTCAACAACAATGACGACGGAAATTAACTTGCCCTACATAACTGCAAATCAGACCGGACCCAAGCATCTGCAGTATACACTGACAAGATCAAAATTTGAGGATCTTATAAGGCCCATAGTGGAAAAGTGCAGGCATCCTCTGGAAGAGGCATTATCAGCAGGCAAACTTAAAAAGGATGATGTAGCAAAGATAATCCTTGTTGGAGGACCCACCAGGATTCCAATGGTGAAGAAGTTTGTTGAAGACTTTTTTGGTAGAAAGGCGGAAGGTGGAGTTGACCCAATGGAATGTGTTGCAATAGGTGCAGCAATACAGGGAGCTGTGCTTTCCGGAGATATTAAGGACATTGTACTGCTTGACGTCACACCCCTTACACTAGGTATAGAAACTCTTGGTGGAGTTGCAACTCCGGTTATACCGGCAAATACCACTATTCCTACAAAGAAATCACAGATTTTCACAACTGCTGCGGATATGCAGACGGCTGTTACAATACACATTGTACAGGGAGAGAGATCTATGGCCGCAGACAATGTTTCTCTAGGCATGTTTAACTTGATTGGAATCCCACCTGCCCCAAGAGGAATTCCGCAAATAGAGGTTACATTCGATATTGACGCAAACGGGATACTGAATGTTTCTGCTGTGGACAAGGGATCCGGAAAGAGCCAGAGCATCTCCATATCAGCATCAAATAAGCTTTCCAAAGAGGAAATCGAAAAGATGAAGAAGCAGGCAGAGGAGTTTGCAGAAACAGACAGAAAAAAGAGGGAAGAGATCGAGAAGGTCAATGCTGCAGAAACTTTAGTTTATACTGTTGAGAAAACCCTTTCTGATGCAGGAGACAAGATTGATGAGAAAACCAGAAAAGATATCCAGTCCATTGTAGCAGAAATGAAGAAGGCTGTTTCGGACAAAGATCTGGCAAAGATAGATGAACTCTCCGAGAAACTTTCCAAGCAGATACAGGAGGTGGGATCAAAGATGTACCAGTCGCAGACACCGCCGCCTAATGGAGAACAGCAGCAGTCTGAACAACAGACCAAACAGGAAACTGGCCCAGAACCAGAACAAGGTGACGAAAAGGTTGTTGACGCTGATTTCAAGGACAAATAATCTGAAACTGAGGAACATTCATAATGGCAAAAGATTATTACCGGACCTTGGGCGTAGAGAAAACAGCATCTCAGGATGAGATAAAGAAAGCATTCAGGCAGCTGGCAAGGAAGTATCACCCTGATGCCAACCCTGAAAACAAAGCCCAGGCAGAGGAGAAATTCAAGGAAATTAGCGAGGCATACGAGGTCCTCTCCGATGAAAACAAGAGGAGGATGTATGATCAGACAGGATCGGTGGATTTCGGTTCTGGTAGATCAGATTTCACATGGCAGGACTTTTCCCATCAGGGAGATTTCAGCGACCTGAGAGACATCTTTGACAGAATATTTGGTGGAGGATCAGGTTTTGGAGGTGGAAACGAAAGTTTCTTTGGGGGTTTCGGTAACAATGAACCCAATCTGGATCTTATTACAGAAGTAAAGATTACCTTAAGAGACGCCTTTGAAGGGAACTCTACCACAGTAAAATATCGAAGAAATGCTCCCTGCGAAACTTGCAAAGGGACTGGGGCTGAAGAAGGAAAACTTAAAAGGTGTCCTACGTGCAATGGAACTGGGCAACAGAGAGTTGTACAGGGTCAGGGTTTTTTCAGAATGGTTTCAGTGACAACATGCAAAACATGTAATGGAAGAGGAGTTATCCCAGTAACTCCATGCAAGGTATGCAAAGGTACAGGTTCTATACCAACCACTGAAAATCTTGAAATAAAGATACCAAGAGGGGTAGTCAACAATCTTAGGCTCAGGGTTAGAGGAAAGGGACAATCCTATAACGGTAAAACCGGTGACATGTTTGTTCAACTTGTAATCCTAGATGATCCTCTAGTTAAGAGAATCAACGATGACCTCGAGGTTACACAGGAGATAACCTTCCCAGAAGCCGCCCTTGGTGGAGATAAAACCATTGAGGTATTTGGCAGGCAGCACTCCATAAAGATTCCAGCTGGAACGCAACCTGGAGACGTTATAAAGATTAAAGGAGCGGGGATGCCACATCTGAATGCAAAAGGTTCGGGAGATCTTCTTGTGGTGATTAAAGTTGTAGTTCCGAAGCATCTCAACTCTAAACAGAAAGAGTTGATTTCAGCTTTGATGGAAGAGGGAGAGAAAAAGCATTCCTGGCTGAGGATTTAAAGTTCAATTTCTGAACTTTATCAAATATTTATGTACTAATCGAATATCATGTTCAAGCATGGTATTTCCTTATTCTTCAGTATCTTCGTCACCCTCTCCAAGTTTTTATTCTTATCTCATTCTGCTGGTTATAATCGCTCTTATTGCATTCAGAAGGGTTTCCAGGGGAGTCAATGGGACTCAATTCAGAAAATCCAGGGTTCTAAGGGGGCCAGTGATGTACAGCATCCTTACAGTAATATTCATATTCGTGCTCAGCCCTTTTAATTATGATATATATGCAACAATACTGTTTCTCCCCATAGGGTTACTCTTTGGAATGAGATTCGGTGGTTCAGTTTCGTTTTTCAAGAGAGACAATATAGTATTCTACAAGAGAAATCAGGTTATTCTTGCCTTCTGGCTTCTATCTTTCATGGCAAGAATAGTTTTGGAAATCCTCTATCCAAATATTATCTTTGCAGAGATGATTGTTGATGCGCTTCTTGCTCTGACATCCGGGCTTATAACTGGTGAGGCCGCACACATACTTAACAAGGAAAAGATTTTTGCCACTGAAAATTCTGTTCAGCTAACATAAGAAGATTGTTAAAAAAATTAAAAATATATTTCTGTTTCTTGAGAATCCTTATAAGAAGGAAAGGACAGATGGGAAGAAACTGAACCTCAACACAGTATTGACTCATTGAAGAAGAGGTGCAGGAAAAGAGAGCGGCTATTGAAAACAAGATAGTGATGGCACATGTACCGATAAATCATATCTTGTCAAAGTCTTAAAAGCAAAAATTTAAATTTGCCTAAAACAATCATAATCGTGAAAATACTTGTAGCATTTGACAATTCAACAGCATCCAGAGAGGCGATGAAATTCGCACTGAAACTTAAGCCTGTAGTCGATGAATACCTTATAGTGTATGTCATTCCCACTGTTGTTGGTGCTGGACCAACATTTGATTCCTATGTTCCTCCTTCTGTGTATGTAAAACAGGAGGAATCTTCTGATAAAGTTATAAAAGAAGCAAAAGAGATAGTGGAACCGGAAAACGTAAATGCCAGATTCCTTCAACTGGATGCCTCAGGAGATCAGGTTGCAAATGTTATGATGAGAACCGCGAAAGAAAACAACGTAGACCTAATAATAACTGGTACGAGAAAGCTCTCTGGATTAAGCAAGGTTCTTCTTGGTTCTGTAAGTTCAGAACTTATAAAGATTAGCCATATCCCTGTTCTGGTTGCACCTCCTCCTGAATGATTTTTAGGAATGACAACCTGCATCCGCTATACTCTCTGCCAGATTAATAGAGTAGAGATCTGACGTTGCCCAGACCCCCGTCGTTTAGACGGGCTTGCAGAGTTTCTCCGAATCCGGCTCACAGGCTGCCTTCAAGATGCGGCATACTGTGGTGCCTCTCAGACAGAATACCAAAATGAAGATGATAACTTTCAAAAGAGTTTGATAACATGTTTAATGGATTTCATAACCTGATAGCTTAATATAGGGTTAAAAGATTTACCTCAAGTTACAATGGGAAGTATAAGGTCATCAAATATCAAGCACATTGCGGTTGATTTAGTGGAAAATAACGAGAACCTTTTTGGTGTTGACTTCTACAAAAACAGAGAGATACTGGAAGAGAATTTAAAAGATGTTTCCAAGAAAACCACCAATCTTATCTCCGGCTACGTTACACGATATGTTTTGAAAAAAATGTCCAGGGTAAAAAAAGAAATGGAAGACGTTGTTCCAGAGGAATGAATTTGGAATCATTGTCCATTTGATTGGTACGTATCTTTAATTTTTACAACTTTTTACCATATTGCTTTTCTCTATATTTCAAAAGAAGGTTTTTATTAACTGCATCTGTGGAGTTAAATTGTATTTTTCATGGTTTATTTTCTGATTGGCTATAGATTCATAGAGCCATTTTACCAGAAACAATATTATTTGAAGTGATCATTACTAACAGATTGCTATGAACGACGTTTACATTCTTTCGGCAAAGAGGACTCCAATAGGCAAATTTGGGAAATCATTTGCTGCATTAACTGCACCAGAGTTAGGATCAGAAGCTGTTAAAGGGGCGATTAAAGCGTCAAGGGTAGTACAGTCCGATATTGAAGAAGTAATAATGGGAAATGTACTTCAGGCAGGCGTGGGACAGAATCCGGCAGGCCAGGTTGCCACACTTTCAGGATTGCCCAGCGAGGTAACAAAATATACTGTAAATGTTGTGTGTGCATCTGGAATGCTTGCAGTGGAGCATGCGTTTAGGGAGATAGCACTGGGAGAGAAAAACCTAATAGTAGCAGGTGGAATGGAAAGCATGAGCCATTCCCCCCTTATGGTTCCATCAGAAGTAAGGTGGGGCCCAAAGCAGCTTCTCAATAAGAAACTGGAGTTTATGGATTCCATGCTCACCGACGGTTTGCTGGACGCCTTTTATCATGAGCACATGGGTATTTCTGCTGAGAGATCTGCAAATAAATTCGGAATTACCCGCAAAGAGGCCGACGAATATGCATTTAGAAGCTTTGATCTGGCCCGCAGGAACACCGAAAACAGGTTTTATTCAGATGAGATAATTCCTGTGAACGAGGTAAAAACAGATGAAGGAATCAGGGAAACTTCATTTGAAGACCTTCAAAAACTGAAGCCTGCATTTGGCGGTAATGGAGTCCTGACCGCCGGAAACTCATCACAGCTATCGGATGGTTCATCGGCACTTGTAATTGCCTCTGAGAAATATGTAAATGACAATAACCTGAAACCCCTTGTAAAGATTACAGGATTCGAGTCAACATCTCTTGCACCGAGGGATTTTGTTGAGACACCTGTCCCTTGCACAAAAAAATTACTCTCCAGAACTGGTAAAAAAATAGATTATTATGATGTTATAGAACATAACGAGGCGTTTTCAGTGGCTTCAATTATAGTGCAAAGACAGCTTGGAATAGAGATAGACAGATTCAATATCAGGGGTGGCGCAATTGCAATAGGGCATCCTCTTGGCAACAGTGGGTCCAGAATATTGGTAACTATGATCAACTCCATGATAAAAGATAAACTTAAAACTGGACTTGCAACAATCTGCCATGGAGGAGGAGGGGCACACACAATGACTCTGGAGGCGGTGAGATGAAGGTTACAGTAGTTGGTGCAGGTACTATGGGAAACGGTATTGCTCAGGTCTTTGCAATGGGGAATCATGAGGTAATACTGAACGATGTTTATCCTGAAGCCCTTGAAAAAGCAAAGAAGACAATACTTTCATCGCTCACCCGCATGAATGGAAAGGGACTGCTAAAAGACCCGGAGGATGCAATTCTTTCAAGGATTAAATTTACAGGAGATCTATCAGAAGGAAAAGGTTCAGACCTGTTTATAGAGGCTGTACTAGAGAAAACTGACTTAAAGAAACAGGTTTTAAAGTCAATTAACACGCTGGCAAATGAGAACTCCATAATTGCCAGTAATACATCATCAATATCGATTAATCTTCTTTCCAGGGAAGTTAACGACCCAAGGCGTTTTCTGGGCATACATTTTTTCAATCCGCCGCCCGTAATGAAACTAATTGAGATTGTTAAGTGCAGCAACACATCGGAACGTGTTGTAAAGATGACTTATGAGATGGCTAAATCACTTAGTAAAGAACCAGTAATAGTGGAGGACTTTCCGGGCTTTGTTTCTAACAGGGTTCTAATGCCCCTTATTAGGGAAGCTATTTTGGTTTTTGAAGAAAACGTGGCATCTAAGGGTGATATAGACAAAACCATGAAGATGGGCATGAATCACCCCATGGGTCCACTGGAACTGGCTGATTTTATTGGCCTTGACGTTGTTTATGATATAATGCAGGTCCTTTTTACTGAATTTGGTGATGTAAGATTCAAACCACCTGTAACTTTGAGGAATCTGGTAAATGCAGGTAAACTTGGACGAAAGACTGGAGAAGGGTTTTACAAATACTGAGGTGTGTGGAGTGAATTATAAGAATATAAAGCTGGAAGAAAAGACCAATTATCGAATTGCCTGGATAAACAGAGAGTCTCCTCTCAATCCATTGAACATGGAGACTCTTGAGGAAATTGATAATGTGCTAGGTCTGGAGAAAAAGGAGACTACCATCATAGCAGGCATGAATAAGGCTTTCTCTGCTGGAGCCGATATAAAGAATTTCCTGCAGATGAAAGAATCTGACGCCTTCCAATTCGCCGCCGGGGGACACAGGATTATGAATTCTATAAGCAGTTATCCCTTCCCTGTAATAGCTGCGATACATGGATATGCACTGGGAGGAGGTTTCGAACTTGCTATGGCATGCGATATTAGAATATGCACACCAGATGCACAACTGGGGCTTCCTGAAGTTACTCTCGGGATTGTTCCGGGATTTGGAGGAACACAGAGGCTGAAGGAACTCATTGGAGAGGGAAATGCTTTTTACCTTGCCTCAACAGGTATGAGAATTACCGCTGAAAGGGCACTTCAAATGGGAATTGTAAATGAGATCGCAGACAAAGTTGTGGAAAGATCAGAGGAGATTGCTTCCAGGTATGCAGAACTACCGCCAGTTTCTCTCAGATTGATCAAGAGCTTAATAAGAAAGATCCCGGATGAAGGATTCCAGGATGAAATAGATGCATTTGCAGAGGTATTCGGAACAGAAGATCATGAAACAGGCATAAAGGCGTTCCTTGAGAAGAAAAAACCACAATTCAAGGGGAGATAGTTACATTTCCCAGATAATTGGAAAAATAACATTGTTCAGCCTATTTCATGATGCCTTCCACATTGGTACTTTAATCAGCTTTTAAAAATACCAGTTGGAAAATTCATTCCTCCGGTTTAAAAATATAAAGTCACTGGGTTTTCTTTTTCTTTAACATCCTCGGAATTATTATAGTGAGTATTACAAGCCCTATGACCAGCAGTATTAACCCGGCTTCAAGAGAAGGAGCCTCCTTGGATATCGCCTCAAAAACCTTTCCTATGAAATACCCACCGATAATTACCAGGACAAGCCCCACCACTCCGGTAATCAGTTCAATTTCGTGCCTTTTCGTAACCATTATAACAGTATGTTGGGAAGGAATATATACATATAGTTTACGTGAACATAATGCATGAAAGGAGGATGATTGCGAAAAAAAAATAGTGTACATGAATTGCTGTAATTTCGAAAATATTGTGCACAATCCCAATCAACCTCCATGTTCAAATACTTTCTTCCAGTGATCCACTCCTTGTTTATCTATCATTATAGAGACAACCAGTCTCAATAGAGACTGTTCCGATGGAAATGCTTTCACCTTTTCTTTTATTCTCTTTAATTCAGAATTCATTCCACAATTCATTCTCTTCAGTACATTTGTTGTTTTTATTTTTCTCATGTTTGAATATCCATATGCATGTTAATTGTAAAGATATGGATAGTATATCTAAAACATCTCTGAAGCTTTATCAAGATCTTATTCAACCTGGATATCATGCGCCCTGGATACAAGAGATTGATTCATTCTCAAGATCTTGTTTCAATATCTGCATAACAGAAGACTTCTTCTTTGGTATTAGTTTCATTTAAATTACTCATGAAATAGTCATGCAATCCTCATGAAATGCACATGTACACATGTCAATATTTCCATGATGCATCAATGAAGGATCTTGTCACAGATTCCACTATTCCCTTATGCTTATCAGATATGAACAGTTTTACACACTTCAGGTCTCTTCTCTTCATTCTCTTCAGATAATCGTATAATTATTTTCATTCCACTTCATTTGCACTTCATTTCCACTCCATTTTCGGAATCATGAACTGTTTGAAAGTATTTCTCTTCTACCTTCACTGTTTACACCAATGCATATGGATACAGATCTTTTTTTTCTGTATTCTTTCCCATATTCACATTGAAGTATGTTGCATCTATGTAGATGAATTTCATGTAAGATTCCATGGATCTCTCAGGATCTCTCAAATAAATCAAGATATTTACATCCAGATCAGATGTAAGTGGTGATATGTGTGAAGGTGATACATTCTTTATTCCCAATGCCTTCACAAACTTTGTCACATTGCGTGTCGATACACCGCTGATGTATGATTCCAGCATGACTGAATCCAGTGCTTTCTCAACCCTTGAATATCTTTCGAACACCTCTGTCTGAAATGAAAACTTCCTTATCTGTGATCTCTTAAGAATTATTTTATTATGAACTGTCTTAAGTTTCATTGTTATGGTTCCATATCAGTATCTTTTCTTCTCTTCTAATCTCTCATATGGCATTGAATAGAACTGAATTCTTGCCTCTTCTTATATGAGATCATGGAGAAACTATTCAACAAGATGCTTCTTTCCTTCTTTTCTGTCTTTCAGAAAACTGATTATCATCTCTTTTACTATTTCCAATTGGTCCTGCATATTTTAACCTCTTCAAATCTGAATTGTGCAGGATCTCTTTAATTTTAGAGCACTTTCAGTACACTATCTAAACTATCAATGAAAATATCAATGCTATCGCTATTCTGGATAAAATGGTCAATATACTTAATTTCCATAAATATGATTCCAGAATAATATAATTAAAATCAAAGATATAAAGATTAATATTATCATAATCAAATTAAGGTAAAATTTTATTATCAAAACACAATCAAGTTAAAGTGGATAAACCTATGATGCCTATTTCAATATGCATTACTACTTATCAATCAGGTGAGGTTTTAATTCCAAATATTGAAAGAATTTCTGAATCATATCCAGATATAGAATTTTGCATTACTGATAATTTTTCTAATGATAATACTTATGAGAAAATAAAAAAATTAAATAATGATAAAATAAAAATAAAAAAAATAAAATCAACAAGAGGAAAAGGTAGAAATATTGCCGTTGAAACAGCTACCAGTGAAATCATTTTAATTATTGATGCTGATGTATATATTAATAATATAGAGAAATATCTTGATATTTATATCTCAAAATATTATGGAAAAATTTTAAATATAATAGGAATAAATAAAGGATCTTGGGCTATGTTTATTACAAAAAGTTTATTTTTAAATCTAGAAGGATTTCCTGATTTGAATTAGTCTGAAGACGTTTATTTTGGTAACCTTGCAAAGCATTTTAATTTATATAATGAATTTAAAATTAATAATAATGATATTTATAGTGTTCCTATTAAAAATATGATATCTGGCGATGAAAAAAGGTACTCGAAAAATGTTTTTGACCTTTTAAAAAGGGATATATTAAGAGCAAGAGATAGTATTATATTTAACCATGGCTATATCAAATTTATAAAAAGAAAACGCAATAATAAAGAAAATATACTGATAAATACATTAATTTATGTAATAGCATATCCTTTTTCATTATTTCATAAAAAAGATAAAATTGAAGACAGAATTAAAAGGATTAAAGCTAAAAATATTTTATAATAAAATATATATATAAGATAAATTTAATAATTTTTTATTTCATTTTATATTACTAAATTCAAATGGAAAAAAATCAAAATAATTATAATATGTGAACTGTTTATTAACCATGGAATCTACCAATTTGCAGAACTATAATGCCTGGTCTCTTGCGTTGAAAATCCATGAACTTTCTGAGGTAGGAAGCGCCGAATTCAAATCCTCTGAACTCATAGAAAATATACTTGAGAAAAATGGTTTCAAGGTAGAGAGAGGATACAAAGGAATACCAACATCCTTCAGGGCGGAAATGACGGCAGGCAATGGAAAACCGACTATTGCCTTTCTGGCAGAATATGATGCACTCCTCGGGATAGGGCATGCATGTGGCCACAATCTTATTGCAGCTGCAAATGTCTTTGCGGCGATTGATGCAGCCCAAAAGATCAAGAACGGAAAAATTGTTGTAATAGGAACGCCGGATGAAGAGGGCACCGGAGATTATTCAGGGTCAAAAATACTCCTTGCTGATAGGGGTTCGTTTAATGATATTGATCTGGTGCTTGGAGCCCATCCTGGAAGTGAATGGAACGTGGCAAGCCAAGCACTGGCCGTGCAGGATGTGGAGGTTACTTTTAAGGGACGATCCTCTCATGAAGCAGCAAACCCAGAGCAGGGTAGAAGTGCTCTGGATGCTGCCGTTCTAACCTATACTGCAGTAAACA
The DNA here is from genome assembly GCF_038024865.1 of Oxyplasma meridianum. Taxonomy (NCBI): domain Archaea; kingdom Methanobacteriati; phylum Thermoplasmatota; class Thermoplasmata; order Thermoplasmatales; family Thermoplasmataceae; genus Oxyplasma; species Oxyplasma meridianum. The sequence goes on along the minus strand of NZ_CP133772.1, from coordinate 468,213 downwards.
TGCTAAGGCAGCATGTGAGAAGAGATGCAAACGTGGTAATGCACGGAGTTATCAGAGAGGGGGGAGGAGCCTCCAATGTTACCCCTGATAGATCAGTGCTTGTATTTGGGATAAGGTCTTCAGATCTAAACTACCATTCTGTGCTGATGAACAGGTTCGAAAACATAGTAAAAGGCTGCTGCATAGCAACTGAAACAGAATATACCATGAAAAGAATTGGGCCGCTGTTTTCAACAGTAAAGGTCAACAGGACACTTTCAGATCTTCTTAGGGACATAATAGTCAGCAAGGGAATTGATGTACCTGCTGTTGAAGAGAGCCTGAAGAGACTGCCGGGAGGGTCCACGGATTTTGCAAATGTAACGCAAGTTGTACCAGCACTTGAGATTCATTTTCAGATTGCCCCCTCAGGGACGCCATGGCATTCAAGGCAGTCTCTGGAGGCAGCCAGATCTTCGGAAGCAAAGAAGCCTCTTGCAAATGTCATTGAGGTCCTTAGTGAGGCTGCTCAGAGATACATGAATGAACCGGATTTGAGGAAAAAGATCAGGAATGAATTTGATGAACATCCAGTGTCATGAGATCCGATTTTTTCTCATTTAAATAGGCATTTTCTATCTCTTTTACCGATCTGAAAATTTAAAAGACGAAAAATAATAAGACTTAAATACTTATTAAAGCATAAAGTATATGACGATTGTCAGACAGGTTAAACATGATCATTGAATCTCTTGAGCTGGATAATTTTAAATCCTTTGGAAAAAAGACGAAAATTGTATTCAAGAAGGGGTTTACTGTAATCAGTGGGCCAAACGGGAGCGGAAAGAGCAATATAGGGGATTCTCTCCTATTTGTCCTTGGTGTGAGATCATCAAAAACTGTTAGAGCTGACAGGCTTGGGGATCTTGTGCATAATCCTCCATCGGGAAAGAAGAAAAAAGACTACTGCAGCGTAACAATTACGATTAATACCGAAGAGATCGGCAAGCCTGAAGAAGAGAGAATAATCCGAATCACCAGAGAACTTTTGTCTGACTTAGACGGCTACCGTTCAGTTTATTCAATAAACGGAACAAGATGCAAGCTCAGCGATGTTGAAAGGTTGCTTGACGCACTTCACATATACCTTGATTCTTACAGTTTTGTTCTGCAGGGGGACATAAACAACATAATAAAAATGACAGGCGTGGAGAGAAGAAAACTGCTCGAAAGCATAGCCGGTATAGAGGGATACGACATACAGATTGCAAAAGCCAAAGATGACATGGGATCCATTGACGACAACATCACAAGACTTGATATTCTAAAGGAAGAGGCATGGAGAAGATCCCAGGAACTGAAGATTCAAAAGGAGGCAGCAGAAAAGTACAATGTAATCTCCAGAAAGATAAAAGACATGCGAACAACCCTGGTCAGTTATGAAATTGAAGCAATGAAGAGGGAAAAGACCTCCATGGAACAGCAGATAGAGAGAATTAATTCCGAGATTTCCATAATTGAGAACAAGATAAGGGAGCAAGAGACCTCAATAGCAGGTATCAAAGCCCATATGACTGAACTGGAAAGAGAAAGAGACTCCATTGCAGGTTTTGAACTTACAGAGTTGAGAAAAAAAATTGAAAATCGGGTAGTGGAAACTGCAACAAGGAAGATGGGTTGCGAGAATCTCGAAACTGAAATAAGGGAACTTGAACAAAAGATTAAGGAGAACCTCCAGGAAAGGGATGATGTAAGAAAGATACTGGCTGGACTTGAATTGAGTAAGAACGAGAATAATCTAAAGATTGCTGAGAATATCAGGAAAATAGGAGAGAAGGAGTATGAGTTAAGTCTCATAAGGAAAGAAAACGAAAGCGGTTCTAAATTTTTAATAGATGCACAGAAAAAATTGAACAGCATGGAATCTGATCTTTCTGATCTGAGGATAAAAATCTCTGATCTTGACAACAAACGACAGGATATGCTCTCAGAGAGGACAGGTATAAGCAGCAAAATTTCCCATCTTGAGGAAGACCAGAAAACAGTTGAGTTCCAGATAAAGGATGCCCAGTGGAGACTGCGTGAGAGCGGAGATGTGAACAAAGGGCAGAAGGAACAGAGGGAGAAGTTAACAAAGAGATATTACGATCTGAAGGCTTTAATTCAGGACCTTGGAAAACAAAAAGATGACATAAACAGGGAACTTCTGACACTGGGCCGAGAATATGAGAGAATACAGGCTTCCAATGAAAAGAAAAACTCCACCACGGGAAGATCCCTGCATTCCATTATGGCAGCCAGAAATGAAGCAAGGATTTCCGGAATCCATGGCCCTGTAAGAGAGTTGATTTCATTTGATGATGAGTACAGGAGTGCAATTGAATCGTCTGCCGGTTCCAGACTCAATGCAGTTGTGGTGGATGACGATTTAGTGGCAGCAAAGTGTCTTGAAGTGCTTAAGAAAGAGAAGACGGGAAAACTGACCTTTCTTCCACTGAATAAAATGACCATAGGAAGGCCAAGGGGGAAGGCGATAATTGTCAGCAGATCAGAGGGATCCCTTGGATACGTTTTTGAAACTGTAAAATATGACAAAATATATGAAAATGTTATCTGGTATGCTTTCCAGGACACAGTTATTGTGAGAGATGTCGATACGGCAAGGAAATACATGGTAGGTGTACGCCTGGTCACAATGGACGGAGATATATTTGAAGCCAGCGGGGCAATAACCGGTGGATTCAGTGAGAAGAGGTCCGGATTCCAGGACAGTGAAGCAAGAATTTCGGATCTGTCAGCAAAACTAAGAGAACTTAATGAGGAATTAAACGCACTCGGACCAACCATTAATGAAAAAAATATGGAATTGGAAGAGATTACAAGGCAGCTTACAAGCATGTCCAGGAGTGAGGGTTCCAGCGGTTCCGAGGAGCAGCACCTGAAAACAATTGTTGAAGAAGGAAAGGTGAAACTGGAAAAACTCAAGACTGAACTTGAGGATCTTGGAAAGAAACTCAAATTTAAGGAAAAAGAACTTGGTGAACTGGAAAACCAGCGATTTGATCTTGCAAGGAACATTGAATTGCTTGAAAGCGGGAAAAGAAACCTACTTGATAAAATGAGGGAAAACTCACCAGAAACCATGGAAATACAGGAGAAAATAGAGAGGGAACTCAATCAGCTGAAAACAGAAGAGACGGCATTGAATGAACAGATGTACCGCATAGATCGCGATTTTGCCACCCATAAGGAAAGAGAAAAGAATTTTTCAGACAGCATAAGGAAACTGAAGGAAGAAGTTGAGAAGGCCGCAATGGAACAGAAACAGGTAAAGAAAGAATATGCTGAAAGCGACGCAGAGCTGAAGAAGCTTAGAATGTTTGAAAGCCAGCTGGATTCAAAATCAAAGGAGTTTAATGAGAAACTGCAGTCCATGCAGAGGGATATAGACATACATAATGAGAATATAAGAAAACTCGAAGCCGATCTGTCAACACAGAGGGGAATTGTCATAAGCCTCAATGCCAAACTGGATACAAATTCATCAAGAACCCTGGAAAAAGAGAGGGAAATGGCAGAACTTGGCGGGGAGGTTATGGTGGATCGAACAGGCAGCAATGAACTGAAGAGAGGCATTGAAGCATTATCCTCTGAAATTGAGAGTCTTGGTCCAATTAACCAGAAAGCCATAGAAGAATACACTCTTGTTACAGATGAATTCGGAACCCTTGTTGGTGAAATTGATAAACTTAGGGATGAGAAGAAATCCCTTGAGGATCTGATGAAGAGGATCAACGACGAGAAGAAGAAGGCTTTCCTGAAGCTTTATTATTCCCTGAAAACTGATATGAACAGTATTTATTATAATCTCTCTGGAGGCGGGGAAGCCCAGCTTATCCTGAGCAATGAGAATGATCCACTCAACTCGGAAGTCCACATAAGAGCAAGACCAAAGGGGACTAATTTTAGCAGGCTCGATGCACTTTCGGGAGGTGAAAAGAGCCTAACATCTCTTGCATTCATAATGGCTGTTCAACGGACAAAGCCCTCCCCCATCTACTACTTGGATGAGGTTGATATGTTCCTTGATGGTGCAAATGCTGAAAGAACTGGAAGCCTGTTTATGCAGAATTCAAAGACTTCACAGATCCTGGTTGTATCACTGAGGAAGGCCATGCTGAAGTATGCAGATCATGTTATAGGGGTCACAATTTTTGACGATGCGAATTCCGAGGTTTTTGAAAAGACTCTAAACCATGGAACGGAGGCTTTCTGATGGATAACAGCGATATTCTGAATAGCATCATCACACAGGGAACCCTCCTTGATTCTGATGTGGAGATTTATAAGGATATATTGGAGAATTTGGATCATGGAGCTGAATACTCCAACCCTTTTTACAGATCAGTGGCGAGGATATTTGAGATGTGCAAGGAAGGCCTGGTAGATCCATGGTCTGTAAATATAATTGCATTTTCAGCCATATTTGAAAGCCTCATAGATGATAAATTTAGGGATTTCGGCACAGCCGGATATGTTTTGACACTCGCATGGCATGTATTGATGGAAAAAAGCGATATTTCTGTAAAGAAGAGGATGGTTGGGGAAAATGATCTTTTGGAACCTGAGGACCAGGAAGCTTCAGTTCCAACGGAGATAGAAACTGCAGATGCAACTGTATTCAAAAGCTTCAGAGAAGCAATTCTTCCCCTTGATCTGCCGGTGAGATCGGACCATAAGAGCAGGGTACTCCTCGTGGAGCTGCTTGAATATGTTAAAACTGCATACAGGAAGAAAGAATCTGCAGCTAAGAGGGAAAAACCGGAAGAGGCATCCGTCTCAGTTATGGAAGATATAGTGAACGAACTCCATGCAGAAGAACCTGAAAAAGAGATAAATGAACTGTACGAGAAGATTAAAACTATACCCGAGACAGATTTCTATATTGACGCTTATTTCTCAGGGTCAAAACTTGAAAACTTTGTATCCCTGGTTTACTGCCTTTTTCTCTGCAGGGAGAAGAAGATATGGCTGTCACAGGAAGGACCATACATGCCCATAGTGGTACATAAAATTGAAGGGGGAACAGATGGAACACAATAAAAGGAAAACTGGAAAAGTAGTGAATGCTGGATACCGAGTCCGTAAAACATTCTGGTCAATAGCTGGGGATAGAAAACATCAGAGTCCTTACTGGAGTGATAGTAAGCCAAACCTTAATATATACAGATACCCCACAAAAAAAGAATTATTGAAAATAATCCTGTCGTCCATCCTGACAGTTTCAATGGTCCTTCTGTTCGTTTTTGTGATACATATGATTCTATGGTAATCTTAACCTGCATCCGCAAGCCTTATTTTACTATATATACATAAAGTTGGTATTGAACTGCAGCATCTCTTCTGAGTGGTAATTCTTTTTCGAAAATTGTTTAATAGTATGCTAACTATTTCAGTTTATAATGGACGGCATTGAACTGGCAGAAAGGAACATGGTGGAAGTTGTAACTCATGAGGATCTCACTGGGCTTGATCTTTCCCGAAGCAATGGTTATATAGGGTTTGAACCCTCAGGCATACCCCATCTTGGCACTGCCATTATCTGGAAGGAAAAGATCAATGACCTTGTTGCAGCAGGTGTGCATATGAGAATTCTTCTTGCTGACTGGCACGCCATGATAAATGACAAACTGGGCGGAGATATGAGGCTGATAAGACTGAGCGGTGAAATGCTGAAAGGAAGTTTGCTGGCCCTGGGTCTCTCTCCCAAGGTGGAGTTTATATGGGCTTCCCAACTGGTGAAAGATCAGGCATATTGGGAGACTCTTCTGAAGGTTGCAAAGAACACCAGCCTGACCAGGCTAAGAAGATCGCTTCCCATAATGGGAAGGACGGAAGATGAGTCTGACAGGGATTTCAGCAAATACATCTATCCTTTAATGCAGATTACCGATATTATATATATGGGCCTTGACCTGGCGGTTGGAGGCATGGATCAAAGGCATGCCCATATGCTTGCCAGAGATATTCAAGAGAAGATGGGCATTAAAAAAGTTGTATCCCTGCATGGTCCTCTGCTGGGGAGCCTACTGGGTTCAGGAAGAATGGATTCTTTCAAGAAAATGTCAAAAAGTGATCCAAATTCAGCAGTTTTTCTATCTGATTCTCCTGATGATATCAAAAGGAAGCTGAAGAACGCATTCTGCCCCATGGGCGATATTGATGGAAATCCAGTTGCCTCCATAGTAAAGGAGATATTTTTCCCATTTTCTGGAAAACCACTCCAGATTAACAGGCCACAATCAAAGGGTGGCCCGTTCACAATAGGAAACTGGAATGAATTCTCATCCATGTATATGGAGAACAAGATTCACCCAATGGATTTGAAATCTGCAGTATCAGAATATCTTATAGATCTGCTTGAACCTGCCCGTGAATTTTATTCGAAAAATGAGGAAAAATTCCGTGACATACTGGTAATTTATACGAAATGAAATGCGCAGATAAAACATTTTAAGGAACTTTTTCAGAATGTTTCTCTATTTGGAAATATGGGGAGATAGATTTTTACCATGACTGGAAAAGTTTGATCTTAATAAATTTCAAGCTGTTTTTGCTGATGAGGTTTCCTTTTTCATTTCAGCTTTAAACTTTTTCAGCTTTATAATGAACGATACCAGTGCTGCCGCCAGCATTGTAACTAAAATTATGGAAACTATGGTCCAGATATAGGATGTTCTGGAGGCTATGGTTGTAATTAACTCTTTACCGTTCACAGTTGTGTAATTGAAAGTAGTTATAACTGCCATCATGGCTGTGGCGAATTCCAGAGCAACCAGGAAAATAAGAATCATGAGACTTTTGGTGGTTTTTTTAATCATTTTCTCATCCATTGTTATCACGCATCTCCCATATTATTTACGTTCACTTAAGTACAGGAATATTATTTAATGTTCGTACCTAAAGGTTTCATTTGATGCAGGTAAACGGTTTGAACAGTGCTCTCTTTTGCCTCTCACTATTCATTTCATTTTTTCAAGAGTCACGTTTTTTCCTTCGAGGTAAAATCCCACGATATCCTTAGGATCAATCTGAAGCTGTTCGGCTACCTTTCTGGGGAGAGTCATCCGAAGTGAGCTTCCTCTTTTGGATACATGTGCCACGTCAATAAGTGTTTTCTCCATTTCCTACCACTTGAATATAACTATAATGATATTTAAATTCATGCAAATAGTTCACATTGATTAATTATTGGCCTTTGATACATTTGACACCATAACTGCATTTAATCTCAGAAGAAGGAGTCCAGGTTGAACTGGCTGGCCTTTTTGTGCACTTTTTCCAGATTTTCCACATAGGGTAAAACACGATCTTTTGAAAAATCATGCCTGTCGCAGAGCATTTCGAAAATTTCCTCCCTTTTTACCTCATGTAAGGTAGTATCAGGGTGTTCCTCCACCGGTGGATGCATGAAGAAATCTTTTATCTCCTGAAGGTTTTCTATCTCCCTGTTCTTCACCTTTAGAACTTCTTCTATGCTACCATACTTTCTGATGAGCTTCACAGCAGTTCTTGCCCCTACCCGGTCAATGCCTGTATTGAAATCTGTCCCCACAAGCAATGCTACATCAATCATATTCTCTCTTGTCATTCCCAGTGTTCGAAATGTCTCAGCCGCTTCGATAACCTCCGGGGAAACATTGATATATATGTTCTTTCCGCTAACCTTCCTTCTGCCGTATATTGTGATATTCCTGTAAATCTGTTTTGCCCCAAAAAGGATGCAGTCATAATCCTGTGAAATGACCCCCTGAACCATATCCTTTCCATTCATCCAGGAAGCCTGGGCTTCGCCTTCGGTCGGTGCCTGAACATATGGTATCCCCATGCAGGTGAGAAGTTCCTTGATCTCTCGGATCATATCAGCATTGATGTAATTGATTCTTGATGAGAGAGACCTTATCTTTTCAACATCCCCCTCCTCTCTGGCCTTCTCAAGGTCACTTATATTCTTTTCCTTTACAATCCTGCGTTCTTCAAGAGTCCTGTTTTTCAGCCTGAATGGTTTACCATCAAAGACATATACCGGTTTAATCCCACTTTCAAGCATGGTGATGGTTCTGTAAAATATTCCTGAAAGGTGGGATGTGACGTTGCCAGATCTATCCATAAGTGGGGTCCCATCAGGCTGCCTTATGCTGCTGAGGAACTGGTATATTATGTTGTAGGCATCTACTGCAACCGTCATGTTTGCCAGATCTTTGATAGTAATTTTCCTTTTCACGACTATATCACTTAAGTCTACCCCCATTTCATCCCTCGCATGTTACTCCGTATTCTACTATTCTGAACCTGGATTCCTTTCCCTCTGGAACAGACCTGTGCTTGATAACCCTGATTTTTCTCACACCTTCGCCATCCTTCTCCAGCCTTATTATTGATTTCATAACATGATCAATTATAAAACCACCGAATGGCTGAAGATTCTTGGAATCAACATCCATGTAGATCTGGTTTGTAAGAAGTACCGGAATTGAGAATTTCAGCGCAATGCCGGAAAGCATGGAAAGCTGCCTCTGTATGCCGTTTACCCTTGAATTGTAATCATTGGATTTCTCCAGCCTGAAGAATTCTGTGAATGAATCCACAACCAGTATTCCAGGGTTCTTCATCTTCTCCAGATTTTTAGTGACTCTCATTATGGAAAGCTCCTGATCATCCAGGGATGAAACGCGGAAAAGCTGCATGTTCTCTGCAATTGACCTGTCTGATCCGCATATCTGCATAAATCTGTCTCCTGAGAAACCTTCTGTATCCAGATAAATTGCTGTTTTCCCCAGCTTTATTGCAGCAACAGAGAAGACCACTGCAAGATTCGACTTGCCTGACCCACCTTCACCGTAGAATTCCGTTATAACACCGGGCTCGAGTCCGCCACCCATCACAGAGTCTATGCATTCAACGCCGGACTGGAGTCTTTCTATAGAAGTGGAGGGATCAATTTTTTCCATTACACATGGTGATCATGTCAGAATATAAATAATAGGCTAAATACTCACCTGCAGTTATCTTCCACCGAGGCCTGATATTTCTCTATAAGCTCAACAACCGGCATAAGTTTCCCCGACACCACCGTAGCTGATGCGAGTTTAGACAGATCCTTTTTGATTGGATTATAAGCTATGGAGTAACCAGACACGGAAAACATGGATGCATCATCCATGGAATCCCCTACAGATACTGTATGATACCGGCCAATGCCAAGCAGTTTCTGCAGGTACACAAGATTCATGTCCTTTCTCCTATAGTTGACGTTCATGATGCCGGATGGCAAAACGAAACCGTTCTTATCCGCCACTATGCTGTTTGCAAATATATAATGAAATTTTTCCATTCTATCTATCTCTTCGGCAAGCAGAGAGATGCCTCCCGAAATTATAGCTACCCTGTGCCCCTCCTTTTTTAGCCTCTGGATACTTTCTACCAAGTCCGGCCTCAATAATATGCCTAATAGAATATTCTTAATTCTGTTTACTGGAACCTGGCCAAGCTTCTTGATCCAGAGAGAAACATCCATTTCCATGAATTGTTCGTAGGTTATTTTTCCACTGATAAACTGTGAAACATTCTCGCTGTTATCCACACCTATGCTTCTGTGAACATATTCCCAGCTGCTGGGGTACTGGGTTAGCACGCCATCCATATCAAATGCAATAAGCAATCCCTGTTTCACATCCATCTTTTTTCAGTATGTTCTCGCGAAAATAGCTGTGAAACCATCTTTTCCGCAGACAATGCACTTTCCTTTATCTTTGCTGTCATGATTCATTCCAAGACATGACATCTCTGTCTGTTCCTCTATTTTCCTTGAACATTCCTCACTTCCGCACCAGAATAATTTTGCAATTCTTTCCAGTCCTTTAATTTCATCTATATTTTCTGCGTTTATGGTCATCTTCTTCATTGTATCAATTGATCTTTCAGTGAGAGTTTTCTTTACAGTTGATAGCAAGGAGTGAATATTTGCAAAAAATTCATCCTTTTCCATGTTCATTTTTTCTTTTTCTGTTCTGAGTGAAACTGTAACCCTGGACTTTTCAACCTCCCTTGCGCCTATTTCTATTCTCAGCGGTACACCCCTCATCTCCCAGTCGTTGTATTTGTATCCGGGAGTGTAGGCATCTCTGTCATCCATTTTGACCCTGAAGTCCATTTCCCTAAGGTTTTCCAAGATTTTATAGGAATATGCCTCCACATCAACCTTCCTGGATGGGATGGGAACTATTATGATCTGCACAGGAGCAATATCAGGAGGGAATATGAGGCCCGTGTCATCTCCGTGAATTGATATTATTGCTGCAAGAAGTCTCTCACTCATTCCGAATGTTGTCTGAGAAACCAATTCATGACTTCCGTCCTCAAGTGCATATGTTATATTGTAGTTTTTGGAGAAATTGGTACCATACTGATGGATTGTTCCTATCTGGAGTGCCCTTCCACTGGGCATTACTGTATCAAATGCAAGTGTATACTTTGCACCTGGAAACTTGTCCCAGTCTGGCCTTTGGTTCACTAAATAGGGGAGACAGAGCATCTCTGTAAGCTTCTTCCAGATAATCAAATATTCATCCATCTGTTTTTCAGCATCCTCGTATGTTGCATGTGCCGTGTGTGCCTCAAAGAAATGGATCTCTCTTATCCTGATGAAAGAACGGGTATGTTTGGTTTCGTAACGGTAAACATTGACAATCTGGTAGATCTTCATGGGAAGATCAGCATGCGACCTGATCCAGAGAGCAAACATTGGGTACATGGCTGCTTCACTTGTGGGCCTCATTGCCATATCTTCTTCCAGCTTCTCACTTCCCCCCTTTGTGATCCAGAAAAGCTCATTCTCGAAACCTTTCACGTGCTCAAATTCTACCATAAGCTGTCCACGAGTGATTAGAACAGGAAAACTGACTTCCTGAAAATCCATGGCATCTACATATTTCCTGGTAAGGTTATCTATAAACTGCATTGCTTTAAGGCCGTATGGCATCCAGACGTTCATTCCTTTTACTGGATACCTCTTGTCACTTAACCCGCTGATTTCAATGATTTCGTTGTACCACTCGCTGAAATTATCCTTTTTGTTTTCCATTTACAAATCGAGTATTTAAGATACGTATAAAACATTTTGATTCGACAAAGGACCTCTGTAATTGAAACTTCATACAGTGGAATTTTTTACATCTTATAAAAACAGAGAGGCGATGGTTGTAAATGAAGATAAAAACATTGATATGAGTCTCAGGCAAGCGTATAAAAGATCATTTAGTTAGAAAGTGTGTTGCACAATTCAATACGCATATGTCATGCCACTTATAATGTTGCAATACTGAACCTTCAGTGCTATTCTTGTGCAATATATCCAGGTTTGACCGCCTTTATTATTTCGCTAATCGTTCTCTTTATGCCGAATAGATATGTTTTCACATTCCAGCGTTTTCCATATTCTACGTGTTTGCTTTTACTGATTTTCACTTGGCTTTTTTATAATCCTGACGATTTTAGAACTTGCAGGCTATCCTCTGATCTGCGAGGAAGCATTCTTCCCTAGCGGGGTAATTGCCTTTAATCCAAATGAAATGAATATTTCGTCTGAATCATATCCCTATTGAATTCCATTATCCTTCTCCCCTCTTTTCCATCATGTATGGATATGACAGCATGGAGTTTTACCAAACCTTCTTTTCCCTTTTTTATTTTGATTTAGGATAGCCACCACGCATTTTGTGTTTGAATACGCTGATTCCCTTCCTGTAATTTACACTAACAGGAGGAGGGACTTAATTTCTGATGGATTGTTCGTAAAAAGCAAGATTGGCATCGTTCTAAGGATGGGGAATTCTTCCATCTATTCCCTCAGGTGAAAAATAGATGGGACATTCTTTATCGTGCAAACGATGCCCCAGTGGGAGAATACCTGGCACACTAGGAATATGCAGTTATAAGGTAAAGGCATTCCTTTCCATGTATTTTCTTGATCCTTTCAAATCTCTTTATGGAGGTACAGTAGTCACATATAAATTGAAAAGTTTTCTATTAAAAATATCATAAAATAAATAATCCTGGGTTAATCCCCGGAATACATGTGCCTACAACGATGAATATTTTAAGTTGAATACAACTTAATGGTCACATCAAAAAAAGCAGGAGAGAAGCCAAGGGAGATAATAAAAATCGTCAGTTGTTAAAAAATGGGATGGGTATTGTGTTTTTTCAATTTAGTTTGTGATGAATTTAATAGCATTACTTCACCTTTTTATTTCTTTTAATCTCTTGATTTCCCTTGGCCACTTTTCCAAAATATCTATGTTGTAACTCTTAATTAAACCCCCCTTCCTATGAGTATAAAGTACACTAGACACATTGTGAAAATTAGTGCACTTGTCAGGACAGCGAATGTAAAAATTATTATAGAAGTATACTGGCATATGTGTTGAAGTAACCCACTGAGAAGCATCATCCAAGGCGGACAGTACAACACCCTAGATTATAGCCACAACGAATTGCTTTCTGGTTATGCCTAGAAGTCTTACCAAGTACAAAACATCGTTAATCCCAATTGTGAGCGCAACTATGGGACTCCTGTATCATAGCAGGGCAGAATAGAAGACAATGGAAGCCACATATAATGTCAAACTCAAATTGTATCTAACGATTTCAGTCTGTTATGGCTAATTTGGATACTGTCAACTAAAAATTGACAATGTGCAAATTCTGAAAAATATAAATATTGGTAATCATTAGGTTCAGCTACAGGAGGTGCATCTGTTGGTCAGCTTTAAGAGACGGGATTATGATGACGATGATGATGACAGCGATGACGATGATGATGAACTTTAATTGATTTTATTTTTTCCCTTTTTTGAATTTGATTGAACAGCATGAAAATTTTCTAGTAGTGCATTTTAACATTTCATTGTCATGTTATCTAAATATCCTTCCGGCAGGAAAGGTGAATCCTTTTACATCCATAACGCGTTTTAATGAACCTCCCGTACTTTATGGGAATCGCAGATTACAGATAGGTTTCCAAAATCCTTTAATGAAAACTAAAATAACAGTTTCCCGTATATCTGATGACGCAGAACCATAAACCATTAAGTGTTGACCAATGGGTTTTACTGGCCAGGTCATCCGTTGTTGAGATAACATACGATCAGTCAGCATCTGACATTATATCGCAGAATCTTCTGATGGATAGAGAGAATAGAAAAATGTGGTTCGGAGTAACCGATCTTGTAAATCCCACCAGAAAATACTATGAGGTTAAATTTCCAGGTATTCCGGAAGATGCAGAAGTTATTGAAAAATTCAGGCACGGAAACAATGTGCATGAGATGATGTTCAGCTGGATAAGGCACTTTGCACCATTCGCTGTAAGGGAGGAGGAAGTGAACGGCGAAAAATATGGCCTTTCGGAGGTACGCGGAAGAATAGACTTCAGGATAGGTAACCATATAATAGAATTCAAAACCACATCACATGATATAAATTGCGAAAGTGATGTTATAAATAAGAATCCCCAGGATCTGGAACAGCTGGTTTTCTACGCGACGCTTTCGGGAAGACTAAACGAAGATCATTATCTTGTCTACTATGAACAGGATCACCATGATCGTTTTAGATCATTTACAATAAGGATTAGTGAGGGATGGGACTCACTGGGATTTATAAGAAACAGGTTTGAATCCATGGTCACTTCCATTCGAAATTCAGATTCTGGAGATCTGGGGAGATGCAGATATTTTGAATATGGATGCAAATTCAGAACAAATAATATCTGCAGTTGCAGCAAATCTTCACCAATAGACTCATCCTCTCTCTTTAATAATGTTACAATAAGGAGAAATGTAGAACTGGAGACAAAACTGGAAGATGGCAGAATAAACTCCTCAGTAACTGAATATGGGAGTTTTTCACTCTGGGATCTTCTAATACCCAGAAGAGTCTACCTGGAAAAAAAAGGGCTTTTTGATCCTGCTGAGGAGGCAGAACCTTTGTATCCTGATGAAACCCTTATTAACGTAAATAATGCTGTTTATGATTCTGGGATATACAGGGAGAGGAGAGAGATGAGAATTGATGGCAGATCACTTGGTTATTTTCCAATGGTTTCAATCGCCACAACTCCCGATGGAGGAGTGGACCAGTTGGAAAGACTGTATCCCGTCCTGGTGAGGTCCTACAGTTTTGAACCGGACAAGCTTTCAACTTCAAGACTGTCTCCGTTTTATATCCTCAGGCTGGCAATGATCTGCAGCCTTGCAGGATCAAATATGGGGTATATTATGTTGGGATTAAAGATGGACAGCAACATAGCTAAATGTTTTAGGGTAAAATTCAGGGATCTTCCGGTTATAAGAGATAAGATAATGGAGAGAATAGAGGAGATGGAATATTCACTGAGTTCCGACATGACAGAAGACCTTCCTTACTGCCCTTCCTTTGTACGGGACAACTGCGGATCCGCCTGCCTATGCAAGCTATAACAAGATTTCTGATCAGAATCATTTTGATCACCACTCATGATTATATCCGGTAGAATTTATCTATTTTCACATTATATGGGAATATGAATTTCATAGTAATTGGAGGAGGTGCAGCCGGCATGTCCGCGGCATCCAAGGCTAAGAGGTCCAACCCATCTCTATCTGTCACGGTGTTGGAAAGCGGGAAATATGTTTCCTATGCGGAATGCGGAATTCCATACCTTATTCAGGGAATAGTCCCCGGAGCTTCAAACCTTCTTCATTATCCAATAACAGAATTCACAATTAATAGGAAGATAGATGTCCAGACGGGAACAAAGGTTGAAAATATTGACAGGAAAGAGAAGACCCTCTTGCTGCAGGATGGGAGAAAGCTGAAATATGATAAACTTCTTATTTCTACCGGTGGAACCGCAAATGTGCCTTTTGGAAGAAGCTTCAAGAACGTGTTTGGAATACGAAGCCTTGAAAGTGGAGAATACGCCAGGAGCATAACAGAAAAATACAATGAAATTCTCATTGTGGGGGACGGGGTTCTTGGCCTGGAGCTTGCATCAGTGCTTCTTGAAAGTGGGAAAAGTGTCACTCTTATTTCAAAACATTCCAGAATCCTCCAGAAACTTGATGAGGATATTGCAGAAGTTGTCCAAAAGGCTATCTCCTCAAAAATTAAGGTGCTTACAGATACCTCCATCAAAGACATTAAAGAAATTGGTGATGGAAAACTTTCAGTAGAAACCTTTAACGGTAAACTCCAAACAGAGGTTGTCATTTTTGCAGTTGGCATAACCCCCAATGTGGATCTGGCCAGAAAAGCTGGACTTGATCTGTTTATGGACAAAGCAATTCTGGTGAACCGCTCAATGCAGACTTCAGACCCAGACATATATGCAGCTGGAGATGTTGCAACGACAACCAATCTTGTTACAAAAACAACAGACTGGCAGCCGCTTGCACAGGTTGCCAACAAGATGGGAAGAGTTGCCGGGTCAAATGTTGCTGGCAAACTGATGGAGTTTCCTGGATCACTGGGAACAACCCTGGTGAAGATTCTTGACCTTGAAGTTGGCTTCACAGGACTTAACAGCAGTGAACTTAAAAGGAAAGGGATAGAATTCAGGGAGAAAATGGTTAAGGCAAAAAGCAAGGCTGCCTATTACCCCGGTTCTGAGGACGTTTACGTGAAGATTCTCATTTCAAAGGAGAATGATACTATCCTTGGGGGGCAGATCGTGTCCAAAGATGGAGGAGCATGGAGATTGAATGCACTGGCTATGGCAATACAGGGTGGTTTTACAGTAGAAGATCTGTTCTATGGTGATCTGGGTTATTCGCCACCATTTGGCCCGGTCTGGGATCCAATTATTATAGCAGCAAGCATCTCCATGAGGGATTAGAACCAGAATGGAAAGTACCATTGAAGGATCGGTAAGCCTGCTTCATCCTGATGTCAGGAATATGCTGGAAAAGCTAGGTGTAACAAAACTTACTGAAGCCCAGGAGAAGTTCATACCACATGTTCTTAGGGGAGAGAATGCGCTTTTGCTTTCACCGACGGGAAGTGGAAAGACAGAAGCTGCCATGCTCCCCATTTTCAGCAGGATACTCTGGGAAAAACCACGGCAGATATCCACGCTTTTCGTAACACCACTGAGATCCCTCAACCGTGACATGGTTTCCCGGCTGGTAAAATACGGAGATATTCTTGGCCTAAGGGTTCAGGTCAGGCACAGTGACGTATCACAGGCTGAAAAGAGAAAGATTGTAGTTGAACCTGCTGACATTCTGGTTACAACGCCGGAATCACTTCAGATTCTCATTAACGGCAAGCGGTTGAGAGACGTAATTTCCAGAATTAAATATGTCATTGTTGATGAACTTCATGAAACAGCACAGAATGAGAGGGGTTCACAGTTTGCCATTGGAATCTCAAGACTCAGAGATATATGCGGAGATTTCCAGATTATCGGTCTTTCGGCAACCGTGGGGAATCCGGAGGAACTTTCCCAGTATCTCTCCCCTGTAAGAGAGGCGAAGATTGTCTCCGCCACCCCAAGGAAGATAATGGATATAACTGTCATTATTCCGGACAAAGCTCCATCTGATGCCTCCGAAAAAATGGGGTGTGAAGACGACTATGCAGGGGCCATACTACACATATGGAACCTGATCAACAGCCATCGTGGAACTCTTGTTTTTGTCAACACCAGAAGTGTTGCGGAAGACATAGCTTTCAGGCTGAAGATGTATTTTGGAGAAATACCTGTTCATGTCCATCACGGTTCCCTCTCCCGGGAGGCAAGGGAAACAGCTGAGACTAAATTCAAAAGTGGAGAAATTAAAGCGCTTATCTGTACATCCTCGCTGGAACTGGGGATCGATATCGGATCTGCTGATCTGGTTATACAGTTCAATTCACCAAGGCAGATCAATAAACTTATACAGAGAGTAGGAAGATCGGGGCACTGGATAGAGAAGATCTCAATGGGAGAAATTGTATGCAGCGATATAATTGAGCTAGAAGAAGCTTCGGCAATAGTCTCCTATGTCCTTGAAGGGCATCTGGAAAACATAGCCATAAGGAAGAACTCGCTTGCCACTGTTGTAAACCAGATCATATCTGAGATAAATATCAAGGGTAGGATTGACGCTGATACTTTTTACAACACCGTGAAGAAAACATATCCGTTTAGGAATCTTGAAAAGGAGGATTTTATTCGAACAGTTGAATTCCTAGCCTCCACCGGCAAGATATGGTTTGAAAACAACGAGATCAGGAGAAGAAGGGGCATATTGAACTATTACCTTGAAAATATATCCATGATCCCCAGCGAGAAAAATTACAAGGTTATTGATGTAATAAACAAGAAGTTCATCGGCACTCTTGATGAGCGATATGTGGTTGATGAAATAGAACCGGGGAGCTACTTTGTAATAAAGGGGTCAACATGGCGGACAATAAGACTAGACAGCGAAAAGATTTTTGTGGAACCTTTTGCAACTGCGGCCATTGCCCCTAAATGGTCTGGAGAGGATATTCCTGTGCTCATGGATGTGACAACAAAGGTATCTGAGAACAGGAAGAGATCCATAATACCTGAATTTGTGTCACCCGGTTCAAGATCTAGGCTTATGGAATGGTATGGGGAACACAATGCCACAATGGACAGGGTGGTTATAGAGACCAGAGGAGGAGAAAACATAATCCAGATACTTTTGGGCACAAAGGGGAACTTTGCACTGGCAGAGATACTCTCAATGATAGTTACATCAATCACCGGAGAAAGCGTTGAAATGGACTATTCGCCCTACCACATCTACATCAGGAGTTCAAGAAAGATTCTCCCCAACGAGATGGAAAGAATCATCAGGGGAATAGATCCGGAAAAGGTGGAGGAATATGTGAAAAGCTCAGCCAGAAGATCAAGGTTCTTCACTGGAGTATTCCTGTATGAAGCAAAAAAGTTTGGAGTGATCAGCAATGATGCAGACCTGAACAGGATAAGGTTTGAGAAGATCGTTGACGCCTACAGGGAGTCCCCACTCTTCACGGATTCCATAAGGAAACTCATGTTCGACTACATGGATATGGATACCCTGAAGGATTATCTGCTGAAGATGAACAGGAACGAAGTGCAGTTTGAATGCAGAAACAGCATATCCCAGGGTTCAGAGGTTTTTCTCAGGCATTATTCCGAAAGGGTTGCACCTCTCAAACCCACCAAAACCATACTTGATACTGTGAAGAAGAGGCTTATGAATGAGGAGGTAACGCTTTACTGCACTTCATGCGGCAATGTCAGGACTCAGAAAATACGTGATATAAAAAGGTTGAAATGCCCTGAATGCGGCAGTAGCCTTGTGGCTTCACTATCACCCTTTGAACGGGAGATGCTTAATGACCAGAAAAATTACGATTTAGCACGGACAAGAAACAGAATTTCAAAGAATGCACATCTCATAAGGGAGAGGGGGATGCAGGCAGTAATAGTGCTGGCAGCAAGAGGAATAGGGCCGGAAACGGCTTCAAGGCTGCTTGAGGTGAGCTACTCCAGCGAAGATGATATGATCCGATCAATACTTACTGCAGAGATAGAGTTCGCCAAAAACAAGAGGTTCTGGGACTGAATGCATTTTTAGGAAAAAGAGATTGACCCAGCCATGCTAAACTTTATTCACTTTGTTTCTTTAAGCATTTACAATGCAGCCTGATCATTCGGGAATGCTGAAAATTATTGATAAATACAGAGAAAAAAATCTTGATACGCCTATTGTCGTAGAGGGAAAAAATGATGTCCAGAGTCTCAGAAAGATTGAATTTTCAGGTGAAATAATAATATTCAACAGCGGCTTGAGTATTGTAAGATTCTCTGAGGAGTTGAAAGAAAGATACAACAGGATAATTATCCTCACCGATTTTGACGCCAAAGGGAGAAGGTTGAGGGATGACATAGAGAAATTCTTTGTGAGTTCCGGTGGCAAGGCGGATACATACCTTTGGGAATACCTGAAGAGGAATGCTGCTGTCAGCACAATTGAAGAGCTGCCCTTCGCTGTCAGCAGATCCAGAACTTATATTTCACTGCCTGGGAAATCATAATTAAAGGATAAGGTATAGGGATTAATGGCTTCAATTGTCAATATAACTTTTCTGGGCACAGGCGGTTCCTGGCCTTTTCCGGGAAGGGGCCTCCCATCCATAGCACTGCAAATTGATGATACACTGAACCTTCTGGACTGCGGTGAAGGAACACAGAAACAGATAATGAAGAGCAACCTCTCCTTCATGCAGATTGATAATATATTCATCACTCATTTTCACGGAGACCATTTTCTTGGACTCTTGGGGCTTGTCCAAAGCATGTCCTTCAATGGAAGAGATGGGGACCTGAATATATATGGGCCTCCTGGTGCAATAAGCATTATTAGCAATGCACTCAATGTGGGCTACTATTCACTGAATTTCAGGATAACAGTGAATGAACTGCTTCTTAATGAGGAGTATGACTTCAGGACCTTTACAGTAACAGTCCATAAGAATGACCATCCGGTTCCTGCCTACAGCTACAGGTTTCATGAGAAAGATCTTGTGAAGATAGACGGTGAAAAGGCAAAACAGCTTGGGATACCCAGCAGGATGCTGGAAAAACTCAGGAGGGAGGGTTCTGTCTTTTATGAAGGGAAGGTGTACAGGATCCAGGATGTTTCTGCAGGAATTAGGAAGGGAAGAACGGTAGTCTATACTGGGGATACAAGGCCCATGGAAGGCATGGCTGAATTTGCACGGGATGCAGACGTACTGATTCACGACACGACAACCGATTCATCGCTTGAACCAAAGGTTAACGAATTTGGGCACTCTTCATCCAGGCAGGCTGCGAAAATAGCATTGAAGGCTGGGGTGAAGAGATTTTACCTGTTCCACTACAGCCCAAGGGTGGATAATGTGGAAACACTTGTTGAAGAGGCCAGAGGCATATTTCCGGAATCCTACCCAAGCAGGGAGATCCTGGAATACAGTATACCTGCGCATAAGGTTGCCCAGGATCAGGATAGAGGGGATTCAGTGTAGTCGTCCATGCGCTTTATGGCACTGACTGTCCCTTCTCCGAAATGTTTTTTCAGTGATTCCTTCCTGAAAGCCAAAAGTGTGGATAGCTTTATTTTCCATGTAACAACGCATTCAGTGCCGTCAGAATTGGTTAATTTTAACTCTTTGGTCCCTTTGAATGGGCCTGAAAGATAAATTTCCCTTAAGATATGGTTTTCAGCATCCTTTTCTATTTTCATAATTCCATTTGCCGGGAATGCAAACCTTATGGAGAAAGTTCCGTCAGGATTCTTCTTCAGATCTCTTATTCCATGCCAGAATGTGGTTATGAGATCAACATTTTCCGACCTTTTCCACATATCATCAACACTGCTCTTCACCTTTTCAGTAATATTAAACTCCAGATCCCTAAAACTCATTTTTTCCATCTCCTTTCGGCGGTATTTTTGTAATATTTCTTATCCTGTGTAAAACATTCTCAAATCGTTTCCACATATCACTGGAAAATATCATGATTTTTACTCTCCGTTATTATTCCCCTGCTGTCCTGATAGTTTCCTGATCTCTCCATATATTTTTTTTCAACTTCCTGATCTGTGCTGTGGAAGATGATCTGTGCAATCCTTTCTCCTCTGGTTAGGGCAATGTATGATTGAGATGCATTGAAGAATGATAGTGTGAGATTGCCATGGAACCCAGAATCTACAGCACCAAAGGATGCAATCAAACCCTTCCTTGCATATGTTGACCTTATCCAGATCTCCCCAATTGCATCTCCAGGCATGTTGATAAATTCCAAGGTTGAAACATGAAAAAATGTCATTGGCGGAATCTCTGCCTCAGCCAGATCATCCATTCCTGGAAGCCTTATAAGATCTATCCTAAGATCATAACCGTTTGGCGTCAGGCTGTCCTTTGAAAAATTCTCAGAAATGATCATCCCCCTGTCCACCAGGTCCATGAGTTTTCTGTCTGAATATATGGCCATTGATGGTTATGCGCCTGCTTTACCTAAATTTTTAGGTACAGGTTTTGAATCATTATAATACCTGGACAGCAGGACGTACAGGACAATTGCTAATAAAAATGAAACATAATAGCTGGTGTCCACACCTCCCATCAGGCTTGAAACGGGACCTATGAAGATCACTCCTGGGTTCATGAATGGGATGGATATAACTATGGAGAGCAGGTAAGAGATGAATCCTATCTTCTTGAAACCGGGTGTTATTGATGATGATCCAGAAATTCTTCTTACTATGAAGAATTCTGCAACCATAACCCCTATCCATGGGGTTATCCAGTAATCAAGGATGAAAAGAAAGGTTTCATAAAATGCATAAAAATTGTTGTACCCTATGATCCCAAGAGCAACTGAAAACAGAGTAACCAACCCTATTATGATTTTACGATTTATCTTTATCCCTGTACTCCTTAGTGAAATGGAGTTTGAGTAAAGATTCAATGCATTGGCTGAAAGTCCTCCCAGGAATAGGGATATCAGACCTATATATCCGAATTTTCCCATGATGGAGGCCAGATCCGTTGCCGGATTACCGTTTGGATTTCCCGATATGACTGCTACCATAAGCCCTGCTATCTCAGCCCATACTGATGCTATGAATGATCCTGCTAATGTCCATGAAAAAACACTTCTGCTGGAGAAGGTGGAGGGAACAAATCTGGAATAGTCCGACGCATATGGCCCCCATGACATAATGTAGGAAAACGAGGAGGCAAGAACTATTCCGAAGCCCACTGCCGCGGTTACACTGTAGGAAGCGCTGTATGATCCCAGTGCAGGGAGATGCCGTAATGATGTGTATATTATGAAAAGGAAAAGAATTCCAAGTATAATTGACAGGATTCTCTCGAATGTGTGAATTCCCTTATGTCCCATTGAAACAGCCAATGCAACTACCAGGGCAACAATAACCAGTGAAAGAACAAAATATAGACCATGAAACAGTGCACTGAGAGCGAATGCAGCCAGTATAAGATTAACAGAAAGCCATCCGGCGGTATTCACCCACTGAAGTGAAGACATAACTTTTGAACCCCTTAATCCAAAGGCAAATTTACTTGACACCATCTGAGGAAGGCCAGATCTTGGGCCGGTTGAACTCATCAACCCGAGAAGCACCCCACCCATAAGGCTTCCAATGACAAGTGCAGCAATGCTAACCTCTATTCCAAGGCCAAGATATATTGGAATAAATCCAACCGCAAAATCCCCGATGGTGAGATTTGACGCAAACCAGATTGTAAACATGGATTTTGAACTGAGGTCCCTATGGTTGTCTGAAAGTGGATTAGAGAGGTTCTCTTCTGAATCATGAATATTAGATTTTACGAACACTTGTTCGGACATTATCCTTACAGGTAGGCCATGCATATAAATTTTGGCTGCTTAATCTTTAAAATAGCCAATGCATGTGTTGATGAAATTACCTTACGGATATTACATTTGAAACCGTAAACATTTAATGATCAGGCTATATCTGACCTCATGAAGTTTGGGATAATAAGTCTTGGAAATCATGCAATGAATAGGGTGATGCCAGCAATAAAATCCTCGGGAAATGAGATTTCCGCCATATATAGCAGGAATATGGAAAAAGCAGAAAAAGAGAGCATGAAATATGGATCGAAACCTTATGACAACCTTGACAGGTTCTTCTCGGATTCTGAATTCGAGGCGGTTTACATATCATCTCCAAATTTTATGCATTTCCAGCATGCAGAGAGATCCATCAATGAAGGGAAAAATGTTCTCGTTGAAAAACAGATGACGTTAAAAAATGTTGAAGCGGAGAAGCTTGTAGATCTTGTAGCCAAAAAGAATCTCCACATTGCAGTTGGTTTTCACATGAGATTTAACCCCGCAGTGGATGATATCAAGAAAATGATTTCCAATGGAGAACTTGGCGAAATAGCACATATACATGGAACATGGGCACATCTTTCTACAGGATCAAGAATGGATCCTGACAGCAGATGGTGGTCAGAGGATGACAAGGTTGGTGGTGGTTCGGTCATGGGTACTGGCGTTCATGTAATAGATACCATAAACTATATTCTTGGCAGAAAACCTGATTCAGTTTATGGAATCAAGAGACCGGAGGGAAGATTGATCGAAGATACTGAAACAATAATAATGCGTTACAGAGATACAGTAGGGGAAGCCCTTTCGTCCCGATCCATAGCCGGCGCATTCAACAGCCTTGTGATTCAAGGTAGCAAAACAACGCTTGTAGCCGAAAACATCTTTGGTACATCTGTAGCCTGCTCACTGAAGAAAGGGGGAAAAATCATCAAGGAGTATGGGGATGGGAATGTTTACCAGAAGGAAGTGTCATCTTTCGTGGATCTTGTCAGCGGAAGGAAAAGCACTATTGCGCAGGTTAAAGATGGCGAGATTGTTGTGAAAATAGTCAATGCAGCAAATGAATCTGATGCCACAAAACAGGAAGTAAGGCTATGAGGAGGGATGCTTCCATTTTCCTTTTTTATAATTTGAGAATAGCATGGAATACAGTAATGGGAGATGCGAATCTCTTTTATCCATTTAAATTATTATAGCATGATGGATATTAAAAATAAGGTTGAGACTCTTCTATTTTCATCTCCTGTTCCACTCTCTCTCGGAGATATTTCAGAACTGCTGGAAACTCCTAAGGAGGAGACATCCAAGATCCTGAGATCGCTGATCAGGGAATATGAAAAAAGACAAGGTGCTATTGAGATTGCAAAACTGGGCAAAAAATACAGAATACAGTTGAGGCATGAATACTCTGAACTTGCAGACATGGTGGCTGAAAGGGAGTTGAACAGGGACCAGTTGAGGGTCCTGGGATTTATCGTTGCAAGAAACCGGACAAACCGCACCGATTTAAGGGAAAGATTCGGAAGCAGGTATGAATTTATCACAGATACCCTTGTTGATAAAAAATTCATAACTGTCAAAAGAGATGGAAATGCAGATATTTTCACTGTAACAAAAAAATTCTTCACATATTTCAATGTTGACAAAAAGAAACTTGAAGAGTTACGTTTGAATAATGGGGAGGGTCTGAACAATGGGAACTAAGGTACTTCTGGTTGGAAGCGGAGGAAGGGAGGATGCTGTGGCAAGGTGTCTTGTTAGGAGTGGTGCTTCATTATATTCTGCCATAAAGAACAGAAATCCGTCAATTATTTCCCTGTCAAAGGAACATATTGTATGCGAGGAAACAGACTTCAAAAGAATTCAGAGATTTGCAGTTGAAAAAGGGGTTGAACTGGCGTTCATAGGCCCGGATCCTGTGCTTGAGACTGAACTTGTAGAGAGGCTTGTGTCAAGCGGGATAGCTGTTGCCTCCCCTGATAGAAAGGCTGCGAGAATTGAGACCTCAAAGGAATTCATGCGGGATCTTATGACAAGATACAGTATACCGGGAAACATACCTTCTATTGTATTTCGGTCTGTAACAGAACTTAAGGGCTTTCTCAAAAAGAGCGGGAAAGAATACGCAATCAAACCTATTGGCCTCACAGGAGGAAAAGGTGTGAAGGTCATGGGTGATCAGGTTGGAACAATGGAAGAGGCTGTTGACTATGCATCTTCAATAATAGGGAGAGACGGAAGGGTATTGCTTGAGGAGAGAGTTACTGGAGAGGAGTTTTCCCTTCAGGTATTCACTGACGGAACACATGTTAAACCAATGCCGGTTGTCCAGGACTTCAAGAGAGCTTATGAAAATGATGCTGGCCCCAATACTGGCGGAATGGGATCAATTTCTGGGGCGGATGGGTTGCCTTTCATACGAAAATCAAGTGTTGAAAAGGCTCTGAATATAACTTCCATGATAATTGATGCCCTCAAAAAGGAGGGTTCACCTTTCAGGGGCGTATTATACGGACAGTTTATGGATACGGAAAATGGACCGGTTGTAATTGAGATAAATTCCAGGTTTGCCGATCCTGAATCCATGAATGTTCTCTCACTCATGAAGAGCAGCATATATGACATATTTTACGAAATAGCTAATGGAAACCTGCACATGAACGTAGAGTTTGAAAAAAAGGCGACAGTCCTGAAATATATCGTCCCACGGGGCTATGGAACAAAACCTGAGACTGGTGTTCTTACTATTGAAAGAAAATCCATGCCTCATAATCTCAGACTTTATTATGCAGCAGTTTCCGGGACTCTTGAAAGGGTGGAGATGTCCACTTCCAGGTCTCTTGCAATGGTGGGGATTGCTGATACGATTCCCCAGGCTTCTGACATTGTGGAGGAGAACCTTCACATTATCAATGGAAATTACTATGTAAGGCATGACATAGGCAGCGGTGAAATGATGGAAAGGAAAGCCTCCAGGACCCTTGTCTGAAAGTTCAATTCTGCATTTTTTAACTATGAAAGAGTTGCCTGAAGAATGAAAATTTTGATCTTATTTGCCTATCTCCATCTTCCCCAAAATCCTTGGGGAAAGGTTGGGGTTTGAGAAAAGAAGCCTTTCATTTACAAGAGGAATAGGGCGGTCAAGCACCATTTTCCCGCTTACCATCTGCCCGCGCTGGTAGATCATTTCATCTGATACAAATATTTCAAAGTCCCCATCCGGAACCTTCCTGAGAGCGCTGTGGAAAATAACTTTTCCAGATATTTCTTTCCCCTGTTTCAGTAAATTATCGGAGAGAAACATTCCCCTCTGGATTTCATCAGCATCAACATTTTTCAATGCAGCTCCAACTCTTGACCCGGAATGGGCTTCATCCACGTCCACATCATGCATCTGTATGGATCTGACCTGAACCTCCCTGTTCAGTCCTGATATGAAAAGTTTCTGGTGCTTGCTTAATTTTCCCGACAGGACGAAACCAAGAATCACTGTGCCCACGCTCTTGACCTGGAAAAAATGGTCAATAATAACCAGGGTCCCCCTCTCTTCTCTCTGAGGCTTGAACTGAATAAGTTTTTCAACCACTCCCATTGGACTGCCAGTGTATATTTCATATTTTTCCAGAACGGTACCTTTTGTTATTTTTCTGGCTCTTTCAGCACTTTCCTCATTTGATGCCACCATAAGTCCGTGGGTCTTTCCCATAAGGTCCAGAGCCATAAGTGCCTCACCGAAACTTCGGTCTATCTCATCAACCCCAACGATTGCATAGTCAGCAGGATATATGCAGTCTGTGAGTGAGGAAAGCTTTTCCGGGAATCTTGATGGCTCAAGAAATGTGGTTATTAGATCTCCATCTTTTCTGGAATGAATTGTAATATCGCTATCAGTGTTTTTCTTTGAAATCTCTCTCAACACTTCAGGAATATTAAACACTAAGACGTTCAACGAACTCATGAAACCACATAACAGGGAAGTATATTGTATTTATCTGATCTGTACGAGGTCACTGTTCCGATATTACAAGATCTGCGAAAACTTTCGCCATTTCCAGGGAATCGTTTGGAGGATCAATTCTGCTATACCCCATACCGTGATCCAGCACCCAGTCTCCAAATTCATGGTCCAGATCGTATTTGATTTCCAGATGATCGTAAACAAAACCCACTGGTATGGTAGTTATTGTCTTAATCCCCCTATTTTCCCATTTTGAAGCAACATCGTATAAAGATGGTTCCAGCCATGCCTTCCCGTATTTTCCCCTGCTCTGGTATCCAATATCATAATTCTTCAATCTGGTTTGTTCAGCAATTTTTTTTGAAAAGGAAAAATATTCCATGTTGTATTGAGATTCGTCCTGGAACAGTGGAAGACTGTGAGCTGAAAAGAGGAAGAGAGTTCCTTCTAGAGCAGCATGGGCTTCCTGAATATTTTTCTTCCATGCATCAAGATAACTGTCAAGTTTCGAGAATCCGTTAATAAAATTTACCTTGCAATTAAGATTCTCCTTCTGCATTGCCTCTTCAAGCGGTTTTTTATAGGAATTTTCCACATTTCGTGATTCAAATGGAAAAATTGGAATTGCTGTGATCATATCCATCCCATCATCTTTTATTCTTTTTACTGCAGTATCCAGAGAGGGTTTCCAGTGTTTTGTTCCAAAATAGACGGAATAGTCACCATGTTTTCTAAGCATTTCACCGACTTTTTTCACAAGAGAATCGATAATGGCGTTTGATGGGGAAACGCCATTGACCATCCTGTATTTTTCCATGTTTTCCGTCATTGCATACTCTGGAACCGGTTTTCCTTCGTAAATACCTGATAGGTATTCAGGAACCTCATCGAGGCTTGTGGGAGAACCGTATGCCATCAAAAGAACTGCATGCCTCATAATTATCTTTCCACGCCGTGGACTATTTCAACAATTTTCTTAAGTGTTTTTACATCTGTACCAGGAAGTACACCATGTCCAAGATTAAAAATATACCTGTCAAAATCCCTCATGTCTTTTGCTATCATCATGGCTTCCTTGAATGCCTGTTCTGGGAATCTTTCTGCAAGTGATGGATCGAGATTTCCCTGAATTCCTTTCTTAGTTCCGTATCTTTCCATGACCTCCCTTAAATCCATTCTCCAGTCCAGGCTGAGAAAATCGAAACCCAAGTCGTATATATTCTTAAGGAGACCTGCAGTGGACGTGCTGAAATAGATCAATGGAACTAAACCTGACAGATCTGAAACGATTTCGTCAAGGTAGGGTTTAACGAATTGTGAAAATGTGTTTGGAGACAAGTTTCCCGACCAGCTGTCGAATATCTGGATGGCAGCCGATCCGGCCCTGATCTGGATTTTAGAGACCTGTATGACCATCTCAGTGACCATCTCCATTATTCTTCTAAATGACGAAGTATCTGAACCAAGGGTTTTTTTCAGAAATAACAGATCCCGATCTGACGAACCCGCCATAAGATATGATGCAATGGTAAGTGGACCTCCGGCAAATCCTATAATAGGAACATTGCTGTGTTTTTCCCTGAAATTTCTGATGGATGCTTCCAGAGGATAATAAAAATCTGAAATGTTGAAATCATGCAGTTTTTTCATTGAAGGGTCAGAGGCAATGGAATTTTCAATGACCGGCCCATGGTTTTCCCTAAAATCGACTCGGAAACCGAGTGCCTCTGCTGGCAGCATTATATCAAAAAAAATTATTGCAGAATCCACTCCAAGTTCCCTTACAGGTTCGTATGTTATTTCCCTGATTATTTCAGGGTTCATGCACAGTTCCTTTATTGATTTAGACTTCCTGAATTCAGAATAACCCCTCATGTAACGCCCTGCCTGGCGCATGAACCACACTGGTATTCTGGAATGATATTCTCCATTAAGTGCATTTATGAAATCGGACAATATACCAATCCTACGGTTTAGTTCTCCTTATTGTTCTGGGATAGGGAATAGCCTCCTTGATATTATTAAGATGAAGTATCCACAGAACCAACCTGTCCAGCCCAAGTCCGAAACCTGAGTGGGGAACGCTCCCATAACGTCTCAGATCGAGGTACCAGTAATAATTTTCCTTTTCCAGACCATACTCTTCCATTCTCTTGAGAAGCGTGTCCAGATCTGATATTCTTTCCCCGCCACCCAGTATCTCTCCGTAACCTTCAGGAGCCAGAAGATCATGGCATAGAATTTCGGATGGATTTTCAGGGTCCGGCTTATGGTAAAATGTCTTCAGGTAGGATGGGTAGTGTGTAACAAATATGGGACTATCAAAATGCACCATTATTGCCCTTTCTTCGTCCGCCCCCAGATCATCTCCATATTTGAGCCCTAACCCCCAATCCTCAGCCATTTTCATCAGGTCTGCATACCGTATTTTCCTGAAGGGAGCCCTGATCTTTTTTAGAAACTCAATATCTCTTCCAAGGGTTTGAAGATCTTCAGAGTTATTTTTTACTACCTCCTGAACAATATACTCAATCATCTTTTCTTCTACCTGCATCATCTCCTCGTTGTGAAGCCAGGCAGCTTCTGCTTCAGCATGCCAGTATTCTGTGAGATGCCTCCATGTTCTTGACTTCTCGGCCCTGAAACTCGGTGAAATCGTAAAGACATTCTCAAGGCTGAATATCATGGTCTCCAGATAGAACTGTGAGCTTTGAGAAAGATAAACTTCTTCGTCAAAAAATGGAACTTTGAATAGAGTGGATCCACCCTCTGCTGCAGTGGAGACCATCAGTGGAGGCTGAACTTCATAGTAACCCAGATTAAAGTAAAAATCAGCAAAAGCTTTGAAAACAGTGGACCTGACCTTCATTGTTGCTGTGAATTCCCTGCTTCTTAACCATAAATGCCTGTTATCAAGGAGGAATTCTTCACCCTGATCCTTGGTTATGGGATAGTTTTCATTCCTCTGGTAAAGTATGTAATCCTCGATCTCAACTTCATAACCGGTGGGCGCCCGTTCATCTTTTCTCAGTGTTCCAGTTATCTCCAGACTGCTTTCTATTGTGAGAGATGAAATCTCTCTGTACTTATTTTCCGGAAGTTTCTTTGTACTTGCAAGCAACTGTATAATTCCGGTTGAATCCCGTAGTACAATGAATGAAAGTTTTCCACTGCTTCTAGTCCTGTAAACCCATCCTCTGAGATGAACGGACTTTCCGTCGTATTCATCATTCAGAACCTCCTTGATATAGCTCATCTTTGCGTCAATGTTTGAAAGCGATAAATATCTTTCTTAAGGATCTTAGATCATTCATCAGGTAGCATTGATTCATAATTCAATGAGATGGGGTAGGAAAAATTCTTTGGGAATTTAGAAAGGAGATCTCTGTTAATGCCTGAAGACCTGATTAACTGGCACGATCTCCCATATATTTCCAAGGATTTCGAAAAGTTACCCATCTGGTACTGCACCATTGATGCAGATATCAATATAAGCCCCTGGAAGTATGATCGTCTGATCCCCTCAGATGACTTCCATAAATTTTCAAGAATGATGTGCGACTCCCAATATCGCTCCTGAAGTGTCAGAGACTCTGAGAATTTTAAAAGTTCGACAATTTTATCCTTGTTTAAGATTCCATGGATTTCAAAAGAACGCTCAATTGAATCAGGGAACGAGATCATCTGCAAATCGTACAATGATTTTACTGATTCTATTGATTCGGCAAGCTTGTCAGTGTGGATATCTAGTTCAAATCCACTTGTATTTCTTCTGATTATTATTTTCCGGAATTTATTTTTAATCTCTTTGGGAATGTTGATTTCACCCCCCTGATAAAGTATATGGAATATGAGTCTCATCAGAATCGTACGTTGATCCGCCATTTATATTTAAATTGCTTCAAATAAGGGGAGGTGGAAAGCCCAAAATTAATAAAAGCATTGAAAATACCGTCCAGTAGGGATAGGTGGCAGAGCGGTTATGCGTGGGACTGCAGATCCCATCTAATAGGGTTCAACTCCCTACCTATCCTTAATGAAAAAGGTATGAATTGGTGTTTCTGAACTTTTTTTGACATTTTCTTTATATACTCTTCCACAAGAAACAGAACTTTTTTTTAGACATAATAATGGCCAAATAAAATTAAATCAAGATCTATAGGTGTAAAATATCTCTGAGGTGATCTATCTCTGCTGATCTGTTCAGCGTTCTCTTATTTTCCCTGTCCATGGGTCTATGTGTTCGTCAGGATCTGTCAACCT
The DNA here is from genome assembly GCF_038024865.1 of Oxyplasma meridianum. NCBI lineage: Archaea > Methanobacteriati > Thermoplasmatota > Thermoplasmata > Thermoplasmatales > Thermoplasmataceae > Oxyplasma > Oxyplasma meridianum. Next base: position 437,536 of record NZ_CP133772.1, on the reverse strand, counting down.
TCTTTTTCTTATGAGGATTTCTAATAACTCATTTGCGCATGATCCTTAATTTACAGCCTTTTTTACATGTTCTAATAGAAATATTTATTCATAGGAGTCAGAATGATGCAGGACATTTTCAAAATTATATTAATTCAATGTACGCCATCAATTAAGGCGGAAATCATTTGCCTCCTTTCTCAGATTCCATAAGGAACTTGGGTTTTTCTTCAATGTTGCTGGAGACAATCTTTTTTGTGAATAAAACTACAACGAATGCTATGATTGCAGGAATTACCACGGCAGCAATAGAAGCTGTTCTGTAATTATTTGTCCCAAGAATCTCTGCGTACAATGGCCCTCCTATTATTGTACCAACGTTAAAAATAAAGAATAGAAAGCCTGTTATGGACCCAACAATAGTATCGCTTACTGAATCTTGGCCCAATGCCACCAGAATATCCACATAAACACCCCATCCTGCGCCAAAAATAAAAGTAAATGCAACCAACCCGAAAAAATTAGTTGTCAAGAGAAACATCCCCAAGGAACCAAGGGCAACAAGTCCTGAGGCAAAGATAACCATATATTTTCTTCCTATTCTGTCAGCAGTAAAACCTATGGGAAAAGCCATGATGAATCCTCCAAGACCTGCAGAGGATGCTATTACTGCAGCTGAAGAATTCTTAAAAAGCAGCCCCTTTATCAAGTAGTCTGAAAAATATCCTAGATAACCTGCAAAAAGAGCTATTCCGAAGAAAAATATGGAGACTGAAAGAAGTATTATGTTATAATTAAAAGCATCAGATATTTTTATTTTTGGGCGTTTTCCGATTTTTTTAAACGTAGATGGAATAAATATAAACACCAGGACCAAAATTATCACAGCAAGTCCTCCTGATATCTCAAAAGGAATCCTGAAAGCTGGAAGAAACGGAGATATCACATAAGGACTTGCAAACAGACCCACTCCAAAGAATGTCGCCCAGACTGATACAGCTTTACCTCTCGTTTCAAAGAAAAGGTCTCCTAAAATAGCTACCCCTGCAGGTTGAAACATTCCAACACCGATACCAACCGCAAATCTGGTAGCAAATAATTCTGGTGTGGTTGTAACAAACCCAGTTGCAAAAGTGGCTGCCGAAAAAATTGCCACTGATATTATTATCAGGTTCTTAACTGAAAATCTGTCAAATGAAAAACCACCTAGCAGACTGAACACTGCAATACCTATGGCATATCCTGTTACTATTAGACCAATTGTAAGGTAGGAAGGGCCAGTTAAAGCCGGAACTATGTAAGTAGACCCGAAGGAATATATCTCGCTGTCAAATGCCTCCAGAAAAGCGGGTAGTCCTGCCACAATAGCAATAAGGATAAATTTTCCAATACTTTCACCAGCAGCCTGTCTTACCGTTTCCGATTTCTGTAAACCTATGAGTCTGGTCCTTGCCATGACATGATTTAACGTCTCATTGTTTATAAAATTTTTTTGCCCAATACTGAACTTTATCAGAACTTAAGTTTCAAATATAAAATTGTAAAATCCCCTTTAATGCTGGTTTTCTCCTAATATAGTCTGTAAGTTTATACATGCCCATATGTAAATACTTCATGTAACATAGGCACATGAGACTCAGGATTAACGTTAACAAGAGGGGAAATCGTTCCTGGAAGTATGATCAGATCATAGAGGATTAATCCGATAATGGAAGAAAGAAGGCAAGGATACTGAAACATCTTGGCAGGATAGAATCTGAAAGTGATCTTGAAAAGTACAGGAAGATGTTTGCAATAGAGAAGAAGAAGATGCACATGGATAAGGTTGATCTGAGAAAGCTTGACATAATGCCTCAAAAACTATGTGGAATCATATATGCAGCAAGAATACTCTCACATGATCTTGGCGTGGATCCACTATGTAATATTCTGGGAGAATATCCCATTATAGTTTTCTTATCTGTTGTATCGAGGATCATTGAACTATCATCTGATGTATCTCTCCTAATACTCAAGGAAAAGTACACTATCCCATCCATGACATCACGAAGGATAAGATCTATTCTGCATTTGATACCCTGACATCAAAGAAGGACGAGATGGAGAAAGCTATGGTGAAGGCGCTTAAGCCTTACATGAAAAGGGTTTATTATGGAGGTTTTCCATTAACTTTCTGATTCAACCAATCTGACAGGATTCTTGATAATTTACTGAAAGTGCTGTAAAATTGAAAAGGCCCTGCACAATTCAGATTTAAAGGGGTAAAAATATGCAGTATTAATTGGAAACCTTAGAGAAGGCACTTGATTCCGTCATTCTTGAATCCTATCTGCATGGTCTATCCACACTAAATGTCATAAAGGTAATAGAATCCCTTGGATTGGAGAATTGAAGAATGTATCTGCATCATACATTTCCTCACTCTCATCACAACTTGATGCATCCGCCAGGACATTCATGGAAAGATGGATTGAACAGCCCATGAAATTCATATGCATAGATGCAACACATCTCAAGATCATGGATGCCGGAAAATATGGTAACAAATCTCTATAATATGTATTGGGATAAATTCTGAAGGCAGGAGGGAGATCCTGCCAACCTGATTATACGATTCAGAGATCACGCTGGAATCGCAATAATTCTCTGATTATCTGAAGAGAAGAGGGTTAAAAGGTGTTGCACTTGCCATATCTGATGGGCATAGAGGCATAATGGAGGCTGTAACAGGATCTTTCATTGATGCATCATGGAAATATTGACATGTTTATTTCATGAGGAATTTAATGAAAAATAATTCCTAAGAAGAAATGGGAATCTTTATCTTCCATAGTGAAGAGAACACTAAAGAATGAATCTCTTATATCAAGAATCAAGATCAGAGGATATCCTCATGGAGAATGATCTGGAAAAGTCATCTGATATGTTTTAATGCAGCCATTTATCATTATACAACTAAATTGCCTTTAATAGAACAGATTACAGGTGAATGAGAACAACAAACGTCATTAAAAGATTAAGCCTGGAGTTTAAGAGAAGAACAAAACAAATGGGCGCATTCCCAAATGAAAATGCACTCATGAGGCTAACAGTATCCATAATGATGGACATTAACGAGGAGTGTATAACAGGAAGAAATTGTTTGAGCATGGAGGTTTATGAGGAATTGTTCAGGATTTTTTCGAAATTACAGCAGATCATGTAAAATATTTTCGTAAAAATCCAATATCTCCTTCCTAAAGTTTTGAAAGCTATATTTTAAGGCAAGCGTTCTGCCCTCAATCGATAATGATTCTATATTAGAAAGGGCTTCCTTAATACCGACTTTGATGGAATTAGCATTGGAAGTGTCTACTAATACAGCTTTACCCATAGTCGTTTCGTTATATATTTCAATGTCTGATGCAACAACCGGAAGGCCAACCTTCATAGCTTCTATAACAGGGAAACCAAATCCTTCGTCCAATGAAGGAGATAGTAACAAATCACACGCATTGTATATTAGATTTAGTTTTTCCCCGTCTACGTTTCTGAAAGTAATGGAATCTTTTACTGTACAACCAACGCTGACTATTCTAAAACCATCATCCAGTTTCAGTTGTTCAAGGATTTTTAAATTTTTTCTCTTATCTTTTGTTGCAACAACAAGTATCAAAATCTTTTCATGAGGCAAACCTAATTGGTCCCTAATTTTTTTCTTGTCCTCTATGTGTGCGAAATCATCGGAAACTGGTGGGTATATTCGGGTAATCCTCCCCTCAAAGCCATTGTCTATAAGATGCTTTTTAACATAATTGGAGTCCGTAATTACATCCTCCAATTTTCTATAGTATTTTAAATTGTCAGTTAACCATCTGTTGTAAAAGAAATTGTCATCAAATTTCAAAAAAAAGAGATCGTGGATAGTAGCTATGGAATCCTTTAATGGCTTTCCAACTATGGATGAGTAATGGATTACTGCGTCTTTTTCCTTCCTTTTAAGCTTTCTGTTAAAAACTTGATCATACAATAGACTGTTTATAAACCAGCCATTGCTTATTGGAGGTGAGATCCCATTAATAGTTTCTCCACGATCAAAAATAACGTTTTTATCCATGCGCAGATTCAATAATAATGAGTTTGGTCTCAGAGCTTCATACAGAAAATTAGCGTATCTTCCTATGCCGGAATTGAAAGATGCACTATTCACGACTGCTACCGTTTTATGCACATGTATCAATTGTTGGACTTAATATAAACATTTTTGTGACTTTCGGGTCAATGTTTTGCCTAAGGGACAGGATATTCTAATTGCGGTAAAATCGGTAAAGCCTTGAGTAATTTAGTAAGAGATGATTAAAATGCAGAACTAATTAGAAAAAATGTAAAAGGCCTAATAAGTAGGCCTGCTGAAAATCCTAAGATAATTCCGAATTTTGGCTTATTAATTCTATTTACACTTTAGTTATATGATCGCATAATTGACCAACTAATTTTTTCCAATCGTATTTTTCGCTAATTGTTGAATAAATTTCACGTTTCCTTTTTATGGACCTGATGTGTTCTAGATTGTCCTTTACCCTGATTATCGCTTTTCTTATTGCTTGCTCTGTTATATTTACATATTCTAGTGAACTCAATTTTTCAAATTCATCGAATCTTGGCTTCATAAAAACAGATGTAATTACGTAGAAGCTGGAGCTCAAGCCTTCAAGGATAACCGCTAACAAATTCTCATGATACGAAGGAAAAACAAAGACATCACAGCTATCATACAAGGCATATAGATCTTTATCATTAAAAAAACAATGATAAATTAATCTTGAATCAAAAATATTTTTTATTATGTTTTCCGCACTCCCTCTTCCAACTATGTGAAGCTCAAAGTCAGTGTCATCAATATTCTCGAAAGCAGAAATCAATTGAGAAATCCCCTTTGCGTATTCAATTCGTCCCACAAATAAGAGTCTAATTTTATTTCAGGTGCATTCTTTTATGGTGTGTTCATACAAATTTATGCCGTTAAATCACTGAAGAACCCATAAAGTTGGATCGAGTTTTCAGTGATAAATTAAGTATCTACCTACTTGGTGGATCTTTTATGACTTTAGCCAAATTGAAACCTAAAACTAGAGACATTGATGTGATTGTCAAAGACTTGCGAGAACATGAAATTTTAATGTGTCCCCTTGAAAATTGTGAATATTACCTATTACAGTCTCAGGAATTATCCAAACTCTATTATGAACTTTCTGCGACCGCTCTTCAGAATATTGAAGGATTCAGATAAGAGATATTCATTGAATATGTTGCAAAAAAATTAGTCTTATCCGACTCAATTAAGCTGTGTGCCAGCAAAGTATTTTCAGGAATTCAACTCGCCACCTACAGACTGTCAAATAAAGACATTTTTCTCATGAAAGGGATGACTGAAACAGACAGAGATTTGGAAGACATTGCTTTAATTGCAAGAACAGATTTAGATTATAATCTGGTACTCAATGAATGTATAGAGCAATCTGAAATCGACGCAATATCTAATATTTGGGAATCATCCGTATATGAGAAATGCTTTGAATTGAAGGATAAATATGCATTAAACCTTCTAATAATTCACAGAGTAAGAGAAATTCCTGAAGATAAGATTAGCAGGATAGAGGGAAAGGGCGGAGACCAGGATTAGTGAAGATTATTCCAACAACCTCACATCGAAGAACGCTTAACGAGTTTCAACGACCCCATACAGGCTTCTTAGATCTGGTCAATTTGAGACTATTTCAATGTTTAAGTCAGGAAGCCTCCTTGTACTTAAGGTCCAGGCGTTATAAACTCCCATGTTCTTTGCTTCTCAATGATTGTAGAATTTGGCTACGGGATTAATAACCTTAGCGGTTATTTCCAATAGTTATTGCTGAAAATTCCTCAAAGGATTAGTTTGTCCAGTCCTCTTGTTAAACCAACCATGTCTTTTACTTTTCGTGTTGCAAGAAGAGTTCCTTCAATATATGTATCAGGGAGCGTGCCTGCCTCAAATTTAAGTGTCAGTCTCTCATCCTTTCCGCCGAATATCACATCCGAACCTATTACATAACCGGGAAGGCGCACTGAATGGATGTGTGTTCCATTGGCATTGAAGCCCCTGCTCTCCACTGGACCATTTACTTTGCTATCTGGAACAACCGCTTCCGGTTTTCTTACTTTTGAAAGCCTGCTGGCAATTTCATATGCAGTTCCACTTGGAGAATCGATTTTTGATTCCGAAGCATAATCCACCACCTCCCAACTCGGCATTAATTTAGCTGCAACCGTTGCAAAATGAAGCATAAGTGCTGCAGATATTGCAAAATTTCCTGCTGCAAAAACTCCCACTCCCGATCTTCTTGCTGCATCATCTATCTCTGCATAGTCATCATCAGTCAGTCCTGATGTGCCAATCACCGTATGAACACCCATTTCAATAGCGGTTAGAACATTTGATTTTACTGCATTAGGAGAGGTGTAATCTATGAGAACATCAGTTTTAGTTCTCAGAGCCTCTTTCACTGAACCTGATACTAAAATTGATAAATCATTGAGTTTAAGAAGATCACCAAGATTTTTTCCAGCACTTTGACGTGCCACCGACCCAACGAGTTCCATATCAACTGACTTGACCACTGCAGGTACAAGTGCACTACCTATCCAGCCGGTAGCGCCAGCAATGCATATTCTGATTTTATTCATGATAATAATGGATTCATAGTTGCTTAATTACTGTATTTGTCTGAAAGAAAGCTAAAAAAGTTAACCATAATGGAACCTTGGTCAGAAACATTTCTGGTTATAGAAGAAACATACTCTTTGGAAAACCATTCAGACCCGCAATATTTTTTTGTAATCTTATTCTGCAGTTTGATTTACATGTAATTGCATGGAATACCGTATTTGGTTTCATTCTCTTCACCTATTCTTTTTAAAGAGAACCTACAACTTTTAAAACTTCATATCTTAGATCTCTTACCCACAATATCAGTATATGAAAGATTGCAGAAAATGAATGGAGCCTGCAGTGGAGGACTGAATGCCTATTGCACATTGCAAATCACAACAATATTTTAAACCTTAAACGTTATTGAAAATGGAATGAATGCAAAATGCAATAACTGCGGGCATAGACTGAAGAGGTATGATACTATATGCAGTAATTGTGGAAAACCAGTAAATAGTGGTTTTTTTTATGACCCATATGATCCTGCCAAAATCGTTCAGGCTGATTCGGCTATGCGTTTTACATTTATAAGTCCGGACGAGAAGATTCTTGGAGACTTCAAGCCGTCATCCCGTGTAAAAAAATACCTTACAAATCAGAAAATCAAAACGACGGCATTACAGGCTTTTTTATTTATTATTTTTAGTGGGTCGGTATTGGCTATTCCCAGGAATATTTATCCTTTTTATTTTTATTTGCCTCTGATTTCCTATATATCTTTCATATTCATCCTGTCATTTGTCCCAGCCTATATTTACCTTAGAAGAATCTCTAGAAGAGTTTACATAATTACAGATAAAAGAGTCATATTTACAAAGCCCAAGGGAAAAGCGTTATACAAATCTATCCCAGTTGATTCTATTGAGGCTGCCATTGCAGTTTCCAATCCCGTTTCCCAAATGAACTACTATTCTGTTTTCATTCCTAGAATCCATCACTTTGATATGAATGGAATCGACACAAACCTGCCTGTTACAGTGAAACTCTTAAGCAGAATGGAAAAAAGGATGAAAAGTTGGAACCGAGGAAACATGGAACAAGACATGCTGTAAAGGGTGTAAGAAGAATATCAAAAGAAATAAGAGAAGGGGGATTTCAATTTCTGGATGAAGTTGATGCTCTCAAAGCCGTTAAACTTTTTAATAATACCTTGAAACAGAAAAAATCGGAAACCCTAAAATAAGTGACATGGAAAATAACCGTAAAGGTATGATAACCCAACACCTGCCCATTCTACTTTTATTCCACAATTTTTTTCTCCTTTACTTTTGATCCATCTTCCACAGTGATTTTCTTTCCTTCAGCGTAATCTATGGTACAATTTGCTCCGAAATGCAATTCATTACCCAAGACTCTAGATGATCTCAATCCATCGAATTCCCCTTTCTTGCATTTTATTGTTTCTATTTGTATTTCCCCATGGGAAAATAATTTCATCCTTGGAACAATGAGAATAGATTCGGCTTCCAGGCTTTTAATTCTGCCCATGCTATTGTAAATCTCTATCTCAATGTCTTTGCATACCACACTTTCAGATCTTATGCTGCCTCTTAAAACAATGCCGTCTGATTCAATGGTCTCTGACCTGATGCTTCCTGAGCTTTCAAGATCATGAGTCTTTATACTGGCAGCATGACAACTGCCTGAAAAATCTGCCTCGTCTGCAGTTATGCCTCTCATGATTCGGACAGACCCTGAACTATGTAGATTACGGCACTGAATGTCGAAAGCGTGCAGTGACCATGATGAAGATACACACTTTTTCCTAGAATTTTACCAACAAATTTCATTGAACCTGATACATCTATTGTATGAGAACTGATTACGTCTCCACCCACCTCCGCACTTCCGGAAATGTGTACCATATCTGCGTCACAATTATTTTCTATTTTAGAGGCCCAGAAACTCTAATCTCCTTTGCAAATACTTCTGGCAGAATGCTTGATCCGTTTACCCTGACCGTTTCTCCCCTGTTCCTGGTTCTATTCTGCCCGGGTGATTCTTTTTCTGTTTTGCTATTATTGCCTTTTCCAAAGGATGCCCATCTTGATAGTATCTTATCGTAAACTTCCTTATCTATAACGCCACTATCAAGCATCTCTTTCAATCTTCTCATCTCATGGCTCTCCATGTTCTTCACCCGTCCTATTTCAGGGGATTAAATATATTTATTTTTTATATTATATTTTATTGATTCAACTTTCACGCTTAATGCATTACATATTTTTTACAAACTTCAACAAAAAAGGTAAAATTAACTTGGAACCTTTATCTTCTGTGATTCCTGACATACATAAGATCACAGCGCACCCGAAGATAGAAATAGTGAAGATTCTGCATACAAGACATACTCCAGATGAAATTGCCTCTGAACTTGGCATGACCAGACAGGCAGTTGACAAAAACATCAAGGGTCTGGTCAGGTATGGAATTGTCACCAAAACCTGGATAACTGGATCAAGAAGGCCAAGAGTTGAATTCAGCCTGAACAAAATAAGGACTAAACTTTACAGAAACCTTGAGAAACTGATGCAAAACTACAGAAAAGAAGGAAGTGCAGATGTAATTCAGATCCTGAGAGACCTGGACCTTGCCCTGATTAGGGAAAAGATTTCTTCTGAAAGATACAGGGAAACAAAAGAGGAGGTCAAGAAACAGTATAAGTGGTTCCTCCAGTCTGCATGAAAGGGAACAGTGGGATTTTGACCACATAGGACTGTGAGAAAATTAAGTCTGTTAACCTGTATATTTCCTTATACACCTGCAGAAACTCATGATAATGATTTTCCAAGGGTTTCCGGTGCTAGGAAAAAAGTGACACCCAGCCCAATAAATTCAAAAACTGCAAAGAAAATGAGACCATAGGAGAGATTTAGATGTAGAATGAAAAGAGGGAGGGCAAATACACCAAGAATTGCTCCAAGCCTGGAAGCAGCTGTTGAAATTCCCATGGCTGTCGATCTGATCCTTGTTGGAAAGATTTCCACCGGATAGAGGTAGGTAATATTTGTAGGGCCAATGTTGTGGAAGAAATGCATAAGTGCAAATGCAATGAAAATGAAGGTAAATGGAAGAACTGAATGAAGTGATACAAGTGCAAAAGCTATGAGAGAAATACCTGCAAGACCGAACCCCAGTGATTCCAGTCTCTTCCTCCCGGTTCTGTCTATTGCGTAAAGGCACAGAAGTGTACCAACCACAACCGGAATTTCTTCAAGAAGGGTCTCTGCCATTGTTGATACATATGATGAATTTGACTGAATGAATATGGATGGAGTGTAATTCCAGACGCCATAACTTGCAACGTCGTAACAGAACCATGCAACAGAGGTAAAAATTATAAGAGGAAGAAACCTGGATAGTTCCAAGAATGATGTTTTCCCCTTTTCAACTACCGGCGGAAAAACCAGTGCATTCAATTCTGGAATGGACATGCTGTTTGATACAGCGTAAGCTTCGTTGCTTCTCCCCTCCTTTACGAGCCAGTATGGACTCTCTGGCATTCTGCGCCTCGCGATAATTACAAGGAGTGGAATAATAGCACCTGTTATGTACATCATTCTCCATGCCAGATCACCCGACAGAAGAACAATTGGAATTGATACTGTATAGAATACCAGGGATCCTAATGTCCAGGAAAAAATATTGAAAACCAGGTACTTTCCTCTTGTTTTCCTTGGGGAAAACTCTGCCTGTATTGATGAGCTTATAGGGTAATCCGCACCTATTCCAATGCCGGCAAGCAGCTGGAATATGAAAAACTGAAATATGTTTGAGGACAATCCAGTAAGGAGAAGAAATACAGACGATATTGCAAGATCATACAGGTACAGTGTCCTTCTGCCATATGAATCTGATAGTCTTCCCAGCACAATACTCCCCACGAACATGCCAATGTAAATCGCAGCTGCTGCAAAGGAGACAAAGATAGCCCTGTTGATGAAACTTGACTTAAGGTAAATGTACGCACTTGAAAATATTGAAAGTGCATATCCATCCATGAATACACCCATGGATGATAACAGAGTTATGACCGTCAGCTTCCTGCTCTTTCCCAGGTTTTCGAAAGAAAATGATACCAATTTATGGCATATAGAATAGCACTATTTTCACTTTGCCCATCGATGTGTTCCTGTGGGAGGTGAAGCATGTTAACATTTTATCCAATTTTTGGCATTAATAATGTTCAAAATACTTAGCAGATGATTCCCACTGTTACTGTTTATTGCGTATCACCTGTTAGAAGTTCCCTGACCCTCCTTGCATTTTTCACAATTCTGCCAAAGGTCTCAAACGATATCTGCTGATCTCTGTCTGAAAGTGCTTTTTCAGGGTTATTGTGTACCTCAATCTCCAGCATATGGACTCCGGAAGCTACAGCGGCCAAAGCCAGAGATTCAACGTAATCCCTATTGCCTGAAGGATGGCTGGGGTCTGCACAAACTGGAAGATGACTCACTGATTTAACCACTGCAATGGACCCTGTATCCATCATGAACCTTGTGCGCCTTTCAAATCCTCTTGTCCCGCGGTAGCATAATACCACATTGCCATTTCCTCCTGAAAGAAGATATTCTGCTGAACTCAGCCATTCCTCTGTGGAATTACCCATTCCGTTTTTCAACAGCACAGGCTTTTTATGTTCTCCTATGAACTTCAGCATGGAAAAATTCTGGGAGTTTCTAGACCCGATCTGAATCATATCGACAGTATCCTGGAAGTATGGAAAATCAGATATATCCATGATTTCTGAAACAACCGGCATCCCGGTTTCCTCCTTTGCCTTGGCCAGTATTTTCAGACCCTCCACCCCAAGTCCCTGAAAACTGTATGGGCTTGTTCTGGGCTTAAATGCCCCTCCTCTTATCATGTCTGATCCTAAATCTTTGACTCCTGTTGCAATTTCCATCAGCTGGTCTCTGCTTTCCACAGCGCATGGTCCTGCTGCCACAACCAGTTTTTTTCCTCCAATAACAACGTGATCCACTGCAACAAGAGTGTCCTCACTTTTGGCCTCCCTTGAATAGAGACCTGACTTTACAGAGATTACATGGGAACTGTCAATTTTAAATGATGGATAAAAATTATCAGGCGTTATAAGTATGCTTTTCCCATAGAGTCTTAGGATACGATAGGAATCTGTGGAATCTGAGACAGAATCCTTAAGTGTTTCAAAATAATCCTGATTCTCTGGTATGAGTATCACTAAATTTCACCTCCAAGATCCCTTATGCCTTCCATGATTTTTCTGAAGATAAGCGGAGAATATGGATTCATTGAAATTGTCTTTTTCAATACCTCCCCACTTTCTGCTTTTGAAATATCAGCCATATGTTCAAGTAATCTGGATGATCTGGTTGAAAGATCCTTATGAATTTCCACTCTTGAACTCAGTATGGAGATTATATATGGTGCCACCAATATATCAGCCATAATTCTGTCGTGTCTGTCAGCGGTCATTGAGACAAGTTCAATCTGACCAAAAAGCTTCATAATCATCTCTTTTTTTTCTGGCGGCGATATGTCATCTATGAAAATGATCTGCTTTCTTGCCTTATTCTTATGGGAAAGTGGACCGAAAAGCGGATGGATGCATACTATTTTTCCTACAAACTCAGAGAAGATGGTTTTGACAGATCCAATTTCTATTATGTTTTTCAGGTCTGCATGATCTTTCACAAACTTCAGTGCCACCTCCTGGGGGACTGCGAGTACAACAGCATCCGAATTTCTGATTTCACTTTCCCTTCTGTCGGTATTTTCATCAAGTATATCAGATCCCTTAATCTCGAACCCTTTTCCCCTGAAAAGTTCTGTAAGAAAAGAGCCCATCCTTCCTCTGTTTCCCAAAATAAAGACACCCATCTCAATCAACCTGTACCCTGGTAAAGCTGAAGTTTACCTGGAGAATTACCGGATTCAGACTCATAGTTCCGCTATCATCTAATGAGATGTGGTAAATCTCCTTGTCTCTGGAATGCCCAATCCTTAGGTCCGGAGAATCACAACTGTCATTTATTATATGTGCACCGTTTCTTACTGCACCCAGAACAAATGCAGAGTCAAGTTCCCTGGAGGAGTATATCTCTGATCCTGGTCTGCTGGAAAGCAATCCAGCCACATATTCAAGAATGGAATTTTCGCCGCTTAACTGCAAACATCTTTCAGAAAGATATACTTCAAGTGTTTCATCGACTTTATCCTGGCATGATATTGAGAACTCGAAAATCATGTTAAGGATTGACCGTTGTCTTGGGCTTAGATTACCTAATTTATTTAAAACAATTTCCTCTCTCCTTCTATCCCTTATCTCAAAATTTTCCTTTTCCTTAACACTGGCTATTATTCTTGAAAGTTCTTCCCTTTCTTTAAACAGGCGGACAAGTTCCATTGTATTTTGCAGTATGTCCTTCCGCACTTTTTCCAGTAACCCTGACGTAGCATCCCTTATAAAATAAATCACTATTATCTCTCTTCATAGTGCGTGTTATTATCTAACACTATATAAATTTACCTTATCGATCCCATGGCTGATGGATGGGCTTTTAAAAAAAATTATCTGCATATCTTCAACTTTTGGGATAGATAATCCAAATGTAAGAAGTGAAACAATAACGACTTTCAGCTGCTGAAAAACTGTTTATTGGCAATTTTTCAGTTGCCGTGGAAGGACGGTAGCATTGTTAAATAATACGTAGGAGTCTTGAATCATGGAAGAACAGTACAAAAAGGACCTTTATGAGAGGGGGGAAGAGAGATTCGGATCAATAGGATCAAGAATGTATTCTTTTAGCAGGATCATCCCTACAGTGCGGAACTTTTACAAATTCGTGCTAGAAGATCTGAATTCAATGGAATTTCAAAATATACTTGACATAGGATGCGGAGATGGACATGTGATCATTGAACTTGCAAAAGCTAGAAGCAATTTCAAAGGGAGAGGAATAGACCCCTCTCAACAGATGGTGAATGTTGCCACGAAAAGGTCCAAAGGATCAGGAGTTGAACAGAGGATCAATTTTAAAATTGGAAGCAGCCGTGAAATACCTGATAAGGATAAGTATAACGTGATTTATACCACCATGTCCTTTCATCACTGGAAAGAGAGAGAAAAATCCATTGAAGGCATTATGCAGAGATTGAAGCAAGGTGGTAGTTTTATTGTGTATGAGGTTACCGATAACGGCAGTTTCAGCAAAAGATTTGTAAAGTCACACCTCATGGATGCCCATACATTCCAGAGAATTGCACAAAATATTGGCCTGGAAATAGATCTAAAGGAGAAAAGCGGATTTATAAGGTGCATGTTCAAAAGATCTATATAAAGCAATAATATGAAAAAATCATTTTTCTATATTCTTTCCGGATCTTTTCCAGGATCCCATACCACCTTTAAGATGCGCCACATTTACAAAGCCACTCTTCAGGAACATTGCGCCTGCAGCCCTGCTCCTGTGGCCGGTTGCGCAAATAAGGATATATTTCTGGTCTTTAGGCAGTTGGGATATATGATCCTTTATTGAACCCAGTGGGATATGTTTTGAATTAGCTATATGGCCTTCGCCGTACTCGGAACTTGTTCTTACATCAATAATAACCGTACCTTTTTCTTGTGCCTTTTTTTCAACTGTTTCAGGATCAAGTTCCTCAAGCCCATCTGGAGTTATGAAATAATCAAGAAATGACATAGCGGGGTAATGGTTTACAGTTAATAAGGTTTAAAATTTCAAATGTGTTTATTCTATTAATGTTCATTTTAATAATTATATTTTTTTAGGTTTATTGATCTTCTCTCCCGCTTCAGGTAAATTATGAGACTTTTACTGTAAGTTCCTTGAGTCCATAGACAATTGTACTGTCCTGAGGCACAATTGGAGAATTTCTGTCAATAGTAATCATATGGTATTTTTCCAATAGTGTCTCAAGTGCAATTTTACCCTCAAGCCTGGCAAGTGGGGCACCAAGGCAGTAGTGTATCCCCTCTCCAAATGCTATATGCCTGTTTTCCTTCCTGTTGATATCGAAACTATCCGCGTCAGGGAAAATCGATTCGTCTCTGTTGGCTGAACCGATCCATGGGACCATTATGCTTCCAGCTGGAACCTTTACTCCATTTATTTCTGTGTCATTTATTGCAACTCTGTATATTGACTGGACCGGGCTTCTGTATCTTAGAACTTCTTCGATGGCCCTTGGAATCAGCCCTTTATCAGATCTGATTTCATTCATTGTCCCTGGGTTTTCATCAAAACATAAAAGGGAATTGGATATGAGATTGGTGGTGGTTTCATTTCCTGCCACAAGCAACAGAATAAAGAAGCCCAAGCTCTCCAGTTCAGAGAGATGATCTCCATCAACTTCTGCGTTTATTATGGCAGTTATGAGGTCGTCCCTAGGTTCTTTTTCCCTCTCCACCATCATTTTCCTGAAATATTCAATCATTTCCTTCATTATGGCGGGAAACTCAGCGTAATTACTTTCTGAACCGCCAACTACATTATCCGACCATCTCTTGAATTTGTTCATGTCTTTTACGGGAATGCCCAGCATGGTGGCTATTACAGTTACTGGGAGAGGAGAAGTGTATTCTTTGACTATGTCAAATTTTCCATCTCTGTGTACCGAAAGAAGGTTTTCACATATCTCCCTTATAGCTGGTTCCATTTTCTCCACAGATCTTGGTGTGAATGCCCGTGAAACTATATTCCTCAATTTTGTATGCCTTGGGGGATCCAGGTTTATGATACTTTCAGAAATCGGTCCTCCTGCCGGGTTGAATGCTTTTCCAAACTGCGAAGAAAATTCCTTGAAATTGGAAAGAACGCGCTTTACATCCTCATATCTGAAAACATTCCAAAGTCCATACTCACTGTCCCTGAAGACAGGTTTAGATGTTCTCATCGCTTTGTACCAGGGAAACGGATTCAAGAGATCCCTTTTCATTTCTTCCATAGATATCCGCGCTTAATTCAGAGAGGGTATAAATATTTAATTGCTTAGTAATTAATTACATAATGTGGAAAGAAACATTTCAACAACCTGTCCGCATGATTTTCCAAATAAAAAAGGTTAAAGTTTCAACCCATATAATCATTTATGGATAAAAGAGTGGATTTTGGCGTGTATCACCATTCCAGCAGGACCGAATCTGAAGAATTAAGGAAAACCATTGTTTCTTTATTTGATAAAGCAGCAGAAAAATTGAGAATTGAAAATGACGCTGAAAAATTTACAAAATGCCTGGATGCAGGCTGTGGAAGTGGTTTTGTATCCTACATCCTTCATGAAAGTTTTAAAAACACACATATATGGGCGATTGACAATTTTAAAGATTCCAGCCTTGAAAACAACTCAGTTGAAAAAACTGTTAATAATTTTGAACGTCTGGGAATAACCGATTTCATAACAGTTGTAAAAGCTGACCTGAAGAAAATACCATACACGGATGGTTATTTTGACCTGGCTGCTTCCAGTCTTGTCTACCATAATTTTGGCCATGATCTCTTTCTTGGAATCAAAGAAATTTACCGGGTGCTGAAAGATGATGGAATATTCCTGTATGGCGATATTTTCATTGAGAAGAATATTAATCAGATAAAGGCACTCTTCAATGTTGAAAATACGCTTAAACCTGAATATATGAAGGAATACTCTCTTCTTATGCTTTCTAAAAAGTAGATATGTTTGTAAAAATGCAGATATTCCCATTCAATGTTGCATTGAAACATGACAGGAGGTGTGATCCCGAGTGAAAAGGCCATCCGTGATAACCAATTATGTTGCAATAGCAACTGGGTACCAGCCTGCCGAACTGACCTTTGACCGTCGGATATATGCTCTTCGGGTACAGCATTATTTCACAGTTGCTCTTTTAATATTTGTATACTCAGGCGCAGTCCAGTCTGCATTTGGGTTACATGGCAATAGTAATAGAAGTTTACTCCTTTATAATCACGGCATTTCTGATCAATCTGCCGCACAGATTCTACGGCCCACATATACAGCACCAGAGACCATTTCCTGTTTTTAAAAACATTCTTTCTCTAAGTTTTCTGCTGACTGATGAGATCAATGCAATTTTAGTATTTCATCCTGATCTGGAAAAGCGTAGAATGCAGTAAATGTATATCCATGCGTATATTGTATGGATAGGTGAAACAGTTCCTGAGACAGTTTTTCCGAAAAGCGTTCCATTGAAATTCATATGTTAATTCGCCCTGGCGCTTACATCACTTTCTGTTGGACTTTTTGTGTCCCGGATAGATAATGCAGGGAGTTTTGTTGTTGCAATTATTTCTGGCATAGTTGCCGTAAAATGGCAAGTAATGGGACTTTCAGATATTTTCATGATCGTGCCTATAATTTCCGGCCTCTTCGCAGGGGTTTTACTGGTCAGAAGAGATGGCAAACGTGAATGATAGGCTGATCCTGATAATACTAACCCTTGTACTCCTCAGCTTTCTTCAGAGATTTAACCTTTAAGCATTTTTTTTTAGAATAAGAGATGAAAAAGATCTGCAGAGGGTGTTTGATATGCTGGCAATTTCTTCATTTACTCCCCTCTATATACAATATACAGAAGCTTGACCTAAAGGCTTTAGTCTCACTAGCTGCGGCGTTTGCAGTTATCACGAAGGCAAAAACATGGGGGTTGGCAGTTATTGGATCCAGGGCTTTCTCTCTGGTTTATATGGTTTTGTGACCTAAGAAAATACCCCTTGTTGTAACACCAACAGAATAAATAGAGAGATCATATACAGCACGGTCAAGGTAAATGATTCTGGAGTTAAGCCTCTTCCTGTCTTTGGGTGTCCTCACACTCTGGACTTTTTCAAATACCATAATAAAGAAAGTAAGCGTCCAACTGGGCACTTATCGTACCTCGTCCATAGTTGTGGGCTTGGGCATATTCCCCATGTTAATCGCAATCCTGGTAGAAAGGCCATTGTTCCATTATTCTAGTTTTCTTCTCCTTTCCCTTGTTTCAGGTGTTATGCTGGGCGCCGGATACATATTATTCTACAAAGCACTTGAGAAAGAAAAAGTGTCAAGTGCAGGTGTTATGTTCAACCTCCAGCAGATAATAGTAATCTCCATCGGCATTCTTTTTCTGAAGGAGAATTCTGGACCATATACATATATTGGGATAACTCTCATAATAATGGGTGCACTTTTAGTTTCAGTAAATAGAAATGTAAAGATCAATAGGATTCTTCTTCTGGCCGCAGCTGCAAACATAATCTGGGGTCTTTACTACATTCCTCTTTCTCGGGCCATTTTTGCAGTGCATTTTTCAACCACACCACTGATCCTTGCAAGAATTGTGGGTTTTTTCATCATAACAATTATCTTTCTGCCAAGGATAATGAAGGCAAGAAAGAAACCTAACACAGAAAAGCAGGGGCGTTACAGATCCGTCCTTGCACTGGGGGTGCTTGCAGGGCTTCTTGATGGGAGTGCAAATGTGGTCTATGCCTCTGCAATTTCCGGAGATTTTATCGTGCTTGCTGGGTCAATAGTTGCCATTCTACCGGCAACTATTGCCATATCTGGAGTACTGTTCTTCAGGGAAAAACTGACTGCAATACAGGCATTCGGAATTATATTGGCAATAGCCGGTGCTCTTGTCATATCTTTGATCTGACCTGGAAGATGTTTGTTTTGGCGTTTAATAAGCGCTAAATACAACCGGACCATATAAGTGGAAGAAAGGTCTTTATGTCTTTATTCAAACCGGGTGCCGAAGGAAAAGATCGGCTGAATATTTTCGTAAAGGCCATATCCACCACAGAGTTCATAAGAACATTTGGAAGATCTGCAGCTTGGGTGATAATACCACTTTATCTTGCAGATATTCGGCACATATCTTTTATAGTCATAGGGCTTCTATTCTTTCTTACCTCAGTAATATCTCTCCCGTTTTCCCTTTATGGGGGAAGAATAATTGACAGAATTGGTCGGAGGAGAGTTGTTCTTGTTCTTCCACCCATTGTTTTCACCCTATTCCTATCATTGACATTTGCCATACAGTTTTCTTCACCCACCATTGTGGTTGAAACAATATATCTCTTCATTGCACCTTTTGGCAGCGTTCAGGCAATAGCTGATAATGTAATAATCACTGATACAACCACCATAACGGGGAGAATTGAAGCTTTCAGTATAATAAGGATTGCGGGTAATGTTGGTTTCGCATTTGGCCCCGCAATAGGGGGATTTCTTGCAGGTATAAGCTATGCACTTGTGTTCCTTGCTCCAGCCATAGCTTCAATACTTGAATGGTTTGTGTATATTTTCGTTGTAAAGGAGACAAAGGCAGCCATTGATAAGGATTCTGTAATACTGAGGAAAATCAGGTTCCCATGGAATGATAAAATATTCATGGGCTGGAGCCTGCTTATTGCAGCCTCATTTTTCGCTGTTGGTCAATGGGGACCCACCCTGACTCTGTTCCTGTCCACGGATTATCTATTCACAGCCTACCAGATTGGGGTGATGTATGCCATAAACGGCATTGTTGTTGCTATATTTCAGCTTCCGGTTAACAGACTTGTTAGTAAACTCTCAGAACCAAATAGAATTTCACTAGGCCTTATATTTTATGCTGTAACTTTCCTGCTGATATCTTTTTCTTCAAATTTCTATTTCATTCTCATAGATATAGCATTCCTTACAATAGGAGAGAATATATCAACACCGCCCATCACCAGTTCCATAGGAAAAATGGCTCCATCAGATAAAAGAGGTCAATATTATGGCGTATTCCAGGTTTTTTCAAGCACATTGAGTCCCCTTGCAATCGTTTTTGGAACTTCTATTCTCCCATTTTTTCTGAAAATGCCCGTAATATTTTGGGGAATAATATTTGCAATTAATATTTCAGTAGCATTTTTCATATTTTTCTATGGTACGGGAAACAGATTGAAACAGAGACTTGCTGGAGAAGATTCCCTCCCTATGCAGCCAGCATCCTAAAAATCAATGCCTCTTCTTGCAGGATATCCTTTTGAATACGGGTGTTTGATTTCCTTCATTTCCGTTACAAGGCTGGCCCTTTCCATAATCTCTTCTGGCATTTTTCTTCCGGTGAGTACAACTTCAACGTTTACAGGCTTTTTATCCAGCATGTTTAGGACCTGAACTAATGAAAGCAGGTTGTAATATAAAGCCACGTTGATCTCATCAAGAATTACAATATCCCATTTACCCTCGGCTATGTTCTTTTCCATTTCCAGGAACTCTTCCTGTACTTTTGCCCTGTATTCAGGAGGAGGGACCCCCTTTTTGCAGAACCTAACGTTCCTGACTTTCTTCCTGTCCTCTATGGGCATATCCTCCTCCCATGCTATAAAGTAAGGCATTCCTACATATTTTACCGTCATGCTGTCCGGAAACTTTAAGGCTCCACGGTTTTCCCCGTATGTACCCAACTTCATGAATTGCAGTACGTAGACCTTATAGCCCCATCCTGATGCACGAAACGCCAGGCCAAATGCCGCAGTAGTTTTTCCCTTTCCGTTACCTGTATAAACCTCAATAAGGCCGTCTTTGATTTTCAAGAGTGAACCACGATGGGATATTGCAATTCATTTAAATTTGTATTTCTAAGTGAAACTGGAAAAAATTTCAATACTCAGCATTCAATACCTGTTATGTCGAAATGATTAACCTCATAATTGCAGACGCAGAAATAGAATTCATACCAGCGGAACTCTCCCATGATTTCAACATAATCAATCTGGCAAAGAAGAGAGGGAAAAGTTTTGACAGGATACTGCTTGATTCCAACTATATGCACAGTTCCATAGACAAGCATTTCCCGGGCGAATCCAACAGAAGAGGGAGGCCGGATATAATACATACCCTCCTTATGGTTGTGCAGGATTCCATTCTCAACAAAGAAAAGCAGATCAGGGTGATAATTCATACAAGAATGAATAAAATCATAACCATAAATCAGGAGACCAGGCTGCCCAGATCCTATAACAGGTTCACTGGCCTGTTGGAAAGCCTTTTTGTGAAAGGAAGAATTGAAAGTGATGGTACAGTATTGATGGAGTGCTACGATGGTACCCTTAAGGACGCATTAAGAATGGTCAACTCTGAACATGTAGTTGTATTATCGCCCTCAGGAGAGAAGAAACCCATTGATCAGATCACAGAAGAAAATGAAACAACTTACATCATAGGAGGATTCTCAGAGGGAGATTACATAAGTGATGCTTACTCCATGGGCAGATCGTGCTCTATCTACAGGGATGAACTTACCATCTGGACAGTAGCTTCTGAAATAATATGCTCAACAGAGAGACGGCTTGGATTGGTCTGATTCACTTTAATTTCTGCCTGGTTAATGCAGGAAAAAGGTAATTAATACCTATATAATCTGGGAGGGTTCAAGGTAATTTCAATGGCACGAATGCATACCAGAAAAAGGGGAAAATCAGGATCGAAAAGAGTATATTCGGATGAATCCAAAAGTTGGGTTCAGAGTAACAGTCAAGAGATTGAGGATATTATTGTGCAGCTAAGAAAGGAAGGTGGATCAAGTTCCTATATAGGCATAAGGCTGAGAGACCAGTATGGAATACCGGGAACGAAGATGATCCTGAATAAGAAAATAGGAACAGTGTTGAAGGAGAAAAATCTCAGTCCGGAAGTTCCAGAAGATCTGATGAACCTCATTAACCGATACAAGAATGTGACAAAACACATGCAGCTTAACAAAAATGATATGAGCAATAAAAGAGGTCAGCAGCTCATAATGGCAAAAATACTCAGAATGATAAGGTACTATAAGAACAAAGGCTACCTTTCGAGAGAATGGAACCTGAATAAAGTATTATGATTATGTTGAAAGACATAATAGAGAAGGAATTTTACGATGGGCTAAAGAATGGTGCAAGGCAGATTCTCAATGAGGATTATGTCAGAGTTCTTGCCCATTATGATGGAGATGGAACAAGTTCCGCCATAATTCTTACAAATGCCCTTAAGCGAAAGGGCATAAAATTCAACCTTGGTTATATAAAGGCACTGGACGGTGATAGTTTCAGAAAAAGGATTGAAGAGGATGATATCACAACTATTGTCGTTGACGCTGGGTCGGATCAGGTACAGTATGTTCCAGAATATGAAAAGATAATAGTACTGGATCATCATTTTTTCAACCATACCACTATAAAAGGTCTCAATATAAATGCCAGAGACTATCATGTGGATGGAACCAGGGAAGCATGTGGAGCCACCATGGCATTTCTTATGGCTTTGGCAATAGATGAGGCAAATGCAGATCTGTTTCCTTTTTTCGTGGCAGGCGCCATTGCAGACAAGCAGGACATTGGAGGATTTCATGGACTGAACAGAAAGCTTGTGGAGACTTATGGAAACAAAAGTCATGTATTTCGAGGCATAAATCTTGAAGGTGGGAACCTTATAGATTCTATAACCTATTCAACCGATCCTTTTTTCGATGATCTTACCGGAAAACCAGAGAATGTGGAGAAGTTCCTTTCTGGTATAAATATTCCAGGCAATCGCACATTGCAGGAACTGGGAGAAGATCAGATGAGAAGGTTGGCCGTCAACCTTTCACTTAAACTTCTGGAACAGGGAGTTGGTACTGAAGCCCTTAAGTATCTGGAAAGCGATATAATGAGTTTCGACGGCATGGAATTTTCATCCAAAGAACTGAGCAATATTATAGATGGGAATGGTAAGGTGGGATGGAATTCAATACCAGTCCAATTTTTCCTTGGTGATCAAACTGTTAGAGATGAGATGATAAAGAACTGGAAAGTTTTTAAAACCAAACTCATCGATTACGTTTACAGGACCAACAAAGAACTCTTTGAGGAGAGCCACCTGAGATATTTCTACGCCCCGGAATCAGAAATGGCGGGCGCAATAAGCGGTACTTTAATGCTCTATCTGGCCAGGCAGAATAAGCCACTCATAGGTTTTAATGTTGGTAATGGGGATACCAAAGTTTCCTCGAGAGGGACCAGGAGAATGGTAAAACATGGCCTTAACCTTTCACTTGTTATGAAGGAGGCGGGAAAAGAGGTTGGAGGTAGCGGTGGTGGGCATGATATTGCAGCCGGGGCCGTTATACCAAGGGGAAAGGAAAAGCAGTTTCTTGAAATAGCCAATAATATAGTTGCCGGACAGATAAAGATTCTTAACTGAATACGAAATTATATCTTATTTTAATGCTTTAATTCGCAAAGAATATAAGCCATCAATGCATTTTACTTTGAATGGTAAGGGTAGGCATATTTACTCTTGACTTCAAGTTTTACCATGATATCATAGCTGACCTTCGAAAATGGAAAATCCCATTCACAAGTTTGGAAAGCAAGAGCAACATACCAAGAGATATTTTAGTTGTTTTGAGTTCAGAAAAAGATGAGAGGTTCTGGGACAGACAGATAAATGCCAGAGATTCAACCTATGGAATTAGGAATTCGCTTCCTCTTCTGATGAATCTGGAGACCTTTGATGAAGTTATAATAGGCGTTGATCCAGGTCCCTATCCAGGCTTGGCAGTTGTTGCGGACAATGTACTCACAGAAGCCTTTGAAATGCCATTGATAGAGATGGTAAGATCGGAGGTTATTAAAATCAGGGACTCATACAGGTACAGGAATATATCAATCAAGATAGGGGATGGAGACAAACCACACAGAGACCAGATAATTCATGATCTTATTAGTACTGGAATAGATATTAAGGTAGTGGACGAAAGAAATACAAGTATGCCTCACAAGATCCACAATAATGCTCTCTCAGCTGCCCGAATTGCATCTCTTGGCAATATTTTTGTACCACCCAGAAACAATGAAAAAATGGGAAAAAAAGATGTATATGACAGGGAATTCCTCACAATTCAGGCTGCATTGAACAATGTTTTTTAATTTTTAATTACTTTTTCCATTTTGGCTTTCTTGGTATGTTTCTCCTTCTCCCCGCGCTCATTGCCAATATGACCATAAAAACTACGACCGCACCGGCAACATAGTATATCCAGCTGTAGTTGGGCACTGGCCCGTAATAGAATTTAGTCACGTAGTAGTTATGTCCGTCAGGTAAGGTTACCTGTGTGTTGGCAACAGTAACATTGAGGGTATTCTCACCCCTTATCACATTCAACACAACTTTATTGTTT
This sequence comes from Oxyplasma meridianum, assembly GCF_038024865.1. Taxonomy (NCBI): domain Archaea; kingdom Methanobacteriati; phylum Thermoplasmatota; class Thermoplasmata; order Thermoplasmatales; family Thermoplasmataceae; genus Oxyplasma; species Oxyplasma meridianum. The sequence goes on along the minus strand of NZ_CP133772.1, from coordinate 413,663 downwards.
GAAATAGTTGATGAAGAGTATGTATAATTCACATTAACTGATGATTTTGCAGGGATTTCATGGACTGTTTCGTTACCCACCTCAACGCTGTTAAGGATAAATTCTACGTTTACATTATATATGGGTGCATTGCCGGAATTGATCAATTTAGCGTGAAAAACGATTGGCTTAAGTATCTGAACACTAAAAGTACTTTCATATCTAACTGATGATGAACTAAAATTTGCAGTTTCTATATATGTAATTACCAATGGCCCAGGTACTGAGGGAGCAGTAATAGTTGCTGTAAGAACATCATTTTTCGTTGAATTTAGGTGTATGGTTGTGGCGTTGGAAGAGGATACTCCGGTGAGATTGTCAGCTGCAAGATATGCCGTAAGAGTATAATTTGTAAATCCGTAAGGTGCATCAAAAGTAACGTTAAATGTTGACCCCGTTGAAACAGCCGTAGGTGCAGTGGTGTTAACTGAGAAAGGGGGTATATATCCAGCAGTGGAGATCATTGGAATAAGTGCCATTGATACAAGAACCACCAGTACGATTAAGGATGCTGATCTCAACCTCATTTCTTTCTCCTCCCTCTGGTTGCAGCAATTACAAGCCCTGAAACAACTGCAACAGCTATGATTATAAGCCCGAAATACAGTGTGTCAGATGGATTTCCAGTAAAGTTGGCCCTAATGCCATTTCCAATTGGATATGGGCTTATGCTGACATACGCAGGTTTTTGGACGTATACCGGTTCGTGATATGTTACATTGTTTGACCCGGTGATATTGAATGAGAATGACAGAGGGTAAGCAGCTGCAGTTGAAATCGGGAAAAGCGTAAGATTGAGTTTCATTGATGACCCGAAGGGCACAGTTATATTTGTGATGTTTGATCCGTTCATAGTGAATGCGTAATTCCATGAAGCGTATTTCAATATGCTCTGATTTGCTGAATTTACTGTCATATTGACTTTTATGGCCGTTGTACCATTATTGACTATTGTGAATGGCACGTTAATGTCTTTTCCATATGCTACTGTTATTTTGCTGTAAACTACTTTGTAAAGTGCCTGACCTTGAACATTAACCGGAAGATTCTCTTTTAGAACGCGTGTATTGCCCGTGACGTTTACCGGAATCAGATCAGAACCGGCAGGTGAGGGGACCTTTTCAGTTACGTTTGCTGTAATGTTGATGCTCTGCCCTGGTTGAATATATATTTTCGATACGTTGAAATTCATTAACCATGAGGTTGAACCTGAAGACAATGTTATGTTCTGGGCTGAATTTCCGGCATTTGTAATGGTAAAGTTATACGGGAAACTCTGATTCAGATACGCATGTGGAGTCTTCTGGCTGCTCTTCAGAATGTACGCCTGTATTACCTGTTTTTGCAGGCTTATGGGGATATCTCCTGTTGAGTGCACATATTCTGTGTAATTTGTTTCATACGTTACAGATATAACTGTGCTGTTATATGTTGTTTCACTTGTCTGATATGATGAGGAGAATGTGTAATTTCCAAAGGGAAGCATGATATACTTCTTTGAGGTATTGAAAGTCATTGACGAGATACCCTTGGTTATTGTGACATTTGTTGTGTTGAGAAGCCTGTTTCCAACATTTACAGATATGTACTGAAGAGCGGCATTTTTCGCGTGTATTGTTGTGTTTAAATATTGCTGGAAACTGGGAACATATATATTTCCGAAAAACCCAACACCAGAAGCATTATTCATCAAATATAGAGTATAATTTCCACCGGTGATCATTACAGAGATGTTTCCGTATGAATTTGTAACAGATGATGCAACTGTATTTCCGGAGTGGTTCATAAGTTTGTAATATGTGTATTTAACAGGCGAGTTATCATATAAATTAAGTATGTTAACTGAGGTCTTGAAAGTAGTGGACTGGACTGGAACAGTAACCTTTTTGCTGCCGTTCAGGACTATATTCTGATAACCATGGAGTATGAAGTCACCACTTGAGTTAGAATACTGATTATAATATGAAACATTATAGCTTCCCGCTGGAAGTAATGCGGTTTTGGCATCAACATAGATGGTGCCAATATTTGAAGATATTCTGAATTCTCCGGATGCTATGTTGAGAGAGTTTGCATAGGTAAGTGTATAAGAAGTAAGCATCCTTGGACTAAGGGTGAGATTTTCCTGCAGATTAACAGTTGTTATGTTAGCACGCATCGATTTATTACTGTATACTGTGTATTCTCCAATTGGCAGGGAGACGTTGCTTACCATTTCTGCACCGCTTGAATTAAATATTGTAAAGTTTGTGGCTCCAAGAACCTCTATTGATGCCTCTGGGATAACATTAATTGTAAAGTTCTGATCAGCACTGCTGGAGTAAATTTTCACAGTAGAATCTGGAACAGCGAGGTTCATATTGCTTGTTGTGAGACTTATGGAATAGATGCCAGCAATGGTTTCAAGACTCGCCTTACCATCAGTGAATGATGTGGATGTACGGGTATTTCCATTCAGATAAATCTCACCTGACTTCTCAAGTATTTTAGAGTTATTTGTTAAAACTATGTTAACCTTGTAAAGCAGAGGTGACATAGAATATTCAAACGTAGGCGATGAAGCGTTAAATGTGACATTATACATAGTTCCAGTAAAGAATGCATTATAAGCCCTGGCCCTCAGAACTGATGAGTATGATGATGAGAAGTAAAGCTGGCTGAATCCTTTTCCAGATATATTGCTGAAATATACAGGAACATTGTCTGCATACAGTATCCCGATGCCAGAAGTAAGTGCAGTTGTGGATGTGTATGAAGAACCTGCCTGAGAATTGAAAGCGAACATGGATATTGAATTATTCTGATTTAGATTCAGGTTAAAGGTTTGATTTCCGCTAACTATATATCTGCTGAAACCATAAGAAGTAATTCCAGAGTGTATGGACTTTGCTGAGAATGAGTAGGTACCATCAGGGATAAGCATTGTAAAACTCCTGTTAGTAAGGTCACTGGTTGTTATGAAAGAGTTAGTTGAAAGAATCTCATAGTTTGCAGAATACGCATTAAAGGAAAGCCCTGAAATATGTGATGTAACTGTGACGTAGTTTGAACTCTGAAGATTTATATTTAGAGATGTATTTGTATTAACAGTTACAGTTTCAATGAACGCCTTTCCGGAAGAATTGGCATAAACCGTATAAACACCAAAGGGAAGTTCCTGAATGTATGTTTTACCAGTAGTTGTTATATTATAATAATTGGAAACATCTCCTTCTTCATAGAACCATATACTGGTTGGACCTGAGGAATTTGTAATTTTTCCGGATATTACCCCCGTTATCTCTGCGGTTAGGTTAACCGTTGCATTCAGTCCCCATCCGGGAAAATCCACTTTTGCAGTATTTGTCTCTGAAAGTGTTGAACTTGCGGAAAGTGTATAATTGCCGGGAAATACCCACATATTTGCATAACCATGGCTGTTGGTTATGTTTGAATATGTTCCTGATGGACCTTTGGCTGTCACTTTGTAATTTGAAACGGGATTTCCATTAATATTAACTTCCGCTTTTACTAAATTCATTTGGATTGGCACATTGAAATTAATATCTGACCCAATGGTAACTGCTAAATTTGTGACATTCCTGTACATTTTTCCCTTATAGTATACTGAAACATTGTAATTGTAAGCTGGTATGTCGTGCATAGAATATATTCCATCCACTATGGACAAATTATATGTTGCTCCATAGGTGCTGTTAGAAAGTATCACGTTTCCATTGAAGAAAGATGTTGAGTTCAAATAGGAATTGAAATCAGGTGCCTGCTGATAGACAAAATTTACAGAACCGCTTACGTTTGAAGAATTTACAACTGCGTTCTCATTGATGTAGTAATTTGGCAAACCAGATGATGCATTATACGATGTGGCTATTCTTTCGCCCTGCATCTCTGACACCGTTACATTTACATGCTTAATCACATTGGATCCATAAAGGTATACCGGGTTTATTTTACCTGTTGAGAAATAGAGCGAATCGTTTCCAGGTACTGCACTTATGTTGTAATATCCTTCGTTATTTGTCTTTACGTATCCCTTGGGTATACCATACTGATCCATAAGTGTAACAGTAACATTTGCAACTGGAAGCCCCGAAGGAGTCGTTACCCTTCCGTTTAATACTGCCCCAGGATAATATGCAAATATTGGATCCTCTGCTGAGATAAACTGTGAAGCTTCTGGAAACAGAATCACAGTGCCTTTCTTCTCTTTCTGGTATAAATACGCCTGCTGCAGTGGTATTGTTGAGAAATCATTTGGATATGCCTGGTAATTTTTATGTGGATTATACAGACTTGCACTGTATACTATCTCAAAGTTAGACATGTTCCAACCAGGCAGTACCGGATATGTAGAAGTTGAAGAAGTAAGCCCGGGAATTCCCGAAGTCATCCTAACTGCAGATGGGGGGTAACCCACCATAAATTTGTAAATTGTGGTGTTGTAAAACGCCGGAGCATACTCTATAGTGTAATTGACTGGAGTTTCTCCCGCTGGGAAATCATTGAGGGGGAAGTAAGATCCAGTGTTGTTCTCTGCGTATATCTGGTAGTAATTGGTAGGAACTATTTCACCGTCTGCTGAATAAGATGGCGTGTCGGTAAGATAAGAAGGAGCATAGAATGTTCCAGGGTCTGTACCGGAAGATGGGAACAGTTGGCGATCTATTTGTACATACTGGATGTTGTAACCTGTGTTACCTTCCAGTGCTGAATAAAGAGGTATCAGAGTAGACATAGGATAGTATGCGGAAAGGTACCCCTTAATAAATGCGAAGTATACATTAGCTGGGGTTATAACTGAAGAATAGTTGCCATATATTTTCTGATTGGATAGTACCAGTTTTTTGAATGATGCTGGGTTTTTACTTACATTGTATATCAGGCTTGTTGTTGGACCTCCAAGATATTTCATAAGGTCGTTATTTACGGCCTTACTGAAGGAATTGGAGTTGTTGGCAAAATTACCTTCAAGGACCCTCGCTATAAGAACTGATAGAACCTGAGATTGATTTTGTGCCAGCAGTATTGCACCTGTTGCCCTAAAACCCTGCTGAAAATCATCAGCAACTGCGGGATGCTGCCCCTGATATAATTCCTGGAAACCGTAATCCCACCATGAAACATAGGCAGGCCTTTGATCAAAGGGAACATTTGTATTCTGTGTACGGAGCCATGCAAATGATTGACTAAGAGGGGTTGAACCATTAACTATCCCGTATCCATAACCTCCAACGTATTTATCACTAAGATTGGTGGGGTTTGTTGTCTGAAGGAAACTTGGGAGTGCGCTATTGATTTCTGAGTTAATTTTTGCAGAGGAACTGGATGGTACACTTGCTGAAACCAAATTCAATCCTGATGGAAGAACCAGAACAGCTACCATAATGAAAACAAAAACAACATGTAACCAGCTGATATTACCCTTTAATGCCTTTCTTATTGTTGGTTGCGCCAGGACTCTTCTTCTTTTTATATCATTTAATTTAATCATTCTGGCAAAGTAAATTAGAATGCCTCCTCCAACTATCGCATATGCAGGTGCTGCTGTAATGTTAAATCTGTCAGCTTCAAAGCTCATATAGATTGATACCAATGAAAAGACTAGTATGAGTAAACTAGTATCCTTTCTGTCCTTGATGTAAAAGTAAATCATGTAGGCTAGGCCAGCAATACCTATGAAGAATTGGGCTACTCCAAAGCCACCTATATAACTTCCAAGTGCAGGAGCTGAAGCTTCTGCTATTGTTGAATAAACCCTTGTCTTAATGAAATAGCCATCACCGCTCAAAAGTCTTTCAAATGCACTGTGATAAAATATACTTAAACCGAAAAGGGAAGCAATAACAACTATAACAAGAAACGGAATGATAAGTAACCATGGTTTTCTACCGATTATATTTATCAGGGCGGCGAAAACTATTATCATCAGTGCCATTAAGACTTCTGAATTATACCATCCGGCAAGTTCCGAAACCCCTCTGTAATAATAAAAGCCCATGGCAAATCCAATTAGGGCGAACAGTATAGTGAAGTATGTGAGATACCCAGTTGGTCTCTTAAGAATAAGATTTGCGATGAGCTGTATCCCTACATAAATAAGAATTATAACTTCGATATACGCATAACCTTGCCAGGACAACATCAAACCACCCAGCGAAGCTCCAGCCAGGAGGCCATATATTGTTGCCACACGGTTTGACCTTATATAATTCAAGGTTGATGGAATATACCCCTTTAAATTCGACTGATTTTCTACTATACGTACTTTTTTTGCATGTTTCATGGCTTTCAGGAAGAAATATACAGCAAAGAATGCAAAAATCAATTCTGGAGTGTGCATTCTCCCGCCGCTAAGTATTCCCGATGAAAGGTTGCTCGGCATCAATGTGTAAAGGAATGCTGCCATTAGACCTGCTTTCTTTCCGAATATTTCTCTTCCTATTAGGTATACAGGTATTATGAGGAGCGCGCCGAAGACAGCATCCAGTTCCTCAAATACATAGTAGGCAGCGTTATTAAGTCCGAATATAGGAGACAGTATCTCCGCGAAGAAAACAACCAGCCAGTGGAAAAATGGGTTCCTGGGATTTATGGAACCCAATGGATAGTTAAGTGCGGCGTCATAAACGAGTTGCACATGGTACTGCAATATGTACTCTATGACCCTGAAATTGTAGTATGGGTCACTGCCCCCAGAGGTAGGCAGACTGCTCAATAGGTTCTTTCCTCCTATTACAATGCTCCAGGAATAGTAATTTCCCAGAAACAGGTAAAGTGCGAATAATATTCCGAGGACAATCACCTCCGAATAGTCTCCCAGTTTTTGAGAAACTGGTTTCTTGTATATATTATCTTGAAGTTCCATGGCTTCGTTACCTAGGTAGCACTAATATAATCTAAATATAAAAAACTAAGGTAACAGTAACATTAATAATGCGCTCAAAATTTTCAGTTTTCCCTTTGTAAAAATATTTATTCCCTTAGGAACAGTTGGTCTCTATCAACGTCGTAGTCAATGAGTCGCGAATACCTTCCCCAGTTAGTTATCATCCTGAAAGTCGATTCATTGTTGTCCGATGGAAAATTTTCATTTATGAAATCGTAAAGGTCTTCCTTGTTTATCTCCATGTTCTCTTTGTTCCTGAGAAGCGCAATAAGTGAAACAAATGGCTCTACTTTCGTGAGTTGCCTTTTGAGTATCTCTTTTTTCATGTTAACATCTGATTTCTCAAACTCCTTACCCAGAGGTGTCAGCGTAACATCTCCCTTTTCAACATTAATGAAACCTAGAGATTTTCCATCTTCCAAAAGATTCAACAACGTAGTCCTCTCCTCGTCAAGTGAGTCGTCAAGTGTTGCTATATCTACTGATTTTCCCACATCCTCAAGTATTTCCAGCAAGCCCAGTAAATCCCCTACATTTTCGGTTTCGATTAGTTGCATTATGTATACTATTAATCAGTATAGCTGAATAGATATATTCTTTTTCGTTTGACTGCTTTCCGTTAATAAAAACTGAAGAAACTTTAAAACAGATTCCGTAAATTTTATGAATCTAGTATGGTATCTCACATTTCTTGAAAAATCAGATATATATACAACATTATTAACGCAATTAATAATTTCTGGGTATGCAAGCACCGCATATCTAGTTTATCACGCCCATAATAGACAATATTATTTCGTTTGATGACAGAAAGGGAAGCATATTGATAAACAGATGTTGAAGATTCTCATGTTGCTGTAGATATTCAATATATCGTACAAATCAGCCGAAATATTCCTGGAAAATCACAAGGAATATTCCACTATTACAGGTTTAAAGAAATACCAAGTTTCCAAATATTTTCCCAGATCCAGCATGCTGGATCTGCATGCCATAACCAGAAGAATAGCATTCCCTTACTCAATGGAATCACCTGAAGCGATCCATTAATTCATGATACATAAATGCGAGAAACCCGCTGCCTTTAGAAGAGAGACATGGAATAATTAAAAAGATCCAGAATCAGGATGGTCAAAGACCACAAAGGGGTGCTAATATGTCACTGGATGTAGACCAATTCAATAATTGAATGGATTGTCACAAGGGGAAATATTCATGATTCAAAGGTTTCATGCGAAATTATTGATTCAGTCAGGAATTTCTCATATTCTTTCCTATTCAGCCTACGATAAATAATATATATGCGACTATGTGTTTGGGAATACACATTCTATTTCAATAATTGATACCAAAAAAGAAGGAGAAACTTTCTTTCTCGTTTGAATACAAACAGGAAGTGGGCATTGGTCTGAGAAAGGATTATCCTTCCCTATATTCTTTAATATGGTAGATAGATAATAGATAGATAAAAAGTCCTCCATCCTTGAAAAGGCCATGAGAATGTAGAATAACTGATCAAAGAGAAGGAGATCATATGAAAATGCAAATGGCCTTACGGCAATTGCATACAACCTGATGGTTATACCTAACATTGGATTGGCAGAGAGACCGGTAGAGATAATGAAAATTGTCGCATGCTAAAATGTAAGACACCTAAGAATCTTGATTAAAATGAAAATTATGCAGAATTATTTAGTGCAAAAATTATCTGATTACCCTAGAGAAGTTGCTTTCAGATTCGCAGCTTACCCATGGCACCTCAACAGACATAAATTTTTCAGTCGAAATGTATTCCCTTTTCAAGATTCAACAGAGCGACTTTGTGGACATAAATAAGAATAAGGATCTTACATTCATATTCTTACATTCATATAATACCTTACGAAAGTGGACTTCTCTATCAATTTAGATAAAGTTAAAAGTTGAAAATGTGGAATGAAGTTATCATTCCACTGCAGATATGAGATCATCGTTTGATTTCTTTACTCTTGCAGCTTTCCGGTTCCCCAGGACCTCTCTTGCGAATATTATCATGAAGACGGTGGCAAAGAATGATAAAGCACCTAATGCAAAAGCAAAGAAATATGCAGTTTTATCTGGGAATAAAAATGATACTGTTCCGGCTGAACTCTTTACAAAACTTTGTACCACGAATGCTGAAAGCAATGCCCCTGCCACTGGTGCACCTATACTGCTGCCCAGATATCTGAAAGTACTGTTCATAGATGTTGCCAGGCCCATATTTTGTGGTTCCACTGAAAGCACAAGCAGATTTATCAAAGAGGCGTTCATTACTGACATACCGGACCCGATCATAAATTCAAAGACAAGTGTCATAAGGTATCCAGGAGAAGTGGCGATGAGCAGGAAACCTATACCTGTTACGATTGCTCCAACTATGGCAAGAGGTTTAATTCCAATTCTGGAAATTACTTTTCCTGTTAAAACGGCGAAAATAATCATACCTATTGCAAAGGCGACCATTGATAATCCTGTTCCAAGTATAGAAAGTCCAAATCCGAATGGTTTAGGCGTTTCGAATTTGTAGGAAAGAGCTTGCATTGAAAGATACATCCCAAACCCAGCGACTGTCAATGTTATGTTTGAGATAAGGACGTTCCTTTTGGAAAGAAGTTTTATGTCGAATATGGACTCCCCGCCTTTTCTATGGTAATATGATTCGTACATAAACATAGGAACAAAAAGTGCCAGCCCCACGATGGTCATACCCAGAAACAGTGGAGATGTCCATCCCCATGATGAACCCTCAGACAAAGCAAGAACTACCAAGGCCAGTGGAGTTCCCAGCGCCAACGCACCTATGTAATCAACCTTAACGTCAGGTCTCCTGTATTTGGATTCATGAACCTTTACAATGGTGAGTATTGCTAACAGGAATATGAAGGGAATAGCCGTGTGATATGTCCATCTCCACCCAAATTCATTCGAAATCAAAGACCCCAGAGGAAGACTTATTGCAAATCCTGCACCAAACATTCCGCTTATGAGTGCTTGTGCTTTTGGCACCATATCTTTGGGAAATTCCTCCCTTATCAGAGACATTCCAAGAGGCATTATTGTGAGTCCTACCCCCTGTACTGCCCTTGAGGCCACCATAAATGTGAAGTTAGGGGAGAAACCAGTGACGGAAACAGCAATTGCATAGATGATCATCACTATGGACATCATTTTTTTCTTTCCGTAGATATCGGCCAGTTTTCCAACTATAGGACTCAAAGCAACTCCTGTGATTAGATATGTAGAGAGAACCAGACTAACCTGATCTACGGTAATATGAAACCCCTCTGCTATGGATGGAAGAGATGGGGTCAGCATACCTTCTACATACATCACCGCTACTATTATCATGGCAAGCAAAATCATTACAAAATTTGCATATTTTTTATCATATTTCTGTTCTTCCATATTAATCCTCTCTGGTTCTTTCTCTGTTTATAGACTCTGCGATTCTGTCTATGACTTCACAGGCGGCTTCCTGCTTCGAAGGGTCTATTTTTGAAAGTGAAGACATTATTGTTCTCTCAAATTCATCATAAAATGAGAAAAGACCCCTTGCTCTCTCGGTAGCTGTAACCCATATAACACGCCTGTCATTCTCGTCGTATTCTCTCTTCAGAAACCCCTTTCTTTCAAGAGCGCTTACAATATAAGTTATTGATGACTTAGTCTGATTAATTCTCACAGCCAGATCTGTTAACTTCTGAGGACCGCGTTTTGCGATATATGAGATCAAAAACATACCTGAAAATGATATATTCTCGGTCTTTAGCTGTTTTTCTCTGTAAGCCATTATTTCATAAGCCAGGTTTTTAAGAGAACTTATAACCCGTTCTTCAGACATAATACCGATATTAGTTCAAAGTATTTAACTATATTAGTACGATGATTATCCGAAGTATTTAATTATATTATTTGTCAATAGTTATATTCTCTGAATTTTTTTAGATGTTAATATTCGTGAGGGTTAGTGCTCAGTTTTTTCAGCTCCTCAATCGGTAACTTTGAGAATATAACGACAGAAGACTTTACCTTCGAACATTCACTTTGATTATTGGAAAGTGAAGGTTTATCTTTAAATTTTCACTTCTTTTACTGTTGAAAAAGTACTCCCTTGAGAATAAAATAGTAAAACTGGTTTCGGCCCAAAAGGAGCGTGGGATTCTACAGTCAAGGATAGCTAAAGATCTTGGTTATTCCAGATCATATATCTCTGAAAAGCTGAAAAGCATGGTTGAAAGAGGAATTCTGAGAAGAGAACCTGAGAATCCATTCCAATACAGAATTTATATAACGGAGAATGGCAAAAAAAAAGATGTTAGTTTTACTGTTGGATTGCTGATGGCATCTGAGTATATCTTTGCCATTGCTGCCATAAGAAAAGCTGCAAGGAAAGTGGGGGTAAATGCAAAATTTAAAGTTTACAAAAATACGACCAGACTGAATTCCGATGTCATTGCTGGAAAAATACAGGTTATGCTCAGTCCCACCCTGAGTCAGCTGGCTATGTCCCTTTCTTCAGATTCCATAGTCATGATTAAGCCAATCGCTACTGGAGGTAGTTGCATTATAGAGAATACCAGTTCTAAAAATAATTTGAATCTCAGTAGCAGTTCATCAACCATGATCCTTATGATGAAAAAATTGCTTGGAAGATCCAACAACGGCGAGATTAGAAGAATGGATGACGCTTCAAAATCAATAGACCTGGTAAGAAATGGAGATTTCAGGAGAATCGCTATCTGGGAGCCTTACGCTTCCAGTCTACTTCTTGAAAAAAAATGTACTGTCATCGCTTCTTACTCGGATTTACTTGGTGAATTCCCATGCTGTTTTCTTTCTGCAACACATGAATTTTGTCAGAAGGGCGGGAAGACGATATCAGCTATATCTAATTTTTATGACCAACAGAGAGAAAACCATGATCTTTGCAATAGTGATGTCAAATGGGCCATAAGTTTTATATCTCTAAAAACCGGGATTGATGAAAACCTTGTAGAAAAATCACTTGATAATTACAACTTCAAAATCCATTACAGCCATGAAAAATTGCTTTCCTTTATGGAGAATATACGAACCTACATGACAACGGATCAGGCAGAATCATTGCTGGGTAAGGAATGAGGGAATTTAACTGTGTTTCGGCTACATACTTCGCTTTCTGGATTCTTACATTTGAATCAAAGGTAAATTTCAAAAAATGATACGGGATTTTTCAACTGGAATTTTTCGATCAGATTGGGACTTACTTCCCCTATTATTCCTTTTATATTGGAAGCTTCTATTCTCCCTCCTCTTCCTGGTATAATACCTGGGATGTTTTCTGCTGAGACCTTATATGATTCTGTAAAAATTTTCGTAATTAATGTGTCAAGAGCTGATTTAGCATGTGAATAAGATGCATCTGAACTCTCATACATTACACAAAGTTTTGTTCTCTGGACTCCATTTTCAACTACTTCTCCTATCTCAAATATCCTCTGCGGCAATGGCCTTCTTCTGTTTATTGAAAGAAAATTCAGCATTCCGGGATAGAGTCTGTCTCTAATTACTGAAAAGTCAAGACTTTTAGGGTTTAAGACATCAAATCCACTTTTATAATTTTCATCATCGTAGAATGTTTTGGAAGTGACTACAAAGTTCATAACCTCGTTAAAACCCATCGAGATCATAACGTCTCTCACTTTTTCAAGTTTTGAGACTTTTTTAATGCCCTCCCCTATGGTGGTAAGTTTAAGAGGCGTTTCAAGAAGTTTTGAAAAATCTATGGCCTTTCCTATATCTTCAATTATATCAACGGGACCCATAACGTCAATACGATTCCCCGGGACTATTACTTTAAAATGATTAGGACCCTCTTCTGCGGAGTATCCCATTTTACAAAGTGCTTCATATATTGTTTTATCGGACAGTTGGATTCCCAGTACGTTTTTTATTGTGTTTTTGTTCAGATCAATATCTCTGTTTATATAATTCCTGATTTCCCTAAGGACGCCGGAAGCATAACCATTGATTACTGGAAATTCTATACTGTAACCAAGAACTACCATTTCATATATTAACAGCAATGATGCGTTTCTAACCCCAATAAAATCTGTGCCGGTTATGTCTATAAAGAAATTCTCTGTGCCTCCACTCAGCACGGTCCTCCTGCCATTAATTACAGGAGGCATTGAAAGGACTGTGTCCTCGCTATCTTCAATAAAGACTGCGTTAACCCCAGAAGGAATAAGTTTAGAATATTCCTGACCTTTGGGATGTTCTGCCAGTATCTTTCTTGCTGTTCCATTTACCTGTGCATCATAAGTCTCGAAAGTTTTTGTGTCCATATTCTCTGCTTTATAAAGAATTGGAGGGACAATTGCGTCCAGGTTGTGAATTCCAACCGCCACCTTAGCCCTATTTTTACCCAACCCAGTATGTATCCTTTCCTGATAACTTATAAGGGACTTCAATTTTAATCCGATGGGCTTTCCATGAGCCATGAAACCGAAAACAAATGGTCTTATCTTCCTTACTGAAGATAACACTTTGAATTCAATATTAGATTGAATGATATGTATTGTATCGTATTTATGCCCTTCATAGAAACATTCAATTGCACGGTTAATAGAATAAAATGAAAAAAGGTCCTGTCTGTCAGGATTGAATTCAAGCTTTAATTCAGCATCAATTTCCACTGAATAGCCAATTATTCGAGAAAAATTTATTATCTTCTCTATAAATCCCTCGGAAAACTCTTTTTTTATATCCGAGAGAGATTCTCTTAAAACTACCATTAATTAACGGAAGAAAATAAGTGTTAATTATTTAATGTTTTCTTGATTGTTCAACTGATCCAGTTCTTTGCTTACTCTCTGAGCGGTATAGTCTCTAAGGATAACTCTTATGAGATCTTCCAGTGAAATAGCGCTTCCCTGATCTACATCCTTCTCAAGATCCTGAATAATTTTCTTCGGAAGAAGCACGTCCACTTTACTGGTTGGGCCCTTCTTGTAATGCCTTTCGATGAACTCGTCTACAGCCTTCCTGACCACATCCGAGACATTGTCATACTGATAATTCTCAACGAGTTCTTCGAGCTGATTCATTGTATTCTTGGAAATTCTAACGGTAACCCTGTAAGGTACTGACATCTATTTCACCTCTTGATATATAGGATTTTTATTTATTAATCCTACACATGTCAGACGATTTTTTAAAAGCATATAAAGTTTTTTCATTGAAATTTAAATGAGAAAGTGAGAAATTTATCAGATGGTTTTTCTAAAGAACCTCATCTGTTGCATCATAGTTTTCAAACAAGGTAGAATAAACGATCAATGTTTATGAAGAATCAAATTATATGCTTATATGCCCATTAGAATTGGTAAAAATTGTTACATATCGAAAAGCAGCGTACTAATTGGGGATATAGAGATTGGGGATTTCTCCATGGTAATGGAAAACGCGGTGATTAGAGGTGATCTTAACCGAGTCATATTTGGGAATTATAGTAACATACAAGACAATGCCACAATCCATGTCGATTTTAATCATGAAGCAAATATCGGAGATAATGTGTCAATAGGGCACAACGCGGTTGTCCATGGATCCACCATCGAAGATAACGTTATAATCGGCATGGGGGCCATAATAATGAATGGGGCAGTAATAAAAAGCGGTTCAGTTGTTGCCGCAGGAACAGTGGTTACAGAAAATTTTAAAGGTGAAGAGAATGCCCTTATTATTGGAGTTCCCGGGAAAATCAAAAGAACAGGTAACGATCTTCTGGAATATGCAAAACTAAATGCATCTTCCTATCAAAACCTCCGCGTTAATTATCTTGATGGTAAATATGATATAAAATACGGAGGAAGGTGAGTGAGTCATAATATATTACAGCACATTTATAGATGTTTTATTTAGATAACCTACATAGAGAGGTGCACTCATAGTTACACCCTTGCAAATAGCGTTTCTTACATTAATATGAGTAGTGAATTATACAAAAAAGTTATATTAGTATAGTTGAGGTTGCAAGTGCTGAGGTGTCTAATGTATAGAGCCGTATATAGAGGAGTGAAAAAACTCCGAAAGGTATTCAGCCTTAAGGCGGACAATAAGGCTGAAACTGGGATCGGTACCCTGATTATCTTTATAGCCATGGTACTGGTCGCAGCAGTAGCAGCAACCGTATTGATCAACACCGCCGGATCATTACAGCAGAGAGCAACGAGCACTGGGTCTCAGACAACAAACCAGGTTTCCACTGGGTTGATTGTCCAGTCCATATATGGAATGGATAATAACCGGTCGAATCCAGAGTCTGGAAGTTTGAACTGGACAGCAATATATGTGACGTTGAACACTGGAAGTTCTCCTGTGGATTTGTCAAATGTGTCGCTCAGTCTGGAATACCAGGGACAACTGGCATCGCTTAAGTACACACCAGCAACAACAAACGCAAGCTTTGCAGTCGATACTAATGGAACATCCAACGTTTTCAGCGTTCTTAATGCAGGAGTTGGGTATAAGAATAGTACCGCAACATTCAAAAACGTAGAACTAAAGAATGTGACTAAATCTACTAACTTCGCAATAGTGGTAATAAGAGACCCGTCAAACTCGCTGACAAGCTCTCATCCAGTATTGACAACCGGATCTGAAGTTGTTATTTTGGTGAACACATCTGCAGTATTTGGAGGAATGAAACAGGGACAGGCCGTAACTGGACAGATAAACCCTTCAGTAGGGTCACCTGGAATCATACAGTTTACAACACCGTCTGCCTTCACAGAAACAGTGATGGAACTACAATAAATTCCATAACATCGGAGTACAGTGACTAACAATGGGTCTCTTGGATGATATATTTGGAAGGAGGAGAAGAGAGACCACAGGTAACGTGGCTACCCAAAATGTGCCTCAGCAACAACCCCCTGGCCCAAACCAGGGGGCTCCATCCCAATTTGACAGCAAGTTCATAGATGGGGTTAACCAGAGAATAACCTCAACAGAGAACGAGATCAGCAAAATAAACAATGCACTGGATGGTGCAAAAAGGAGTATATCCGATATAAGAACTGAACTGGACGTAATCAAGGAGAATGTTAAAATGGTAGTATCGTTATATGAAATGGTATCCAAGAAATTTAATCCTTTCATGGACACTACTCCCGAAGAGATTAAGGAAATAACTGATGCCCTTCGGGAAGAGATCCATGAGGTTGAGCTTCTTGTGAGATCAGCCATTAATGATCTCCGTGAACTATACGGGACCCCTGATGTAGACGGTTTGGTATCGGAGATAGAGCCGGAGGTAGACGAAGATGATCAGTGAATCACTAAAGGGATACTTGCAGAGCAAACTGGACTCTGCTGATAAGTCCATACCAAAATTTGTAATAGAAGAGCTGAGACAAAAAGTTCTCAATTCACCAACTAAGTTCTCTAAATCCGACATAGAAACCCTCTTTAACAATCTGCAACAGAGATACAGTGAAGGCAAGGAAAATTCGCTTCTTGGAAAGGTTGATACCCTGTTCAAGGAGATTACAAACGTAGAAAGAATGCTTTCAGGAGACACAAACAGAAAAAAACCTGCAGAAGAAGGCGAAGGCGAAGACCAGCAGTCTTTAAGGAACAGAAACGTATGGAGAACCCACAGGAAGTCCAAGCTTGAAGCTATTGGAGACGATGTCATTTCGTTGATGGTAGCCTTGAGATGGCTGGAATTCCTACTGGATAACTACGGTCCTGAGAATACCATAGACATACTGGACTATTACGAGAGTATCGGGTGGATCTCATCTAACGTAAAGGAACAGATGATTAAATTCACCAAGATGACGGGAATAATAACCCCAGTCCAGGAGTACAAAATAAAGACGACAATTCAGGACCACATCGTGACAATGCTCTTCATAGAAAAATTAAATGGCGGAGAAATCAGCAGAGACATTGTTGAGTCCTTGGAGAGGGAGTTTAGAACTCTTAAAAAGGGAGTTGACGAACTGTATGGGATTTAGTTACGTGGCAGCTGTGGCAATTCTGCTCAGCTCTTCCCTTATTTTTTTCGGGATAATTTATTCAGATTATGTTCATTCAGAAACACAACTTAGCAATGCCCAGAATGACCAGAACAGGCAAATGTACGATTACATAAATTCAAAGGTCAAGATAACCGGATACGACGTGTCGCCTTATAATTCGGTTTATAACGTGACGATCAACATGACAAATACAGGCAGCATATCACTGGATTTGATGAATTCGAATCTGCTGCTGAACGGAAGTTTGGAGAACTTCAGTTACAGTGCTGAATATCTGCTTCCAATGGCAAACGGAAGCGTATCTTTCCAGACGACTGCTGGAAATTACCAGGTGGAGATAGCATTCAACACCGGCTACAATGTAATTACGGAGGTAAAGGTTTAATGGCTTCAATAGCAACATCAGAAATGATAATGTTCATCGCGACGATGGTCCTGACAGCTTCAGTTGTAGGTGTACTGGGAGGCGAAACACTACATCTTTCCAACAGTCTGACAGATTCCTCGGCAAGCGCATCCACCCAGATACAGACAGATTTCAAGATTATAAACGATCCATCTCAGATCCCAAAAGACAAGGGATACGTTTTCTATGTAAAGAATACAGGTCAGGTTGGCTTTGACTTTACAAATAATACGGTGAGTACAATAATCAACGGGTCCATAGTTACAGGGGGCTATATAAGCTATATCACCCCCGCGGGATCTAATGGTGAGTTGATGCCGTCGCAAGTTGGAACCATAGTAGTTAATGTGACCCTGTCCCCCGGATATCACACAATCGTCATAACACTCAACGACGGGGTTACACAGCAAATGGTATTTGAAATAGATTAGTGATCTAAAATGTTCCTTAATTTCACCATCGAGGGGGATGAACTCGACAGAAGAATGGGAGGAGGCCTTTACGTGGGCCAGATTGTCACAATAATAGGTGGCAACGGGGAAGGTAAAACTCTCCTGTCTCTGAGACTATCATACGGGGTGATGAAACATGGGACAGAAATAGCCTACATATCAACACAGTTCCCAATAAGGGAATTTGTTTCAGAGGCGGAAGCCCTTGGGTATTCACTCTTCAACCCAATTCTATCCGGTCAGGTCTCTTACATAACCACTGTTTTCCTTTTGAGGAAAAGCAGAAGATCAACAGTTGACGAGATGCTTAACAATGAGGGGATAAAGGAGAAACAGATGGTTTTGATAGATTCGTTCAAGAAGGATATATTCAGAGATTTCAACTTATCAGACTTCTTCTCCAAGCTCAGGAAGTTCTCGGAGGGGAGGGTGGTTATACTTACTGTGAACCCACAGGACTTTACAAATGAAGAGCTGACAATGATAAAGCAACTTTCCACTACAATAATCAACCTCACATCAAAAGACCTTGCGGGGGAGAGGAAACATATCATTGACCTGATGAAATATCCAATGGCGATGAAATCGTTCCAGCAGGCAATACCGTTCAGGATAGAGCCTGGGCGTGGACTCATAGTGGAAATATCAAGTGTATCATGATCAAAATGAGGTAATAAAATGGCAGAGATGATAATATCAGACAGTCTGGAAGTGGCACAGGGTCGGAACCCTCATTTGAAGGCATATCTTGACAGGTACAGGGCTAATACACAGAGAACACCAACTTTTATTCCTGTTCCTGACAATTCACTGAGAGATTTGGCATCCATTGATATCATTTATCCAGTGGGAGATCCAATATTTATCCATATCAACCTAGATGAATTCGGGGAGAAAACTTACACTCCAATTGAACCTAATTTAACAGATGAGGAGGACCATTTCATGGATGAGGTGTTAAACCTAATACTGGCAGTTGCGGCTGACTATCCTCCTCCTGAGAACGACGAAGTGCTGGAAAGTAATCTGGACGAGATTTACAAAAAGAAAGTATCCCTAGGAACGGCGAACAAGATAAAGGGAACGTCTGCGACGGTGACACCGGAACTAAATTCAAGACTCCTTTACAATCTTAAGAAAAATGTTATGGGGTTGGGGCCAATAGAGCCACTTATCATGGATTCAAATATAGAAGATATAAGCGGGATAGGGGCTTTTGATATATTCATAGTTCACAAAATCTTTGGAACATTAAGAACCAGAATCACCTTTGGAAATAATGATAAACTGTCTCTTTACAGTAAAAGGCTTAGTGAAAGAGTAGGAAGGCCAGTGAGTGATAAGACCCCCATAGTCGATGCAACCCTTCCAGATGGATCAAGGCTTTCAATTGTTTACAGCAGTGACGTTTCGGCAAGAGGTCCCAGTTTCACAATCAGGAAATTTGCAGATATTCCCATAAGTATGGTGCAGCTTGTGAAGTATAATACATTGTCTGCAGAGGAGGCAGCCTATCTCTGGCTTGCACTGGAATACGGGCAGAGTATATTCGTCTGCGGAGAAACAGCCAGTGGAAAAACTACTGTTATTAATGCTATGATTCCATTCATAAGGCCTGAATCCAAGATATTCAGTGCTGAGGATACACCGGAAATAAGAGCTCCGCAACCTGCATGGCAGCAGCTTGTAACAAGGGAAAGGGGAGCTGAAGATAGCAGAGTTACCCTTTATGATCTCTTAAGGACGGCCTTAAGATCAAGACCTAACTACATAATTGTTGGAGAAATCAGGGGTGCTGAAGGTGCAATGGCGTTTCAGGCAATGCAGACAGGCCATCCCGTCCTTTCAACATTCCATGCATCATCGGTTAAGAAGATGATACAGAGGTTCACAGGAACGCCCATAAACATACCTGTCACCTTCATGGATAACTTGAACATCGCACTAATACAGCAGGCTGTTTATGTCAACGGAAGGTTTCTGAGGCGTACCACAAGCATAAATGAGATTGAGGGGTATTTTGAGGAGCTTGGAGGTGTTTCAACCAAGCAGGTGTTTCAGTGGGACCCAACTACAGATCAGCATGTGTTTAGAGGGTTAAATAACAGCTACATTCTTGAAAAAAGAATAGCCCAGACGGCGGGGATGAGGGATCCAAAGGCCATATACGATGAATTGTTCAAGAGGACTCGAATAATTGAGGGTCTGATCAGAAAGAACGTGAATTCGTATTATGATGTCTTCAATATCACAAAAACGTTCTATATCAAGGGAGAAGGCGCCATTTCAGCGCTTTATGGATGATTTAAATGAATGATGCAAAAAGGCTTGGAAGATTTTCTGGTATAGAGTTCGGAAAGAAAGAGGTAATATTCGTACTATTTGCAGCTGCCATTTCTGGTGTTTTCCTTATGCTTTACGGAGAAACAAAGAATATAGTTTTCATCATTATTGCAGCTGCGAGTGCCGTGATGCTCATGGCAATATTCCTTAAACCGGTACTTGAAAGAGATAACAGAAAAAACAACATTAACTCAAACATTCCGTTCTTCATAACCGCCTTTGCCACGCTTTCAGTGAGCGGGGCAAACAGAATCGATATTATTGAACTCCTTTCAAAAAAGGATAAACTTGGTTTTTTAAAGGACGACATGGTCAAGCTTGTGAATCTGGTTAAAAACTGGAAAAGAGGTCTTTCTGAAGCAGCCATGTTCCTTTCACAGAGAACCCCCAGCGAGGTATTTGCGGACTTCCTGGCCAGATTCGGACATGCAATAGACAGTGGACAGGATTTCGAGGAATTTGTCAGAGATGAGGCTGGGACAGTTATGGGCAATTTCGAGACAACGTACATCTCCAGCCTTTACACATTTGATCTTTACAAGGATATGTATGTCTCCCTCCTACTTGCATTTGCATTTCTGATCACATTCATACTGATAATGCCAATTCTAATACCAATAAACATAATAGCGGTGCTTTCCCTCAGCATGATAACAATCATTATGGGCGAAGGGCTTCTTGTTTATGGGATCAAGATTGTGCTTCCCAACGATCCCATATGGCATGATACTGGGATTAAGACAGAATTACAGATCAAGATAAGAAGGATTTTCATAATGGCAGGAGTGCTGTCCATGGTTCTCCTTACAGCTCTTCTCGCTACTGGGCTTTATACCAGGATACCGTTCTACTTCGACGTTGCAATAGTTATAACCCCTTTCGCTTGGCCAGGAATAGTTGGTTCCAGAGAAGAGAAAAAAATCACGAAGAAAGACGACATGTTCGGAAGTTTCATCAGATCCCTTGCTGGATCTGCATCGGCCAGGGGGAATATGATTATCGATGCCCTTAAATCAATTGTTTTACATGATTTTGGATCGCTTACAGCAGATATAAGGAATCTTTACAAGCGCCTCACATACAGAATCAGCAACAAAGAAGCATGGAGGAATTTCAGTGCTGAAACCGGATCTCACCTGATAGAGGTATTCTCCGAATCGTTTATGGAAAGCGTTGACCTTGGATCAGACGCGGAAAAGGCTGGCATGGTAGTTGCAGACAATTTTGATAAGGTTATAAGACTCAGGAAGAGAAGGCACTCCTCTGTGGCAAGTTATGTGGGCGTTATCTATGGCATTACTGGTGGATTGGCGTTTTCGCTTGCAATATCATATGGAGTTCTTGAGATCATAAGCAAGGTATTTTCCACACTGGATGTTTCAAGTCTCCAGGATTTCGGCATCTTTGTGGCACAGCCACCATCTGAACTTTTCATAATTGAGATTTTTATCGTTGCCATACTGTTTCTTCATTCTTTCGTTGCAGGCACTGCCTTAGAAATAGCAGACGGAGGCCGGGTAGCACACAGTCTTCACCATGCCGTCATAATGATCTGGATAGTTTCATTTGTAATATACGGGACTCTTCAGGTTGTAGTTCTTATGCTAGGTGGTGGTCTTTAGTCAACTAATCCCATCTAAAGCCATTTTACCAACACTTCCAGATGTGTTGAAATTTCAGCCCCTTGCGGAGACGGATGGCAATAGTTTGATTTACTTCAGGGTTCAGTTCTTACCATTCATGTCGCAGGATGGAACTTTCTCAATTAATAAGTCCATGCGACTCTTTCATGAATTAAGAACACAGCAGTCAGCTATTTTGAGGCCCCATTAGGAAATATGCCTTAGACATATGGGCATACTGTTGGGAAAAATAAAATAGCTTTGTACCAATTCACCATCAATGGCTGAACAGCCCAGTGGTAAAATAGGCAGCAGGAAAGTGCTTACTGCCATAGAGAAGATCTCGGAGGCACCTGTGGGGAGGGAATTCCAGGAACTCTGTGGAACTTTTTTATCAATAATTTCCAGATTTGATGGAACCCTATCAGCAAAAGATCAGATGAAATATGATCAGTATATTTCAGGGTTAGTTGAAAGGACACGTACTGAGATTGATGGAGATTTGAGTCGGACTATCCTAAGGGAAATTTACAGACTTTTTCCAGGAAATAGATACGCCGCTCTTTACAGTGGAATAGAACTCATAAAGTCAGGTAACCTTGAAGAGGGTCTTAAAATGGTTGAAACCTCAGATATCTGGGATCAATCCAGGGAATTTCTCGAGGTGGTTTCACAATCTGAAATCTCTGATGAAAAAGTAAAGGACATAGTGATTAAATCGGCTTATAAGGGAAATGGTAATCCACAGCTATGGATGAGATTTATGAGTTCAGGGAGAGACAGAAGTGAAGTTGCCTCTGTCATAGACGCATTTAACAGAAATAACTATTACAGTGGACTGGAAAATTTCCTCGATGTTGTGATTGGTTATGATCTAGACCCATTCTATCTTTTAAAGAAAGCGGAATTACTTAAAAAAATGGATAGGAATGATGACCTTTTAGCATTGATCCGGGATTTGAATATTTTCTCCATCAAGGAGGTTGATCAGATAGAGGCCTTCAGTGACCTAATGCTTCAGGTTGGGCTATTCAATAAGAATCTGGAACTCTGCAGATATGGTCTAGAGATTTATGAAGATGTTCATCTCATAGTTAACCTTTCTGAATCCTATGCCGGAATGGGCGATCTCCATAACGCCATTGAAACCTGCATGGAGATTTTGGAAAAGTACCCGGAAAATTATGCCAGCATGATAAGATGCGCCCGCCTTCAATTTGAAGCTGGGAAGTATAAAGATTGCGCTTTCACATTCAGCGCTGTACCCAGGTCAAAACTGAGTGAATCTGATTTTACTGTAATGATCAAATCAAAATCATATTCGTCAATGTACAATGAGGCTCTTTCGGACGTTGCCGACTTGATGAGTTTCTATGGAAAGACTCCTGAAAATCTGCACTTGAAAATGGACCTTGAAATGAAACTCCATCTGGAAAGTGACTGTTATTATACTGCAGGTGAAATCCTGGAACTGAACCCTGATGACACTGCCGCAAGAGAGTTCTACAGGAGCTACTTTTTCGGGAATCAGGAATATGAAAAGTATTTGAAGTTCCTTAATGATGATGAGAAATCTACCCTGATGCCCCAGGTTTATGTAGCACTGGCAGGGACCGGAAAGTTTCAGGATTCAATTGAAGTTCTAAAAAAGAATCCAGCATGTCTTGAATCGCCCATGGTATGGGATTCCATTTTTTTCAAGGTAAGAACTTCAGAACAGATAAAAAAAATTGAGGAATTGATAGAGATATCCAACACCAATGGCATTGAGAAAATAAGGATGATACTGCGCTTCCTGAAAGGCAATTACAGATCTCCCCATGAGTTAAACTGGGATGATCTAGTGGTATCAGGATCTGTCTCGCTGGTTTATATTAATATATATTCATTATTAAAAGAGGGTAGATTTGAAGAGATGGAACAGTGTATTTCATCACTTTCTGAAAACCGCTATGGTGTAATCAGAAATATTGTTGAATATAACAGAGAAGTCCGGAATGGAAAACGTACCGGAGATATTGTAGATTCCATGGATTACCTGTATCCTGCAACCTGGATTTTGATCCTCAATGGGATCTATGACGAAGCGTATGCTAAGTTGAACAAACTGGAGACAAACCATCCTGACCCCTTCTACACATATTACGAGAGCCTTATAATGGAAGGTAAAGGGAATTATGAAGATGCCAGAAAAAATATATCACATGCAGTTGAAAAACTTGAAAATTTCATGTTCCTTGATCTTCTTGCAAGGGTGTCTCTCAGATGCGGGAAACTTGGAGACGCCATATCGGCCTATGAAATTATTTTTAAGAACCGGGGGCAGGATTCAATAGATTTTCCATCACTTTACAGAATACTCTCTGAAATAAAAGATCATGAATTTGTTATGAACTTTGTTGATCTGTGTGAATATAATTCACTTTCAAACATCTGGGTAAAACGGCTTAAACGCAACATTTTTCTGGATAGAAATGACTCAATGTCGGCATTTGAGATATCAAGGGAAATAATTGCTGTTGGAAAACTTGAAGAGGCAGATATAAGAACACATTTATCCATCTTGGAGAAAATCCATCCCCAGGGAGACAGAATCTCTTTTCTTGAAAATGTCCGAGACGATATTAAAGATCCGAAAATTGATGTATTGATAGGAGACGCATACTTTGCCAACGGACATTATGAGAGGGCACTAAGATACTACCATGATGCCATAAGCAATGGGATGGACAGAGCCAGTATTCAGAATTATCCTGAAACGCTTATAAACACCGGGAACTTTGATGAAGCAATGGAGATGATTTCCGGCAAAAATCTATCTTCTTTGCTTCTTGTTAAACTTTACAGCGGTAAGAATGATATTGAATCCATTCTCAGAATCCTTTCAAACTTCAGGGTCAGGGAAAGAGATGACGAGGAGGCTCTGATTTTTCTTTGCAGAAATCACTGGAAGGACCCCGATATAAGAAAATCATTGAAAAACATCTATTCAAACCATGGCTTCCTGTTCCTTGGTAAAGAGATAGGAGTTAAACTGATTCAGGATGGTTCCTACGACGAAGCCATGGATGTTCTGAAAAACCTCTTTAAGAACTATCCTGAAAATATTGAAGTGGCACGGATCTATTCCACACTGCTCATAAAAAATGGAGACCGATCCGAAGCCATAAGATCACTATCAAGAGGGTTGAAAGCCTCAAAGTCGATTGAAGAAGCAACGGAATTCACAAATACTCTGCTTAAGGTATACTTTGAAGACGGCGATTACAAAGCAGTTACCGATCTCTATCTCTCAGATCCATCCCTTATAGACCGTGAGGGGCTAAAGATAACTGTTAAAAGCTATATAGCCCTTGATAAGTTTGAAGAGGCTGAAAGGATAATATCCAGACAAGATAAAATTCTGGACCATGGCCTCAATGACGATCTTTATGATGAGCTCCAATCCAGAAAGAATTTTACAGAGATCCTGACATACGTTAACCGGCTTCTCAAACTGGAATATAAAAAGGGGAGGGTTATTGACACAGATGAGGCTGTATACAAAGCAGAAATACCCATAGACAAGATCCCTTATATAATGGATTTCTTGAAGGGAGACAGATACTGGGGTGCACCAAATCCAGAGAAATATGACCTGATCTCAAGGGACGTGATCAAAAGAATAGTTAAAAATTCAGGTGTAGAAAAGATCAATGATATCAAAATTTTCATGATCTATAACAATCTGGACAGAAAGGATGCTGTGGTGGCAGTAAATCTCTACCATTATATAATGGAAAGAATATCGGAAGTGAGAGTTCCAAAAACAGATGATCCCGTAATACTTGCACTTATGAAAAAGGCACTTAAAGAAAACATACCTATTGAGCCACTTCATATGGCATACATGCTTGATATAGGGATAGGAACCGCTATGGATGTGGTGGCACTCATAGGCTATATGTTTGAAAAGAAACAGAGAGAGAGTGAAATCCAGTGAACAGATTTTATGGAGGTTATTCCAGAGAGATAGAAGATATATCTCTTGCATTTATAATGCTAACTCTCAGCTTTTTCATTGCAATGATCTCAGACAACGGTTTCCATGTTTCGGCACCTGAAGCCGCTTTACTTTTGATCATGAGCGCGCTTGCAGTGGCAACTGCATTCTTCCTCCACGAAATGGCTCACAGGTACGTGGCAAGAAGATTTGGAGGGGTAGCTTTCTTCAAGATATGGCCCTTCGGCATAATATTTGCCTTCATAACCTCATTCTTTGGATTCATATTTGCCGCCCCAGGAGCAGTAAACATTGGAGGAATATACCGGAAAGACCAGTTTGGAAAGTCCGCATTGGCAGGTCCATTGACAAACCTTGTTGTTGGATCAGTTTTTGTGTTTTTGGACATCTTTCTACCAATGGATCCCATACTCCACACAATTTTTGGATTTGTTGGGGGCCTAAATCTCTATTTTGGTGTGTTCAACATGCTTCCAATCCCGCCTCTTGACGGGCAGAAGGTTATGTCGTGGAATCTCAGGATATTCATTATGGTATTTGCAGTTGCCATAATCCTGAATATAATTAATTTCCTTACAATTGGATTCCTGTGATTCTTGTTCAGGGATTTTCCATAATTCCTGATCTGAAAAGTGATTCCATACTTTCCGGCTGAATGAAAAATATAGTGTTTTCCCCCACTTCTATTTTATATGGTATTGTGAAAGATGCACATTTTTCATTATTATGACGGCATAATACCATTTCAGAACTGTTCTTGAGATACTCCCAGACCCCCTTTGAAGGTTTCATTATAATCCCAAGATAGAGTGGCGACTCTGAAGCAATAAAAACATCGGGGTTTTCAAATGACTGTTCAGTTCCATTGGTAACAAATGGAATAAATATTTCCCTGTTCTGGATTAAATTTATGCTCATTTCGATCAATGGTTCATAGTGCATAAGGATTATATATTTTCCACCAATGGCGGAAGGGGTTAATCAATACATATACAATAATCCATGTTAAGGTGTAAAAAATATGAGATACAAACAAAACTGCACATCATGCGGTATCGGACTTGTTGAAATAGGATATTCACTGTTTGACTGTCCCAATTGCGGGGAAGAAGTCATCGGAAGATGCAAAGAGTGCAGAGAGCACACAACAGAATACCAGTGCCCTAAATGTGGCTTTGTTGGTCCATAGGTGTTATGTATGGGGGATGTTGCTGTAGTTTTCAAGATACTTCCAGGCGACGCTGAGACCGATATGAAGAAACTCTCTTCTGATGTAAGGGAGAGAATCAATGGCTTCTGCGAAATAAACAAGATAGAAATGCAGGAGATAGGTTTTGGCCTTTCGGCAATCAGGCTGGAGGTCATTGTACCAGATGAAGAGGGAAAGATTACAAAGGTTGAAGAAATTTTAGGAGAAATTGATGGCGTAGGCCAGGTTGATACAGAAGACGTAACACTGGTCTGAATAAAATTAAGATGAATATATTCCTTATTTCCTTATATATAATAACGGCATTTTCAATTCTCATTGCCGCCGGACTCACTGCAATTGCACTGAAGAGATACCATCCGGAAGGTATTCAGGCTAAATTCCATGGCAGTGCCCTTGTAATCTTGCCTTGCAGAGGGATGGATCTTACACTTGAGGAAAACATAGATTCTCTTAAAAGGCAGAATTATCATAATTATAAACTGATTGCTGTTGTGGATAGCACTGATGATCCATCTGTAAGCGTCTTGACATCGACAGGTGTTGATTACATAGTTTCAGATTTTAAGTGCGCAAACTGCAGCGGGAAAGTCAGGGCAATATCAACCGCAATTAGCAGGTTTAGGGATTTTGATGCCTACGTTATAGCCGATTCAGATATTCTGGCAAATTCTTCATGGCTGAAGAATCTGCTGGGTCCTCTCGCAGAAAAAAATTATGGGGTATCAACAACTTTTCCCTATTTCAATCCCCTTGGCGGCATATGGACAAGAATCAAGCTTGTATGGGGGTTTGTGGGACTTGGTATGATGGAATCCAAGATTACCAGATTTGGATGGGGTGGATCGCTTGCATTTCGTAAGGATCTTTTCCATGATGGTGACTTTGAATTTTTCAGTGAATTCGTTTCCGATGATATTGCCATTTCCAAGATATGCAAAAAGAACAAAATGGACATAGCATATGTTCCTGAATCACAACCTGTCATAAATTCATCAGATGACAGGAAGACATTCATGGAGTGGGCAAACAGGCAGACTGCCCTTTCCATATCCTCATCCAAAAGCGTATTTGTATATGGCATGGTGTTTTATGGCCTGACTCTATTGCTATTTGTCTGGACAATAATCGCTTCAGTTTTCATTTCTTATTTCTTCCTCATCCTTTTTACACCCACCGTTGCCAATGCAGTCAAATCTGCAGGACGAACCAGGAAAGGAAAAGCAGCCAGCGCACTGGTAAGCGTATTCATCCCATTCCTCTATTTCTCAAACCTCCTTATAGCCCATCATATGAAACGGATAACATGGAGAGGACGTGAATACCTTCTTCAGAAGTTTCAATGATCATGGACAGCATTTGTAGACTTTATAATGTTGTTCATTATTTCTACCCATGATTAATAAAAGCCAAAAATCCACAAGACTTTTTGGAACGAATGGCATAAGGGGCATCCCCAATATGGATCTTACCCCGGAATTCTGTTCAAGAGTGGGAAAAGCTATTGGTACTGTTTTCAAGACCAGAGATATTGCAATGGGGAAAGATACAAGAGTGAGCGGGGAGATGATCTGGAGTGCAGTTGAATCAGGAATTCTTTCAACAGGTGTGAACGTCACTGATCTTGGAATATTGCCCACTCCCGCATTACAGTATTACTGCAAGGTCCACAGCGTTTATGGAGTTATTATAACGGCATCCCACAATCCCCCAAAGTTCAATGGCATTAAATGCATAGACAAAGACGGAACGGAATTACAAAGAGAGAGGGAAGAGGAGATAGAATTCATTGTTGAACAGGGAGAATTTATGAAAGCAGACGTGAAGAACATGGGCCAGAGAACCTTTTATCCACTGGCCGTGAATGACTATATCGAGGGCATAAAGAAGATCATTACGCCGGAAAATGTGAAAAAAGCTGAATTCAGAGTGGCAATTGATACAGGAAATGGGGCTGCATTCAGAAGTTCACCTGAACTCCTAACTGAACTTAACTGCAAAGTTGTAACGCTTAACGCAAATCCAGATGGAAACTTCACCTCAAGAAACTCAGAACCTAAACCGGAAAATCTTGGGGATCTGATAGCACTCATGAAAACGGGAAAATTTGACCTTGGAGTTGCACATGACGGCGATGCAGACAGATGTGTTTTTGTGGATGAAAATGGAAATTTTATTGACGGAGACAGGAGTCTTGCCCTGATAGTGAAGTATTTTACCTCACGTGGTTCAAAAGTTGTCACTCCTGTTAGCAGTTCTGATGTAATAGAAGATGTTTGCAACAAGAATGGGGCTGTACTTGTCAAGACCAGGGTTGGAGCCCCCATCGTCTCAAGAACCATGATCAAGGAAAAGGCACTTGTTGGCGGTGAGGAAAATGGAGGAATCATATATGGAAGGCATCAGTACTGCCGTGACGGGGCCATGGCCATGGCCCTTGTTCTTGACCTCATGGCAAGGGAAAAAAAGAAGATCTCAGCTCTTCTCAGTGATCTTCCAGCTTACGCAATGTACAAAACATCAACCGAACTGACAGAGGATTGGAATCAGGTAAGAAAGAGGATAATTGACAGGGCTGGTGCGGAAGAAATTGATTTTACAGACGGTTTGAAGCTTTATCTACGGGAAGGATGGGTTCTTGCAAGGCCCTCAGGAACTGAACCGATTATGAGAATATTTGCCCAGTCAAAGACCGTTGAAAAGGCAAGGGAACTTGCAGAATTCATAATAAAGATAGCTTCACCATAATAATCTTCATCTCTTTCCTTTTCCAAAACGTTCCATGCAGGCATTGCAAATTAAATAATGTTCAGACCGAACCATAAGCATCCAGGAATCTCTTTATTGCGGTGTAATTTCCCGCTATGGCGAACCAGATTAAAAGAATCACAGTTACAGTTATTCTTATACCTGAAAACATAATTGAACCGGGTATGAAAAACTGGATCAGTGTGAAAACCAGCATGAAGACGAGCCTGTCAGCCCTTCCAAGTATTCCTGAATAGTTCCGGCCAAGACCAAGGGCTTGAGACTGAGTCCCCATATAGCTTGTGAGCATTATGCCGATTATGGCCAATATTCCTATTTTCATGTCGCCATATGCGCTGAAAACCATTCCGAGCATTATAAAAATATCAGAATATCTGTCAAAAACGTGATCAAGCAGGTCTCCTCTCCTCGATTGAAGATTCCTCATCCTTGCAACTTTTCCATCCAGAGCGTCAAAAAGGGAAGAGAGTGCTATAAAAATAAAAGAAAAGAGTAGAAAATAGGAACCGATATAATAGAAGATGCCGGCCAGTGCGGCAAGGATCAGTGAAAAAAGGGATATTGAATTAGGATTCATCTTAACAAATGGCGAAGCCATGAGTGTCAGTGTTCCGTCAACCTTTGATCTGTAGGAATCCAGTACCATGGTGAGCCATGATATACAAGACTTTAATTTTTGTCAGTTTTCACATGAGAATTATTTTTTTTGCTTATGCCAGTATCTTATCAAGAATCTGCCTGACGTTAGATACAACCTCATCCATAATGCCAATATTTTTTACAGTGAAGATCTTTGTTGAGGGGAGTGTATCCAGTGCTTCTGAGTAGATTGTCCCGGATTCCTGGACTTCCATATTTTCATTTATCTTCTCAATTTCGTATCCTCTTGATTCATAGACTCTCCTGAGATCTTCCATGCCCCTTTCAAGTATTATTGCATGGCTGCATTTCATCAGGTGAGCATAATGCCCCTCTATGATGGTATACTGGGAAGGGACCAATTTCGCCCTTAGACAATCTATATCGGCCTCTTCCCCTTTGATGCAGCCAAGTGATATTCCAATTTCAACCAGGCTTGTACATCTGTAACCATACTCATTAAGAAGTCTGCATAGTGTTGTTTTTCCACTGCCAGGAACACCACTTATGCATATCAGGCTACCAGATCCATGTTTTTATTTTTCTTTATGACAGGCTGTGTTCCGAAAGGCATTGAAAGATGCCTCCTTGCCATAACTGGAACATTGTATTTACCGGGCATTACTGATCTTTTCTTTTCGGTGTATTCTGGGATAGATGATCTGTTTCCGCACTGTGTACACTGATAACTGAATTTTCCACGGTTGGCCATCCTTTCACCACATATGCTGCATAATGGCGGTAGTCTCATATATTCAGCAACCAGGTTCCTGATTTCCATCTTCTCTATATTTATGGTGCCCTTGAGGAATGATCCATAGACGGTTATGAAATCACCGGGGAGCAGCTGCCTGAATATTGACCTGAACTCTTTTGTGGGTTCGAATGCCGCAATTTTTACAACTTTGCCCCCTGCATTGATGCTTGAAAAATAGTGAGAACCCTGAGTGGGCACAGGTTTTGACAGAACTGTTCCTGAGATCATATAAGTGTGCAGATTGTAGAGTTCTCCATGATATTGTTCTATATGATCATCAGTTCCCTGATTTGTTTCAAATATTATTTCTGAGTCAATTGGAAACGGTAGTTTTGCTGCTACCGATTCTGATGCCTCAACAAGTTTTTCCATATTTATCCCCCTTATGCCGTACACAACTGGTGTTCTAGGGTTAGGGAATATTGCAGGGTACCTGTTTCTTATGTCCACGCTGTTGAAAGTCCCTTCATATCCATCAGCCATCATGGCACATTCCATCTTTGTTTCTTCAGGAATTTCCTTATTTCCTTCACGATATCCAATTATCTCGTAGGTAATTCTTCTTCCTCTCCAGGACATGGCTGCTGAAGATCCAATGAGTCCTCTTCCATTCTTTATTCCCCGATATTTTGATCCAAGTTTATCCAATTGTTTAATGGTCTCATCAAGGTTCACCTGGCAGGTTACTGCGTTTTCATACATAATTTCTGGGAATAAAAAATTTGAAACAACTATTCCAGGGTTTGTGTTTTCATCTCTCTGGTAATTTTTATCAACTAATCTGTACATCTCTTCCAGGATCTTTTCTGGATCTTCTTCCCCTGATGATCTCTCATATGAATAGATGGGTTTTCCTGCAATACGTCCGCAAAAAACCTTTTCCCCTGATCCGTTCCCTACTCTTATCCTCACAGCACCGTTCCCTCTTGTCTTGTAAGGTATATTGGGGTTTAGCCTTACGAGGGATGGAAGGCCGATCAGATCATATTTACCCCTCCTCAGGAATTCACTGACAAGATATGTTGTGCACATTGCCTTTCTGGAATCTGTGTCGTCAAATGAGACATACATTCAGGCCCCGAACCTCCTCTTCCTGGACTGATAGGCACTTATGGCACGGAGAAAATCAACTTTCTTCAACTCTGGCCAGTTGACATCTGAAAAGTAAAGTTCGGAATAGGCTGATTGCCAGAGAAGGAAATTTGATATCCTCTCTTCTCCACTGGTTCTGAGTATGAGATCCGGGTCGGGTATTGATCCGTCATAGAGATATTCCCTGAATTTTTTTTCGTCAATGGAATCCAGGTCCTCCATTCCCGACTGGACATCCCTTACAAGACTTTTTATAGCGTTTATTATCTCTTCCCTTCCGCCGTAACCGATTGCCAGGTTGAACTTGAAATTCTTGAAGCCTTCTGTAAGCTGCTCCACTTCTCTGATAGTTTCCTTAAGATAGCCGGGAAGTTTTCCGGTTTCTCCGATCACCTTGACCCTTATTCCATTCTTTTTTATTCTTTCATCTTTCATAAGGTCCCTTAAGGCCTCATTTATAAGATGAAAAAGGAAATCAACTTCACTGTTGTTCCTCTTGAAATTCTCGGTTGAGAAACCGTATACAGTAACTATCTTAACCCCGACCTCCATGCACCACTCGAGGACCTCCTCAAGTTTTTCTTTTCCCTTGACGTGGCCTTCGTTATCAGATAGACCCAGAGATCTTGCGTATCTCCTGTTTCCGTCGGTGATTATGCCTACATGATGGGGTACCTGATACCTCTTTATATCGTCAATGAGCATTTTTTCGTAAACTTCGCCGGCAATATCGCCTATCTTCTTTCCTATGCTCATCTTTTTTTACCTTTCGCCATGTTCATTATTAATAGACTTTAATTATTTTCCCTTCAAGCACTATTTTAGATTTTTGAAAAGTTCAATTGAATATACATTCAGAAACTTTGAGTAGCCATGAACTATCCTCTTGTTACGCATTTCAAAGCCGATTTCCCTGAATTTTTCCATTCGATCCTCCAGACCGGCACTATCCAGTATCTCATAATAATTTACGAACCCACCTTTTCTAAGTGCAGCATATGCTTTTTCTATGAATGAGAAAGATGTATGGGGAAGATTCATGATTACCCTGTCCATTTCACTGTATTTGAGAATCATCTCCGATGCATCCCCCAGATGAGGAAAAATTTTCCCCTTAATTTTATTCATACCTATATTCTCCTTCATGAGGTCCATTGCTGCAGGATTGCTGTCGAAAGCATGTATTTCGCACCTTTTCATATTTGCTATGGTTACGGAAAATGGTCCCACCCCGGCAAACATATCTATGATTCGTTCTCCCTCCAGAGCACTTTTTGCAACTATATAACGTTCTGTTGCAAGCCGTGGTGAGAAATAAGCGTTTCCAACATCTACGACAAATCTCAGGCCATTTTCCCTGTAAATTGTGCGTGTATTGCCCTGGCCGCATATAAGTTCCAGGTCTCTTGTCCGAAACTCGCCTCTAACACCTTTGTCCAAAAATACTGACTTCACATTTTTCTTAGTTTCTAGTATTTTCCTGGCTATAACTTCCGGATCTTCCTGATCCCCTTTCTTTATTATTGCTATGTCCCCTATAACATCATATGAACCCTTAAATTTCAGTGGCCTGCCAATCTTGCTGGCATCTGGATTCCCCTCATGCTTCACTATCCTGTATTCAACATTCAGATCAGATAGGGATACTTCCTCATTGATGGGTATAAGCACATTGTCTCCTTCGGTTATGATCCTAAATCTGGAATTGACTGCGTTGGAGTTCCTAAGTATCTTCAGAACTGACTCTGCCTCTTTTTTGGGTACTGAAAGATGATCCATCATGCGCTGATCCTGCCAGCAATTCTTCTGGAGTTCTTGATGGTCTCCTGTGCAAGTCTGGTGGAAAATCCAGGTATGAGGGATATAAGTTCAGGTGTAGATTTAGATACTTCCTCAACTGTCTTCAAACCGGATGCAAAAAGCCTCCTGGCTCTCACCCTTCCTATCCCGGCTATCATAGTAAGTGCTATTATCTCTTCACGTACACCCTCCTTTATTCTGTAATTGAGGTTTTCCAAGTCTCTCCTGATCTCGGCTTTGTACATGGAGGAAATCCTTGCAAGCGAATATGAGATCCAGTCACAAGATGAAACCTTTGCCTGTATGTCACCCGGTCCAATATTATACTTTTCTGATATTCTGTTCATCGGTACCTCATTGATCCAGTCCATCAGGACCATGGCAGTTTTTCCGCTGCATACCTCTTCTTCAGTCTCCAGAATTATATTGTTATTCATGAAATATTCCATAATGCCTTCTGCCTCTTCTCTGTTTGCCCTGAAGTTCAGAACGTCCGGTGTTGTGCATATAGTATAAAGGGCAAGAATTTCACTGTGCTTCTTATTGAAGTAATCCCTGAGTATGAGTGCAGTCTTTGGATCAATGTAAAGATCACTGACTGTCTTTCCGAACTGCGTAACGCTATAAATCCCCATTGTATTTTTTATAAACTCATTCTCATGCAGAAAGTCAAGTATACCCTCTATCTTTTTTTCTTCCACCATTTTCTGAGTTTTACCGGCAAATGTATTTGAAAAGAAATCCATAATGCCTTCTTTGGATGTGGCTATTCCCATTGAGATGATCCCCAGAACATTGAATCTGAGAAGGCTGTCCTGGAAAATACCGGATTTCACAGGCTCAGGATCGGTGGAAAGATATGTTTTTGCCATATCAAATGAAGTCTTTGAAGCAGCGTAAAGATATGCATAACCCTCACTGTCATACTGGGGCCTTCCGGCCCTCCCCAGCATCTGCTGAATTTCCATATTTGGCAAAAATTGGGAATACCCATTGGAATAGCGGGTAAGATCTCTTATCAACACAACTCTTGCTGGAAGATTTACACCTGCAGCAAGAGTGGGCGTTGCAACCAGAACTTTCAGGAGACCATCCTTGAAACCTTTCTCGATTCTTGTTCTGGTTTCGCTGGAAAGACCTGCGTGATGAAAGCTGACTCCGTTCTGGACCATACTTTTAAGAGTTTCTTCGTATCTGTCAGTTTCGCCTTTTTCCGGGAAGAAATCAATATTTTTCATAATGAGGTTCTGATCTATGGCAAGGGCAATCCTCTTAGCGTAGTCCTCTGATCTCTTTCTTGAATTTACAAAGATCAGTGTCTGTCCACCCTTTGCAAGATGTGAATTGACAATCTCAATGACTTCGTCCTCCCCCTTCAGTTTTTCTTCCTCTCCGTCCATGTTTACTATCTTTTTTCTGTATATGATCCCGGGTTTAAGAGGTACGGGGCGGAAATCGCTGTTTACAATTGATGAACCCAGCCAGTCCGCAACTTCCGCAATATTGGATATTGTTGCGGAGAGGGCAACAATCCTTATTCCTGGATTCACATACTTGATTGTGGAGATCACCATCTCAAGTTTTGGACCTCTTCCTTCGTCTCCAAGCAGATGGACTTCATCTGCCACAACAAGTCCAAGTTCATCTGCAATTGCTGGATCGTGATGAAGAAGTGAATCGGCCTTTTCTGAAGTACAGACTATAACATCATAATTCTTTATGAATGATGGTGATTTATCGTAATCTCCTATTGAAAGCGCAACCTTTATGCCTATTTTTTCCAGACGTGAAAGTTCTGAATATTTTTCACTTGCAAGAGCCTTGAGCGGAACAATATAAATTGATCTCAACCCCCGCTTGAATGTTTCATATATGGCGGAATACGCAACCAGAGACTTTCCAGCAGCAGTTGGTACAGAAACAACTACGTTATTGCCTTCCTGAAATCTCCTGATGGCTTCCTCCTGGTGTGGATAAAGATTGAAATCCTTGCCTTCAAAAAGTTCCAGGAATTCAGCTGGGTATCCCAGGTCGCCTATTTTCATCTTAGTTTCCTCCATTCCTTATTGGATCATAAATATTACTGAATATACATATTTTTTATTCCACATCAGCATTAACGGTTAATGGATGGGAGACCCTATATTATCATAAATATGGCACAGAGCATTAATGGAATGATAGCCGGTTCCGAGGGAAAGAGGGTTGTCATATCTTCCGAAAGAGACTGGCGGAGAGTGCGTGAATTAAGGAGGAAATGTGATGCCATAATGGTTGGGGCAAGAACAGTCATGAATGACGACCCATACCTGAGTACGGGAGATGGTGATCATACTGAGGATCCAAAGCCGGCCAGAATAGTACTTGACAGGAGATTGAAATTAAAACCTGAATCCCATGTTCTTGACGGGAAATCAAGAACAATAATATTTACATCAAATATGGAAAGAACAGTGAACGGTGCTGAAATAATCAGACTGAAGGATAATGATCTGAAAATAAGTAATATTCTAGCCCATCTTTACAGAATTGGTCTGATGAAAATACTTGTGGAGGGGGGAAAAGATGTTATAACGCAGTTCCTTATGGAAGGAATTTTTGATGAGTTTTACCTTTACATAGGAAATATTATAATAGAGAAAGGTGGACTCCTACTATTCGATCCTTCTGTAAATATAAAAAATGCATCTATGGAAACAAAAGTATACGACGAAGGCATTCTTATGAGACTGAATCCTGAGAAAATTAAGAAGGTGTCAAAATGGTGAGCAATGGGTTTCTAAGGTTAAACTGGGCAAGGGAACACATGCCTGTTTCTGCCCAGATAAGGAAAATGTTTGAAAAAGATCAGCCCTTCAGAGGCTTGAACATAAGCATGGCTCTGCATGTAGAGGCAAAGACCGGTATTTTCGCGCTGCTCCTGAAAGAAGGCGGTGCAAATATCACAATGTCTTCATGCAATCCCCTGAGTTCAGATGATGCAGTGGTAGAATCTCTGAAGAAAGACTATAATATGAAGGTTTACG
Organism: Oxyplasma meridianum; assembly: GCF_038024865.1. Classification (NCBI taxonomy): domain Archaea; kingdom Methanobacteriati; phylum Thermoplasmatota; class Thermoplasmata; order Thermoplasmatales; family Thermoplasmataceae; genus Oxyplasma; species Oxyplasma meridianum. The sequence continues at coordinate 376,567 of NZ_CP133772.1, read as the reverse complement.
CAAAGAAGGGAGAAACTGAGGAAGAATATTATGAATACCTTCACAAAACTCTTGATACTCCCCCAGATCTCATAATAGATGATGGAGGGGACCTCACAAAACTTGTGCTTGATGAAAGAAAAGACCTCATAGAGAGACTCCGTGGTGGAAATGAAGAAACCACCACAGGGGTTGTCAGACTCAAGGCTATGGAAAAAGATGGTGCAATGAAATTCCCAATGTTTGATGTAAACGATGCCCAGATGAAGCATTTCTTTGATAACAGATATGGTACAGGCCAGAGCACACTTGACGGAATCATGAATGCTACAAACCTGCTTATAGCGGGTTCCAATGTCACAGTAGCCGGTTATGGGTACTGTGGTAAGGGTGTTGCCATGAGAATGAAGGGGATGGGGGCAAACGTCATAGTAACAGAGATTGATCCTGTGAAGGCTGTGGAAGCTCTGATGGATGGATTCCGAGTAAAGCCAATGTCACAGGCACTCAAAGAGTCGGATTTCGTAGTTACAGTTACCGGGATGAAGGATGTTATAAAATATGAAGACCTGCTCACTGCAAAACCGGGTGTGGTACTTTCAAATTCAGGGCATTTCAACAATGAGATCTGTTTTACGGACCTTGAAAAGAGATCAATAAAGAAGGAAAAGGTCAGGGATCTTGTTACAGCCTATAAACTGGAAAATGGAAACATTATCAACCTTATAGCTGACGGAAGATTGGTCAATCTTGCCTCCGGCCAGGGGCATCCTGTTGAGATTATGGATATGAGTTTTGCAATACAGGCACTGACAGCCCAATATCTGGCAAAAAACTACGAGCAGCTTGAGGACAGGGTCTATCCGGTTCCCTCCGAAATAGACACTGAAGTGGCAAAGATAAAACTCAAGGTCATGGATGTAAACATCGATACTTTGAGCGATGATCAGATCAGGTATGCCGGTTCATGGCAGGAAGGTACCTAATTCTCTGGAGGTATCACTCATGAAGAAAGTGGTCCTGATTGTAATGGATGGGCTGGGAGACAGACCCAACAGCATTCTCCATGGAAAGACTGCACTTCAGGCGGCATACAGGCCTAATCTTAACTATTTGGCCAGCATTGGCTTAAATGGGATGATGCATCCCATCAGACCGGGCATACGTTCAGGATCTGACACTTCACATCTTTCGCTTCTGGGTTATGATCCTGAGAAGGTCTATACCGGGAGAGGACCCTTCGAGGCCCTTGGCCTGGGTCTGGAAGTTTTACCTGGTGATGTAGCGTTCAGGGCAAACTTCGGAACCGTGGATAGCAATGGCAAAGTAATTGACAGAAGGGCAGACCGCATATCTGAGGGGACTGAATTGCTTGCAGCGTCACTTAACATGGAAATTAATGGATACAGATTTAAGGTAAAAGAGGGGGTTGAACACAGGGCAGCCCTTGTGATACATGGTCCCGGGCTTTCCAGTTCAGTTACAGACTCTGATCCCCACGAAGTTGGGAGGAAGATCAATACTGTTCGTGGAACTGAGGAATCCGGAACCAGGACAGCAGAACTTGTGAACAGATTTCTGAAATCTGCAAATATGATACTGGCCAATCATCCTTTAAATGAGAAGAGAGTGAAAGATGGATTGAAGCCCGCAAACTGTCTCCTCCTCAGAGGGGCAGGAAAGGCGCCTGATCTTCAACCTTTCAGTGAGAAGTACAGTATGAAGGGCGCTTGTATCGCAGGAATACCCATGATAACCGGATTGTGCAATATGATTGGAATGGACATAATCAAGGTAAAAGGGGCTACAGGAAGGACAGATACAAATTACGAGGGAAAGATCAACGCCTTACTCCAGGCACTGAAAACATATGACTTTGTTATACTGAATTACAAAGGGACGGATGTTGCAGGGCATGATGGAGACCCGATTCTCAAGAAAAGTGTCATAGAGAGGGTTGACAGAGCAATTTCTCCACTGAAGGATATACTTGAAGACACTGTTGTAGCAATTACAGGAGATCACAGCACACCATGTTCAATGAAGGACCATTCTGGAGATCATGTTCCAATCCTTTTTGTCACATCGGGAAATTTAAGGGACCGTGTGAGGCACTTTGACGAAATAAGCTGCATGGATGGAGCACTTGAGATTAACAGCATCAACGTGATGGATTACCTGTTACAGCTTTCGGAACGGTCAGACAAATATGGAGCCTAGATAATGGCTTATTAACCGTAACCATAGATATGTTTAAATATCTTGTAGGGAATATGCGTCTGACATGAGTATGACCCTCAAGAGATCAAGGATTAAAACCTTGAAAGATTCCTGGAGAGACTGGACAATCTACAGATCATTGAAGAAAAATGAAAGTATGAAGTCCATGATATACTCCCAGCCCAAGGGCATATTTTATGGGATAATATTTTCTCTGATCATGTGGTGGATACCGATTGCTGGCCCGGCGACAGCTGGGTATATTGCAGGGAGATCCTCTGGAACTCCATCTAAAGCCCTTGTGTCAACTCTTGTGGCTACATCCATACTTATGATTCTCACAATGATGTTCCTCCCTTTCAAGACTGGTGTCCTCAGTTCTATAGGTAACTACCTAAGTTCCGGCGTTATTGCAATTTCGGGATCCAAACTGGTTGCATATTCTGGCTTTCTTACCGACCTCTATACATCCTATGGCATACTTAAGACACTGACAATTATAATGCCAGGTTCCCTCATAATATTGAATGTTTTCGGATACGCCGGAGGCTTTATATCTCAGATAAAAAGGCAGGAGGAGAATTATTCAGCAGGTTATCTTAAGAACAGGGTTGGAACCGCAGTTGTAAATAGGGAGAGAAAGTCAAAAATAGATGAAAGGAAAATAATAAGAGAATTCAAAGATGCCAGGAATGACGACGAAGATGGTGTTGGCGACTGGACCTATCTTTGAACTGAAATGAATATTTCAAATATGTAATTGGGTTTAAGTTGTTATGATTGATGTCAAGAAGCTCAGGGAAAATCCTGAGATTTTTTACAAAGCAGCTGAAAACAGGTTTTACGGTAAAGAATACATAGACCGTTTTTTTGAACTGGACGGAAAGTGGCGTGAAAATCTAAAACGGATTAACGATCTCAAACATGAGAAGAACATTGCCACCGGAGAGATATCAAAAAAAATTAAGGATAAACTGGATGTTGAACTAATCAAGGAAAGAGTCAGGGAACTGAATTCAAAAATCGATGAAATGGAGTCGGAACAGAAAACTATAGAGGCAGAAAGGAACAAGGCGGTTTATGCTATTCCCAACCTTCTGCATGAAACTGTTCCCATATGCAAAGGAGATGAAAATAACAGGTTAGTCAAGACATGGGGAGTGGCAAAGGTGTTCAGAGACGATATGGAAGAATTCAGGAAAGCCACTGAAAACAGATCCCAGTATATTATAACAGAAAAGAGACCATTGAGTCATGTGGACCTGGCAGATAAACTGAGGCTTGTTGATCTGGAAAGAGCAGGGAAAGTAGCTGGTGCAAGATTTTATTACCTGAAAAACAGGCTTCTTAAACTGGAGATGGCACTGGAAAACTTTGCTGTTGATTTTCTTTCAGAGAGGGGATTCTCCGTTGTTGAACCACCCTATATGCTTAATTACCAGTCCATGTCAGGCGCAACAGACATGGAAACTTTCAGAGATACACTTTACAAAATAGAGGGGGAAGATCTCTATCTCATCTCCACTTCAGAACATGCCATAGCATCCATGCTTAGAAACGAGATCCTTGAAGAGAATGAATTGCCCTTGAGGATAGCTGGTTTTTCCCCATGTTTCAGAAAGGAAGCAGGTGCTCATGGAAAGGATACAAAGGGTATCTTTAGGGTGCACCAGTTCAATAAAATTGAACAGTTCATTTTCTGCAGAGAGGAAGACTCCTGGGATTTCCTTGAAGAACTGCTGAAGAATTCTGAGGAAATATTCCAGAAGCTGAACATACCTTACAGAGTGGTTAATGTATGCTCAGGGGAGCTTGGATCACTGGCTGCAAAGAAATATGATATTGAAGCATGGTTTGGATCACAGGGAAAGTTCCGGGAGGTAGTATCGGCCTCAAATGACACAGACTACCAGGCGAGAACACTTGACATAAGATACAGGACAAAGGATGGCAATCTGACTCCGCATACCCTGAACTCTACTGCAATAGCAACCACAAGAGTACTTGTGGCCATTATGGAAAACAACCAGACTGAAGACGGGGAGGGGATAATAGTTCCGGAAGCTTTGGTACCCTATACCGGATTTGATATAATTTCCGCAGACTGATTTTCAGTTATGCGGATCTTTCTGAATAAGCTATCTTTGCAGCCATGGTGGAGTATTTTTTCCATCTGTCAAGAAGCGGTATGAATTCCTCTGAAACTTTGTCCATCAGATTAAGGTACTGCAGTATCCCCAGTACGGCCTGATCTGCGTCCCTGACCGCGCTTATGAGATCCCTGTTTCCATTTGTAGAATCCCCTCCTGAGAATAGACCTGGAATTGAGGTCATGCCGTTGGGGTTTACGATGGGTTGTCCCTGAGGGGTTAACCTGAGTTTCCTTAGATATTCCTCCTCCATAAAGGTATAGTCGTTTTCCTGACCTGTTGCTTCTATTACATAATCTGCGTCAATTGTCTGTACCTTGTCCTTGTTGGGAACCGGCTTTGCTCGTCCCTTTCCGTCTGAAACCATGTCGTTTTGCCAGTATTTTACAGCTACAACTCTGTTGCCTTTCTTAACATACTCGAAGGGGGTTACTTCCCAGACATAGTGTACGCCTTCCTCATCGGCCTCCTCCATCTCTTCCTCTGCATTCATGGATGGATATCCGGGCCTATCCACTTCCCTTCTGCGATAGAAAATGTATGAATTCTGAGCCCCGAAACGCAGTGCAGTTCTGGATGAATCGTTTGCGGTAAATCCACCACCAATTATAACTACGTTTTTTCCTACATCGATTTTTTCACCAAAACTAGATCTTCTGAGAAATTCTGTTGCGTGAACAACATTTTCAGCATCACTACCAGGTGTGCCGGTCATCCTTGGCTTCTGGTTTCCTACAGACATGAATACGGCATCGTATTTGTTCATCAATTCCTTAAATGATACATCCTTCCCGACTTCCGTATTAAGATGAACCTCCACCCCCTGTGAAAGTATATACCCTATCTCTTTGTCCAGAACATCCTGAGGTAACCTGTACCTTGGAATGCCGGTTTTCATAAAACCGCCGAGTGCAGGCAATTTCTCGTATATTGTAACTTTTACTCCCTGTATTGAGAGGTAATAGGCTGCGGTAAGACCAGCTGGGCCACCGCCTATAACCGCAACGTTTTTTCCAACGAATTTCCTCTTTGGAACACTTATTATGCTTGAATAGTCATCGAACTTATCTGCAGCGTATCTTTTCAGGTGTCTTATTGCAATAGGCCCACCAGTGTCATAAAGAACGCAGATATCCTCACACATATGAGTACACACACGTCCTATTATTGCAGGAAATGGAAGATTCTCAAAAACAATCCTTACTGTCTGTGCCGGGTCTCCTACTGCCGTGCTTTTAATATAACCACCGATATCAAGGCTGGCAGGACATGCCTGTGTGCATATGTTGCACCCTATGCAGCGGCTCGCTTCTGCAACTGCTGAACTGTCTGAATACTCCTCTAAAGGCTCTATGGTGAAACCCTGGAGCCTCTTTTTTGGATCAGCGTGGTTGATTTTAACACGTTCAAAGCTAAGCATTTTGCATACCCTTAGATCTTAATAACTACAAGAGTTATAAACGTTTTTTAGTTTAAAACTATAAAAATTGATGCCTAATGCCTTCCTTTTCGCTTAAGAAATATTATTTTGGCTTCCAGGTTATTCTGACTGCAGATTTTCTATCAAACAGCATTGGTGCAAATTTGGAATAAATAACATACTGATCTGATAAAACATCTTCACTAATTCTTCGTATTTCAGGGAAGGTTTTGATAAATAATTTGAAAGACCCTTTAGCCAGAGCGAGAAACTGATTCTCTTTTAACAATGATGTAACGTGGATTTCTTCTAGAAGTTTTCTTACCATTTCCATCTCGGTTTGTCCTGTGGATTCAACTTCCCTCACAAGAAGTTCATATGCAGATGATGAGATAAGCAGTTCTGGTCTCTCGACATATCCTGAATCAGAAAGAAACTCTATTGCCTTTATAATGTCTTTTGCAAGATTTCCGGATTTTGACCAGTCTCCAGATTTTATATCAGTGGCCCTATTCAAAAGCGACAGCTCGTGATCAGCCATGATGAGTTTATTGACAGCGGCATCAAATTTTCTAAGAGCCATTTCCTCCTCCATTTTTTTATACTGGCTATCAGTGTGCCTATGAACGTTGTATTGGATTATAACCTGAGAAAGAGGGATTATTTTCTGATTGTCTTCTGGCAATGGTAAACCATCCTGAGACCATTTGATTTCTTCCACATAGGTTATATAGTGGTGGCTAAATGTTTTTGAATCTGGTTCTACTCCCTCCCTTGAAACCTGTAGTTCTTTCTTCCCTACATACATTGGGAACTCCTTTTGCTGGCCAAGAAGTTCTGATGCCTCTTTCCATCCTTCTCTTATTTTTACAAAATCTTCCGGTGCATATTCATGCATGAGTCTCAAAAATTCTCCGAAGTGTGTAATCTCCTCTTTTGCAATGTCTTCATGCACTTTCTTGAATGATCCTTCAGGCATCAATTTCGATTGTTGAAGATAAAAATTGATTGCGTCCAGTTCTGCTGCAAGATCAAGCCTGATTGATCTGGATATCTCTTCATTGTCAAATGTCTTTGTCCTTACCAGTTCTGATGGATCTTTTGAAAACATAGCTGATTATTACCTTTGTCTATTTAAATATAGAAGAAAAATAGTTATAATTTCTGAAAGAACACGTGAAAAATCAGAAATGAACAAAAATCGGTACTACCAGCATAGCGAATAACAGATCAAAGAGAACTATACAGCTTAGGAGTATGTAAAGCCAGTTCTTTTCAATGTAGAATGAGATAAGTGCTGTCACTACCACAGTGATAGGTGTGAATATAAGAATCCATAGACCAAGTGTTACAAAGTAAACTCCATCCAGTGTTACAAGCCCGTGGGGTATATTTCCCAGATGTATAAGATTAGAACTTAATGTTGCACTTCTGTTGTAATAGTCCGAGATATATTTTATAGATTCCCCATCTGATCCTCCCTTTAAAAATATTATAACTATTCCTGTTATGATCAGAGCGATACTAGTAATTACCCCTGCTTTTAGAATCCAGCTTGTGATCAGATCTCTATTAAAGTCTTTCATGTTTCGCCTCTCTCACATTTTTAACATATAGAGCTATTATCATAACAAACGCCAGAATCACAGAAATTAAGAACTGATATATTGTATGTATTTGTAATAAGTGGATAATGTGAAAACCTTTTTGGACCATTTCGATTCCAAGGAAGGACAAAATTCCAAAAAATATCCAGCGTATGTTTTTGTTTGTTATCCTGACAAGTATTTTTGCACCAAAAAATGCCCCAATCAAGACTCCTATGGCAGTTGCAGCTGCAAGGAATATCTGTATGAAACCATTATACCAGTATATGGAACTCCCTGTGGCAGCTGTAATACCAATCATGAAATTGCTTGTTGTTGTAGTAACTTTCATAGGAAGATTCATTGCCCAGTCCATTCCCAGTACCTTCAGTGCACCACTTCCTATGCCAAGTAAACCCGACATAACCCCTGCAAAAAACATTACAACTTCCCCAAGCCACCATCTGACGCCATTGTACTTCATTTCACGTTTTAATTTTGCATCATAGTACTGTCCGGAGAGCTGGAACAACCTGGTAGACCAGTCGGGTTCTTTATGCATTGGCTCTTCATATTTTCCCCTCTTAATGGTTGGAATCAGGGATGTTAATAGAACGATTCCAAATATAATGTAAATTACCCATGATAGATTATCTTTGTCCAGGAAAACAACGGTTATGGATCCAACTATAGCACCCAGGGTCGTTGCAACCTCGAGCCCAACACCAATTTTTATATTTGCTATTTTTTCTTTGGTATACGCGCTTGCAGATCCGGCAGATGTTGCAATGGTTGATATAAGGCTTGCACCGGTAGCAAAGATAATAGGTACACCATAAAATAGAGTTAGAAGTGGAACCAGTACAGTCCCCCCACCGAGCCCGGTCAACGAACCCAAGAGACCTGCAAAAATTCCTCCAAAAACTATCTCTATGAATCTTAAAAGAATCAGTAATATTGCAGACATGTTAATACCCGTTATTACAGCAATATATAAATTAATGATGGATGGATTTTACCAATCGTGGACATATTACCAGATCAGTTTTCGCCTTCGCCACACGAATGTATATATATTTTTTAACGATTTGAAATATGGTTCCAATGTCTCAGGATTTATCAAAATTAAGATTTGGTGACGAATTACTTAAACGTGGCTTTGCCAGGATGACCAAAGGTGGGGTCATAATGGATGTGACCACTGCAGAACAGGCAAAAATAGCCGAGCAGGCTGGTGCAGTCGCAGTAATGGCTCTGGAGAGAGTTCCTGCAGATATAAGGGCTGCTGGAGGTGTTGCAAGAATGGCAGATCCTAAGAAAATTCGCGAGATAATGGAGGCGGTTAGCATTCCAGTAATGGCGAAAGTAAGAATTGGCCACGTTACTGAAGGATATGTACTCCAGGAACTAGGTGTTGACATGCTTGACGAAAGCGAAGTTCTCACTCCAGCTGATCCATTTTTCCATATCTTCAAAAATGAGTATAAAGTTCCAGTTGTTTGTGGAGCAAGGAATATTCCGGAAGCTGTAAGGAGGATTTTTGAAGGGGCTGCGATGATAAGGACGAAAGGAGAGGCAGGCACTGGAAATGTAATAGAGGCGGTCAGGCACATACGGATGGTAAACGAGGGGATTAAAACTTTGAAAAGGTTAAATGAGGAAGAGATCAGAAGAGTAGCTGGCAACATATCTAAAAATTATACTGTATTGAGAAAAGAAACTTCCCAGATCCTGTTTGAGGATGAGAATTTTCTTCCAAACAACGACCTTTACTATGGTATTTCCCAGGACAGAATGATTTCAGGAATTACAAAGATTTTAAAGGAAATTAAAAAAATGGGAAGACTTCCCGTGGTTAACTTTGCAGCAGGTGGAGTGGCGACTCCCGCCGATGGAGCACTTATGATGAAACTGGGAATGGATGGTGTGTTTGTTGGAAGTGGCATATTCAAATCTGCAGATCCTAAGAAAATGGCATCTTCCGTAGTAGAAGCGGTAGAAAATTTTGATGATTACAAAATTATTGGAAATGTTTCAAGTGGCCTTACAGGAATGGCAGGTACAGATATTGAAACCATTCCAAAAGAGTCAAGACTCCAAGACAGAGGATGGTAGGACAGCATAACTTTAATTTTCGCATTTTCCATCGTTCTGGGACTTATAATCCTGTTCATTGTGTCTCAGATTCTTAAAGTATTTGACCTGAAGGGAAGCTTGGCGGCTCTTGTAGTGGGTCTGATCATTGTTTTTTTTGGTTCACTGCAGTGGCTCATACTTCTCCTGATATTTGCAGTAGTTTCACACTTTGCCACAAAAGCCATGTTTGATATGAAAAAGGCAAGGAAACTCCAGGAAGGGGAGCATGGAGAAAGATCCACATCAAATGTACTTTATGCAGGTATAATCGGTCTTGCTATTGCGTGCATAAATTTTGCTCATACACTGCTTAATTCTGCACCGTTTGGTTATTTTGAGTTATTCGCCATATCATTCTCAGTGATCAATTCGGATACCTTTGCCTCCGAGCTAGGTGTGGTGGACAAAAATGTTTACATGATAACTACTTTTAAAAGAACAACTCCAGGTGTCAATGGGGGAGTTTCATTGACTGGTGAAGCAGCAGCATTTTTCGGGGCTCTCATAATAGGAGTTTCTTACAGTATCCTGGCTTTTGGTACGTTGCGTATAGTTCCCATAGTTTTTGTAACAGGCATGGGTTTCCTGGGCTGTCAGATTGATAGTATTCTTGGTGCATTATTTGAAAATGAGGGTAAGATGTCAAAGGGTCAGGTTAATTTTTTCTCAGCATTTGTTTCCGTTGTAGTATCTGCACTGGTACTTCTTTGATTTATAAGCATTATTGAATTGGATGCCCCATTCCAAAATGAAGACGATGAAAGTATAATAATTTATGAAACAGAAACAAATAGATATTGATACCATGATCAGGCATATGGAAGTTAAAGTGGCCTTGAAACGCATAAGATTCATGCATGCCTAAATCATTATATTTTAATGTTTAAGTGGGGAATACAGAATAACTTCAGATTGGAAGAAAGTTTTAACCTGTAAGTTTTTCCAAAGTTTTGTAGATGCAGCAGGAATATTTTTTGTGAGATATGGTAGAATGCGTCTTCGTATTGGGGAAAGCTTTCTATATTCTATGAATAACTACTTTTTCGAAACGGGCAAGACTTAATTAGTGCTTTTTACTTGACTTTGACTTCCGCGACATAATTTGACGAAAATGTTTGTTTTGTGGGGTTTCTGGATATTTTGGTGTGTGTGTCATAACACACGCATTCTTAACATACTTTAATGGTATATCTTTTTGAACAGAATAACAGTAGGATCGCTATCAAATTCTCTAAGATAAAGCATATTCTGACGATTTGCGTCAAAACATCAAGCGAAACACAAATTAGAAATAACCCAGGGATTTTTAAAAAAATAGAAACTGTATTGAGACTTCGTTTCTCAAATAGAACCAGAACTATAATTGTGAGATAATGACCATTGAATGAAATTTACTTTGTTTTAAAAATTAGGTTGGGAAATTAACTGTAAAGATTACCTCTTTCTGCAGTGGCGCATTGTAAGTTGGGGTGACGTATACCAATATGTTATCAACCCGTGGCAATTTAGTGTCATTTTTTAGTATTGAAACAGCTTTCTGATTGACTAGAAATTGCAATGAAACAGTTTGATTAACTACATCTTTCAGAAAAGGAGCTGCTGAAAGATTATACTGGGTGCTGCTGTTAACTGACAAAATAGGTATGGAAATAGTAGAATTGGTAACGTTCAATTTGTATGGAACACTAGGAATCGAACCTAGTGTAATTATAAACCCATTTTGGTTTGTTTGAACGGTAAAGTTGTAATAAAAGTAAGTAGTATTTGTAGTTATGTTAAATGTATTACCGCTATCATTGATGATTGCCAGTAAAGGATTATCTGCATTATAATTGATGTTATCTGATGCAACAACGCCAACTGAAATCCCAACCACGATTACAATCACTGCCACAATTCCAGCTATAATATCGCTTTTTCTAATTTGCGGTTTTTCCATTTAACTCACTTTCTCCAGCATAATTGTTGCAATTGCCCCATAGTGACTAGCGTAAAGGTCCAACTCAACCGTGGTATTTGTAAAATTATTGTTGGAAATCACTGCACTGTTAAGTAGAAGGTGAACAGGTATTGATTTAGCTGCAAAATTAATACTTGTATTATAGGGTTTAGCAACAGAGACTATAGTTGAATTACTAAACTGGAAAGAACCTGGAACTATAGAAAGCGTTAAAGGAGTAATGGTTGAAGAAAAGTTAACATTTGCATAAACTGAGGATGTGGAACTTGTAATATTTACTACAAGTGTCTGAGTTGAGGAGTTATAATAAGAGTCAGACGGACCAGTAATACCCGTAATAGCTATTGGATTTGAACTACTCTTTATTACATGAGGAAGACTTGCTGTTCCTCCAATTATTATTATAAAAATTATAGCGTAACCTATCCATCCCTTTACATTACTTTCCATGAATTATTCACCCTCCTTGATTGGAGCCCATTATACTCTGTATCTTTCTTACAGTCCATTTGTTGCCACCTCTTGATCTTTTCTTCCGTTCTGAATTTCCGAATATAGAAATGTTGAGCGCTCATAATCGAGAACAGCTTTCAGATTAACAAGTGAAGAGCTTCTTCTTTCCGGATAGGGGTAACCTTCTTCCTGGTGAATAATTTTTAATGAATCTTCCAAAAAAGTATCGTTTTCCGATATTACGACATCAGTATTCTTTTCTTCTACTGCTTTGGAAATCTTGAATTTTCTGAACCTTTGTGAAGTTAGGGATCCACCTAGTTTGAAAAAGTACCCATTGTCGACTCCAAGACTAAAGCCTTTCTTTGATATGATTAAATCACAGAGCAAGGCAATTTCATATCCCTCATTTATTGCATCTCCGTTAAGTAATGCGAAAATTGGTTTCTTCATTGAACCTACCAAAGTTGCCAGAGATGTACACGCATCAAGGAATTCCTTTTTCTCTTCTTGCGAAACTAACATTTCAATTCCCTTGCAGAAAATGTTGTTCATTCCTGTTATAGCGACTGATTTTACATCTTGATCAACAGATGCTATGCTTAGAGCGGTCAGAAGTTCTTCAATGCCTCTTACACCTATGAGTCCTTTAGAGTTGGTTCTAAGAACAATTACACCGACACCCTCTTCTTGCCAGAAGCTGATCTGATTATAACCCTGAACTCTAATGTTACTCATTGTAATACGCCGCCCGGTATATCCTAAGAACTATTCCAGCAAGAACCAGTACTATACCCAAACCCATCCCGAATACGCCTTCCTGTGGGATTGAAATGGGGTTTAATTTGGCTATAATAACAATTATCGCAATGGATGCAACTGAAATAATCGATGTTAAGACCATTGCAGTGGTTTTACTTAACTGGTAAGCACTTTTAGTCTTTTCTTTGGGCTTTAAGCTGTATGAAAATTGAGCTGACTTCATGGTACCAATTGCAGCGAATGCTGTTGCTCCAGCGGAAAATGCAGTTGCCAAGATATTTATTCCATTTCCATAGGTTAGGAGTGTACCCAGATTTTCAGAAAAAGTTATAAAAGTGAAACAAAGCAACAAGAGGAATATCAGGAAAGATGTTAATATCCTATTTGGAGATACTTTGAACTTACCTTTCACGTATTGCCTGTTCAGGAAGTACATTCCTCCTACAACAATAACAAATGGCGGTACCAGAACTGATGCTACTATACCATTTGTTATAGGTATCCCTGGAGCAAGTGCACCCCAGAGAGAGAGGATTGCCAAATAGATTATACTTAGAATCCCAAATGAAGTTACCAGCGGTCTTGAAAGCGCATGAAGATCGTTGCTCCTATCGATAAAGGGCACTGCTATGAAGTATACTAGCGGTATGACTGCAAATATTACTGTGCCAGCTAAAGCCTCGTAAGCTCCATCTGCAGCTAGAAACTTGAAGTCTATAGCTTTGTATACGAATAATAGGAACCATGGAGGATATGTTGGTACAAACGCTGCAAATACACTAGATGATGACACCTGCGGAAAAGGCGAAAATAAAGTTGGGACACTTGGTAATAGAATTAAAACAGACGGCACTATTATGATGATGCCAAGGGATATCATCCCGAGTTGTATCATATATGCAAAATTATATGGATTCCATGGCTTGTAATTCGGGTCCGCTTTATCAACTGCAGGTGCTTTGTGCTTGGAATCCCTATGTGAAGGCATTATACCGTTTGCTTCGGCCAAGAAGAAATGAAGCCCGAATATAGCCCCTATTACTAGAACCAGTATAATATGCCATGCAAGCATGTGTGCAAAGAGACTAACGCTTGTTCCATTTCCAAAGAATATTGATTCAAAGGTCTTTCCTAGGAATGGCACAGCTTCAGCTATCCCCCTTCCAACATCCGTTGCATCTGATGAAAGAACATCACCTGTCATTGAATACCCAAAGAAACCAACACCAATTGTTGTAGCCAACAGTATAACGCCACTAATCCATTGTAATACTCTCGGTTTCTTGTATGCACCCATGAAGTAATTTCTAAACATATGAACATAGATCAGAACTATCATCGCGTAGGCACCGTAAAGATGAGAAGTAAGAATAAGTGCACCATAGGGTATTGTCTCTATAATTGCTTCAGTACTATTGTATGCAGAGGCTGGATTATAATACAAAAGGAGTATTAGCCCTGAAATTATCTGATATATTAATGCCACACTTATAAGTGCACCAGTCCAGTACATGAAGCCACCGCGTTTCCTCATGTAGTCGGGGACTCTCTTCAGAGGAAGCTCCGTCATGTGCAAAGGGTCCTTTCCTAATATTGAATTATCCTGAACAAAATCTTGATCCACCATTTTTTATTTTCACACTCCAGAACCTAATAGTACTATGGGAGTTGTAGTAGTGCCCGTTGGAAATGGAGTACCACCTTCGAGGTCATTTGGCTTACCGTAAATTGTTGGGCCCACCATACTTTTAACCTTGTAGTTGTCTAAAGTTGGATCATAATCCAGAATTACGTTAGGCAACGGTCTCGCTGTTGGTCCTGTAGTAACGGCTGCCCCACGATAAGGATCATATGTACTGCCGTGGCACCCGCAATGTATATAGGCTGGACTACTTGCATTCGATGGGAGATCTGAAATCTCATTTTTGGCTGACGGAGGATAATAATGGATAATAGGTGGAACACAGCCAAGATGCTGGCATATTGCACTGAATGCTACTACTGAACCGTGTGGGCCAACTCCATCAGGTGATGTAAAAGTATTTCCATTGGCCGGAATAACTACTTCAGTGCTATTTATTTTAATATCCATGTTTGAAGAGTCACCAAGCCTCAACAGAAAGTTTGGGTCGTCTTGAAGAGGATAATAAAATATTGTTATTACCGGATTGTTTACTTTAAGATCCGTTGTATTGAGTGGAAGACCACTAGAATTAACAATGGTAAGAGTAGGAAACGAGGTCAGCCCAGATACTGGTGCTATGATGTTCTGGACAACGCCTTTTAAAGCGCCTGCAGCTGCCGCCCCCGCGGATAAGACAATCATCATTTTTAGAAAATTTCTTTTTCCGCTATCGACTTCATCGTTTTCCTTCATAAGACTGTAAATAAATCGTAGTATAAGTTTTTTTTTGAATACCAGAAGAGAAAGATGAAGGGATACCTAAGATTAAGGGCCATAGGCAATCGCATTAAATTTATCTATATATCAGATAACTGAATACTTAGATATCTTGATTTCCAGATAACTTTATATCTGTGATAAGGATGTATATCTTGATAATATGACTGATGGAGAAAAAATCGAGGAGAACGAAACAACCGATAACGACAAAAAGAACATATCCGTAAAGGGAGTTAGTAAAAATCTCTACAATCGTGTATTGAATATTGCCAGAGATTCGGGAAAGACTTTGGGCGAAATAACTGATGATGCTTACAGTTCCATCGTGGCAACAGTGGATGGTGCATTGAATGTTTCAAAAGCATTCGTTGAAGGTACCAGAAAAGGAACTTCTAGGATCATTGAAAATATAAAGAATCTGGATCTTACTGAGAAAGATCTCTCTGACATTGGTCAGCGCGTAACAATAAGAAATGTTGTGCACCTTGTTTTGAAAGACATGTCAGACAGCGCGTTCAATTCGGGGATAAACCTAATAGTTCACGTAAATGAACTGGAATACGCAGACACCATAAAAAAATCCTCCATATTGCTCAAGAGTAAATTTGTGGATCATATAGCTTGCATAAAATCTAAAAAGTAATTTAAATACATTTTATTTTTTCTAACTAATATTTTATCCAACGCAGACATAAGAAAATAAAATATACGTATTTATTATCAGCCCAATAAGCAGAATAGATTTTTCAGGGCTCGTAGTCTAGTGGTTATGATACCGCCCTTACAAGGCGGTGGTCACCGGTTCAAATCCGGTCGGGCCCATTTACTTTTGGGGGGATATATATAAGGTCAAAAAAAGTTCTGAATTTAATTATTAATATATCAATTTGTGAATAATATTTTGATTCTGGCTAAACCTTTACGATAATTATTTAGACCTGACAATACAAAAAACTTTCCGTGGTTATATTTTAGTTCTCAAAATAAATTTCATATGCCTTTTAATAACTTTCTTTGTGTAATTTATTTGACATATTCATTACAAAATTTTTGATTTTCCATGGACATCGATGGTTAATTAATCTTATATGATATAGGGTAAATTAATAAAAAAGAATTACCTCTTGAATTAAATCCCATTAACTCAATTGATTAATCGTAATTATTGGTTTTTAGTAATACGAAAATCAAAAAATATTCTTCACGTGGTTTAGACCACTTAAAAGGTGTGAATAAAGAAAAAGTTTGGGAATCCATTCTCGCAAACAACTATGATAATTGTTCTGAAAAATCGCTGAATTTCAATTAAGTATAACACAAGACTTAAGGCAATACCTGTCGATACACAGGAAGTTATAATAACACTGAGATGGGAATCGTCTATCTTTAAAGATCCACTTGAAAAGATGAAGATTCCATATTCCGGGAGGATATTGGAATCAGTGACAACATAGTTTTTTAAGATTAATTAACTTCTTGTTATTTTTAAAAATTCCGAATGAAAATGTTCTCACGCATTTTTCAGAAGCTCAAGTTTATCTATGGAATCTGCCATAATAGTTAAATTAAAAAGTTTACAGAAAACCTTTAAAAAATATCAAAAAAATTTTGACTAATAGCTATATTGATCCCCATATAAGTAATAATATGGATCACGCTACAAGGTCAAATGAAATCTTCGTAAGCAATGACATTCTTAGTGCTCCGAACGAACATGAATTAAAAAATTTTGGAAAAAATACCGAAAAAGAGGATATTTTTAGAAAAGGCAGCAAAACATACTTCAATTCAAGCAGATTCTTTCCAGATGAATACAGAAATGATGTTACTATTTTTTACTCTTTCGTGAGAGTTGCCGATGATCTGGTTGATAAAGTTCCTCAGGACGCAGATGGGTTCTATCATTTCATGGACACATACATGCGGTCTTTATCTGGAGGTTTTAGTGGCTATTCAGTAGTTGATGACTTTGTCTCCTTAATGGAAAAAAAGGGTATAGAACCCAATCTGGTAGAATCATTTTTTAAAGCCATGAAGATGGATCTAACCAAAACAAGGTATGAAACAATGGCCGAACTTTGCGATTACATGCATGGTTCAGCTGAAGTTATAGGTCTTATAATGCGCAGAATTCTTGACCTTCCCAAAGTTGCTGAAGAGTATGCTTCCTTGCTTGGACGAAGCATGCAATTTCTCAATTTCGTAAGAGATGTTAGGGAAGACAACGAATTAGGAAGGATGTACCTTCCTGCAGATAGTGCCAGGAAATTTGGTTTAAATTCCTTGCGGGAAAATGATGTGAAAGGCAAAGAGGAGGATTTTAGTTCTTTTATTAAAGAAAACTTAGATATCTTCTTTGAATGGGATAGGGAGGCTAGGAAAGGTTTTAGATTTATACCAAAGAGGTTGCTAATACCAATCATTACGGCTCAGAATATGTATGCATGGACTGCAAGGAAAATTTTTAGGAATCCCATGATAGTGTTTAGGAATAAGGTAAAACCTTCAAAAGGAAGAATTTTACTTGAAATATTCAAAAACTGGTTCTTATGGAAATTACACTATCTGTAGCCGGACACTTTGCATATCTTTTATTGCTGGCTCTTATAGCATTACCGGTACTTGGATTATCAATAAGCAGCAAGATTCGCAAAATAAGGAAATTTAAACCACTTGTTTTTTCAATATTCACAGTGGCTCCAATATATATTGTATGGGATGAATATGCAGTTTTGATTGGTACTTGGAAGTTCAATCATTCGTATATTATAGGTTTGTATCTATGGTTAATACCAGTTGAAGAGATATTGTTCTTTATAATAGTCCCATTTGCCACCCTTCTTATTTATGAGGGGCTTTTTATGCTTAAAGGGGTTTCTTCCAAAGTTTTTCAATGGCCCGGCATTGCTGCTGGATTAATTCTCGTGGGATTTGGTATAGTAAACTGGCAGCACAGTTACACAATTTTTGCATTCATATTTGCAGGAATGGCTCTGATTTTTATGGCAACTCTTGAACCACAAATGCTATTCTCATCAAGATTATGGGCATTCATGGCAATTTCTTACATACCCTTCGTTGTGTTTGACCACATAATGGTGACTTTACCCATATTCACTTATGGAAAAAACGTAACTTTAGGGATATATATATTTTCAATACCACTCGAAGAATACGTCTATGTGTTTTCCCTTCTGCTTTTCTATGTCTTAGCCTATAATTTTTATCAAGAGAGGCATCTCAAACCTATTTCAAAGGAAAGGACTTCTGTATCATAGAAGATACAATCTCTGCTGCAATGAAGACCATGGGCACACCAATTCCCGGATGTGTGTATTGTCCAGCATAAAAAACGTTTTCTAGGTATCGATTTCTCATAAGGGGCCTAAAACCAGCAGTTTGTCGGATCGTCTGTGACAGACCAAATGCTGTTCCCTTGAAGGCATTGTAATCATTAATAAAGTCACCTTTTCCATATATTCTCATGAAATCTATTGAACCTGCAATGTTTAACCCAGTTACATGTGATATCCTATTCAATGCAGAGATCACGTATCTTTCCCTGATTTGGGGTGAATCATTAAAGTTCTGGGATACTGGTATGAGAATGAAGAGGTTGGAGTTCCCAGAGGGAGAGATTTCTGAGTCACTTTTGCTTCTTAGACTGGCATAGAAAGAGAAATCTTCAGGAATAGTTTCTGATGCTTCTAGACTATCATAATGACTCTTAGCCGACTTCCCAATAAAGATATTATGGTGTTCCAAAGGAATATCTCCTTTAATTCCACAATAGGCAAGTATTGCGGATGGGGCAATATTAGCTCTTTCCCAGTATTTTTTGCCATAATTAGAATAAGAATCTCCTATTACCTTAGAATCTGCGTTAACATAATCAGAATTAAAAAGGAATATATCTCCACTTATCTCTTTGTCATCTGAGAAAACCTTAGTCATTCTTTTCCTATCCGTTTCTGATCTTTTTACTTCAAACCCTGTCTTAAACTTAACACCCACCTCCAGGCAGAGTTTCATAATTCCATCAACCATCTTTCCAAAACCTCCCTCTGGATAGAATACGCCTTGCTGAAATATTGAATAGTTAACCATGCTGTAAACCGCTGGTATGCTTTCAGGAGTCCCTCCAAGAAAAACAGAAGAAAATCCAGTTAATGCACGTAGTTCTTCTGAATCGAAAAATTTAGAGTTAAATTTTGACATAGATTGGAAAAACTGCGTGTTAATTGCCATTTTCAACAAGAATGGGGATAGCATTGAGAAAAAACCTTTGTATTGCTTATAGAGTAATTCCCCCATGGTTTTAGCGTATATCTCGCCTGTGACTTTTAAATAATTTTGGAATTTCTCATAACCGTCATTTTCTAAATTGTCAAAGATCCTCTTTCTTTTCTCTCCAGTTTTACTTACATTTATGGCAGTCTCACTATAATAAATTCTAAAACTTGGATCCAATAACTTCAGCTGATAATAGTCATCAATATTTTTCCCAAGTTTTTTAAAATAATTCTCAAAGACCTCTGGCATCAGATACCATGAAGGACCCATGTCAAATGTATACCCTTTATCTCTAAATACTCTGGACCTTCCCCCAACTTCGTTGTTTTTTTCCAGAACAGTTACAGAGTACCCAAGATTCGCCAGTAATGCAGCTGATGCTAAACCTCCGAAACCGGCACCAACTATTACAACATCCATCTTCCTCACCTTTTTTTAGGAAGAGTGGGGGGAACATCAATCCTCGGTATATAGAATAAGAATCCCCAATTTACCCCCTTATTTTTACCGTCATTCTGGTGATGCATATTGTGCACAGCAATGAGGTTCGTAACATACTTGGAATGCTTTCTATCCCTTAGATGCAGGTATGAATTGTGCATAATCATATCATGCACAACGAGATTAGCAAGTCCATACATTGCCATCCCTAAGCCTGCCGATGCAAAGACAGTATTTCCTGTCTTTGCCCATGTGACAAAAAAGGCCACGGATATGCTTGCGAAAAATAATCCAAAGAGATTATTTCTCTGAAACTTGTGTCCCATGTCTATGTGATGATCCTTGTGAATAGACCATAAAAATCCGTGCATTACATACTTGTGCATAAGTCTGGCAGCCCCCTCCATACCGAAAAATGCTATGAAAAATACTATTGTATCTAGAATAATGTTAAAATACATTTCTTTAACTCACTCCTACGATGAAATCAATCCAGATCTTTTATATATACATTTATCAAAAAAATCTTGAAATAATTTTTTAGTGTATAATAACATTGGAAAGTCAGACATATATTGTTAACCTTTAAAGCACTAAGAATTCTAGGTTATATCACCACAACATTTGCACTTAATTATAAATTTAAGCGTCAATTGAATTTTGATCACCTTTCAGTGTAGTAAAATCAATTATACGTAAAAATATGAAGAAAAAAGCATTTATAAAGGCGCCTCTAAAGATGATGAAAATACATGAGGATATTCCGATAAAAGAACTAAATGGAAAGAATCTACCAAAAACTGATAGCACTTTGATGCCATATAATGTTCTTGTAAACTAAGAATAAAGATTTATTATTGTTTTACTTGTGCGTGCGAAAATAAGCTGTTAGATTAGCCGTAAAGCGTCTAATTTGCAAGCAGGAGGTCTCAGGTTCAAATTTTGACCGGTTTACTTGAAAATGGGGACATACATAACAAAAAAAAGTTTTGAGTTTGATTACTAATATAAATTTATTCAAATAACATGCTTTTTTAAAAAAACTAAATATACAAAAATTTCGTTTGTTTATATTTTGTGATCTCAAAATAAATTCAAAGATATTGTACATGATCTTCTGTAATTTCGAAAAGAACCTGTACAACCGCTCATCGATCTCAATTCTCAAACACCTTCATCCTGTTATACACTCCTCGTTAATGTCCATCATTATGGATACTGTTAGCCTCATGAGTGCATTTTCATTTGGGAATGCGCCCATTTGTTTCGTTTTTTTCTTAAACTCCAGGCTTAATCTTTTAATGACGTTTGTTGTTCTCATTCTACTTTAATATGTTCTATTGAAAGCAAGGTAGTTGTATAATGATAAATGACAGCATTAAAACATATCAGATGACCTTTCCAGATCATTATTTATGAGGATGTCCTCTGATCTTGATTCTTGATATCAGAGATTCATTCTCCAGTTATCCCTTTACTATGGGAGAGCATGAATTATGGAATTATTGCAGGAAAAAAATGAAAAAGTGAAAATTGAAAATAAAAAACAATCATTCGCGAATGATCCGGCAAGGAATTCATAACATTTTACCTAAACATGAAAAGAGAGGCAAAATTAATAGGTTGTTGGGAATTGTCTATAGGATATTCTAATCTGTATAATAATGCAGAGAGGCTTATTAATTCGGTTCTGAATTATATCCTGAATACCAGTACCATGTTGTTTGGGTTATTCTAATCTCAAACGATAATATTGCAATTTATGCGTCGGTGATCGGTACTGAGAAATACCAAAACGTTCCAAGCTTCTATATAAGGGCGTTCATATTTTATCATTATCATGTCCATGGGTCTTGGTGCTTCTGCTTCGGCCAAAAACTCTGACAATACTGGTTTTCGGTATTGTTGGTTTTATAGAGGCGAATTTTGTTCTTACCACATGGAAAATAGTGGCTGCAAAAAACACAGCACCGGCGATTTCAATGCTCTCGACTCCAAGGAATATGAAAAATATTGATATCGTGAATATTCCAAGAACCGGTACAATGAAGAACCAGTTTGTGTAAAGCATACTTTTTTTCCATTATGCCGGTATTTCAGGTGCGTTTTAAGAGCTGCGAGGTTTATGATGGCGTATGCTGAGATTACACAGGTATTTGATGATTCTACTATTGTTCCGAATGATGCTGCGGGCATCATGGCTATGGCAAGAAGCAAAGATACAACTATTGCCACTATCGGTGTCGAAAACCTGTCAAGCCTGGAGATGGCATGGGGTAACTCCCCGTCCCTACCCATGGCATACATAACGCGGGAGGTTCCCAGAATTCCAGTAAGGATCACCCCTGAAGTAGCAACAAGTGCGCCTAAAGAAACGACCAGAACCAGTGCGGGAAGACCCGTTCTGGATGCTGCAAATGCAAGCGGTGATGTTGAGGATGCCAGGCCAGCTGAGGTCGCAAGCCCTATTGCGGAAATGGCGATAACTGAATATATCACTATTGAAATCAGTATGGATATTATAATGGCTTTTGGTATGGTCTTTTCAGGGTCTATTACCTCCTCCGATACCGTGGTTACCCTTGAGAAACCAGAAAACGCGAAAAATATGATAGCTCCGCCTGACAGTATACCTGAATATCCCTTGGAAAAGAAATCTGAGAAGTGGGAAGGATGAAAATAAAAGAACCCGACTACGGAAAATACAAAGAGAATGGTCAAATTTACGATTACAATTGCACGGAGGGTTTTTGCAGAATTCTTTACGCCCATGATATTTAAAACCGCAAATACAGTTATTATTAAAACGCCTATTATCAAAACCGGAAACCTGGAACTGAATATTGAATCCAGATAGCCGCCAAAACTTATGGAAACCGCCGAGAGCGCTATGATATTGCCGAACGTCCAGAGTGACCCACCAACGAAACCTGCATATTGAGAAATAGCTTCCTTACCATACTCGTAAACTCCCCCTTCCTTGTCGACGTGCCTCGCTATCTGAGAAAAGCTTATTCCCGTAAATATGGCAACCATTCCTGCAAGTGGTATCGAGATCAATATGGCCGGCCCTGCAGAGGCGGCGGAGATACCTATAATTACAAATATTCCGGCGCCTACTATTGCTCCAAGATTTATCATTATGGCATCTGGAAGCTTCAGCGTCCTCTGAAATCCTGCAGCCATTCGAGCGTATCGAAGCATCATAGTTAACAATTTCGAATTTCATTGACTTCTAATAATTAAATCTCTTAATTTATGAAATCGAGATTGCCAACACTTTCATTCAGAGAAGATATTTCAGCAGTTGGGAGTAATTTTTGTAAGCTTCCTCGCCCAGTTGGGTAATTTCCACATACACTCTTGGCCCCGCCGCCCTGAAAACCGTCCTGATCTTTATGAGATTGTTGCTCTCCAGCTTCTCAAGGTGGTTGCTTAAGCTCCCCTTGCCAAGTGAAGTTATCATGAGGAGATCAGCAAATGATAGTTTTCTGTTAAGCGCCAACGTTATCAGGATAAGCAGTCTCGCAGTTGACTTCATTACGGGTTCATTGAAGTGGCCTTGGAGGGCTTCCAGAATCCTGTTAAGTTCTGCCATTTTTCCCTCCGGCCATTTCTCTCCTCCACGGGATGATTTCAGTTGCATCCCTCCTGAGTATCTGCATCCGAGATTGCATTGGTTGCGTTGAAGAGAGATATAAAAGATGCCAGAAACCAGGTAATTATGGTAGGTATCCAGAAATCACCGTAATATTCCGAACTGTGAAAAATGAGCACTGACAACCAACCTCCAACTGCACTGAAAATAAATGCAGAAACTGCAATAAGGCCTTCCAACGGAACCCTGCCAAGAGATTTTTTTATCATGGAATAAACATAGATTGCTATTAAAATAAATATGGCTGCCGCAACCAAGGATCCAATGGAGTTCAAAAGAACATCAGACCCAATTATGACGATGGCGATTATTATTGCGATGAAAATCGATAATCCTATCCAGGAATTCCTTTCTGGTTCTCTTTTGGAGTCCATTTTCAATACGCTGTTCAGTTTTGACAGCCTGGCAGCCTTGCTGAAGACAAGACCCGTAATATAGGATGCACTTACTATTATAACCAGGTAAGAGACCAAAAAAGCAACAGTCTGAATAAAGGGCTGTTTTATTAAGTAAAATAGGTAGGGAAGGCCTGAAAATAACAGTATAGATAATGCCCAAATCGCGTAATAGATTCCCCATGCCTTTGCGATTATGTATCTGTCAAGTCTGGTGGCCTTCATCCCCACGCACTTCAGGCGGTCTAATATTTTGGATATGTCGTCTTCATTCATACCTGCCTTCCCTCTTCAATAGACACTGGTTTTATCCTTCTAACCAGGATTATGGATAATACAAAAAGCATCCCTATCCAGAGAGCGAGACACAATAGCAGTATATATGGGTTCATAATGGGACCTGTTCCATTGGTCAGATTCAATTTTGATGCCTCACCGTAATACGACATGAACAAAAGACGTGGGATATCACTGAAGGGGCTTGCATATACCACATATGAAGGGAGGTTAATCCCAAGCTCAGAAAATCCGAAAAGGTATGATAGA
Source organism: Oxyplasma meridianum (assembly GCF_038024865.1). Lineage (NCBI taxonomy): Archaea > Methanobacteriati > Thermoplasmatota > Thermoplasmata > Thermoplasmatales > Thermoplasmataceae > Oxyplasma > Oxyplasma meridianum. The sequence continues at coordinate 352,164 of NZ_CP133772.1, read as the reverse complement.
ATCTGTGGTATAAATACTACAAAAGTTATGTTTTTAAGCCCGACATGATTATTGGAAAATATTATCAATACAACCGAAAGCAGGAACATAAACATCCCGGAGAGGAAGAAAATACCTATTGATTGCAAAGGCAGAACCGGCAATACTGAGTAACCTGTTTTATAGCCAAACATAAGCGCGGTGAACATTATTATAAACGAACCAATTAAAGATGCTACTACAGCAGTACTTGCAGTAAGGTTCAGTATGTATGATGATGGCTTTAGTTTTGTGTACCTGAAACTATATGCCAGAGAGGCGTTGCCATAATACACTGAGTACGATATAGAGGTAGCGATGATACTACCGGATATGAGGCCTATGAGGGAAAACCATACAGATGCGTAATCCAGTGACTGTATCCTGCTTGTATAGTTAAAACCAAAGACAAACGCACCCATGAAAAGCCAAAAAGCCATGAAACCTACTCCCCACCCCCATATAGCCTTGTTGGAGAGTAGAGACTTCAGGAAGTATTTGCCAAGCACTTCAAGCCACCTCGTCAAAAATGGAGTTAAAATTTCTAACGTTTGCAATAGGTATTGTACCAGAGTTCTCCGTGATCGAAAACTTGCCAAAACTTGTTTGCATAACAGCAATATTCCCTTCTACTTCACCCTTGTTAATGTATAGTCTTTTTATCTGATCCGCCTTGAACTTTCCAAAAAGTTTTCCCTCTATCATAAAGTATATTGACCATCCAGACATTCTGGGTAAAAGGTCAAACTCATGCGTATTTAGCAATATGGTGGCTTTCATGTTGATGAGATGATCTAGAAGCTTATGTCTCCTCTCCTGATCAACATTGTCAAATGGTTCATCGAGAATAACCAACAAAGGCGAGAAGCTTAATGCAAGTATATTGCCAACCATCTTCTGCTGTCCGGAACTGATCTCTTAAATCTTTCTGCCTAGGATATCGCTAAGGCCGAATTTCTTCACTAAATCCATTGCATCATGGACATTCCCCCCTTTCATATCTGCATATATCCTGATTGTGTCCCTTACATTGCTTCTCATGATCCTGTAAACCTCCCCAAGATTAGTTGAAAACCTCGTTTCGTGACTAATTTTGTTCACGTCTACACCAAATATGGTTGCATTCCCTGAAGTTATTGGTGCCAGACCTAACATGGATTTTAACAGCGTTGTCTTTCCTGAACCGTTGGATCCCACTATAACAGTTTTTTCATCTTTTAGAGAAAATGAAACACCATCCACCGCCTTATAACTGTAACGCTTATCATATCTCACGCTCAAATCGTGCAGTTCTATCATTAATAATGTATGGTGATTGACCTTATATAAAGAGAATAAAGTTCAAAATCTGAACTGTGGTCTCGCGATGATGAACCATTTACTAAATAAAACAACTTTTCTTATAACAAGTAAATTGCGATGCTTACTGTCCAGATTTTCTTTGATGCGAAATAGATAGAAAGGACAAAAGATAATTTGTTTCGTTAAAATAACAAAAATGGACCCCTCATCTTAAGTATAGAAATCTACTCTATAAGAGATTTACACAGAACTTCCTAGACGCCATGGATGGCCCATGCCTATTGAATTATGCAATACGCTTAAATTATATCTACATTTTTAATAGTATTACTTTAAATTAGTAAGTATGGTTCATCCTACAATATTGTGGATAGAATAATTCTCAATCCATATTTCTCAGCATGGCTTCATATTTCAGTTTTTCATAAACCTTGATCTGGTTGGTGCTTCCCAGTAAATATGAGAAAAAATAGTGGTTAAATATCCTTATTCTCATAATATGGAAAAGCATTGCTATTAAATGTGTGACTAACATGCGTCATCCATAATTTAAGTTCTGTTGTGAGGAATTAGGACTAAAATATCGATGTAACCCATGAAAACTATCTCAAGTCATTAGGTGGGATTCATATGGTAAAGATCTGACCTTTGAATTAGATATCCAGGAAATATATACATCCCCAAAAATGTGGGAAGAACCGTAAGCATTTAACAGGCTTTTTCATAAACCGAATTCCACCAAGTCGGATGTAGCCTACTAAACACTTCCAAAAATAGACTTTAAGCTTGAATTGCTTTGTGATATGCCGGAATATTGATAATTTATGGAATAATATGCAGAATAATATCCGTAGTAAGCCTCCAGCCTGAAGGAAATACCCGACGGAAACTCATACGTTGAGTTTAAGGGAACAATTGTATAATGCGAATAATTTTGTTTAAATGTTGAATTAGAAAAATTAGAAAACTTCCACAAATATCCATTGGCTGAAGCGTTCCCCAGAAACATTTCTGGATAAATCCTGAACTGAATTTTATCTGAGAAATTTCCTTCGACCGTTATATTTACCTTCATCTTGTCAACGCTTGACCCTTCAGTGTAAACATGGACACCCTTTATTGAAATTGGTTCATTTTGAATATGAAATATTGGGGCCGCTGCAACTGGAATTATGATAATTAAAGATAGGATGGCAATCTCTTTTTTAAATCCTTTAATTTTCATCCTTGGTATTTTTTTCAATAATTTCTTCCCATCAATTTTCATAACATCCCATATTAGGAAAAAAGACAAAACTGGCCACAGAACTATATAATTGACAAGAAGTCTAAAATTGAAAAAGAAAACTATCAGTGGAAAAGTTGTCATAGCGTATTTGTATTTCTCGAAACTGAAGAAGTAGAGTACAATTAGCAGTACCATTTCTGTAAAGAACATCAGAGTAAAATAGAGATGATTTAAAAGATAAAAGCCAGCAAAAGATATTATGCTAATTCCCTGACCAACTCCAATGAGAGGCATTGTTTCAGGGGCAAGTATGGCATCTAACCATACATGCGGGGATAGGATAATATATGGCAAGTTTACTCCAAAGAATACAAGTGCAGAAATAAGCGCCGAGATCACTGCATTCTTAAAACCTTTTTCTTTCCAGATGAATATAATGTAGAAAGGGAAGAAAACCCATGCTATCTGCTTAAGTGCGAGCGCAATACCCATGGTAACAGATGGGACAACTTTCCTATTTCGGGTAATAATTGTTACAATTAAAAAAAAGGCCCAGATTATATCTACATCAGAATATCCTGCAAAGGCAAATACCCCAATATCTACGGCAAGCATTAGAACAAGCATTGGAAAATATTCAGGCAGGTTTCTGTTCTTCATGAAGAAGAATGCGATTAGAATTATCCCAACTGTGAATAAAAATACTTCATATCTGGGATCGAAATTTAAAATAACCGAAGGCAAAAATATTATCGCTGCCAGATCGGGATAGAACAGTCCTTTTGCAAAACCACCAGTGGTAAGGGGGGTTCTGAACGCTATGGGAACACGGTAATAATTGAATACGTTCTGAAAAAAGCTAGGAATATATGGATTGTGACCTTTGAAAATAAGAATGGCGGAATAGAAGTCGAACAGCAACTCATCTGTCTGAAATGGAGCAACGAGAAAGATGAACCCTAGAGATATAATTGCAAACTGCATAATTACTGCAAAATAGGCATATTCTTTTCGTGACTGAGGTTTCAGGCTGCCAAATGCTAGATATACCGATACAATAGAAAATCCCAAAGAAATTAAGGTCAAATATATATTGGAAATTATGAAAAAAATAATCAGAGGCATAGCTATTGAAAACCCAGTTAATAAAAGCCTGTCCTGAAGTTTCCTGTTTGGTGAAAATACTTTAAACAGCCTGTTATCAAAAGGGGTTTCTACCAGATAAACTAAGGAGGCTATGATTATAATTGTAGAAAAAATATTGGAAAACCGGTATTGAATAAAGGTATATATAAGGATAAAAAAAGTTAACGGAACGAATAGTATTTTTAAAATAGTCCTGATTGGGAGTTGAACCCGATTGTGTATGACAAGTGAATATGAGCAAAGGAAAATGCCATACAAAATCAGAACCCATTGTATTATAATATACTCTATGGAGAAATAGCCACTCATATAGAGAAATAAATCAGCTAAGTAAAATGATAGTGTACCTACTATGAGAGCCAGGTATCTGTCATTGTTCAATAATTTTCCACTATTTTCCATTGGGCTATGTCAACAACATTGAAAAATATTTAAATTTTCATCTTCAATCTTTAGTTCCTTCTATTATTTCACTTTCAAACTTCTGCTTTTTCTCACCCCACACAAGCGTTGTGGAAAATATATACCTGAAGAGATAGGCAACTGCTATTCCAAGGAAGTTAGCAAGAAGGTATTCAAAACCGCCAACGTAAAGCATGATATAGGAAGCAAAGTTGACAATTCCAGGTATAAGTGAAAAGAAATTATGCATTACAAGCCTCTTGTATATGCCGAATCTCTTTTTCCTGTTCTTAAATGTCCAGAGATCATTGAGGAAGAAATTAGATGTTATAGATGCCTCTATACCGACTATTTCGGCAATATATGGGTTGAAAGTGTGAAGAGCGTAGAGAAGGCCTTCACTTACCAGTACTCCTGAAACACCAACAAGTATGTACTTGAAAAAATTACCTTTGGCTGCTATAAAAAAGAAGAATTCCATTATGTCTCTAATTTTTAATTTGGAATCACCTTTTTCCCTGGGCTTGAAATCTATTGGGAATTCCGTACATTTATAATTCTTTGTGATTAATCTTTCCAGTATATCAACCTGACCGGTATAACCTGCCTTAATTGTGTTCTGGCTAGAAAGGAACTTGTATGCTCTTTTTGAGTAAACCCTGAAACCTGAAGTTACATCCTTGACAGATGGGTGAAAAGCCAAGTTGACCATTTTATTTGCAACAGTGGAGATTACTTTTCTCGACAGCTTGTCGCCATTAGATCCCCCTTTTATATACCTGGACCCAACAACAACGTCAGAGTTCGTTCTGATTGCATAGTTTATCATATTTTTTATTACGTTGGGGTTGTGAGAGAAATCAGCATCCATTACTACGACATAGTCATTTTCTGCCTGTCTCATACCTTCAAGCTCAGCAGATACAAGCCCCCTTTCATTTTTTCTCACAAAGAATTTAACATCGGGGAATATCCCAACAAGCTTGTCTGTTCCATCTTTTGAATCATCATCGACTACATAAATTGAATGAAGGTCCAGATCCTTTAACCGAGGAAGAAGATCCAACAAATTGTGATACTCATTGTAGGTGGGTATCACTACACCTACCGTAGAGTCTCTAAACATGTTTTCAGGTTTCATGATATCTACCATTTCGCCTTCTTCCAACCGTATTTGATCCCATCCGGCATATATTCCATATGGGAACTTCCAGGTTTGACCATTATACTTAAATGATTAATTTGTATTTAATAGTAACTAATGTCAGGATTTTTAATTCACACTATTTTTTATTTTTTTACTGTGGAATAAGGTGGAATTGTAAGTCCGACATAGTCTAACAAATTTTTCTCATTATTAAACATTTTCTATAAATATATACGACAAATAACTTATTTTTATTTTATTCACCGTTTGACCAACTTATTTTTTCGGATTTTTTAAACCTAAAAAATTTACGGTTATAAAATTACAGTTGTTATAATTTATCTGTGATAAAAATTTTTTGTGCGAAATTAATTCTAACCAAAGTTATTATGCCTCAATTTGATTGTTGTAAGAATGGAACCAAGACCTACATGGGATCAGTATTTCATGAGAATGTCATATCTGGCTGCAAGCAGGGCAAATTGCACCAGAAGGAAGGTTGGGGCTGTAATCGTGAAAGACAAACACGTTATAGCCACCGGTTACAATGGCCCACCCACTAACTCAGTTCATTGCAACATTGTGGGATGTATAAGGGATGACCTGAATATACCTTCAGGAGAAAGACACGAACTCTGCAGAGGTCTTCATGCGGAACAAAACGCAATAATTCAGGCAGCTCTCAATGGGGTAAGTACCAGGGATTCTATTATCTACGTTACCACACATCCCTGCGTTGTATGCTCGAAAATGATAATGAATGCACAGATCAAGGAAATTATTTATGCTGACGGGTATCCGGATGAACTTGCTGAACTCATGCTCCTGGAAAGCGATATCACAAAGAGAAGATTTTCCCTCCCTGAAAAAGAGGTCAAAACTATGCTTGGAGAAGATTACATGCAAGGACCTGGAAATGACTAAGATTAATATGAGCGATATAAATACGGGTAAAGAGAAAAAACAATGTCATTGACAGTAGCGATTATCAACGAAATGACAGGAATCATCCAAGCCGTCGGATACCCTGGCATTTTCTTTCTTATGGTACTCGAGGGCATGCTTCTGCCAATTCCATCCGAAGTTGTTATGGTGTTTGGAGGTTATCTCTTATATGAGAATAAACTCCTAGGGATAGGCTTTTTGCCTGGTTTTGGTGTTCTTCTTCTGATTGGTACGATTGGAAATCTGGTAGGGGCACTCTTAGCATATTACCTTGGTGATAAAGGAGGAATACCCCTCATCATGAAATACGGCCGGTATGTAATGCTGGATGAAAAGTCAATAAATAAGACACAAGAATGGTTCAAAAGATATGGAGAAATCTCAGTTTTCGTTACCAGACTCATACCGATTTTTAGAACTTTCATATCAATCCCAGCCGGAATAGCAAAGATGAAATTGAGTTACTTTATCATTTTTACAGTATTGGGAATGGCCATCTGGGACACTATACTCATCTATATTGGAATCAGACTTGGACCAAGCTGGGAAGTAATGCTTTCCTATTCAGACCTTTTTACTTACTTAGCATTAGCCGCTATATTAGCACTTTTTCTATACTGGGTTTATCTGACCCTAAAAAAGAAAAAGGACCCAATGAAGATCAGTTGAAGACCTTTTTATTATCACAGTTGTTCAGCATTTATTTACTGATTTATTTTAAAAACATTTACCGTTTTCAATATTTCGATAAAGAAAGTCTATTTTTGTCTCATTCAGTTTTTAAATTTTAGGAAAGTTTAATTCTCATTGAAGAGAACAATTAGAGATCATTACTCCCTATCTTAAAAATAAATGGATTAAATAAAAGTTCAAAAATCTTAAATATTAAAGTTTACGCCAGGAATGATGAGAGAAAGATTATAAAACCAATTATTGCGAAAATCTCAACTCCATACATGGGTATTTTCAGGAAGTAAAGAAGCAGTCCTCCAAGTTCAATAAGAAATAGCCCAAGGGCAAACAGAGGATACCTGTATCTACTTTTCAATACGTGTTTCAAATCATTTCACCTCACAGCACCATGTGCAGGTTAGGTATTATTCCCGCAGCGACTGCCCTTATGTAGAGATCAACGAAAACGAACATTGCGAGACTGGTCCAGGCCAGTGCCTCGTGATGCCTGTTAAAAATGGATTGGAACCTGAATACCTTTCCACCAGTCTTGTGGCCAGTTGTGCAGCTGAAGCAATCCATTCTTCCTCCAATCAAGTGCCTTATAGAATGACATGAAAATGTGTATATTGTGACAGCAAGGGCGTTAATGAGTATTATAATGCCTCCGATTGAAAGTATTACAGAACCGGGAAGGTAGGTCATTGAAACATAGAAATCATAAAAGAAGAAGGGCAGAATAGCTACAGCTATGTACATGAAATATCTGTGGTAGTTTTCCACCCTGAAAAATCTGGTTTCACCAGTATATGCCCTTCCTAATTTATCCTGCCTTGTATTCAGCGCACATGCAACAGGATGATCAAAAAGATGCCTGTGATAATCTTTCCTGTAAGCATAGCAGGTAAGCCTGAACAGACCAACGAATGGTATTATAAGAACTGTGGGGGAATACCATGGGTCTGTAAGGCCATATTTTGTCACTGCACCGGCAACTGACCCCTGGAAAAGACCAAGAAGGTAAATTCCAAGTACGAGGATTAGGATAAAAGACCAGAACCTCCAGTTCAGTTCAGTAAATTCCACGGGCAGGAATCTGGTTTTGGCTGGGTTAGGGTGCCCATTATTCGTATTGTTTTCCATCAATTTAATTACCTCTCTTTTTACTTTTTCTTCCGATTATTAGCCTTGCTATTGGATCATAAGTGATATCTACTGCTCTCTCTTTTTCTGGGATTATTGCGTCATCTGTTATGGGGATATGCTCTGGGCAGGTTTCCTGGCAACATTTTGTTATATTGCAGTATCCAATACCCGCCTCCTCGTTGAGAAACCTGGATCTGCTAAGGTCATCCAGTGGATGCATATCCAATGACGCAGCCCTTACCATGTGTCTTGGACCAAAGTAATCTGTCTCCTCATAATGTTCACGCATTACGTGGCATACGTCCTGACAGAGGAAGCATTCAATGCAGCGCTTGAATTCTTTAGACCTTTCTATATCCACCTGCTGCATTCTCCATGGATCCTTAAGTCCCTCTTTGGGTTTAAAAGCAGGGACTCTTCTGACACTCTTCCAGTTTGAACCAACATCTGTTACTAGATCTTTTATAAGAGGGTATGCCTTCATTGGACCAACTTTAATTCTGTCCCCCAGTGTTTCAATTCTTGTTTTGCACATGAGTGAGGGCTTATCGTTGATTTCTGCAGAGCAGGATCCACAATGGGCAGCCTTGCAGTTCCATCTAACAGCAAGTGTTGTGTCGATTTTTTCTTCCACGTATCGCACAGCATCTAGTACAACCATTCCTTCAACATATGGAATGGTATATTCTACAAATCTTCCTTCTTTTTCCGTCTCAGGATCTTGCCTGAAGATAGATAATTTTACATCCTTCATGAATACACCTCTGGTTTGTAATACTGGGCTAGTTCAGGAGGGGTTGGCTGAACTGGGATATAGTCAAACTTCATGTTCTCTCCATCTTTGTTTATAATAATATTTTTTAACCATTCTTTGCTCTTTTTTGGATAGTCGGTCCTTGCGTGTGCCCCTCTGCTTTCCTTCCTGAGAAGGGCCGATCGCACAATTGCTTCGGAAACTATCAGCATGCTCTTTAATTCCATGCATGCCAGCAGCCCGTGATTATACCTTCTCCCACCTGGAACTCCAAGAGATGCATACTGCTTTTTGAGTTCCAGAATTTTTTCAAGACCTTTGTTCAGATGATCCTCATCACGCAATATTCCCACATTATCACTCATTGCAGTTGTAAGCTGGTCCATGATTGAATATGGATTGGTCCCTTTCTCCTTCAGGAATGAAAGCACCGAAGAGATCTGATCCTGAACTTCATCTTCAGGTATCTCCACAAGGCTCTCTTTTTTCGCAAATTCTGCTGCACTGTTCCCGGCTCTCCTGCCGAATACCAGTATATCCGCCAGCGAATTACCTCCAAGCCTGTTTGCACCGTGTAATCCGCAAGCCACTTCCCCTGCTGCGAACAGACCATTAACAGAACTCATACAGGTTTCTGGATCAAACCTGATGCCCCCCATCTGATAGTGAATTGTTGGTGCTACCTCCATTTTCTCCTTAGTTATATCAACACCTGCAAATTCAAGGTACTGCATGTACATATGAGGAAGTTTTTCTTTTATATATTGAGGACTCTTATGTGTTATGTCCAAATAAACCCCGCCATGTTCAGTCCCCCTTCCTGCCTGGATTTCTGCGTAGTTTGCCCTTGCAACCACATCCCTGGCATCAAGCTCCTTTTTTTCTGGGGAATACTTTAGCATGTACCTTTCCATTTTATTGTTGAGGAGAATCCCTCCCTCCCCTCTGACGCCCTCCGTCACCAGTAAACCTCTCACACCAGGAGGATAAACCATTCCGGTGGGATGAAACTGGAACATCTCCATGTCCATAAGTGTAGCCCCTATTTCATATGCAAGTTTTATGCCATCTCCGGTGGACTCCCACGAATTGGAAGTGACTTTGTATACTTTTCCTGCACCTCCCGTAGCTATAACTACTGCTTTTGCACTTAAGGCATAAAATTCACCTGTGTTCATCTTTATACCGATGGCTCCAGTAACCCTATCTCCATCCTTCACAAGCTTTGTTATATAGAGTTCGTCTAATATGTCTATATCTCTGTGGAGGGCCTGGTCCTGAAGAGTCCTTATGAGTTCGAGACCCGTCCTGTCTCCCACGTGGCACAACCTTCTATATGTATGCCCGCCAAATGCCCTCTGGAGTATCCTTCCATCAGGTGTTCTATCGAAAAGAGCGCCCCACTTTTCCAGTTCAAAAACCCTTTCAGGAACTTCCTTGGCCAAAATCTCGGCGATCCGCCAGTTTGAGAGATATACCCCCTCCTCCATAATATCTCCAAAATGAACCTGCCAGTTGTCTTTCGGATCCACATTGCCAAGTGATGCTGCAATTCCACCTTCAGCCATAACTGTATGTGCTTTTCCAATAAGTGACTTTGACACCACGGTTGTTTTCAGACCTGCGTCAGCAGCCGAAATTGCAGCCCTTAGCCCAGCACCTCCAGCACCAATGACAAGCACGTCTGTTTTAACTTTATTATAAGGTTCGTTCATGTTAACCACACTATCTTTGAGATTTCAGACTGTTTTGAGTTAATCGCTTACTCAGTTATAAATTTTTTACAATTATGCTCTGTCTATGATAATAAGGACAGCGCGACAATCTGTAAAAATAGAGATTAGCTATCCTAATACTTCTTCTAAGAATAAAAAGATAGGAATTTTTTAATTTTATTTGAATCATGAGACCTGTAAGATAAACAGGATTGTCTTGTAAAACAATTAAAAAAATTTTTATACTAAATTGTACTATACAGTTGTCAACTATTGGTTGATAACTGAGGTGATATATATGGTGAATAGAAGAAGGAGAGACATCGATGAATACAGAGACAGTTGGAGAGATGAATTAGACGATTTCTTTGATGATTTCGGATTCGATTTCGACAGGTTTAATGAGAGAATGATGAGAACATGGAACAGGTTTCTGAAAGATCCTGATGTGAGTTCCTACGGGCCATATGTGTATGGTTTCACTTACAAGATAGGACCAGATGGAAGACCTGTGTTTGAGGAGTTTGGAAATGTTCCTGGAGTTCAGAATCCACTTGGATCGGCAAAACCTATAGATAAGAATGTAAGGGAGCCAATAACAGACATGAATGAAGATCAGAAAAAAGTATACATAACTTACGAGCTTCCAGGGATTTCAAAGGAAAACATAGAGCTAAACGTGTCCCAAAAAAATGTTACCATTAGTGTAAAGGAAGATACAAGGAAATACTACAAGAGCATAGATCTACAATATAGGATCAAACCTGAAACCGCCCAGGCCAAGTTCAAGAACGGTATACTTGACCTCATAATTGAGAAGGCTGCCGATGAAACAACAGGTGGAAGAAAAGTCCAGGTAGAGTAAGCAACTATGTTTGATGATGGCATAGAGGACTTTTTTGAAGCCATTGAAAACAATACCCGGAGGGAAATCCTCCGGAGACTTATTCTTGACAATACTTATGCTTTTGAAATGAGCAGGAAGATAGGGATATCACAGCAGGCAATAAATAAGCAGCTTGAAATGCTTCTTAGGGCTAATCTCGTAACAGTTGTTGGAGTAATTCCCAGCAGTAGTGGGGCCTCTCGTAAAATTTACCGTCCTACAGGCTTTTCAACAATGGTTGTGGACTATTCAAGTAATTTCTTAGAAGTAAGACGTTACCCCATTGAAACGGAAGAGAACGTGGAAGTAGATGCTGAAACAGATAGCGAATTTGACCTCATTACTCATCTTAAAAATATAAACCATAGGATCGAAGAACTTATGTTACAGCGTGCAAGACTAGTAAAGTCAAAAGATGCTATTCTTGGAAAATTAAAACAGAAGGTGGCTGAATTTTCACCTGATCCTTTGACATATGAAATCCTTACAACATTCATAGAAAATCTTAGCGTTAAGGAAACCGCCCAGAAATTTGGGCTCCCTGAAGATTTTGTAAATGAGAAGATAAAGAAATTGCTTAACTAAATAGGGAGTCTTTTACAGAATGTGGACAAAAAACGCACCTCGTCTTCAGTCGGGCTCTCGGGGATAATTAAGCAGTTGATCCTCCCTCCATTATAGGAGATCATACTTCCAAATGATCCGGAAACAATTTTTTCATCCATATGCCCAAGATCTGAAATTGCAATCAATTCTCTGAACTCTGTTAAAAGTCCATTTCCGAAATTTTTTTCCATTTCAAGTAGATATTTCACTGCCTCACTCACCTTCATCCCTCTCCCTGGATTCAGGTCCAGAAGAATGAGGCTGTGCATCCTATTTTCGATATTTTTAGATATTTTGTCATATACGCTTCTTGGAAAGAATTTCTCATGCGGAAATGGAAGGGAAATAGGAGGGGCCATTTTATAGGTAAAAAGACCGGTATAGCCGAAAGCCGCAGTTATTATGGATGCATTTTCGTAGCATTTAACAACCACGCCGTATTTCTCAGCTTCGAATCTCAACTGGTTATGGGTTGTTGCAGTAAGAGGGTCTCCCACGATGATCAGTGATACTGTTTCCTCAAGGCTTTCCTTGATTATTTTTTCCGGATTCTCCACCTCAGATCTTGTCAGAGGTTTAACAGGTTTTGAATATCTGCTTTCCAGATCATTTATTGTATTTTCCGGTGCAATTGAAGTGTATGCCTCGAAGTATATTTTCTGGGACCTCTTCAAAATTTCATCCTCCTGAAGAGTAAGGCTATGTACCCCTCTAATCCCCATACCAATGAGGTTAAGCATTTTAGAGAACCAGGAGATCTTCCTCTATTCTTGCCAGTTCATTAAGTTTAGCCAGCCTCTCCCCTCCTATTGTACCGGATTTTATGAAAGTTGAAGAAAACGCAACTGCAAGATGTGCAATGAAGTTATCTGTTGTTTCACCGCTCCTGTGTGAAATCGTGTTTTTCATTCCGGATCTGGTGGCAACCTTCACCGCTTCATATGTTGCAGTAAGCGTACCGATCTGATTCACCTTAATCAGAATCCCATTTGAGGATTTCATCTCTATCCCCTTTTTTACTCTTTCAACATTTGTTGTGTAAAGATCATCACCAACTACAATGGCCTTATCCCTTATTGCGGCCGTAACCTTTGCGAATCCATCGAAATCAGTATCAACCATAGGGTCCTCCACAAAATAGAATCCATGATCCTTTGCCATGCTGATAGCGTAGTCTATCTGCTCATCCTTGTTAAGTTTCCTGTCCCTGTATACATATTTACCGTTTTCAAAGAAAGATGTTGCAGCAAAATCCAGGCCAAGTTTAATTTCCATTTTCCGTTCTGATGAAACTTCCTTAACTGCGGCCTTCAATAATTCTATGGCATCCTCGTCAGATATGTTGGCTGTCCACGCCCTTTCATCACCAACACCTACACTCTGGTCTTTGAATCTGTCAGATAGCATCTCCCCTATTCTTCTGTGCACCATAGCGTTGGTGTATGCAGAATCCAGGAAGGTTTTACCCTGGCTTGAGACCAGAAACTCCTGTATAGTTGTGCCGTTTCTTGTGTGTTTGCCACCGCCTATAACATTACCCATGGGCCTTGGAATTGAGTTGGCCAGATTCCCTCCTACATATCTGTAAAGAGGTATTTTAAGGGCGTTGGCAACAGCCTTTGCATTGGCCATTGAAATTGCTGTTGCTAAATTACCACCCAGATTCGAGAAGTTGTCTGATCCATCCAGGTCTTTGAGCATAGAATCCAGTTGAACCTGATTAATTGCGTGAAACCCCATAAGTGATGATTTTACATTTCTATTGAAAAATTCAATTCCGGAATCTACCCCTCCTTTTGGGAATGCCAGAACTTCTGTGGCCCCTGTGCTTGCACCGGCCGGTGCTGATGAAACTCCACAGAACCCATCTAGAATTACTGTGGCCTCAACGGTGTAATTTCCCCTTGAGTCAATTACTTTCCTCATCTTTACATCCTGTATTTCAAACATAGCTAATCCCTATGTTAATTATGATATAACTTATATAATGTATTGTTTCGCTTCAAGAGGTTTCAGATTTTCCTTATAGCGGTTTGCGAATGAGTTGTAATTCTCCTTGTATTTTGTCCATAATTCAATGTAATCCTGGTTTATATCTCCAACAACCTTTGCAGGCACGCCCGCTGCTATTTTTCTTTCCGGAATTTCAGACCTGTTCTTTACAACTGCCCCTTCTGCTATTGCTGCCCATTCCCCTATTCTTGCAAAGTCAGAAATTACAGAACCCATCCCGACCACCGCCCAATCGCCTACTGTTCCAGTATGCACCAGTGATAGATGGCCAAGGGTCACATGTTTCCCTATAACTGTTTTCTCTCCTGGCCTTGCATGTATCACGCAGTTGTCCTCCACTGCAGTGTAGTCCCCTATTTCTATTTCACCATAATCTCCTCTAAGGACAGCACCTGGACCGATCCAGACGTTTTTTCCCACTGTAACTTTTCCTATGATTGATGCGCTGGGCGATACATAAGATGTTACATCTATTCTTGGGATTCTTCCCTCAAATGAATATATGTTCATAGACACTAAATTAGTGCAGGATTAATAATGATTGGTGATTGCCCACCTTAATATCTTTCCATATCCCCAGATTAACCCAGCATGCTTTCGCGGTTCTTTTCAAAACAATCCTTGAGTTGATCTGGTGTCATACTGAATTCTGTTATTGGTCTCCTGACAGATTCTGCGGCCACTATATTTCCAAAAATAACGGAATCTGTGAGGTCGTAATGATGATAAAGCCCAAAATAAAGTCCGGCCCTGAAGGCATCTCCGGCTCCCACTGTATCATATATTCCGGACACCTCAAGATTTCGTATTCTGGTTATTTTATTATTGCTGTAGAGTTCCGATCCTTCAGATCCCTTTGTCACAATAAAATTTTCCAGAATATTTTCCGGAGATTCCCCAAAATCTTCCAGTCTTTTTTTCAATATCTGGAATTCATCAGAATTCACTATAAACATACTGCTATGTTTTACCATGAATCTTGTGGTTTCCTTGTCATATCTGTATGATAATTCCTGGCCGGGATCGAATACAATTTTTTTTCTTTCAGTTTTATCCACAATTTTCATGTATTCCTGAACTGGCCCGGTTCCTATATTTATAAATTTATAATTACTTCCTTTGAAACCATAGGCAGCTTTCCAAGTCTCTATAGGACCCTGATGCATAAACGCCCTCTGGTTGCTTCCATCAGTTATAATGTAACATACAGGTCCTGATACTCTATCTTCAGTATCAATATGAGAAGTATCAACCCCTTCCGAACGCAGATAATTCAGGTATCCTTGGTGAGTCTTTGAGGAAACTGAAGAATAGAGATCGAATGGTACCTTTAACTTTGCGGCAACCATGGCAAAATTTCCGGCTGTACCGCCAAATATTTCTTCAACGTTTTCAGCCATCTGGGAACCTGGGAGATTCACATCGGTAACCCTGATTTTGAAATCTATGTTTATGTGTCCGAAAAAGGCAAGGAATTTTTCCATGTGCAGGTATTGGGATAAATGTGATATAATTTTCCGGATATTGATCTTCAGGACTGAAAATCTGACATTGCAATTCTGGGAAAAACAATTCTGTCAAGTTGCCTGACATCATGAGGAATAAAAGGCTGGTTTGATATTTCAGCCTTTTTAAGATCTAGCAGAAAATTTTCAAAAACAGAACTGTTTTCATAAACCAGAATAGCCTTTTTCATACCGTTCCTGAACCCAACCTTATCCTTTGCTTTCTTGATCTGTTTTTCGCCTGCAATGTGAATCATCAGGCGTAAGGATCTGTCCTTAACCCTTTTTGCCATATCATTCTCTCTATCAAGGTGGGAATAAGCGACAAGTATCTGGATCTCTGACACTATGGCATCTGGATTGAGAACGCAAATAAATCCATTAAGTTTGGAAATGATTGAAATAAGTTCTTGACTATCTATTGGTTCTTTAAAAAAAATATAGGAGATTTCAGGCCACATTTTTTCCGGTTATCCCTTGCTGGCTGCTGAATCCTTTTGGTGTTATGAGACTCTTGATCCGTGAGAAGAATTTCTGCCTCTCCGGAGTTTCTACAAGTGCGTTTTCTAGAACATCTTCTATAGTATCCACCGGTATTATCTGTATCCTGTTCTGATGATTTGAATCAAGCACTATATCATCGTAGTTGGACCTCGGTACGATGACTCTCTTAAGCCCGGCCTCTATGGCAGCTTCTACTTTGGCGGTCACACCCCCCACCGGAAGAACTGCTCCCCTTACACTCAGTGATCCTGTCATTGCAAGACTCTGATCAATTGGTATGTTTTCTATTGAGGAAATGACTGCTGTTGCTATTGAAACGCTTGCTGAATCTCCCTCCACACCGTCATACGAACCCACAAACTGTATGTGTATATCCATATCGGAAATTTCTATATCACTGAGTTTTTTGAATACTGCAGAGACATTCTGCACAGCTTCCTTTGCTATTTCACCCAGTTTTCCTGTGGCTACAACTGAACCGTTTCCCTTATGTTGCGATGGGGTGACTTCAGCCACTATTGGCATAACTATACCGGTAAAATCAGCCATACCTGAATTTGCTCCAAGGACAGCCAGACCGTTCACCATTCCAACCTTGGACCCTTCGCTTATGAATGTCTTGTATGATTTCCTTATCTCTATAGATCTGTCTGCTACTTGCTGTTCAAGTGGTTTGCTAAGATTCTTGGCTTTCATAACCTCATCTGCGGTTACTATGTCTGATTTCTCGCTAATAGCTATGTCACCGGCTACTCTTACCAGACCTCCCAGTTCTCTAAGCCTGAGGGTAAGTTTACCCTTTCTCCCTGACCTTTTCTGTGCTTCCTTAACAATTTCCGTAATTGCACCTAAGTCGAAATGTGGTATTTTCTTGTCTTTGATTACTTCCTGTGCGATAAATTGAACTATCTTGTTTCTGTTCTCCTCGTTATCATCCATTGTACTGTTGACGTAAACTTCGTAACCATAACCCCTTATCCTGGATCTTAACGCTGGGTGTATACCCTGTATAGCATCCAGATTCCCCGCAGCTACCAGCACAAAATCGCATGGAATAGGTTCTGTCTGAACCATTGCACCAGCACTTCTTTCACTCTGTCCTGATATTGAAAATTTTTTCTCCTGCATTGCTGTTAGAAGTGCTTGCTGGCTCTCCGGCCTGAGAAGATTCATTTCATCAATGAACAGCACCCCTCTGTGGGCTTTGTGAATGTTTCCAGCTTCAACCCGATCGTGTGCCGGTGTTTCCAGACCGCCTGACTGAAAGGGATCGTGCCTCACATCACCAAGCAGAGCCCCAGAATGTGCACCGGTTGAGTCTACGAAAGGTGGTTTGTCGTTTGGAGAATGCGACACCAGCAATTTAGGAACCATAGCCCTTTCTGCCCTCATAGCAGGGTTTATTGCCATAGCCATATAAACGAATGCAGCTGCCATTATTGCGAAGAAAACGATTATCCAATCTGAAAGAATAAAGGCAAAAACAACCCCAAGGAATACAATTGAAAGTATAATGAAAAGTATGCTTCTTGATCTATCTTTCTTTTCACGTTCCGCCTTTATCTGGTACTGTCTAATGATCTCTTTGCCTTTACCGGCTGGAAGCGTTTTGACCTTGGGTCTGTTGTTGTCCTCAGGATTTGGGAAAACTATGATATCCTCCAGATCTTCCTTAGGCAGGAAATCTACCATAGACTGCGCAAGCATTGATTTACCTGTCCCTGGATCCCCTATGAGGAGGACATGTCTTTTCTGGAGTGCTGCTTTTTTAACAACATCTCCCGCTTCTTCCTGTCCTATGACCTGATCAAAGAGAATTTTGGGAACCTGCACGTCTTTTGTGCTGGAAACGTTTAATTTCTTTACCCATTCTTCTACAGATTCCATTGAATTTTCCACACCTCTTTATTAAAATTTAATAAATAAGCCTTTCCTATTTTAAATAGTTATCAATACTTCGTATCAATCGAGGTTACCGTTCTTAAAACCTTGCGCATTGTTATGCACTAGTTTCATTCCCAGCTTAAGCAGTCTCAGTCCAACCTGCTTCAGGCATGGCGGGTGCATGCCTGAGGTACAGATATTCATTCTTCACAAACTGCCAAGATGCTGACCCACTCACGGGCAACTGGTCTCCGCAAAGATCAAGACCACGCAGGGTTATTGCAAGAAATGCAAGTTTGTTCCTGTCGCAGTCCAGATCACAGTTATCGCATCTGGATATCTTTCATGCAGGGTGCCTTAATTTGCCACTGCATGCATGAAATTGGGATGGAGTTCCTCTCTTTTTCAATTATATTGTTTTTCTTTCCCACTTGTATTCAATTATTTTCTAAAATCCACTATATGGACCTCTGTTCATGTATTCCGGAATTTCTTTCCTCTATTATTGCCTTTTTTATTATTTTCAGATCCTTAAATACAAAATATATATGGAGGTTATTGCTAACCAGTTTTTCCCATGCCATGTGCATTGCATCCTCCATACTGTTTCTCTCCCTTTTTTTTGCCTTTTTGAGTTTTCTGTATCTCTTCTCAGGATTTCTCAGGTGTTTCTGCAATTTCTCTCTCCTGTGAAAGAAGTCTTTCTGTATCCTTGCAACGGATGATCTGCATACAGGATTGACGTGATCCTTTGCATAGTCATGTTAAGAATTTACTGCCTCAAGTATGATCTTCATCTTATGCCATCCTAGGCCGTATAGACTTGCGAAGAGGGATTTGATTATGGATATGAGATGTTTCGTGAGGATCTCATTGGCTGATAATATCTCCTGGTTGTCAATCTCCACAATTTCAGTGATTTCTGACCCGGGTGATGATTGTGCCAGCTTTTCTATTTGCCTTTAAAGGTCTTCCTTCTGCCCATTGGATGAAACTCTTGCATATATACAGCTGATCCTACCCTTCTTAATGCCAAGTATTCTGTTGATCTCACTTTCGGGTATCCTGAGAAAATTGTTCTGCATTCTAACACACCTGATCTTTCCTTCTCTGTCCCATGTTCTCAGTGTTGTAAGATGGATCTGCAATATCATGCATCTCTCATGGTGTAGAGTTTCTCCACAGACAATAATAGGGTATTATGGTATTACTTAACAGTAATATCCTTTAACAATTCAAGCTTCATTCCTTCAGGAATGAAGCTTTGCCATAGCCCATAAAGCCAATTAAATTCCGTACCCGGATTCATTTGCTTGAAACTATTTTTAGATCCCATCAGATTTATTGAATGCGCTGTTCCAGATAAATCAGAGATTTAATATTTATTTAAGAATGGATTAAATTATCCTATCTCCACTGCAAAAACTTTCTTGTGGTTAAACATTGACTTCAGGGACTTCACATCTTCTATATATTCCTGATTCACCTTGAAATATCTGAATCCATTTTTAGTCTGTTCTACTGAAACGAGACCAAGTCCGACAAGTGACTCCTCACCTGTGTACCTAACCCCCAGACCTTCAAGACAACCTTTAACATTGGAAGGGTCAGACTTTATTGCTCTAGATATCTCCGAAAGATAGGATCTGTAAGGATATATTGAAAGCAAATAAAAAAGAACTTTCCTTCTCAATTCGCTTCTATTGAGTGATCTTATAATGTTTCCATCTGCTATTAGTTCCATGGCATAGCATCTCTTATGCTGTATATAAACATTTGCCACCACTATCCGATATGTACGTCTACATACAATGGACTCCACCGAACTACCTACATATGTCATTTTTGTCCTACAAAATACTGACAAATTAATCATCACTGGAATACTCTTATTCCATGACAAGTATTTTTATACAGCAGCATTATCATTTGTATAAATGTCCTTTACAACCGGATCATCACTGAAATTTTCAATATTTGGATCCTCCCATGGTAATGGAATTGGAGGTTCGCTTGAAGGCTTTCCTGCTGGCTTCAGACTTGACAAAGAACGCATAAAATTGTGGGCCGATAGGCGTAAACCAGGGTCCAGCGTGTATACATCACAGAGAAAAGAAGATGATACAATAAGAATTGTTTCCGGTTTTACAGGGGATTATACAGATGGGTCACCAATAACCATCTTTATAGAGAATAAAGACAGCATTTCAAAGCATTACGATTACCTGAGAGATAATCCAAGACCTGGTCATGGAGATATCACTCTTTTTTACAAATATGGAAAATACAGGAATTACCAAGGTGGAGGTTTTCTTTCGGGCCGAATGACTGCACCACTTGTAGCATTAGGTTCAATAGCTCTCGACCTCCTAAAGGAAAAATTCGGAATAGAGATTATATCGTGGATAGACAATATGGGTGGATTGTATTTTGGAGAGAAAATACCAGAAGGTTCAGAAGAACCATATAAGTTTGAAACAAGATGCGAAAATCCTGAATCTGAAAGGCTATCAAAGGATATTCTAAAAGAGGTACTTTCAAGAGGAGATAGCGTTGGAGCAGGCATACGAACAGTTGTTAGGGATGTGCCTAAGGGACTGGGGGAACCGTTTTTCGATTCTGTTGAAAGTTCACTCTCAAAGATGCTTTTCTCTATACCTGGTCTTAAAGGTGTTGAATTCGGATCGGGTTTTCGATTCCAGGGAATGAGAGGATCAGAAGCAAATGACCTGTTCTATATAGATGGGGGGATTATCAAGACCAGAACAAATAACAATGGTGGCGTTCTGGGAGGAATCACCAACGGCATGCCTCTGGATTTTAGAGTGGTCATGAAGCCCACATCCTCCATACACATAGAACAGAAAACAGTCAATATTGAAAAAATGGAGGAAAGCACCTTGAAAGTTACAGGGAGGCATGACCCATGCATAGCCATAAGGTCAGTACCGGTTGTTCAGTGCTCTACTGCAATTACATTGCTGGATCTTATGATTCAGGCACAGAAGGTAGGTAGAGTTTTAAAAAATTGATATCTGTTAACTTTTATTTTAGACAAATGTCACCAAAAATCTGAACATTAACACGGAAAGAGCTACTGATGATGAAATTGTAATTATAATTGAGTACTTTGCAGTCTTAAGTGACGCAAACACACTTCCAATAAGCTTCTGAAAGGCGTTTTCATCACCCATTCTCACTTGGGCTTCTTCAGTAGCCATTCCAACTGATACTTCCTCTGTATTCTGTATTGCCTTGTTGACTGCCGCGTATACGTAATCAGATATTTCACTTAGATTCCCGGCGATTCCCAAAGGATTTATATTCAGAGTGCCTGCATTTACATAATGATTGTCAGTGGTATATATCTCAACAGAAGACACCAATTCCTTCAATTTCTCCTCACATGCCTTTATTGCCTCCCGAGTTATGTTGTTTGAATCGGTTAAAACAATGGTATTCAATTTATCCCCTGTGTCAAATACCAGAGCCTGGATTCCTACAGATGCCAGGTCAGGCATAGAAGGGGCTACATGGCCATATCCTATCTTTGCCGGATATTTGGATGGGAGCTTTGAAAATTCCCTTATAAAAGCATTTGAAAGAGTGGAGCAGTCATGCAGTTCAGGTGCACGTTCGTGAAAATAATTCTGGGCATCAATGGGGGCGAAGTTTTTTAGGGTACTTTTTTCCACTGAATGTATGAGCTTCAACCCTTCCTTCAGTGACACGTCGTCAAAAGAAATCTTTTCCGGAATAATGGACCCAATTCCGAAATCACCGAACTTCAATATTCCTATTGCTATTTTCCCCACACTGAGCTTCTTAAATCTCGACATAGTGGTAACATATTCCATATGATCAAGGGAACGTCTCACTGCATTTGATATAGAATCTATATCAGATTCTCCTGAACAGTTGTTGCTGTTCGTAGTTGTTGTGTGAAATACCATCAAATCTGAACCCAGATCATTAAGTCTGGACTGAAGCCTTGCAGGAAGATCGCTGGAACCCAGAGTACCGAATGGACCTGGGTGTATGTATGGGAAAACCAGAAGCACTTTTCTCGTTCCATTGGATCTTCTTATATCAATAACTTTTACTGGAACGGTCCTCTTGCTACGGTACATCCTCTTAAAGAATCTTTCCCCTATCTTGTTTTCACTTGATTCGTTCTGATAGTTAAGGAAGAATTTAATGAGTTTTGTCGGGCTCTCTCCATATTCACGTGCAAACCCTTTTGTGGTACTCTTAATGAATATAAAACCCGCAATCACATAAACTATAGAAGAAAGAATAAATGGCACAAGAACGTAATAGTCCCTGAATATGACAGTTAAGGCAACAATTGAGGAAAATGTATAATTCAGTGCAGGTATTGTAGATTTAATTATATTGTCAGAATAATAAATAAAGAAGATCAGTATACGGAGCAATGCAGTTGAAGAAATAGAGATCATTATTGCGATCTCGTAGCTCTGAAACACATGAAGGAAGTAGATAACCCAGAAAAATAAATTCCAGATCAGTAGCGATGTAAAATCAAGGAATATTATGCGCCTGAAGGGAAAACTGAAACGTGTTATTACAAAAAAAAGAGAGTCGAGAGCTATTACAAGCAAATACGATCCTAAAATTCCAAAAATGACAACATACAAGCTACCAATGAGAAAATAGTCAACTGTGAGTAGAGCCAGAATTGGAAGAATATAGGCCCACCAGGGGGGCGACTTTCTCACATATTTTGCCAAATCTGAAAACTTTCTATGTTCTCCCCGCTCATCCATTTATGCACACTACCCCTTTGTATGCTCTTCTTTATTTTATATATTTTGGCTTTATTTCGCAATCAGACTTGAATAAATATCAATCAGCGACTGCACATGACTTTTCATGCTAAATTTTTCCACGCTGAATTTTCTTGCGGCCTCTGAAAGTTTATTGAAATATTCAATGTCCTGCTTCAGTTTTCTGATCTCATCGCATGCCTCTCCAATATTGGAGAAATCTGTTGTTAAGATACCGTTTGCCTCATTTCCACTGTAGTTATTAAGAGGAAAATCCTTTGATACCATGGCTGGAAGTCCGGATGAAAGCGCTTCCAAAACAGATATTCCGAAGGTGTCTGACTTGGATGGGTGTATAAAAAGTGTAGAAGTCCCGAGGATCTTTATTTTTTCCTCCTCGTCCACGTATCCCTTGAGTTCAACAATATTTCCCAGGTTTCTTTCTCTGACCATATCGCCAATCAATTTCTCATCCGGCCCGATTCCTGCAATTATGAATTTTATACCGTCTAGATCTCTGAGATTATCTGCTATTTTTATGATGGACCTCACTCCCTTGTCCTCAGCAATCCTGCCGATATAAGTTATTGTGAAGTTTTCATGGTTTTTAGAGCAGACAGTCTGAACAAATCTATCTGTATCGACAAAAAGGGGCAATTCCTTCACGTGATTTAATCCACCATTCTTCAGGGTTGTATAGGCAGACCTGCTGGGGCACAATACCATCCTGCATTTTCTGTAAAGATAAATGTTGTATCTCCATGACAGTTTGAATGCCATTGTACTGAAAGGGAATCTGATGGTATTTTTCATCCTGGAAAAATCTGTGTGAAAAGTTGCCACAATTGGTATTTTGAAATTCACAGATGCACGATAACCTATTGAACCCATAAAAAACGAATCCTGTATATGAATTATATCAAGTTTAAGCTTTTTAATCCTAGTGAAAAGTCTGAAAGGTATGAAATTGATGGGGACCCTATACTGGGGGTACATAACCAAAGGGACTGTCATTGGTAAAAACACATTTTTTTCACTTCTGTCACCGGTAAGAGAAAATATGAAAACTTCATGACCCATGGATTCAAGTTCCATTTTTACATCCCTTAGATAGTGAGAGACACCATCCGGAGTTGGATAGTATGTTTCAGTAAAATACCCGATCCTCATGGTCCTCAGCTTATCACAGGCATGACCTTATAGTTTCCGTATCCTGTGAGCACTTTCATGTACTTTGGCCATTTCCCCCTAAACCCCTCGAGATCAACGAATATCTTTGAAATTCCCTGAATTTTCTCAGGTGCAGATATGATGACAATGTTGTTCAAACCTAATCCATCCATAACATCAGCGGTTATCTGCCTGTTACCCCTTCCTATCAAGAACCCCTGGCCACCTATTGGAGACAGAAACATTACCGCCTTTCCACTTTCTGTTGCCTTAATAATAGAATTGCTGTCGGCATCCTCTACCATCAGTTTTCCCCCCTTTATGATGTCAAACCCCAGATCATTGGTAATAATGGAAAAATGCCTGCATATTGCCTTGCAGGTGCTGCCGGGCCCTATTATATAAGTTGTTTCGGCATCCATCTTTTCAACTATGTAGTCTACTATACCTTCAAGATCGCCCGTAGAATACTCTGCCTTTCCAATTCCTATTATTTCAGGAGATTCAGGTATTAAAACCGTGCCGAATATCTTCAGGTTAAGTTTTCCTCTCCTGTAGTCTGATTCGTCAATATCAACAATTTCACCAGACTTGGTGTTTATAATTCCCTGATGAGATAATTTTCTTAGAAGATCTGATCCATGCTGAACAGACAGAGCAAAAACAGAGCTGTACATCTTCACACCTGCTGGTATGCCCATCAACGGTATTTCATGCTTCAGTACACTGGAAATATCTCTGGCTGTTCCATCTCCCCCTACAAAGACAACCATATCTGGATTCATGGAGTTGATCTTTTCAATAAATTGAACGGTATCTGCCTTCTTACTTATTCCCAAAGGGCCTGGAAGAATTTCTGCATCCCCGATTGAAAGCTTTGAAAAAATGTCGCCACCCATGCAACCACCTGCAGTTATAAAATGGATATCAAAGCCCTTAATCATAGCAACAAATTTTTCAGCCAAGGGTATGGAAACTGAACTCCTGCAATCTGCAAGCCTGAGATGGTCTGAACCTTTTTCATTAGTTCGCGTTCCTAGCCCGGCTAGTGGGTTTAGCATAAAAGCCACTCTAATTGTCATAAGCAAAGCCCAATCCAACATATAGTCAACTTTGCCGTATTAATGTTATCGAGTCCACGCTAATAGCATACCTTATGCCTATGAAATTTATTCTACATAAGAAGCTGTTATTTATGGAAGCAAGTTTCCATGTATAACTGCATAGATCCATTAGAGAGTGTTGCATAGATACTCTGAACAAAAAAAGGACTCCTCTGCAGGGTGAGTTCTGATGTGTATATTGGGTTTTAAAACTTCAGTAAAACAGACGCAAACCAGATCAGGCCTGAAAAACAATTTTGAAAACAAAAGAGGATGTGATAGAAGATAAGGGGTTGTGTCCATGAATTTTAAGACTTATAGGGATAAAAACTTTTAAAAAAATTTGTTAACTTGGTTAATGGATTTTTAGTTTTCACGTCTTACTTTCCCTAAGAACAGCAATTGCAGCCTGAAAGTTATCATTATATCCCACTATTGTCCATGTTGTAAAGTTTGTTCTTGCTTCCAGGTCAAGGCTGTAGGATTCTCCTTCAGGAAGTGTTATCTTTCCAAGTGTCAACTGGTGCGTCCCTCTCATCGTTATATTTGCCTGCATACTATCGGTATATAGGGTATAAGAGAAGTTTTTTTCTCCTATTGACAGTATTGTGAATGTAGAATTGTTTTCTGAGAAACCGGTGTTTGTAAAATCTATTTTAAATATTTTTCCAACAGAAACATTTTTATCGAATGGATTTGAGGTATTGAAATTGAGGGAAGAGGATATATTGACCATGATCATCTCCAGCTCAGCAGTTTGACTGAATGTTCCACTTGTAGCCGAAAGATTGTAATCGTAAATGCCATCCTTCCTTAGGCTGCTTGTATTGAATTCCATGTCATACTTCATTGACATCCCGGGAGATATTGATCTGTTTACGCTTTCAACACTGAAGGATATTGTAGGCAAAACCTTAAATGCAGGAGAAATAACTGATGAACCCAAGTTTGTAAGTGACATATTGAAATTTGCCATGTTTCCAGTTCCATTGACTATTACCACCTGATTCTGTGCCATGTCCATTTGGAACTGCGTATTAGGTGCATGATAGGGCAAAGGCACAAGCCCGATAATGAGAATTGCAAAACCCGCTGCTGCAATTGTTTTTGATTTCTTCCCCAATATTGAGGCATTATTCAATGGTTCAGGACCTCTAAGACCGAACAGGAGGACAAAAACAGCCAGGACAATCCAGGCAGGATAGGCGATCCCAAGCAAGATGATTGCAATTATAGAAATATAAGAAAGAATTATTGCCTTCTTTCCAAACAGTGCTGATGCCAGTATCCCTCCGTCCATGTAACCAAGGGGGAGAGCACTGAATGAGTTTACGATTAACCCAACCCATCCCGCAAATGCAAGTGGATCCAGAATTCCGTTGGACGGAATAAACAGGTATATGAGTATCTGAAAGATGACCGGAGTCCCGGAACCCCCCAATACTGAACTGACGACTGGATTCGCTGGAGGTGAAATGATTGTCTGAAGGCTGCCTGCCATCAGGAATATTGCAGAGATTGCAAAACCAATAAGTAAAGGGATTCCTGAGAACGCAACCATTGACCTTTTAGAGGTGAAATTGTGCCTGTTTGTGTTGATGAGCCCCATGGTCCCCATGCCTATGGGGTCTGGGATAAATATTGGAAAAGAATAGGTCTGCCTGTTCCTGGCAAGTATAATGAATTTTGAGAATTCCTTTGAGATGAGAATTGTCCAAACGGGGAGGACATAGAACATGGCTGAATTTTCAATGGTCCAGAGAAAGCTGGTGTTTCCATAATATGAACTTACATATTCATAACCGAAATAAAATATTGCAATGAAAGTCAGTATAAAAAGTATGAGGCGATAGTGGAACATATCCTTAACTTGCGTCAACTTTGGCAGGATTACTATTTCACTACCATCTCTGTCAGAAGTGAAGGCTACCAGACCCTGACTGGAAATTGCGTTAAGTAGATCATTGAAGGTGCTTTCACTGAATAGTTCATTGTTTTCAACTTTAAAAGTTATTGAATCACTGTCGCTGCTTTCTTCAATAACCTTGTAAAAATGAGTCACTGCATCTCTTGCCGCAGCTTTCTGTTTTTCCTTTAGCATTTCCTCACTGGTTTTTTACAGTAGCCAAAACCTTCCTTATTAATGTTTCATCTATTCTCACAGTTGAGTTGAATCGGGCATATCTCTGTGATCCTGAGGAATAGCTTGCTGCAGGCTGGGAAAGTGCTTTCACGATGGAATCTGATCCCTTAAGGGATGTTGAGATCACAGTAACCTCGATAAAAGAACCTCTGTGATTGTTTATCAGGAACAGTGAATTTTTGCTGGAGTTTGCCATTCTCGTGAATTCCGTTATCTGATCCTGGCTGAATGTCCCGTCCAGCAAATGGACTGAAATTCCATCTACGATGAATCTCATAGATGTATCCATCATATTCTTTACAGTTTCCTTCATGGCTTTATCCCATTTCTTCCTTAGTGAAATATACTCCTCCCATGATGCTTTGAATTTAGAATCCAGATGATCAAGGTCAACGTTCAGTTCATTCCGGATATTCTCCATTCTGGACTGCATTTCCTGAACGAACCCTAGGGCTGAATATCCAGCAGCAAAAATTATTCTCTGGATGCCTTCTTGCAAAGGTTCAGCAGAGATTATCTTTATGAAGCCTATCTGTCCAGTGTAGTCCAGGTGTGTACCCCCGCAACCCTCCGCATCAATGCCTTCTATTTCAACCACTCTCAGTTTGCTGCTTTCTGGTATTCCACCTTCAAAAAGCCTGAAACCATACTTTTCCAGGGCACTGTTCCAGTCGAGAACCGCGGCCTTAATTCTCCGGTTCTCTATAATAACCTGGAGGCATTTTTCCTCTATCTCCCTTATCTCATTTTCGCTTATCTTCCTGTAATGGGTTATGTCAATTCTTGATCTTTCAACCTCTTTCTGCACCCCATTCTGCCAGACATGTTGGCCCAGAGTTTGCCTGGCCACACCTAACAGAAGGTGAGTTGCGGAATGATGGATCATAAGCTGCTTTCTTCTTTTCATGTCAACATGGCCGCTTATTTTTGCCTTCACAGGGATATTTTCAGCCAGATAGTGCACTATGGATTTCCCAACCCGGCGTACATTTATAACTGCTATTTTTTTATTGCCGTATGTAAAGTAACCAAGATCGAAAGGCTGACCTCCGCCTTCCGGGTAGAAAGCTGTCTGGTTTGTAATGATGGTTTTATCGCCGGAGTACATGACAAGTGCATTAAACTCACCAATGTTGGCATCGTCATAGTAAAGAGGGCGTGTTTCTATCTGTGGAAATTCCTCTGTTTTAATCTTCCTGGCCCTGGATTTTTCAAGTTTTTCGTGCCTAAGTATAACCTGACTCTGAAAATCCTCCGGTATATCTACTTTATAGCCGCGATCCTTCAGCAGAACCTCCTCGACGAATGAAGGGACAAGACCGTTTGAATCATACAATGTGACAAGGTCTTCAACATCGATTGATTTTTTTCTGTCAAAAGTTCTTAGTATGAGATTTTTCCCTTTTTCAGACATTTCCTTATATTTTTCGTATTCTGAGTGAATCATCTCGCTTATGAATTTTTCAGGGTATTCTCTCACCACACCACCAAGGAGTTCATAGTGCATTTTTATAAGCGTCTCCACGCTCCCTGTGAATTTTAGATCTTCTATGTACCTGAATGATCTCCTGAGGAGAGTTCTTGCGAGATACCCCACTTTTACATTTGAGGGTATGACATAATCGGAGAAAAGGAGAAGGAGGGTCTTCGTATGATCTGCCAGTGCAAAAACCGATCTGCTGTTCTCAAATGAAACCGCAATATCAGATTGCTTTTCTGTTGTTTCTATGCCCTCTTTCTTGAAAAATTCTTTTAGAACTATAGCCTTTTTGAAAGGGTCAATTTTGGCGGCTATGGATGACATTTCACCTTGGACCTTTTCATCCAGCACTCCTCTGCTGCTGTGCTGAATAATATAATCGATCACAAGCCTGAACGTTGAATCATAGACTGTAGAGGTGCCCTGTGAAAGCCAGGTGAGTCTCTCTAGGCCGTATCCGGTATCAACTACAGAAAGTTCCATTTTGCTGTATTTTGTCCCCTCTATATCCACATCTCCATTATTATCCTCTTTTAGGTCCATGAATACAAGAGTTGCAACCTCAAGCCCCATAACAAAAACTTCGAAAGCATTTCCAGCATTTCCTCCTCCGAACCAAGGTTTCTCCTTGAATGTTATGAGAATTGGATTAATTCTGAGTCTCTCGGTCAGAAAGGCAAAGCAGTACTCGATAGTCTCCTCCTTCCAGTAAACAACCTTATCGCCATAGTTAAAAGCATCATGGCAAAGCATTTCGAAGCTGGTAAGATGCCTTCCTGTTGAACCTACAAGATCAGTATCGGTCATCCTTATGCTTGGCTGCGACATTACTAGAGGATTGCCTGGAGGTTTTACCCTTCCAGAGGTCACGTGGGGCTGAAAATCATAAATTGATGCATTTACTAGCAGGACATCGTCTCTCCATCTGGGAACAACTGGATATGGCATGATCACTTTGTGTGTGTTTTTGAAGAACCCGACGAATTCATCCCTCATTTCATTGAGTGAGAAAGGTTTATAGACAGGCGAATTGCCTATAAATGTATAGGAATCACATGGCGGGTCCCCGCAAGTTGTACGTTCACCATCAAGTGTCCAGAATGCTTTTCCGCATGATGCGCATATCTTTCTTGTAAATCCGGATTTATGAAAATAGTTCAGATCTAGGTCAGGATTATCTATCATGATGAACAAACCCAGAGTTGATTTCAATATTATAGATTTACCGTGGTTTCTGTAATATGGCAATTACCCTTGTTTTTGTGAATGTATTGCCAAATGGATCATAGTTGATGAGTTTAGTCATTTCGGGAGGAGATTGTTCAAGATACTCTCGACAATTTATACCCTCCCTGCTGTTTTCCTCAACGGGATACAGCCATTTAATGAAATGTACTTTTTCTTCCCGTGTCTCCATTGCAATTAATAAAAATCCTTTTTCCTTTGAAAGTCTCTTTATATCCGAAACTTTCAAGGCATACACGTGTGTGTTGTCTCTGATTCTCTCCAGCTTATTGAAAAAGTCAGAATTGTCTTCTTCAGGAGTTGTAAAGTCCACAAACCCAAATTTTCCACCGGGATTCAAGAGAGAATATATCTTTGAAAAAAAACTGGCTATATCGTGAAAATGATGCGCTGCCCTTCTGCAGGTTATTATGTCATACCTTCCATTCTCAGGTTCAAGGTTTTCCCATGAAGAGTTGAGAAATTTTATATTCTTTATACCTGACTCTTCGGCGATTTTCCTGGCCTGATTAAGCATCCCTATAGTAGGGTCTGAGGCCGTTACCCAACTGACCAGGGGTGCCATTCTGACAGCAGTAAACCCAGTGCCTGTGCCTATGTCAAGCAAGATCTCATCTCCTGCCGGTTTTAAAAGATGTTCAAGTATGTCAAGATCCTCTCCTTTCTTGTGTGAATGGCTCGCCGCATACTTTTCGGCATTCTTTTCAAAAAAAGGATTCCCTTCCATAGCCTTTAATGGTATCTGGGAATATAATTGTACTTTCTTATGGCCTTTCAAGATAAACCAGATAGTTCGACTTATCAAATGGTTTGAGATCAATTATCTCAAGCACCTTGAATCCATTGATCCCTTTAATTGAATTCCTGACTATGTCTTTTTCATTCTGCCTTGCATTTATTGCTCTTACTTTAATTATAAGGACTGCTTTCTTCACAGATTTGAATGTTGCTGCAGCAAGATTGAAAATTTGCACCTGATGTCTTTGCGATATGTCCTGGTATATCACTTCAGGGTTGTTTATGAATCCTGCAATATTTTCAATGTTCATGGCATCTTCGAGGAATGGAAAAAGGTTTTTCCTCTCTCCCGATATATTAAGGAGCTTTGTAAATGATTCAAATGAATACTCAACCGCAAATACCTCACCTTCAGGGCAAAGGTCCACTATATGGCTCACTGTTGTGCCTGTGGATGCCCCCAGATAAAGAACCCTGCTGTCCTTCTCAAAGGGTATATATCTCAAGCCTTTTTTAAGTGCTGCAGAAAGCTTGCTTCTTTTAGGATCCCAGTAACGTTTGTAAAAACCGTTCTCTTTCTTTACTTTTTCCCCGTATACGGGTCTTGGATAAGAGGAAATAGTATAGTAGTTTCCGCCCTCCCTTCTTAGCATGGTGTTCCATCCAGAATCCATGCCAGACTAATTGCTTTGGATTATAAACAGTTGTGTTTTGGATCTATCATAGATCTTTTAAATAGAAAGCTTAAACTAACTAATTTGAATTAATAGATTATGAATTATGAGGAAGGAGGGTTGATTTATGGAGTGTGAAATGTGCGGAAAAAAAAGCGAAAGGTTGACCAAGGTGAGAGTTGATGGTGCAATCCTCAATGTTTGTGATTCATGCAGCAAATTTGGTGTTCCTGTAGATAAACTTAGATCATCGGGTTATTCCAATCCAGTAAAATTGCAACCTGAACCTATAAAAATACCTCAGCGTGAATACCGTACTCCAATGCCCCGTAAGATCAAACCTGTCAGAAAAAAAGAGAACATTGAGAATCTTCTTGTTGTACCGGAATATGCTAAGCTTATTCATGACGCCAGATCAAAAATGGAGATGACTCAGGATGATTTGGCTGCAAAGATACTGGAAAGAAAGAATGTTCTTGCGAATATTGAGAGAGGGAGCCTTACCCCAGATATCAGGATTGCCAGGAAGCTGGAAAAAGTTCTGGGAGTTACTTTAATTGAGGAGGAATGATCTTTGACCTTTGCTTCTCGACGAAGAGACAATAAATCACGAGAAAGTTCCGACTTTGATCACGCATCCATTATACTTGACAAAAGTCTGTTAATATAATCAGGATCTTCAGTATCTCCACATCTTTTTACCTTATCTAATGATTTTAAGGCAAAAAATGATCATGATATCTATAAATCAATGCAATATGATTTCCGATGGCATCATACAATTTCTACTACTTTAATAATGTTAGATATCTGTCAAATATTTCATTAAATTTGAGGTAGCCATAGGAAACTGAATATATCTGCTTAGCTGTCAATTACATTTACTAATTCAATGTTATCTTTTTAAAAGACATAGGTTAATATGATTTCGATTATATCACGTAGAGAAAAAGCTTAAATAACTTGGTTTTTTCTATTAGATAAGGTACAAAAATTGAAAATAGAAGTAGGACAAAGGTTTGACTTTGAGGTGGATAGAGAAGATGTGGAGCTGATAGAAGAGGGTTCCATAATTGCCA
Organism: Oxyplasma meridianum; assembly: GCF_038024865.1. Lineage (NCBI taxonomy): Archaea > Methanobacteriati > Thermoplasmatota > Thermoplasmata > Thermoplasmatales > Thermoplasmataceae > Oxyplasma > Oxyplasma meridianum. Next base: position 319,872 of record NZ_CP133772.1, on the reverse strand, counting down.
CTTGGTACCATATGGGGAATCCTATATATGTGGAACTCAGCGTGAATAAAACTCTGATGGGTGAAATCAGGAGGGTATTTAGAGACAACAATAAGAAAAATATCCTGGTGTCTATTTTCAGAATTTCGCAAAAGAAATATATCATAACGCCAACTGTTGTTCTTGTGAACAGGCAGATGGGGGGAATAAACCAGATAAAATGATCTTTTTTAATGATAGCTGTAAAAGCCTTCTCCATTTTTAATTCCAAGTTTATTGGAATCAACCATTCTTTTCAATAAGAGTGATGGCCTATATTTCTGGTCTGCGTACTCCTCATAGAGTATTCGTATTACGTCAAATGTGACATCAATTCCAACCATATCTGCAAGTTCGAGTGGTCCCATGGGAAATCCCGCTCCCAGCTTCATTGCAGTGTCTATATCTCCGGCTTCCGCAACTCCCTCATCAAGCATTATTGCCGCTTCATTTAGAACTGGAACGAGTATCCTGTTTACCAGGAACCCCGGGACTTCCTTGACCTTAATGGGCTTCATAAAACCCCGGTGATTCTTAAGTTTTGAATAGAACTCCATCATCTCTCTAACCGTTGCATCTGCAGTCCTCATTCCAGGTACTATCTCCACCAGTGGCAGGGTATATGGAGGATTGAAGAAATGAGTCACAATGGATCTTTCCGGGTTGCTGATAAAGGAAGAGATCTTTGTGATGCTCAGTGAAGAGGTATTAGTGCTGATAATTGCGTTTTCCCGGCAGTGATCTGAAAGGTCTTTCATAACCGCCTTCTTAACATCCATATTCTCAAAAACAGCCTCAACAACATAATCGACGTTCTCGAATTGTGAATAGTCCACCACTGGTTTAATTCTGCCCATAATCTCTTCCACTTTTCTCTCTGTAAGATGGGATTTCAATTTTGTTCTGATTGCCTCTTTCTGTTCTTCAGAAAGCACCACGCCGAGAGTTTCAATCCTTGCTATTTCCTTTGATGATCTGCCTTCTTGAAAAAGAAGCTGTCCCTGAAGAATTTTCTTTATTCTTTTGATTCCGGAATTTACCAGATCAATGTTCTGATCCTTGAGCAGCACCTCAAACCCGTTGAATGCGAAAATTTCTGCAATTGCGGAACCCATGCTTCCTGACCCAACAACTGCGATTTTTTTTATTTCCATAAATGAGTATATTATCCAATTATAAGTTATCTTTTATGAAAAACATTTGAAGGCACCAAATAGGTAAGAAACTTTGCTGAAAAATTGAATTGTCTGGTTTGTTCTTATCGCTCAACATAACGTTTATTCTGGCAGGTTTTCCTTTATTCAGTCTAAATCCCTGAATGTAAGAAATTCCTAGTAAATGTGCTTTAAAATATATATAGTAAAATTGCGTTAATGTTTTGGTCACAGATGTCTAAGAAGAAATTTTCGGTAGACGACCTGGAAGAAGCCAGCTTTGAAGAGCTAGAAAAGACTGTTTTTGGTGAGGAGGAAAAAAGGAAGAATAGTTCAAGGAACAATTCTGGTCCTGTCACGCGGAAATAGTGTGCCTTCCCTTATGTTGGGCAGGTCTAGGAGTATCATCAGAAGTCTCTCAAGGCCCAATCCCCATCCAGCGTGGGGCGGCATTCCGTACTTGAAAGCCTTTATGTAAAATTCAAAGTTTTCGGCCTTAAGGCCCTTTTCAATAAATCTTTTTTTGAGAATATCCGGATTATGTACTCTCTGGGCTCCAGAGGTGATCTCTTTTTCCCTGTATTGCAGGTCGTAGGAATTAGTATATCTGGGGTCTTTCTCATTTGGCATAGTGTAGAAAGGCCTCAAAGAAGATGGCCAGTCTACTATGAAGTAAAAATCATGGAATTTTTCGCCGATGAACTTAAGTGCCTCAACCGAAAGATCTTCTCCGAATGGAATTTCTACACCGTTGGCACTGGCGATATTCCTGCATTCCTCATAACTTATGCGTGGGAATGGGACTTTTGGTATCTCTATTTTTAGACCAAGTGTTTCGAGGTCCTTTGAACTTGCTTTCAGGACACTTTCTATTCCATTTTTCACTGAATTTTCAAGCATTGTCATTGCTCCGTTGTGGTCGGAAAATGCCATTTCAATATCTACTGATGTGAATTCGTTGAGATGCCGTACCGTATTGTGCTCTTCTGCCCTGAATGCCGGACCCACTTCGAAGACTCGGTCGATTCCTGAAGATATTAGAATTTCTTTGTAAAGCTGTGGAGACTGATTCAGATAAGCTTCCTTCTCAAAGTATTTGACTGGAAATAGATCGGATCCACCTTCGGTAGCTGCTGCAACTATTTTTGGTGTCTGTACCTCAACAAAATTCTGCCGGTGGAGATACTCACGTATTCCCCAAATCAATGAGCTCTTAATCCTGAAAATACTTGCCTTTGCTGGCTTCCTCAGGTCCAGGAATCTATTGTTGAGTCTGGTCTCAAAGTCGGCCTCTACGGGGTCGATTATTCCAAGTGGGAGAGGGGATTCGGATACATTCAGCACGGTGAAGCCAGTAGCTTCAATCTCAACTCCCGTTTTACTTTTTGATTTGAGGTTCAATTTACCTTCAACGTTTATGACAGATTCCCTGGAAAGGTTTGAAAGCATATCCATATCTGGAAAGTTATCACGCTTAAAGGTGGCCTGTACCATTCCTGTGCTATCCCTCAATACAACGAAAACAAGATTCTTAAGAGATCTTATCTCCTGTGCCCACCCTTTTACAACAACACTGTTTCCATCCGGCAGACTCTTAAGGTCCCCTACGAGACTTCTTTCCATGTTGGGTAATTACTACAGTATATTAAAAATCAGTTTTTCAGGATTGAACAAATTAGATACTGACGACGGGCCCATGTAACTCTTGAAGAGTTAATCAAAGATGCAATAATATTTGGGCCAGGGTTTTCTTTGCAAAACTGAAGCTATTAGACATTGCAATCAAGTTATACCTTAGAATATTATTTGAATATATTATATGGATAATATGAGAGATGTGGACTCCTGTTGAGACTTGATAAAATATAATAAGTCTAATTCCATATTTGGTTGTTGAACAAATTCAGACTAGTGTCCATAGTTCTTATAATTACAGTTGTATTTTTACTTGTGGGCAGTATGGCAACGCCAGTATCTGCAACATCTCCCCCTTCAGTTGTAGTTATACATCTGGACCAGCGGATAGATGAGGGTTCTCAAAGCATGGTAAATTCGGCGCTGTCCGGTCTTACCCCTGCGAATACAAAAGCAGTGATTATCGAATTGAACACACCGGGAGGAATCCTGCAGAACATGATCCAGATAGTTAATGCCATAAACAATACAGAAGCTACTGGAATTCCAGTTTATACATATATTCCAGCCAATGGATCTGGGTCTTCCGCGGGAAGTTATATTGCAATGGCTACAGATTATATAGGTATGGGAGCGGGTTCATACATAGGATCATCCCTTCCCTCGGTTGAGGGTGGAACCGCCAGCCAGCAGGCTTCTGCAGTAAAGCAAATGGCTAATCTCATGGAATCTATGGCCTTTGATCATGACAGGAACGTTTCAGCAGCAAAATCTATGGTTTTAAATGATACCTTATACACAGAGGCACAGGCAGTATCAATTGGAGTTGCAAACGGATACGCACTTAACCTTACAACATTCATTAAAGATCAGGGTCTACAAAGCTTTCCTGTAAACAATGTTACACCATCTTTTTATGACAGTTTCATATCTTTCCTCAGCGACCAGTTTGTAATAGGTGTCCTGATAATACTTGGGGCCATAGCAATTCTAGTTGACTTTTATCATGGCAGTGTACTTCTCAGCATTGTGGGAGTGATACTCATTGCGTTGGGTCTTATTGGCGCAGAAGTCATTGAAGCTTCAATTATAGGTATTGTTTTCATACTCGTAGGCGTCGTTCTTATATTCCTGGAGATGAAAATAGGCCATGGGTTCGCACTGATTGCAGGGGTTATTATAGCAGTTGTTGGAACATTTCTTCTTGGATCACCCCAATATTCTTCCAATCTGGGCTATTCACCTTCACCTGTGACCTCTGGAAGTGTAGTAAGTGCCATAATAATAGTCATTCTGGCAATAGCAGCAGCCCTTTACCTCAGAAAGATAGCACTCTCTATAAAAACCAAAAAAACAACTGGCAGTGAGGCCATTATAGAAAAGAAAGGTGTTGTAAAAGTTGAAATTAACCCAGTAGGCTGGATTTCAGTGGAAGGGGTTCAGTGGAAGGCCAGATCTGTTGACGGATCAAAAATCGATAGTGGAAAAATAGTGAGAGTAATAGGAAGGGAAGGGCTCACACTGGTAGTAATGCCAGTTACTGGCTGAGTATTTTTGAATCAATTTTCGCATGAAAGGGGATCATTAACCTGTTGGTTTTTTCCAAGAGGAGTGAATAAGAGTTTATAAGATTCCAGAAAATTACATATCATGACAAAGCATATTCTGGGCTTTGACGTTGGCGGTACAAAAATCTCAGCAGTAATAGGGAATGACAGGGGGGAAATACTTTCAAATGTGAGAAAACCAACTGTAAAACATCTGGGGAAAAAAAGGCTCCTGGATGAGTTCTACAGCATGGGAACAAAAGCGATGGAATTAGCTGAATTAGATAATATTGATAGCATTGGAATAGATTTCGCAGGCCTGGTGGACCGGGAGAAGGGAGTTGTAGTTTCATCACCTAATATACTGGGACTGGATAACTTCAAGGTGGTGGAGGAAGTTGAAAAACATTTTGGAGTCCCGACTGTGCTGGAGAATGATGCCACTGCAGCCACAATAGCTGAGAGAATTTTTGGTTCAGGCAGAGGAGTTGATAATTTTGTATACTTAACATTAAGCACTGGAATTGGGGGAGGGGCCTTTCTTAACGGAAAACTTTACAGAGGAGTCCATGGCATGGCGGGAGAATTCGGGCATATGGTGGTAATGTCCAACGGACCTAACTGTGGTTGTGGCAGAAAAGGGTGCCTTGAAGCAATTGCAGGTGGAAAGGGTATTGCCAGGAGAGTATCAGAGAACATAAGTGCTGTTAGGGATTCGGCTCTGTTTTCAAAAATAACTCCAGACAAAATAGATGCTGAAATGGTTTTTAAGTACATGGAGGAAGGGGATATGTTTGCCCAGCTAATAGTTGAGGAGACAATATATTATCTGGCAGTTGGGATAGTTAATGTAATAAACATTCTGGACCCGGAGGTTATGATAATAGGTGGAGGAATATCCAGAGCAGGGAAACTGCTCTTTGATCCTTTGAGGGCAGCAGTTAATGAAGAGTTTAAGAGCATGAAGAGGCCTGTAAAAATACTCCAGGGACTTGACAACGGCCCAGACCTTGCACCGATTTCCATACCCCTTTACAACTTCTAATTTATCTGGACAGAGGATTGGAATAGCAGTGATTTCCTGTTGCGGGATATCAGTTATTTCCCTGCTTCCCCATAAGCCCAAACAGTTTGTCCTGCCACAGGTTGTATTCCTCCTTCACCTCCTGTGCCTTCACCACTTTAAAACTACCTGATTCCATTGCAGTTTTATATTTCTGAGAAAGGTTATTTAGATCCATCCTGGCATATTTGTCGAAAACTGATCTTATTTCCTGTTCTGTTTCCCTGGAAACCTTCTTAGTGCCTTCCAAAGTATACTCAGTACGGTAGAATACATGTTCTCCCAGAGTTACATGGCTTATTTGCCAGTGGACTTTTATCTTCTTCAAAATTTCATTTCCAGCCAGATTGGAAATTGACTCGGCAACTTCATTATTCTCATCACCATTGGTTTGAAATGATATTTTTACAACATTTTTTACCATATTTGCGCCTTGAGTAGCAAGTAAGTATCAAAATTCCATATAAAAACACAATCTTTACCCAGAGTTCTCTTTCCCATGATGGATTTATTATTTTTTCCTCACGCATTTCAGGATTTCAAATATGGTATAAAAATCAATAACCATTAAATAAAATGCTTCTTATGACACTGTGATTGAAAATATGTGATTTCTATGGTTTCCAAAAAAATTAAGATAGATGATATGGAAGAAAACGGGAGAAGATTTGCAGGCAATACAAACAGGTTTCTGAACAATGATGTTCCAAAATATAGATTTCCGCCTATGATGATGGAACCAAGATCAGCGTATCAACTGATACATGATGAGCTGAATCTTGACGGAAATCCTGGACTTAACCTTGCAACGTTCGTTACAACATGGATGGAGCCGGAGGCTGATAAACTGATTATTGAAAATCTGCACAAGAATTTCATCGATCACTTTGAGTACCCCCAGGTGGAGATTATTGAGGAAAGAATAGTGAACATATTGGCCAATCTCTACAATATTCCTGAAAGTGAAGATTTCGCCGGGACTTCAACAATTGGATCTTCAGAAGCAATAATGTTGGGCCTTCTAGCACATAAATGGAACTGGAGGGAGAAGATGGAAAAACAGGGAAAATCTGCTGCCAAACCGAATATTGTTTTCGGGGGTGACACACACATTTCTTGGGACAAATTTGCCAGATACTTCGATGTGGAACCCAGAATTATTCCAATTGCAAGGGACCGATACACAATAACTGCAGAGGATGTAAAGAAAAATATTGACGAAAATACAATAGCAGTTGGAGTTGTACTGGGCACAACTTTCACTGGTGAATTCGATCCGGTTGGAGAGATCAACGATATGCTCCTACAGATGAAAATGGAAAAAGGGCTTGATGTCCCCATACATGTGGATGCTGCAAGTGCAGGGTTTATAACACCATTTCATGAACCAGATTTTCCCTGGGATTTTAGGTTGGAACAGGTTAAATCAATAAACACATCAGGCCACAAATATGGACTGGTTTACCCAGGGCTGGGTTGGCTCATATTAAGGAATGAAAAACTGCTTCCAGAAAATCTGAAGTTTTATGTGAATTATCTTGGAGATGAGATGCCGACATATACCCTTAACTTTTCCGAAGGCAGTTCCATGATTGTTGCACAGTACTACAATATAATGAGGCTGGGGAGGGAGGGGTACCGGTCCATAGTGGAAAAGATGATGAACAATGCCCATTATCTGGCAGGTAAAATAGCCAAGCTTACCTATTTTGACATTCTGAATGATGCCGAACATATTCCAGTTGTTACCTTCAAACTGCATGGTAACCAGGACTTTGACCTCTTTGACTTATCTTACAGGCTTAGAGAGAGAGGGTGGATAGTGCCGGCATACTCACTCCCTAAAAATGCGGAAGATACAACAATTATGAGGGTGGTTGTGAGAGAGAACTTTACTGCTGATATGATTGACCTGTTTGTTAGGGATGTAGAAAATGCTTGCAAAACTTTAATGTTAAAGCGTAAAAAGATCAGTGGAAGGTCTCCCAGGAAGGGGCATTCTATTTCATGACCCTTTTTTCAATATGAAGACTTTTACAAATGATTTTGAGTGGGAGAACCAATAAGCCTTTTATATATAGGAGATTGGAATTAAAGTTAAAATCTGTAATTAATTGAGAGTATATTAAATGCTGGCAGGGAATGGAATACCTAAAATAATGTTTGCAGAAAATGCTACTGGTATACCTGATTTCTTAAGGCATTAGCTATAACGCTACTGTGCAAGATCCTCCAAACCTTGAAATTGAGAGGAATTCAGAATCCTGGATTACCTTAATTACCTGGCAATATTGGAGACTTCAATTACCAGGAAATGGAAAAGAAAGTTTTGCATTAGGCCGATCTGAAATTACCATTGATGATAGGAGAAAGGTGAATCCGCATAAACCTGGGAGTTTGCCAATCTCCCGGGATTCTTGAGATAGCTTTTAACCTCCTCTCTCATCCATGTTTCCATGTCCGTGAAAGAGAAACCTCTTTCAGAAGATTTTCTTGTTGATAGAATAAAGTCCTCGTCTCTATAGCATCTTTATTTAAGCAGATAATTTTCAGATTCAAAGGAATCTGTTTTTCCCATTGATCCTCCCATTAAGCTTAGAAAACTTCTGACATCGTAACACTGTTTTGAAGCGGTATTATATGGTCCATTCTTTTTAGTTATTCCCAACAAGGCAGGAAAACGACCTACGTCATCAACCCGGGTGTAGTTCCTCTAACCTGTTTTTACAGGGACTTAAAACCCTTCACCATCACCTGTTCCTTCGAGATGGTCGTAAAATCTAAGAGTGCTGTCACAATTTCCTGAAATAATTAGAAATCTTGCTGTTTTTAATTTAAATCCGCCACTCTGGAAAACATAAGTTTCGACGTTTCTCTTACCATCTGCATAGCTTTTTTCACTGAGTTTTTCATCAACTTTGAAATCGTATGGGTCAAATGTTTCCTCTTCTAATATCCCATTTTATCTGAATATACTGAAGCGCTGGAGGTGAATATATGCCCATGTGATTTCCCATGTAACATTCTCCCCAGCTAACGCAGTTTGTTTCCCTTATCTATGATTGAAGTTGCCCTTTTTGGCATATCTCCAATCTCCACGAACATATATTCGGAATTGTCTCTACCTATCTTTATCAATCCGGCATCCGTATGTTGATGGCTGCATTGAGATTTCCTGTCCATTAAGATAAAATACACATTGCATTGGCATGTCCAGTCTGAAAGCCTCAGGTCATGTTTTATATTTCCAAAGATTGAAGATTTTTGTTATGTTTATCTGCGATCTCTTTTGCTTTCATCTTTAGGAAATGCACAATGGAATCCTTTGTGAATACTTTCTTTACATCACGGACTATGTAAGCAAGCAGATCATAAACTAAATCAAAGTAACCAAGGTTCCCTATTTTTTCTCTTACAGATAATGGATGGAATCTGTCCTGACTTATGTAACTTATATTTCTATTGAACTCCACTTCTGTTTTCCCAGATGATCCTATTATAACCTCATGACCACCGTCAAGCAGATACTTCACCAAGATTCTACCTGTAAAGTTTGTCCCTCCACTTAACAAGAATTTTCATAATATTTGCATAAGGGTAGGCCTGTTATTAATTATCTAAATCTGGAAAAGAAAAAACATTCATTTTTTAAAGCCGCCGACGGGATTCGATCCCGCGACCTCGTGCTTACCAAGCACGCGCTCTACCATGCTGAGCTACGACGGCGACCAACAGGGATATCCAGGAAACTATTTAATTTTTATTTGATTCTTTTGTCATTATGAATTATCACAAAAAACTGGTGTTACTCAATCATTTTATTTTTCTAATTCAGGATTTTGTGATTTAAGTTTCTAATTTTGCGATATGGTAGTAACGAAAAGAATTTATCTTCTTATCAATAGGTTATAACATGATGTCCATGGCTGATCAGAGTCCAGAGGAAATAAAAGGAATCTGGGAGCAGATATTCTTCAGATATGGCTATATGGACCGGATTAACAAACTCAGCTCAGTTTATCCCGAGGAGAAATCCCTTTATGTATCTTTTAAACACATTCAGGATTATAACAAAGAGTTTGCCACTTCTCTGACAATAGTGTCTGAGTTTTATATAAGACTTGGCGAAGATGTTCTAAGAGACCTTATCCATCCACCCAGAGGAAACGTTAAGAGGGTCAACATTAGACTTACAGATATTCCTGAGAATGAATTCAGAATTGAAATAAGGGATCTGAGGAGCCCAAATGTCGGAACACTGTTAACCATTAATGGAATAATAAGGAAGAACACTGAGGTTTTACCCCGGCTGCAGACTGCTGCGTTCAGATGTGAAGATCCTGCCTGCATGCATGTGAACATGATTCCACAGGAACGTGGTAAAGTTGATGCACCTGCCGCATGTGAACTATGTGGAAAGGAGAGGAACAAGACTAAGTTCAAGCTTTTAACCGAGGAATCTGAATTTGTGGATTTTCAAAAACTAGAGATACAGGAAAATCCTGAAACACTTGACGGAGGTTCACAGCCTCAGAGAATTACAGTAATTGTAGAAGATGATCTGTCTGGGAGGATATTTCCTGGTGACAGGATAATGATAGATGGAATATTAAAAGCAGAACAGAAAAAAGCTGGAAGCATAATGCTCACAGAATTCAATATCTACGTTTACGCACTTAATTTCAGGAGAGTAAACAAAGAGATTGAAGATGTAAAGATTACCGAAGAGGATGAGAGATCTATCCAGGAGCTCTCAAAAGATCCAAACATAATCGAGAAGCTTTCAGCTTCTATTGCCCCAACAATATTCGGAATGGAAATGGTGAAGAAAACCCTGGTTCTCCAGATGTTTGGTGGAATCCGCAAAACAATGAAGGACGGCACAACAATGAGGGGGGATATCCATGTACTGATGGTTGGAGATCCGGGAACTGCAAAATCACAATTGCTGAAATATATGACAGAGCTTTCTCCCAGGGGAGTTTTTGCTTTTGGGCGTGGATCAAGTGCTGCTGGACTTACTGCCGCAGCAATAAGGGATGATTTTGGCGAGGGGAGATGGACTCTTGAAGCCGGAGCACTTGTTCTTGCCGATAATGGATTTGCTGCTATTGATGAACTAGACAAGATGGATGAAAAGGATACCGCTGCTATGCATGAAGCCATGGAACAGCAGACAGTTACCATATCAAAGGCAGGCATTATGGCCACACTGAAATCCAGATGCTCCATTCTTGGAGCTGCAAACCCCAAGTTTGGAAGATATGACCAGACCAGGACCATTGTGGACCAAATAGATTTTCCTCCGCCGCTACTTTCTAGGTTCGATGTAATTTTCAAGATCATTGACAAACCCGATAAGAGCAACGATGACAAACTTGCAATGCATGTCCTGAAAGCCCATCGTGTTGGAGAAATATATAAGAGTCTTGAAAAGAATGATCTAACTGGACTTGATATACCTGAAGAGGGAGAATTCAACCCTCCTATTGATAAGGAGATGGTGAGGAAGTATGTCTCCTATGCAAAGGGCAAAGTTTTCCCAAGACTTTCGGATGAAGCAATTGATCTTCTAAGGAATGAATATGTGAAGACAAGGATGGGAAACCCGGATTCTATTCCAATAACAGCCAGGCAACTTGAATCTACCATAAGACTTGCAGAAGCAGCTGCAAAGGCCAGACTCTCCTCAATAGTAACCGAAGCGGATGCAATGCTTGCCAAACAGATTGTGGATTTCTATCTAAAAGATGTATCAACTCATAATGGTGAGGTGGATATTGATGTTCTTTATACTGGTACAAGCTCCAAGCAAAGAAATGACCTTGAAACTGTATTTGATATAATAAAGGAGCTGAAAAAGGAGAAAAATTCAGCTGAAATTGATGAAGTTATAAGCCTCTCTCAAGCACGTGGGCTTAGTGTTGACAGGGCTGAAGAGGCAATTTCAAACCTGAAGAGAACCGGACAGATATATGAACCATCATACAAGAAATTAGATGTGATCAGATGACCGAAAAAATCAATATGAAGATTTCAAGCATTAATGGTGAAGTGTTGCTTGCTGCAGCTGATTCATCAATTGTTGGGAAAGTTATAAGAGAAGGCAAGCTCCACCTTGACATAAGGGCAGATTTCTACGGTGACATCAGAGTTAATGATGATACTTTTGTTTCATCCCTAGAGATCTGTACAATAGCCAATCTCGTTGGTAAGCACGTTGTTGAGAAGGCAATTGAAGAGGGATATATTGACCCGGATAACGTACTCTCTATCGACAATATACCACATGCTCAGTTCACAAGAATGCTAGAGAGCTGAAGGAGTGGTATATTGGGCGATAAGGAGAAAAATGTAAGGGAGATTTTCAACTCAATCCAGGAAAAATATGATTTTATTGATACTTTAATAAGCATGGGGCAGGATGAAAGATGGCGCAGATTCATGGTAAAGAATCTCAACCTAAAGGATAATCTTGAAATTCTTGACTGTGGGGCTGGCACCGGAAAGCTTACCCGTCAGATCATAGAAGCATGCAGAAAGTGCAGAACTACCTGCCTTGACGTGACAGATACCATGTTCAGACCGGAATTGTTTCCTGACACTAAGTTTATTCTAGCCAGTGCTGAGAAAATTCCCATGCCGGACGAATCTGTGGATCGGGTGGTATCCGCATTTCTAACAAGAAATCTGGAGAACGTTGATAACTATTTCAAAGAGGTACATCGCGTATTGAAAAGAGGCGGCATTTTTATAAACATGGATATTTTCCACCCCAAGATACCTGTTTACCAGCAGTTCTTCTCCATATACTTTTATAAAATCATGCCGATTATTGGCAACCACATGACTAAAAGCAGATCTTACACCTACCTTGCACAATCTGTAAGAAATTTTTACGACCATGAAACACTGGAGGAGAAGATGGTGAAATCTGGAATTTCCCTTAGAAAATCAAAACCTTTCATGCTGAGAACAGTCTATGTGCATATCGGCTTTAAGGCATAATTATGTATAGGCTTATATTCAAAACAACAATGTATTTATATTATGCATTAATGCGTTTATTATGATTTCAACACAGAATACAGACATAATACCCGAAAACTGGTACAATGTTGTTCCGGATCTTCCGGAGCCAATGCCCCCTCCAAGAGATAATGACATGCATAAATCGTCCATTGAGCTCCTTAACAGGATACTGCCAAAAAAGGTGATAGAACAGGAGTTCACCTTCAAAAAATATGAAAGGATACCTGATGAAGTGATAGAGTTATACGAGCAGATAGGTCGTCCCACGCCTCTTGTAAGAGCAAAAAATCTTGAAAGATATCTCAACTACAAGGGAAAAATATATTACAAATTTGAAGGTGCTACAGTAACAGGTTCCCATAAGATCAACACTGCAATTCCACAGGCATATTACGCTGCAAATGAAGGGATAAAAGAGGTTACCACTGAAACAGGTGCAGGACAGTGGGGCACTGCTACAGCACTGGCTTCATCCATGAACGGGATGAAATCAAAGGTATTCATGGTTAATGTAAGCTACCAGCAGAAACCTCTTAGGAAGACCGTAATGAATTTATACGGATCAGAGGTGGTTCCCAGCCCTTCCCCATTAACCCCTACAGGGAGAAAATTCCTCTCTGATTCACCTAATCACCCTGGATCACTTGGAATAGCAATATCTGAAGCCGTGGAATACGCCCTTGAAAATAATATTCGCTATCTGTTAGGTAGCGTGATGAATTCCGTTATTACACATCAGAGCATTATAGGGCTTGAGACTCAGAAGCAGCTGGAGATTGCTGGAGAAGAGGCCGAAGTACTCATAGGATGTGTAGGAGGAGGAAGCAACTTTGGAGGTTTTGTATTTCCCATAATCAGGGACGGAAAGGAGAGAACAATAATTTCATCAACTGCAAGAGAAGTCCCAAAATTCTCAAAAGGGAAGTACAAGTACGACTATGTTGACAATGCAGGGATACTTCCTTCCATAAAGATGTACTCATTGGGATCAGATTTTGTTCCGGAGAGTATTTATGCAGGAGGACTGAGGTATCATGGGGCTTCCCCTTCTCTGTCCCTTCTTGTAAAAAATGGAACAGTTAAGTCTGAAGAAATAGGTGAAAAACAGGTCATAGAGGCACTCAGAGTATTTGCCAATACACAGGGCATAGTTGCAGCACCGGAATCAGGCCATGCTCTTGCATCCGCAATAAATTACGTGAAATCAAACCAGGGTGAAAGGAAGACAATAGTGGTGAATGTAAGTGGGCATGGACTTCTTGACATGTCCATTTTCAACAGGGGATGAAACTTTTTGAAAAACAGAATAATACTCTATTTCACCATCGGCTTCCCGGACAATCAGACTCTCCAAGAGTTTTCTGAGGCTATTCCTGATAACTCTGTGGATTATGTCGAACTGGGTTATCCCTCAAGAAGAGCCTATTATGATGGCCCCAGGATAAGAGAGACCCATGAGGCAGGGCTGAAAAATTTCAACATAAATGACCTGGATCTACTGACACATACCCTTCAGAAAAAGGCAAGGAAGATATATCTTCTGGCTTATCACGATGATTTTACAGAAAATAGAGATGATATTTACAATATTCTAAAAAGATGCAAATTTTCGGGTCTCATAATTCCTGATCTGTTAACAGATTACTACGACGAAAATATTTCTCTCATTAAAGAAATACAGGGGTCAGGGTATGAGTATATCCCTTTCTTCAATCCTTCCACACCTGATAAAGTCATAATCAGCGTATCAGGAATCTCAGATTCATGGATCTATTATGGTCTGATGCCTTCAACAGGAATCAACATACCCTACAACCAGGATGCCGTTGTTTCAAGAATAAATTCCCTTATTGGAGACAGAGAAATAAACTTTGGATTCGGAATAAGGAGCATTGAAGCCGTAAAGAAGCTTCTCTCCAGCGGATCTCATGGTGTAGCGATAGGTACACTTCTCCTGGACATGCTTAATGCACATGATATTAAGGGTTTCAAGGAGTTCGTAAGCCAACTGGCGGTGATGAGAAATGCCTGAGACAGAAGAAAAAATATTCAGCCGCAATTTATCATATTTTGAATCCTTTTCCATAATGAAGAGGCTTGCATCCCCTGATGCGTCGGATCAGGAGAGAATTGCTTTTCTCAAGATGTTGCACGACAAGGGAATCACCTCAACCGAAATGGCTGGTTTTTCCGCAGCCATAAGGTCTTTTGCCAGAATATCTCCAGTTGATGGCGTCTCTGATATCGTTGGGACCGGTGGGGATCTCCTAAACACGATTAATGTCAGCACTGCCGCCGCAATCACTGCTTCAGCAATGGGGATAAAAATTGCAAAACATGGAAACAGGGCTGTAACGGGCAAAGTGGGAAGTGCAGACTTTCTTTCACGAATTGGATACAGATTCGATTTCGATTATGACGGACTGCTGGAAAGAATTAATGAACATGGTTTTGCCTTCCTTCTTGCACCTCAATTCAACGGAACTTTCAGGATATTTTCTGAGGCAAGAAAACAACTTCCTTACAAAACAGTATTCAACTATATGGGACCGGTTACAAATCCAGCGGATCCCCAGACCATAATCATCGGATCTTCTGATCCATCCATGCTTCCAGTTTATGCGGGATTGATCTATGAAACCGGGAAAACTGGGGCAGTCATAACGGCACAAAATGGAATGGATGAGATATCACCTTCCTGCAGGTCCAGGTTATTGTTTGTAAATAATAAAATATCTGAAATAGACATCGAACCTGAAAAAATAACTGGTTCATGTATAGAAAAAAATGATATTGCCAGCAGTGATCCTGACGAAAATTTTAAGATGACACTGGCGGGCATAAGAGGAGAGGATGAGAAAATATCAAAGTTCATAGCCCTTAACACTGCCCCACTTATAATTTCCAGAAAAATTTCAGAAGAGTTTGCCGAAGCATACGAAATCTCTCTTGAAGCCATATTGTCCGGTAAAGCCGGAAAGCAGCTGGAAAAGATCGGAGGCAGATTTAATGCCTAATGAGGAGATTGTAAAGATCTGTGGAATTGCAAATCTTGAAGATGCCTCTGCTGCAATAGATCTGGGATACGACATAATGGGAGTCATTCTGGATACAAAGGTAATCAGGCATGGAACAGTCAAACTTATAGAGGATATTAAAAACATTGGAGGTACAACCGCAGCGGTTTACACCTCATTTGAATCTGTAAAAGAGAATCCATCCAGTGCAGACTATATTCAGCTTCACTTCAGCCATTCCCAGAAACAGATTAGGGATATAAAAGATGAATTTGGGAAGAAAATAATATCTGTGATCACCTACGCTGGGAAAGAAAATCTGGATGCCAGTATAAAGGAAAAGATCAGTGCTGGATCAGATCTGGTACTTATTGAGAGCCGGGAAGGCATTTTCAAGTACCTACCTAATATTGTTTCACTATCTGAAAACAGCAGAGTGGGGGTAGCAGGAAAGATAGACTTATCCAATGTAAGTGAGATAAGGAGAAGAGGGTTCAGATTCATTGATGCTAGCAGATCTCTTGAAATCAGGCCTGGAAAAAAGGACTATTCCGTTATGAAAGAATTCATAAAATCGGTGAGGTGCATCCATGCCACTGTGTGATCTCATACCTTCTCTGCTGGAAGGCCATGACAATTTCGCCTATTTCTGCAAATTCGACGATGTGAACAAGACAGAGGGAAAAGAGACTCTGTTCAGTTCTAATGGAAAACCGGAAATGATGAACTCACAAGAGGAGATAAACAGATTCTTCCAGACTCTCAAAGGATTGGACGATGGAATTGATATTCCGGTAGCCATCACTTTTGACTTTGTAAGTGAAAATTTTCCAGGAGTAAAGTTCCTTAGATCTGAATGGCCATTGATAATGTCATTTATTCCAGAAAAAATTGAGAAAGGCACCTATAAGAGAATTGCAAAAAAGGAGAGAAAAATAGTTGCCAGAGAAAATCTGGAAGACAGAAAGCTTACCGAAATAATTGCCCAACTGCGTGAAAGGATAAGAAATGGCGAATTTCTGCAGGTTGTGATCTCAAGGGATTTCCAGCTTCCTGCCTTCGATCCCATAAGATGCTTGAGAGAATTTCTGGAATTTGATAGATCTGTCTATGTATATTATTACAGATTTGGGAGATTCCAAATAATTGGGAGCTCACCCGAAAATCTGGTTACAATGAAAGACGGTAGAATCACTGTGGACCCAATAGCAGGGACTGTTAGAAGAGGTGTTACCATTCAGGAGGATGAATTGCTGGGAAAAACACTGATTAACGATTCAAAGGAACTCTGTGAGCACAGAATGCTTGTTGACCTGGCGAGGAACGATCTGGCGAGAGTATCTATACCGGGAACAGTAAAAGTTGAGAAAAATATGGAAATAGGCAAGTTTGGAAACGTACAGCACCTGGTGAGTAGAGTCTCCTCAGATTCGGCTACAGATGACCTTTTAGAGGTTATCAGATCAGTATTTCCTGCTGGGACTGTAAGTGGTGCCCCAAAGCGAAGATCTCTGGAGATCATAGGAATGTTTGAGGATACTCCCAGAGGACCTTATTCCGGAAGCATTGGAATCGTAGGTAGAAACAGGATGGATCTGGCCCTACTTATCAGAAGCGTTTATTGTAGCGGTAATGAATATTATACCAGATCGGGTGCAGGGATTGTTTGTAGCTCAGTTCCTGAGAAAGAGGTCCAGGAAATTTTCACAAAGAGTCTTAATGTCATGGAGGTGGCAAGAATTGAAAGTTTTAATGATTGATAATTACGATTCCTTTGTAAATAATCTTGTGGATTATATAAGGCAGGAGGGTGCAGATGTCCATGTTGTTACAAACGACAGATTATCAGATATTGACCCTGAAAAATACCAAGCAGTGGTCATATCACCTGGACCAGGTAACCCATTGAACCCATGTGACAGAGGGGAGATAATGGAGTTTTTCCCATTGCTGAAAGGAAAGAAAGTTCTGGGAATCTGCTTCGGGCACCAGATACTTGCAATGATGCTTGGATCCAAAATAAAGATCTCACAGAAGATTTACCATGGAGAGGTTGACAGGATAAGCAATGATGGATATGGTGTATTCAGAAACTTACCCGGTCAGATTAATGTGGCAAGATACCATTCCCTTGTGGTGGAACCTTCTGAAAATATTATTGTGGATGCAGTTTCAGAGAGTGATGGAAATGTGATGGCATTCCATTCAGCCAGTGGAAACATCACAGGACTTCAGTTCCATCCTGAAAGCTACTACTCGGAGTTTGGTCATGAGATTCTTAGAAATTTTCTGGAGATGTAAATATGGGAATCGTTGATGAAATATACAGAAAAAACAGTAAGCGTGCTCTTGTAAAAAAATATAGACGGACAAGACCAATATTAAGTATGTCTAAAAGCATAATGAGATTGAACTCAAGAAAGAGACTGGCTCTGATAGCAGAGTTTAAAAGGGCTTCACCTTCAGGCTTCAGATCACCAGAAGGACTGAACCTGAGAGAATACTTTTCTGGCATCAATACTGCAGCACTGGCTGGCATAAGTATTCTTTCCGAACCGGAATATTTCTCTGGAAGCTATGCTGACATAGAGAATTCTCAGGACCTTAATTTACCAATTCTTGTGAAAGATTTTATCTCGACAGAGGAGATGGTGGACAGTTCCTTCAACGCCGGTGGAGACTGCATCCTTCTCATAAGTGATTTTCTTGAATTCAGAATACTTACAGAACTCTACGATCATGCTCTAAATCTGGGAATGGATGTTCTCATAGAATTCCATGATGTTAAATCTGCTGTTAATCTCTATTCCTTCAGTGATGCAATTATAGGCTACAACCGAAGAAATTTGAGAACACTTGAAATGGACCCCGATCAAAGGGGAATGGATGAAATATTGGGGATGAAGAACAGAATTAGAATACTTGAAAGCGGCATAAATAGCGGAAATATTGGATCAGGAATGTTGAGGGGATTCAATGGCGCCCTGATTGGATCTTCAATACTTTCCGGTGAAGACGTAACTGATAAAATTGCAAAGATGGAATATGAGGCATATGTTTGAGATAGCTATACGTGATGACCTGAAAATATCACAGGATGAAATGATATTCATAGCAGGGCCATGTGCAGTCGAATCTGAAGAACAGTTGGTTGAAACTGCAAAATTCCTCAGCCGCCTGGGAGTAAAAATACTAAGGGGAGGAGCCTACAAGCCAAGAACCTCTCCTGATAACTTTCAAGGTCTTGGTGAAGCAGGCTTGAAAATTCTTGCCTCTGCAGCAGATCAGACTGGAATGGCGATTGTGACTGAGGTTATGGATACTGAGAATATTGGAATTGTGTCCAGATATTCAGATATACTGCAGGTTGGGTCCAGGAATTCCCAGAATTTTCCTCTTCTTAAAAAACTTGGAAGGCAGAAAAAGCCCGTTCTTCTTAAACGGGGATTTGGAAACACTGTTGATGAATTCATAAATTCATCCAGATACATATCAAGGGGGGGAAACAGAAACATAATAATGGTTGAAAGAGGTATCAGGACGTTTGAAACATCAACAAGGTTCACACTTGATGTCTCTGCCGTCCCGGTAATTAAGGAAATGGTTGATTATCCTGTACTTATTGACCCCAGCCACCCCGCAGGAAAGAGACAACTGGTTCAGCCGCTTGCACTTGCCGGAATTGGATCAGGATCAGATGGACTCATGGTTGAAGTACATCCCTCGCCGGAAAGTGCACTGAGTGACAGGGAACAGCAGCTGGATTTCCAGCAGTTTGAAAAGCTTTACAGAACATCCCAGTCCATGTTCTCTTTTATGCGGGGACAGACATTCCTTGAGATGGAAAAAAGAGAGAGATGAATGTCCACTGAAGTAATAGAGATTTATAGCAATGACGTTATAACTGTTTATGCCTGAAACAAAGATTATAGCCACCATGGGACCGGCCAGTGCAGATGTGGCTGTCCTGGAAAAAATGGCAAAAAGTGGACTTTCTGCAGTCAGAATTAATACTGCTCATTCTGACCCCGGATATATTGGGAAGATAAAGGGCATGATTGACAGTGTAAACAAAAAACTGGGAACTTACGTGGGGGTACTTGTTGATCTAAAAGGACCTGAGCTGAGAACCGGTGAATTTCCTGGAGGAGGTTTTGAAGTTAAAGCCGGGTCACAGTATACTCTTTATGCGGAAGGAAAAAAAGAAGATGTTTTTACAATAAATTATCCGGCCATACTTAATACACTGGCTCCAAATGATCTTATCCTGATGAGTGACGGGAGATTCAGGTTCAGGGTAGTTAAATCCGGAGAGAATCAGGTCACGTTGAAATCGCTTGATTCTGGAACCATGAGGAACCGGTCCAGGATAAATGTTCCTGGCAAATACCTTGATCTCGGGGTACTTACCCACAGGGATATGATATTCCTGAAAGAGGGGATCAAGGAAAATGTAGAATTTTTTGCCCTTTCTTTTGTTCAGAAAAAGGAGAATGTGGAACATCTTCAGAAACAGATAATGAACAATGGCGGAGATCAGCTCATAGTTTCAAAAATAGAGACAAAAAGCGGTCTCCAGAACATAAAGGCAATAAGCAGAGTCTCTGATCTGGTAATGGTGGCCAGGGGAGATCTTGGTGTTGAACTGCCACTTGAAGAGGTTGTGGTAGCCCAGAAAAAAATTATTGAAGAGACCCATAAATACGGTGTTCCAACCATTGTTGCAACACAGATGCTGGAATCCATGGTAAACTCATCATCCCCCACAAGGGCGGAAGTTTCAGATGTTACCAATGCAATAATGGACAACACGGACTGCCTTATGCTTTCAGAAGAGACTGCAATTGGAAAGTTTCCTGCCGAGGCGGTTGAGTATCTTAACAGAATATCGACCTATGTGGAGGATAAAGTGGGGGATTTCCGTGAACCGGATGATTTTCTTGGCAACAGGGTGGCGTATTCCATCTCCAGAGCAGCCAAGGTTGTTGCAGATGAGATAGAAGCTGATGGTATAGTGGCGTTCACTCAGTCAGGCAACACAGCAAAAATGATTTCTGCTGTGAGGCCCCGCATACCCATCTACACAATGGTGACTGATTTTCACCTTGGTAGAAAACTGAATCTCTTCAGGGGTATCCGGCCGGTAAAGATTGAACCTGTAAAAAATGATGGCGGAGACCTTTATGAAACTATACTGAAAGCGGAGAAGAACATAAAAATCAGAAAAGGATCAAGGCTTGTGATCACCTCAGGAGCCCCAAACTTCCTTTTTGGCGGTACCAATGAAGTGATGGTCTCCACGTTCGGGAAATTTCTTGGGAGAGGTTACCCATCCGGCAAATCCTTCAAAGGGATAGTTGCTGGAGAAAAGAATAGTGGAGATATACTCATTGTCAAGGACGATATCAGTGAAGAAAAAAAGGATTTCTTGAAATACAAAGGGATAATTTTTACAGGAAAAGCTTCCCACGAAGTTATGGAAGCCTTAGAATCATCTGGAATTCCTGTACTCTACAATACAAAGATCAGGGAAAAAATATCAGCAGGAGACGAAATTTTCATAGATGGATATACAGGAATAATTAATTCCTGATCCCATTTAGAATATATCATCCCTTATTGTGTTTATTTTCAGATCCTTGCCGGAATAATCCACATACATATTCTTTAATTTCACGTATTCCTCTATTCCATATTTGCTACCTTCTCCGGCCTGTCCTGTCATCCTGAAACCGGTATGGTAGCCCTGTGACGATTCTGGTCCAGGCATATTCACGTACACCTCTCCGAATCTTATCTTTTCAGCAGCCAGGAATATGAAATTTGGATCCTTTGTGAAAAGATATGATGCCAACCCGTATATGGAATCGTTTGATTTCTCTATTGCCTCTTCTATGCTTGAAACAGGCGCAGCCCCAAGAATCGGGCCGAAAATCTCCTCCTGGAACAGTTTCGAATTCTGGGGTACGTTATCCAGAATAGTTGGTTCGAAGAAATAACCACCCTTGAATTTTCCTGATATATCTGCTTTTTTTCCACCTGTAAGTATTTTTATTCCACTTTCCTTGGCATCTTCAGTGAACATTTCTGCAGATTTCAGTGCACCGGCATTAATAAGAGGCCCGACATCGGATATGGTTGGGTCCCCAACTTTCAACTTTTTTGTGATTTCAACAAATTTGTTCATGAAAGATTCGTAGATCTCCTCATGAATGTAAAGTCTCTCAGCTGCAATGCAGGATTGACCCACGTTCAGGAATTTTGCCCATATTAAAGTTTTCAGTGTATTTTTTATATCAGCGTCCTTCCAGACTATGAATGGTGCTTTTCCTCCCAATTCGAGCACAAGTTTTGCCATATTGGATGATGCCTGCTTCATGATTCTCTGCCCGGTTGCTGTAGACCCTGTCATAGTGACAAGCGCAATTTTTTTGTGGGCTACAATGTAATCCCCTATCTCGCTGCCCTTTCCCGTTACAAGATTGAGAACACCTTTTGGGATACCTGCCTCAACAAATTTTTTAACTATCCACTCTGCTGTAAAAGGTGTGTCACTGCTGGGTTTCAATATGACAGTGTTACCGGTCAACAGTGCAGGAGCCAGCTTTCTGACTACCATAGCGCCCGGGAAGTTCCATGGGGTCAGTGCCAGGACTATTCCATATGGAACCTTGTACTGGAAAATCTTTCTTCTTGAGGTATCACCC
The DNA here is from genome assembly GCF_038024865.1 of Oxyplasma meridianum. NCBI lineage: Archaea > Methanobacteriati > Thermoplasmatota > Thermoplasmata > Thermoplasmatales > Thermoplasmataceae > Oxyplasma > Oxyplasma meridianum. The sequence goes on along the minus strand of NZ_CP133772.1, from coordinate 297,699 downwards.
TCTACCACATCTCCTGTGATCTTTCTTGCAAATTCTGCATAATACTGGATCTGATCCAGTACTCCGTTTACTTCGTCGCGAGCTTCCCTCAATATCTTGCCATTCTCACTAATAAGGAGGTTTTCCAGTTCTTCTCTCTTGGCTGCGATGAGGTCTCTGGCCTTGTAAAGTATCTTCGCCCTTTCAACCGAGGTCATGTCGGACCATGAGTTAAAGCTGTCTTCAGCAGCATCTATTGATCTGTCAACATCTTCCTTTGTGCCTGCGGGAAACATACCCAGTACTTCCCCGGTACTCGGGTTGATTTTTTTAATTTCTTCACCTGATTGCGACGAAACCCATTCGCCGTTTATCAACATCTTCATGTGCATAGTAGAGCTTTAAGAGATAAAAGATTTGTGAAAAATAGTGAATTCACGGAAAAAAGGCTGAAAACTGTGCTCCTGAACAGTGCGATATGATTATATACATTTTTAGACTTCTCGGACTTACCCTAAATTTAGGTGATAATGGATGAACGATGGCGACTTTATCAAGATTGATTTCGAAATGCGCGTAGGGGAAGACAAGAAGTTAGTTGCTACTAATTTGGAAAAACTTGCCAAGGAAAATAACATTTATGATGAGAAGAAGAAGTACAATGATGCAGTATTGATTGTTGGAACTGAAAATCTTTTCAAGGAAATTAATGAGTCCTTCAAGAACGCAGAAATTGGAAAAGAGACTGAAGTGGAAATAAAAGCCGAAGATGCTTATGGATTGAGAGATCCCAACAACATAAAGGTTCACACAGTAAGGGAGCTTCAAAAGTTAGAAATAGACCCGGCAGTTGGAAAAGAGGTTACTATAAACAAGAAGAGAGGAAGGATAATATCCGTAACCCCTGGAAGGGTACTTGTGGATTACAATAACCAGTATGCAGGGAAACCTATTTTTTACAAATACACAATAAAGAGCGTTGTGGAAGACCCGGTGGAGAAGGCCAGATCAATAGTAGAGATGAACTACACAATGGATGCGGATAAATTCGATATTTCCATTGACAACGGAACACTTACCATAAAAATACCTGAAGAGACCAAATTCGACCCTTTCTGGCTGGAAGCAAAATACAATATAGTAAGTGAAATCAGGAAACATCTTCCGGATCTTGATATAAACATAGTGGAATCCTATTCCAAACCAGAAAAGAAGGAAGAAGCCCCTGTTGAGGATAACCCTAAACAGGATGAAGGGAAAAAGGAAGAAGAGATCAAGGAAGAACAGAAATAATACCCATGACTCAGACCGAAACGGGAAGTTCGGAAAACATCTCCCTTATTTTTAAGAATCTCGCTGAAAGAGTAACTGTAATTCTTGTAGAGCCGCATATTGAAGGTAATATAGGTGCTGTGGCCAGGTCAATGAAAAATGCAGGCCTTGTCAACCTTATTTTAATAAATCCAACAGAGATAGGGAACGAGGCTTTTGCCAGGACAATGGGAGGGAGGAATATACTTGAAAATGCAAGAGTATCTGATTCCCTGGCAACCGTAGCAGGAGAGTTTTCCGTGCTGGCGGGAACCTCAAGCACAGCTACCATTAACCATAAAAAATTCAGGAGGATACCGGTAGCACCATGGGAATTTTGGAAAAATAATCTTGGCACAGATTCAAAGATTGCCCTGGTGTTTGGAAGGGAAGGGGATGGGTTAAGGAACAGTGAGCTTGAAATCTGTTCTCAGTTCCTCTTTATACCTGCAAATCCCGAATATCCTGTATATAATCTATCCCATGCAGTCACAATAGTACTTTATGAGATGATACGGCAGGCTATAGAAAAAGAATATTGGGAAAATAACAATGAGGAGCCTATAAAGCCGGAGAATTTCAACCTTTTGCTGAAAGATATTTACCAGATAATGGACATTGTTTCATATCCTTCATACAAAAGAAAAAACACTGATGTCATGATTCGAAGGATACTTGGCAGGTCTGCACTAAGTGATACGGAATTCTACAAAATAATGGGAATACTGAAATTGATAAGAAGAAACCTGACGGATGAACATGATACAAGGTTGGAAAGATAATGCCTCTGTTCAAGAAACGTTTATTAATTGTTTAACATTATGGCACTGCACTAGATGGTAAAAATGTCATTGAAAGTAGAAAGAAAGTCAAACCCTTACCTAAAGGACACAATATTAAATTTAAGCAGAATTTCAAGGGAGGCTGGCTCAGCCTTCTGGCGGGATATAGCCGAAAGACTTTCCGAAGGAAGGGAACGATATGCGTCCATTAACCTGGGAAAGATAGACAGGCTGGTTAAGGATGGTGAAACAGTGGTTGTTCCTGGATCAGTTTTGGGATCAGGTTACTTTGAGAAGAAGAAAGTGACAGTGTCTGCACTGAGTATATCTGAAAAAGCAAAGGAAAAACTGGCTTCATCCGAATCTAAATTTATAACTCTTGAAGATCTGGCAAAGGATAACCCTAAGGGGACAAATTTTAAAATACTGAGGTAAGTAAAATGATGTATATTGATGCTGATAACGCTATTTACGGCAGGCTGTCTACATTTGTTGCAAAGAAGCTTCTGGAAGGAGAGGAAGTTATAATTGTAAATGCCAATCGCGTGGCGATTACCGGAAGCAGGAAATTCCTGTTAAACAGGTTTATTGAGAGAAGGGACATTGGAAGCAACCGTAAGGGACCTTATTATCCCAGAACTTCAAATCAGATATTGAGAAGATCCATAAAGAATATGCTCCCGGTAAGTACTTCCAAAGGAAAAACTGCTCTATCGAGATGCATGGTATATGCTTCTGTTCCAAAAATAATGAAGAACAAAGAATTCAAGAAATTAGAGGAATTTCAAAATAAAAGGGTTAGTGGATACGTTACACTTCAGGAAATATCAAAAACACTTGGCTATAAGGTGAGAGAATGAAAGGTCAGAACGTTATAATAACCTCCGGCAAGAGGAAAACTGCCATTGCGAAAGCAGTAACTACTAAAGGTAAAGGCATCATTACAATTAATGGATATCCTGTTGAACTTTACCCGGTTGATATTCTCAAGGAAAAAATAATGGAACCGATAAAGCTCCTCGGAGAAAGAGTGGATCAGATAAACATCGATGTAAAGGTCAAAGGCGGAGGGACAACGGGACAGGCAGATGCATCAAGAACTGCCATAGCCAATGGAATAGTGAAGTTCTTCAAGGACGACACTGTTGAAGAGGCATACAGGCAATACGACAGGACAATGCTTGTAAACGATATAAGAAGAAAAATGCCCAAGAAACCTATGGGAAGCGGAGCCCGGGCAAAGAGACAGAAATCTTACAGGTGATTTAATGATTATACCGGTTAGATGTTTCAGTTGCGGGAAAGTTGTTGCTTCTGATTACGTGAAGTATATGGATCAAATTAAAGAGATAAGATCTTCAGGGAGAGAAGTTACCCCTGAGGAGACCTCGAATATACTTGACGATTTGCACGTTGAGAGATACTGCTGCAGAAGGATGATACTCTCCCACACTGACCTCATTGACGAGATATTACCCTTCTCGTAAGGGGACCGTGGGGTAGTTTGGTATCCTACCAGCTTGGGGTGTTGGTAACTTGAGTTCAAATCTCAACGGTCCCATATACAAATAGGGGATATAGATAACAACTTCTTATTTTGTGATTTTTACTATCAATATAATAATAGAAAGATATAGTTCATTCTAGGTTATTACTTTTCTTTATATATCTTAAATAATTCTCTATAAGTCCTTGACAATCTTTGTCTATTTTTATTGTCTTGAATTTGTTTTTTAATATTGTATAAGGTTCGTTGAGATATCCCATGTTCTTTAACATCTCGTGGTCTCAAGGATAATATCCATTCCATAAATTTCTCACTATTCTCATATTCCACATATGAATTTTCATCAATCCCGAATATCATGGATTCGGCAAGGTTATTGGATTCCTTGCCAATTTATCGTATAATACCAGTAATGATGTGTTTCCTTATAGGAAAAACAATTCTAACTTTACCTATTTTCACGCTTGGAGTAATCTCCTATTCTTATTTTCTCCTGCCTAATGGATTTCCGCTATTTTTGTTCGAATAAAATTAGGTATTGATCTAGTAGCATAGAAATTATTACTTTTATGGACAATGTCAACTTTTAGTTGATATCTGCTGATTTGTTTCCAGTGTCAGTTTCTTATTATTTATTTCCAATGTGCCACTTTATGGTTCTTTGTCAGCTTCACATATAACTTCGTTTGAAATTCCTACACTTATCAACTATTTTTTGACAATGTCAATTTTCCAAAAATATAATTAAAAGAGTCCATATTCAACAGGATGAGTAAAGTTGCAGAAAATTATAATAACTTTGAACAGGAAAGTGCCATACCAGAAAAGTCAAGTTTTTCAATAAAACATATGGATATGACTGTTGGCCCGTCTGAAGACTTTAACAGATATTCAAATGGAAAATGGATAGATTCCAATCCAGTCCCGCCAGATAAGACAAGTTGGGGGACATTTCAGGAGCTTTATGACAGAAACAATTACTTATTGCGTGAAATTGCCCAGAGATGTTCCGCATCTCAGGGGAAAGAGGTAACAAAGGAAGAGAGGCTTGTCGGTGATTTCTACAATTCCGCAATGGACACAAAAACAATTGAAGAACTGAATTCCAAACCACTCAGCAGGTTCTTGAAGGAAATAGGCGAATTAAGGAAAAATGATGATCTGTCAAAATACATTTATAAACTTCACTCTTCGGGCATTCCAGTTTTTTTCAGGACCTCCTTTCGTGGGGACAAGAAAAACAGTTCAATTTATTCGTTATATTTTATGCAGGGAGGAATCTCACTTCCCAATAGAGATTATTACATAAAAGATTCTTTCAAAGGCATAAAGGAAGAGTATCCAAAACATATTGAGAGGATTCTGAGACTTGCAGGACTGGATGAACATACTTCAGGAAGATACAGTAAAGCTGTCTTACAAATTGAGGAAAAGCTGGCACAGCAAAGCAGGAGTCAGGAGGAACTCAGGGATCAGGAAAAAAACTACAACAGAGTTGAAATATCAAAACTTGAAAAAGATTATCCATCGCTTCATCTCTTGCATTACATGGACAGACTGGGAGTTCCGGAAGTTGGATATGTTATAATAGGCCAGCCAGAGTTCTTCCAATTGCTTGATCACATTTTTTCCGATACTAATATTGATGATCTCAAGGCTTACCTTGTATGGAATGTTGTAAATTTTGCAACCCCTTTTCTAAATTCAGAAATGCAGGAGGAACACTTTGATTTTTTCAACCGAAAGATAATGGGGCAGCAGAAAATGGAGCCAAGATGGAAAAGATCAGTTAACATTGTAAATTTCTGCATAGGGGACGCTCTTGGAAAACTCTACGTACAAGAACACTTTGGTGAGGACTCGAGAAAGAAGATGGAAGTCATGATTAATGATATAAAATCAATTTTCAGGGAAAGATTGGAAAACCTGACCTGGATGGGTGATGAAACAAGGAAAAGAGCGCTTGAAAAATTTGACAGATTCAGATCAAAAATAGGATATCCTGTCAAGTTCAAGGATTACTCATCAATAGATATCAGGAGCAATGATTTTTTTGGCAATGTCTTGAGATCAATTGAATTTGAGGTGAAGAGGCAGGCAGTAAGGGTTGGGAAGCCGGTGGACAGGGACGAATGGTTCATGACTCCTCCAACAGTAAATGCTTACTTCTCGCCCACTGACAATGAGATAGTGTTCCCTGCTGGAATTCTCCAGCCTCCATTTTTTGATGTTACAATGGATGATGCAGTCAATTATGGGGGGATAGGGGCAGTAATTTCCCATGAAATAACACATGGTTATGACGATCAGGGTAGCATGTATGATAAAGAGGGAAATCTAAGGGACTGGTGGACAGAAAAGGATCGATCTGAATTCATGAAAAAAGCCCAGGCAGTTATTGATCTGTATAGTTCATGTGAGATTTTACCAGGAGTCAGGGTACATGGAGATTTGACTGTAGGGGAAAACATTGCCGACTTTGGAGGCGTTAGCATAGCATATGCAGCACTGGAGAGGAGACTGAAATTAAGTCCGGAGTTGAGGAAAGAAATTGATGGTTTCACGCCTGAACAGAGATTTTTCATTTCATGGGCCCAGTTGTGGAAGGAAAATATAAGGGAGGAGGAAGTGAAGAGGAGGGTTATCATAGATCCACATGCCCCAAATAAACTTAGAGCCAGCCTGCCGGTGTGGAATCATCCCAGTTTTGAAGCAACTTTCTCAGTTAAGAAAAGTGATAAAACTGGGAGAAGCATAGAAAAGATAGCAATCTGGTAAATCAGCTTTCTAGTGGCTGATCCTTGCTTTCCTTTCAATTCTTTCTCCCGACAGTTCCTTCATAAAAATAAAAGCTATTCCAACAATGAGAGTTGCAGTTCCTATTATTACGAAAAGTGAATTAATGGATGTCAAATCTATAATGGCCCCACCAATTGTTCCGGAGAGGAATGTGGCAGAGATTCCGAATGTGTTCAATGACCCCTCTATTCTTGCCATCATTTCCATGGGTACTTTCTTTATGAATACTGTTCCTATGACAACATTTATGACTCCAATTGCAAAACCCACGATGAATATCAGCCCGATGAGAATAAAAACGTCACGGGTTGCTATTAGTGAAATGAACGCAATCCCAATAATTGCCAGGAGAGGTGAAACAATAATTCCAAGGGTTCCCCTTATAAAGCCTCCGGGGATTGCTCCCAGGCCTATACCGGCGGATAACGCTATTAAAATTATGCTCAGGTAGAATGCGGGCAGGATGAGAACCTTCTCTATCATGAATGTAAAACCTATTCCTACCATTGCTATGACGAAATTTGCAAATATCATTATTATAATGAACTGGCTAAGGCTGCGATTTCTTCTTATGAAACGGATCCCGTCCAGGATCTCTGAACTAATATTTGTCCCACTTATTGTTTTGCCCGCATCCGTTTTCTCCTGCAAGAAAATAATGGGGATAACTGATATTATAAATATTGCGGCAAGAAGGTACACTGTATCAGAATAACCAAAGTACAAAAGGATTCCGGACAAAGCATAACCTATCCCTTCAGCTACGGAATAAAATCCTGTGGAAAGTGATATTCCCTTCTGGTACTGATCCTCCTCAAGAAATGCCTTTGTCCAGACAGATCTTATTGAATTAATAATATCAGACATCATTCCAGTCACCACAACAGCTGAATAAATAAGGGCAATTACGAGGAAAAATCCGTGAACAAGTATGGCCATCAGAATTAACAGAATTGCACTGGCCCTGACCAGCGTTGAAATTATAGCTAGGTTCTTCTTTTTTCCTAAACGGTCTATTAAAGCTCCAAAGTAGAGACTGAAAATCAGGGGAAGGGTGAAAAGGCCGTCAGCAAGTCCTGCCATAAGCGCCGAATTTGTGAGATCAAGAGTTATCCAAATTATAGATATGGAGAATGCTGTTGTTCCCATACGGGAGGCAAAACCAGATGAAACCATGAGTTTAAAATCATGTGAAAGTCTTCTCTGAGAACTTTTTACGTCATTTAATGAGTTATACATATCAGCATCGCTTATACGTAAACTTTATACTGATATATAAATTTGTCGTCCATGGTTGAGAATAGGGAAGAGATAAGGAAAAAACTGATTAAATCCTTCAAAAATGAGACAAAGCTTTCAATCATCATAATTCTATTCCAGAAAGGCAAACTTACCGCAACCCAGATGTCAAAGATCATAGGCAAATCCAGATCCAACCTCTATCAGAATCTCAAGGAGATGGTGGAGGAAGGAATCCTTGCGGAACCGGAATCAAAGGTAAGAAAAAACTTTGTTGAAAAATATTACTACCCGAATACGGAGATATTTGAGAGTTTCGATCCTGAGGACATGAAAAAGGAGTTGATAAAAGAGACTCCTGAGAATCTGAAAGGATACCTGCTCTCTTCACTCAACAGCCAGATTCTCAGGCTGAGACTAATTGCAGGAGAGATTGAAATGATGTCAGAGAAGGATGCTATTAAACTTCGAGATATATACTTCCAAGGCCATATTCTTTTTTCAAATTCATGGGTTTCAAAAGAAACATATGAAAAGGTGCTGAAGCATCTTAGGGAAGTCGTGAATAAAATGATTGATGAGGAAGATACAAAAAACTCCAGACACATGGAAGATGATACATACAACCTGATTCTGATTGCGATCCCAAGGTTGTGAGGAATTTTATCATAATATTTGAAACGTATTGGCTATTTTCTAAACTGTTTTTAAAGTTCTCGACTTTCAGTCCTTACATGATTCATAAAAATGAATATGGCGGATAAAAAAGGATCAACTACCTCTTTAAATATTAAGTTTAATTTAGGTTTTAATGGCTGATACCAAAAGTGTCGACAACTCTGGCGAGAATGAAAAGATTTTGGAAGAAATGATGGACCAGAATCAGGATGAAATTGTTGCGGATATAGTCAATTTTGTTACATTGAACCTGGATTACATGAGCCCGGATTCATATAATCTTCAGTATTTCTATAAAAAGTACTGGGAGTCAAAGGGAATAAAGGGTACTGTACAACCAGGAACTAAGTGGAGAAAATATATGGACGGAATTGAACAGAAAGCTACACAAAAATTCAGGAGCAGATCCTGAACGCGAATATACCCTTCGTAAACAGGAAAATTTTTCAGTGATTATTAAGTTTCAACTTGACTTTCAGGATTGGATTGATGATCACTTTCAATCAGGTAATTTAAAATAAAGAGAGATTGAGTGATCTATACTCAATTATGTCGGTACGAATTTCAATATTCTCTTTGGATATGGAATCCTTATCTTTTTAGGTAGATCTTTAGCGATAGACATTTTCTAAAACACCCACCCGTTTTCATGGATTCCATAATTAATTCAGAATTCACATGTTTTTAATAATCCATATAACATAGGATAAATTGCATAATTAATGACCTAATTATTCATGGGCAATTTATCACTTCTCATGTACATAATAAATTAAGGTCTCATTGAGAAATACAATCAGTTGAAGAGGTTTAAAGATAGAGTTGCTTATATGAAAAATATAATGGATTGGGATAGGATAAAACCCATATTGAATAATCTTTACAGGAATGATACAGGAAAATATGGAAGACCAAACTTTGATCCCGTATTCATAATAATATTCATGATAATCATGATCCTAAGATCATGATCCTGCAATCCCCGTATGGCCCCGTTAATGAGGCAATGGAAATGGAATCTCTATTCCAATATCATGTTCATCAACATTTGGGAATATCCTGAGACCATATCGGATGCAAGAACAATGTTTCTGTTTAAGGAGAGAATAGCCAACGACCACTTGGATAAGAAGGTGTGGAAAGAGATCTGGAAACAGTTCAATGAGAAGGGCGTAACTCTTAAGAAGATCACCCTACGGAATGCAACATTCATTCACATTCATCCAAACAGATCCAGGTCATGGCAAACACAGGAAGAATGGCGGTACAATCCCAATTGATCCTAAATTCTCGGTGAAGGATTCAAATGAAACAGATCAGCAAAAGGAAAAACAATCTGAGAAAGAACTCAAGGATGCAAGGAAACTTGACCAGAAAGAGAAAAAGAAAGCCATGGAACATGAAAGGAACAATGCAAATACAAGAAGATCAAAGGGGAGATCATGGACAGCGAAGAATAAGAGATTACACTTCCGATACAAGTTACATACAATACAGGATGCCCATAATGACATGATAATCAATTATTCAACCATAAAGGCTTAAGTGCATGATTCACAGATGGATCTATACATGCTTGGGATTGTCAACTACAAAAAAAAGAGATATTTCGGTGTTTCATGCATGGTAATAGATGCAACTATGGATGGTTCTGTAAAAGATCACAAGCTTACAATTGAAAGCATAAGGAGAAATCTCCGGATAACAAGAAAATGATCAAGGGGCGAAAGACCATATTCTGTTATCAAGGGTTAGGGTTAAGAACATGTTCATGTGCCTTGTTCACAATATCATGTGCATGATAAGAATGAAAAAGAGGAAATTGAAAATAAAAAAACAATCATTCATTGAGGATTTGGTAAGGAATTCATAACATCTTACATAAACATGAGAAGAAAGGCAAAATTAATAGGTTGTTGGAAATTGTCTATTGATGAGCCTTAAAGATTCACTGACTTTCAAGGGAACAATTGCCACCCAGCTTCTAAGGGACCAACACATATTAACAGTCGAGCTTTCCGAGGGGTTCCTTAACAACAGCATTGATGCCAAGAAATTCCTTGAGCACGTTGACTACTCTATCTATGTTCACTTTCCACTAGAGGATAATTATCTCATGCCTATTTTCAGACCGTTTCTGAGAAAATATCTTGAGTTTGAAGAGCCGATCAGGGTAATTTCTGGCGAGCATGCCACCATAAAACGTGAAAGGCAGCTGATCTACCGACCTAACATAACAGAATCCGATGAGGAGGTGGAGATTTCACCGGATGAACTTTTTGGGAAAGTTGGGGTTATTGCAAAAACACTCCTGCAACATGTTTACAAGGAGGAAAATGGTCTTTTCGAGCTCGTTGACTCCTACCTCCCAGAAAATGAAAAAAAGGAGCTTTCCATAAAACTTGAGGAGAACATGCCGATTCTTGAAAAGAATTTCCGGAAATAGATTAACTCTATGGCGCCCTGAAGATATAGTTGAATGTACTCTCGTTCAGGCATGTTGCGTTTATGTATTTTTTGACCCCAAATGATTCGATTATAGAGAGTGCATCTTTAACAGATGATTTCACTTCAGCGCTTTGTATCTTGTCCCACCTTGGTAACAGGTCAGTTTCTTCCGATGCATTGTGGTCAACCAGTAACCTGTAAAATAACGGAACTCTCTCCGCGACCAAGGATTCATTTCCCTGTTCATTCCATTTTATCATATTGGCAGCGAGAGTATCAATCAGCTTATGATCTGCTTTGATTCTTTCCACCCTCTGGTTGAATTGTTTCGAATCTGGAAAAGCATAAGCCTCCATGATCGGAAAGCAGACTTTTTCCTCAACCTCTATATGGCACTGCTTCACGTATGAGTAGAAGTTAACGAAAGCCTCATTTTCGTATGGCTTTTCCACAATCCATTTCGATTTCTTGATTGCAAGATGCTCGATCATCAGTATTTCAGCAAGATCCGCCATGTCTAAAACCTTATAGATATAGAATATAAAGCATTAATTTTTCTTACGTTTCGAGACTGCCATTTTTAGTTGATAAGAGATGTGCCATAGTGGTCAAAATAATTAGGAGAGTTTATGCAAGTTCTAAATACGCATAAATCAGAATCATGAGGTTTTCCAAACCCCCTACCGAAATTTTTTTCATGACCTCATGATTAAATGGCATGAATCTGCTACATTGGTATTTCCAAGAATGGTACAAGGAAGTTGAGGCACTTGGCCATCCTTTTTCAGGTATTGGAGATAGAATAGAGATAGAATGGACTACGAGAGGATTAAGCCAATCCTTTTAGGTCTGTATGAAAATGATACAGAAAAAGGAAAAGGGCCAAACTATGATCCGCTAATGATGATAAAGGTTCTGTTGCTTAAGCAGTGGTACAACCCTTCAAATCCACAGGTTGAGAGGGAGATCAGAAATTGCATATCATTCCTCAATTTCATTGGATATCATGATTCATTACTGGACAGGATCACCATCTGGTACTTCATGGAAAGGATTTCCAAAACAGGAGAGGGTTTTCATATCTTTAATGAGATAAGAGATCAGTTCATGGCCAAAAAGATCAGGGTAAAGAAGGGAAGGATGCAGGATGCTTCATTCATCTTGGCAGATATAGGTAATCATGGAAAGCCAATGGTAGATTCAAAGACACCAACATGGAAAGATGATGAATGGGCAACAAAAACAAAGAACCATGATCATCACTTCTGTTACAAGGCCCATGATCTTGTGGATGAGATCAAGATCATGGAGAATATGTCAGCAATGCCTGCAAATGTCCATGATTGGCAGATTGATCTCTCACTTCCAGTGTTATCTGTTATTAAGACAAGGTATAATTAGGACCAGAGGGCAAGGGCATCAATGGTACAATGGATAAAGCTGTTAGGTGTCACAAACTATCCATAAAGATCATCAATCGCAACATGGGCATCACTAGAAAAAGATCAAAATGCAAAAGACCATATTCTGTCATAAAGGCATTATTCCATGGTGGCCATGTATTTGTAATTAGAGTATCAAGGGTGATGGTTAAGAACATGTTCATGTGCTTTGTTCACAATATCATGTGCATGATAAGAATGAAAAAGAGGAAAATAATGGCACGAATCATTTATAGATGATCCGGCAAGGAATTCGTAACATTTTACCTAAACATGAAAAGAAAGGCAAAATTAATAGGTTGTTGGAAATTGCCACTGGTACAATGGCAGTTCATGAAAATCCTCTTGGAGAGGAGGCCAGTCCATCAATAAGTCTTATTGATGAGAGATACCCTCTTGAAGCACTGAAGATTATTGAAGATATCCTCAGGGCCTTCCAAATGACCCTGATTTCATAAATATAAAAGCATTTGCACTGCACGAAGCCGGAAGGAGCAACGAGGCTCTTCATATTATGGAAAAATGCCTGAAAATCAAACCAGATGACTATATGTTTCTCAGAAACAAGGGTCTTATTCTATACGATACCGATGAATACGAGGAGGCATTAAAACCACTGGAAAAGTCATACTCCATAAACAGCACCGATTCAACAAAACTTTACCTCGCGTCATCTAGCTATCTGGAATCAGACAACTATGAAAAAGCTTTGGAGTTTGCAAGGAAGGCACTGGCCATAGATCCAAAAGATGCTGAATTACACTATCTTCTTCATGAAATCTATGAATCACTGGGTGATAACAGCAGATCAGAAAAAGAAATTCAAGCTGCAATAAAGTTTGATCCAGATAATATAGACTACCGCATAGATTATGCTGAATTCCTCTTTGAGGAAGACGGAGGGGATGAAGCTCTAATAGAGCTTGATAAACTCACAATTAAGAACGGTAGTGACCCCTATTCCTATAATGAGAAAATCAGGCTTCTACATGATTATCAAGAGGATTCCCAGGCAATGAAATCATGTGATTATGCCATTAAAAAATGGCCAAATATATCCGAATTTTATTATCAGAAAGGATTAATGCTTATTGATTAGGAAAATTACAAAAAGGCACTTGAATTCATGGACCAGGCCCTGAAGATTCAAAGGGATGACGAGTATGAGCTGAAAAGGCTGATGGTGCTGGGGTTGCTTGAAAAATACATGGATGTCATTGATTCTGTAAATAAAAATTTTAGATTGATTACTGAACACTCTGAAGTTTTTCCTACATATGTAGAAGCCATGATAAATGAGGATTTGGTGGAAAAATCGGTATATATTGTAAAAGAAAATCTTAATAAAATAAAAATGGTAGACAAAATGGATCTAATCGAAGAGTACGCAGAAACAGGGAATATTGATAATGCTCTTGAAATATGCAACTACTGGTATGAAACCGCTGATGTTAAGGAACCACCATTAACAGCCAGAATTGTTGGGCTTTTTGTTGCTGGAAAATGGAATAAAGCTTTTGAGGAATCCAGATCGCTTTATGATAAAATAGGGCCGGAACTTAATGTGAATCTTAGGGGTTATGTTGCCAAAGAACTCTAAGCTATTGGAGAATACGAAAAGGCAATAGATCAAGTCAATTGGCAACTTCCAGAGAATTTTGAACAGTCGTATAAAAATCTTCTCCATATCATAAGAATAATTCTCGATATGAAAATTAATGGTAAAGACCATGGAATGCAGTATCTAAAGGAATTTACCGAAAGGGTGGGAAAGTTAGCTACTTCTAATATGATCTGGAAATTCCTTGCCCAGGGAAAATCTAAAAAAGATAAAATGCTTTATGATCTCCTGAATGAAGTTGCATCTTTTAAAGATGGGGATCAGGAGAAGATAATGATGCGTGATATGGTCATAATCCAAAGATCAGTACCCATCGGGGGAATGAGGGCATGGGCATGACCATGGATTTTGACCGCGGAACAATCCTTCTCAGAAATGTAAAAGATCCGTTAAATTGTATGATTTTTGATCCAAGGGTTAATGCCTATAGAGCCCCTGCCTACATGTACGCCAGGATAGCCAGTCAGTATCCGGATGTGGAAGACAGGGTATTCGAAAAATCCCAGAAAATAAAATTCTCTCACTCCGAAACACTAAGGGCATACCAGAAAAAAGCAATATCAAAATGGAAGGAAAATGGCTTTAGCGGAACCATTGTACTTCCCACAGCAGCAGGAAAAACACATATTGGTATTGAAGCCATCAGACTGCTTAGTAATAGCGTCCTGGTGGTGGCTCCAACTATTGAACTTATCCAGCAGTGGAGAACGAAACTGGAAAAAGTCTTTGGCATAAAGGTGGGGCAGATAGGAGGGGGAGAGAAGACATTTCTTCCTGTGACTGTTTCAACCTATGATTCAGCATTCCTCATGGCTGAAACACTGGGAAACAAATTCAAGCTTGTGATATTCGACGAAGTGCACCATCTGGCATCAGATCAGTACTTGAATATCGCAAAGATGTTCGCATCTCCTTACAGGCTTGGTCTCACAGCCACATATGAAAGGACTGACCTTCTCCATGAAAAACTGGAAGAATACATGGGGGGCAAGATTTTTGAAATGGGTTACGAGGAGCTGGAAGATTATCTTGCGGATTTCAGCATTATAAGGATTCCTGTGGAGCTAAATGATGAAGAAGAAGAGGAATACAGGACTAACAGGGAGATATTCCTGCGATACATCAGGAGGGAAAGAATAAGACTAAAAGGTCCATGGGACTTCGAGAAGTTCATAATGAGATCATGGAATCCTGAAGGCAGAGAAGCACTTCTTGCCTGGAGAAGATCCAGGGAGATAGCATTCAGTGCAAGGGTAAAAATTGATACTGTCAGGTATGTGCTCAGCAGACACAGAGGCGAAAAGACAATAATTTTTACAGAGGATACGGACACAGCATATCTCATTTCCAGGGAATTTCTTGTCCCCGCTCTGACTTACCTCACTCCAGGTCCGGAGAGGAAGGAATATCTTGATATGTTCAGGGAAGGAAAGGTAACCGTACTGGCAACATCAAGGGTGCTTGACGAAGGTGTTGATGTACCTGATGCAACAATAGGGATAGTACTGAGTGGATCAGGGAGTGCACGGCAGTACAGGCAGAGGCTTGGGCGTATACTCAGGCCCGGTTCAGAAAAAAAGGCAGTTCTCTATGAGATTGTTACGAAAAGCACTTCAGAATATGCCACTTCATCAAGGAGGAGAAAAGGTGTTCCCAACAGATCTGATGATAGTTAAAAGAACAAAGAATGGAATTGTTCGTCCAGTATTCCTCTCATCAGATTCGTCAGATCTGGCTCGGAGTGTTATTAGTTTCATGAAATCCTCCGTAAACCATAACATGGATTATATCGATAGAGGCAGAAAGGAGATAGAAGTCAGATCAAGGAATCACAAAGTCATTCGGGGACTCTTTTTGATCACTGAGAGAATGAGCAAATTCAAGCCTCCATCAGATCTTGATGCCTACACTATAAGAAAAAAGATCTTCTCCAGGACTCCGATTCCTGTACTTGACCAAACCCAGCGCATGAAAATTTTCATGGAGATAGCTGCTGAGATTGGAACAGATACATCCAGTGTGGAAAAGGCCATGTATGGCGACAAGGAAAGCGATCAGATTCTTATAGATCCTCCTGAGACTGATCCCGAGGAACTCTGCAGGTTGTTCAATCTGGAACAAGTTGAGACCATCCTGATGCACAGCGTATCCATGGATATTTTTAAAATCAAAGACTGGCACACTGTATTGAAAAGGATAAAATCTCTCGGGCTTCTCTGCACAATCAAGACAGGTGGCAATGAAATACAATCAATATCGGTTTCAGGCCCAATGTCAGTACTTGAAAGATCGGAGAGATACGGTATTAGGATGGCTAGGATCTTCAGGTCAATATGCAGGGAAAGACAGTGGGAGATTGAAGCAACCATCATGCTTAAAGAGAGAGATTCAGGGGGAAAGAAGACTTACAGTTTCAGGGCTGGAGACGAGATTTCAGATTATTTTCCTGAGTTCAGTGAGGATGAGGACAAACCTGATAGCAGATTTCCTGTAGTGTTCAATACAGATCCAGTCGCAGTTCCTGGTGGTGTTTTTGTACCTTACTGTTCATTGAACCTGGGTGAAAGAGAGATCCTCATCAACCTTTCAGTGCCTCAGTCCATTGATGAGGACAGGAAGATCAGGTCTTATCTATCTGGAAATGGCATTTTAATGGAAAACGTGTATCTTTTGTTTGGTTCGGATAAAAAGATAAAGGGTGAGATATGTTTCAGGGATTCCATAGGCTGGGAAGAGTTAATCCATGAGATAAGTGCCAGATACCCGGGATGGTCCACAGGCAATGAAATAAAAAAAGAAAAAAATGAAAATCCTGATAAAATGATTCAGATCAAACAGCATCTGGATATTACTTACCCGGATTCAGAGAAAATGTTGGATATAATCGAGGAAGCCGGATTATCACCTCTTGAGGTCCTAGAAACACTTGGATACACAGTGACCTGGAAGGGACTTTCCATGATTGTTCAAAAGAAAAACAGTAGTGGAGATGGGAAAAGGTAGGGCATTACATTCCCATCTGCAATATCAGGATTCAATAGCCATTTCACAAACAGC
The DNA here is from genome assembly GCF_038024865.1 of Oxyplasma meridianum. NCBI lineage: Archaea > Methanobacteriati > Thermoplasmatota > Thermoplasmata > Thermoplasmatales > Thermoplasmataceae > Oxyplasma > Oxyplasma meridianum. The sequence goes on along the minus strand of NZ_CP133772.1, from coordinate 280,836 downwards.
TTTTCTAAATCATGTACCATATTCTATTCCACTGGAATAGGTCCACTTCACTGATCTGGCAGAATGGAGAAGTAAGAATATCTGCATGTAAAAATATTAGTATTTTCCGCCCACTTTTTCATTGGCAATTCCTTTAGAAATGTTGCTTTTTCCATTCGATCTCCATTAATGAAAAAAGCTTCTTCAAAGCAATGGCAATTTCCAAAATTATAAGTCCATATAAATAATGTTGAAACCATGAAAGCGTCAGATCTTTTTGTAGAATGCCTGGAAAATGAGAAAGTGGATTATATATTTGGCATACCGGGAGAAGAGAATGTTGATCTTATCGATTCAATAGCCAAAAGTGGCATCAGGTTCATTCTTACAAGGCACGAGCAGGGGGCTGCCTTTATGGCAGATATATACGGCAGGATCACCGGCAGGCCAGGTGTTTGCCTCTCCACGCTTGGACCAGGGGCAACGAACCTTGTCACTGGGGTTGCAAATGCTCATCTGGATAAGATTCCACTGGTTGCAATTACCGCTCAGGCCAATACTGGGAGAATCCATAAAGAGTCACACCAGAACATTGATACAATTGCCCTTTTCTCCGGTATAACAAAATACAACAAAGCAGTTCTGAGGCCGGATACAATTCCGGAGATAGTGAGAAAAGGTTTCAGGATAGCATCACTTGAGGTTCAGGGTGCATCCCACATACAGCTGCCGGAAGATGTGGGTTCTGAACAGACCGATTCAAGACCTTTGAAGATTCTTGAAGCTCCTGTAGAATATGCAATAATAGATAATATAAAGAATGCGGCTGAAGTCATTAATTCTGCCAAAAATCCCATCATAATGGCCGGAAACGGTATAATCAGGTCCAACTCAATCCAGGCTGTATCTGATTTTATTCACAGGACCGGAATACCTGTTGTAAACACTTTTATGTCAAAGGGCATACTTCCATTTGAAGACGGACTGAATATGTTTTCCGTTGGTTACCGCCCTTTTCCTCATCAACTCAGGGTGTTGAACAAATCTGACCTTGTCATTGCGATAGGTTTTGATCTGGTTGAATACGATCCTGCTGTATGGAACAAAAACTCAGAAATCCCAGTTTTAAATATCCACACATACCCAACCGAATCAGATTCCCATTTTCCTGTCACAACCGAGGTTATTGGCGATATCAGCCACAGTGTGATCAACCTTGCTAAATTGGTTACACCAAGGAAAGAAATGGGAATTTTTGAAAGTATAAGGGAGGAGAGGAGGAAGGAATTCACAGATTACAGCAGAAAAGGTGAAGAATTGCCAAGGAAGATAATGAAGGTTCTCACAGATACCCTTCCTCCTGAAGCATGGGTCATTTCAGATGTTGGAATGCACAAGGTCTGGGTCTCGAGGTGGTATCAGCCCAAAATGTGTGGAAGAACCATTATATACAACGGCTTTGCCTCTATGGGTTCTTCTCTGCCGGCTGCAGTAGCCTGCAGCTTGATAAGAAGAAATGATCCGGTTGTGGCTGTATCCGGTGATGGGGGTTTTCTGATGAATATCCAGGAACTTGAGACTGCCAGGCGTCTGGGTGTCAACATAACCATTACTGTGTTCAACGACAGGACACTCACCCTGATAGCAGAGGAGCAAAAGGACAAAGGACTTAAGCCCTCCAACGTCTATTTCAATAATCCAGACTTCGGCATGCTTGCAAAGAGCTTTGGATCTTCATATTATTACTCGGACAGTGACTCTTCATATAGAGAAGCGCTAAAAGAATCTTTGAAAAACTCAGGGGTAAACATAATTGAGATCAGGATGCCATGAATGAATGGCGTTCTGATAACATATTGAATAAATCGTTTTCATGAATCATAATGGTGTCAGGAACTGAGCATTTCAAGATTCTGGCATTATAGAAAATGAAAGAATCATGGCACTGATGGATTTCATAAGAGTTATAAAGTATTTTAGCCTTAATATTTATGTCTATTAAAACAGTGAATCCTTACACCGGAAAGGAAATTCAGGAATATGAAGAGGTTTCAAAAGACAATGTAAGGGAAATGGTCAGCAAAATGAGGTTGGGTCAAAGTACATGGGGATGGAACATGGATTCAAGGGTGGATTATTTCAAAAACGTCCTGAAGCCAAACCTTCTCAAGAGAAGGGAGGAACTTGGGAAACTCATGTCCATGGAGATGGGAAAACCTATTTCACAGAGTCTTGCCGAAATAGACAAGTGCATAAAACTTGTTGATTATGCCCTGGAATCATTTAGGGAGTTTCTTGAACCTGAATTTGTTAAAACCGAGGGAAAGAAGACATATGTCAGGTTTGATCCTCTGGGTGTCATTTTTATAATAATGCCTTGGAACTTTCCATTATGGCAGGTTATGAGGGCTGCAGTGCCTGCAATGTTTGCTGGAAATGCAGTTGTTCTGAAACATGCCTCAATAGTGACAGGAACAGGTATGATGATCGAGGAAATATTTGAAAATGAAATGTTCAGGTCAATACCTGTTAGTGGATGGAAGGCACAGGAACTCATTAAATATTTTGACGGGGTATCTTTTACCGGTTCAACGCAGGCAGGTATATCTATAGCTGAAGAAGCCTCAAAAAACCTAAAAAAGACAGTACTTGAACTTGGGGGTTCTGATCCCTTTATAGTGCTTCAATCGGCCAATGTTTCCGAAGCAGCGGAAAATGCTTTATATGCAAGGCTTCAGAACAATGGTCAGAGCTGCATTGCCTCCAAGCGTTTCATAGTTCACGAAAATGTGTTTGATGAATTCAGGGAAAAACTGGCCGGGCATTTCTCAACTGTGAAAATAGGAGACCCCTTGATCAAAGACACATATCTTGGCCCTCTCTCTTCTTCAAATCAGGCAAATACAGTGAAGGAACAGATATCAGACCTCAGTAAGATGGGAAAAGTGGAGATTTTTGGCAAAGTTCAGGATAACATAATACCACCCACAATAGCAGAGTTGAGCAAGAGTTATCAGGAAGAGGTATTCGGTCCGGTGGCAATACTTATGAAATTCAGGGAAAATCAGGAGGCGTTGAGGCTTGCAAACGACGTCCCGTTTGGGCTTGGTTCCTCCATCTGGGGAAACAGCGAAGAGGCTGAGTTGCTGGCTCCAAAAATCCAAGCTGGAATGGTATTCATAAACAAGATGGTGGCATCAGATCCCAGGGTTCCCTTCGGTGGGGTCAAGAGAAGCGGTATAGGGCGGGAACTTTCAAAATATGGGTTGAAGGAATTTACAAATATAAAAACAGTCTGGGTTGACCACTGAACTAAAGAAATGTGGAATTTAAACCCGATTTAGATAACGCTGCTTCTTCCGCCATTTTTTATTATTGAATCCCTGATTTTGACCCATGCAATAATGAGTATGATTCCAGAGAGGACTCCACCAACAAAAATCTGCAGAATTCCAAGCAGAAGTGCAGGTACCTCTGCCCTGACGGCATTTCCATCGGTAAGGGGTTTATAAATGAAAACATAGTCCATAAACATAAGAATGAAGGGAAGGATTGCCAGAAATACGGTTATAAGCGCAAGAAAAAAGCCCAAAAGATTGAAAAAAAGGGCGATAAGTGCCAGTTTCCTCGCTGTGTCAAGATCAGGATCGTTTCTGTACATTTTATATAGGTGATTTTCCCAAACTAAATAAACTTGCAAGTTTGGTAATGATACATTTCTCATCCAATGATGGAATAACATACACAGGATGGTGCAGAAAAGTATCTTAAACAGGGTGGTATATGTTGACATGTGGCAAAATCACCTCTCTGGTCATTGCTGCCCAAAGGTCTGAAAATATCCGTCCTGATTTTCATATTGGTTCTCATTGCGGGAACAATAGGCTTCCATTTAATCCAGGGAAGGACACTTTTCACCTCCCTATACTGGACAGTTGAGACCGTAACCACAGTGGGCTACGGAGACATCCTTCCAACGGGTATTGCCGGAAGAGGGTTTGCCATCGGCATCATGCTGATGGGGGTCTCACTTGGACTCTATGCACTGTCCAGCATGGTGGGTTTTATGGTAAGCGGTGAATTTTCCAGAGTAAGGAAAGTGGTAAACTTGAACATTCAACTGGAGAACATAAAAGATCATGTTATAATATGTGGATATGGAAGGGTAGGAAGGAAAGCTGCGGAAAAGATGGACAGGCTGGGTTTGAAATACGTTATTGTCGACAAAAATAGAGATGTATACAACACACCAGAAAATGGGCACAGGCTTTTCGTCAGCGGGGACGCGACAATTGGAAGTGTGCTTTCCAGGGCAGGGATCGCCAGGGCATCATTCATAATTTCATGCATACCTGACGACAGTGTGAATCTTTACATAATAATGGAAGCAGTTGAAATGAATCCGAAAATAAAAACCATAGTAAGGGCATCCAGGGAAGAGAGTATAAAAAGATACAGAAAGGTGGGTGTGACTGAAGTTATCCTCCCGGAAGAGGTTGCCGCTGATCAGATGGTGAATTTCATAGTTGATGACTTAAGTTCCTGAATAATTCCTGTTATGATCTCATATTTTCCGCAAGCTGATCCTTTTAACTTCATGTGATGGCCCTTTTTCCATGATAAGGTGGGCATGATATTTTGTCGGGTTGATATTGTTTTTTAAATTGGGGCCATTGATGCTGTTCCAGATCCGGGTTGCTGTCTCCAGAGCCTCATCCTTTGAAAAATATGAATATTTGTGGAAGAAAGACCTGTTATCTTTGAACGCGGTCTCTTTAAGAACCAGAAAACGGTCAAGGTACCATTGCATTATATCTTCTTCCTTTGCGTCAACATAAATTGAGAAATCAAAGAAATCAGAAACAAAAAGTTCAGGAGCATCTCTGTATCCCGTTCCCTTGGAGGTCTGTAGCACATTAAGCCCCTCAAGGATTATTATGTTGGGTCTCTTCAAGATCTGTTCTTCTCCCTTAACAATATCATAAATCAGGTGGGAATATACAGGGGCTTTCACCTCTTCCTTTCCAGATTTTACATCGAAGAGGAATTTTAGGAGGTCACGAATATTATAGCTCTCAGGAAAGCCCTTGCGATCCATTATTCCTTTCTCCTTAAGCACTGAGTTGGGGTAGAGAAAGCCGTCAGTTGCCACTATATCCACCTCAGGTGTTCCAGGCCATCTTCTCAACAGTGCCTGAAGTATTCTTGCGGTTGTGCTCTTGCCCACTGCAACGCTTCCTGCTAGCCCTATAATGTAAGGGACTCCTCCGTCACTGTTGCCTAGGAACGTGTTCCGTGCCTCATAAAGCCTTTTGGACGCATTGAGATACAGATTCAGGAGTCTACTCAGAGGCAGATATACTTCCTCCACCTCCTTAATTGAAAGATTTTCGTTTATTCCCTTAAGTGTATCCAGATCATTCTCTGTCAGTGTCAGGGGCGTATTATCTCTTAGTTTTGTCCATTCCTGCCTGGTAAAGGTTATAAAAGGGGAAATATCATTTCTGTTCAATCAAACTAACCCCTGTAGTTAAAAACAGATAATCAACTTTAGCATTAAGAATTAGCGGCATTAAGCCCATGAATCCATGTTCACTGTTTTTCAATTTTCAACTTCTGCATTCTTTTATTTCTATTTTTAATTTTCCTGGACAGGAACTCAAACTCTTCCTGTGGTTGATAATTTCCATTCTATTCAGCCATTTTGAGATATTTCTCAGAATCTTCCACATCCCCAATTTTGGAAAAGGAACTTGAAAGCCAGATATAAGCCTTAGGAAAAAGGTTAACTGGCAGTCCCAGTTTGCCCGCCTCCAGGTAGCAGGGAATCACATCTCTTTCGTTACCACAGTTGTCAAGAGAGACAGCTTCCCAAAACCATGCCTATGAAGAGGCTGGATTTATAACTGGGACTTCATGGAAAACTTTCGCTGCAGCTTTAAACCTGTGAAGTTCTCTTAGTTCAACCCCCTGATCAAACAGCTCCTCACTTCTCATTAATCTCATCTCAACAAATAATTCATAAAATTGTAGCGCTGGGAGGGAGATTCGAACTCCCGAGCTACGAGAGCACAGGCTTTCCAGACCTGCGCCTTACCAGGCTAGGCTACCCCAGCTTCAACCATAGGATATAACTTCGATATTTAAAATTCCCTCCCCACTATCTGAAAAACAATAAAATTTGCTGGCATCTATTTTTAGAAACTATGTTATTTCATATATTCGAAAACAGGCATGGATATTGTTCTTCTGATGCCGGGCATAGTTCTAAGTTTGACAAGTACAAATTCAGAAAGGTCCTTCATGCTCTTATGAATTGAGAGCATAAGGAAATCCCATTCCCCCGAAACTATTGAACATGAGACTACATTTTCCAAGTCAGCCAGTTTCCTGCAGATATCTTTCTGTTCAACACCAGAGTTAGAATCGTAGCTTATAAATATGTATGAAAGAACAGGATACCCAATCTTTTCATAATCCACCTCAAGCGTGAACTTGGAGATATATTTCTCACGTTTTAATTTTTCCAGCCTTTCAAAGACAGTGGCCCTGGGTATCCCTGTCTTTATTGCTATCTCTGAAATCTTATCTCTTGAGTGATCTTTCAGGTAGTTTAAAATTTGCAAGTCCTTTTTGTCCAGTTTGTCCTGCATCCCTGAAACATGTGGTAAGAGGTTAAAGTAATTTTCCATGGTTTGTACCATGGGTATATCCATTCTGGCAGACTTTTGTAAATAGTACTAAAATTGATCCCAGGTAACATACTGGTATTCATAGTATGTAATCTTATGCATTTCCGTTATTCATCTAACTATATTCCAAAACATTGTCTCGTCAATGATTCGAAGGTACATTTAGAATCGCAGTCTTTTACTTCGCATTAAAAATGCAGATTTAAAGGACTTTCAAGGGCAGGGCAAAAAACATGAAACAACGCCGGGGGGGAGATTCGAACTCCCGAGCTACGAGAGCAATAGATCTCGAATCTATCGCCTTACCAGGCTAGGCTACCCCGACAGTGTTCTGGAAGCTTTACTATAAATATGAAAATTTGCATTATTTTTTTTGTTTAAGGTGTTCTTTCATAATGCAGTGGTCCATAACCACCAGAATGCCGGCATCTCTGGCCATTTTTGCTGCTTCATTATTCACCACTCCCTCCTGCATCCATATTGCTGAAGGCTTTCTCTTCAAGGCATCATTCACAATTGGGACAACTGCATCAGATTTCCTAAATATATCAACTATATCTATTTCCACATTTTCAGGAACAGCCTGGAGATCCGGGTAGGATCTTATGCCCTTCCACTCTTTCAGGCCTGGATTTATGGGAATGATATTGTAACCATGTTCTTTCAAATAGGTTGCTACTCCATAACTATCCCTGTCTGTCTTATCCGATATTCCTACGACTGCAATATTCCTTGCATTGTTCAGTATCTCCGGTATTTTATCTTCGTCATATGCCATTATTTAATATACAAATTACGTAAATAAATATGACCAATTGCGAAGGTTGAAGAAAGTGGATTATGTAAATATTTAAAAAAATGGTAAAGTAAATCTCATTATCATGCCTCTCGACCTTTAAGTTTAAATATGCAAATACACTTTGAAAACTCTATGTTTTGTCCAAAATGCGGTTCACTGATGTCCCCGTCCAAGGGTAGACAGGTATGCGGAAATTGTGGTTACGAGCAGAAAATCACCCGGAAAGATTCAGAGAATAACGAAATCGTCACTAAAAGCGGCGGGAAGGAAGTCATAATAATCAGGGAAGAAAAGTCTGCTGAACCACTTGATTCCGATGCTTCATGCCCCAAATGCCATGAAAGGGGTGCGTACTTTCTGCTTAAACAGACCAGATCGGCTGATGAGCCTGAAACAAAATTCTACACATGTGCACACTGCGGGTACAGGTGGAGAGAATACTAAATAGCATGAAACTTATTTCTTGAAATTTCTGCCCACATCATTGTTTTCAGGATTTGAAACCTGCCGCAAATTCACGTCTTCCGCTGATCAGTGCATAATCTAGGAAAAGTTATATAGAAAACATAAATCTGTTATCATATGGTATTGGATAGTCTCGCATCTTCGCTAAGGGAGACCATAAGGAAAGTAACAGGATCAAGCTATGTTGACAGTGAAACCATAAAAGAAGTTGTGAGGGATGTCCAGAGGGCGCTTCTCAAATCAGATGTTAACGTCAAGCTTGCACTCCAGCTGACAAAGAATCTGGAGACCAGGGCAAAAGAAGAAAAACCTCCTGCAGGCATGACCTCCCAAGACTTTCTAGTAAAGATTATTTACGAGGAACTTTTAAAAATTATCGGAAAAGATTCGAAACTTGTTCTAAAGCCCCAGGTGATAATGCTTGTAGGACTTTATGGGCAGGGCAAGACAACCTCGGCGGGTAAACTTGCAAAGTTCTTCAATAAGAAGGGCATGAGCTGTGGCCTCATAGCTGCAGATATACACAGGGCTGCAGCATATGAGCAGCTGGATCAGATAGCAAAACAGGTAGGCGTGCCATTCTTCGGCATAAAAGGAGAAAAGAATCCTGTTAAAATTGTGAAAGCTGGGCTGAAACAGCTTGAAAACATTCAGGTGAAGATAATTGATACAAGTGGACGGGATGCACTTGATGAAGATCTCATATCCGAGATCAAAGATCTAAAGCAGGTAGCATCTCCGGATGAGGTTCTCTATGTTCTTGATGCAACCATAGGTCAGCAGGCAGGACCCCAAGCCAGGGCAATAGATGAGGCCGTGGGGATCACAGGTGTTATAATAACCAAGATGGATGGAACTGGAAAAGGAGGAGGTGCATTAAGCGCCGTCTCTGAGATAAATTCCCCGATTTACTTCATTGGTACAGGGGAGCATATGGACGACCTTGAAATATTCAATGGAAACAAGTTTCTCTCAAGGCTCCTGGGGCTGGGTGACCTTGAAACACTCATGGAGGCATTTAAGGATACAAACATAACTGAGGAGGAGGCTGAGGAATCCCTGTCAAAGTTAATGTCAGGAAAATTCAACCTCATGGACATGTATGATGTGTGGGAAAAATTTGCCCAACCCAGCATTATGAGAAAGATGATAGACTCCTTGCCACTTGCAAAGATTCCAGGTGGAAACAAGATAAACCCCAATGATATTGAAACTGCTCAGAATAAGCTTTCAACTTACAGGGTCATAATGGATTCAATGTCTTACAAGGAGCTGGAAAACCCTGAAATCATAAACTCCAAACGTATACAGAGAGTCGCAAAGGGTTCCGGAACATCTGAAGTTCAGGTAAGGCAGCTTTTAAGGGAATATAAGGCAATGAAAGATAATCTGAAGATGATGAAGGGAAATCGCGGTTTCAAGAAACTGCTGAAGAATCAGATCAAATCCGGAAACTTTGGGCTGGATGAGTCCATGTTCAATTCCTGATCAGATTTCTCTGCCAAGAATGACTGCAAACAGTGCATATGAGGAGAGATGTGGTATCTCAATCCCGCCCTTTATGTTCTTGATCTTCTCTTCTATTTCACCATATGCGCTTCTAAACAGAAAGCATGATGATCTGTTTTGCTTTATATAATTGACAAGAAACTCATCTTTGTAAATTTCAACAGCATCTGACTGGCTGTTTTCCAGATAACTGGCTATTGCCTCTCCTGCCATATTTCCGGATTCAATGGACCTGTCGAACCCGAAAGGTATTATGGGATCTCTTAAACCTGCAGCATCTCCGGCATAAAGCATTGCTTCTCCATCGGTGAATGAGGTTTCTGGGTGCGAAGATTCCCATGTAAAACTGAATGTTGAGAAAAATCTCTCCTTTCCTGTAATTTTTTTTATAAAAAAATTCAATTCACTGTCTGGGTTATCTGAATTAACCTGATCTCCATAATATGCAATTCCCAGGTTTGCTTCAGGTTTTCTCTTTGGAATGTACCACATTATATTTTTCTTATCATACTGAATTGAAAATCTGCATTCTCTGGAATAGTCTCCGTTAAGGAACACCCGGTGACTTTTAACCTTGATTTTATCTGGAATACAAGTTTCTCTTCCAGTTTCTCCGGATGCATTCAAGAGGAATCTGCATATGAACTGAAGATTGATGTTTCCCTTTCTTGCATTTACAGTAATTTCCCCGTCAGTGTTCTTGGAATGGCTCAGGTAAAGCGTTCGTATGAATATGTCACAGCCATTTAGTGAAGCCTTTGCAGCATTCTCCTTATCAAATTTATCCCTTTCAAATACAACAAATCTATCATTTTTGATCCTCAGTGGAATCTCTTTGGTGGTCTCGTCAAAACTTAACAGCATCTCTTCAAATCTGTTGGACATAATATTTTCATGATCTGAGACCTTCAAAAAATCCATTATTGATTCCCTTGTCAGCTCTTCACATCTGATTGGATTTCCAATCTCGTTTCTTGAATCAATTATGGCAGTTTTGAAGCCTTTTGAACCCAGAATCTTTCCAGCTTCCGAACCAGCTGGCCCGGATCCTATTATCACTACATCATAACGCATATGATTCCTTACAGGTTTTGATATAACCTCTATTCATAAAATATTGCCTTTACATGTATGGAGAGGTTCCGTTAATAAAAAATGTTTGCAAAAAAGATTCTGAAAAAATTTTAAATATGAACCTATATTCAGAGCTAAGTTTGATTATTATGGATTCGAATCATTCATACGATATTGTTGTCGCAGGGGCTGGCCTCTCAGGATCGCTTGCAGCTGCAATGGCAGCAAAGCAGGGTAAAAAGGTACTTCTGCTGGACAGAAACAAGGAAAGTGAAGTTGGAAAGAAAACAGTGTGGGGGTGGCCCTGCGGCGATGCAGTTGCCGGATCTCACATAGATTTTGTTCAGAGGAAGACCGGCATAATTTTTGGTAAACCTGAACTGGACAGAAGGGTGGATGGAGTCATAGCTCTATCACCGGATATGGAGTCAAGATTTCCCTTTGATGGAGTGGGATATACATTGGACAGGCCAGATTTCGAAGCAAAACTTTTGCAATTTGCCTTAAAGAGCGGAGTCCAGTACCAGAGTGAATTTGAGGTACAGGGCCCGGTGATTGAAGACAATTTTATAACTGGAATCAAGGGAAGGAACAGCAAAGGTGAAAGCGCAGTTTATAGTGGAAAAATCATCATCGATGCACTTGGAGTCTCAACAGTATTGCGAAGAAATCTTCCGGAAAATCCCTTTGTTGACAGAACTGTAGATATAGATGATATTGAATCAACTGGCAGGTACATATATGAATTCGATCTTGATCACGAAGACCTGAATTTTTACGATCCTGACAATGCTATCATACATCTCAACAACGAGATAGCACCTGGCGGCTACGGATGGGTTTTTCCAAAGAGCGGCAACAAGGTCAACATTGGTCTTGGAGTGCAAAAGAGGAGTCTTGAAATAAGAAATTCAAAGATGAACAGGAAGGATAATCTCCAGACACTGATAGACAACTATGTAAAATGGAATCCAACGCTTAAAAACCTGAAGCTGTGGAATAAAAATGGAAATGGCAAGGGAATATGGTCTGTGCCTGTCCGGAGACAGATGGAGAGCCTTGTGTTCAACGGCTACATGGGCGCAGGGGACAGCATGGCTATGCCAAATCCCATCAGTGCCGGAGGAATTGGTCCGGCTCTTGTTTCAGGAATACTTGCAGGAGAGAACGCATCAAAGGCAATCGACAATGGAGATGTCAGCACTTCCGGCTTGTGGAACTATAACATAGACTACAATGATGCTTACGGCAAGAGAACTGCCGGAATGGAAGTTTTTAGAATATATCTTCAGTCTCTGAACAATAATATCATAAACTACGGGATGAAGAAGTTCCTAACAACAAAGGAAGCTTCTGATATAACATTGGGTCTTGTTCCCGAGCTTAGCCTGGCATCAAAATTCAAATTTGTTCTAAAGGGGATGAGCAACATAAATGCCTTTTCCAATATGCTATACGCTATAAACCGCATGAAGGAACTTAACAGCATGTATGAGGAATACCCCGAAAATCCCCAGGTGTTCATAAACTGGAGAAAGAAGGTTACTTCAATCATAGAGGATGCAAAGGAGAGATTCAAGCCCAATCCGGTTTGAAACCCTACCTCTTATTTTTGGCATAAAAATCGCAATATTTATTTATAAGGCACTGGCTGCATTTTGGGCCAATGGGCCTGCATATGGTTTTTCCGAATTCCACCATAACTGGGTTAAAACCCACCCATTCATCCTTTGGTACAATTTTCATAAGTACCTCTTCTGTCTTTTCAGGATTGTCATACTTTGACCAGCCAATTCTTTTGCTGATCCTCTGCACATGTGTATCAACAGCTATGGCGGGAATATTCATGGAATCGGAAAGAACAACATTAGCCGTTTTTCGTCCCACTCCCGGAATTGACATGAGTTCCTCCCTGCTTTCTGGCACCCTTCCACCATATCTATTCACTATTATTCCGGCTAGCTGGATGACTCTGGTCGCCTTAACCTTACAGAATCCAACCTTTAAGATCAGGGACAGGACATCATCGTATGAGGCAGATGCAAGTTTTTCAGCGGTTCCATACCTGTTGTAAAGGGATCTCGCCGCTGCATCCGTCACCTGATCTTTGGTTCTGTGTGACAGAAGTGTTGTCACCAGTACCCAAAAGGGATCCGAGAATTCGAAATGATGAGGGGGACTCATACTCTTAATGAGATCATATATGGTTCCGAAATTGCGCTTTGCATCAGTAATCTTCAATTTATCACCCTGTATTCATTCAGGTCCAGGCATCCATATTCAACATTCCTGATAAAGGATGCCACCACAAGATGAGCAAGCCTTATGTTGGTTAAAACCGGCAAACCCTTCCTTATGGCATGTCTCCTTATTTCAAAACCGTCTCTTATGGCACCGGAAAGCATTGTGGGGGTGTTGATTACCATATCCACCTCATCGTTGACTATAACATCCACAACGCTTGGTTTTCTCACATCATCCACCCTGTAAACAACAGTGCTCTCAATACCATTCTCAGAAAGAATCTTGTGGGTTCCCGGTGTGGAAAATAGTTTGCCTCCTGCTCCTGTTATGTCCCTTGCAATATCAAGTGCAGCTTCTTTGTCAAAATCATTCACTGTTATGAGAACTCTGGATATCCTCTTTACATCCAGTTTTGCCACCTTCATGGATTTCATTATGGCCTCCTCCAGGGACATTCCTATCCCTATGCCCTCGCCTGTAGACTTCATTTCAGGTCCAAGCACGCTATCCAGATCAGAGAATTTATTGAAGGGGAAAATTGGTACCTTTACAAAATAAGCGTTAATTGTGATATCAGCATATTCAATGGAACCGGTGATCATTGCATTTACAGCATCTCCAACCAGATCTTTTCCCGTTGCCCTGGAGACGAAGGGGACAGATCTGCTTGACCTTGCGTTCAGCTCTATGACATATATCTCATTATCTTTGACTGCTATCTGTAAATTTGAAAGGCCATTAAGGCTGAAATCAATGGTCATTCGATCCACAATTTCAAAGATTTTCTTCCGTATCTGTTCATTAACAGTGTCGGGACCAAGTACCATTGTTGCATCTCCGGAGTGGGTTCCAGCCTCCTCTATATGTACAGAGATTCCATATACAAGACTCTGTTTCCCGTTGGAGACAAAATCCACATCCATTTCTGTTGCACCGTCAATATAACGGCTTATGAGGACAGGAAAACCAGGTCTTTCCCTGAATACTGCCTGTAACCTCTCAGAAACATCTGCCGGTTCATAGACAATATCCATGGACCTTCCGCCTATTATGAAACTGGATCTCACGATCACAGGAAGTCCTATAGAGGGGAGTTTTTCATACATTTCATCAATGTTTCTCACAGTCACGAACCCTGGCTGCCTGATACCTATTTTTTCAAGTCTTGAAGAAAATTCAGTTCTCTCCTCTATCCTAACAATCTGGGAGGGTTTTGTTCCAAGGAACAACTCCTCACCAAAAATTTCTGCAAGATCCAGAGATATATTTTGCCCGGTCTGCCCGGAGAACTGTATTATTAGACCATCCGGTTTTTCCCTGTGTATTATGTTTGAAATATGTTCAATGGTTAGCGGCTCAAAATAGAGCTTGTCAGATATGTCAAAATCGGTTGATACAGTTTCCGGATTGCAGTTAACCATTATTGTATAATAACCAGATTTGCGAAGGTACTGAACGGCCTTCACTGCACCATAGTCGAATTCCAGACCTTGGGATATACGGTTGGGGCCAGAACCCAGCACCATGATCTTCTTTCTGTCTGTCTGAAAGAGGGATGATTCATCCTCCTCAAAATATGTTGAATAGAGGTAGGGAATCTTTACCTGGAACTCCCCTGAGCATGTGTCTATGCCTCTAAAGCATGGGGTTATACCGTTCTCAATACGGTATCTGATCAGATCCTTTTCGCTGATCCTGGAGAATGAAGAGATTATAGAATCAGGAATTCCAAGACTTTTGCATTCACTTATATTTTCCGGAATTTCTCCAATCCCGACTTTTTTCAGGGCAGAAACAATATTTGCAATTTTATAAATGAAGTAACCGTCATAACCTGTCATTCTTATTATTTTTTCCACTTCATAACTCCTGAAAATAGCTTCGAAAATTGCATATATTTTTAGATCTGAAGGTCTGGATAGCAATCTATCCAGATCATCACTACCAAGGTACATCCTCAACTTCCTGGATTCAGGGTTATCAAGGGAAGCAATGGCTTTCATAAGTGCTTCTTCAAAGGTTCTTCCAATGCCCATGACCTCTCCTATGGATTTCATCTGCACGCCAAGCGTCCTGTCAACAGAAAATTTGTCGAAAGGCCACCTTGGTATCTTTACAGTAACGTAATCCAGCGAAGGTTCGAAGGCTGCATAGGTTGTTCTGGTAATGGGGTTGAGTATCTCAGTGAGATTATAACCAAGTGCAATCTTTGTTGAGATTCTCGCTATTGGATATCCGGTTGCCTTTGATGCCAGTGCTGAAGATCTTGAAGTTCTGGGATTGACCTCAACAACATAGTATTTCCCTGATGTGCTGTCAAGTGCAAATTGTATGTTGCATGCCCCTCTAATACCTATTCCGCCTATGATCCTCAAGGCAGCATCCCTGAGCATATGATATTCAATGTCGCTGAGCGTCTGGGAAGGAGTTACAACTATGCTCTCTCCTGTGTGCACACCCATAGGATCAAGATTCTCCATGTTGCAGATAATGATGCAGTTTCCAGCATTGTCTCTTATTATCTCATATTCAATCTCTTTCAGGCCGGCTATGGATTCCTCCACGTCAATCTCATCCTGATCCGTTTCAGTGAAAAGCCGTCTGCAGAAATTAAATAATTCTTCTTTGGAGTTGAAAATTGATCCGCTTGTGCCACCAAGAGAAAATGATGTTCTTACTATAACGGCTTTGTCCGGAATAGAACCAAGGTCCTTATAATACCAGTCTCTCCTGATTGTCCATGACCTTGCAACAGGTTCACCCATGTCAAGCATGAGCTTGTGGAACAGATCCCTGTTCTCGGCAAGCATTATGCTTTCAAGTGGTGTTCCTATTATCCTTAAATTCTCATTCAATAACCCTGTTTTGCCAATAGAAACAGCCAGATTCAGGGCAGTCTGCCCTCCCATTGTGGGAAGTATTGAATCTATATTTTCCCTTGAAATGATCTCTTTTATTGTCTCAACATTCATAGGCTCCATATATATGCGGTCTGCCATGGTGTAATCTGTCTGGATGGTTGCCGGATTGGAATTAAGGAGGACAACCTGAATGTCATCCTCTTTGAGAGACATGCACGCCTGAGACCCTGCATAGTCAAATTCAGCCGCCTGCCCTATCACCACTGGCCCTGAACCAATAACCAGAACTCTCTTTATGCGTTTATCTCTTGGCATGATGATCCTCCAGGTCCTTTTTAAATCTGGTAAAAAACCATCTGGCATCGTGCGGTCCAGGAGAGGCTTCCGGGTGATACTGAATTGAAACAGCCATGCCACTCTCTGTCTCCATCATTTCAGGGGTACCGTCGTTTATATCCCACTGTGTAACCTTCAGATCTGTTTCTACAAGGCTTTTGCCATCCACTGCAAAACCGTGGTTATGTGAGGTAATCCATATATGCGTCCCATCTGTTACAGCATGGTTGGACCCTCTATGCCCAAAAGGCATCTTGAAAGTCTTACCTCCCAGTGCAAGAGCCATGATCTGATGCCCAAGGCATACCCCGTAAATTGGAACTTTACCATAACTTTCCCTAATAAACTTCCTGGTCTTTTCAAGGGAAACATGATCCGGATCTCCAGGTCCGTTTGATATGAATACTGCCTCATATTTCCCGGATTCCGAAGAAAAATCATGGTCATATGGAACAACCTTGAGGTTTCCAAGACGCCCTATATCCTCGAGGAGGCTCCTCTTAGTCCCCATGTCAATGAACAGTATTTCATGTTCCTTTCCGGAATCCAATTTAAAAGCCTCTTTACGTGAAACCTCGCCAACAAGATTTCTGTCCATTGGATCGGGCCATTCCAGATCCTGGGTAGCAGTGCCGGTAATCCAGCCCTTCATCACTCCATGTTCCCTTATCCTCCTCACCAGACTTCTGGTGTCAACGCCATCAAGAAACGGAATCTTATTTTCAGAGAGGTAGCTGTAAAATTCTTCTCTGATCTCCATGGATGGCAGGATTGCGTGAATATCTCTGGCTATTATTCCCGCCACCTGTATCCTGTCAGATTCCATCCGTCCAAGTTTCAAGGGGTAATTCCCAATGGTTGGGGAGGCAAAAACAAGTATCTGTCCCCTGTATGAAGGATCCGTAATGGATTCCATATAGCCTGTCATGGATGTTGTGAATACCACCTCACCATAGGCATCATCAAACTCTGAGTTGGTTTCCCCGGCTATTTTCGTCCCATCTTCCAGCAACAGGTATGCTTTAATTTAAATTACCCCCGAAAATTGGAAAAAAAGAGAAATATGATGGAACATTTCCAATAATATTGCTTTACTTATACTAAACTTAAAGTCTACAGTGTTTCTATTATCTCCAAGCAATTAACTCTAGGATGCTATATACTGAAGAATGATAAATTGATTTGCCTTTACATCACTGGGAATAGAGTTCTATTGAAGGCGAGAAATGCCTATTTCGCCCCTGTAAACAACTTCATTTCCATAAAGCCCGAACTTGAACACCTTAATCCTGACATTATTTTCCAGGCAAGTGTAAAATAGTCTAGCAAACTCTGGGTCAGTTTTTCTGTTGGGCCTAAACAGGATTGGTTCTGGATTGAAAAAGAGAACAATCAGGAAGGCATTGTCTGTTCTTGTCTTAAGTTCAAGAAGCGCCCTGAGGTGTTCAGAACCCCTTTTAGTCGGAGCATCTGGAAAGGTGGCAAATCCATCTTCATAAAGGGTACCGCCCTTGACTTCAACAAATATGTCTCCGCATTTAAAGTCAATTACGTGGCTGCCATATCTAACTTCTCTTTTGCATCCTGGGTCCAGAAACTTTGAAGCAATTGTGTTGTGAAATCTGGTATCGGTAAGGATCCACTGGCCATCATGAAATGCGGCAGTTATAGAATATTTTGTCTTGGATCCGACAGCTTCCCTGAATAGTACACGGTTTCCCGCATATATAAGTTCCTTCAGCCTCCCCGGGTCGTGGAGATGGCAAACCACCGTCTGGTTTCGGTAGGAAACAGATACCAAAAAACGGTTTGGCCTAGTTAAAACCATACCTTCGTATTGTTCTCCTGGAATTCTTAACATTGCAGTTCCAACCGACACATCAATCAGGGGCCATTCTGCCATTCAAGGTTATTAATCACAGGTTTAAAACAGTGACATTGATTTTTTGAAGTCAAGTTGATAAATATTAATATGCCGTCAGACTCTTAACCTATGCCCCATAACTCACCAATCATCATATCATCGGTCAGTGAAGTCCAGGGGATATCAGCAATGGGCAGGCTTCTGCCATTAATCATGAAGGTGAATAGACTTCCTTCAGAGGTGCAACCAGTTTCATTCAGGCAGAGAGAAGATCTCTACAGAGGAAAACGGGGAATTCCTCGGTGCTAAAAACAGCACATGTAAGCAACCATAATCTCTGCGACATGTTCATATATAGAAAAGAATGATAAATTACCGGAAAAGATTAAAGAATTTAGAATTGAAGCAAATAGGCCAGATCCAATTGGTGTAAGATGCATCAGGACTGGCAGGTGTTAATATTCCAGGGGAAATTGAAATGAAGTCAGAAATCATAAAATCAGGGAGATACAAGGGCAAGGAAAGCCTGTTTCTTGATATGAGAGAAATAAAAACGGGAGACAAAATAGATGAATCATTGCTTTCTTCAGTTTCGGAGAGATTTTCCAGAATAAAAGTGAGGGAAAGTGATGATAATTTTATTTTCATCTATGGGGACGATCCATTCAGATATCAGGGGATATCTGCTTTCGGAAGGTTCTTGAAAGGAATTACAGATTTCAAATTCAAGCTTCTTGTGGTTACATATGGAAACATCATGCCGCAGAAGTCATTTGCTGAAATTTTCTCACATATAGAAATTCACCCGGATTATGCGAGAGTTAAGCATTTCTATGAAAGAGGCGTTCTGGAATCATACGGTAAATTTGATTCATATGCTGTTTTTAGATTCAACCATGGAGACAGGAAGGAGATGGTAGCCAGATTCATTCATGATTTTAAGCTGAATGAGATGGAGAAGTTCATGGTTCTCAGCAGAAAATTTACCTATACCCAGATGGACATAGCAAAATATCTTGCAACGCAGGGCATAAAAAACGTCAGCTACCAGTTCGAAAGCTGATTTTGCAATAAAAATAGGGGTTTTAATCACCCCGAAGCTTTTTCCATCCGGAATTCTGGGGATTACAATATTTTAAGTTTTTTTCCGGCACTTTCAAAGGCATCAATTGCAGTCTTTATATCGCTGTTACTGTGAAGAGCTGAAGGCATAAGCCTTATCCTTGCTGTTCCCAGCTGTACAGTAGGATATACAATTGGAGACGCGAAGAGATTTTCCTCATTGTAAAGCGTTGTGCTCAGTTCAAGGGCCTTTTTCTCATTTCCCACGATAACAGGCGTGATTGGTGTTTTGCTGCTTCCTGTGTTATAACCCAGATTGCCAAGTCCATTCTTGAGATCATCTGAATTCTTCCATAATTTTTTGAGAAGGCTGTCATCCCTCTCCATAATTTCAATGGATTTCATTATGGCCGCAGCCTCACCGGGGTTCAGGGCACTGCTGAAAAGGAATGGGCGGGACCTCTGTTTTAGAAGATCAATGAGTTCATGGGATCCGGCAACAAAACCGCCCATACCTCCAAGTGCCTTTGAAAAGGTTCCCATCTCAACATCAAGTTCTGATCCAATACCAAAATAGTCAGCAATACCTCTTCCGTGATCTCCCAGAACTCCCTCCCCATGGGCATCGTCCACATAACTCATTGTATCGTATCTCTGTGCAAGCTCCACAATTTCCTTAAGAGGTGCAATATCCCCATCCATGGAGAATACTCCGTCTGTAATGACTAAAGATCTTTTTCCTTCGTTCCTATGTTCCTTTAACTGCTTTTCAAGATCAGACTTATCCATATGCTTGAATACCACTCTCTTTGCAGAACTAAGCCTGACTCCGTCTATGATGCTTGCATGATTGAGCTCCTCGCTGAAAACCACATCGTCCTTTCCAACCAGAACTGGAATTGTGCCTGAATTTGCAAGCAAGCCTCCCTGATAAACAAGTGAATCTTCCATATGCTTGAATTTTGCAACTTTCTCTTCCAGTTTGATGTGTAGTTCATCAGAACCGGCAATTGATCTCACCGCTCCAGCCCCAACACCATATTCTTCAATGGCTTCAATTGCAGCTTTTTTGACTTCTGGATTATTTGCCAGACCTAGGTAGTTATTGGAGCACATATTCAGTAATGTTCTCCCGTCTATCTTGACCCACGAGCCCTGCGGACTCTGTAAAATTCTTATAGGTATATATCTTCCATTCTCCTTCAGATTTTCTAACTCGTTTTTAATCCAGCCCATTCCAGACATATTTATGCACTGCAAAGTCATAGGAATTTTTTATATAAGGGTGATCCAGTTTAAGAGAGATAGACACAATTCCAATGCATGCCAATGTTGAAAAGATTGTCCTTACGCCAGACCACCCATTTCCAATAGATCTGCCTATGCAGTGATGGGGGTATTTTTAAAGTATTCTTTATAGGGGAATTCCAGGATCTGTTTTCAATGGAATTTAATGATGGGCTTTATGACCCCATGGATCTTTTTTGAATATCATGTTGAAGGCATTAGACACATGAGTAAATGCGAACTTTTGTTATTAGCCCTCTAGGATTCTTTCTTTTGAATATTCTTTATGGTCTGTGTTTTATGCGAACTTGTGTTATTAGCCCTCTAGGGCCAATCATTCCTTTCTTAATCAGCTTCATAAGCCTTTCCAATCTAAGTCTCCCGCCAGTGCAGAGACCAGTGTTCAGTGATTTCTCAGTTATGCGAATTCCCCCTCTCTCGGAATGGAAGCGAAATCCCCTTCTGAATGGCATCCGATGTTGGAAAAGATTCCGCCTGGCTTGGTCACAGTTACAGCTTTTCTTAACGTTATCCCAGTTCACAGTGCCTGATTAGACTGAGAAGCATACCTTATATGGGCTGTTTTGAATTCCAGTCAGGTGTTTTTGCACCAACTACAACTCTTTCCCCAATCTTAAAGTCTTAACATGGCCCCCTTCTTATATACCATTCCAACCGCTTCGTGTCCAATAGTTAGATTTTTTCTCTCACATAAGGCGCCATGAAGGGTATGTGTATCAGAGGTACATAAAAGCGCAGTTGTAGTTTCAAAATGGGCATCTTACCCATTAAATTTCGGAATTCCCTTATCACCAAAACCTGCTTCATTTATTTTTTCATCACCAAAGCTTTCATAAATAAAAACCTGACAATACTTAACTGTTTTTCCGAACATATATGGAATGCACGATTCTAAGCCCCCCTATGTTGAATAATTTGTGCCAGACGCCAGTGCTAAACGGATAATTGTCTAATATGTCAATTGTTTTCTATGCTATCCGTTTAGGTTTCTTCCCTTCCACTGAGACCAGATTTTTCTAATTCCCAATCACAGCTTACTGATCCATATTCGAAGTCTTCTTTTAGGATCTTAAGCCACGGGGTATACTAATCCAGTGACTTAAATGGATGCCGCATTAGTTTTTCTATTATTACGAATTTGCAAGAAAATGTTTTTATTTTAAAACTGCCAGAACTTTCAGGTGGCAGTGGCATTCTTCCCCAGCTAACGCAAGGGCTTCCCGTTTCCATGACCAAAGTTGCCTTTTCAAGTAGATCTTCAATCTCCATGTGCGTATATCCGAAAGTAACTCCCTATGGGAAGGAGGCTTCAAGATGGTAAGTTAAATCCGTCCTTATCAAGTTCTCTTCATTCTTCCCGTGCCTCCCATGGGATGTCCAGCTACAAAAAATGCTAATTACAAGCAATTTACATCTTTTATAAGCTTCTTTCTCAAAATATAAAAAGAATTTATGCCATACATTTTAAACATGGTTGGTTTAATCATATTTATAAATGTGATAATCAGTATAAGGGTTTTTATCATCACCATATTGCCTGTATCCGATAAACCTAATAAAGGTAAAAAACGTAAGCCAATGATGTGTGAAAAGTGCATGTCGCATCATGTGTGTGATTGTCTTTGCGAGTTTGATCCTGTAAAGATGAATAATTATGAATACACTGTAAACCGTTGTCCTTTCTGCTCACACATTGAAAGGGGAAGCATACGGGACTATACATAACCATTTCCCTGGCTAAATATAAACACAGTGGAAAGTTTCCCTGCATTTCATTAGTTTTTTATTCAGCATATCCATTCTCAACAGACCTTTATGGGGACAATTCTTATAACTGGTGGGTTGGGTCAGATAGGGACTGAACTTTCGGAACATCTTATATCGAAGTACGGCAGTGAAAAGGTTCTCGTTTCAGATATTAAGAGTGAAGCATCCGGAGACATACGCTATACAAGGCTTGATGTGGCAGATCTGGATAAAATCATGAAAGTGATTAAGGAAAATGATATTACTGACATTTTTCACCTCGCAGCTATTTTATCAGCAACCGGAGAAAAGGATCCTTTTTTGACATTCAATGTTAACCTTATGGGGACACAGAATATGTACACTGTGGTAAAAAAGTTAAATCTGAACAAGCTGTTCATTCCCAGTACAATAGGCGTTTACGGACCGACAACACCCAAGGATATGGTTCCGGAAGATACAGTGATCAGGCCTGCAACCATGTATGGAATAACAAAGATTTCCGCAGAGATGCTCGGAGAATATTATTCAAAAAAATTCGGAATGGATGTAAGGGGGCTGAGATTTCCAGGGCTTATAAGCTATAAATTCCCACCCACAGCCGGTACCACAGATTATGCTGTTGATATGATAATACACGCAGTAAAAGGAGAAGATTACACGTGCTACCTGAAGCAGGACACCGAAATGCCAATGATGTATATGCCTGATGCACTTGATGCGGTTATTGATCTTTATGAAGCACCTAGAAGTAATCTAACAAGATCCACGGATTATAATGTTGGATCATACAGTATAACCCCCGCTTCTCTGTATGAAGAAATTAAAAAGTATTACCCGGAATTCAGGGTTGAGTATAAGCCTGATTACAGGCAGGATATAGCAGATGGCTGGCCCCACTCTATCGACTTCACCAAAGCTCAGAGAGACTGGAATTTTAAACCGAAATATGACTTCCAAAGAACAGTAAAAGATATGGTACTGAATCTGAAAAGGAAATTAAAGGCCTAAACTGAAATTTCAACTACACACTTCTTTCCTCCATCGGAAAATTTTTCCTTTATGGAGAAGTTTGTGTCCAGGGAACCACTTATCATGTCAGAACCGAGAGTCCCGCAGATGATTTTTTTGTTGGTTTTTGCCAGTTCATAAAAGATGCAATTATGTCTAACAATCCTGACAGAATCTGGGGTTTTCTCAAGACGTGCATAATAACCAAGGCGGTTTAGTATGGCTACAAAATCTTCAAGCTTCTGGATTTTTTCGCTTCTTGACATTGAACTCACAATGCCCCCCTCTTTCCATCCTGCTTCACTTATGAGCCGATCTGCAACCTTTGCAAGAATAACATTGACCTTTTCCTTTCCTATCTCTTTCTCCAGTGTATCAACAAGCAGAGATGCAAACGCCACATACTTTTTAGGAAAAAGCTCAATCCCCCTGTCAGTGATCTCATAAAATTTACTTGGCCTGCCCCTTCCATCTCCTCTGAAATATGATCGGACATAACCTTTCATTTCCAGATAACCCATATGTTCCTTAACCGCAGTTTTGTTTATCTTCAGAAGTTCTGAAAGTTCAGCAGTGCTTTTCTCAGAATAGCTAAGCTCTTTCAGGATATTTTCTTTCACCTTTCCAAGCATTCCTATTATATCACTATTCTCAGATATCGATTCAACCATTATAATATAATAATCAAAAGCAGCTATAAATACTTTAGTCAATTTAGACATAAGAAAGTGTTTAAATATATAAAATGTATAAACTGCTGGTGTCAAAATCAATGTCGGAATTAATTATAAAAGATCTCAGAGCCTCTGTGGCAGACAAGGAGATACTGAAAGGTGTAAATCTAACCATCAGAGGGGGAGAAATACACGCCCTTATGGGTCCAAATGGTGCAGGTAAGACCACTCTTGGAAGTACCTTAATGGGTCATCCTAACTATACCATAACCGGCGGATCAATTAAACTGGATGGTAAGGAACTGACGAACAAGACCCCTGAGGAGAGGGCTAGGGCAGGGCTATTTCTGGCATTCCAGAATCCTGTATCAGTCACTGGCGTCAAGCTTTCTTCCTTCCTGAGGACAGCTTATAAGCAGTTGCATCCTGAAGAGAAGGTACCTTTGAGCGAGTTCCAGGGCAGAATTAAGGATCATCTGAAAAAGGTTGGACTGGACGAGGAGTTTCTCTCAAGATCAGTGAACGACGGTTTCTCTGGAGGGGAGAGAAAGAGGGCTGAGATTCTTCAGATGGTCATACTGAGACCAAAGATTGTCATCCTTGACGAGATCGATTCTGGTCTGGACGTTGATGCTCTTAAGCTTGTTGCAGATGAAATCAGGGAATATTATAGCCAGGAAGTTGGTTTTCTTATCATAACACACTACCAGAGAATACTTAAGAACATAGACCCGGAATTTGTCCATGTTCTCATAGATGGAAAAATTGCAATGAACGGTGAAAAGTCACTGGCATTGAAGATAGAAGAAGATGGTTACGATTGGATAAGGAGTGAGTGAAAATGGAAGTAGAATTAACAAAAGACGAACAGATTGAGAAATTGCTTGAAGATCTTAAATCTTCAAATATAAGGAAGGAAGATTGGGAATTTCATGACACCGACAGATCAATATATTCAACAGGTACTGGCCTGAACAGGCATGTGGTTGAGGAAATTTCCGAAATCAAGAAAGAACCGGACTGGATGAGAAGATTCCGTCTTAATGCACTGGAGATATTCATGAAGAAACCCGTACCCACCTGGGGACCGGACCTCAGCGGAATAGACTGGGATAACACACATTACTACACAAGGCCGGACGAAGTCAAAGCCAGGAACTGGGACGAAGTACCTGATGACATAAAAAACACATTCCAGAAACTTGGGGTTCCAGAGATGGAGCAGAAATATCTTGCGGGATCAGTGGCACAATACGACAGTGAAGGCGTTTACCATAACCTGAAGAAGGTGTGGGAGGACAAGGGGGTAGTTTTCATGGATCTGGATTCAGCGCTGAAGCAGCACCCAGATCTTGTGAAAGACTATTTCTGTAAGGCTGTACCAGCATCGGACAACAAGTTTGCAGCACTCAATGCTGCAGTATGGAGCGGAGGATCTTTCCTGTATGTCCCAAAAGGGGTACAGATCGATATGCCACTTCAGACTTATTTCAGGATGAACGGAGAGGCAACAGGCCAGTTCGAGCACACAATAGTTGTTGCCGACGAGGGTTCAAAGGTACATTACATAGAGGGGTGCACAGCACCCAGATACGACACTGATTCTCTTCACAGTGCAATTGTTGAGATATATGTCCAGAAAAATGCACAGGCAAGATACACAAGTGTCCAGAACTGGTCAAAGAGTGTATACAACATGCCCACCAAGAGGGCATGGGTGGAGGAGAACGGTCAGATGGAATGGGTAGGCGGATCTCTGGGTTCAAAAGTTACAATGCTCTATCCTTCATCATATCTGAGAGGCCCATATGCTTCAACGCATAACCTGAACATATCACTTGCAGGGCCTGGGACTATAAAGGACACTGGCGCAAAAGCAATTCACCTTGCACCACACACATCATCAAGGATAGTGGCAAAGAGTATCAGCATAGAGGATGGGAAGGCCATATACAGAGGTCTTCTCAGGATGAACAAGGGTGCAGTGAATTCAAAGAGCCATGTGCAGTGTGACGCACTGTTGATAAACGACGAATCAACCTCATTCACCTATCCCCATGACGAAATATATGAACCGACAGCAACATTCGGTCACGAGGCAACAGTTGGAAGGATTGACACTGAAGAACTCGCATACCTCAGGTCAAGAGGGCTGAGTGAGGAAGAGGCCAGTTCCATGATAGTACTGGGATTCATGGACGATGTGATGAAGGAGATACCCATGGAATTTGCAGTTGAGATGAATCGTCTGGTAAAACTTGAAATGAACAAAATGGGCGCGGTAGGATGATCTTTCATGGAGACGTATCCAGAAACATTAAAGACAAGGCTCAATGACGAAGCTTTTGAGTTCAGGCGGGATTCCTTTCTTGCATTTCTCAAGACTCCGATTAGAAGTTTCAAGGAAAGCCCCACAGTAAGTGAATACGTTCAGGTAACTGACAAGGACCTGGAAAGGATGCTCTATGGTGAATTCAGGCAGACTCCCAGGAACCCTCAATTTATAAAGGAAGCCAACATAAAAGTGCTGAACGGGAAGGTTGAATCTCTCGAGAATCTTCCGGAAGGTGTGGAAGTACTGGATCTGGTTGAAGCTTCCAAAGATTCGGAAATAAGATCCAGGTTTCTTGATAACAGCCATCTTGGAGATGACAGGACAGAATTTCTCATCAATTCAGCATGGCAGAGGGGTCTCTTTGTGAAAGTTGACAAGAATGTGAAGGCTGACATAACAGTACACAATCTTTCAAACGGATCAGACTCATATGCATACAAGACAGTGGTCTCATGCGGTGTGGAATCAAAACTTAACTTTACAGAAGTCAATGAGAGCCTTTCTGATGGTGATGCTGTACAGGGAAAGAATATCTATTTCTTCCAAGATGAATATTCAAAGGTACAGTTCAACTATGTTCAGGACAAGTCACTATCTGTAACTGATCTTTCATTTGTAAAATCTTACCAGTCACGGTACACGGAATTCCAGATATTCCACATAAATCATGGAGGCAGCAGGGTAATATTTGGAAATGAGTCACAACAGTTTGGGGATAGTTCAGATTACCGTGTATACGGTGTCAGCTTTTCAGACGGG
The DNA here is from genome assembly GCF_038024865.1 of Oxyplasma meridianum. Taxonomy (NCBI): domain Archaea; kingdom Methanobacteriati; phylum Thermoplasmatota; class Thermoplasmata; order Thermoplasmatales; family Thermoplasmataceae; genus Oxyplasma; species Oxyplasma meridianum. The sequence goes on along the minus strand of NZ_CP133772.1, from coordinate 254,118 downwards.
AAACAGAAAATTGATATACGGGACAGCAGCTTTCAAACCGGTAAATCTTCAACAGCAGACATACATGTGAGGGGAGTCGTTAAGGGATTAAGCTCAACAATACATAGAGGGAATATAGATCTGGAGTTTGAGGCTGTAAACGCCACCGGTTTTTATGATTCAAAGATACTTCTGCTTTCAAAAGAGGGTTATGCCAACTCCAAGCCCGGGCTTATGATAAAGAACAGCAATACAAAATCAAAACATGGTTCGGCCATCAGCAATGTGAACGAGGAAGAAATTGTTTATCTGAGGTCAAGGGGAATTGATGAGCAGACAGCTAGATCAATGATTACAGAGGGCTTTGTGTCCTACGTGATTGAGAAATCAAACAGTGAGTTCATGAAAAAAAGAATACAACAATACACAGAAGGCAATATTCTTGGTACAATGGGAAAGGATTAAGCAGGATTTTCCTATTTTTCTCTCAGAAAGAAACCGTAACCTTACATATCTAGACAGCGCCGCAACATCACAGAAACCAAAAAGCGTTATAGATGCTGTAACAGATTTCTACCAGAATTATTGCAGCAATGTCCACAGAGGCATATACAGTTTAAGCGAGACTGCCACAGACATGTATGAAAAGTCAAGGGAAAACATATCAGGTTTCATAGGATCGCCCTCTTCGGATGAGATAGTTTTCCTGAGGAATACCACTGAAGCTCTGAATCTTCTCTCATATACTCTTGGAAGAAATCTTTCAGCCGGAGATGAGGTTCTTATTTCTATAATGGAGCACCATTCAAACATAGTTCCATGGCAGTTTCTTGAAGAGAAAGGAATAAAGGTAATCTACACAGATATAACAAAAGAAGGTAAGCTGGATATGGAAGATTTCAGGAGAAAGATCACTCCCAGAACCAAAATAGTTTCAATAACACATGTTTCTAACCTGCTGGGCACAATAAATCCAGTCAGGGAAATAGGGAAAATGGCTCATGATAATGGAAGTATATTTATTGTAGATGGGGCACAGAGTGTTCCTCATATGAAGGTTAACGTTCAGGATATTGGATGCGATTTCTTTGCATTTTCAGGGCACAAGATGCTTGGGCCATCTGGTATCGGTGTCCTGTACGGGAAGAGGGAAATGCTCCATCAGATGCACCCCTTCCTTGGTGGAGGGGAGATGATTAGGACAGTGTCTACTTTTGGATCAACATGGAATGATGTCCCGCTAAAATTTGAGGCAGGAACACCCAATATAGAGGGATCCATAGGCCTTTCAGCTGCGGTTGATTATTTGAATAGGGTTGGAATGGATGAGATCAGGGATCATGAGAGGGATCTTATCCAGTACACCTTGAAAATGGAAGATGAATATGATATTGAGAACCTGGTCTCTTACGGCCCCCGAGACCCGAATGCAAAAGATGGCGTTTATTCTTTTAATATTGGAGAGATACCTCCCATGGACATGGACAGCCAATTGATGAATAATGGCTTAATTATTGGATCATCAGTACATCCGCATGATGTATCATCATCTCTGGATGAAACAGATGTTGCGGTGAGATCGGGACATCACTGCGCAATGCCTCTGAACCACAGGCTTGGAGTGGTGGCCACGTCAAGGGCTTCGTATTATGTATATAACACCAGGAATGATGTGGACAGGCTTTTTGAACAACTCGAGAGAATAAGGAAGGTATATAATCATGGAAGATGAGGAGAGAATGGAATTCATAATGGAACACTACAGGCATCCTCACAATTCGGGTGTAATTGAGAACCCCACCGAAGAGATAACTGAATACAACCCGGTATGCGGGGATGCAGTTAAGGTATCATTATTGATAAAGGAACACAGGGTAAAGGAGATCAAGTTCGTCGGTAGAGGTTGCTCAATCAGCCAGGCATCAGCATCAATTCTAACCGATGAGGTGATGGGAAAGAGCCTGGAGGATCTGAAGAAGTTGACTGAAAAAGAACATCTTGATCTTATAGGCATCAGGCTTGGACCAAGCAGGGAAAAGTGTGCGCTGATCTCTTTCAATGCACTGAAAAAGATTCTAGTTAAATATGGAGATGAATAAGAATATGTCAGGATACAGAATTTCACTGGACAGGAAAGGATGCCTTAGCGATGCAATATGCACCGCACTGTGCCCTTCAAACTGGTTCATGGATTCAGACGGTAAGGCAAGCTACAGGAAAGAAGTTATCGGGGAGAAGGATCTGGAGGAAAACATGGAAGCCTCAAAATCCTGCCCAACTGGAATCATCAGGATTTCGAAGATTGAATAAATTTCTTCAAATTATCATTCCTGAATGAGTTGTCATGCATCAGGATGTCATCTATCCTCATCCTTATCTGTTTCGTGGAATCCCTTTCTCTTACGGTTACAGTATCGTCCTCAAGCGTCTGGTAATCCACGGTTATGCAGTAAGGCGTACCGATTTCATCCTGCCTGGCATATCTTCTCCCTATAGATCCAGATTCATCGTAAACGACAGAATGGTTATGCGCTGCCAGTTTCACAAGAAGATCCTTTGCCTTCTCCGATATTCCGTCTTTCTTCATGAGAGGAAGTACGCATGCGCTGTATGGAGCAACGTCACAGGCAAGTCCCAGAACCCTGTTTCCGTTATCCCTTGTATAGTATGAGTGAAACAGCACGGCAGTTAGTATCCTGTCAAAACCGGCAGCAGGTTCAACCACTCTGGGGATAAAGGTTCTTCCGTCCACAGTCACAGACATATTTTCACCTGAAAATTCCTGATGCCTTGTGAGATCGTAATCTCCTCTATCCGATATTCCCACAGCTTCGATCCAGTCCGAGTCGATGAGGACTTCAGCATCCCAGCAGTCGGAGGAGTAGTGGGCTAGCTCATTCTTTCTGTGCTGCCTGAATCTCAGTCTCTTTCCGTCAACTCCACATCTTATCAGTATCATGGCCGTGAGGTTCATGAAATATGCCAGTCCAGCGTTTTTTATCAGCCCTGATCTGTGAGCGTCCCTCACACTTGAACTGATCTCATCCCCACTGTTAGGTACAAGCGTAAACTTATCCCCCTCTGGTATTTCGTCCCATTCCTCATGATCAGGATCAAAGAAGACCTCCACCTCACCCTGGTTGAATTCCCTCATTCTTATCAGTCCCTGTCTGGGGGAAATCTCATTTCTGAATGACTTTCCCACCTGTGCAACTGCCATGGGGAATTTCCCTCTGTAAAAATTATTGAGAAGCTTGAAGTTGATCATAATTCCCTGGGCTGTCTCAGGCCTGAGGTAAAGGCCAAATGCTTCGCTGTTGTTGGTAACCCTGAACATCAAATTGAACTGGTAGGCGTCAATAAGCCTTGTTCCACACACAGCACATTTAACATTGTTCTCCTTAAGGAGATCAATATAACCCTCAGGGGTGGAGGGGGGATTTTTAATGCCCAGGCTTTCCACAAGGTTTTCAAGCTTGTACTTGGCATGGCATTTGGGACATTCAGAGGCAATATCAGCAAATTTGTCAAGGTGGCCTGAAGCCTTAAGCACGAATTCAGGGGTAACAACCGGAGTATCAATAAATATTGCCCCGGCATCCATGTAGAACCTTTTCCATACCGAAATTATGTTGTCCTTCAGCAAGGACCCTAGTGGAGCATAATCGTAGAAACCGTTCAAACCTCCATAAAGAGAAAAAGACTGCCAAAAGAAACCCCTTCTCTTTGCAAGCTCTATTATTTCTTCGAAACTGCTCATAGGAATACTCTCATAATCTCTATATCGTAAAGCATTCCGACAACTATCTTATCATCCTCAAGCACAGGGAGCTGGTTGTAATTTTTTGTAAGCATGTTTTTCACCGCTGTTTCCAGCCTATCATTGGGCGAGACCGTTACCGGTTTCTTTACCATAATCTTTTCCACAGGTATATCAGGGAGATGTATGTTGTTCTTCTCTATAACATAGGTTATGACATTTCTTATGCCACCCCAGGACCAGGGATCTTCGTCCTCTCCCATTCCAGCCTCCGAAAGTACAGTTGTGGATTTCAGATCGATCTTGTCAAAAAGATCTCTGTCAGTGAGAAGACCCAAAAATTCCCCGTTTGAATTTACGACGGGATAAGTGTATACTCCTGAAAGCCTCATAAGCGTGGGGATCATGCTTACAGGAGTTTTTCCCCATATTGGAATTGTTATTACCTTCAAAATATCTTTTACCTTGATGTTTCCGTATTTCTCCTTCACAACCTGCAGAAAATTCTGTGGAGTCAGGATTCCAGTGATCTCATTGTTTTCATTCACAACGGTGAGATGTCTTCTGTGCTGATTCAGCATCTCTAATGCTGCAGATTTTATACTTTCATCCTCTTTAACGGTTTTTGCGTTCCTCATTACAAGCGCTGCCTGGGTTTCAACAGGATTTGCAAATATGTCACGCCTGCTTATTATGCCTGCATAGTGGTTTTTCACATCCTTCATGGGAAGACCGGTAAGGTTGTTCTTGATGAGTATTTTTACGATTTCATTCAGCGGGCTGGGTACAGTACCTGTTATTGGTTCTGGAGTCATGATCTCTGAGACTTTTTCCTTCATATGCCTTTGTGATCTTAGACGACTATTAAACAATTTCATTGTTTTCAGCAAATTATATTAATCCCAGGTGGCTTAATAGAGACATATGACATTTTCTGTGGTCTGTTATGACAGGAATCAGGAGGCATGGGGAGTTGGTGTTGCAAGCAAGTATCTGGCTGTTGGATCCACTGTACCCTGGGCTAAAGCATCAATTGGAGCAGTTGCAACACAGGCATATGCCAATGTATCCTACGGCCCAAGAGGGCTTGATCTGCTAAGTAGTTATTCCGCGCAGGAGGTTCTGGATAGGTTGACTTCTGTTGATAAACTCAAGGAGAGGAGGCAGGTGGCCATTGTTGACAAAAAAGGAAATGTGGCAGCGTTTACAGGTAGACAATGCAATTTCTACGCAGGGCACATTACGGGCGATGGATTTTCAGTGCAGGGCAACATTCTGGCTGGTCCTGAGGTAATAGAAACGATGGCCTCAGTTATGGATGGTGGTGGAAAAATAGAGGACAGGATTATGGAGGCACTCATAAAGGCCGATGAGAAGGGGGGAGATAGAAGAGGGAGGCAGAGTGCAGCTATTTTCATAGTATCTGAGAAGGAAACATATGAAGAAGGTTCTGACAGGATGATTGATTTGAGGATAGACAATTCCCATAATCCCTTAGGTGAATTAAGATGGGCATTGAAAAACTGGAAGGCAACATTTTTCAACAACCCAATGGTATCTTTCACCGAGACCGGAAAGATAAGGGAGAGGCTTGAAGCCATGCATTTCAAAACCCTTGGAGAGTGGGCATCCATGAACAATTTCTCTTCAAAAATTTCAGGAAATATGGTGGACAAAGAGGTTCTCGATGTCCTGATGGAGGTTGATAAACCTTCCAATCGTTAATTATAAAATTCACAAGGTCATAGGGTGACGATTAAGATGGTTAGTTTGAAGTGGCTTGGCCATGCTGCATGGTTGATAAAATTCAGGGAAGCGACGGTTCTTATAGATCCATATCTCACAGGAAATCCCAGTGCTGCTGTGAAACAGGAAGATCTTAAGGGAATAGATTTCATTCTGGTCACACATATGCATTCTGATCACGTGGGCGACGCATTCACCATTGCAAAAAGAGAGAAACAGGCCAAAATTATCGGTATGTTCGAGATCTATGGGATGGGGAAAAAAGAGGGGGTGGACAGCGATCAGATGTCCGGAATGAACAAGGGGAACATGGTTGATTTTGGCAGGATAAAGGTTGCCCTGACTCATGCCGATCACAGTGGCGAGGAGTGCGGAATTATAGTTTCAGCTGATGGGAAAACCATCTATCATGCCGGTGATACAGCACTTTTTAGAGACATGAAAACAATACACGAGCTTTACCATCCCGATGTTGCGCTGCTTCCAATCGGTGGATATTTCACAATGGGTCCGGTCGAAGCTGCAAAGGCTGTTGAATGGATCAAACCTAAAATAGCTGTACCAATGCATTTCAACACATTCCCACCCATAAAGCAGGATCCCAATAAATTTAAGGAACTTGCGGGAAAGTTTGCAGAAGTGAAAGTTTTGGAACCCGGCCAGGAATTCACAATATAAAATCTCTGCAAATTTTACAGATCTATTTTTTTGAAAATTAACTTATATATCGCGGTGATTTAACCCAATGATCGGAGCAATACTGGCAGGGGGGTACGGAAAAAGGCTGAAGCCAATAACTGACGAGATCCCTAAGGCGCTCATCTCAATCAAAGACGGCCAGACCATTATGGACCGTCAGATTTATGATTTCAGGAATATGGGGATCAGTGACGTTTATATTCTCTCAGGGTACCTGGGGGAGAAGATCGAGGAACGGTATGGAAAGAGCAAAGATGGAATAAATTTCCACTATTTCAGGGAGGAAAAGCCAATGGGAACTCTCTATTCAATAAGGAATCTCTTCAATAATATCTGGGACCAGGATATAATTCTGAGGAATGGAGACACAATAACCGACATAAACTTCCAGAGGTTCATTGAATTTTCAAGAGATTCGCAGTACAGAATGATAATGTTTGTTTCACGGATGAGATCTCCATTTGGGATAGTTGAGATGTTTGGAGATCAAATTGTAACATTCAAAGAAAAACCTTTTCTGGACTACTTCATTAATTCAGGCCTTTACTATATTAAAAAAGAGGCGAAGGAATTTTTCTTCCTCAACTATCATGAAAAGGATATTGAAACCACAGTCTTTCCAAAGATGGCTGTTGCCAAGGCAATCGGTGCATACTCAGAGGACGCTCTATGGCTTGGAATAGATAGTGAAAAAGATCTGGAAGCCATCCGGCGGGAATATTCAAATCGCACAGATACTCCTTGGGGATACATTAAAACTCTTTATAATGACAGCGGAAAGGGGATAAATGAATATTTCATAAAGGCTGATCAGAATGCTCCAATCAGAGTGTTCAGGAAGTCTATCCTTAGAATAATACAGGGAATGGGCACACTTAACAACAAGACAGATAAAATATACAAGGAGAAGGACATAGTGGTGGTTGAGACTGACATAACCTTCCAGAGTATGGCCAACTCAAAAATTGAGTTGATCTATCTATAGATCAATCTGAATTTCAGATGCTATATTTTCAATATTTTCATCTGTTCGGCGTAGAGGTTCAACTATTTTAACATACATTTTGTTCATTGAAAATAGGGGAATTTATATATGGTCTGTAACAAAATTTAATATACAGTAGATAATAGCAAAAGGATCTTCTATGTCCGTATTAACCAGGGAAGTTCTCATAAGGGCTCTTGAAAAAACTTACGGTAAGAAGGGAATGGGGCAGGGTGATATTGAAGAGCTCTGTGATTTTGTCCTATCTTTCTTCGGTTACGATGACTATGTTCTGGACAACGTATTATCAGCTCCAGAGCGTGATGTGTTCTACAATCTGGAAGAGTACGGCTTTCTGGAGACACACAGAGAGGAGATCAATATAGTTAAGGGAAGATCATGGAGAATAAACCAGTGGACCTACAAAAAAGACAAAATAATCAGGGTTGCTGAAAGAGTTGAGGATGATGCTCCAGAAGAGGATGTATACGACGAAATCTTCCGCCAGATGGAATGATCAGTCATAGGTGAATCTTCTTTCAGAATAGCGGTATAGCCTCACCCATACCACAAAAGTTATTATTACGACCAGAACCACCATGAATATGTCTATGGCATCTGCATAAATCAGGTTTCCATTTGCTATGGCTTTTGATATAAGCAACATCAATCCATGTTTTACGGCAAATGTCTTTCCATTGAACGTAACATATTCAGCCACCAGGAGCCCACCCCAGTAACTTCCAACTGCCGACATAGATCCTGTTATGAGCCCCGGTACTATGGCGGGGAAAGAAAGATACTTTATCTTCATCCACCTGCTTAATTTGTATGTTTTTGTGACCACTTCAAGATCATTGGGTATGCTGATTGCTGACCCATAAACATTGAAGAATATATATGAGGCTGCGGAAAGATAAGCTATGATCATAACATCAGCATTGAAAGCCAGGCTTTTACCCAGAAAAATAGCCAGCTTAGGCGTAAGAAATATAACTATGAGGGGAAGGAGAACTGGGGACGGTATAGAATATAGAATCTGAAATATTCCGGTTGAAAATCTTCCGGAAACCTTTTTCCTGCCAAAGAACACTGCAAGCGGTACCATGGTTCCAAGAGATATGGCAAACACAATGCCTATTCTTGCCAGATCATAAATTGTGGCAATTCCGAATATCTTCAGATAATATGGATTAAGGATGTATTTCGTGAACGCTAAACTGAAGCCTGATTCTGCAACAAAATAAAGAGTTATAAGCAGTACTGTAAGAAGAGTTGTTCCAACAATAATGTTAACCACTCTGTCTGAAAACCTTATTTGTCTTCTTGAAACTTTATCTCTTCTTGGGATAGTTCTGTTAACAACTGCAATGGCAGATTGGGTTGAGACTATTACCTGGTTTATCCTATCTCCTATGACAGTAACAAAGGCATTCTGTTTTCTTTTTGAATCTCTGGAACTTTCGGGCATATTGCTCTCAAATTTATATTTTTCAGAGATTCTGATCAGTGGATTTATAAAAAAGTAGAAAGTAAGACCTATTGCCACTATGAGAAACATTATCACTATAACGATGCCTGTGTAATTCGAAGCATCAGCAAGTTGAACAGAAAGGGTTCCTACACCAAAAACTTCATAATTCTTGTTCCCAATGGTTATTACCTCAGTCAAAGTAATGTAAAAAAGTGCACTGGCAAAGGATGGCATAATATTTGCCACAATGGATGGAAATGCTGCCGGAGCATATAGTTTCCTAAGTTTCCCAATTACCCCAATCTTATAGGCCTTTGTAACCATTTCATATTCCTTAGGTATATGGAGAACAGACTGATACACTCCAAGTATGAGGTTCCAGAGGACAGCCGTCACAAGCAGGAACTCCACGGCAAGTTCTGTGCCAAAAGATCCACCTATGCGGACTATAAAAAAGACCAGTATAATTGGGAAGAATGATACAACTGGAAGCGCTTCCAAAACATCGGTTATGGGGATAATGATTGCTTCAGCAGCCCTGACTTTTGCTGACAGAACTCCCAGTATCAGGGCAAGAAACACTGAAATTATGAGAACAAGGCCGATTCTGCCAAAGGTAAGCAGTATTGCGTAAATTATTGTAAGATAAAAACTTCCAAAGATTATTACCACCGCCCCTTCTCATGATTTTCCTGTATCCGGGTATTCTAATGCATATTAATTTATTTTGCCATGGGTTCATGGAGGAAAGTCCATATAGTATTCCACAAAAATGTTTTAAATATATGGCATTGAAAATCATCAATATATATTTAGATTCACTACTTCTTAAAAAAACTCCCACCTAAGAATGCAGCAAGAAGTCCAAGGGTCCCCAGTAAAATAGCCGAACCCGGGCTTTCAAGCAAGAGGTGGCTTATTGGTTTTTTGGCCGGATCAAATCTATCCACATGCACTTCATAGCGATCTCTGTACTCCACTGCATGCACACCTCTGACGGATCCTGGAACTGATGCTCTCCAATCAGCAATCTGGCCTTTTGGCTCCCCAATAGATCTTACGAAGAGACCACTCTTTTCGGGTCCCGGTACATATCCATAAGGAGATTTTGGAACTGTAAGCCTGTTTTTATCAAGAACTTCAAAAATCACCTGCTCCCAAAAATCATAAGGGTTACTCATTGCATTTCAAGATTAAATTCAGGCTATTACATTTACTTTTTCCTCTCAATGAGGCCTATTGCATTTCCAAATGGGTCAATTAACTGGACCACGGACTGAGAATCTACTGACTTTATTGGCCCTCTGAAGATTGTGCAGCCCATTTCAATAAAATGTCTTATGGCAGTATCAATTTCATCGACTAACCAGTAGGCAACCTGTCCTCTAACCCCTGCTTGGGTCTTTTCGTCAGAAGGATGAAAGCCAATAGATACCCCTCCAGCTTTTATAGAATTGTAGAATTCACTTTCGAATTCACTGCTTCCTCCAAAAGACTGAAGAAACCAGTCTCTGGCTTTGTCAATATCCTTTACAAAATAAACAATCTCTTGTGGGGAAAGAATGGGTGAATCTATCATGGATCTATAATATCTTAATTACTATTATAATCTAGTTTATGTGAAAAACGGATCCTGGCATCCTTAACCAGGACATGGGTCCATTGGTCTATAAAACGGTTTACCCTACAATATTGTGGATATAATAATTCTCAATCCATATTTCTCAGCATGGCTTCATATTTCAGCTTTTCATAAACATTGATCTGGTTGGCGCTTCTCATTAGATATGAGAAAAAATAGTGGTTACGTATCCTTATTCTCATAATATGGAAGGGGATGCCATTTAATGTGTTATTAACATGCATCATCTATAATTTAAGTTGTGTTTTTAAGAATTAAGAATAAAATCTCCTTGTAACATGAAAAATATCTTAATTCATTAGGTCAGATGCATATGGTAAAGAAAGGACCTTTGAATTAGATATATAAGAGATATATAAATCCCAAAAATGTGGGAAGAACCTATAAAACAATTATAATAATATGGTTTCAATGATGTTAACATGGATGAAGACATTAAGCTTTACGAAGTAATGTCGACGCTTGCACCATTAATCAAGGGACCTGCTGTACTTGATGTTGGAACTGGTTTCGGTACGGTAATTAGATATCTTATCAAGAACATGGATTACAATATTGTCAGTATTGACCCGGAAGCATGGACATTCCAAACATTAGAAAAAGAATACAGCAGCGAAATTAAGGATCAACGCCTGAAGCTTTTGAAATCCAGGGCTGAAGATATACCTTTTCCTGATAATCATTTCAATTCATCTATAGCGCTTTTTTCCATGCATCATCTTAAAAATCCCGTGGAAGGGATGAGGGAAATGGAGAGGGTAACATGCGGACGCATCTTTGTGGCGGAATGGAGCAGAGAATCAGCAGGCAAATGGAATCCTCATTCAGAAGATCAACTTTCCCGTGTCAGGGAAAGCATAGGAGAGTTCGTAGAGAATAATGGCTATGAAACCAAAGATTATGGCTTCTGGTATCTTGTCTATAAGACTAAAGAATAAGGCTTTTGCTAAATTTATTATGTAATTTATTTAGGTCTCGAATACAAAGGATAATTTTAATAACACTTAAATTATTATAAGAAAGAAAAAAAGGTTGAGGTTTTTACATGGCTGATGAATCTGAAATTACTATGGTTACAATGAACTATGTGCCTGGAAAGAAGATCAATAAGGTAATAGGAACAATCTGGGGGATAACAGTCAGAAGTAGAGGCATCGGTGGAAATATTATGGCCGGACTGAGGTCTTTAGGGGGAGGAGAGATTAAAGAATATTCAAAAATGCTTTCGGACGCCAGGAACACTGCAATGGACAGACTGAGAGACGCAGCCAGACAGCTGGGTGCAAATGCCGTGATTGAACTGAGGTTTGATTCTTCAGATATAGGGCAGATAATGACAGAGATTGTTGCATATGGCACAGCCGTAGTCATTGAAGATGCTTCTGGAACTGCTGAAAGAGTCTCCTTATCTTAATAATTTCAAAATATTGGTGAGAAGTGCTATCAAAATTCAGTGCATCCAGATTCGCTGGTCTGAGATGGATGGGATTGGGTGTCCTGTATATGGTGGTTGCACTTATTGCTCAGGAAGTTATCCAATCACTGCCTGCCATCATCTTTCTCTTTTACCATGGATTTGATGTTACATACCTGATAGATAGGTACCCATTGATACTGAAAAGTAACTATATTCTTTATGCAATTTTCATTGGAGGTGTTGCTGGTTTATTCCAGGAAGGTGCAACATATATTGCAGTGGATACAAGAAAGAAAAAAGCTGCTTTGTTCATAGGGCTGGGATTTGCTGTTGTTGATATAGTTTTTCTTGTGGCTGAAACGCTTTTTGGGGCAGAACCGGTTTCACGATTTCAATCATTTCTGATTTTTCTAAACATTGTGTCTTCGCTGATGTTTCATCCCGGTACTGCAACATTCATGAAATGGGGGTGGCTGGTGAATAAAGGTAGAATCACTCTTCTTCTGAGCATACTTATTCATGCAGTGGATGATGGAGGGCTCGTCTATGTGGATTATTACATAGGTTTTCAACCGAATCTTTATCACGTTTTAGCATACGAATACTGGGCTATGGTTATGGTAATTTCAGTTGCGATATTTGTCATGGGTATTTCACTGTTGAGAAAGTTAGAGGATACTGAGATCCAGCAAAAACCTGTGGTATACTGACACCTCTAATGATCTCCATAGTAAGTGGTTGATGTTTTCTTTTATTCTTCACTTTCCTCTTCATCTCTCGTGTTCTGAATGTTTTGTGTTGGTGCTTTTATGAGTTTAAAGACCATCCAATCCTGAAGGTTGCCTCTTCAGGTGTATCAGTCGTCCCATTGGATACCATCCTGTCTGCTTGCAATCGAGATATATATCTATCCAATCCTCATCCTAAATTGCAGAATGGAGACGCTGCCAACCACAGAGAAAATTTCCTTCCAATCTCTATTCTGTTGGGAATTTCAATCGCACCAATTACTGATAGATGGGTAATTGTGCATAATCCTGCATGCATTGGATTATTGGATACTTTGATCACTTCATACAAATGGCAGGATCAGTTGCTTTCGTGCTTGAAATTCTATCCAATTGATGATAAGTTTGCAACAGGGATAATAAAACTAATTTTCATTATCACCATTTTGTTTTCTGTAAACATCCCCATGTCCAGAAAGTATTATATTCGCAGGAGAATCTATTATCTTTTTCCTTGATTCTTCAGCTTTCTGCATGTCTAGTGTGAATGCCTTATTCAGCCCAAGTTTACCTGATGAAACCACAACAGCATCTCCTACGAAGATAGCACCTTCTTTTTTGAAATAGTATGAAGTGCTTCCAGGTGTATGTCCCGAGGTCTCTATAACCTCAATATCTTCTATTTTAAGTTCTGAAGCTTTCTTCAGATCTTCAACGGGTAAAGATTTCATAAATCCTGCAACCATCTTGCTTGCAAGCGATTTAGCTGGTTTCATCTTTTCCCTGCCTGAGATAACACCAACCTCAGCATCTGGAACATATATTTCAGGTCCAAATGCAGTCTTTATTGCTTTGAGTCCTCCAATGTGGTCAGGATGATAATGGGTTATGAGAACAGTATCGGGTTTAGTGTTTTTCTCTTTGTAATACTTAATGATTTTCTTTGACGATCCTTTGGTTCCAGCGTCAATAAGTATATTCTTTCCTTCAAAATTTATAGAGTAGCAGTTGGCCATGGTCCCATCGATCAGATCAATGTTGTCACTTATCTTCATAGGTATAAAATACATCATCTGTATATTAATGTAAACATACACACTGTTTTCATAATATATGTTATTTCAGGAGCAGAAATGGTGAAAAAAGTTTCCTGTCTTGGTCCAGACGGTTCATGGAGTGAGATATGCTCCAAGTTGTGGTTTCCAGATTATGATATAATACACTGCGAATCATTTGAGGAGGCCCTGGAAAAGGCAGAATCAGGTGCCAGCAATGTCTGTGTTCTTCCTGTGGAAAATTCTACAGAGGGGCCTGTAACACAGGTTCTGGATATGATTGTCGATTCACCTTTGAGTATAACCGGTGAAAGGATCATGAAAATAAGGCAAAGTCTCATTTCCAATTCAAGAGAAATAAATGTTATCTATTCGCACCCACAGGCTATTGCTCAGTGCCGAAAGACCATTCATAAACTGTATCCCGGTGTGGTCGTTTTGCCTGTCTCATCCACCTCTGAAATGTGAAAGGAAGCAGCTGGAGATAATGGAATAGCTATAATAGGTTCTTCATGGATCTCCAAAAAGTATGGCATAAAAATAGTGACGAGTGATATAAGTGATTACGCAGCTAACCTTACAAGATTCATAAGTCTTGGTGATCCTCTGACCAAATCCGATGGAATGCCTAAGGCAAGCATAAGTTTCTCCCTACCAAACAATGGACCAGGATCACTTGTCTCCGCCCTTAAACCTCTCTCGGACAGGAAAATCAATCTCAGCATGATTGTTTCAAGGCCAGATAAGAATATTCCTGGTTCATATCGGTTTTTCATAGACTGTATTGAATTTTCGTCCATTGAAAATCTGGACAACGCTATTGGGGAAATGAAGAAAGCTGGCATATTGATCTCTATGAAAGGAATATACCAGCCATCAAACTGGATGGAACCTGATTACTGAATACAGAAACGGGATTTAAATTTAAAGAGAATTTCCTATAATTGCTGGTTTCCTAGCACTTGACAGGAATTAATATTTTTCTCTGTTTTTCTCAGAAATTTCCATTGATCCAGATCTCCCCTCTTTTACCACCACCATATGTTTTCCAGAGATTCGAGTGTGTCTTTCTGCTTCTTTGTTCCCTCCAGTTCTTTTAGGTTTTCATGGTGTTCCTCCATCATGTGCAGTTTCTCCAGTTCAAGGATCCTCTTCTTTAATGAGTATTTCTCATTGAGGTAGGAGGATTGCATGCCTTTTAGCAATGCAGATCTTATTATGAGCAATATGAAGAAAAGGAACATCGTACCTCGTATAGTGGATTCCTTGTGATTCCTGAGGGGAAATATCTCCAGATCTGTCTTCATCACCCTGAATGCCTTCTCCATGATATCCCTAGCCTGTAAGTTGACAGGCAATCTGAGGGTGGATAGTCTTCTCTATATGCCAATGGAAACAACCCATGTGGTTCTCAGCTGCAGATATTGCATTGTCTTTTGCTGCTGTTATGATCTTCTTATTTTCTATTCCGCATCTATTCTGTAAGTGATATGCCTGCTGTATTATACTGCAATGTTTTCTATTCCCTTTCTTTTAACTCTCCCAACCTGCAGTTTATTTATCTCATCCCCCCTTTATTCATAGCATGTGATGGAAATTGCACCCTTCTTCTGCCTCCCTCTCAGGATCATGATAGAAGTATCTGGTGAGATGGAGATCAAGGATCCTGAATGATACACGCTGGCAGAATAATATATTTTACTAGTGCAGAATAACATTTTCTCCTCTATCTATGGTCAGAGATGATCTGGAGAATACTGCCTATATATCATTCCTTGACAGAGAGGAGACGATGATATATTTCAGCATTGATATCAGGCGAAAATTAGAGAGAAAGAAGAAACCCCCATCTAAAACAATCTTTATCCCCTCCAAGATCAAGGAAGGATAATCCATTGTTGGTTTCAATGTAACAACATGGGTAATGCTTTCGGAATGCAGTTCATAATAGAGAGGTGCATTCCTGATCTTCTCAATGATTAGTGAGAAATTGGCCTGAAAAAGATCAGTGAAGTGCTCCCTTTATTCATTGGACATTTATAAGAAAGATATTATACGGTTATGGCGATATAATGGGATTTTAGGGGCAATTTTACAAGTCTCCCTCTTAACTTGAGTATATGAGCTTTTATACCACTTCATCAACAATATCTTTATCATAAGGATTGGATCATAATTCCTTCTTTACCAATTATCAGCATCATTGTCATACAGGCTGTAAATAATCAACATGATCCTTCCAAAATCCATCAAGTCCCCAATACAAGACAGGTGGATCTTCAGTGTTTCCAATTTCTTTGTCCATTTAGGATAATCCAGTTAGAAGAAGTTTCATATCATTTGATCATTAGGTCATGAAAAAAATTCTGTGGGGTTTTGAAAAACCTCAATCTGCATATTTAGTAAAAAGCTAATAATTTACAAGGTTAGACATTTTCAAAAATTAGTTGGTTTCTATCAATTTAACAAGCAACCGCAATCCAGCATGCTTAGGACCTCCATCTTTCAGTGCTTACACGAATTCCTAAACAATTCTTTGCAACATTTTTTGATTATTATCTACTGAAAATCGACGGTCTCTTTTCCCTTGTTATAAGAACTCATTCATATGAAGTACAATGATGAGCTGATTATACACATGGCACCTAAAAGAATCAACCAAAAAAATATGAAAAGTGAGGAATTCCCCAATGAGAATCAAAGGCTATGTGTAAGGTTATCTAATCTTCCACCATCTACAACTAAAATCTGTCCATTCATGTATTCAGAATCTCTAGAGGCAAGAAATAACGCTGTCCTGGCTATATGTATGGCTTCTCCTGTCATGGATAACGATGTCCTGGATTTGAAAAATTCTTCAGCATCTCTTATTTCTCTTTCTGATTTCCCAGACAATGTCATATCAGTCTTTATCCATCCGGGAGCGATAGCGTTTACTCTTATTTTCGCATCCCTGAAATCGAATGCCATCCTCTTTGTAAGCATTACTACGGCCGCTTTTGTCATAGCGTAGTAGGTAGTTCCGGAGGCAGATGTCCCAACTCCCGCATTTGATGCCAGATTTATTATTACAGGTTCTCTGCTTTTCTTTAACAGTTCAAGTGCTTCAAGCGATGCGTATATAGGTCCGTAGACATTTATGTCAAACATTCTTCTGACCCGTGCATCGTCGTATTGTTCAAATGGCATAACATCCATTATTCCGGCGTTGTTGACAAGTATGTCTATCTGACCGAATTTTTTCCTGACATCAGAAAACATACTTATCACCTGTTCTCTGCTGGACATATCTGCTTTAAAAATCTCTAAATCTGGAATTTCATCCTTGAGTTTTTTCGCATCCAGTTCGGATGAGTTATAGTTGACTGCCACCTTTGCGCCTTCCTGTGAAAATAGCTTTGAAATAGCTTTCCCTATCCCCCTGGAACCACCTGTTATCAATGCTGTTTTTCCTTCCAGTTTTTTTTCTGTCATGTTTCAATATTTATGCATCTTTCTTATTTTTAACTTTGTGACCCGGTGGTCAAATGTGATAATGAAGATCACCAAAATTACTAGATCTATTCATATTTCAAATTAAGACAAGCATTAAATGTTAAATCAGTATCATTCAAAGAGAGAACTGAAATGTCATGGGTGCCTCTAAGAAGTGCTGAAAAAAGCGCTTATTCCCTCTGCATGAAAATGGCCGAAAACCATTCATTGACAATTAAGAGTTTCAAGAAGGACAGATCTGTTGAGATAACCCGTTTACCCCAATCATATCGTATAAACGAAGAAGGTTTTGAAAAACAAATCTACGAAATTACAGAGGATAATTTGAAGCACGAGTTGAAAAAGATAATTGAAAAGGAGTTCCCAAGGAGTCACCAGGTCATGTTAACCACAAGACCCAGAATACTTTAAGCATTTTCCAAATTGACATGACCGGCATCCTGTCTATGGCTCTTTTGAGAAATTATTAAATATCCCCCAGAGATATAGGGTTGTGACGGCCATAGTGGTGGGGTCACACCCGGTCTCATTCCGAACCCGACGGTTAAGCCCATCACGTTTCGCATGTGTACTGTCTTCCGCGAGGGGACGGGAAGTGTGATTCGCTGTCACATTTTTGTTAAAAACCTATCTATGTTTTTATATGTATTTTTTTTGTAATGGCAAGATAAGTAAATGTTTATATGGAGTATTGAAATTTTTCCCTCCATGCAACTCCATTTCCCACTTCGTAATTACAGCATAGAATCCATGCATCTTTTTATATAGTGAATTTTCCAACACAGTATTTCAGCATTTCCGCAACTATTTAGTAGCTCATCAAGCAACATGATTTTACATGTTGTTGCCTTAACAACATTTCCACCCATGCATCATGTTCAATCCTCTCAATACATTGAGTAAAAGCATAAAAACACAGATATGCACTACCGGCATATTTGTCACACAATGAACTAACTCTTCATACCTTATTTTAGCTGTATACACTACAAAACAATTTTAATATCTTTCCATTTAGCCCTATAGTAAGGTGAATCCATAATGATAATGACAGAAGAGAGGGAAAAGTTTCCCGAAATAAGATTTTCAAGCGATTTCGAAATCAGTAAGAATGCTCCATTCAAGACGGTGGATGAATTCGTAAATGCAGTTGGTCATCTCATCACACAGGACATGATGGTTCTCAGGGTAACGGAGAGTCTCTGCCCAATATGCGTTGATGACGAGAAGTTCGACCAGATGAGGATACCTGCAATAGTATATGAGAATGCAGGGGAAGTGAAACTCATAAAGGAATGCCATGAGCATGGAATAACAAGGGAGAAGTATTGGGAGGACTACGAGATGTACCAGGAGGCAAAGAAGTGGCAGGATCCCGGCGTCAAGATACTCAACCCGCATGTTGCATACCTGGAATCAAAGATAGTCTGCCCCACACACTGCGGACTCTGCATAAAGCACAAGTCACATACCGGTCTGGGCAATGTTGTGGTTACAAACCGCTGCGATCTCTCATGCTGGTACTGCTTCTTCTATGCAAAGGAGAACGAGCCAATATACGAGCCCTCACAGGACCAGGTCAGGATGATGCTGAGAAGGATGAGAAACGAGAAGCCTGTGGGTGCAAACGCAGTACAGATCACAGGTGGAGAGCCTGCAATACGTGACGATATCATAGACATAATCAAGATAGCAAGGGAGGAGGGCTACGAACACATACAGCTCAACACCAACTCAATCAGATCTGCATTCGATCCTGATTTCCCAAAGAAGATAAGAGGTGCAGGATCAAATGTCATATACACAAGCTTCGACGGTCCAACACCCAGATCCAACCCCAAGAACTTCTGGGAGATCCCTGCAGCACTGGAGAACTACAAGAATGCACCACTTGGCGTTGTCCTTGTTCCAACAGTGATTGGAGGCGTCAACGATGCCTATCTCGGCGACATGATCAGGTTCGGCCTTTCCAACATAGATGTTGTCAGGGCTGTCAACTTCCAGCCTGTCAGCCTTGTGGGAAGGATGCCAGACCGCATGAGGGAGAAGCAGAGGATCACCATACCCGGTGCAATAAAGAAGATAGAGCAGCAGACTGATGGAATGATAGGAAGGGAGGACTTCTTCACAGTTCCTTCAACAGCAAAGGTCTCAGACTTCATAGAGCAGCTTAAGGGCAAGGAGATGTACAAACTCTCAATACACTTCGCCTGCGGAATGGGTACATACATATTCAAGGACGGAGACAAGGTCACGCCAATAACAAGGTTCATCGACGTCAGGGGCATGTTCGAATACATAGGGGAACTTGCAGATGAGATGAGGGGATCAAACTTCAGGTCCATAAAGAAGGTATCCACAACATCACGTCTTCTCATGAACCTGAGGAAGTTTGTCGACTACGAAAAGGCACCAACAGACTTCAAGCTCAAGGACATGGTGTACAACGCATTCACGGACGGAGATTACCATGGCCTCAAGGCATTCCACTACAAGAGCATGTTCATAGGCTTCATGCACTTCATGGACCCATACACATACGATGTGGACAGGGTTGAGAGATGCGATATACACTATGCAATGCCTGACGGAAGGGTTGTACCATTCTGTGCATTCAACGTCATACCTGAACTCTACAGGGATGCAACACAGAGGAAGTATTCAATCCCTGCAAGAACATATGAAGAGAGGACAGGAAAGGTCCTAAAGAAGGACAAGTACTTCAGGGACTACAGCAAGGAGGACAAGAAGAACATCATCGCCTTCTATGAGAGAAGCATAGGAAGAAAGCTCAGGGAAGATGAGATCGGCCTGAACCTGGACGAACCAATACCCGTGATATCATCAGAAAAGCCTGAATAAGGCTTTTAGATATATTTTTAATAGCTTATAATGTCTATCCAATATTGAGTGTTGCAGTCTAGTAATTTTATTTTAAATCGTATTACAAAATTAAATTTTTTGCCTTGTTGATGAATTCCGGCAAACAAAGCAGGATTTCTAATAATACTCCTCAGAAACCCTGACAACAGTCAAGAAATATTGTATGACCGCAATCTGGGCACGCAGGATTGTGCCTGTATTCATAACAGTATCTGCAATCACAGGATTCATCCACGCAATCTGCACACATAATTATCATATTTCAATAGTTGCAAGGTTTATAAACCTGAGCCTTTTCTCAAGTGGTGACATAAATAAATTAGAATAAACATTAAACTTCTTCTGCCAAAATTCGTCAGAGGAATCTTTCAGGGTTGAACCTATAGTCATCCATATTTTTCAATACAGCATCACGTCTGGAGTTAAGAGTTTCAAGAAATTCTGTTATCTTTTCGTAAGCTAACATTTTCATCTCCCCACTGAGAATATGTCCACTCCTGTATTCCTCATAAATTTTCGAAACTTTTGTCATATCAGGTTCCAGCATACGGTATGTATTGAAGGCGAAGTCAATATCCGGATTCGCACCAAGTCTCCTCTGTTCCTCCATTGTATCACGCCCTCCAGAAAAGGCATATTTCATTAATTTCCTCTTTATTGTCTTATTGTCATCATCCAGATATATTCCTGAGGTTTCATCAGATGAAGACATTTTGCCAGACCCCTTGAGTGAGGGAATAAACTTGGAAATTATGGAAGCGGGTTTCTCGTAACCCAGTTTTGGGAGTATATCTCTTGAAATTTTGAAATGTGGATCCTGATCTATTGCATATGGTATGAGACACGGAACGTTATGCCCGGTTATTGCACTGACAATAAATGCCGGCACAGACTGGATGCTGGTAAAGAAGAACTTTCCAATGTTGTCGCTGTCTTTAAGGCCGAACACAGATTTAACGGTGGAGGCAGTAATGTGCTTGGCAACTCTTATCCCGTAATTATACAGCAGATTGGAATTATCAGAATCTATCATAACGTGTGTCTTTTCAGGTTTAAACCCCAGACTCAGGATATCCAGGATGTTGTTTTGAGTATATTTTTTCAGGTCTGCCTCACTGGTATCCCTGAAGATGTATTTTTCGTCATCGGTGATTTGTATTATCAGATCCACATCAAACCTGTCCTGAAGCCATTTGGTAAACATGAAAGGTATAAGATGCCCAAGATGCATTTTGCCTGAAGGCCCCCTTCCGGTATAAAGGTAAAATTTTC
The DNA here is from genome assembly GCF_038024865.1 of Oxyplasma meridianum. Lineage (NCBI taxonomy): Archaea > Methanobacteriati > Thermoplasmatota > Thermoplasmata > Thermoplasmatales > Thermoplasmataceae > Oxyplasma > Oxyplasma meridianum. Next base: position 232,983 of record NZ_CP133772.1, on the reverse strand, counting down.
TGCCTTTTTTATATCCGTCAAGAAGTTGGTCCAGATCTCTGTGGGCAAAAAAAATGTCATACTGGATAAACCTGTGTACCTCGCCTGCCAGGTATTTGATCTCTTCTCTGAGTCCTTCGTCTATGATCTTTGCGCCAAATTCCTTGGCAATCTTTTCGTACTGTGCTTCCTGGAAAGTATTCGAGACTTCCCAGGGCGTAATTTCATGATCATCTGCCATTTTAAAATCTCTATCCAATCAGATCTTCATAAACAAATCTTTGTTCATTGCCTGCCTCATGCTACCCAGATCACCGGGCTTGAAGATTCCATATTCTGTTATGAATGCTGTGACATATTTATTCGGAGTTACATCAAAGGCCGGATTTCTACCATTACTCCCCACCGGTCCAATGCGGTTTTCGTTTAGAAACAGAACTTCATCCTGGTTCCTCTCTTCAATAGGGATCTCATCCCCAGTCTTTATGTTGAAATCAAATGTGCTACCAGGGGCGGCAACATAAAATGGAATTCCATTCTCCTTTGCAAGTACTGCTTTCTCGTATGTACCAATCTTATTTGCGAAGTCCCCGTTTGAAGCTATTCTGTCCGCTCCAACAATTGCAAGATCTATCTCTCCCTTCTTCATGAAGTAACCTGCAGCATTGTCTGCAATGATGGCATGATCTATACCTTCCTGCCCAAGTTCCCATGCAGTGAGCTTAGATCCCTGCAATCTTGGCCTGGTTTCATCTACAAAAACAAAAATGTTCTTTCCTTCCTTGTGGGCAAATCTCATGGGTGAAAGCGCAGTTCCCCAGTCGAGAACCGCCAGTGCACCTGCGTTGCAGTGTGTCAATATCCTGGAATTCTTGCCTATGAGTTCATTGCCGTATTCACCTATTTTTTTGCTCCTTCCAAGGATCTCATTGGCATACCTCTGTGCGGCAGAAGGTTCAAAATTATTTTCCGTCATGTATTTGATAGCCTTGAAGAGATCATATGCAGTCGGTCTTGATTTGGATATTTTTTCAACCGCTTTGTTCATATCTTCATCATTCTTTTTTGCCATAGCAAGACCATAGGCAGCGGTAACGCCAATTGCAGGCGCTCCTCTTACTAGCATATCTTTTATGGAGTGAACAATATCGTCACTGGATCTGGCTGTGAATATTTCAATCTTCTCAGGAAGTTTCCTCTGGTCAATTAACTTTACACCCTCATCGGTCATCCAGACTGCGAATAACGTCTTTACTTCCCCGTCTATATTTACTTTCATAGAACCAGATTCCCTTGAGCCATATAGATATAACTCTGAAAATGCACCTTAAAGGAGGTTTTTTATATCCTCTGGAGGCACTGAATCCAAATCGGAGTAGGGTTTTCTCATGTATCCTGACGGGGACTCATTTGCAATGTATTTTCGGAAAAGATAGTTGTGGATGACCGGGTTCTCGTAATCAGAAACTACCTCCATGAGTTTTTTTACTTTTTCTGCAGATTCCTTTGAATCAGGCAAATCTTTGGCAATCTTCAGCGTATTAAGGGAGAAATTAGCTGACGAGCATATACCTCCGGCAGATCCCATCTTCATTGATTCATAAAGGAGAGTATCTTTTCCCTGAAAAACTTCCAAGCCTTTAATAGCCAAAAATTTACTGAAAGTACCTAAATCTCCGCTGCTTTCTTTTACCCCCTTTACATTGGGATACTTATCATGAAGGGTAGCTACAACCTCAGGTTTTAGATTTCTTCCAGTAAGCCCCGGGTTGTTGTAAAGATAGAAATCGGCATCTACACTTTCAAGCACATTGCTGAAATAGATCAAGAAAGTTTTATCTGAATAGCTGTGGTAATAAGGGTTTATAAGAACAATAATTCTGTATCCGTAATCAACTGCGTCCTTTCCAAGACTTGTAGTCTCATCCAGATCATTCCTTGATATTCCTGCCAGTGGAGTAACATTTCCTGTTATCTTATCAATATACGTTTTTAACACCTCTTTATGCTTTTTGTAAGAAAGTGCTGCAACTCCTCCAGTCGAACTTCCGGCAAAGAGTCCGTCAAATCGGTTTTTCATGGCATATTCCACCATTACTTCAACTGCCTCCCCATCAATCTGCTGGTTCCTAAAAGGTGTAATAGCAGGTATTATTATTTTCCCTGAATTCATTCCAGTAAATATCTAGATAAAATATACATCTTTTGAAACATATGAACCATAGATTTTTATCATCGGTTCTATTGATGGATTTTATAACTTTTCCCCACTTATAGTTGATGTAAATGATATGCCTACATGTTGATCTAACAAAGAGATTTCAGCTAATTAAGAATGGTTTTGCCATATTAAAAGGAGGGTGATGAAACTAATACCTATATATTATCTTTTATACAATATTTTGTCCACCGGTTGCAGAAGTGTAAGGTGTCAGATGGTATGTTTGTCCATGTATATCTACATCTGTAAATAGAATGGATAAGCGTGGAGATCAAAGTAACTAAAAATCGAGAAAACTCAAGCCATGTTGAGTTTCAGCCAGCAATCTTTCAAGCATAAGAAAATCTTTTTCGTAAGATAGGGAAGAGGTCACTACAAAGGGCAATGGTACTATTAAATAACGCCTGAACTCATGGTAAAAAGGAATACCAGGTTTTACTTTGATACCGTGGGCAATTGGATTCTCATATAAGTCTAACTGGTTGGGATATTACTTCAAAATTGATCGCTAAGGAATCTTTATATTAGCCCATCATATTAAGATGGGCATTAGCCGGCTTGGGCCCGTAGCTCAGCTAGGTAGAGCGTCTGGCTTTTAACCAGGTGGTCGGGGGTTCAAACCCCCTCGGGCCCGCAAAAGAGGGATAAAATGGGGAAGTTTAACGTATTGCAGCATGATTTGGTGCCAGAACACCACTTAGTTCCAGTGGAAGAAGAAGATAAGGTTTTAAAGGAGTTGGACATTTCTAAAGATCTGTTACCCAAAATTAGTAGGAATGATCCCACAATCAAAGCGCTCGAGGAGATACATGGAAAACTCGACAACGGTCGAATTATCAAGATTATCCGCAAAAGCCCCACCGTTGGATATTCCACTTATTATAGGGTTATAATGGGAGAAGTTTTTAAATGAAAGAGTTAATTGAGGTTTTTTTCCGAAACGAAAGTGTAGTAAACCACCAGATAGATTCGTACAATCATTTTATTGCAACGAAGGGTAACCCTGACAACGGGATGCAGCAGATTGTTGACGAAACCAAAGTCTCCGATGAGGATGAACCTGGGACAATGACTCTGGACCAAAGCAAAACAGGTGGAAGAGAAATCAAAATTTATTTCGGCAGGATGAGAGAGAATGGCAAACCAGTTGGAGAACCAACAATTTGGACTGACAAACCGGAAATAAAAGAGGCATCCGGAGCCTCAAATCAGATAACTCCAAACGAAGCTCGTCTCAGGGATTTAAATTACCTGGCACCTATAACGCTGAAGGTCAGGATTGTTGAAGATGGACTGGAAAAAGAACCAGAAAACATAAAGATTGGAGATATCCCTGTCATGGTACGCTCAAAGGTATGCACGCTTTATGGTGCAAATCTTGACTTATACATTGAAAAGAACAATGGTCCCATCAACGCAACTCGTAAAGAAAAACTCCAGTATATCGGTGAAGACCCTGACGATTCTGGAGGATATTTCATCATCAGTGGATCAGAAAGGGTTATAGTTTCACTGGAAGATCTTGCACCAAACAAGATTCTTGTTGAATATGAGGAAAAGTATGACAGCAGGATCGAAGTTGCCAAGGTTTTCTCACAGAGAGGTGGTTTCAGGGCATTAACAGCAATGGAAAAGGGAAGCGACGGTATAATTACTGTGTCCATACCCAGTGTTGCAGGCACAATACCACTGGTTATACTCATGAAGGCACTTGGCATGGAAAAAGATGTAGATGTTCATGATTCAATTGCATCAGGCCATGAAATGGACCCAATAATATATGCCAACATAGAAGAGGCGAAAAGCCCAAAAGTATTCCCTCCTAACGGGGTAAACAATCTGGAGGATGCAATTGCATATCTGGAAAAAAGATTCGCTGCAGGACAGGCCAAGGAATTCAGAGAAAAGAAGGTATCACAGATGATAGACAAGTCTCTTCTTCCACATCTGGGCGACAGCAAGGAAGATAGGTTAACGAAAGCAATATACCTGGGAAGAATGGCAAGATCGCTTCTTGAGCTTAACCTTGGAATGAGGAAAGAGGACGATAAGGACCATCTGGCAAACAAAAGGATAAAGTTAACAGGAGATCTCCTGGACGAACTTTTCAGGAACTCCTTCCAGTCAGTAATGAAGGACCTCAAGTACCAGCTTGAGAGGACATATAACCGTAAGAAAGGAATCAGGCTGAGACCTGCGGTAAGACAGGACCTTCTTACTCAGAAAATACTTCACGCAATGGCAACCGGAAACTGGATAGGTGGAAGAACAGGCGTCTCTCAATTACTGGATAGAGTTTCAAATGTCAGTACACTAAGTCATCTTAGGCGAATCATTTCACCACTGACAAGATCGCAGCCTCACTTCGAGGCAAGAGACCTGCATCCAACTCAATGGGGTCGAATATGTCCCAACGAGACACCAGAAGGACAGAACTGTGGGCTGGTTAAAAATGCATCTCTTATCATAAATGTTACAGAGGGCGTTAATCCGGAAATGATTCTTGAATTTCTTTCGGGCATGGACCTGAAAGAGGTAGTTAAGGAAGAGCAGGGGGCAGGGCGTGTTTACCTCAATGGAGACTTTGTGGGGTATCATGACGATCCAGCGGGCCTTACGAAAACTATCAGGGAAGAGAGAAGGAAGGGAAAGCTCTCAGACGAGGTCAATGTACGGTTCGATGAGGAAACGAGAGAGGTTATTGTAAACTGCGACAGAGGAAGAATTAGAAGGCCTCTTCTGGTTGTCAATGACGGAAACACTGTTATAAACGCAGAGATGCTGCAGAAATTAGAGGAAGGAGAATATTCAATAAAGGACATAGTTAAGAGAGGAGCTCTTGAATGGGTTGATGCTGAAGAGGAAGAAAATCTCTACGTATCCGTTTATGCATATGATTTCCCTGAGAGATGCCCCAATTGTAATTCATACCTTTACAGGTCCAAGCTTTCGTGGATAAACCCGGGGCAGACAAACCAGGAACCTCTCTTGAGGTGTGAAATCTGCAAGGGGCAGTTTCAGGTTCCTCTTCTGCTCACAAAGGATCACACGCACCTGGAAATTGACCCGGCCCTAATTCTGGGAGTTGTCGCCTCAGTAATACCTTATCCGGAACATAATTCGTCACCAAGAATTACAATAGCCGCAGCAATGGCAAAACAGTCTATTGGACTATCATCAACAAATTTTAGAATTAGGACTGATACCAGAGGGCATCTTTTGCATTATCCTCAGATACCCATGGTCAAGACCAGAGTTATGGATTACATAAAATACGAGAAGAGACCAGCAGGGCAGAATTTTGTTGTTGCAATACTTTCATACCAGGGCTACAACATCCAGGACGCACTGGTGATGAACAAAGCCTCCATAGAACGGGGACTGGGAAGAAGCAGCTTTTTCAGGACATACAGTGCGGAAGAGAGAAGATATCCCGGCGGTCAGGAGGACAAATTCGAAATTCCAACTCATGATGTACTCGGTGCAAGAGCCGAGGAATATTATAAAAACCTTGACGAATTCGGAATAATTTATCCTGAGTCATACGTTGAAGGATCAGATGTTCTTGTTGGAAAGACATCACCGCCAAGATTTCTGGAAGAAGGTGGTGAGAGACTTGGGCCACAGAGAAGAAGGGAATCATCCATAACAATGAGGCCAAATGAGAAGGGCTTTGTTGATAATGTTATTCTTACAGTTTCGGAAAGCAACAGCAGGGTAGTGAAGATTAAGGTAAGGAGCGAGAGAATACCAGAGCTTGGAGACAAGTTTGCTTCAAGACATGGACAGAAAGGGGTAATAGGTGCAGTTGTTCCCCAGGAAGACATGCCCTTTACTGAAGAGGGCATAATACCAGATCTCATCATCAATCCACACGCTATTCCATCAAGAATGACAGTAGGGCACATCCTTGAAATGATAGGTGGTAAAGTGTCCACAATGAAATGTGAGATAGGCGATGGAACAATATTCAATGGAGAACCTGAAAAGAGTCTTAGAGAAGGACTAGTTAAATACGGATTCAGGCACACCTCCACTGAAGTCATGTACGACGGCATCACTGGAAGAAAATTTGATGTTGACATCTTTACTGGGGTAATCTACTACCAGAAACTGCATCATATGGTTGCAGGAAAGTTCCATGCCAGATCTAGAGGTCCGGTTCAGATACTTACCCGGCAGCCCACAGAGGGAAGATCCAGACAGGGAGGTCTCAGGTTTGGAGAAATGGAAAGAGATACACTTATTGCACATGGTGCTGCAATGGTTATAAAAGATAGGCTACTGGACCAGAGTGATGGCACAATACTATATGTTTGCGGCAATCCAACATGCGGGCATGTTGCCATATTTGACAGAAGAAAGGGTGTGCCCAGATGCCCGGTTTGTGGAAATACAGGAAATATACATCCAATTGAGACCAGCTATGCTTTCAAATTGATGAGGGATGAACTGATGTCTATGGGTGTAGTCATGAGACTTGTACTTGGTGATTTGAAATGACTGGTGGAATTTCAAAGAGAATTTATAGGATACAATTTGCCCTTTTATCCCCTGACGAAGTGAGAAAACTTTCACAGGTCAAGGTAATAACTGCGGACACATATGATGATGACGGATACCCTATTGAGAGGGGTCTCATGGACCTACATATGGGGGTTATTGAGCCAGGACTCAAATGCGCGACATGCGGCGGAAAGGTTGATGAATGCCCGGGTCACTTTGGCAACATAGAACTGGCAATGCCGGTTCTTCATGTAGGTTTTATTAAGGAGATCAAAACATTCCTAGATGCAACATGCAAGGTTTGTGGAAGGATTAAGCTCACCCCTGATGAGATCGCAAACTACAGGACGAAGTTTGAAGAAATCGATATGGCTACGTCTGACCCAGAGATAATTGGAATCATGTCAAAGAAGGTCACGGATGAGGCAACACCAAGGCTTGTTTGCCCGCATTGCGGATCACAGCAGAAAAAGGTGATACTTGATAAACCAACTACATTCAGAGAAGAGGGAATAAAAGTAACACCAAAAGAGGTAAGGGAGAGACTTGAGCGTATACCGGATGAAGATTTAATCTTCTTTGCTCTGAACCACGAGGTGGCACGCCCGGAATGGATGGTCCTCACCGTACTTTCAGTTCCTCCTATAAATGTCAGGCCGTCAATAACACTAGAAACAGGGGAGAGAAGCGAAGATGATCTAACGCACAAACTTGTGGATATAATCAGGATATCACAGAGACTCAGGGAAAGTAGAGACAATGGATCACCGCAGCTGATTATAGAGGATCTATGGGACCTGCTTCAGTTCCATGTGACAACATATTTTGACAACCAGACTGCAGGCATACCTCCAGCAAGGCACAGATCCGGTAGAGCCCTGAAGACTCTTGTACAGAGACTTAAGGGAAAAGAGGGAAGATTCCGTTCAAACCTGTCTGGGAAGAGGGTTAACTTTTCCGCCAGGACAGTCATTTCCCCGGAGCCTTTTCTTTCGGTCAATGAAGTCGGGGTTCCTGAAAAAGCTGCAAGAGAACTAACTGTACCTGTAACTGTCAACATATTCAATATTGAAAGTATCAGAGAAGTGGTAAAAAGAGGGTCCAACCCAAGAGACGAATTCGGTAGATTTGTAACCGGAGTCAACTACATAATAAGACCGGACGGAAGGCGTATTAAGGTAACAGATCAGAATGCAGAGGAAAATTCCAAGAGAATTGAGGTGGGATGGATTGTGGAAAGGCAACTAATGGAAGGAGATATCGTTTTATTCAACAGGCAACCGTCTCTGCACAGAATGTCAATGATGGGCCATACTGTGAGAATACTTCCCGATCAAACATTCAGGTTCAATCTGGCAGTGTGTACTCCATATAATGCTGATTTTGATGGGGACGAAATGAATCTCCATATTGTACAGAAGGAAGAGGCAAGGGCTGAGGCAAGAATCATTATGAAGGTGCAGGAGCAGATAATGTCTCCAAGATTCGGAGGACCGATTATAGGAGGAATACATGATCATATAACATCTATGTTTCTTCTCACCCACGACAACCCCCTATACTCGGAGGAAAGAACTGTACATATGCTCAACTATTTAGATATTGATGATATGCCGGAACCAGTAATAAAGGATGGAAAGAAGTTCTATTCAGGCAGGGATATATTTTCACTGATTCTTCCAAAGACACTCAACATGCGGTTCAGAAGCAAACTATGTTCCGCTGCAAAGGAAAGATGTGAATACGAAAAGGAACCTGAAGACAAGGAAGTCTACATTTTGAATGGTAGAATGATCCATGGTACAATCGATGAAGCTGCAATAGGTCCATTCTCTGGCATTATTGTGGACAGAATATTCAGGAAATATGGGCCCGAAGAGGCAGCAAAATTCATAGATAGGATGACCCGGTTAGCCGTGGGATTCATAAGTTACAGAGGTTTCTCAACGGGAATCGCAGACTATGACATACCTGAAGACGCAATTTCAAAAATAGAGGAGATATCAAGGCAGGCAGTTGAAAGAATCAACAAACTTATTGAGACCTTTAGGAAAGGTCAATTTCAGGCCTCACCTGGGAGATCAGTTGAAGAATCTCTTGAGATTGAAATACTCAGTGAAACAGGAAAAGTAAGGGACGAATCAGGAAAAATTGCAAGTGCGTACCTGGGGCTAACAAATCCATCTGTTATTATGGCAAGGTCTGGGGCAAGGGCCAAGATGCTAAATATATCTGAAGTAGCAGGTATGGTTGGACAGCAGTCTGTGAGAGGAGGAAGACTCAACAGAGGTTATTACAATAGGACACTCCCACACTTCAAACAGGGTGATATTGGAGCTTTGGCAAGAGGTTTCGTTCAGTCATCTTACAAATCAGGGCTTAATCCTCTTGAATACTTCATGCACAGTATTGGAGGCCGTGAAGGTTTGGTTGATATTGCAGTTCGTACATCAAGAAGTGGATACATGCAGAGAAGGCTGATCAACGCTTTTGAAGACCTTAAAGTGGATGAGGAGAAAAGGGTCCAGGACACGGTTGGAGCAATTATACAGTTCAAGTACGGAGAAGACGGTGTTGATCCCACAAGAAGCGATAAGGGTAGAACAGTGGACGTAGACTACAACGCATTCGATATTGAAAACGAGGTGGTTGAATGAAAGATCTGGTCTGGAAAGACACCAAGAAAAATATGGAATCTTTGGGAAAAAATCTCCCCAGGAAATACGCCGTAGACTTTACCCCTAGGGACAAGTCAATCAAAGAGGCATTCATTTCAGTTGACGGTAAGACATTTACCTTCAGAGCAGTCGTAGATTCAATATACCCATACGACGATGAAGACCAGTCTGTGCTTAAGAAGAAAGCTTCCCCGAAGACAGTTCTTGAAATAACTAAGCTAGAGAAAGTAGATCCAATTCCTCTGATTGAATTCAAGGCATCAGGCAAATATCTAAAGGAAATGAAAACCTGGAATATTGCTGAAAGATCGGAGACGGAGATGAAGGAAAAAGAGGCATATGCAAGTTCAATACCAAAGGATGTAAAAGAGGTGGTTGAAGATGCCAGAAAAATTGGGGTAACTCTCCCTTTGACTGTGGCCGAGGAGGTTCTTAAATACAAAAAATCCATGGACAAGAAGGATTACGTTCGCCTTCTGAAAAGACTCCAATCAGATATTTCAAAGAAGGAAATTGACCCACACGAAGCAGTGGGGATTATTGCAGCTCAGAGTATCGGGGAACCGGGTACACAGATGACCATGAGGACGTTTCACTTTGCCGGTGTCAGGGAAATGAATGTTACACTGGGACTTCCAAGACTCATTGAAATAGTTGATGCCAGAAGGATACCAAGCACACCTTCCATGACCATATATCTGAAGAAAGAGTTTTCCAAATCTGATGATTCAGTGCTCTCAGTGGTAAAGGAACTGGAGAATACCAGCCTCATTGATGTTGCAGATATAATAACAAATGTGGCAGAGATGTATCTTACGGTGAAACCAAATGCAGATCGGATGAAGGAGAGAATAGTTGTATTCAATGATATTCTTGATGCGACAGAGAAAGTCAAGGGAATAACAGTTATCAAAGACGACAAGGATCAGGAAATTACAGTAAAACCACAGCAGGAATCTTTCAAGAAGCTTTATCAGGTCCAGGAACAGCTCAAATCACTTACCATAAAGGGGATACCGGGAATAAAAAGGGCCATTGCAAGGATAGACCCCTCCTCTAAGGAATGGATCATCTATACCCAGGGTTCAAACCTTAAAGATGTACTGGAACTTGATGAGGTTGACGGAAACCGAACATATACCAACGATATTATAGAAATTGCAAACGTCCTAGGAATAGAAGCAGGCAGGAATGCCATATTTATGGAATCTCAGAGAACACTTCAGGAACAGGGTTTAGAGGTTGACCAAAGACACCTGATGCTGATGGCAGATATGATGACATTCGGCGGAGGTGTAAGAGCTGTGGGAAGGCAGGGTATATCCGGGAGGAAAAGCAGTGTGCTTGCCAGAGCAGCCTTTGAAATAACTACCAAGCATCTCCTAAGGGCTGGTTTGATAGGTGAAGTAGACCCGCTAAGTGGAGTGGCAGAAAACATCATTGTGGGACAGCCTATAACGCTCGGAACCGGAGCGGTGAATCTCGTATATAAAGGATTGAAAAATACTAAATAATACCTTCATTATTTAGAAGCTAACAAAGATGGAACGGAAATTTGATGAAAGAAATCACAATCGATAATAAAATACTTGGATATATGGCACTTTTTGAAAAGGTTGCAAGAGTGGAACTTAAGGAATGTCTTGAGAATGAGGATATGGTTCTCTTCGTGGTTTTTGAAAAGAAACTTTCTGAGATGTTCAAAAGGAACGATAATGCCATTGCAGAGCTGAAAGAAAGGATAAACAAACACATTCTTGTGGTGGAATATTCCAGAGATCTTATCATGTTTGTAAAGAATATTTTTTACAGATTTGGAGTGAAAGAGATCAATATAAACTGGAAAGAGGGCCAAACCAATGTTCTCGTCACAGTTGAACAGAACGAGGTTGGGAAGGCCATTGGAAAGGAAGGCAGGAACATTAAGCTTTTCCGCGATGCCGTTCAGAGGTATTATAACGTCAAAAGCCTGAACATAAAGCAAATTTAAATGTTCTTCCTTAATTTTCAACTTCCGTTATTCGCTGGTAGTTCAATGAATTTAAGGTAAGGGATTATCTGGAAATAATATTGTGGTGGGGCCCTGCATGTCATAAATTTGCCCCAATTTGTAATACACAATAGGGTATGTGGCAATAAACGAAGAACATAATTTAATCCAAAAATGCAGGTATATGGCTATCTAGGCACTGCAAACGAAAGGATTGGATTATTAGTATCTGATCGAATCAACTGACTCCTCCACTAAAGCAAAGTATGTACTCAGAGATCAGATATTTTACCCAAAGTTATTAACGAAAATCGTCTCCGAAAAATGAGATCATACATACTGGTGCAAAAAAAATAGAAATATTTAAGTACATGTAACAAGTATACATTTTTAATGACAGATAATATCTCTGGTGGTGCAAATGCTAATATGGAAGCAATTGCCGAAAGGTCAGATAAAAGGTTGAGCAGAAGTCTTAACACTTGGGACCTACTCTTTCTGAGCCTTGGCGGGATTATTGGATCAGGATGGCTGTTTGCGGCGTATGCTGCGTCTTCAATTGCAGGACCAGCCGCTATAATCTCATGGATTATTGGTGGTATAATAGTGCTGATCATTGCATTAAACTATGCAGAGCTTGGAGCAATGATACCAAGGTCCGGTGCAATAGTGAGGTATGGGCAGTATTCACATGGAAATTTGGCTGGCTATTTCCTAGCTTGGGCTTACTTTCTCTCAGCAGTTTCAGTTCCTGCCATAGAGGCTGAAGCCGTTGTTGAATACGCAGCTCCTTACATAAATAATCTATACAATGGCGTGGTTCTTCTTCCTCTTGGTATACTATTCGCAATCCTTCTCATGGTACTTTTCTTCTTCCTCAATTATTGGGGAATAAGAGTCATGGGAAAGACCAACAGTGGAATGACATGGTGGAAAATGGTCCTCCCCATAATCACCATAATAGTTCTGGTTTCAGTGAGATTCGATATATCTAATTTTGTGCACCTGTACAGCCTAACAACTGTAGTTAATGGCAATACGATTCCAGGCGCAACAACAACCTCCGGTTTTATGCCTTATGGGTTTTCCCCAGTCATGTCAGCAGTCGCTACTTCAGGTATAGTATTCTCCTTTCTGGGGTTCAGGCAGGGGCTTGACTATGGAGGAGAAACCAGGACGCCACAGAGGTCCATACCAATTGCAACAATATTTTCTGTGCTTATAGGAATAGGCATATATGTCCTTCTGCAGGTTGCTTTCATTGGCGCTATAAACTTCAGTGCTCTAGGCATACATCAGGGGCAATGGAACCTTCTGGGTTCATTCTCATTTATCACTGCAAATTCGGGTTATATCACTAAGTCGATTGCGGATTTAAACAGCGCTCCATTTGCCTCCATAGCATCATCTGTGGGACTGGTGATGCTTACATATGTTCTCTTTGCCGATGCATATGTTTCACCTAGCGGAACGCTTAATGTGTATCTGGGGACGTCAATGAGGACACTTTATGGAACAGCTGCAATGGGATACCTCCCAGAGAGTATGATGAAGATTCATCCTAAGAGAAGGATACCTGTCCTTCCACTCGTGGTCTCACTTATTGTTGGAATTATTTTCTTCGCCCCTTTTCCAAGTTGGTACAAGCTCGTTGGTTTTATAACCAGCGCAACTGTGTTCACTTACCTGGTGGGGGGACCAGCCCTGAGATCACTGAGAAGGAATGCAAAAGAACTGAAAAGGCCATTCTCTCTTCCCGGATCATTTATTCTTGCTCCACTTGCATTCATTGGAGCATCGTTGGTGGTTTACTGGTCTGGATGGCCCTTAGTGGGTGAACTTGCAATAGCAATATACGTAGGTCTTGTTGTGTATGTCATTTTCTATTTAAGAAGGAGGAAAACTAATCAGGTAGATAAAAAAATACATACACGCGAATTCGTTAAATCAGGGATATGGGTGCCTGTGTATATAGTAGTCCTTTCGATTGAATCATACCTTGGTGAGGCTGCACTGGGTGGTTCCAATATTGTACCATACCCCTACGACCTGATCATGGTAATAATTGTAGCCATAGTATTCTACTTCTGGGCAGAAAGAAGTGGAATCAGAACTGAGGAGATTACCGAAATAGTGAATCTGGATTCACAGTATATAAAGCCGGAAGAAAATGAGTTTGGATCAGGAGCGAGGTGATAAATCATGAACAAATATCTTGCAGGTGAGATAATCGGGGTGGCCATAGGAATAATAGGTCTGGCATTGCTGATCTACGAGACGCTCATAACTCCAAGCGTTGGCGTTCATGTAGGCGAATTACCACCTATAGGAATTTTATACGGGCTCCTATTCGCTGTGGGAACAATTTCTGCCATAGCTATTGGAAACATGAACCCAGACTACACAAGAAAAAAAGGCATTAAATAAAGTAATCTCATAATCCCATTATTTTTTTTATCATACAATATTGTGGATATAATAATTCTCAATCCATATTTCTCAGCATGGCTTCATATTTCCGCTTTTCATAAACCTTGATCTGGTTGGTGCCTCTCATTAGATATGAGAGAAAATAGTGGTTACATATCCTTATTCCCATAATATGGAAGGGGATTGCCATTTAATGTGTTATTAACATGCATCATCTATAATTTAAGTTGTGTTTTTAAGAATTAAGAATAAAATCTCCTTGTAACATGAAAAATATCTCAAGTCATTAGGTCAGATGCATATGGTAAAGAAAGGATCTTTGAATTAGATATATAGAAAATATATACATCCCAAAAAGGTAAAAAGAACCATTTTTTAATATATGGAGATGATAATTAGAAAAGTTAGAACTGATCATCCCGGGATTTATGCCATTGTAAATTGCCATTCAGCATCGAAAAAGGAATGTTCAGGTCTTGTTTTAAGCAGGAATTTCTAACTTTCTTCCTTAAATATGATATCAGAATTAGTAATAATGTATCAAAGGGAATATTTTTTCAATAGAGATTAGCTTATATTTATATGAGTAGAGGCAATACTTAGAGACTAAATATGAATGATTCAAGAACTTCACAAGAGGGTGATGTAGAAAATATCACCCGCGTAATACTTCCAAACAGGAAGAAAGGTGAGATATTCGGCATAGTTGAAAAACTATCAGGTGCATCGCATCTAACTGTTATGTGCGAGGATGGATACACCAGGGTAACAAGAATTCCGGGGAAAATGAAAAAGAGAATGTGGATCAGGGAACGAGACCTGGTTATTGTCAAGCCATGGCAGTTCCAGAATGAAAAGGCGGATATAGTATACAGGTACACACATACCCAGGCCAATTATCTGAGTAGAAACAATCTTCTTCCTGAAGTTATCAATATTTTTAAGTAATATGGAAAATGAAAAATCGGCCTTGGAACAGCTCATCAAGGAGAAACTGTTCTCCTTCAAGGATGGTATGGACAGAAAGACCACCGACCTTCTTTTTGACAGTAGGACTCTTAAGGCAATATACGAAATTATGGGAAAACTTGATATCGACTATATCGACTATCCCATATCAACAGGAAAGGAATCTGGGGTTTTCAAAGCATATGTTCATGGGAAGCCCATTGCTGTAAAAATATACAAAATGTCTACGCTGAAATTCGGTAAGATTGAAACATATATACGGGGGGATTACAGATTCGCAAAGGAAAAACTCACAAGGGGAAATGTCGTTTACGTTTGGGCAAAGAAGGAGTTTACAAACCTCTCAGAACTTAGAAAAGCAGGGGTTCTATCCCCTCTTCCAATAGGTTTCCATAAAAATATTCTGGCCATGGGTTATATTGGTACCAGGGAACTACCGGCACCAATCCTTAAGGATGCAGATTTTGATCCTGAAAAGGTGTTCGTTGAGGTTGTTCGCATGATGGCAGATGCTTACAGGAAGGCAAATCTGGTCCACGCTGATCTCAGTGAGTACAACATGCTGTACTATAGAAAAAAAGTGTACTTTATTGATGTAGGGCAGGCTGTAAACATAAAGCATCCCTCATCGGAAATCTTTCTCAGGCGTGACATATTCAATGTATGTACATTTTTCAAGAAATATGGTGTAGAATCCAATCCTCTTGAAGTTTATTCAACAATTGTTCCAACCTGATCCCATTCTTTCCTGGTGATCCCGTAATAATAGTGGTCAACGTATCCTTTTGTAAGAAGTTCCTCTTCTCTAAGCGTCCCCTCTAAAATAAAACCAAGTTTTTCAGGGATTCTTATGCTTTTTATGTTTTCAGTGGCACATCTTATTACGATCTTGTGAAGATTGAGTTTGTGGAATCCATAGTTTACTAGAGTTCTGCAACTTGAGATCATTATTCCTCCCCCCTGGTATCTCTCCCCAAGGAAATAACCTATACTACCCTTCTTGTTCCTGAGATCAATATTATTGAATCCTATTACTCCAACAAGCGTTCTTTTGAACCATATTCCCAGGTCAATCCCTAAACCGAACTCCATCCTCTGCATGGAATCCTTTATAAACGCCAGTTCGCTGTCGACATCAACCACGTTTTTTACCCATGGAAGCCATTCCCCCAGATATTCACGTGACCTGTCCACGAGATCAAACAGATCCAGAACATCCTCCATTTTTAAATTTCTAAGGGTGATATCATTTGAAACTTTCAATTCAAGAGTATCCATTAATCATCATGTCATGCATATTCAAAAGATTTTCACATAAAATTAGATTTAATTCATACTGAAACAGACAATCAATCTTATTAAGGAAGTGAAAATTATGTTTGCATAATAGGGGGGCATCTTTTGGAAGACAATGAACCGATTATTGTGGGCACTGTGAAAATACCCAGGGAAAGGATCGCAATCCTGATAGGTAAAAACGGTTCAACAAAGAGGGATATCGAGAAAGTGGCACAGGTCAGGCTTATTATAGATTCTGATTCAGGGGATGTTGATATTGAGCAGCACGGTGACCCACTAAAAGCCAATCTATCCCTTAATGTGGTCCAGGCGGTTGGAAGGGGGTTCAATCCGGAGAAGGCACTTGGCCTCATGGATGAGAATTTTCAGTTAATTGTTATTTCCCTCAGGGAATTTGCAAAACCTGGATCGAAAAGGATCAATGAGATCAAGGGGAGACTTATTGGAAAGGCAGGCAGAACCAGATCAATCATCGAAGATCTGACCTCAACATATATCTCAGTATATGGAGACACAGTATCAATAATGGGTGATTATATTTCAGCACAGTATTCAAAAGAATCTCTTCTTATGCTGATAAACGGAAGGAAACAGAGGAGTGTTTACACCTATCTTGAGAACAAAGCCAAGGAGATCAAATTCAAGAGAATTGAGGAAACATTTGGCTGAAAGTCAAAAAACATTATATTGTTTCTTACAATGACCTGAGGAAGCGGGGTGGGGTAGTTAGGAAATCCCGACGGGCTCATAACCCGTAGATCAATGGTTCAAATCCATTCCCCGCTATTGCTGCAATATTTTTTTTCAATGCCTGCAATGAGGTTATCAATGTTTGATGATCCCTTGAGCCCAATGTTATCAAATCCTGCTGATACCAGGGTTTTTTCTGTAGGTGTCCCAATTGGAAATAGAATTATGTTTCTGCTCTTTATGGACTCTGAGCATTTTCTTGCAAGAATCTCAGCCTCCATTGAAGACGTAACCACTATTCCAAAAACATTGTTTTCGAGTATGTAGCTTTCAAGCCGGTTGTGGTTTAGTTCAACAATATTGTAAATAATGTATTCCCTGTAATCTATCCCTTCCGATTTCAAAAATTCCGGAAGTTCATCAGTAGATCTATTGCTTCTTAAAAGCGCCACCCTTTCTCCTTTCTTTACAACACTGGCAATCAACCTCCCAAGGCCTGATGAATCCATTATAGCTGGTTTCAGGCCATCAAAGCCATGATTCTTTATGTTGTTAAGAGTAACGGATCCAATTGCTATGAAAACATGTTCTGGATCAGGATGAGAGTATCGCGAAAAAAAGATATCCGATCCGATGGTGCTTGTGAAGACAAAGTATCTTGGTCCATAATTCTGGATTTCTTTCATTGTGGAGTCAATTTCTGAAACGGGGACAGTTTTAGTAAGAGGTATGTTGACGTATTCAAAACAACCTCTGGTTCTGAAAGGAAAATATTTTTCCGAAGGTCTTGTGAGTACCACCTTTCGTTTTCCCAGTTCTACCGCCCCAGTCTGTATCCGAAGTCATCCGGAAAAATAACTTTTATGTTGTCTACAATTGCATCCACATCTTCTGGTCCTCTGATCTCATTCTTAAGGAATATGGATCTTCTGTCCTTCAGGGAGTAGAATCTCACAGTAAGGACATATCTGTCACTTTCCTTTCTGCAAAGTATCCCAGCTGGTACGGAACAGCCAAGATCAAGTTCTTCAACCACCTTTCTTTCGATCCTCATCTCCTGCATTGTCTGTTCATGTGAAATCTTATTCATTATTCTTGAAATTTCTGAATTTCTTCTTGAAATTATGCAGATGATCCCCTGGTTGGGGGCAGGCACAAATTCATCTGTAGGTAGGGAATATGAATTTTCTTTAATTCCAAGCCTCTCAAGTCCTGCTTTTGCAAGGACTATCCCATCATATTCCCCTTTTTTCAATTTACTGATTCTGGTATCAACATTGCCTCTTATGTCCACCGCATTTATTTTCTGGTTTGAACAGACCAGTGATCTTATTCTTCGTATGCTGGAGGTACCAATTTTTGATCCTTCAGGCAATTCGCCAAGAGGGAATTTGGAAATCAGGACATCCTCTGGGGGAGCCCTCTCAAGAACAGCAGAGATTTCAAGATCTGGATGTATTAATGACGGTACATCCTTTGCACTGTGCACAACTGCTTCTACTGTACCGTCAAGTACCTTATTGTTTAATTCCTCCACAAATACTCCAGTCCCTTTCATTCTGTAAAGTGGGACGCTTCTATCAATATCACCTTTTGAACTCAGTTTCACGATCTTGGAATTGATCCCTAGGGAAAGTAGTTCTGATCTTACCATCTTCGTCTGAGCAATTGCAAGATGGCTGGATCTGGACCCAAGTGAGATGTCTTCTTCATCATGTTTATTCAAAGCCGGACACCCCTACAATCTTGAAAGACATGAAACTGAATTAGATATCAATATTTACTTCTTGGGAATCATACGTTCAATGTTATCCAATCCAGGCGTTTCAGTACGTAAAGAGAAGGCTGACTCAATCATATCATTTCTTTTACACCACAATATATTAGAAAAGAATCTGAAAATTAGGCAGGATGGTGATACTGTGTATATACCAATCAAATCAGAAGCTGGCTCTTCAATATTAAACATTAAAACAGGGAGATACCAGTTTAGTAAAAGAATTAATGGAAGGAATCCTTATAATGAAATCATTTCTGAACTTAAGAATTCAGGCATAAATCCAGAATCAGTTCCTCATAAATGGATAGTATATGGGGACTCCGTAATACTCAGGCTTTCCGGTAGCATGAAGAATAAGAAAAAAATAGGTGAGGCATTTATTAAGGCAACGGGGTGTTCATCCGTATACGGGATCATGGGAGGAGTGAAGAACAGGGACAGAGTACCTGCAATTTCTCTAATTGCAGGAAAAGGTGGAGAAATCCACCATCTGGAAAACGGTGTAATATACATATTTGATCCTGAAAAAGTCATGTTTTCTCCAGGGAATGTCAACGAGAGGCATAATTTCCTCAATTTGATAAGAGATGGGGAGAAAGTGCTGGACATGTTTGCAGGTATAGGTTATTTTTCCCTTCAGATTGCAAGGCACACAAAAGCTTCGTCTGTTCACTGCGTTGATATAAATCCTCTATCTCTGGAGTACCTGAGAAAAAGTGCCATATGGAACAGGCTGGACCAGATAATAGAAACTCACCTGGGTGATTGCAGAATTACTGTCCCTGATATCAGGGCCGACATCATTTTAATGGGCAATTTTTCATCCATTGAATACATTGCACACGGAATAATGAGATTGAAGAATAATGGGAGAATAATAGTTCACTTCCTTGTTTCAACAGAGGAGATTGAAACATGCAGTGAACACATTATAAGCAAAATAAGGAGGCTTGGGGTCAGGTGTTCAGTGGAAGGCCTCCACCGTGTAAAGTCATATGCACCAAATCTCTGGCATATTTCTGCTTACTTACGAATCATGAAGTACACAGGGCAGGGGTCGGACGTAGAGGCTGGATAATTTGGGAAATTATAAATAACATATTATTATGATACGCTGTGGTTGTAAGAAAAAGATTTGTTAAAAACTTCAGACAGAAAAGTCATCAGGATCCTGTAAAACAGAAACGAAGCAAGAAACTGGATATGAGAAAGACAGATGAATTCAATTTCCTTCTCGGCAAGATTGTGGACCCGCTACCAGAAAGCATCAAAGGCGCTATTAAGGGGAGTGTCTACTCTATTGCATCAAAACAGGGTACTAAAGAGGTCAAGGACTATATCTCAAAGAAACACAGCGAAGGGATCATAGACAATGAAACTGAGAAGAAACTGATGGATCTCGTAGCTGATTATACCAAATACAGATAATTTAAGACTGAACATGAATGAACTCCAGGAAAGGGTGGAAAAATACCTAAAGATAGAGGAAGAAGCCCTTAAAAAAATAAAGATTATAGCTCCAAAGGACTCCTATTCCGAAGTAATGGGCAGAGATGCAATGGAGATGATCTCCAGCTATTTCAGTGATGCAAAATACTTTTACGGTAAAGGTGACTTCATCAATGCATTTGCAGCAATAAATTATTCTTATGGTTGGATTGATTCAATGATCAGGCTTGGGATTTTTGATGGAGATTCCGATCACCGTTTATTTACACTCTTCAGATGACATTATGTTTTACCCGGTATTTCATTGAATAAAATATGAATCGCAACCTTTAAGACTGTCGCTTTAATAATCCGCCTACACTTCAGTCTATGAAGAAAGATTGATTATTGACCAGTGCATTACGCATCTGTCGCAATTTCAGTCGTGTAATCTTAAATTAAAAGGATGATCAAATGGCAAAACCGAAAACAAAGGAACCTGAGGCACCTAAAACAGAAGGGAAGAAGGAAACCAAAAAGAACGTAAAGAGGGAGGATTTTCAGTACATAGTCCGTATAGCTGGCCGTGACATTAATGGTGAGAGGCAGCTTGTACTGGCCTTGGCTGATCTGAAGGGAATAGGGGTGAGACTATCCACAGCAATTCTAAACAAACTAAATCTTCCGAAAACAAAAAAAATAGGTGAATTGAAAGAAGAAGATATAGAAAAGATAAGGCAGTTTATAGAATCAAAGGAGTATGCTGGATTTCCGGCATGGACATTAAATCACAGGAATGAAACTGTTTCGGGGAAGAATTTCAATCTTGTATCAAACGACCTTGAAATAATGATCCAGGATGATATAAATCTTATGAAAAAGATAAAATCATACAAAGGATTGAGACATGATAAAGGTAAAACAGTAAGGGGTCAGCGAACAAGATCAAATGGAAGAAAAGGTCTAAGTGTTGGTGTCATCAGAAAGAAAGAGGGGACACAAGGGGGTAATTGATTGGGAGATCCAAAATTTCCGAAAAAGAAATACGCAACACCAAGGCATCCTTGGGAAAAAGAAAGGATAGATTCAGAGAAGGAGATAGTTGTAAAATACGGTCTCAAGAATAAGAGGGAGTTGTGGAAGAGTCAGGCTATGCTGGAATCGGTCAGGAGTCAGGCAAGAAAACTACAGGCAAAACTCAGGACAGAAGACCAGTTTTCCCAGAAACAGTTCCAGGATCTCATAAAGAGATTGAGCAGATACAGCATACTTGGGGAGAATGCCTCACTTGATGATGTACTGTCACTCTCCATAGACGATATCCTTCAAAGAAGACTGCAGACCATTGTTTTCAGGAAAAACCTTGCCAGGACTCCAAAGCAGGCAAGGCAGATCATAACACATGGACATGTTGAGTTCGATGGAAGAAGAGTGAATGTCCCTGGCATAATGGTTGAGGGGTCAAAGGAAGAGAGTATAAGATACAGCGAGAGATCTGCACTCAATGATGATCTTCACCCAATAAGGCAGGTACTTCTCAACGGATCGCAGGTCCAGCACAGGGAGAGTATTCAGGAAGAAGCTAAAGCGGTAAACGGAGAGAATAGACGATGAATAAAACAGGAATAGCCCATATTTTCGCATCACAGAACAATACCATAATACTTGTAACAGACACCACTGGTGCCGAAACCTTTGCAAAAGCTACCGGCGGTATGGTGGTGAAGAACGACAGAGACGAATCCAGCCCATATGCGGCTATGAAGGCAGCAGATCTTATTGCTGAAAAACTCAGGGAGAAAGAAATTTCAGACCTTATAATCAAGGTGAGGGCGCCAGGAGGAAACAAGTCAAAAATACCCGGACCGGGGGCTCAATCGGCAATAAGGGCACTTTCAAGGGCAGGGTTCAAGATCATCAGGATTGAAGAGGTAACACCTATCGCCCACGATGGAACCAAGAAAAAGGGCGGAAAGAGAGGCAGGAGAGTTTAATCAGATGTCCCTCAAGTTGATTGAAGTTAAGGATAGATATATCAGGTTTTCAATCGATGGAATTACTCCTACAATAGCAAACGCTCTCAGAAGAACACTTATAAATGACATACCAAAACTGGCCATAGATAAGGTTACGTTTCATCACGGACAGATAAGGGATGCTGAGGGAAATGTTTATGATTCGTCCCTCCCTCTTTTTGACGAGATCGTTGCCCACAGGCTCTCACTGGTACCTCTTGTATCCGATCTTTCAATGAATTTCAGGGATCAGTGCATATGCGAAGGAAAGGGCTGTGCACTATGTACAATGACATACTCAATAAACAAAATAGGGCCTGGATCAGTATCTTCGGGAGATATGCAACCCTTAGGGAACCCGGAACTCGTGCCAGCAGACAGGGAAATACCAATAGTGAAGCTTGGAAAAAATCAAGCCATTCTGGTCAGTGCAGAAGCCGTGCTGGGTCGGGGAAAAGATCATGCAAAATGGCAGGTAACATCAGCAGTATCATACAAATATCATAGGGAATATATTGTTAAAAAGGACCAGGTTGAGAACTGGGCAGTATTTAAGGAAAAATGTCCTAATTCAGTTGTTAAGGAGACTGCAAAGGAAATCATTTTCTCTGACGACACACCATGCAGATGGATAAGAGAGCTTCTTGACACTAAAAATGTGGATGTGAGGGAAGATGACACCACATACATATTCAAATTCGAAACAGATGGTTCCCTTAAGGCAATAGACGTCTTGGAATACGCTCTTAAGAGAATTCCTCAGAGGCTTAATATCCTTCTCGAAAGCCTTTCGGCTGTGGACTGATTTCTGTATTGAGTAAAATGTTCTGAGTAGATATTAGTCAAATTTTGAAAAATTAAATAAGATCAGGCTGCTGGGTCATACTTATATACGGTTTTCATTTTTCCTTACATTCATGACATCATACTATAATAATCTGGAATCCATTGGAAAGGAAGCCATGGAAGCACTTAATTCAATGCTTGACAGGGAAGTACGATTTGATGTTACAGGAATGGGGGCTGATGGAACAGCAACAAAAGTCCCGGACAAAATCTGCGAGGACATCCTCATAAACCGTGTGAAAGAACTGGACCTTCCATTCAATATAATATCAGAAGAGGTAGGGATGGTGGAGAGAGGGTATAGAGACTACATGCTGGTAGATCCTCTCGACGGAACATACAATGCCCTTAATGGAATACCATTTTATTCAATATCTATTGCAACAATGGGGGTAGAGTTTAAAACTTTGAATACAGGGTTTATCATGAATCTTGTAAACGGCGACACATATTATTCAGAAAAGGGACACGGTGTTCGGAAAAATGGAAAAGCAGCCTTTCCATCCAGAACAGGAAGCTACATAATCAATATTGGGAGCCAACCAGATCCATTTACGTCCAGAATTATTAAAATGGGAGGGAGAAGGAGAATATTGGGCTGTGCTTCACTGGAGATGGCCCTCGTGGCCACCGGATCAGCTGATCTTGTTTCCTATATGTCACCTGAGAGCAGGATAAGAAATATCGATGTTGCGGCAGGAACTGCAATGATAAGGGAAGCAGGAGGCGAAGTTCTCGATTCAGACCACATGCCTCTGAATATGGGTCTGGATGTGACATTAAGGGGGAAATTTTATGCCTCATGCAACAAGGATTTGTTGGAGGAACTTAGATGAGGATTGCATTTGTGGTGCGGAAAGACTGCAAACGATGTTCCAATGTAATGAAGAGGATAGTGGACATACTCCCTAACGAATGGGAAAAAATTTACGAAAGCGAAGCCTCAAAATATCTCAATACAAAGGGAAGAGATCTTGAAAAACTGGACGCTGACATCATCATAGCTATCGGGGGCGACGGCACCGCTCTTCGTGCCCTTCAGCTTGCAAGAGGGCCAATCCTGGGAATTAATATGGGGAGCCTTGGTTTTCTCAATGAGGTGGAGATAGGCGATGTGGAAAGTTCCATTTACCGCATAATACGGGGAGAGTACAGTATCGAGAAAACCATGAAGCTTTCAGTGAGGATAAACGGAGTGGAGGTTGAGGAGTGCACAAATGAGGTAGTCATCCACACAGCAAAGATCTCCAAGATCAGGAAATTCAAGATCTATGTTTCAGATCATTTTGTGGATGGAACAAATGCAGATGGAGTCATTATTGCAACTCCCATAGGTTCCACCTCATATTCATATAGCGCTGGAGGACCTCTTGTAATGCCATCAATGGACGCAATGGTCATATCATACCTTGCGCCTTTCGGGACAAGAGCAAGGCCCATAGTGGCGTCTCCTGCTGAAACAATAAAGATCAAGCTTGTTGGTAAAGACCAGCAGTGCACCGTAATACTTGACGGGCAGGTTGAATATCCAATTAACAGCTCAGATATAGTTGAGATAGGCGTTTCCAAGCACAGAGCCCAGTTTGTAACCCTCAGGCAGTCATTTTATGAAAGAATAAGGGAGAAACTCATAAAATATGTGGTCAATTAGGAGAAGAACTCTCATCATGATAATGGAGGCGTCGAAGGACAGCATGCCAAAGGAATTCGGCGCCCTGCTCAGGGCAGAAGGCGATATAATTTACGAGATAGCACTTATGCCGGGTACAATCCAGGGCGACCGGCATACTATGTTCTATTTATACAACAAGCCCATCGATTTCACACTGGTGGGTTCTGTACACTCTCATCCTTCCGGCGTCACACTCCCGTCAGACGAAGACAAGCACATGTTCTCCAATACAGGACCCATACACATAATTGTGGGTTACCCATTTACTCCTAGCAGCTATTCCGCTTACAACAGGAAGGCACAGAGGGTAGATCTCAGGGTCATTTAGGAAAAAGATAAAATGCTATAAATGAAATAATCATGATCTGTCCAGTATCTCCCTTTCATCATTTTCGTACTGTTGATATCCAATATTGCTGTAAAAATCAGAACGGGTCATCAGCATATCCATCAAACCTGTCTGAGTTCCTTCCCTAAAAAGTTTTCCATACACTGTTTCCATTGTCTTCAGCGTTGCCCTGAAAGCCGTAAGTGGGAAGATAGCCATGCTATACCCCATCTTTTCCAGATCTTCTGTTGAAATGAGTGGGCTCTTTCCGAACTCTGTCATATTGGCAAGGAGGGGAGCTTTTACCGACTTTGCAAACTTCCTGAATTCATCATGGCTTTCAAGCGCTTCCGAGAAAATGACATCAGCCCCCGCTTCAATGTAAGAGTTTGCCCTTTCAATTGCATCATCAATGCCGTTAACAGATCTTGCATCTGTTCTTGCAATTATAACAAAATCGGGGTCCTTGCGGGACTGGGTAGCGCTGATGATCTTTTTTATCATCTCATCCGGTTCAACAATCTTCTTCCCGTTCAGATGCCCGCATCTCTTTGGGAGAACCTGATCCTCAAGGTGCATTCCAGCAGCTCCAGATCTCTCCAGCAGCCTTACTGTTCGGGAAACGTTCATGGTCTCCCCGAAGCCTGTGTCTGCATCAACTATTATGGGTATTGGCGTTATTGACGTTATTTTTTGTACTTCAAATGCAACCTCAGTAAGCGTGGTGACAGAAAGATCTGGTAAACCCATGACACCTGCAACAGCGGACCCGGAAAGATAACCTGCCTTGAAACCAGCTCTTTCTGCCAGAATTGCCGAAATTCCATCAAAAACGCCGGGAATGCTTATGAAACCTGCCTTCATGAGTTCTCTGAATCCTCTGGGACCCAGGTTAACATTATCTCTCATTCTTGACATTTGACATCACCTCAAAAAGATCAACAACATCTCTTTTATCCAGAGATCTGACAACATCAAAAAGATCTTTTGCATCTTTTTCTTCCATTATACTAATTCCTTTGTTCAGCAAATCTTCCCAGCTGTAAGGATTCTTATAATGTCCTTTGGGTACTGTTATCTCTTTTTCATACTCACCGATTGAGGTTTTCACATTAATCCTCACCGGAAGAGATCCAGGATACATCTTATTGAATCTATCTGAAACTGTGAACTTGGTCATGTCTATCTTTGAGAGAATCTTTTTGTCATTAAGATACTTGGAATCGTAGGCATCTAGGCCAGGCCTTCCGTATGTTAGGCAGTAGGCAATTATGTAAGGCATACTGTGGTCGGCCGTCTCCTTGGTTTTTGGACGCAATTTTTCAGGGTCTTTGATAATGATCCTGTTGGCAACCTCAAAAGTCTCAACCTCAATGCCTGTGATTTCCCCTTTAATGCTTTCTCTGAGTTGAAGTGCAGCCTCTGCAGCACTCATTGCATGATATTCAACAGGATAGTTCTTTATCATGGTCTGAAGTATGTGATTTTTGCTAAAGTCAAGTGAGAATGGTCCGGAAACCTGTCTGAAGAAACCCATTTCACCGCTGAAAATTGGTGAAGGGCCCGTAAAGCCGGAATCTGCAAGAAGAGCAGCAAATACAGAGTTTCTTGATGCGTTTGAAGCCGTGCACCCCTTCCACATGCTCAATTCACCTGATCTGGTCTGTCTCAGGCTTATATTGTTATTTATGGCCAGATTCAGTGTATTTATAAATTTGTCACTTTCATGGTCCATTATGGAAGATAACCCTGCTGCTGCTGATATGGAGATATACGTAACATGATCCCATCCTCTATCTCTGATGGAAACTGCATCCGAGAGTGCACCAATTACCTGGTAAGCAGCCTCTAAGGATCTTATTGTATCTTGACCGTTAGATTCAAGGGTTTCAGCCATTGCAAGAACCGGCGGTATGTTATCCGAAGGATGCAGCGCCTCCTTTGAAAGATAAGTGTCGCTGAAATCATGGTATCTGGTCATGCTTCCGTTGATAAGCGTGGCAACATCCACTGCAGCCTGCTGCCTGGTGAAATATATTGTAGAATTTCGCTTTCCGGAAGAAGGGAGAAGGGAAGCCCTCTCAATAACTATGGGTTGGGCATTAATGGATCCATAAGCTACATAAATGGAATCCAGTATTCTCTTCTTTATCTCATCTGCAGTTTCATCTCCCATTCCGTGTGACATTATTTTCCTTGAGTTCTCAAAAATAAGGTTGGCTGTTTCATCCATGGAAGGAAATATCCTGGAGAAATAAAGATATTACCTAAAAGAGAGATATTCTTATAATGGAAAAGCAGATTCAAGCTTTCTCATGTCATCTTCATCCATAACCCAGTCTGCTGCAGCAGCGTTATCAAGTACATGATTCCTTGATGAAGCACGTGGAATGGGAAATATAAGGTCGCTCTTGGTTATGAGCCAGTTAAGTGCCATCTGTGCTGTGCTCTTTATCCCGTATTTCTCAAATATATGGTTCAAAAGTTCAGGGGGCCAGTTGGACTGTGAAATCAGTTTACCATGGCCAAGAGGGTAATAAGGAAGAACAGCAATTCTGTTTTCCCGGCAGTAGGGAAGCAGATTCTTTTCAAAATCCCTCCTTGAGAGGTTATAGGGCATCTGGGTGGAAGCAATCTCATACTTTTTCATGGCTGACTGGGCATCTTTTGTTTTCTGGAGGTTAAAATTGCTTATTCCAATATGCCTTATCTTGCCTTCGTCAACAAGTTTTTCCATTGCTTTCATCGTCTCCCTGATGTCAACACGTTTGCTGGGAAAATGTATCTGGTACAGATCTATATATGATGTTCCAAGGTTTCTGAGACTCCTGTTGCAGGATTTGATCACAGAATCATATTTCAGGTGGTTGAAAAAGACCTTTGTTGCGATGAAAAGATCGTCTCTCTTCCTCTCTGCAATTGACTGCGAAACAAGCTTTTCAGTCCCATAGAGTTCAGCTGTGTCAATGAGGTTAATGCCGGCATCAAGTCCGGCTTTAACTGCATCCACATGTTCCTTTTCACCTTTCTTGAGACCAAAAACTTTAGCCCCTAATATCCACAGAGGATCATAATATGTACCCATGCCTATCACTGAGCATTTGAATCCAGTTTTGCCAAATTCCCTGTATATCATATGAACTATGTATGGCTGATACGCATAAAAGGGCTTTTATCATGATGCTTCAAAAGCGAAATTAACGGCGAAATTGCATGACCATGCACTAAAACCTTAAGAGCAGATTCGTCTATAAAACTTAAATGAAATACGACATAGAAAGAGGTATGGGATACATGGGGGAAAATGTTCCCGAATATTTTGAGGAGATCATTGAAACCCATGGGATTTTTAGAAATTTTAAGTCTCATGCAATGTATACCATAGAGAATAATTATATACTGTATTGTTTTAGTTGTATTCCCATTGCACATAATGGAGGTATTCATTAATGATATCGATAGGAGTAGATCTTGGATATGGAGATACGAAGGTTGTAGGTGAGAATGGAAAGCGGGAGAAATTCCCCTCTAGATGGGCCCCACAAGAAAACAGGGATTGGGGTATGGGCGGTAACGCCACAGTCTTGAGCATAAACGATGAAGATCCATTTGTGTTCGGAGAGAACGCAACAGGTTCGACAGTACGTGAACCGCAGGGAGACGGAAGGCTTTCAGATCCGGATTCATACCCTCTTCTGGCTGGAGCTCTATGGTTGAGCGGGGTTGGAGGATCGGACAGCACAACAAGTATAGTTCTTGGCAGTGGAACCCCTCTTGGTACATTTGAGCATGAAGTTGCCGCAGCAAGAGAAGCCCTCCAGGGGAAAGAGATAGCAATAAAAGGCGGAAATGGCGAAGTCAAAAGATTCATGATTTCCAGAATGGTCATGAGGCCGCAAGGAGTAGGGGCTGCACTGTATCTCTTAGAACAGGGACTGCTGAAGCAGCAGGTGGGCTTTGGCCTTGTAATAGATATCGGTTCAAGAACAACTGATGTCCTGACAATAAATCTGAAGAACATGGAACCAATAGTACCAATGTCCTTCAGTATACAGGCTGGTGTTGGAGACGCAGTCACTGCAGTGGGAAAGGCAATAGCAAAGGAGACAGGCTTTGTTGTCCCAACTGATATAGCCAGAGAAGCTCTTGCAAACCCGGTTTTCTTCAAACAGAGAGAGGTTGGAGGGCCGAAAGTTTCAGAACCAATACTGAGGGCCCTTACATCAAAAATACTTGATAAGCTAAGGGAGAATCTCAGAGAAGAGCTGGACAGGGTAAGTGCACTAATACCAGTTGGCGGAGGATCTGCCCTCATAGGAAAGAAATTGGAAGTACTGGCTCCTGGAACACTCATAGATATCCCTCCAGGCGATGTGCAGTTTGCAAACGCCCTTGGGTACAGGGATGCGGCAGCAAGGTCCCAGTGACCTCACTTCCAGAATTTTTTATATCCATACCTGTCTTTCCATTATACTTTGGGATCCAGGGAATGATTGCCAGGGACTGAAAAGATGAAATCTGATGCAACAGAGGAGAATTCTGTTGTGGAAAAAAAAGAAAGGGAAAACCGGATTACCTTAACCAAGGAAGACCTTACAGCCATAGACCTGATCAGGGTAACCGGTGAATCTGACGCGGATGTAATAAAGAGAGCTTTGCAGGAATCATTAGAATACGGTATCTTAAAGCAAGTTTTGAATATAATCGATGGAAGACTGGACGATCTGCTCAGGCAGGTAAAGGGAGATTCCAGTTACATGGCAGCCCTTACAACACAGATGAACTCCTCAACTATTCCTGTTCCCGAAGAACTTAAGAAAAGGGAGAAGGATGTAGATCGCAAGGAGATTGAGAACCTTAAGAAAAAACTGGAAGGAAAATGGTCCGAAGTCGGAGACTTTGTGATAAAATAGGATAAGTTATCCTAATGCAAATCTCAACTAAAACCCTGTAGAGTTAAACAGAGGGTTTAGAGAACTTCAATCTTGGACCATAAGAAAGAGATCTGAAAACAGGTAAAAGAGATCCGTGGAATATGGATAACACTGAATTGAAATATATTTTTTAGGCTTAAGAGAAAAATGGGGAAGATAATAATGGCGGTCAAACCCGAATATATTGTACAGGAATGGCACTGGAGGTTCAGTATTACAATAGTATGAGGGGAATGAAATATGCATATTGAATTGTGCAACACCCTTATAAATCTGGAAACTTTTAAAAGTGATTTATATTATAGGTCCTCGTACCATGGACATACTCTTAGCACTTCTCGGAATTCTGGTATTCTCTCTGATTCTCGGAGAGCTCTTCGAAAAATTTAAACTTCCTGCTGTACCGGGAGAACTGATTAGCGGTGTAATACTTGGTCCGGCTATTCTTAACTGGATACAGCCTAATGAAGTCCTTAACGGTTTCTCTGAGGTATCACTTTTTTTCATCGTTCTTCTCATAGGGGTGGAAGTCACAGTTGATCTCATCAGGAAAAACACATCCAAAGGTTTCGGATTTACAATAACTAGCTTCATCATTCCAGTAACTCTGATGTTTGTCGTCTCTTTCTATCTGTTTCATTTACACATCCTACAAGCGCTTGCACTATCCGTTTCAGTAGGGGTGCCTTCCATATCCATAATATCAGTGATCATAAAACAGTATAATCTGCTGGAAACATTAGACGGTCGCATAATTCTTGCCAGCGTTGTTTTTACTGATATTATAGCGTTTTCAATAATAAGCATTGAGACTGATTTCATAAAAATCTTATACATTATTCCGGCAATTGCTATATTCCTGGTCATTTTATTCATACTGGATAATTACATTAAAAAAAATACAGACGCCGTTGTGGGGATATTCAAGAAGCTACATGCAGGGGATAGGGGGGAGAAGATAATCTTCGGTTCAGTGATCATAAGCGGGCTCCTCGTTGCAAGCATATTTCAATTTCTTGGAGTCTCATATATACTGGGAGCTTTCTTTGCCGGTATGATTATAAGTGAGGTCATGGTGGGTAAGGAACTTCAGGGGATACTCACAAGAACACTTAACAGGATCAACGAAGGCTTCTTCATACCCATATTTTTTGGAATTGCAGGTCTCCTGGTCATAGTACCAGAAAAATCTTACATTCTTCTGGCAGTGGTCTTGAGTTCTGTAAGTATCCTTGTGGGCGGTGGGCTTACATACTTCAGGTCAGGTAAGATACTGAAGATGGTCAGGAGAAGAACCACTGCAGGAATACTTGGGGGGAGAGGGGCAGTGGGCATAATCATCGCAACCATAGCCGTAAACCAAAACATAATAAACCCTGAAATGTACACAATAGCGGTAATTTCGACAATAATAATCTCAGTAATTATGACACCATTTGTACAGCGTCAGTACAGGGATTCTTATGAAAAGCTGTCAGAATTCCAAACATGAATTGCCAATGAAATATTCTGTATTGCTATTTTGGCCTAAGATTTCCACCAGAAGGTGCACCGGGTTGTCTCATTCTCATAAGTATTGAATAAAGAGGCCAGCTCTTGCGGTCTCCTTTGTCACCAACTTCTTCCAGCCTTAGGAATAGGAGTGATGAGGCAAACCTTCCAACAAATACGATCATATACCCGGCAAAAAGGGCCTCTCTCAGTGGGTATATGGTAAGGAAAAATGTAAGAAGATATCCCCCTATTATGGCTCCTGCAAAATATATGCCGCCATTGAACCCATTAAGGATTGACATGTACTCTCCCTTATGTTCTGTTGGAACCACATCCATCAAGTACGAGGTCATAACTGTACTCTGAATGGCACCCACAAAGCCACTGTATACTTCCAGTATAATAAACTCATTAAAGGAGAAGAAAAGTGCATACATTACAGGGATAAGGCACAGCATAACCCTGTTGGCAAATATCAGCGGTATGCGGTTGAATTTGTCCACGACCCTGCCCATAAAGATCTGTGAAACTATGCTGGATACAAGTGAAACTACAGTAAGGGTTGCAACTATTCTCAGGGAAAAATGCATAACTGAAACTATTGTTATGGGAAACATTGGCCATGCCATTGACCAGAAAAGGGACTGCACGTTTGTTGCAACGAAATATTTATAGAAAGACCTGTTTTTTTTCAGACTTCTAAGTGTCTTCATAAAGTTTGCTGTAATTCTGGTTTGAAATTTCTTTTCCTTTAGCCTGAACGCAAGTATTGTAGATACAATATATGCAGCCGAGGCAGCACCAAAGGGAATGATTATGTCAGATGTAACATCGGAACTGAAGAGAAATATCATTACAGATACAGAAATTATAGTCCCGATTGAAGCAAGGTTGTTGATTCTTGAGAGGAAGTGTCCCCTGCTGCTTGTTGATATGTTATCTGCTATGAATGAATACCAGTTCACTGCTATCATTGCACTGAAAAGGGACAGAAGTGCGTAGGCAATGATCAGGGTGACCGGCGTTCTTATAAATGCCATGATCAGCCATAGTATGGCGCTGGCTACGCTTCCTGCAATGATAAACGGAGCCCTTCTTCCAAATCGATCGCTGATCCTTCCCCAAATCAGCTGGCCAGAGTTACTGAGAGAATTAGAGGAAGATTGAAGCCAGCCCATCTCTGCCGCAGACGCTCCAATATAAACTCCAAAAACACCGACAAATGTGGCAGCAGCTGTTGCTCCGGAAGCAATTACAAAGGATCGGATAGCAATTAAGGTCTCATTTTTCATTTGTATCGGAAATTTATTCCCTAGAAAAGCCATGTTAAATAATCTTTTCATAATACCATGAAATTACACAATTTTTCCCGCTTAAACAATTGTAGGGAATCTGTCACATAAGGAAAGGGGAGACATAGGGTTGAAAATATGGAAATAAGCAAAGCCCTGATGAATTAATAACACGAAATAGATAAAAAAAGCTTTCTCTGGCCATTTGCCACTGATATCTACTATTTTCTTATTGAAAATTCTTTTATTGCTTCAAGAACAATGTTAATCTGCATCAGAGCCGGGGCTCCTTTCATAAGTGCGGCTATGTAGGAAGATTCCAGTATTTCCTCCTCAGTTGCTCCACTCTCTAGAGCATTTTTCACATGATATGGTATGCACCATTCACACTGAGTGGCCACTGCAAGTGAAACAGCAATGAGCTCTTTTTCTTTCATGGAAAGTTTACCTGGGGTTAGAACAGCTTTGTTGAATTCCATGAAACCTGAAGTTTCCTTCGGCATTTTCTCTGATAATTCCTTGAACAGCCCTCCAATTTCATTGACTTTCTTTACTGATAACGTCTCTGTCACTATTCTCAATCATGAACCACATTAAAAAGTTTCTAATTCTGATATGAGACAAACTATTGAGTTTTTAAATTTTATAAACTGAAAATCTCATACTTCTCTCTATCAAAGTGAAATAATCAAATAGGCTATCAAAAGAACAGCTATCAAGAGGATTATTATGCCTGCAGCAATAACTCCCACGGAAGATGGAAGGAAATCACCGCTTTCTATGCTTTTTTTATTTCTCAAAAAGCTCCTAAGGGCCATCAACTGAAGAAATCCTCCTGCTACAACAAGCACAATTCCAGTAGCCGATGAAAAATGGTAGGATGTACTGGGAGCATTTGGAACAAGTTCCCTAATTATTATCCCAAACTTCGCAACCACAAACCCCAACGCCATTACTGTTATGCCAGTCCTGACCCATGCAAGATAGGTACGTTCGTTGGCCATGTGGTCGGTTACAGTTGCAAGTGTGTCTTTCCCTTGATCCGTAAAGCAAAATGTCGTTATAGTATATAAAACAGCGAATAAGGTAATTCACCTCATTTTAAGGAATTTTACTGAAAGCAATTAGATCAATTGGATGCAAATGCATGGCTTGACTTACAAATAAAGGTTCAGGCAACCCTTCTGCTGAATATTTTCTCGATTATCTTTTTTTCTGCCTTTCTTATGTGGTACAGTGTGGTCACCTTAGAAATGCCATTCTCCATTGATATATCCTCCAGATCATTCACCCTTGGCCATTCAAAGTAGCCACCAGAAAAAGCAGCCTTCATTATGCCGATCTCTTTATCGGTCAGTCCATAAAGAGAAGGATAAACAGAGGAGAATATATTTCTGGTCATAATTTCAGCGAAGGAAACTTTATCCAGCGTGTACCGCTCAACCTTGTTATGTTGATTGACTTTTTCAAGAAGTGTTTCAAGCCTGGCCTTTTCCTGTGAAACAACCCTGAATGTTTCCACGCCAGCAGAAGCAACGATGGGGAATAAGGGAAACACGTCTTCTTCAAATATGTCTTTCAGCATTCCATGCCCGGTTTTAAGGGCATCCACGAAAATGTTGTTCTCGTATCTGCTGACATTGAATTTCTGAAGATCATCTTTCATGACTGCAAAAACGTCTTCAGCACCTCTTGCAGGCATCATGATCAAAATATGGTTGGTCTCCCCTGAAACAATTCTTGCATTCTGTATCAATATTGGATGCCTGCCGTAATTGCTTGATCTTGCAAGGCTGCATAGGCCGCTTACTCTCATCTCCAAGAAAAACATTCCTTGATCCATATCTAAGGGGGTTAAAACCTTTTTTATTGGAAAGGAATATGTATTAAGAAAGCAATGAAGATCCATGGAGAATAACCTGACGTCTGCAGAGAAGATTTTTTCAAGGATATCCGCAAAGGATGTTAAGGCAGGGGAATTTGTATGGGGAGAACCCGATCTGGCCTACATGCATGACGTTCTAGGGCCCTTAACTATTGAAACAATGAAGAAAATAAATGGGGAAAAGGTTAATTTTAAAGGTAAGGTGGTAGTTGTCAATGACCATATATACCCACCAAAAGACAGTGCCAGTGCAAATAATATTCGCAACATGTCAGACTTTGCTAAGAAGGAGGGCTGGGATATAGTCCCCTATGGTGAGGGGATAGAACACACTTTACTCATTGAGAACAACATAATACGGGAGGGAATGCTGGTAGTTGGGACCGACTCACATACTGTGACTGCCGGGGCTGCAGGTGCAATGGGAGTAGGTCTTGGATCAACAGACATGGCTGCGCTTCTATCTATTGGAAAGATTTGGTTCAAGGTCCCTGAAACAATCCTCATAAGAGTTACAGGAAGGAAAAAAAGGTATATTGCGGGTAAAGACCTCATACTGAAGGCAATGTCTATTCTTGGAACCAATGGTGCAAACTACAAGAGCATTGAGTTCAGAATTGAAAGGGAATGCGAAATGAACAGGGACGATGACCTCTCAATAGCAAACATGACAGTTGAGGCAGGGGCAAAGACATCAATAATATTCAACGAGGGGCATAGCGTGAAAAACACATGGCTGAAGAGCGATGAATACTCAAATTTAAAAGTCATGAAAATTGATCTATCAAACATAGATCCACTGATTTCCTTTCCGTTCTCCCCCGGCAATGTCGCAAAAGCAGAAGAATATGCTGGAACACGTATAGATCAAGTTTATATCGGGAATTGTTCAAACGGGACAATTTCAGATCTAAGGGAAGCGGCGGAGATGCTTAAGGGAAATACCGTCAAGGATTATGTCAAGATGATTGTTGTTCCGGCCACCAGGAAAATCTACAAGGAGGCCATAAAGGAAGGAATTATTGATATATTCCTGGATGCAGGTGCCACTGTGGCTCCTCCAACATGTGGTGCATGTGCAGGGCTTCACATGGGCGTTCTTGCAAAGGGTGAAGTCTGCATAACAAACATTAACAGGAATTTCCGTGGAAGAATGGGCGATCCCGAGAGCAAGGTGTTCATATCCAATTCCTACGTGGCAGCTGCCAGTGCAGTTGAAGGCAGAATAACAGTACCGGGTGAGTGAATGGCAAGAGTATTTCTTATGGGAAACGACATTGACACTGATACTATAGCTCCGGGAGGATACCTTCACCTTCCTCTGGAACAACAGATGTCACACTGCCTTGAATCTGTCTATCCAAATTTTTCCCATCTGGTAAGGGTTGGGGATGTAGTTGTTGCCGGTGAGAATTTTGGAAGCGGGTCTTCCCGGGAACAGGCACCCTTGATCCTGAAACGTCTCGGAATAAGAATGGTCCTTGCAAAAAGCTTTTCCAGGCTTTTCTTCAGAAATGCCATAAATGTTGGCCTTTACCCTGGCATACTTAAGGATACATCTGCATTCAGAGATGGTGAAGAAGTTCAGATCGACATGGAAAATCACAGGGTAATTTCCTCAGGAGGCCAGTGGATTTTCATGCCTCTTAGTGGAATTGCCCTTGACATAATAAATTCTGGAGGCATGGTGGAGTTCGCCAGGACAATGGTGGGCAAAAACTAGATAATGCCTTTTTCCTGAAAACTACAAACATCGGACTTTGTATACCCAAGTGCATACAGAACCTCCTCATTGTGCTGACCAAGATTTGGAACCGCCTCATTCCTGTTTGGAGACACAGGGACGGCAGGCATATGCATTGTTTTGCCTGAAAACTCCACCCTGTTCATGAATTTGAGGGCACCAGGGTCCATGAGAAGATCCCAGGGTCTCCGCAGGAAGGAATATACAATCCCCTTTTCTGAAAGTCCTTTTTCAATTGTAGCCGAATCCAATCTTCCTATGATTTCCTGTAATCTTGGAATCAGTATCTCCCTGTTTTCAAATCTTACGGCGTTTGTGGCATATTTTTTTCTCTCTTCCTGATCAATGCCAAGAATTCCAGAAAACTTCTCCCACTGTTCATCAGTTGTTACTGCGATAAATATTTTTTTTAAATCGGAGGTTTCAAAGAAATCATATATTCCCCATGCAAATCCAGCTTCATTGATGGGATCAAGTTCTTTCCCTGTGACCTGATATGTAGCAATGTGCTGACCTATCATGAACATGGCATTTTGAAAAAGAGAAGAATCCACCATTTTACCCTCTCCACTTTTCTCGCGTTCCAGAAGCGCATTGTATATCCCGACAACTGCCATGGTGGCGGAAAACATATCTACTAGTGAGGCTCCAACCCTAAGTGGCCGGTTCTTTAGGCCGGTCATGAAAGCAATTCCAGAGTCTATCTCAATTGGATAGTCCAGCGATTTCCTCTCTTTTCCTTCATCAGACCGATAGCCTCTTATTGTTGCATATATAAGT
The DNA here is from genome assembly GCF_038024865.1 of Oxyplasma meridianum. Lineage (NCBI taxonomy): Archaea > Methanobacteriati > Thermoplasmatota > Thermoplasmata > Thermoplasmatales > Thermoplasmataceae > Oxyplasma > Oxyplasma meridianum. Next base: position 196,023 of record NZ_CP133772.1, on the reverse strand, counting down.
CCTCTGTTCATTTTGTGTATCTTCTCATAATCCAGATGAAGCTTCATGAGAAAATCCGAGCTGAAGTTGTCAATGATCACATCTGCACTCATTATTAATTTTTTAAGAATTTCAATCCCCTCATTTGTCTTTAGATTCAGGGTCACACTCTTTTTCAGTCGGTTGTAGTACGGAAATGAACCTGAACTCTGACCGGTAAGATTCCTCGAAATATCTCCAGTTACAGGTCTTTCCACTTTTATGACTTCAAATCCCATCTCCGCAAGAATGAGACCCGCGGTTGGTCCGGCGACTATATGGCCAAGTTCAATCACTCTGTACATACCTTCCTGCCTCCTCAATTATTTCTGCCGCAGGTATAGTCCTTCCCTCTTCAGCTGAAATATTCTTAATATTCTCAATAAGTGAAGTTAGATCCTGATCATCTATGCTAAGTCTGTTTGCCTCCAATATGCGTTTGATCATGGACCTTCCGGTGTAAACATTCACGGAAAATCTTGTTCCACCAAACACATCAGAAAAAGCTGCGTGAGTGCCTGCAGTGTGTGTGGAGATATTATCTCCTATATTGGGAAGGTTGTTCTTGAAAAATGATAGGCCAGCTTTCCCGATTATAATGTTTAGCATCTCCTCAGAGAAAGATCTCATGTGGTCAACGCTTTCTTTGTCTATGAGTCCTGTGTCAAGAAGATACTGTGCTATGGTCAGCGTGTCAGTTATTCCGTTTCTTTCTCCTATGCCAAGGAATGTTGTATCCACATAGTCACATCCTGCCTCAATTCCAGCAATAGCATTTGCAACTGAAAGCCCATGATCATTGTGGCAGTGTATCTCAATTTTTGAATCTGTTATTCTCTTCGCCTGGGCTACAATTTCACTTATTATTTTGGGATTCGCCTTTCCCTTGGTGTCGGGGAGCTGAATTGTGTGCACATCAAGATCAGAGAGTCTTTTTACTATCTTCATGAGTTGATTGATCCCGTACTGCGTCACATCAACAACTGCAACTTCTGTTAACCAGTCCAGAGAAACAGCATATTTTATGGAATCGTAGACTTCATCCAAACTATTGTACTTGAAGGGAAAATGAAGGGATATGTGAGCCCCACTGGAATGTATGCGGTCTATATCTGAGTTAATAGCCCTGCCCAGTCCATACACTTCCCCAAACCTGTTTCTGGACGATAGGTATTTCGCTATTTCCCATTCAGATTGGTGTGCTGAAGGGTATGAGACAAGTATTCTGCTGATACCGCAACTGGATATTTTATCCGCAAGTTTTTTCTTCTCCTCAGTGCTGAAACTAATTCCCGGCCCCTGCATTCCTTCTCTTAGGGTATCGTCCGATATCATAATACAAAATTTGAGATCGTTATATAAATATAGACGCTAATGGATTAGTAGGTTTATAAAATAAAAAAAGTAAATAAATTTAATTTGCTATCTGTTCCACAAACTTTCTTGTTGTACTCTTTGGACCTAGAGTAATAAGTACCAGTGAGACAATAGCAACTAATATCCAGACAAATGTGAATATTCCTGGTGCGTTGTGAGAACCTATAAAAAATACAATGAACAGAACCAGAATTGTTGTGGATATCCTGCTAATTGAATATACGAAACCTGCTGCAGTGGTCCTTACTCTTGTGGGAAATACCTCAGCATTGTATTGATGCAAGAAATTTGAAAAGTTCCAGAGCATGAAAGCTGTTAAGAAACCAAATAACACTGCCTCGTCAAATCCGTGTATAACCGCAAAGAATGTTCCAAAAACACCTCCAAGAACCGCAAAAAGGATAATTCCCCACTTTCTTTCTATCTTGTCTATTATAAATATATTGAATATGCTTCCAACAAGGAATCCTGAAAATATCACAGCTGCGCCTCCGAGGGGATCACTCTTAGGGTATGACACAACGACAAGACCGGGAGCAAAAGTAGCAAACCCATAAAAAATTCCAGACTGGAAAAACATGAAAATGGCCATCATTATTGTGGTCTTTCTTACGTCCGGTGCAAATATGTCTTTGTATTTAGAAACTCTAACCGGCACCTCGAATTTATCAGAAATAGGTGGCAGTTCTTTAATTCCATTCTCCCTCTTAACCTCAGCCTCTATGTTGTCCATCATTTCCTGGGCTTCCTTCAGTTTTCCATGGTTGGCCAGCCATCGAGGAGATTCCTTAAGTCTGAATCTTAATATCCATACTGCTATCCCGGCAGCACCCATGAACCATAGTGGTATCCTGAAAGAATAATACCCCATACTGGATGTTAAGGAAGTTATATAGACTATCAATGGGGCGGCCGTAACAGCTATAGTGTAAATTAAAGCGAGCCAAGCTCCCCTGTTTTTACCGGTGAAAACTTCTGTGCCATAGCTGTCCACAAGAGGAAATTCGCCTCCAACTCCAATTCCACCTATGAGCACAAAAATGGCCACAAGTTGCCAATCCATCATGAATCCGGCAATGATCATGCCAATACCAAAAATCAACTGATTGTACAGAAAGACCGCCTTCCTTCCCCTGGTGTCTGCCAGTCTTCCAAAAAATATGGAACCTATAAATTCCCCTACGAAGAAGAATGCGGGAAGGGCGTAAATCGAGAGATTACCAGTCAACCCGAAAGTTGTTGCTACAAGTCCAAGAATAGCACCATTCCCTAAGAGCATAAGACTCTCGGCCCATTCGCCACTAGTCAGCATAAGGGCGAATTTCACATGAAACCTGCTGAAGGGGAGTCTTTCCAGCCTACCAGCAATATTTTCCGAATTTGAATTTTGTTCCACCATACCAAAATATAATGGCTTGAGGTATAAATAGTTAGATTCTAACCTGTTAGCATGATCCATAATTAAGCATATCTGGGATAGCCATCAAAATTCTTCTTTAGTAAATAAAGACCATATTACAATCAATTCCGACATCATTCGATATCTGGCAGACATGTTGGAATGGAACTCATTGACAATGCCTTTTCTTACCTTTATATCATGGATATTTACATACCTTGTCCTTAGTTTTAGTCCATTATATCAATTTTACTATTTCAGATATCATTTTATTAAAAATCCTTCATTCTTTATTCTTTAAAAGGTAGTTTCTGGAAACATCCTTTTATATTATGAGATTTCCTTAATGATTTGGGTAATAAGTAAAGGAATTAACAAAAATTTAGATACTATCAAAAGCCGTTAACAGAACGTTTGTTTTGCCATCTCCATGATTTAAATATATTCAACGAAATACAGAAGAATCATTGTCGAATTATTCAAGCATTCCATATATCTTTTACATCCTCAATTCTGTTCCTTATTAACGAAATGTACCGGTATATGGGATGCATGAATTTACTGTATGGTGCTAATATAAATATTGAGAATATAAATGCATCATGAAGCAGGAATACAATTACCCATTCAGGGTATGACAATAGTAATGGAAAAACCATTCCTGTCAACCCTGCCAGAAGTAATAGAACAGTGAAAGGAAAGTCAATCTTTCTCATATCAAGATTCTCAAGGGTCTTGTTAGATACTAGTTTCATATAAAGCAATGATGAAGCACCAATGAATATCATTGCAGATCCCACCGTATAAATCCAAAAAACCAGATTATTAGTGAATGGGTAGAAAATTATACTTACCCAGTCAATGATGAAACCGAAGAAAACCAGTGGATGAAAGTAAAGCCTTGATTTTTTTGAATCTTCAGTGGGATAATTGCAACCTGCACTGCCGCCTCTAAAATTTTTATGCCATATAACATCCCACGCAGCCGCAAGGATTGATGAAAACTTGATACTATTATCATTCTTTATAGCCCTCCAGTAAAGGTAACCTTCAACTGACCACAAAGAAAGAACATAAACGTATATTGCAATTGAAATTACTTTAAAAGTGCTGATGGGTATTGCTTGCAATATTCCAACATAATGTCCAGTAAACGATGAGAAGCCGTGAGATAGTGCAAAGAATGAAAATAACACTGCTATTGCTGCTATTGTAAGTAATAATGTCAACAATGACATTTTATTGTAAACCCATGACATTTTCTTCGGAGTTGAAAATTCCTGATATGAATACTGCCGCACTTTACTTAGTGCCTTTGGAATATTTAGCTTATATTCGTGTGGTTCAACAAAGGGGCATACATAAAAACATTCTCTGCAGTCATGGCAAAGGTTGGAAAAATGAAAAATATCATTTTTGGAAAATTCCGTTTTCCTTTCAATGGCGTCCCATACGTCACAATAACCTTCACAGTATCTGCAGGAGTTGCATATAATCAACTCCCGCCTGGCCTCATTTATTGCTGAGTTAATATCTTCCGGTAGCACTGTTACCTGCCCTCCTTCCAAATACTGTCCCAATTGTCAATCCAAAACCAGCAAGGTAACCACTGACCAGCACATTTCCTGACATAATTTCACCTGCGGCATAAACATTGGCAAAATCCCCATCTATTCCCATCACTCTGCCATCGTTATCAATTTCAAGCCCCAAATAAGTAAATGTCAGGCCCGGTTTAAGCGGATAGGCATAAAATGGCGGCGTATCTATACGCCGTGCCCAATGTGATTTTGGTGGACTTATTCCCTCTGTGTGGCAGTCATCTTTGACTGATCTGTCAAATTTACCCATTCTTACGGCATTATTGAAATCTTCAACGTTTTTGATTGCTTTTTCAAATGGCACATTTAATTTTTTAAAAAGTTCCTCGAAAGTGTTGGCCGAGTATGGAGGAAATGGTCCTGGCATGTAGTCTCCTTTCATTTTTGCGTCAACTATTACATAGGCACATTGGTCTGGTTGATCTGCTATTAACTGTCCCCAAATTGCATATCTTTTGGGCCATATGTCCTCTCCTTCATCATAGAACCTTTCACCATCTCTGTTAATAACAATTCCCATGGGTATAGCATCAATTCTTGTAACAATTCCGCCATCAAACTTAGGTGCCCTTCCATCCACTCCAACCATATGTCCACCTCTTGGTGGGCCAATAATCTTCGCGCCGTTTTCTCTCATTATAAATAGTGGTTTCCCAGTATTGAATCGAGAACCCCTGATAATGAAATTATCAGCCTTGGGCCCCCACAACTTGTTTAATACTTCTGTATTGCCCTCAAAACCACCAGATGCAAGTATCAAATTATTGAAAAATACCTGGATAATGTTATTGTCAATTAATGCGGAAATCGACTTTGCGGTTCCATCATTAAATTTTATGTTTGTTAAATTAGAGTTGTATAGTATTTTTATCCCTAACTTTTCAGCCCTTCTGTAGTATGTATTAAGCAACGCCTTCCCACCACCAAGGAAAAACACATTGGTTCTACTTAGGCTCAACGTTCCTCTTATGTCATTTTTGAAAATTACCCCATGCTTCTCCATCCAGGAAGGTATGTCCGAAGAATTTTCTATTACAATATTAGCCTTTTCTAAATTTATCTTATCACCTGAAACGCTTTTTAGATCATCAATAAGTTCCTGTGCAGAATAAGATCCAGAGGTGTAGCTATCTGCTTCATGCACATATCGTATATCCCTGGTATACTTAGTATTCCCGCCACGTTCAAAGATGGGAGATACTTCTAAAAGAATCACGGAAGATCCATTTTCAGCGGCAGTTATTGCTGATACAATCCCAGCATTGCCTCCTCCGATCACGCAAACATCAAAATTAAACATTTAAAATCTTTAGATCAATGTTACATAAATTCCTTACTATAACTACAGATTCAAGTATTTCGCACATTGGAGTAATTCAAAGTTTCCTGAATTATATACGAATTTAAGATGACCTTTCCTCGTAGATGTCTGTAAACTGATCTATGAATTTGCAAGGCCATTTTACAATAAGATCTCCCCGTTCTCCCTTTCGATTATGATTGTTGAATACTGGGTTCTCTTTATCTTTAGTAGATAGTTTAAATATATGAAAATATATGAAAAGATGTTCAATATGCTTTTCCATGTTGTAAGTCAACTCTGTATATCTTGAAGGCCACTATATATGCTAAGGAAATTAAGAATTGGAGTATATTACAAAAAATAATTCATAGTGTACTGAAAGTGCTCTAAAATTGAAAACACCCTGCACAATTCAGATTTGAGGAGGTAAAAATATGCAGGATCAATTAGAAATAGTAAAAGAGATGATAATCAGTTTTCTGAAAGACAGAAAATATAGTGTACAGATTTTGCTGTAAATTTAAAACGGTCTTGTATAATTATGTTGAAGGTGATAAAAATACAAGACCAAGAAGTAATAATGCAAGAACTCATAAAAGGTTATTTGTTTGACGGAAAAGAAGGAAAAAAGATTTAGAGCACTTTCAGTACACTATCTGGTACAATATCTTTAATTATTGACAATGATGTGAGTCTTAAAAATTTTTATGATTATATTATTGCTCATAAAGCAAAACAAAGAAAAATACCATTAATTACATTTGCTAAAGATCTCATAGAAAATGCTAAAATCTTAATATTCCATATTTAGATATATAAAATTATATTTAATGCGATAATTTTTATTTATATTGTAAATTATTTTTCTATTTTTTACCGTATCCACCTCCACCAGGGGTTTCTATAATTACTTCATCATTTTCATTTAAAACTGAAGAAAATTTACTATTCATTTTCTTTTTTTTACCTTTTAATACTAAATATAATGATCCAGTTTTACCATGATTTCCCCCGTGTATTCCATAAGGTGGTATGATAAATCTCTCTGCTATAACAGAAATATATGTTTTATTTAATACTTTAAATGACCTTACAATTCCGTTGCCGCCTCTGTATTTTCCTGAGCCACCGGAGTTTTGCCTTAGTTTATAAGCTGTGAAAAACATTGGATATTCCTTTTCAGCGATTTCTATAGGTGTATTCAAAGTATTTGTCATATTTGAATGTATTCCTGATTCACCATTTGAATTGTACCTTGCACCATTGCCACCGCCAATTGTTTCATAGTATGACCAATATTTATTGTTATTTTTTCCACCCAACATTATATTCATCATTGTTCCTGAAGAACCTGCAGGTATTTCATTTAAAAATAATGATAATGCCTTTAAGGTTACATCTGCAACTCTCTGTGTTGTTTCAACATTTCCTCCTGATACTGGATGAGGGCTTTCTGGATTTAAAATTGATTTATATGGTGCTATTAAATCTATTATTGAATAAAAACCATCATTTGTTGGTATATCATAATTCATTGCACTTCTTATTGCAAAAGATACAGATGAAAATGTTACACCTAAAACAGCATTCAGTGGATAATCCATTTCATTATCAGTGCCAGTAAAATCTGCTATAATTTTATCTTTTTTAACAGTTAATTTTAAATTTATTTTTATTTTATTATTACCATTTTCTAAATAATCAAAGCTTTCATATGAACCTTCTGGCCATTCAGATATTCTTTTTATTGATAATTCCTTAGAATGCTTTATAAGTTCATCCCATGCATTCAATAAATCATTTACACCGTATTTATCTATCATTTCTTTTATTCTTTTCATTCCCATTCTATTTGCAGCCATCTGCGCATTTAAATCTCCTATCGCTGTATCTGGATCTTTGAAATTCGATAATATTATTGATATTACATCATTTGAAACCTTTACTGGTGGAATGATCATTCCTTCCTGATATAGATTCATTGCTTCAGGATTCAAGCTGCCAAATACTGGGCCGCCAACATCAACATTATGTGCTTTATTTATGGCATAGCATATTAATTTATTTTCATGATAAACTGGTGCTATGAAGGTAACATCATTTAAATGTGTTCCTGATATATAAGGGTCATTAGTAATTATTGTTTCATTCTCTTTTAATGTTATATTATTTTTTTCCATATAATTTAATATGTTTTTTGAACCTATTTTAAAAGACCCTAAATGAACGGGTATATGTTCAGCTTGTGCTATTATTCTTCCATTTATATCCAGAATGGCACAGCTATGATCCATTCTTTCCCTTATATTTGGAGATAATGCTGATCTTTTTAATGCAACGCCCATTTCTTCTGCAATAAACTGCGTGCTTTTACCTATAATTTCCCAGTTCATTTTATCACCCTTATTTCATCATTTTTTCCCAATTGAGCAGACCATTCCTGAGGAATAAAAGTACTACTTCCATTTTCTTCTATTATGCATGGTCCCTTTATATTTTCACCTTTTACTAAAGAATCCCTTGAATAAACATTTATTTCATACCATTTATCTTCAATATATACATTTCTTTTGTATGATGATGCTTTATTGCTAAAAGAATTTTTTATTTCCGGTTTATTCCTTTTTTGTACTGCAAATACTCTTATTGTGAATATTTCAATGCTTTTATTTAATTTAAAACCGAATGTTTTTTCATGCATTTCCTCAAAGTCTTTATATATTTTATCTTTATTTATTTCTTTTACAGGAATTGTTAATTCTGATCCTTGGCCAATATAACGGCAATCAGCATATTTTAAAAATTCCGGTTTTTTTAATTTTATTTTTAATTTATCTTCCAATTCTTTATAATCATTTTCCAGTTTTTCTGGATAAGATTTTCTTGCCTCATACCTCATATTAGAATATAATAAGCCCAAAGCACTGAATACCCCTGGACCAGGAGGTATTATAACTTTTTTCATATTGAGCTCTTCTGCTATTCTCACAACAAACTGTGGGCCAGCACCGCCAAAACCGAATAAGGTGAAATCTTCTGGGTCAAGGCCCCTTTCAACAGTTACTAGCCTTATGCCTCTCGCCATTTCTAGTACTGCTAATTTTATTGACTCTTCAGCAATTTCGTATGGGTTCCCTAATTTTTCTAAAGCTTTTAATGATAAATCCTTTTTTAATTCAAAATCTGAACCTGACATTTTATCGTTTATTATTCCTAAAATAAGGTTTGCATCAGTTAGTGTAGGATATTTTCCTCCTTTATTGTAGCATACAGGTCCTGGATCAGATCCAGAGCTTTTAGGTCCAATATTGAGACCGCCAGCTTCATCCTTCCATATTATTGTACCACCACCAGCCGAGACTTCGGATAAATCTATAAAGGGAAATCTTACTGGATATCCTGATCCCTTTACTAACCTCCCATGGTGAGATGAACCGCCAACTTCATATTCTGAAGTAATTTCAAAATTACCGTTTAATATTGTTCCTGCTTTTGCAGTGGTTCCTCCCATATCAAAGGCTATGACATTTTTAATATCCATTATCTTGGCAAATTCCGATGCTGCTATAACACCCGCTGCAGGTCCTGATTCTATTATATTTACAGGTTTTTTAGAAGCCTCATCACCGAATATTAAACCACCAGCATTGGACATGATTTTAAAATTATTGTTATGAAATGCTTTTAATCCTAATTCAAGATTTTTTATATACTCTGATGTAATCGTTGAAAGCGCGGCATTTACAATTGTTGTCGACATTCTTTCATATTCCCTTGGTTCTGGAGAAATTTCATATGAAATAGATATATTTTTAATATATTTTTCAAAGAATTTCTTTGCCTTTAATTCATTTTCCGGATTTTTATATGAATGCAAAAAGCATATTCCTATGGATTTAATATTATTTTTTTCCAGTTTATCTTTTATACTTTTTAATTCATCTTCATTTAATTCTTTAATAATATTGCCGGAAACATCAGTTCTTTCATCTATTTCATATCTTAATTTTTCAGGAACGAGTGTTTTTGGCCTGTGAAAATTTAAATTATATAATTCAGGCCTGTTCTGCCTTCCGATTTCTATTACATCTTTAAAACCTTTAGTTGTTAATAATCCTATTTTTGGTAATTCCAAACCATACTGACCCAATAAAGAATTTGATGCTATTGTTGTTGCATGCAAAAATTCATCTATTTTTTTATTTTTTAAATATTTATTAAGGCCTAGCATTACTCCAATTTCGGGATTTTTTGGAGTTGTTGGCACTTTATAATAACTTATTTCACTATTTTCTATTGACACTATATCTGTGAAAGTGCCACCTATATCAACAGAAACTATTACCATAAATTGTAAACATTAGATATATTATTAAATTTATGCTCATCTTATAAGTATGTAAGTGTGTAAATATATTTCATATAAATATAAAAAATGATATTTTGAAATTAGTTCCTTTAAATAATTAGTTATTTTTAATATTTTTAATTTCATTTAACTTACATTTTTATAAATGCTATTGCTGGTGTTATTAATGTTATCCACACATAATGACATATTTTTTTTATATTTGTAATAATATATTACTTCTTCCCATGTATTAAAGTAAGGTTTTAATGATTTTATTGTATAGAGTTTTTCTAAAAACTATCCCTATTACCCCATACTCTGGAAATCATGAAACAAATCTTCCCGATTCGACTTATTCCAAGATGTGTAATTTATAAAATAAATATCACCATGCGAGACCACAATCTCTATTCATGCCATCATGAACCTGTCTTATGAACATAATGAATTACGGTCTTCAGGAGAAATATGATCAATTGAAAAGATATGGTGACATACTCCATAACATGAAGACAATCATTGATTGGGATAAAATCAGATTTATCCTTAATGATCTATATGCAAACTATACCAAAAAAGGTGGAAGGCCAAATTATGATCCGGTATTGATGGTGAAGATACTCTTTCTCCATTCTGTATATGGCATTGTTGATAATACCATTGAGAGAGATTAACAACCGGTTGGATTTCATGAACTTCCTTGACTTTCCCTCATCAGTACCAGATGCAAGAACAGTGTGGTTCTTCAAAGATGTGTTATACAAAACCGGCAAGGACAAGATTATCTGGAATAGTATATGGAAGCAGTTCAAGGAGAAGGGGATATCTGTGAAGAAGGGCACCATACAGGATGCAACATGCATGGAAACAGATCCGTGGCATGGAGATCGTAAAAAAGATGAAAAAACATTGGATGAAATGATCTCACCATATACAAGTGAGAAGAAAAAGGAAATGAATCCACAGAGAAGGAGTTGAAAAAGGCGAAAAAGGAAGAGACCAAGAGAAAGAAAAGGAGATGGTTAGGGGAGAGAAAGAGTGCAAGGACAAGAAGATCAAAGGATGGATCATGGGCAGTGAAGAATAAGAGATTACACTTCCGATACAAGTTACATACAATACAGGACGCCCATAATGACATGATAATCAATTATTCAACCATAAAGGCTTAAGTGCATGATTCACAGATCGATCTTTTTATACCCGGGATTGTCAAATACAAAAAAAAGAGATATTTTTGTGTTTCATGCATGGTAATAGATGCAACTATGGATCGCTCTGTAAAAGATCACAAACTTACAATTGAAAGCATAAGGAGAAATCTCCGAATAACAAGGAAACGATCAAGGGGCGAAAGACCATATTCTGTTATCAAGGGGATATTCCATGGCGGCCATATATTTGTAACAACAGTATCAAGGGTGAGGGTTAAGAACATGTTCATGTGTTTTGGTCACAATCTGATCTGCATGATGAGAATAAAAAAGAAGAGATCCATAGCGTGATCTATCGGAAATTAATGAAAATAATAGAAAAAACAGATCAATATTGTGAATTCGGGCAAGTTTAGAAGTGCAAATTCATGTCATTGGATAAAATAGGGAGAAATATGGCGAATTTCAGTAGTTATTCGAAAATGTCATTATTATTCAATAATATCTTATATATAATCTTATGTGATACTTTAATATTATAATTTTTTATAAGATATTTCCCTATAGTTAAAGGTTCTGATAAAGGATAATCATTTTTTATTTTAATTATTAATTCTTCAATGTATTTATCTATGATTTTTACTTTTCTTCCCCCCTTTTGTATAATGTATCCTTATTGTATTTTCTGTAATTATAGTACATTTTATTTATGTATCTCTTGCTTACATGGTATATTAATGCCAATCCTATTGATGATCTTCCTTTCTTTTATAATGTATTTTATTTTCTTATTATTTAATTTCATTGTATGTTTAATATTTGTTAGCTTATATAATTATAGTGTATAAGAGAACTTATTTAAGGACAACATACATATTTACCTTACGCCTATGGCGGACATTCTACTCTGGATCTCTTAAATACACTTCTTAAAATATAATTGATTTACAGTCCTTACACCCTTTTGTATTGTTCCCACATTTCATTATTATATGGACTGTCTGGTATTTTGTTGTTTAGTATCTTCTCTGTACCTGCATCCACAAGTTCCATCTTCCTTTTCCTTGTCATCTCATCCTTCCGGAAATGTTTCCTGTGTTTTGCAAATACAGAGGATATATCTTCCGATCCAAACACGATCCCCTTATACTTCCTGTTTCCCATATTCTGGAATAATGCCAGTTGAACACCGCTCTGTGTCAGAATGTTGCCGGTTGCAATGTTGCCACATCTCTTTCTTACGTTTCTTCGCATCCTGCGAAAGAATCCCTCAATACCGTTATTAGTGCGAGGTATGGTACCTTCAGGATTCTTTGCGTACAGATAGGATTCCCATTTCGTGTATTGATCGATTGCATGTTTGGCTGCAGAGAATATGTGTGCTTCTATCCTTGTTTTCATGTATACAAGAAATTCACCCATGATTATGCCGATGCTTTCATGTATTACGGGATCATCCTTCAATGAATCGTATTTCTTCTCTTCTGAAAGATTTCCAGAATCAGGTATGGAGAATCCATTCCTTATCTTCTGGAATACAAGGGAATTGATATCCGAGAGATCATGCGCCATGTGATCTGTATGTGCATTCTTTGTTATCTTTGACAGGTTGTTCATTATCTGTGATATGAGATCCAGTGTTTCTCTTCGATCTGTCTTTTCTCGAAGATCTGCAAGATGTTTCATGGCATCTTTACATGCATTGAAGAAGTTCAGGTGCCTGAGAGAGAAGGGAAATCCATAACCAGAGCTACCATTTATGGATGTTATCTTCTCTAATATTCTCCTTATGGACATGTTTTCCATTGTATTCCGTTTTGAACAGTAACCGTATTCTATCTCGTATAATGTTACCTGATCGTAATCAGGCATGTTTCTCAGGATTGCCTTAAGCTTCGATTTTATACCTGCTCTGTTAATAGCTGATCCGAGGGCTTTATGCAGTTCATCCATGAGATCCTTTCCAAGATCCCGCAAGAAGTGCATCAGGCATATCCTTATGGGAACACGTGGAAAGACATTTCCTGCCGCTGAGAGTATACCCTCTCGCATGTCTGATATTATACCTGCAGGAATGCCGAATCTCTCCCTTACGGTGAGGAATATCTCTTCTATGGATGCCTCAGATTCAGAATGACATTTCTTTGCATATAAAACGAAACCGGATATCGCATCCCGTACAACAACAATCATGGCGAAATCGGAATCCACTGTGCCGTCAATCTGCAGTATATACGATTTGATCTCTTTCCTGAGCTTATCTAATGATTCCTCATGGATCTCAGAGAATATTGTGAGAGCCATTCCAGCAAGGCGTCTCACATGTCTGTCGGATATGCCTGTTTCTTTGATCAAAGAAACCTCCGATGAACTCCTGCCATCCAGGAACATCTCCATGGCTGCTTTGATCATGATATCATTTGCATATGTGCAGTGCGGTGAAACAATTGATCCAAGAATATCAGATCGATATATCCCATGAATGCTGCATTCCATGATCTCATTAATTATTGGAAATATTCCGGAGGATGTTTTCAGTTTTCTTCCATATCTGCTGTTAAGTGTAAGCCGCTTTCCACATTCAGGGCACATGGTGAATGATGGTTTGAATTTCACAGGAGGAATCATTTCAGTTTCAGGATCAGCTTCTCAAGGTTCAGGTCGTTCTCTATGATTATTTTCGTTATGGGCCATGCATCATATTCTATACCTATCTTCTTCAGTATCTGATCGATCTCCTCCTGGCTTATTCCCTTGCTGAGGAGTCTCTGCGCATACTTCAGGATATCTTCAGGTTTGATCTCATTCTTCGACTTCGGAGATTTACCGAGATATCCAACATATTTTCTTACAGGTCTTCCGTTCACCCACTTCTCATCCAACACCGTATAGTAGGTGTGCCCATTCTTTGTTATTTTATTTACAATTAATGTCATACTACACTGTAATTACAGTGTAGTATATAGATCTTTCGGTCGCATTGAATTCTAAAGGGTTTCCAAGAGAAGATTAGTATAGAATTATGGAATTGAATGACCGCCATAGCCTTACGCAAAAACTTTAAATAAAAATAATTTATGAAACATCATGGAAAAATCTAGAGACGTTATACTTGCCTCAATGATGGGAACAATAGTAGAATGGTATGGTATTTTTATTTTTTCTTCAGGAGCTATTTATATTTCTGAAGTATTTTATCCATTTGTAAACCCTAGTATAGCAATTCTACTTACATTATTAACATTTGCTTTAGGTTTTGTAACAAGACCAATAGGTGCATTTATTTTCGGCCATTATGGTGATAAGATAGGTAGAAAGAAAATGTTACTATTGACACTATTAATTTCGGGAATTGCAACTGGTTTAACCGGAATTATTCCTGGGGAAAAATCAATAGGAATTTTAGCCGTTATAATTTTAGTATTATTAAGACTAATACTTGGCTTTGGACTTGGTGGAGAATGGGGAGGTGCAATGCTCTTAAATCTAGAAAATTTCCAGAAAAAAAGAGGCTTTTACTCTTCTTTTGTTCAAGCTACTGTGGGTATTGGTTTATTAATAGGAGTTTTTATATTCTTACCATTAGTTTATTACCTGCCCCATAGTTTAATGATATCATATGGATGGAGAATACCATTTTTACTTAGTTTCGTTATAGTTATTATAGGTGTCTTTATAAGATTGAAAATAAAAGAAACACCTCTATTTATTAAAGAAAAATTAGAAAATAAAATATCAAAATTTCCTTTTAAAACATTAATGAAAAAACACTGGAAATCAGTATTGCTTGGTACAATTATTGCAGGATCATCGGGAAACTTCTTTTATTTTGCAATAACACTTTTACCGGCTTTGTTTGAATCTTTCCATAAAATAACCGTTTTTGAGGGTTTGATCGGAACCGCAGTATTTGGCATAGTTGATATAATATTTGTATTCATTGGCGGAAAAATATCTGATAAAAATGGAAGAAGAATAACAATAGCAGTAGCAAATATTATAGCATTGATAGTTATTTATCCTTCTATATACCTTATTTCCCCAGTATATTTTATTATATTTTTGACTATATTCGGAATTGCACATGGACTAAGCTATGCACCTCTGGGAGCAATGATTTCAGAGATATTCCCTACAGATGTCAGATATTCTGGAAACTCCGCAGCATACCAATATGGAAATTCTTTTATTGGCGGTCCAGCACCATATATTTCAGACTATTTGGGAGGAATATTTTATTTTCTTTATCCAGTATTCACAATAATTTTTATAGTAATAGCAATATATTCGATATATAGAACAAAAGAATCTATGAATACTTCCATGGATATAGAAGATACTGCAACATAAAATTAATATTATTATAAAAATAAATTTTTAAATTTAACTAATCTAACATATCAATATATATAACTGAATATAATTATAAAATGTGCATGATTTAATAGTTGTCGGTTCGAGTCCATTAGGATCTTATCTTTCATATGAATTATCTAAAAAAGGATATGGTGTTTTAAATTTAGAAGAGCAAAGGGAAATAGGAAAACCCGCAGAATGCACTGGACTTGTTTCAGAAAGAGTATCTAAATATGTAAAATAAAAAGCATTCATATATCAAAATCAGAAAAAACTATTGTAATGTACAAGGATGATTTCGATAAATATGCTTCAGCAATGGCAATAAATTACGGAACAGATGTAGAAATTAATGCAAGAGTAATGGATGTTTCAGTAAATAATGAATATGCCGAAGTAAAATATAAACAAGACGGGACAATAAAATATAAAAAATCAAAAATTGTTGTTGGAGCAGATGGTACAAATAGCAGAGTAAGAAAATCATTAAATTATGAAATGCCAAAAAAATTATTTCAACGTATCAGGTTGATTCCGCTTATTCTATTGAAGATCAGGATGATGTCAATGTTTTATAGGTTCACAGAACAGCGAAGGCTTCTTAGGATAAGCTGTTCCATCAGGTGATATAACAAGAATAGGTGTAGGTGTTGATCATGTAACAGCAATAAAATATTTTAATAATATAAATAAAAAATTTTAGGGATCAAAAATTCTTGGCATCAATTCAGGCCCTATTCCAATGAATTACTTAAAAAAAATATGGTTACAAATCTTTATTGATAGGCGATGCAGCTGGAATTGTAAAACCATTATCAGGTGGTGGAATTTATACAGGCGTTATTTCAGATAAAAATGCTGCAATAGCTATAGATGATGCATTAAAAAATGAGGATTATTCTAAAAAATCATTATCAGAATATCAGAATTTGTGGAAAAAAGAAATTGGTTTTAAATTAAGAACAGTTGCAATAATACAAAAATATTTTTTATCTATTAGTGTAAACGATAAATTATTAAATAAAGTATATGAAAAAATTAATGATAAATATATAATCAATAAAATAAATAGTTTAGGCGATATAGATTATCCTTCTAAAGTAGTAATATCAATAATTTTAAAAAACCGGCTTTATTAATAAACATAAATTAAAAAAATATTTAAACTTTTTTAAAAGTAATTGGTTAATTGTAGATAAAAGTAGTATTAATTATAAAAATGTATATATTTTTATCTTTTATAATTCTATTGTGAAAAAAATTTTATAAAAATATAAATTTTAATTATTTAATTTATTTACTATTGCAGAAACTATTTTAAATAAATCTCCTGCTATCCCATAATCGCACTTCAAATATAACTTCAAATAAGGGTGCAGTTATCTTTGCACCCCTAATTCCTGCAATGCTCTCTATCTGCCAGGAAATACCAGGAGCTATATAAATTGGGCCTTACTTTTTTTCTGACAAACCTATTTGCTGATCCTCACTTAACCATTTATAATCTAAGCGTAATGGCATTGAAACTGCCAGTTTTGCATTTAGTATTTTTACAAGTGGCATAATTTTATCAATATTTTCTTTTAAGTCCTGTTAATGTATCCTGTGTTATAATATTTTTATTATCTAGCATATAGATTTAGTATTATACTAAAACATAGAAATATTTTTATAATAAATTATAAATATTGTTTTGTTTTAATAATTCATATTTTAAAGTTTTATATATATCTCCCAAAATTAAATGAGCCCGACCGGATTCGAACCGGTGACCTCCTCCGTGTCAGGGAGACATCATACCGCTAGACTACGAGCCCTTCATTTTTTAAATACGGTACTGGCTGACATCCCACAAATGCAGATGCCAACCAATATTTAAAGAGATTATTTAAATTTACTGACTATATTGCCTGAATTGATTGTATGATTGAAATTTATGATGTTGGTAAAGATTGTATCTTATAATATGTTTGAAAAAGATTCCTGAGCCAATTCAACCTGCATAAATTTATTTAAAGAACAAATATGCCTGACCATGCGTAATATCCTGCTTCTACATGGTGGAGTTGGAATAGACAATTCACTGGTTGACAGTGCCAATAAGAAACTTAATTCAATTGCTGGGTCGGTAGAGTTGGGATTGGATCCTCTTGATGCCGCAGTAAATGCAGTTGTTATTATGGAAAATGACCCAGATTTCAATGCAGGTACAGGATCCGTAATGAGAATTGACGGGAGCATACAGATGGACGCTGCTGTTGCTATTCCGGGAAAATTCGGATCGGTCCTTGCAATAGAATCGGTCAAAAATCCAGTGCTTGTTGCAAGAGATGTTATGAATCTTACACCTCATACTATGCTTGCTGGAGATGGAGCAATAAAGTTTGCCAGACTGCTGGGATACAAAGAATATGATCCTTCCACGGAAAAGGCAAAAAACAGACTGAAAATCGCATTGAACTCAGTAAATGACCCGAATGGGGAAGGTCATTCAAAATATAGTAAACTTATGACAAAAACTGATTTTAGCCGGTTCCTAAGCGATTCATGTGATACTGTTGGTTCTGTCGCAAGAATCGATGGAAAATTTGCAGCAGCCGTTTCCACCGGTGGATCTTCACCCATGCTTAGAGGAAGAATTGGTGATTCTCCAATATTCGGTGCAGGTATATACGCTGGTGAAAATGGTGCTGTGGTGGCAACAGGGATAGGGGAAGATATAAGCAGAAGACTTCTATGTTTTAGGATTCATGAAAAGATTGGCACAAAATCTCTTGAAAAGATCATGGAAGAAGAAATAGGTTTTTTTAAAGGTGTAATAGCGGGAGTTATAGCTGTAAGTGCAGATGAACATGGGTATTATGCAAACAAGGGCATGGGCATAGGATTAAAATTAGAAAATTCCATGTGAGAAATTCGGAATTATTGACTTAAACCGACATTAAAAATGTTGCTTTGTGTATGATTATGTGTTGTGTAATTCATGGCGCTCTGTAACATCTTTCAGGAGTTTAATGCGCCGATGATCAAACGGATCCGGTGATTTATTTCTTTTCCGTTTCTTCGGTTTTTGGTGGTGCTACCAGCACTGGTATTTTGCTGCGCTCTATAACCTTTGCGCTGACAGAACCAAGTATGAATTTTTCAACCCGCCCCAGTCTGCGCATGCCCATAACTATCATATCTGCCTTAAATTTGTATGCGGTTTTTAGAATTGTATCAGCCGTATCAACATCAGGCATATCCACAATCTCAACATCCGGAGTTACGGCATGTTTTTTCGCTATTTGCATTGCCATATCCATTACACTTTCCGCAGTTTCCTTATCCTTTTCCACCATTTCGTTGTAGAAATCACCGCTGTATTCTCCAAAATACGGAGGGATTACCTTATTCTCAGAAATTGAATAGATGATAAGATACCCATCGCTGGAATTTTTAAGGTCCAAGGCATAGTTCAGAGCATTAATAGAAGAATTCGTCCCATCGAAAGCAACCATTATTTTCATACTTGTACATATTTAAGAAGAATTTAAATCATATAGCTTTCTTTTAATCCTATTACTTTATATTATTCTTAATCACAATTGTCGGTGGCAATTCCCAACAATTTATTAATTTTGCCTCTCTTTTCATGTTTAGGTAAAATGTTATGAATTCTTTGCCGTCTTTGCCGTATTATCCATGAATGATTGTTTTTTATTTTCAATTTCCACTTTTTATTCTTTTCCTACTATAATTCCATAATTCATGCTATCATTCTCCTCTTTTTCATTCTTATCACGCACATGATATTGTGAACATGGCACATGAACATGTTTTTTGGAATTTACCCTTGATACTGTAATTACAAATACATGGACACCATGGAATATTTCCTTTATGACAGAATATGGTCTTTTGCATCTTGATCTTTTTCTAGTGATACTCATGGTCTCAGGATATTCCCAAATGTTGATGAACATGATATTGGAATAGAGATTCCATTTCCATTGCCTCATCAACAGGGCCATACGGGGATTGAAGGATCATGATCTTAGGATCATGATTATCATGAATATTATTATGAATACGGGATCAAAGTTTGGTCTTCCATATTTTCCTGTATCATTCCTGTAAAGATTATTCAATATGGGTTTTATCCTCTCCCAATCCATTATATTTTTCATATAAGCACCTCTATCTTTAAACCTCTTCAACTGATTGTATCTCTCAATGAGACCTTAATTTATTATGTACATGAGAAGTGATAAATTGCCCATGAATAATTAGGTCATTAATTATGCAATTTATCCTATGTTATATGGATTATTAAAAACATGTGAATTCTGAATTAATTATGGAATACATGAGAATAAATAGGGGTTTTAGAAAATGTCCTTAATGAAATTTCATTCTGATTTTTTCCGTGACGATAATGCTTTTTTATAAAAATAAATTTCATCACCAGTGTGAATCTTTATATGTGTCATACACATGGAATCCAGAATGGAATTCGAAAAGTTCAAGACCATGCATTTCCCCAGAGATGTGTTTGTGGGACACGGTGTTCTTGAAAACGTTGCTCAAGTGGTCAACCAGAATTTAAAATTTGGACCGGCGCTTATATTGACTGGAGATATAACTTATGCTCTAGCCGGGAAAGATGTAGAAGCCATTCTTCAGGATAATAATACCGAGGTTGTCTGCTTGAAGCTTGGAAAAGCCGACAGAGAAAATCTAAGTCGTTCTCTTGCAGTTGCTGAGGAAGTTTCAGCGGGAATAATCATAGGTGTGGGAGGCGGCACCAAGATTGATCTTGCTAAAAAAACTGCCTTTGATCTTAATGTTCCTTTTGTTAGTGTACCAACGTCACCAAGTCATGATGGAATAGCTTCTCCAAGGGCTTCCATAAGATCCAATAAACTAAGTGTTTCTGAAGAGGGTTCAATGCCTGTGGCGATAATAGCTGATACTGCTGTTCTTGTAAAGGCACCTTTCAGATATCTTGCTGCAGGGGCAGCGGATGTTATATCCAACCTTACGGCAATACTGGACTGGAAACTATCAGCAAGGTTGCACGGGGAGGATTTCAGTTCAAGCGCTGCAGCAATTTCAGAATATGCAGCAAGAGAGCTGGTGGAAAAGGCACAGCTTATTATGCCTGGTGTTGAGGAATCCGTATGGTTAGTCACCAAGCAGATACTTGCATCCGGAACAGCAATGGCCATAGCCTCCACATCCAGACCTGCCAGCGGAAGTGAGCATCTCATTGCACACGCACTAGAAAAATACAATCCTGGAAACTCCATACACGGGGAACAGTGCGCAATAGGATCAGTTGTTTCCATGTTTCTGCATGGAGGAGACTGGCAATCCCTTATTAATACCTACCAGAAATTCGGACTTTCAGTAAAGGCCAGAGATTACAGCATTGATGAAATGACTATGATAAAATCAGTAAGTACAGCACATGCCATAAGACCTGATCGCTATACAATTCTTGGTGAACGTGATCTCAGCCTTGAGGCTGCAGAGAAAGTACTTGAAACAACTGGAATAATTTAAAGGCGAGTGTTTAAAATGGCAAAAATTTCGTTGATTGGCGTAGACTTGGCTAAAGAAGGTTTGGAATTCACTTTTGTTACCCCCCTTATTGGATGTGCTGAATGCAGAATAAAGAATGTCTGCTTCAACCTTGAACCTGGACGAACTTACAGGATAACAGCTGTGAGGGAAAAGCGTAACTCCTGTTTTGTATTCGATAAGGATCAGGTGGCTACGGTGGAGGTGGAGGAGGTTCAGGAGTACCTCAATATGCAATACGGCAGAAAACTTCAGGAAGGATCCACCATAACAACCAAATCCATGGAGTGCGATCATTATACCTGCCCGAATATAGAGAGGTGCAACCTGAGTTTTACAAGACAGGGAGTGAAAGCAAAAGTTGTTAAAATAGAGGAAAAGCTTGACTGCCCCAAGGGATACGACATGAGGAGAGTAGCAGTCAGGATGCACTGATTTTTTAAATAACAGGTAATCTGGTACTGTTGCTAAAAATAGGACTCATAGGGAAACCGAATGCTGGAAAATCCACAGTATATTCTGCACTGACAAGCAACACTGTGGATATTGCCAACTACCCTTTTACAACTGTTAAAGCAAATCTTGGAATAGCACTGATTCCAACTCCATGCCCTGAAAAGATCATTGGAAAGAAATGCAAGCCCAGAGAAGGAACATGCATAAATGGTACAAGATATGTTCCCATTGAGATAATAGATGTTCCTGGACTCATAGAAGGGGCAAGTGAAGGGAAAGGGATGGGAAATGAGTTCCTTGACAACATCAGGGATGCAGATGCACTGATACATATTTTTGATCTTTCTGATTTTCCAATAAGTAATGGCGGAACATCACCCGGATATGATGAGTTCCTTGGTATTGAGATGGAGATGGTAAAATGGCTTTCTTCAAAGATCTCAAGGGATTGGGAGAGATTCGCCAAAAAGGCTGATTCATCAGATGAAAGGATAGAAAGATCGCTCCTTAAAAAGATTGGATCAATGGGGATAAACGAAAAACAGATTGCAGTCATACTGGGAAGAAGCGCTTATCCCAGTAAACTGACACTGTGGAGTCAGGATGATTTCGTTCAGCTTTCTAGAGATATTCTCTTTGTATCCAAATCCCTTATTCCTCTGGGCAATAAAGCAGATCTCATTGACGAGAAAACTGCTTACCGAATACGATCCATTGTGAACAACTGCACAATGGTATCCGGAGACTACGAACTTGCAATGCAGAAAGCTTTTTCGCACTCCATGATCTCATCGCTTGAATCCAATTTTGAAATATCGGGAAATGTACCTGAAAAGATCAAAATGGCACTGGAAAAGATCAGGTCATTCTTTTCTGAGAAATGGGTTTCCCGGATCAATGAATTCTTAGCTTCCGTTGTTACTGACAGACTGAAATATATTGTTGTCTTCCCTGTCTATGATGAGAGCCAGTGGACAGATAAGGCGGGAAATATCCTGCCCGATGCCTTCCTTGTACCGGAGGGAACGACTGCTCTTGAACTTGCTTTCCGTATTCATACCGATATAGGCAATGGATTCATAAGGGCAATAGATGCTAAGACCAGAAGAGTTGTAGGGAAAGACCACGTTCTCAGTGACGGAGACATAATAAGAATCGTAGCAAAAGCATCATGATTGATCTAAGACTGTGAAATGCAGAATAGTGACCATGCCCCATCCATCGGCACCTACAACAGTATATGCCCCAGGATTAAAATAGGTCAACTGAGTTGAGTTTCCTGGATAAGATCCACCCAGTGAAAGTTTTTCAGAGAAGTCCACCCTTTCTTGCTGCCCAGTATCAGTGTATGCAATGGCACTTGTTGATGCGGGAAAAAACTCATACTGGTTTATCGCTTGTGAATCTACATCTGCTGCTGAAGGAGGAGAGATCTGGAGTGGGGTTGCATTACTCATGTTGTCTGCACTGTAATTACCTGGTAATACGGCTATTCCCATTGGAAGATATCCATCCCCGGGATTTGGAAATGAATAATTTCCTTTAAATGAAGGGTATGTTGCAGAAAAATCCATGAGATTGTCGGAAGAGTCAAGATTGGAGACTGCCAGAACCACTGTTATGTTATTGCCCTTTACTATGCTCGTATTGCTTATAGCAGTGCTCAATTCTATTTCGTAAGTGTTATTGACATTGTAATCCGCCTTATCTGTATCCACCGGCAAAGCAGTGGGGTTGCTGAAATGAAATGCCACTATTCCAACTGCAACCACAATAACCACTATGATTACAGGAATCATTTTATTGTAAGTTTTTACTTTTTCAGGCTGACTCATCTGTGATCTACTTAAGGAAAAAACTCTATTAAACTGTTTAGATGGAGTTTATTTATCTGTTTTGTGATGAAGGTTCATGAAGCATTGCGAAGAGTTATAACATTGGCAGGGGATTAAAGAGAGATGTTATATACTGTTTTTAATTAACCGTATATCGCTAAATTACAAATCAAACAGGTGATAAATTGGCCAATGGAGAAAACGCAGGAAAAAAATTAATTTCCACCAGAAAGAGATATAGATGGTCTGATGGTAACTACAAGAGAAGAGTATTGCGCTTAAAGAAAAAAAGTGATCCTTTAGAAGGTGCCCCTTCAGCCAAAGGTATAGTTATTGAAAAGATAGGAATTGAAGCAAAGCAGCCGAATTCAGCAATAAGGAAATGTGTAAAGCTTCAGCTTATAAAAAATGGAAGGCAGATTACTGCATTTGCTCCTGGTGATGGCGCTATTAACTATATTGATGAGCATGATGAGGTCCTTGTGGAAGGAATAAGAGGAAGACAGGGAAGGTCAAAAGGGGATATCCCGGGGGTCAGGTACAAAGTATCAAAAGTAAACGGCATATCACTACATGAGCTTGTCAAGGGAAGAAAAGAGAAGACGGTGAGGTAAAGATGGAACTGAAATTGCTGGGAGAATATACAACAAACGATGTTGAGGTACATGACACAGGCTTGATGAAGTACATCAACCTTAACACAAACCTGAATCTCCATACTGCAGGGAGATTTTCAAGTTATTCCGCAGGAAAGAGGAACATAAACACAATCGAAAGGCTTCTGAATAAACTGATGAGAACCGAGAAATGGACTGGAAAGAAATACGGAGCTTACAGAGTCCTGAAGGACGCGTTTACAATCATTGCTGAGAAAACCAAACAGAACCCGGTTCAGGTACTGGTAAATGCAATAGAGAATGCTGCACCAAGAGAAGAGGTTACCAGACTTAAATACGGAGGCATCGCGGTTCCAAAAGCCGTGGATGTGGCACCTTCAAGAAGAGTAGATGTTGCTCTTAGAAATATTGCAATCGGTGCTACAAATGCATCATACAAGAGCAAGAAGCCCATTGCAAATTGCCTTGCAGATGAAATTCTCGGTGCCTCGAGAAATGATACAACCTCTTTCTCGGTGAACAAGAAAGAGGAGATAGAGAGAATAGCTGCTTCAGCCAGGTAAGCACATATATCTCTCCAAAATCAATTTTTTTAAACTATTGTAATATAACTGTCAAAACCTTTTCAATTATATAAGAAAAATATAATAAAATGAATATTGGTGGATTTTAGTTATAAAGCTTTAAATATTTGAAATTACCTTGTTTCTGAAGACTTGCCATATTAACATTTAATTTTATATTATATGTTCAGGAAAAAATGTTGTTCAATAACTTGGCAGAAGAAAAGAATGATTTGTTTCTGTTAAGGATCAAATATACATCAAAATTCACTTTTTTATCAAAAATTAAGAAATTTTGCGTTGGAAATTCAAAATAAAAAATAGAGAGTTAAGTGGGGAGGAATTGCAGCGAGGTTGCCAAAAGAACGATTATAACCATAAGGGCAAGAGATATGAAAGACATCATGTGCGATATTTTTCTTATTTTCTGAACCTCATCCATCTTTCCCTCCTTGCTCAGTCTAACTATCTTTTTTCCATGATAGAGATTATTACCGTAAATTATTACTATCATAATGACAACAAGTATCATTTTCACAAGCAGTGCTCTCCCCCCCTCAGAATCGAACAGGGCTGAGTATGATGGTAGATACCATGTCAGATTGAATAAACCTGTTACAATTAGAGTTATCAGAGATATGTGGGTGAACCACGCAAACCTCTTGGCTATTTTCCCAACAATCTGAGCATGCTCTCTACTGTCCTGTGTATATTTGTACACGCCTGGCCATACTACCAGCCATATAAAAAAAGAACCTCCGATGAAAATCATTGCGGCAAAAATGTGAATCCAGAGGACTACAATATCCAGCAACAGCATTATACGCAATAACATTATGATAATTTAATTTTTACAGCGTTCTCCTGTTTAATATTAACAAGCAATCGTAACAGTAAGACATCCTGTATTCTTGCCCGGTTCCATAAAAAACAATTTAATATGGTTCTTTTCCAGATTTTGATATATGGCGCTTTAAATGGTTAGACATTTTTCTTACAACCCCATTGCAAATTCATCAAATTCATAATACCTTGATAAGAAGAGAATTTAAAACCCTACATCTAACTAAAGTTGTTAACTTCAAAAAACGATTTACACATTTGGATAGTTCTATTAAAAAGTTAAAGATTTTAGGATTTAAGCAATCATGGTCTGTGAAAAAACAGGATCTCCTAAACAGGAAAGTTCGCGATCTTAAAATTGGCCCGGAAACCACAATCAGGGAACTCATGGAATCATTCAAGGACACTGGCGGATTTACCGCTGCAAAAGTAAGGAGTGGTTATGACATTTTAAAGAAAATGTTTAGTGAGGAAAATACGACATTTCTCTCCTTTCCAGCTGACATAATATCCACAGGGACAAGAGGAATTATCAACGATCTGGTAAGAAAGAAGCTTGTTGATGTGATTATAACAACCAACGGAATGCTTGATCATGATATTGCAAGGACTTATACAGATTATTACTCCGGAAGTTTCGACTTCAGCGATAGGGAATTGAGAAAGTTAGGTATAAACAGGTTGGGAAACGTATTCATACCAGATGAGAGCTATGGGATTATAATTGAAGAAAAGGTTGGGAACATTATAGAAGACCTCTACTCAATAAAGAAGGAATGGAGTGCAGTTGACCTTATTAAGGAAGCTGGCCTGAGAATAAACAATAAGGATTCAATTCTTTATAATGCAGCAAAGAATGACATTCCAGTTTTTGTGCCCGGTATAACCGATGGTTCCTTTGGTTCCCAGTTGTGGTCTTTTTATGAAAGAAACAGGGATTTCAAGATCAACCTGCTTGCAGATGAGCACATGTTATCAGACATAATATTTGAGGCAAAGAAGACAGGGGCACTAATGGTAGGAGGAGGCATTTCAAAGCACCACACAATATGGTGGAACCAGTTCAGGGGAGGACTGGACTACGCAGTGTACGTTACCACTGCCCAGGAGTACGATGGATCGCTTTCAGGGGCGAAACTTGAAGAGGCAATTTCATGGAAGAAAATTAGGGAGGATGCAGAATTTGCAAACATATATGGTGATGCCACAGTAATACTACCACTTCTTCTTGGACCTTTCCTTTGAGATTTAATAGTCGTTTCCAGATTTTATATATATTTAAGCCATTCCATTATGGGATCGTCTTCGTCACTCATCTCGCTTGATGTCTCCCCAAATGCACTTCTGGTTATGAATCTGTAAAATGATATCCTTCCATTTTCCTCTTTTCCCAGCATTATGTGTTCAACGCTCTGCCCTTCAGGCAGGTGCCCCATTGCTTCAGGAAATTCTGGGGAAAACCTGAGTTCCACCAACCCATCGTGTTCATAAAGTGTGTATGAGTTGGTTTCTGCCACATAGTCTCTCAGTTTCTTTGCATCTATTGATGGACCCATTTTTTCATATTGCAGCCGGCTATTTACACATATTTGTTGTCAGCCATGCAAAGCCATAATATTCAGTTTTACATCATAATTCTATGTTTTATATAACGGAAGATGAGGTTGATCGGAACCTTAAGATGGAGGAAGTGGTTGATGCACTGCAGGAAACGTTTGTTCATTATGGTGAAGGCAAAGCTATGGCATCCGCAAGAGACAGGCTAATACTTGATGGAACAGTTTACAACACCATGCCTGCCATAGATTCACAACTTGGCATTGCTGGCATGAAGACCTATATTGCTGGCAAAAACGGGGCAAAGTTTGTAGTAGTGATCTTCGATCAGAGAAAGGACGAACTTCTTGCCATCATAGATGCCAACCGGCTAGGGCAGATAAGGACAGGGGCTCTTCCTGCCATGGCTTCAAGGATCCTTGTTAAGGGAAAGAAACACAACCTTGCAATAATAGGGTCTGGTTTCCAGGCTCAGACACAGATCCAAGGAATGCTTTCACAGTTTGATGTGGATATGGTGAAGGTGTATTCGAGAAATTACAGCCATGCAAAGAAATTCGCTGATGAGATGAGCCGTAAATTTGGCGTAGATGTAAGGGCTGAAGAGACTGCAAGATCTGCCTTGAAAGATATTACACTTGTGAACAGTATAACAGATTCAAACCAGGCTATTTTCAGCAGATCTGATCTTGGTGATGAATACCACGTAAACCTGTGCGGCGGAAACATACCAATGAGACAGGAAGCAGCGGATGACGTGCTCTCTGAAAGTGATCTTGTTGTTACAGAACATCTTGAACAGAGTTTGAAAGAATCCGGTGAGATGATTCATTTCGTTAAAAACAGCGGCGGAAAGCCTGTGGAGCTAAAGGATTTGGTGGTTAACAGAGAAAAGTATTACGGAAAGCAGAGAACCGTTTTCAAAACCATGGGAATTGGGCTTGAGGATATAGCCACGGGATATCTGTTGCTGAAGAAGATGAACCTTATCTAAAAATCACTTTTTCAGAAGATTTTCCAGTGCCGGACCTAGGTATGGATATTTAAATTCAAATCCAAGTTTCAAAGCCTTATCCGGTATAACTTTGGTCCCTTTGCCAAGAACACCGGCAGATTCCCCCAAAGCCAACCGTATGATAAATACAGGAATGGGGAATCTGGAACTTTTTCCAAGCACCTTTCCAAGAGTATGTGCAAATTCCTTCATCCTGGGAACATCTGGTGCACTTGCGTTGATGGGCCCGGAGTATGAACTGTCTCTTACAGCGTTGACTATGATTGACACTTCATCATCAATGTGAATCCATGGAAACCACTGGGTCCCAGGCCTTATGGGCCCACCTATGCCCTTATTGAAGATGCCAACAAGCTGAGGAAGGGCACCACAGTCAGAACTGAGAACCACGGAAGTCCTTATTGTGACAACTCTTATCCCAAGATCCTGAGCCTTCATGGCCTCGGCCTCCCATTTTGAGACCAGATCTCCCCAGAAGTCATTGCCAGGCTTTGATTCTTCAGTCATGGGTTCATCCGTTACCCTTTCATACCCGTATATTCCTGCTGCAGATCCGTTTACAAGAACAGATGGCTTTGTTTTGCAACCTCTCATCGCATCCACAATCATCTTTGTTGATTCCACCCTGCTTGCCACAATCTCTTCTTTGTATCCTCCAGTCCATCTCTGAAAAATATTAGCACCTGTGAGGTTTACTACCGCATAAACACCATCCATTGACTCACTTAGACCTGTATTCTTTTTATAATTAAATTCAATGAATAAATTTACCTCAGGAAAGGCCAACCTTGCCCTCTCAGGGTCCCTTGATCCTATGATTACGCTGTAACCTGATCTATTCAAACCTGCAACCACTGCTTTGCCTATGCATCCTGTTGCACCCAAAACCATAACCTTAGGAGAGGATTCCTCTGAAACCATGTCTTATAATCATGAATACACATATAAAATGATATAAAATTTTTTTGGCTATTTTATTTATTTGCATATTTAAAATAATAATGTTGAATGATTCATACATTTATTCTTTCTATAAAATTCGACACAAAACATTACATGCAGTGCATTCTGGCACTCGACCTGGACCTTGATCTCCTTAATTCTGCCAGGAAGTTCGATTTACAATGCCGAAAAAAGTCTTTTTCTCAAAAATGGATGTATAGATCTTAATGCTTATATTCCAGTTCAGAAGCCTCTTTCCAGAGAGATTGAAATTGTTATGCCTCACTACCCCACACTAAACTTGGGAATGCATATTCAGTCAATATTGGCAAAGACCAATGCAGGGATATTATAAAACCTCTAAATATTCTTTTTTTGAAATCAATGGTAATGGATGATGTTAATTTTTCCAGTAGCCTGCATAAGTTTATTATAGATTCCAAAGGTCTCAACTAAAAAATGTTTCTGGCTTCTTGCTTAAGACAAAAAGGCAGTTACATGGTTTTGTTCTCGAATATCTTGGAAAACTCTGTTCTCATTAAGATCCTTAAGCAGATTGACCTTTGCATCCCCTTATATTAAATATTTCTGGAAACAACATTTAATCCTTCTTGGATGGATAATGAAAACATTCCTCTTGGTACCACTTCATGGAAAAGGGTTAGAGTATCTGGAGGATGGAAAATAAGTGCATATATTATACATGGATGGCAGTTGAGATTGGCGGGGGAAGGGCAGATATGATTTCAGAAAAGATAGCACATTCAGTGTATTTTATGAGCCCTTTATCATTGAATTTCTTGCTAAAAAGATGTTGAAGATGCCCATAATGGCAATCATCTGATCCCTGAGATTTGAAAAATTTAGGCTGAGGATTGATATTATGCTTTTGGAAATTTGCTTTTCCATCTGCCTGGATATTGCTTCTGAATCTATTGAAAAGTTTCCTGATTTAAAAATAACAACAGCCTAATTTAGCAGTTTCTCATAAATAGACAAATTTACAAACCATGCCGCACAGGTTTAGTCTGTGATAAAGGTTTAATGAACAAAGTGGTTATGCTGAAAAATTATAGCACCATGGCAGGTAAACCATAAGAGTGAAAATGGGATTTCCAGTCATGGATAGAATTAGGAAAGTCCAGGTCGTGGTTTACACCATGATTAAAGAACCTCAATTTCTTGTACTCAGGAGAATACCCAGTAAAGGAAGTATCTGGCAGAATGTGACCGGTGCCATTGAGGATGGGGAAACACTGGAAAATGCTGCATACAGGGAACTTGAAGAGGAGACCGGAATAGGAAGGGATAAGATACTGGAATTCGGACAGCTTTTTTCCTTCGAATACAGAGATGCTAGAGATATGGAAGTTGAGGAGACAGTATTTTTCGCAAAAATAAAAGAAGGTACTCCTGTGGATATTACCAAAAATGTCTACCCTGAGCATGAAACCTTCAAGTGGTGTTCTGACAGAGAAGCTATAGAATTAATGAAGTGGAAAACAAACTCAAGGGCAATTGAAGCTGTAATGGAAAATCTAAAAAAATAATTTTCTGCAGTTTGGGAATTATAACTTCCCTCCTGCTTTAATGCACCAGGTTACTGTATTCTGACTATGGTGCCTTTTTCTTTGGCTTCCCTGATATCAACATATGTTTTGTATTTTCTGCCATTTCTTGAAAACACTATATCCAGATTTGATCCCAGTTGAGCACTAGACAACTTCTCTATGAGAGTTCTCATGTCGGTTATCTCTGCATCTCCCATTTTCGTTATTATATCTCCAGGCCTCAACCCAGCTTCATAAGCTGGGGACCACTGATCCACCCTGACCAGGAGAACACCTTTTTTTATTGAGGATCTATTCATCTTGTGATCACTTCTTCCAAGATCAACCCCAGATATTCCCAGCCACGGCCTTTTTACATACCCATCCGATATTATATCTCCCATTACCCTCTTTACCGTGTTTACCGGGATTGAAAATCCCATTCCCTGTGCAAATGGAATCATGGCTGTGTTCACCCCTATTACATTTCCATCTATATCTGCCAGTGGCCCACCGCTGTTCCCCGGATTTATGGCTGCATCTGTCTGTATTAGGCCTTCAAATATAAAATCCGCCCATGGCATTGGCCTGTTCTTTGCACCTATAACACCCATTGAAACTGTAGGTCCTCCGGGAAGTGCAAGGGCGTTTCCAACCGCAAAAACAAGCTGCCCTACTTTCAGGTTGTCGGAATCACCCATTTTTGCAGGTTTCAGCCCCTCTGCATCTATCTTAACCACTGCAATGTCCGTCTGCGGATCAGAACCAACTACCTCACCCTCAAAGCTTTCGCCGGAGTTTAATACAACCTCAACGTTCTCCGCACCTTCTATTACATGGTTATTGGTTATCACATAGCCATCTGTGGTTGCAATGAACCCGGAACCGGATCCTTTTGTGGGAGAAAGGCCATATCTAAGGTCCCTGCTGATCTTTAGGCTGTTGATGCTCACCACAGAGTCCTGAAGCGTCTCCACAGCATTTACAATACTTTCCTGAAGAACTTTCAATCCATCCATATATTCACTTCCTGCACCCTTTCTTCAAGGGGACATTATCCAAGATAACCTTTAAGTTAATATATTGGAAAGTTTTAAGGAATTGACCAGGTGAAGTTGAATTGACTCAGTTGAAATTGATGCACCTGCAGCCTCCTTTGAAGAATGTTGCAATGCTTGAAAAATATCGGGAGATCATGAGATCCTGGACCCTTCCGGTTATATATGCACTTGGGGAGAAAGATTACTCCGGATTCAATGAACTGAAAAAGAAAATAGGTGAAATAAATTCCACAACTCTATCACAGACCCTGGACATTATGGAAAAATATGGAATTGTTGAAAGAACAATAATACCTGATAAGCCGGTGAGGGTGAAATACTCCCTTACTTCCAGAGGGCTTGAATTCCACAGGATTATCATGGAATTCTGGGAGTTTATGGGGACCCATGCTGAGAGTTGATTCTTAGCACCATGGCAGGTGTGCAACGCTTGACAATTATTTACCAAGCCGTTAAATGATCCATTTAAGGATCTCTTCAGTCTTTCTTACCAGACCGATTCTTTTCAACACGAATTCTACCGAATCTTTGTGTGATTCCTCTGAAAGATCAGACATTGCATCCTCAGGGAATATTTGCTGGTATCCGTATTCATAAGCAAACCTTGCTGTGCTTTCCACCCCGTATTTTGTGGCTATTCCACAGAGAACTATTGTATCAATCTTCCTTCTCCTCAACTGCAGGTCAAGATCAGTTCCATAAAACGCTCCCCACTGTTTCTTTGTTATTATTATATCGTTCCTGGATCTTTCCAGTTCAGGGACGAATTCATGCCAGTCTTGGGGCATATCACCCCTCCTCATCTGTCCTGAATCATTCAGGGGATGGAGTGAGGTTTCAACATCGGAATAGACATGAACCAGAAAAACAGGCATGTTGCTTTCTCTGAATTTTTTAGCGAGTATGGCCGAGTTTTTTACAACCTCAGATGTGCTGTAGGGTTTTGTTGGCATAGATACTATTCCTTTCTGCAGATCTATTACAACAAGTGCAGTTTTTTTCCTGTCTAGAGTATTAGAATCCATGCATCCTCATTGGGTTTTTCTATTTATAATGTAAGGCTTCAGCAGACATGGAGAGTCTCTGGATCTATTGGATAAAAACTGAAAAAGATAATGATTATTATGGAATCAAAATTTTTGGAAATTCACAGTACGTATCGCCGGAACACTACTTCCGGGTAATGGATGCGTTACTGCATGTCTTATGGGATACATTGACATCAGTGAAAGGATGAGTAGAATTACACCACTGTTTGGATCTGTTCCCAAAGCTGTATATATCTGGCCAAACATTTCACCAGGAATCCATATGAAGATGGAAAGAGCTATGGATATGTATGAAAAGATATTCTTTCTATCCCTGAAAATGATGAAACCAATGCCGGTGCAAAGAAACAACCCTGCAATAAAAAAGTCAAAAAGAAGAGACTGAAACCCGGACATTTTTAAAAACCAGTTAACTGATAGACTCCATGTTACATTTCTGCTAATGAAATAGTATGGCTGCATCTGCAATATGAAACCCATTATGAACAGAAATCCAAGCGAATATCTTGCAATTTTCCTTGAATTTATTTCTGCTTTTTCGGCATCTCTCGATGGGTACAGAATGATTCCCACCAGAGCATAGAGGATTACTGCTCCCGGTGCACCAGTAAGAAGAGATGCCTGTCCTGTGAATAGTGATCCAAACCCCTCGCCTATCCACCATACGGCAACTGACCATATGACTGAGAATATGATCACCGCTTTCGTATACTTTCCAGTTATAAGCAGAAGCCCTATTGCTACCTGTATTGATCCAAAAATAATATCGAAACCTGTAACATTGATCAGGATAATTTTTCCTGCTAAATATATGGGGTATGCAATGTCCATAGGTTGATACCAGGTATTCGGCCATATCACTGAAGTGACGAAATTCTGTGTGAACATGAGGGGCTTGAACTGCATAAGGCCATCCAGAAGCCAGATTGAACCCAGTATTATGAGAAATTTTCTATTTCGTGATATCATGCTAACAACATTTCTTAAAAACATATTATTGATTAGGCTTAAAAATCAGGCGTTTATTTTATATACAAAAAAATCGCAAACATTTTATATTTTTATATTGACTGGTATTTAAAAATCATGCCACTGGACAATATATATATCAGATAAAACAATGTTAAATGTAATAAAAAGGTGCATCGATTTGAATAAAGAAGAATTCATGAAACAGATAAGAGATATGGATTGTGATAACCCATTTCAGTATCTCGGGCCCCATACAGCATCGGATGGGAAGGTAATTATCAGGGCGTATCTTCCAATTGCAAAAAGATCCTGGGTAATATTTTCAAACGATGGTACAAAGATTGAGATGAAGATGGAGAGGGATCGATTCTTCTTCCTTGAGACTTCTGATAAAAAGATGTCTGGAGGATACCGGATAGCCTACAGTGATGAAAGCGGATATGTGAACACTTCAGAAGACCCCTATGCATTTCAACCTTCATTGAGTGAATTTGATCTCTACCTTTTCAAAAAGGGTGAACTCTATAAAAGTTATGAAACAATGGGGTCTCATATTATCACTATAAATGGTGTGAAGGGGGTAAGATTCATAGTGTGGGCACCAAATGCCAGATCTGTTTCCGTTGTTGGTAACTTCAACCACTGGACACAGGGGATGCATCCAATGGCAAATGTGAGCCAATCCGGTCTCTGGGAGTTGTTTGTACCCGGACTGGGGGAAAATGAGCTTTACAAGTTCGCAATAAAATCGAAGATGGGAGGCGATGTGAGTGAAAGAACTGACCCTTATGCATTTTACACTGAGAAAAGGCCACGAACTGCATCCATAGTTACCAGTTTGGATCACAGCTGGAATGACCAAGGCTGGGTGGATGGTAGGGACAAGCAGTCATACCGTGAAATGCCTATGGCAATATATGAAGTACACCTTGGTTCGTGGAAAAGAGGGCCATACAACACGTTTCTGAACTACAGAGAAATAGCTGACCATCTTGTTGAGTACGTTAAGAAGATGGGATTTACCCATATAGAGATAATGCCCATAACTGAATATCCTCTTGACGAATCCTGGGGGTATCAAGTTGTGAACTATTATGCCCCCACATCGAGGTATGGGGATGTCCATGACTTCATGTACTTTATGGAAAAGTTTCATGAAAATGGGATTGGAGTTATTCTCGACTGGGTCCCAGCTCATTTCCCAGACGACAGATATGGTCTTTCCATGTACGACGGCACACACCTTTATGATCATGCGGACCCAAGGATGGGAAAACACCCGGACTGGGGGACAAGGATATTCAACTACGGAAGGAACGAGGTGAGAAACTTCCTGATCTCCAGTGCACTCTTCTGGATTGACAAATACCATGTTGACGGAATAAGGATTGATGCAGTTTCATCCATGCTCTACCTGGATTACTCACGGAAACCTGGAGAATGGATACCAAACAGATACGGAGGCCGCGAAAACCTGGAGGCAATAGCGTTTATCAGGGAACTGAATACTAAGATTCACGAATATTTTCCCGGAATAGTCTCAGTGGCAGAGGAATCAACCGCCTGGGGTGGAGTCACAAGCCCTGTTGAACTTGGCGGACTTGGATTCGACTACAAATGGAATATGGGCTGGATGCATGATACACTTGGATTTTTTTCCAGCGATCCAATATACAGAAAATTTGATCTTGGCAAACTGACCTTTTCCATGTGGTATGCATTCAGCGAGAAGTACATACTTCCCATATCTCATGACGAAATAGTGCACGGAAAGGGTTCTATATACCAGAAAATGCCTGGGGACAACTGGCAGAAACTTGCCAACATAAGGCTTCTGTTTTCATACATGTTTGCATTCCCAGGAAAAAAGATCATATTCATGGGAAATGAATTCGGGCAGATTGAGGAGTGGAATGCCCTTGACCAGCTGAAGTGGGATGAAGCACAACAGGATGAAAGGAAGAAAATAGTGAGGATGATAACCGATCTTGCTCATATATATGGCAAATACAGTGAAATGCACCAGCTGGACTGCAATCACAGAGGATTTGAATGGATTGACTTCAACGACTCAAATAATACAGTAATAAGCTTCATGAGGATGGATATCAGCAGAGACAAAGAGATTATAGCGGTGTTTAACATGACTCCTGTTCCAAGGAGCCATTATGTCATAGGTGTCAACAGAAAGGGCTTCTACAAGGAGATATTCAATTCGGATTCAGAACACTACGGAGGAAGCGGAGTGGGAAATTATGGGGGGGTGTATTCCAATGGAAATGGATCACATGGAAGGCCGGATTCCATAGAGATCACATTACCTCCACTTGGATCTGTTTTCTTCTTAAGGGAGGAATAGAACAATGGAAAGTGATGGAAGGATTGCCATAGAGAATGTATGGCCCCAGCTGGAATGCGGAAAATTCAGTGCAAAAGCCGTGGTGGGAGATAAATTCACGGTAAAGGCTGACATTTTCACTCATGGAACAGATCTCATCAGCGCCAATTTAAAATTCAGGCCTCAGGGGAGTGCCGTCTGGGAATCAATTCCCATGCAACTGGAAGATAATGACCGATGGTCAGGAAGATTTGAGATTCCGACAACAGGTTTTTATGAATACACAATTGAAGCCTGGGTTGACAAGTTTGCCACTCAGTCCAGAAACATTGCTTCATGGATTATGGGTGGGGAAAGTATTGATGCAGACCTGAAGGTGGCCATATCCATGCTGAAGGATATTGCAACGAGATGCGGAAGCAAGGATTCAGCATTCATAAGGAAGAAGATCGCAGCAATTGGAAGAAGCGACCCTGCAGACGTCCCCCATCTTCTTAACGACCCAGGATTGCTATCAATTGTCAGGCAGTATGGAGAAAAGAAAGATCTTACAACATTTTCCCCTGTGATGAGGGTGAGTGTTGACAGGGTAAAAGCAGGATTTTCAAGCTGGTATGAAATCTTCCCCAGATCCCAGGGGAATAAACCAGGTGTATCTGGTACATTCAGGGACTGCGAAAAAAAACTTGATTATATTTCGTCAATGGGATTTGACGTCCTCTACCTGACCCCAATACACCCCATAGGGATAACAGAAAGAAGGGGGAAAAATGGGGCAAGGAAAGCAATGCCTGGCGATCCGGGAAGCCCTTGGGCAATTGGTAACAGTTTCGGGGGGCATGATGCCATAAACCCTGATTTAGGAACAATGGATGACTTCATTCACCTGATAAATGTTGCTAAAAAGAAGGGGCTGGAGATTGCAATGGATCTTGCATTCCAGTGCTCACCAGACCACCCATACGTCAAGGATCACCCGGAATGGTTTTACCATAGACCTGATGGCACAATAAGATACGCAGAGAATCCTCCAAAGAAATACTATGACATATATCCTTTGAATTTCGATTCACCTGAAAAGGAGAATCTCTGGAAAGAACTGAAGCGCGTTATTCTTTTTTGGATAGAAAAGGGTGTAAAAATATTCAGGGTGGATAATCCCCACACCAAACCCCTTGATTTTTGGAAATGGATTTTGAATGAGGTGAAAAAAGATCATGATGATGTGATTTTTCTTGCCGAAGCCTTCACCCGGCCTAAATTAATGTATGAACTTTCAAAAATAGGATTCTCAATGTCCTATACTTATTTCACCTGGAGGAATTATGATTTTGAGATCCGGGAATACTTTTCGGAACTATCCTCCCCGGAATTGAAAAGCCATTTCCGTCCCATGATCTTCACAAACACACCAGACATCCTTCCTCCAATACTCCAGAAAGCGGGACGGCCAGCCTTCATGTTTAGATCAGTTCTTGCAGCAACTCTTTCTCCACTTTGGGGGATATACAGCGGCTTTGAGATCTGCGAGAACCAGGCTGTTCCTGGAACAGAGGAATACCTAAACTCTGAGAAATATGAGATCAGGAACAGAAACTTTGATGAACCGGGCAATATAAGAGAACTCATAACAAAGCTGAATGCAATAAGAAGATCTGAGAAAGCTCTCCAGTCCATTGGGAACGTTCAGTTTCACCAGAGCGACAATCCAAACATAATATTTTACACAAGGCAGTCAAATGATGGAAAAGAGGCTCTCATGGTTGCCGTGAATCTCAACCCTGACCAGGTCCATTCAGCCACGGTTAGGGTGCCTCTTTCACTTGTCGGTGCAGATGAATCAAAACCTTACAAGGTGAGAGACCTTCTGACAGGTGATCTTTACGTATGGAATGGAGAGTATAATTATGTGAGACTCATACCTGGAGAGAGACCTGCACACATACTGAAAGTGGAAAGGTGAGATGCATGGAAGACAATCCTTTGTGGTATAGAGATGCTGTTTTTTACGAAGTGCCTGTAAAATCGTTTTATGATTCAACAGGGGACGGTTTCGGTGATTTCAATGGCCTGAGGCTCAAGCTCCCCTATCTGCATGATTTGGGCGTAGATTGCCTCTGGCTCCTCCCATTTTACAAATCTCCAATGAAGGATGACGGATATGACATATCAGATTTCTATACCATTCAGCCTGATTACGGTACAATGGATGATTTCAAGGCATTCATAAAGGATGCCCATGACCTGGGAATAAGGGTCATAGCCGATCTTGTTCTCAACCATGTTTCTGATCAGAATGCATGGTTCATCGAGGCTAAGAAAAGCAGGAATTCTCCAAAAAGGGACTGGTTTGTATGGAGCGACACAGACCAGAAGTATAAGGATGCAAGGATCATATTCATAGATACTGAGCTTTCCAACTGGACATGGGAACCAACCTCCAAACAGTATTACTGGCACAGGTTTTACAGTCATCAGCCTGATTTAAACTATGATAATCCTGAAGTGCGGGAGGAGATAAAGAACGTGATCAGGTACTGGCTTAGCATAGGACTGGATGGGTTCAGATGCGATGCTGTCCCTTACCTCTATGAAAGAGAGGGGACCAGTTGCGAAAACCTTCCTGAGACACATGCCTACTTCAAGGAGATCAGGAAAATGATAAACGAGGAATTTCCCGGATGCATTCTTCTGGCTGAAGCAAACCAGTGGCCGACTGATGCAAAAGAATATTTTGGAAATGGAGATGAATTCCACATGGCGTTCAATTTCCCACTGATGCCAAGAATGTTTATTTCACTGGCCAAGGAAAACGGTTATCCCATCGTGAATATTATAAACCAGACACTTGACATTCCCGAAAACTGTGATTGGTGCATTTTCCTGAGGAATCATGACGAACTTACACTTGAAATGGTCACGGATGATGAGAGAGATACCATGTATCAAGAGTATGCCAAACTTCCCAAAATGCGACTTAATCTTGGTATAAGAAGAAGGCTTGCACCTCTGGTGGATAATGACCGCGCTACACTTGAACTTTTGAATGCCCTTATTTTTTCGCTTCCGGGAAGCCCCATTATATACTATGGAGATGAGATAGGTATGGGGGATAATATATACCTTGGAGACAGGAACGGGGTAAGGACCCCCATGCAGTGGTCACATGATCGTAATGCCGGATTTTCTATGGTGGATAGCGAGCAGCTTTACTCACCGGTAATAACAAACCCCAACTACAACTATGAAAGCATTAATGTGGAATCTGAATTGAGACTCAATTCATCACTTCTCAACTGGATGAAGAAAATGCTTCGGGTGAGGAAAAATTATTCAAAACTCCTGGGAAGAGGCAAGATCAGATTTATAGAACAGAAAAACAGAAGGGTGCTGGTATATGTCAGAGAATTTGAGGATCAGAGAATGCTATGCATATACAACCTCTCCAGAAGACCTACATATGTGGAACTGAACCTTCCTGAGTTCAAGGGCCTTAAACCATTGGAAGCCATAACAAAGGCTCCATTCCCCCGAATTGGAGATCTCCCCTATTTCTTTACACTTTCCCCCAGATCCTTCTTCTGGTTGAACCTTACAGTCCCGGATCAGGACGATGAGAGGGATTTTGATGATTGATCTTCACCCTGAAGATCTAGGCGGAGAAACCGGAGAAAAGCTTCTCAATTATATAAGAAACAGGAGATGGTTCGGACAGAAGTCCCTTGCACCTGAGAGTATTAAGGTTTTGGACATTGCAACACTGGATTCCCAAGATCTCATTTTTATACTTATCTTAGAAATAGGCTTTCACGAAGGGGGGAGTGCACTTTATTCTTTCCCGCTGGCTATTTCATTAAAGGAGGAGGAGGGCACAATAGCCTCAATTGATTTTAGAGGCTTGAGAATGTTTCTGTGTGATGCTTTCTTCCAGCCTGCTTATACAAAGGCCATGATTCTTGGCATAGCCGCAGAATCTGAGATAAAAGGGATGGCGGGGACAGTGAAGTTCTCAAAAACCGGGTTCTTCAGAATGCCGGCATTCCAGGAATTTGAAACAGTAAAATCTGAACAGAGCAACAGTTCCTCCATAGTGGACAGAGGGATTATCGTAAAGAACTACAGATATCTTCAGAGCGGTGAAAATCCAGATCTGGAGATGGCCTTGGCACTGAGGGTGAGATCAGGGTTCAGCAACGTACCCATGCCAATGGGGTATGCTGTGTATGAAGGGAAGGGGATGAGATTATACCTGGCCGGTTGTTCAGAGTTCCTGGATGGATCAGTAGATGCGTGGTCATACTATACTGGGAAATTCATATCACTTGCAGAAAAACCGGAGACATTTCCATTATTGAAATGTGATATTGTCAGACTTGGAGAAGAACTTGGAGGAATCACTGGCAGCATGCACAGATCACTCTCACATATAGAGGAGGGGGCATTCAGGCCGGAACCAGTGCAGTTAAGTGATCTGCATGATATTGTAACTGGATCTCTCAGTTATATAAGGGAGTGTTTTGAACTCCTCAAGCCATATATTGAAAAAAATGAAAAATATACGGAAAGATTTTTAAAAATAGTCGGAAAAATCCATTTGAATGCATTGGGTGAAAGAATGCTTTCCGGATTGGCCCTATCAGGAATGAAAAAGATCAGGGTGCATGGAGATTACCATCTTGGCCAGATACTCATATGGAGGGATTCATTCTACATCATAGATTTTGAGGGGGAGCCCGTGAGATCAATGGAGGAGAGAAGG
The DNA here is from genome assembly GCF_038024865.1 of Oxyplasma meridianum. Lineage (NCBI taxonomy): Archaea > Methanobacteriati > Thermoplasmatota > Thermoplasmata > Thermoplasmatales > Thermoplasmataceae > Oxyplasma > Oxyplasma meridianum. The sequence continues at coordinate 155,342 of NZ_CP133772.1, read as the reverse complement.
AAAAAGCAGTCCCCAATGAAGGATCTTGCCGGCATAATCAGATCCATGGACTACTTGGTATCCTATATTATTTTGAAGACAGGAAACAAAAGGCTGGCTAAAGATAAGGAAATATTGCTGAGGAAGGTGAGGGAGACCTTGATTGATTCTTATAGGAAAGCGTTCACAGGATGCCCTGAAATTTTTTCTGATGACAGTGAAAAATTCAATGAACTTTTAGACTTATACATACTGGAAAAAGCATCATATGAACTGCTGTATGAGATCAATAACAGGCCTGCCTGGATAGAAATACCACTGATCCCGGTTATGGACATTCTTGAGAGTTCCACCGCCACCGGGGAAGATCATAAGGGATCTGCGTGACCTACTGGCAATAAGATCATAATAACCGGTATATCGTAAACTATATCATAGGCATTGGTTATACTCCCCCATGCTGAAAATAAAGTCAGGGAGTGCCAATATACAGGGTGCCACAGTTGAAGAGAGCGGCACAAATTTTGCATTATTTTCTGAAAACGGTACTGCAGTAGATCTTGAGATATACAGCCATAGGGACGATGGAGACCCAAAAGAGATCATAAAACTGAAGGAGAGAGATGGATTTGTATGGCATGCGTTTGTTTCAGGCATTGGACCTGGAACGCTCTATGGTTACAGGGTGGATGGACCGTATAAACCCCAAGAGGGACACAGATTTAACAGGAACAAGCTACTCATTGACCCATATGCAAAGGGAATCTCCAATCCTGTGCATTGGAATAATGATATTTTCGCTTACAATTTTGGTGATCCTGACGCGGATCTATCATTCAACGCCAATGATGATGCAAAGTATGTCCCTAAATCGGTTGTTATGAATGATAACTTTGACTGGAAGGGGGTCAGAAACCCCGGTTTTCCATGGAACAAAACTGTCATTTACGAGACACATGTGAAGGGCTTCACAGTGGCCAGGGAGGACATTGGCGAGAATATCAGAGGCACCTACCTTGGACTCTCCTCTCCAAAAATGGTACAGTATCTGAAGGATCTGGGGATAACTGCTGTAGAATTGATGCCTGTACACCATAAAATAGATTCAGATTACCTGATAAATAAAGGGCTTTCCAACTACTGGGGCTATAATACAATTGGGTACTTGGCACCTGATATAAGGTATGCTTCCAGCGATGTTCCAGGGGAACAGATAAACGAATTCAAAAACATGGTAAAGACGCTTCATGAGAACAGTATAGAGGTGATTCTTGATGTTGTCTATAACCACACAGGTGAAGGCAATCACCTTGGACCCACCCTATCCTTCAAGGGCATAGACAATGCCATTTACTACAGGCTTGATCCAAATAACCCCAGATATTACTATGATGTTACCGGCACTGGAAACAGCCTTGACGCAGGACATCCTCAGGTGTTGAAGCTCATAATGGACAGCCTGAGATACTGGGTAACGGAGATGCACGTGGATGGTTTCAGGTTTGATCTAGCAGCAGCTCTTGCCAGGCAGCTTTACGATGTGGACAGGCTTTCGGCATTCTTCGATATAATCTACCAGGATCCTGTGATATCCAGAGTGAAGCTCATCGCAGAGCCATGGGATATAGGTCCAGGAGGGTACCAGGTTGGAGGGTTTCCAACCCTGTGGGCTGAATGGAATGGCAAATACAGGGATTCCATCAGGAAGTTCTGGAAGGAGAGAGGAAACATGATTGGTGAGTTTGCAACCAGAATCTCCGGTTCACCTGATCTCTATGAGAGCAACGGAAGAAAGCCGCATTCAAGCATAAACTACATAACATCCCATGATGGGTTTACAATGTATGATCTTGTTTCCTACAGTTCAAAACACAATGAGGCAAACGGAGAGGACAACAAAGATGGAACGGATGACAACATCAGTGAGAACTTCGGCGTTGAGGGGGATACTGAAGACCCTAATATCCTCAGAATGAGGGAGAAACGTATTAGAAGTCTTTTCATAACGCTGCTTACCAGCCAGGGATCACCCATGATACTGGGCGGAGATGAAATAATGCGCACTCAGAAGGGAAACAACAACGCCTACTGCCAGGATAATGAGATAAGCTGGTACAACTGGAAACTTGACCAGAATAAAATTGATCTGTACAACTTTGTGAAAAACCTGATTGAAATTAAGATGAAGTTCCATGTGCTGAGAAGAAAGAATTTTTTTCAAGGGGAGGTTATGCCTGGCACTGACACAAAGGATGTCACATGGGTAAAGAATGATGGAGTTGAAATGGGTATGGATGACTGGAACTCCGGCAAGGTAAGGGGATTGGGAGTTGTTCTCTCATCTGCCGGAATAGAGGAAGCAGGCAACGGAGATGATATTTCCAACAATAACCTGATGCTTCTATTCAATCCCACTGATACAGATATGGAGTTCACCATCCCTGAAAAGTGGGAAAAAACAGATATGATCATCGATTCCATCCCTGAACATAAGGGCATTTTTCCTCTGCGGATAAACTCACATAAAGTAAAAATGGAGGGGGGTTCTGCAGCCATTCTTATGGAATCTTCCGATTAATGGTGGTATTTGGTTATGAACGCAGAGTAGGGTTGCATTATTATTGTTCCTCCTGCACTTTTTTCTGGAGAAGATTCATCAGTATTGCAATCTTCGGTAGTGAAGATAATAGAATTGTCACTGTTGAGATCAAAATTTTCCTCTTTTGATGAGAATGACATCACAACCCTTACATGTGTGTCAGCATAGTCAAGAACAATGAGATGCCTGTTTTCATCAGACCAGACTTCCGGCCTATGCCCCTGGATGTATTTTTTCCTTATTGAGATAAGATTTCTGTAATGGGCCAGAAATCTCTTTCCTGTTCTCTCCTCTGACCTTTCATGATTGACTTTGGATGAGATGAATGTTTCAATGTGGGAGGGATCTGGGATATTCTCTCCCCAACCGAATTGGGAGAATTCATCCCTTCTTCCCTGGAAAACCTTTTCAGCAAATTCTCTCTCCTCCGATTCCATGAAAAAAAGGAATGGGTTTGCTGAACCGAACTCCTCACCCATGAAGATCATAGGTGTAAAGGGGGAGGCAAGGACTGCCACAGCGAACAGGAGGGCTTTCCTCTCCCCCATTATTGCAATGGGCCTCTCTCCAAATGCTCTGTTTCCAACCTGATCATGATTCTGGGTAAAAACCACCAACCTCTCCATGGGGAGACCGGCATATCTGGAACCCCTTGTTTTCCCAAGAAATTCTGAGTAGACGCCGTCGTAAACAAAGCCGTTTTTATATGCATGGACTATCTGATCAAAATTTCCGTAATCCATATAGTAGCCTGATCTCTCCCCTGAAAGAAAGCAGTGAAGGGCATGGTGAAAATCGTCGTTCCACTGCCCATTGAACCCATAACCGCAATTATTCCTTTCCCTCACAGTTTCAGGATCGTTTCTGTCTGTTTCAGCGATGATTCTTATATTTCTGCCAAGTTTATTCTCCAAATACCTTGAAAGATCAGTGATCTCCTTCAATATGTTCAAAGGTGAACTGTCGTAAATTGAGTGAATCGCGTCCAACCTGAGGCCATCCATCCTGAATTCCTCAATCCAGTACCTGACATTTTGCAACACGAATGATCTCACCTCATCGGAACCCCTGCCGTCAAAATTGATGGCATCTCCCCATGGGTTATGGTAAGTGGAACTGAAATAGTATCCGAGAATGGGAAATATATTTCCCATTGGGCCCAGATGGTTGTAGACTACATCTAGAATTACATTCAGCCCCTTTCCGTGACATTCATCCACAAGATTCTTGAGATCTTCCGGAGATCCGTATGAATATGATGGTGAAAATGGAAAAACCCCATCATAGCCCCAATTCCTCGACCCATAGAACTGGGCAAGCGGCATTAGTTCTATGGTATTTATTCCTGTATCAACAATATGGTGGATGTAACGGGAAAGATCACTGTATTTCCCCCCTTCTGTGTAAGTTCCAACATGGATCTCCTGTATCACCGATTCTTTCATTATATATGTTTCCCACCTATTATTTTTCCATTTGAAACTGCCTGTGTCCACCATCATTGATGGTGAATCAATACCCTGGGGCTGGAAACGTGACGCCGGATCGGGAATCTCCTTACCTGATTTCGTTATTATTATGTATCTGTCACCATTTTTGCCATCTGTGACTGCGGAGAAATAACCTTTCTCCTTTCTCTGCATGTTTATGGTTTCACCTGAGGATATATTCTTCATCCTAAGATCCTTCTGAAGGGGGGCCCATACATTGATCTCCACTTCTCCTTTTTCCATGAACCTTGCTCCATGCATTATTTCAAATCTTTTTTCAAACAGAGGATTCAGCCTCCCTCATCAAAACTGAAAATGGGAACTGGGAAAACATCTCTCCAACTTTCAGGGAAGTGCCGTGATATATATTCCCTGTGAAGATATCCCTGTAAAACCCGGAATATCCATCAGGAATATTTATTGCTGTATCTCCCCATCTATCCATTCCGGTGGGCATATCATCATCTGCCTTTTCTTCATATTCAAGCATAACTGTTACTATAATTACACTGCTACCTTTTTTTCTGCAGTAACTCAATATTTCAATTTCACAGGGGCCGGTGGTTTCCACCTCCTGGTAATCCCCTGAGAGAAAAATATCAGGATTGTTTTTCCTGAGGTTGAGAATTATATAATTTATGAAAATCTTTAATGTTCCGTTTTTCCAGCTTTTCTTAATCCCGCTATAATCTCCCTGCAGGTACATCCCCACTGCCTTTTCAAGCATATACTCAGAGTGTTTATAATCAACGTTACCACGATTATCAGGATCGGTGAAGTTCAGATTCATAGCCTCCGAACCCTGGTATATGTCTGGTATGCCGGGGGCAGTAAGTTTAATTATATTCTCAGAGATGGATATAAGCATCCCCATAAACTGAGCTTTCCCATAGAACGCTTTGAATGAATTTCTGAAGCCTTCACTGCCCATGATCCCATTTATAAACCTTGAAAGGTGATCCTCGTACACTTCATCCGGACTGTTCCAGTCCGAAATGGTTCCGGCTTCCCTAACCATTTTTACCATCTGCCCATGGATTCTATTTCTAAATCCAGTTTCTTCCATCCACCTATCTGGATCTTCAGCAAGCAAAATCTGGTATAGATAATACTCATGGTTTTTTGTTGGATATTCTTTTTTTCCATCCACTGTTTTATAATTCAGGTTGATTCCATGCCACTTTTCAACCATTTCTACCCATGTATCTACCATATGTGAGATGGATGCGATCCTTGCCCTGATATCCTCCCCCAACTTTGTGTCATGGGTGGATAGGGTATTCATAGCCATTGGCCAATGGGTTGATCTCATTTTCATGAATCTGTGGAATGATTTTCTAGAGATTGAAAACTTTTCAGGCATGCATCCAACCTCGTTCAGGGAAATCAGCATATTATACTGGAAAAATAACCTGTCCTCAATAGATTTTGCAATTGTTGCCGGTATGAACTGCTGAAGTTTCTGAAAACAGTATAATGCTTTTCCCTCAATAAGATGAGAATCCAACATCCTGTTCATGCTTTCCTGAACAACTCTCAGCCCTGACCTCTTTCCAGCCAGATTTATTGCATTGCGCATTATACTGATATCCTTCATATTTTTTGAACCGGCTGTGAGATATGTTCGGTATGTGGTGAATGATGAAAGCAACTCTTCCATGAATTCACGTGTTTGGCTATATGTAATATCCTGGCCATAAATCTTATCCTTAAAAAAATCAAAGAAAATATAGGAGAGAAAATCGGCTTCATGTGAGAAACTTTTTTTTATATATGATTTCTTGTTTTCATATGCCATTATCCTTGCTGATTTTTTAACACCGGAAAATAGAGTGTAAAACTCCTTCAGTTTTTTATACCCCTTGTTTTCAACAAAGAGATAGGTGCAGTAATAGAGAAAATCATAGCCTGTGGTTCCATTTGTTTTCCATGATTCTCTTAGATTCTCACTGCCTGTGAGAATCTTCTCCACCCATACAGGCGCATTTTCTGTTCCTCTGGCAAACCTGAGAAGGAAATTTTCAGGGCTAAAGAGACCGTCTATATGATCCAGCCTGAAGCCGTCTATTATTCCATTTCGAAAAAGGCTGATCAATTTCTGTATTGTTACACCGCTATACTTTGTGTTTTCAGTGCGTATTGCAATGAGACTGTTAACGGAAAAGAACCTTCTGTAGTTTGTCCCTTCAATCCCAGATTTCCAGTACCTGACCCTGAAAATCTGTTTGGAAAGAAATGAATGAATCATTTCAGGATCAGAGTTTATTTTTTTGATGGCCTCACCCGTTATTTTTCCATCCGTCACAGATTTTAGCATTTTTAAACTATTTTCTGACATTGGAAATTCCTGATCATAAATTTTAATGGATGGATTCTCCGGGTTAACTATGCATATATTGCCCGATTTTATAACCTCCTCATATGGATAACCCAGTATGAACAGATCAATCCTGTTATGGAATTCCGGTGTGTTCATGAAATCAAATAGATTCCAGTAAAATGATTTTTTACCATATTTAAAAACGTCCTTCAGATAGATGTTTTCAGAATTCATGGCCATGTGGTTTGGCACCGTGTCCTGAATCCACTTGATTCCATTACTGTGAACCATGCCTGTTATGTCCAACAGACCTTCCTCTCCCCCAAGATCTGCATTTACCTCACGGAAATCTGTCACATCATAGCCATGGGTGCTTCCCTTAGTACTCTTAAGAATTGGTGATGAATATATTGCGTCAACGCCAAGTTTCTTCAGGAATGGAATTACTGGCTTTAGATCCTGGAAATTGAAACCCTTCCAGAACTGGATGCGGTACATTGATGTTATTTCCGAATTTTCTGACATCATATGTAAATGAGGTATTGCTTAAATAGTTCACTGGAAATATTGCCCATAATGTTTTTGATAACATTTTTATACATGCAGAATAAAAAATCATGCCGGCATGATAACAGTAAAATCTTTAACCTTAATGTCACTGACCTAACATGGTCAGATATCTCCCAATCGGTAACGGGAGAATGCTTATAAATTTCGACGCGGATATGAATCTCATGGATTTTTATTTCTCCAGGAATCAGGGGGAGAACCATGCAGGCCATCCTTTCAAATTTGGTCTGGCGGTTAATGACCATTTCACCTGGTCAGATAAAATGGGAATTCATGATATGGATTACCTGGATCATACAATGGTAGGCACCTGGAAGTTTTCCCACCATGGAGTGGATTTTGAAACCTTCAATTTTGTTGACATATATGAGAATCTCTACGCCAGAAGAATTACTGCATACAACACAACGAAAGAACCAGTTGATATAAAATTCTACTTTAACCAGAATTTCAATATTTATGGGAACGATATAGGCGACACTGCCGTATACATGCCTAAAATGAATGGGGTTCTCCATTACAAAGGCAGAAGATATTTCCTGGCTTCAACACTGGACAGCCTGGGAAATAGAATGGATCAGTATGCAATAGGGATAAAGGACTTTATGGGACTGGAGGGGAGCTGGAAGGACGCCGAGGATCTGGAGCTTTCAGGAAACTCCGTGGCAATGGGGTCAGTTGATTCCGTTATAAGGCACAGAGTTAAGCTTGAACCTGCCATGGGAATCAATGTGTCATATTTCATATCAGCAAATATGTCTCTTGATGAGACTGTGGCTAACTCAGCTTTAATAACATTTGATAATCTCAGGAGGGATGAGATAAGAACATCCAACTACTGGAAGCTTTGGGCCGTTAAGAAGCCCATAAACCTGGAATTAAAACTTTCATCAATGTTCAGAAAGTCCCTGTTTATAATTCGAAGCCATATGAGCGATAAGGGGGGCATTGTTGCCTCAAGTGACAGCGAAACCATCAAGGCCAATAAAGACGGTTATTATTATGTGTGGCCAAGAGACGCTGCTATTGCAGCATATTCACTCATAAGATCAGACCATTCCGGACCTGCAAGAAGGTTCTTTGATTACGCCAAGAATCTTGTATCTGAGGAAGGTTACTTCTTCCATAAGTATAGCCCCGATGGTGAAATTGCCAGCAGCTGGCTTCCCCAGATCTATAGAGGAAAATCCATTCTTCCCATACAGCAGGATGAAACGGCCCTTATGCTATGGGCCATATGGAAGCATTACGAAAAAATCAATGATATAGAGTACATGGCTGAATTTTACGAGACAGTAGTTAAAAAATGCTCAGAGTTCATCATGTCCTTTCGTGATGAGAATGGCCTTCCAAAAGAATCCTTTGATCTCTGGGAGGAGAGGTACGGTGTACACACATTCACCATAGCAACATCATTTGCAGCCCTAATCTCAGCATCAAAGTTTGCCAAAAGATTCGGAGATATTGATCTTGCAGCAAGATATGAAGAAGCTGCAAGGAAAATGAAAGCATCTTTTGAGGAGAAGTTCTACAGCCCTGAAAAAGGATTTTACGCGCGGGCCATTATAAATGGAGTGCCTGATTTTACCGTGGACAGCGCCATAATGTCCCTTTATCTTTTTGGAATGGAATCTGTCCATGATGAGAGAATGATATCTTCCATGAAAATTCTTCTTGATCGGTTGTGGGTGAAAACTGTTGGAGGAATTGCCAGATATGAGAAGGATATTTACCAGAGAGTGAGAGATGACAGTTCAATTCCCGGTAACCCATGGATAATTACCACCCTCTGGGCAGCTGAATACTTTTTGATTTCCGGTGATGTTTTAAAAGCCAGACCCTATATTGACTGGGTCGTGGACCACAGCCAGCATTCAGGAATTCTGCCTGAACAGGTAAACCCCTATAACGGCCAGCCTCTTTCTGTTTCTCCTCTTGTATGGAGTCATGCCCAGTTCATAATAACAATGCTTGATTATGAGAAGGCACTGAGTGCAGTACAGGATAAAATGTTACACGAATCAGCTGGAATTCCAAATCGATCCTGAGAATGATGAGCAATCAGCTTATTTTAAACAGAAATGATTATCCTCCAGTATCTGTTTCAAAAACCCTTTTTTTCCAATCAAACTTACCTTAATGCATATGACCTTTTTAATCTGGTTTTCCCTCCCTTCAAGTCTTATAATGAAATAAGGTATACATACCATCATTATTACGCCTGAGACTTTTAGGTTACAAATTAGGTTACAAAGTTTGTTATAATATAAAGTCATTAATATTGTTCAAATTCCTAAAAAGAGACAGTAATGAAATATTTTTCAAAAATCTTTATGCGATTTGAATATTCGTCCGGAACCTTGTCAATATTGGTTTTGGTAGAAAGTGGCAGTTTTGATCAATGCATACCATAAGCGATGATGTGTTGGCAACTTCAACCGTATTAACTAAAAATACAAAATTAAAATTATGCCAGCTATTGCACTTATTATTAGGTAAAAAGGTTTGTAAAATCTGTCTATTTTGTTATTTTTTCTTAAAATTCATTGTAACTTGACATTGAAAACAGAACTCTGTGTGTTTCATTTAATTCCATTAGATCTACATGTTCTGTGGCTATGATTCCTACAACCACAACCATTATAATCATATTCTGATGAGGCACATTAAATAATTATGGCCTCTTTACAAAAAAACTCACCATATTTGAAGCAGATCAACTTTGAGAAAATAGCTTAGAATGCCCTGGATTACCAGGAACTTGAGAATAGGGGTAATGCAACCATGATCGAGATGAAAGGGACCTGAAATGATGAAGCAAATCATACGAGGTAAGAAGCCACTACTGGGAATAATTTTGTAAAGTATCAACCAGATTGGAAATAACTACTGATCCAATGTCTGCAAATTCCAGCAGAAGTTTCCTTTTTTCTTACTAGATTCACTTCTTTATCTCTCAATTCTCTTAAAACCTTGTTATTTTCATCCATTTTTTAAATCATTTACAGATTACTGTTAATTGGGCTTTCATCCTGTTTTTACTTTTCTTCATAAATACTGGATGAGAATAAATTAAAGGATGGTTTAACAGTGAATTTCTAAAATTCCAGAAAATAAAATAAATAAGTATCCCGCCAAAAATAAGAGCGGGTAGTGAGAAGAGGACTGTTGTATTTAGTCTCTTCATTTATACTACCTTTTTATACCAGATATTCCGTTGGCAACCATATTCTCCAGATATGAGATGGAGAAGGGAGAGACATATATGTACTCTACCTGACTGCCCGTTCCATGTATATCACTCTGAATGTTACTTATGGTGCTAGAGATACCTGTTGATACTGTTCTGTTTGCGGTTGTATTTGCCCACGGCGGTAAATATCCTCCAAAGGGATGACCTGCATAACCCAAGTACCCCAATCCAAGACTATTGGCCGCCTGCCAGTCTGTATAAGTTGTAGAGAGAACTCCTTTTATTGCCTTATAAAGGGTGAATGACGCAGACAGATAGTTACTATTTGACCCTCCAGATGAGAAGCTTTCGGAAAATGCAGTTAAGGCTGATTCAAATGTAGCAGTAGGACCATCAAACATTCCAGCCTGGAGCTGATAAACCCAATCATTAGATGGAGTTTTCTTTGCTTGCTGGTAACTGTACCACTGAGCCGGAGTGTTAAAGTAATTAGTTGTTATGTTATCATAGAAAGTCACAGCTTTCCATTTTGTAAATATTTTTTGCCCTGCGAAAGACGCAAAGTATTTGGCAAATGCGAGACCATTGATCTGTGACTTACCAGTTGGCACAGCAACGGAATCGGATATCATCTCGAAATATTTTCCTGTTCCAGGAAAACTATTCGACATAAGAGTTATGTTTTTCCAAGAGGTGTATGGATCTATAGCTGGATAGTTAGTAACATTAAGATAGTCGTATGCGTAATTTGTTTCCCAATTTCCATTATCCTGAAAAGCAACTTTCCCTTGGGTTACTAGGGGTATTCCCTGAGTCCAGGTGAGTGACTGTTCTCCTGAGTAACTGTCATTTTCGAATACTGAAAAGTAATTGTTTGTAATATTGATATCATTCATGAGAGCGGGCGACATTAAACCGTATGTAAATTCATCATACAGTTGATTACCAGCCACAGCCAATAGTATATCTCCCCATAAAACTATCTGATCAAAACCCCCATCAGCGCCTGGTATAACCCATGCCGTTTGGCCTGATTTCATCAAATATTGCATATATATGCTATTGAGGTGGATACATTGTTTTTATAATCGAATAGTTGACAATCTTAATAAATAAACCAAAGATCAGTAAAAGTGAATGTTGCAGATGGATCATATCATTTCATTGCCTCAAGCCTTTTTTTTAGATTTGTCTCACAGGATGTGCAGCATACATAGTAAAGACTGTTTCCATCCCTGATCTTTAAAGGATCAGAGTTGATCTTTCTGCCACAGAAGTCGCATTTTATCCCTTCAATATTTAATGATCCAGTATTTCTTTTTCTGCCTGTGCTAATATGAATTCGCTTCACTTTAATTCCCTCCAGTTTGAATGAATCACTGAAAGGTACGGTAATTATGTGGGTTCCGTCAAGAAGCCGAAAATCATCAATGATTATGTCCTGGTCAATGCCTTCAATGCTTTCCAGTTCCACCACCAGAAGAGGGTCATTCTCCTGTCCGGTCTCAATAGTGAAGCTTTTAATTATCCCCCTTTTTATGAGAGATGCAAGCATTCTCTTTGCCGTAATCCTGCTTACTCCCAGTGTACTTACCATCTCAGTTATTGGAGTTCTGGCATTTATTTTCAGCATCTTTAGCATTTTATATTCTTTTTCACCTAAATCTATGCTCATATGAATACATATCCACAGTTTTCTTTATCAGTATGTTTAATTAAGTTATAAATATACATCTTCAATAACATATCATGAAGAAAAATATTGATCCAGTTTGTGGAATGGTGGGCAAGAACGACATAAAAGCAGAATATAATGGAAAAACCTATTATTTCTGTGCAGAGGGCTGCAGAGAACAGTTTCTGAAAAATCCACTGAAATATACAAGATGATCATATATGCCCACTGATCCCGTCTGCGGAATGTTCGTACCTGACACAACAGATCTTGTGCAGGAAAAAGATGGGGTAAAATACTATTTCTGCTCAACCACGTGCCTGGAAACTTTTAAGTCACCAGAGGTTGAGATCTCAAAGCTGAAAATGAAGCTTGCAGTGGCATGGTCGCTTTCAATACCTATTTTACTGATTACCTATTTGACCGGGCATTTTACCTTGAAGGATTATCTTCTCTTTGCACTTGCAACACCAGTACAGGCCTATTCGGGAAGAGGATTCTATTATGGCGCCTGGAACTCCATAAAACAGAGAACCAGCAATATGGATCTTCTTGTAGCGCTTGGAACCACAACTGCATATATTTTTTCCGTTGCAGTGACTTTCGCAAGGCCCTCAATCATACCTATGGGATCAGTTTATTTTGACGCTTCCTCCTTCATAATAACACTGATCTTGACCGGAAGTTATGTGGAAACACTGACAAAAACCAAAGCAAATTCTGCGGCAACTAAGCTTCTCTCAGTGATTCCCTCCACTGTTCATATCCTTAGAGATGATGGTACCATCGCCAATGAGGGGATAGAGGCACTTAAGAAGGGGGACAAGGTTGTTGTAAAACCTGGAGAAAATATACCTGTAGATGGGACTGTTTCATCAGGCAGCAGTGAAGTGGACGAGTCCATGATCACCGGTGAGCAGATGCCGGTTTTAAAGAAAACAGGCGACTCAGTAACATCTGGAACATTGAATCTTAATGGTGCGTTGACGGTGAATGTTGAAAAGACAGGATGGGATTCCACAGTGAGAAGGATATATTCCCTTATTCAGATGGCTGCCTCCGGACGGACAAAGGTGCAGAAAGCAGCAGATACTTTCGCTCTCTGGTTTGTTCCTGTGGTTCTTTCAACTGCAATAGCATCTTCACTTTTCTGGTTCATTTATCTTATTTATTCCGGAAGCACGCTTTCCTCCTTTGTACCTGTACTGGTGTTTGTTTCAGTGGTGGTTATTGCCTGCCCATGTGCAATCGGCCTTGCCGGTCCCATAACACTTCTTATTTCATCCAACATATCATTTTCAAATGGGATGATCATTAAGAATCCAAACGCACTGGACCGGATCTCAAAAGTATCAAGAGTAATACTGGACAAAACCGGAACCCTTACCGAAAGGAATCCAGCAATCCAAGGGGTAAGTTCTTCCTCCGGTTTCACAAATGAGGATGTGATAAGATATTCCTCTGCACTTGAGGCGTTTTCCAACCATCCCATAGGAAACGCTATTAACGCCTATGCAGCAAGCCATGGGATAGATGTTCCGGATGCACACAATGTAGTGGAAACGGCTGGTATGGGCATAACTGGAATCGTTTCTGGAAAGAATATTGAGATAACAAGGTCAAAGGAAGCTGGCGGGTCGGATGTAATGGTGAAAGTTGATGGCAGATTAGCTGGAACCATCAGACTTAATTATGAACTCAAAGCTGATGCAGTGGAACTTGTTAAAACACTCAATGATGCAGGGATTAAAGTAAGTATGATCACAGGAGATAAAAAAGAGGAAGCCGATAGGCTCGGTGGTTTGGTTGGCATAACTGATATACATTCTGATGCCCATCCGGAAGATAAAGCAAATATTGTTTCTGAGTACCAAAAATCCGGCGATTATGTAATGTATGTAGGAGATGGCATAAATGACAGCATAGCTCTTGAAACAGCCGATGTGGGTATGGCAATGGGAAGCGGATCTGACATTGCAATGGAAAGTGGTGATATAATTCTGTTAAACGATGATCTAATGAATATAAGATCATGCTTAATCATAGGAAAGATGACCATTAGAAAGATCAAACAGAATATAGTATGGGCTATAGGATACAATTCTATCCTAATACCTGTAGCGGCAGGCATCCTCGTGCCACTTACCGGGCTGGGCATTTACTCATTCCTCCCAATCCTTTCGGCACTTGCAATGGGGTTTAGTTCCACTTCTGTAGTGTTGAATTCACTTCTTCTAAGGAGAAATATTGGTGGGAAACTAAAAAATCTAATAAATCCATCTGGGAAAATTACCTTGTCTGGAAATCGACTGGCACATTAGGAAAATACAAGTTTTGTATCACTTAATAAGAAAAAAATAAAATACCATGGGTTTGTATCTATTTTATGCTAGATAGTGGCGAAAGTTATGAAACATCGCTGAAGAATTTGCTTGCAAGAATAAACAGGATCAGTGTCTGGTCCCTTCCAACTGCTTTTCTTGCCATAATAGGCATTGGGTATTTCTTCGTTTTTTACGATATTTCAGATATTGGGCTTGCCATGCCGGCCATTGATGCACAGTTCAATCTTCATGGATCAATCATACTCTTTCTGGCACTTTCAATAGGGCTCATAGGTTATGCAATAGGATCTTATGTCATAGGTACTGCCTCGGACATATTTGGAAGATACAGGACAATGATTCTGACCATGGGGCTTACTGCCCTTGGTTCCTTTGGAGATGCACTTTCCGTAAATGTTCCCATGCTTGTGGTATTCCGTTTTATAACCGGATTAGGACTTGGTGCTGACCTGAATCTTGTTTCAGTTTATGTGAGTGAATTTGCTCCCCCGAATATAAGGGGGAAAATCACTGTGTTTACCTTCTTAATTGGTATTCTGGGACAGTCAGTTACACCACTCATTGGTTACTATCTGGTACCTTCATCCGCTTTGGGTTGGAGGTACCTGTTCATTATTGGTGGTATTATTGCAGTGGTTGCACTTGGACTGAGATTCGAACTGCCTGAGTCGCCAAGGTGGCTGGCAATAAGAAAACGTGACATTGCAAAAGCCTCGCTTATAGTTGACCAGATGGAAAAAGTTGCGACAAATAAAGAGGGAAAACTTAGAGATCCTCAACCTGAAAACGTTAAAATTGAAGATAACAAATTCCCCACGCTTTACCTGTTTAAGAGACCATACTCCACAAGGCTTTCTATCCTGGTAGCAATGTGGTTTCTCTGGTATATAGGAAATTACGCATTTCTGGGGGATGCAGCTACACTGGTCTCTAACCTTGGTGTCACAATTGCAAGCTCAATCCTATACCTCGTTGTAGGGGCAATAGGATATCCGGTTGGAGCTGCAATAATGATATTTGTATCGGACAAACTGCAGAGAAAAATTCTCATATTAATCGATACGGTAGTATGGTTTTTTGGCATGATCATATTCAGCCTTGCCACAAAGGATGCCTTATTTGTTGGAGCGTTCTTGGGATCGCTTGGTCTTGGGATGTACCTTCAGGTAGCATATACATTCACAGCTGAGAGCTATCCAACAAGGGCCAGAACATCAGGATTTGCCCTAACAGACGGAATAGGGCATGGAGGTGGAGCACTGGGGGCCATATTGCTTCCTGTTCTTGTAGCAGAATACAGTTTTTCATTTGGCTTTACCTTCATAGCAATAACCGGTCTGTTGGCTGGTCTGGTAGCGCTTCTGGGTCCTGTGGCATCCAAGAAGAGTCTGGAAAATATATCCAAATGACTTTTATTTTTATGCGTTTTCAATTGAGGTGGATTCGACTCTCCATCCTATGAACAGAACAGTAAAAATAAAACCAAGCATGCAGGTCAATGACAGAAAGATGAGGCCAACCCCAGCACCTATGAGGGAAAAAGCACCAAATCCAAGAACACCAACAAACCCTCCAATTCTTCCAAAAGCCTCACTGATGCCCTGTCCTGTCCCCCTTATCTCTGTGGGGTAACTTTGGGCTGGGGAGGTTACCGTAGTTTTGTCCGGACCCAGAGCACCGAAGAAGAATGATCCGCCCAGCATTCCAATTATAACAAAAGCTGCAATATGAATACCCATGTAAAGTACAACACCAAGCAGTCCCAGAAGTATTGATCTCAGAAGGAAACCCAATGACTGGAGGAAGTTTCTACCCAGGCGATCAATGAATATTATTGTAAGGAATGAGGCGGGAATTGTAAAGATTTTTACGAGGACTGCGCCCAGAGCCCCTCCCGAAAATGATGCACCTATGTAGGGTATCAGGATCACAGGTAAAAAAAGTGTAAGGCTCTGGTCGCTGATTTGATAAAGAAACCATGGAACAGAGAACCTGAATACATCTTTCCTGTTATGTTTTAGAAAGGTTTTAGCCAGGATTTCCCTGATGGAACCAAGACGAGAAAGTTTCCACAGTTCTGATTCTCTAAGCCTCAGCCTCATCAATATAGAGAACATTGAAAGTATGGATCCTGTTGCAAGAGTAAGACGCCATCCTGTTGGTCCAAGTTTCAGAAGAATAATCCCGCCCAGTAGATAGGCAAGAAGTATGCCAAAGTTGGCAAAGAACATGACTGTAACCAGCCTTTTCCCTCTGCTGTGGGATCTATGTTCAATTTCTGATATGTATGCGAACACAACCACATAATCCATCCCAACGCCTATTCCAACAATTAACCTCAGTGTGAATATCTCAAGAAAGTTGCTTACCAGGGCACTTGCAATTCCAGCAACCACAAACGTCATAAGATCCAATGTAAGGATTCCAATTCTTCCAAACCTGTCAGAGAAAATGCCACTGAAGAAAGCACCAAAAACTGCCCCTAATAATATTGCTGAAGCCAGGAGTGTAACCTCTGTTCCATTAAGAGACATGTAATTCTTTATAGGACTCAAAGCAACAGAAATTATGGCAATATTATAGCTGGCGGTAAGTATGCTCATTGAACCAGCCATTGTTGGAAATATCTGTTTTATATAATTTCTTGAAATCATTAGGCATACCTATTTAATTCGTACTTGAAACTGCTATTTACCTAATTGGATGCTTTTATTTAAATAATCCTGTTAACAATGTTGTCTGCAAAAATGAGCAAGAAAATTTCCTCTTATTCCCTTCTTAGAAAAGGTTATGAAATGCCTGAACTCAATTAAACCTTAAATTTTGATCTAAAAACTCAAATTTATTTTCATGGTAACAATATTTAATAAGGATCTTAAACATAATATTCACATGCATGTTTCAGGAAATTGGAGAATGAAAGTCTCAGGTCTTGTCCTATTTGCAGGAGTTGCTCAGTTTTTCCTTTTTGTACTAATTGCAGAGGCAATATATCCTAATTACAGTATTGCGAATAATTATATCAGTGACCTTGGGGTAGGTAGCACTGCTTACATTTTTAATACATCCATTGTCATTCTTGGAATTGCAATCATAATTGGCGGTTTTTTTCTTGAAAAGTTTTCCACCCAGCTGAGAATAGTTTTGATACTGGCAGGAATTGGAGCTATGGGTGTAGGAATTTTTCCTGAGACTACCGGGGCTTTGCATACATATTCTTCTCTCTTGGTATTCCTAATGAGTTCAATTGCACCTTATTTCATAATCTGGAAGTTGAGAAGTACTATGTCTCTGCTATGGGTTATTCTGGGTACGCTTGGTTTGATATCACTGATTCTTTACGTACCTGGGGTTTATCTGGGGCTGGGAAAAGGTGGGATGGAAAGGCTCATAGTCTATCCAAATATTATCTGGGTTCTTAGCTTCAGTGGATGGATATTTGGGAAATATGATAAATGATTGACTTTCATACCAGTCCGGCATTTTTAATCCAACATAATAACTGATCCTTAACATAAATATACGCCGCTTACGGTGAAAACGTATCATAATAAATGCCAGGTAGTAGTCTCAGTTGCTAAATAGGAAGCTCTCCAACCTGAAAGATCATCGGTGAATTTTTTCACCTTATTGGTTCCAATTCATGGCTAATTTGATAGGGCTTATTGATTGCCTGGAAGAGTGTTCATCTTTAAATCTTGTTATGAATAAAAATACTTATTCATCCATAAGAAGATATACCTTATACAAAATAGGTGTTTTCAATGAAAGCTATAGTTGTCAGGCCCCCATCGGTTGGTGCAGAAATAGGGGATATTGAAATAAAAACGGAGAAATTCCATGGTTTGAGTGTAAAGATTCTTGAAAATGGGATTTGCGGAACCGACAGGGAGATAGTTAAAGGAATGATGGGAGAAGCTTCTTCTCCACCAGGTGACAGATTTATGGTTCTGGGCCACGAAGCCTTAGGAATTTTGGAGGAGGATGGGTTTCAAAAGTACTAGTTAGTATGGAAGGACCTCTAATTTTGCCGCTTTTTCTGTGTCATTTCCGAATAAGTTTCAAAAGTACTAGTTAGTATGGAAGTAATTTTAGACGGAGGGGCATGGGACATATAATGGTATTTAGTTTCAAAAGTACTAGTTAGTATGGAGGTTTGACTTTTTTGAGCCTTTTTATTTCTATGTTTTTGTGTTTCAAAAACATTAGTTAGTGTGGAAATGCCATATCAACTTTCTACATTCTTATTTGTGTGCTTATTATCTCCGCTTTTTTCAAAGTTTATTAAAAAGAGAACGAATGCAACAATATCTCTTATTATTACTAATCTTTCAGAATTGAAAGCAATATTGGTGATAATTCCAGTTGGAAAACTGATACTCAGATTGGAATAAGAAAATGCAAATCAGATACTATCGCTTCTTATATTACCCATTACAAAAAAAAGTTATAGGTGGCACACTAACAGAATAACAGTAAGATCGCTATGAAATTCTTTGAGATAAAGTGTCTTCTGACAATTTTCATCAAACATTATGAGAAACTCAAGTTTTAATACATGTTACCCTTTAGAATCCTTAAAAATGTTCTTTTAGTTTTTGTAACATTTAAAACTTCCAATTTGTCAGTAAATTTGTCAGTAAAATTCTATAATACATATACAGTCCACTGGATACTAATATAAATAGAAAAATAAATAGAAAAATATGCAAATTCTTTAGAAATAGTATGATTGAAATCGAGAACCGTTTAGAAAAATATATATTACAATGATCTCATAATGATATCAATGGAATCTGAATTTACAGAGGTAAATAAGAGAAAGATTCGTGTTACGAAAAAGCATCTAATCTACTTCCTTTTTTCTCTTCCTGCTATTGCGTATGTTATTGGCCTTTCAATACTTCCAGCGTTAACCGTGGTTTATGACAGTTTTCTTGTTAATGGCAACTTGTCAATACACAATTACCAGTCTCTTCCAAGTTATGGCCTCTATTCATCCATAGGCAATACTCTGCTCGTGAGCGTTGGTGCTCTTTTAATCCAGCTACTCCTTGCTCTAGCCATAGCCATGGTAATGGTAAAACCTTTTAAGGGAAGCAAGATATTTTCAACAATAGTTATTATTCCTTTTGGTATTTCAACCATTGTAAGTGCCTTTATTTTTAGTTTAATTTTCCAGAATATCGGTGGATTTGCCAATGGGGTGCTTGTATTCTTTGGATTGAAGCCGGTAGTATGGTTTTCTTCTTCTCTTTCCGATCTCGGCATCGTAATGTTTTCAGATTTTTGGAAGAATACACCATTGGTTGCGCTGATTCTTTACGGAGGTTTATCTTCAGTCTCACCATCGCTATATGAAGCAGCGTCCATGGATGGTGCTGGCCCTTTTAGCAGATTCAGGCATATAACGCTTCCAGCTCTTGCCCCTTTAATTTCCATTGCTCTCCTTGTTAGAGGTGTTAGCGAGTTTAACATTTTTGCGTTACCTCTGGTTCTTATAGGATATCGCCCCCTTATACTAAACACACTGATTTACGAGAATTATTCTACTTTGGCGACAAGACCCATCTCTTACGCGGCGGCTACTGTACTTCTGGTAATAATAATGGTATATGCCATTTTCGTTTTGAGGATTGGGGGTGCAAAACAATATGCCCAGTAAGACAAAACCGCTTATTTACATTGCAGCTATTATACTTTCAATCATATTTTTTTATCCATTCTGGACATTGATTCTATTAGCTTTTGAACCAACAAGATTGACATTTGGAAGGCTGTATCCTGTTCAGTTTCCATTTGAGGTAACTTTGCTTAATATAATTAATTCTTTCAAACAGGTTGATCTCATTGGTCCACTAATTAGGAGCTTTGAAGTTGCATTTATGGTAGGGGGGCTGGCACTCTTGCTTGGCGTTCCAGCGGGGTATGGAATAGCTAAGTTAACAGCAAAAATTTCCAACAAGCTTATTGCCTTTCTATTTATAATAAACATGATGCCAGGTCTTGTTATCGCAATTCCAATTTCTCTTTATTTCTACTCGGCACATCTTGAAAACACCGCCGTGGGAGTTGCACTTGCACAGGAACTTGTAGTTCTTCCTCTTACTGTCTTCATTTTAATGGGAGGTTTTAGAAGCCTTCCAAGGGATCTGGAGAATCAGGCAAGAGTAGACGGAGCATCACTTGGTTCAACCTTTTACCATGTATTGCTGCCGCTGGTTCGCATACCCATACTAATAGCCTTTGTTCTTTCATGGATGACTTCGTGGGACGAATTTACTTATGCATTCATAGTTGCACCCATTGTGCCTTCAGATTCAACGTTTCCGGTTGCTCTGTATGACTATGTTAGGCGTGATCTTCCACTACAGTCGGCAACATTTGCACTGATTGCTACAATACCGGTAATTATACTCGTGGTTGTTTTCCAGAAATATCTCAAAGGACAGTATCTTTCAGGAGGATTGGTAGGATGAATGTAAAAATGAAATATGAGAACGTGTACAAGTTTTATGGAAAAACCAAAGTGCTGGATAAATTCAACCTTGAGATATACGATGGTGAATTTTTGGTTGTACTTGGCCCCTCAGGAACAGGAAAGACCACGCTATTAAGGGTTACAGTGGGAATCGAGGAGATGACACAGGGTAAAATTATCATAGATGGGGAAGATGTAAGCAGATTACCTCCAGACAAAAGAAACATCGCTATGGTGTTCCAGAACTATGCCCTTTACCCCAATATGACAGCTTACCAGAATATTGCCTTCCCTTTGAGAATGGCAAAGAAACCCAAGACAGAGATAAAGAGAAAAGTAGAGGAAATAGCTGAGACACTGAAAATTGCGGAGGTACTTGAGAAAAACATAACTCTCCTAAGTGGTGGTCAGAAACAGAGAGTTGCCCTCGCAAGGGCACTGGTAAGGGATCCAAAAATATTTCTACTTGATGAGCCACTGAGTAATCTGGATGCAAGAGTAAGAGTTGTGGCCAGAGGGGAGTTGAAGAAGATTCAAAAGGAGCTTGGGCATACATTCGTGTATGTTACTCATGATCAATCAGAGGCGGGAAGTATGGCAGACAGGGTAGCAATATTGAGATCGGGTAAAATAGAGCAGATAGGGACTTATGAAGAACTTTTGAATGAATCACAGAGCACATGGGTTGGAGACTTTATAGGCGATCATCCCATGAATTTCATTTCAGGGAATAAAATTGGTTTAAAAGGCCATACGATTGGATTCAGAGATTCATGGGTTTCAGAAGGGACTGGAAACCTTTCCGGAACTGTGGAACTTTGTGTTATGGGAGAGGAAAGTTACCATGTTCAAATCCTGCTTGATGGTGTAAAAGACAGCGACGGCATATTGCCCGCTGACCAAGAAATTGGAACAATGGACGGTTTTGCAGGCAGCACATTGAGCCTAAGATCTTCAAAAAAATACAATATAGGGGAGCACATAAGATTCGGCCTTAACAGATACAACGTATATGATGAAAGTGGTAAACTGGTAGAGTGTGTTAAACCTTCATGAATATGTCAGAAACAACAAAACAACTTGATGCACTCAGGAGCCCAGAAGGTTGGCTATATGCTGGCCTACCTAAGTTCAAAGCACTTTTTGGAAGGGATTCCATTATTTCTTCTCTGGAACTTATTAATTATGATTCGTCAATTGCAGTTTCAACCATAAACGCGCTGATGAAAATGCAGGGGATAGGGTTTAACAGCAGAACTATGGAAGAACCGGGTAAAATTATTCATGAACACCAGACTGATAGAGAACTTATTGAAAAAAGATCAAAAGAACTGCCATGGCTTACAGTTGGAAAAAATTATTTTTCCGTGGATAGCACCCCTCTTTTTGTCATACTGATTTCAGAAATGTGGAGAAATGATAAACATCTTGTTAGAGAAGATATGATAATCTCCATGGTAAAGGCTGTGAAATGGATAATAGAGCATGGAATGAATGGATCTTTCCTTTCATACAGAAAACCACCGGTTGATTCCGGTTTACAGTCCCAGAGCTGGAGGGATGGAATAGGTTCCATACTGGATGAAATGAAATCACCCATAAGTATAGTTGGGGTACAGGGTTATGCATATTACTCTCTCAAAAAGGCTTACGAGGTTTTGAGGGGCTTTGGCAGTGAATACAAAGAACTTATTGATGAAATACAATTTTCGTTGCGTTTTATCAGAGATAACCTATACGAATATTTTCAAATTGACGATGGGACTTATCTTGGACTTGCACTTGATGGGGATGGAGTTTTAAACAGAACAATTACCAGCGATCCAGGACACCTACTGTTTTCCGGAATACTTGACGGTAGACAGCAGAATGAGATTGTCAAAAGGTTATTTGAACCGGATTTATTGACGGATTATGGGATTAGATGCATGTCAAAATTAGATCCCTTTTTTGATTCTAAAGCCTACCAGAGAGGTTCAATTTGGCCACACGACAACTGGATGATAGCCATTGGACTTTTGAAAAATGGATTCTTAAAACAGTATGGTGATTTGAGGGAAAGGATCCTACATGCTTCTGAAATACTTGGCGGATTGCCTGAATATTTCGGTGTCTCCAGAGGTGGAACCATAATAGAGAATGAAAAAATGCGCATAAAACCATGCTTTCCACAAGCATGGTCAACCGGAGCTGAAATTTATTTTCGTAAGAAAAGAGGAAGTTAAATAAATTGGGTAGATCCTACAATATTGTGGATATAATAATTCTCAATCCATATTTCTCAGCATGGCTTCATATTTCAGCTTTTCATAAACATTGATCTGGTTGGTGCCTCTCATTAGATATGTGAAAAAATAGTGGTTACATATCCTTATTCTCATAATATGGAAGGGGATTGCCATTTAATGTGTTATTAACATGCATCATCTATAATTTAAGTTGTGTTTTTAAGAATTAAGAATAAAGTCTCCTTGTAACATGAAAAATATCTCAAGTCATTAGGTCAGATTCATATGGTAAAGAAAGGATCTTTGAATTAGATATATAGAAAATATATACATCCAAAAATGTAAAAATAAACATAAATTGTAAAATTAATTTGTTCATAAAAATTGTATAAAAATTGAAAAAAGTTAGGGATATAAATTTTTTAAGTTATCAGACTGAAACCGGTTTGAAGTAGCCGTTTTCGTACTCTTTAGCAACATTAGGTCCGTAAAGTGTTG
The DNA here is from genome assembly GCF_038024865.1 of Oxyplasma meridianum. Taxonomy (NCBI): domain Archaea; kingdom Methanobacteriati; phylum Thermoplasmatota; class Thermoplasmata; order Thermoplasmatales; family Thermoplasmataceae; genus Oxyplasma; species Oxyplasma meridianum. The sequence goes on along the minus strand of NZ_CP133772.1, from coordinate 131,964 downwards.
GATAGGCTGAGCTATTTGTATTATATAAGTAATTGTACATTGCACTGTTTTCAGATGCTAGTATAGAAGGTATGCTGCTGTAGGATGTTGTTGAGTGATCCACAACTATTGCTGTAAAAGCGTTATCCATGTATTCCTGCCACTGATTTATCCAGACTACCGGATCTCTCAAGAAGACTCCTCCCTTTATGGCAGAAAGAGAAGCATTTAAGGCAGTGTCTGTTGAATTGTATGGCTTCATTGACAACGCTGTCAGATTTACTGAACCCGGCCACTGATAGTACATCATACTATAGCTGTTTGAGGCAAGTCCGGTGTATGTTGCCCAGTATGAAGTCGTGTAATCAGGTGATAGATATGGACTCAGGTTATACAGATACTCCATTGCATGGATGTCTCCTGAATCATTAAATACCATGGGGTTTCCACCAAATTGGACCATCCATTGGTAAAGCTCGGTTGCTGTGCTTGCTCCACCGTGTCCCTGGAAATTAACCTCACCAACACCGTACTTGTCGTAAAGGGTTTTTGCATCACTGAATAGCTGTGTATAGGTTGTAGGTGCAGTCGTTATTCCGGCCCCAGTCATTGCAGACCAGTCCATCCATACAAGTGGTATGTTGACAAGCTGTGTCAGGAAATAAATTCCTCCAAATACATGCGTCTCATAACTATTTAGACTGCTTATAGACGAAAGAACTCCCGCGTCAGCAGTTATTCTTGAAGTGGCACTGGTTAAGTTGGCTAGGTATCCCTCGTAGAATAGTGTTCCAACATCAAGATTGTCTATTGTCATTACTATGTTGGATTTAGCACTAGAGGATTGCTCAGCCTGCACCGCAGATACTATACTTGTCGCTGATACATAACTTGTACTAACATGTATGTTAGGGTAGGCTGTTTCGAAGCTTTCTATTACACTATTTATATAGCTTTCGTCGGCTGTGCTCATGCTGGTGTAATACGTTACAGTTACTGTGGGTGAAGTCGAACTGTATATTGTTGGCACTGATTTACTTTGAGTTGCGTTATAAGCTCCCTGGTCTACCGGTATAAATCCAGTGTTGACTTCAAAACTCTTTTGAATCGAAGGAGTCAGCAGATACGCTACCAACTGTTCAGAAGCATGCATATTTGGGCTGTTATTGGCTATTGCAATGACACAGCCACCCAGCAGATGGTTGGAGTTACTAGACCCACTCACACCTGGATACACATACAGGACCTGGGAAGTGGAGGAAGTGGAGGTGGATGGAAACAGTTTGCTATGGTCAAGACCTATGAAGGACCCCACCAATATAACTACTATTACAACTACTAACACCCCAATCCAAGTTTTCTTTTTTTCTTGTTTTGGAACTGGTTCTTTTTCCATAATGATCAAACTCTATATGAAAAAACATTAATATAAAGATTCCTTTTTCTCCGATTTTATATAAAGACTTCGTAATAAAATATTTTTTTTGACTTTTCCGATCTGTCTATTTTTACAGGATTAACGTGTAATGTTTGAATTCATTGTTTAATTAAACATACTATTTACCTTAAGTATTTCCCATGCATAATATTAAAAAATTGGAGTAAAGAGTTTTAAAAATGAAGATAGGTTATTCTTTATTCGCTTTGCCCTCGAAAAAGAACCTAATTGATATAAGAAAGTCAGTCCCAATAAAAATGCATAAAAAGAATTGATGGCCTAACTGTGGTTTTAAATTTTTAGATTTCAAGCAAAGTATATGTTTTTCATTCCTTGGCCATGAGGGATGCAAATATCTTGAAAACTATATCATTGAGAGAATGAGGGAAGTTGAAATTCTCACACTGGAATCACCCATAATCACGGCGGCAAAACTTGCCCTGAGAAAGGCAAAGCCAATTATTTCATACACGAACGTGGGAGATGCTATGCGTAATCCCATAAGGAATGCAGGATTCAATATGAGGCTTTGCGTTCTGAGATCATATTTCGACAACAGATTACTGCTTGCAGAGGATACCCGATTCATGAGGAGAGATTACAGAACATTCATAATGGGTCACAAAGGAGATATAAAAACACTTACCCCAGGAACAAAGGAAGACTTCCTGATGAACTCGTGGAACAGGTGGGAAATGCATATGAAAAATCGCCGTCATATTTTGATACGGTCAGAAGCATTATATCTCATCAAGATGAGAAATCACTTGGAAAGACCCTAACTTCAACCTTCCCCTGAAAGGTGTTCGGGATGAGGATATCCGAGGTTGCGGATTTCCTGAAACTTCCGGATAAGATATTGCAGAAAAACCTCAGGGAACACATGGGACTGAGCATTAACAAAGGCTATTCTTAAGAGTGATAAACGTCAAAGAAATAAAGGATTACATGCGCAAGGGATGGGGATGAGTAAACACACTACCGCGAGATAAGGAAGTCGCTTTTAAGCTGCCCGCATGAGGAAATTTTGATAGGGGTTTTTCTTTAAACTACTCTTATTTGGCATTCTTTTTAACTCTATTTAAGGCTTCTCTTCATTTCCTATTCTTACTTGAAATTTTAGGATTCAGTTATAACGATCCGCCTGACCCCCCTCGTAGGGATTTTTTTCATATTAAAGTTTAGAGAAACTGCATTCAATATCAAATTCGGTATAAATCGAAGGATGGTTTGTATACAATAGTTTTGCAAAACGATTTTTTAGTTCAATGATTTTGAGCTACTCGGCGATATTCTTTGCAGATTGTATGACATCTAACAGTTCCAAGGCTGAAATCACTAAAAGTATTGGGGAATTCTCAGATGTCTTGACATTTGGCATGAAGAGATCTGTGAGAAAAGCGTTTTCGTGAGTGCCTCCTTGGCTTTGTGATTCCGCCTGAAATAAGGAGAAAGAGCATCTAAAACGTTGTAGAACTTGTTTCGAAAAGGGATCATAGCACTGCTAACATATCATTTCGCTCTGTTGATTCTGATGTCTTAGAGAAAAATTATATCACTTTTCTGAAATCCATAATTGCCAAACAAAGGGTGCAGTTAATAGGAGATGACACACTCCTTGACAACTTGGGATCAAAGGTCATGGGAATCTGTTGGATGGTTCTAAGATCGAAAAGACAAGAAGAACGTGCTTGCACATTAGTTTTTAACATCCAGATTTTTGATATGAATGTAGACATATTCTAACCTTTCCTCATTAGACTCTACAAGAAGATGGATGATTTCCATGATAACATGAAGGATAGTATCATGATCAGGATATATCATGAGTGAAATATTCACCTTTGCTGAGGTGATTTTCAAGGTCACCGGAAAGATCATAGACTCATGGTATTCAAGTGCAAAGTTCCTGGGAGATCATTTTGTGGCAGGCTTAAAGAGTGAAGGAAGGTCTCCTTCGGCGATCTTGAAAGGATCACTAATCAGAACAGGGATCTTTTCTACATCATGGCTGAGATACTTGAACCCACATTCCTCTTTTATGGGAAGGATACCGCAATACTGAAAGATTTTCCACTGCTGAGGGAATTTCATGTTTTTTTACCTATGATAAGGCAGTGAATCTCTTGATTCTTTACAACCCTAGAGAGGAAGGAAAAATTCCCTATTTCCCAATATCTCTCAAGTGATAATATGATTGTGGCATGGAACCACCGCTGGTGCATAAAAACTTTTCATAACGATGTAAAGGATCCGTGTATTGGATATTATCAGGTGCGGATACGGAAAGGGTCGCTTATAAAGGCGATGATCTCCTTTTCTGCCTATGCTCTACTCTCAATAATGATGAGAAAGTTACGGAAGCTTTTCAAAAGGCTTCTGAAGACCATAAGCGAGTGTTCAAGAGCAATAAAAAAGCTTCGAATTTTCAAAAAGAACGCCAAATCAAGGTTATTTTTAAGATAATTGAAAAACTATTGTCGACATTTTAATAGATTTCATTATACTTTTGTTCACTTTTTGAACTACAGTACCCTATAAAGATAGCCTATCAACAGATCGATATACTCATCTCTTGCCAACGGAAAAACGCTTTCACTATTCTTTTCTTTCAAGTAATTTTCTGCTTGTATTTGTCATGCCAATTGATATTCTTCTATCTTTTTTATTGATTTCAACTAGGTAGTTAGCTTTTAAAATTCTCACTCTTCTTGAAATGGTTGATTTTGATAAAGTTAACTTTTCTGCAATATCTGATAAAGTTAGTGGAGTTTTCTCGATTAATTTTAACAGATCATAATTTTTGCTAGCATTGCGAAATAGGTCTTTGGCCTTTGATATTTCTACTTTTGTCGTCTTGTCATTTTCCTTGTTATAAAAAACTACAATCACGTCATGATTAATGGCAAAGAAAGTTAACGCTGATATTGCAATTCCAGGTCCAGCGCTAACGTTCACCCACAATGGTTTACCCATATTTACAATTAAATTTTCTAAGTTTGCTAAAATTTCAAAAAAATTGAAAATATCTTGAATCTCAATATATCTACTTCTAACATTCGCAAAAGCTAAAAATTCTCCGATTTTTTTTGTGGTTTCCATCGACTTTTCATTTCGAGTCCCCAGTAAAACCAATTCGTCAATCGTTTTAGTCATTCTAAGGAATGGTTTTATTACTAATTCTGGGTGAAAACCAGAAATGGCTATTGCATACCTCACATGTGAGTATTCGTTTCATATTAATAGATTTTTTGTGCAACGTTGCAACGAATTTAAAATCTAATGTGATTTACAAAAACATTTTTATAATTTAAAGTAGGTTACCATCCAATGCATTTGATCGTTAATCTCGACTCAAATAATTTTGAAATGCCATATGATCATTCGTATCAATTATATTCTTCAATTCTGGCATTAGTTGATAATCAGAACGAAGCAGCTGCTGAAAAGCTACATGGTTTTAATCCCTCCTCAAAGTTTAGTATGAGTCAAATTATGCCAGGCGGAAAAAGGGAATTCACTAGAACTGGGTTTCGTGGGGAGAGATTTATCTTCATACTTTCAAGTCTTGATTCCTCTATAATAAATCTCTTCGAAGATTCCTTTCGTTCTGCAGAATTTATTGAACTATTTAAAAATAAATTTAAAATTTATTCTATATTAAAAAGGGAAGTTTTTCCCACCTCAGAGATTGTAACGATAAAAACCAAAAGTCCAGCGATTCTTAAGGATAAAGGCAAGTACTTATTGAATGAATCAGATGAATTAATTCTATCTACATTGAAAACAAATATCATTAATAAGTATAATAAAGTCAGAGGAACTAAGCCAGAAATACGATTTATTAAAATTTTAGGCCTAAAGCGAAAGTTGTTGGATTTAAAAGGTACAAAACTTCCGGCCCTTATGATAACATTCACCATGAGCGCGGATATAGAGATTATCAAATTTATTTTAGAAGTGGGGATTGGATCTAAAAACAAACTTGGATTTGGTTTCATAGAGGAAGAAAAAGCAGGAGACGCAAATGTATATTAAAACAGATTATAGAGATGATCAATTATTCAAAACGTCCTATTTTAGCGAAGCTTTTCGTGACCTTTTTTATCCGAGGGGTCTAGAAGATGAAAATAAATTGGAAAGGGGACCGCTGACAGTAATTCTGGAAGATTTTCCTTTAGTACCTGCAAAAGGAGGAGGTGCGAAGGAATTTATTGGCTGGCCAGACATAACATATTTCGTTCATGTGCTGAATGCGATGGTTGTTTCGGGAAAGATTTTGGAATATAAAGTCACAAAGCAAGAAACAGGAAATCCAGAGGAACGTGAGAAATTCGTTAGACTGTTTTTTTCTGCACTTGCGATGCATGATGTTGATAAGCTATTTCAAGAGGGGGTGGCTGGTGCAAACAATCTGCCAATGGTACTGGAAAAAAATAAGCAGAAAATCATCGAAATTTGTTCTTATTACCTGAATTCTCTGGGTTCACCAAAGGAGTGGTGGAATGATCTAGTTTACTTGATTCTAAGGACAGAGAACAGGAGCATGGACTATGCAAACTCTCTTGAAACAAAACTTAATAGAACTGAACTAGCAACGCTAAGCCAGTATTTAAAGTTAGGAGATCAAGTCGGGGGGATCAAGGCTAACACTACTGATGCTATATTTCATGAAATCAGTAAGCACATGGAACCAATGTTAAGTGCTCTTCATGAGCAAATCAACCTGATCCACTTTACGGACCTTCCACAGATACTTCTGCTTGAAACACTGACTAGGAATTTTGATAAATTTCTTAAAAATAATTCAAGGCATGTTCTAATCAACTTTCCGGACGCAATTGCATATTTGGGTTCACCTTTGTCTGAAAACGAATATCTTTCTATATATGAAGATTTTTCTAAAGAACTTGGTCCAACTGATGATAACATAGATAATTTGTTAGAGAGCTTCGCACCCAGTGGCAATTCGATTAGACTGGACTTCTCGTTTGATGTCAAAGCAACCACAAAAGTAATTAAAAAATATATCGAGAAATTTGGTGGCAGACTCATAATTTGGCAAGGTGAACAATGGAAAACTGAAAATCCAGACTTCGACAATCGTGCGAGGTCGCAGGGTGTTCCTATTTTTCAAGGTGATAAAAAAGGCAAAAAATTTTTTTACCTTAAGTTACCCGAGGAGAGCGAGGAACAAGCTGACGTTGAGTCTCAGAAAACCAGATTCATAGGGTTAATAGCATGTGCTCAAAGGGTCCTATACTCATGTGAGCAATCAGATCTTGACACTTCGAAGGAGGACGCGTTGGCTTTAAAGATCTTTGGCAATGGGGTCTTTAATGCCTCAGATTCCTTGCAGAAGAAAACTGTTCAAGCAATCTGCCATGCTGCTTTTTTCAAAGATTTATCGTTAGATCAAATTTCTGACGAATATGAAAGAATATGTACCAGTATATCATCAATACTGGTCCCAAATTTTGATGAAAGTAAGATAATTGATTACCGGGAATTTTTTGACAGAGCGCTAGGAAATAGCGTGTTAATTCAGGAACCACCAGATAAATCCCAAATGTGTCTGTATTGCGGTATTTTCGCTGAAGATCTTCTCAAAGAGGAAAATTCCTTTGGTATAAAAGCAACGAGTGGAACAGGCAAAAAGATAACAGTTCTGAAGTATGATAAGAATAAGTTTAATGGCAAGATCTGCAAATATTGTTCTAGAGAAAATTCTTTGAGGCGATCCTTGCTTGGTAAGGAAAACGAATCATTGTGTATGCATGTATATTTAGGAGACTATATAGTTCCAGTCAACTTAGAGTTCGTAGTGGACTCTCTAAGGGGCGTTTTGAACAGTTCTGCAGATTTAAGGTTCGAGACAGAAGCAGATTCTTCAAACACTAATAGGATAGTATTCCGGGTGGGAAAAAGATCAAAAAAAGACCTTGGATACCACATGATACTTTTCGTTTCTAAACCTAAGAAGAAAATAGAGGAATTTTATACTCTATTTAAGACATTGAACTTCATATCTAAAACTGGAGTAAAAATCCGTCTTACCTCACTTATTTCATCAAAGAAGATCTTTGATCCTATGTTTGAGTGGGATAATGCACCAAGCTGGGTGAAAAATTTTAAAATGGATAAAGTAAGGATAGATCAGATAGAAACGGCAGCCAAGGAGTTGGACCTTATATATTGGGTTTCAAAAATCAGCAAAAAAAAGAATGCTCTTGCATGGGTAATCCACGAAGTAAATAGAGGTAAGAGAGGTATCTTTCAAATTATTTACAGGAACATGCTTGGTGATTTAGGGCGCATTGAGATAGATCATTATTCAAAAGTAAAAGAGGGAGTTGAGTGGTATATGGAAAAATATGAGCGAGAAATAAATAAGAGTGGTATGGCAAAGGTAGTAGAAGAAGCATGTGGGATAGCAACGTCTGGACCAAAATCAAATAATGAAAACACTTGGATGATGCGTGAAGCTATGAAGCTCTATCTAAGATATTTCAAAGCAGACGACAATGATCTAAAAGAAAAGATTGCAGGAAAAATATGGGAGTACGCAAAAAGACAGAAGTATTCAGGTAAGGAAACTCAGATTCACGCCATAGGCTTTTCTGAAGCATTTGTTGACTTTATGAGAAAGGAATTTAAGAACAGGATTCCAGGAAACGATTACAGAAAGGACTTGATAGCACAATTTGCTCTTGTATATAATTTGGAGATGTGGAAGAAATTAAAAAGCAAAAAGAAGGAGAATGAAAAAAATGAGTGAGGAATTAAGAGAATATATATATTCTAAAATCGGTGAGAACAGCTTTGCTACAAAGGAAGAGGACGGCATACCAGCTATGGCACAGAACAAGAGAAGGGTAGTAACTATTTACGTCCTGAGAGAAACTATTGCGCCTATGATAGACAGAAGCGATGATCCGGAATCTTCTGTTTCATTGGTAATGCCTACTGAAGATGGTGAAATCGAGGTTATAGAAGTACCCGCTCGTAAATTTAAATCAAAGGAAAAACTGATGGGACTAAAATTATGTCGCACGTTCAAGGTAATTGATGCGGGCTATGAATACAATAGCGTTAGTTCCATTTCCTATCTAGGAAATCCAAATTCGGTTATTTTCGGTGACAGCGTTGTTGAAGGAGGAGATGCGGGACAGGCAATGCTTCCATCACGGGTACTCTACTCCAGCTCATACAGCATTCGTAGCAGATCGGAGATAACAAAACAGCTCACCCACAACTCGTTATCTGAATCTGGAACCATGTGGGACAGAAGAAATGAAGAAAACAGGACTAGCCTCTTCAACACTGAATACATTATTCCTGGTGTTTACTTTCCATCATTTATAACAATGATTAATCCAACACCTGAATCACTCATCCACATGATGCTTTGCCTTAAGCAGAGAAGTTATGGTGCACAGACGTCGATCACTGGCCCAAATATAAAAAATAACATTGTGTGTATATACTCCGGGGAGGTAGAATTACCCATTACCTCGTTTACAGTGTCAAAAAATTCGCATCCAAAAGTTAAATGGGAACAAGATCAAGAAAAATTCAAGGATTCTGTTAACAAATTTGTTGTCGAGTCGATGTTGGAAGAGCATACGGGAAGGCTGACCTTTGGCCATGATATTGAGGATTTTAATATGCGTATTGATAATCTCTCAGCATCAGAACTGCAAGCCGTATACGATAGGCTAAAATCTGATTCTCAGGAACTGGTGAAATATGCGAAAATTACGCCAAAGGATAGGAAAAAGAAGGCAACCAGTAAAAGTGAAGAGCTCAAATCCGCAGAGGATTCAGATGAAAGCGTATGAACTAAACCTCCTGTCTCCACTTTACTATCGTAGCAGAATAGAGTCTGGAGCTGCAGGTGCAACAACAACATCTCCATGGATTGGGGATTTGGCCATGATGTATGCAATTAATAGCTCTCTTGGGCTTGAGCATATAAAATTCGGTTACACTTCTCACAAGCCTAACTATGGCGAAATCGTAAAACTTGGTTTTCTCTTAAGCGTACTTGAACCCATATCTCCATGCAAATATACCAAAGTGTTTGACATTGCGACCAGCTTTATTAGTGAAGGATATCCCCAGGGCAAGGCCATACATGATTCTAGTAATGCGCCCATGCGTAATTGGATGAAACGCCAGGGTATTGAACCAGGTAACAGGTTCTCCTTTTTCTCTTTCTTTAGCGATAATTTTAGGGATCTTCCGTCAAAATTTACCGTTAGGTTGGGAAACACCAGAGAAAGTCTTGCGCTTGTTACAGAAATACCAAAGAATGAAATGAAGAAAGAGTTAACCTTGAATCTTTACAGTCTCTCCATCGCTCTCAAGTCAGAAAGATTTCAAGAAATCCTAAGAGAAATAAAAGCTGGGAGATATTCTATGCATATTGAGCAGGTAGCCCCCCAATACGTGCTAGCCAAAGAGGTATCGGTTAAAGATGCTCTGGAAATCCTTGAGCCATATGCGTGAGCCATTTTATGATCAAGAAAACATTCATTTTCCAGCCCCAATATCTGCCACTTACCAATAATATGCAGCTCGGTTTCAGACTTCACGAATTCCAGGTCATTGTTAAGGACATCTTAGGCATGTCGGAGGATTGTCTCTTTTTAGACGCCCCAACAGCATCGGGAAAAACACTTTCTTTTATCCTCCCAAGTGCGTGTAACAATCTAACACTAAGGAGGGCTAAAACCTTAGTTATTTCTCCTACAAACCTGCTCATTTCACAAACCTACGAAGAGATAAGTGAATTGATCAGGGAGAAACCAGAAATTCAAGATATGAGATTGTCTAGAATTAACAGCAGATCTTTCGTAGGGTTGAAAATTTATGAAAGGGCTAAAAAGATAAGGGGTGAGTTCATTAACAATGACATAGTGATATCAAACCCAGACGTTATTGCGCTTTTTCTTTCTGGATTCTACGACAAGTCTTACAAAAATGGACCCGGGGCTGAATTCACAAGAGTTCGCAGTACAACAGATATCTTCTCTGAGCTTGACATAATTATATTTGATGAATATCATGTATATTCTGAGGAAGAACTTGGAAAAATCTCAGCATTCCTAAATTTATGCAAATTAACAGGAAAAGTTCCTAAGATTATTTTTACATCAGCAACGCCGCAATATAAGATGAGAGAGATGCTAATCACTTTAGGATTCACTTACCGTGATTACCATGTGAATGTATCTCAAGTTGAATCCGCCGACGCTCGCTGCATAAGGGGCGAGATCAAACTGTCGGTAACTGATCAGCCCATTAAGGATTCATTATCTGATGCTTTCATTAATGAAGGAAAGGTGCTTTATCTCTTTGATCACAAAATTGAAGCAGAAAAAGCCAGATCAAAATTGATAGAAATGGGATTAGAAAGCAAATATATTAAAGATTTAAGTGGTTTTTCAAACAGGGCATTAGAGAAGAAAGAATCAAGCGCATTAGAAAGGTGCATAGTGGCTACGAATGCCGCTGAGCAGGGCTTAAATTTAGACGTTTCCATTGCTCACATAGAACCTGGCTTATATATTGAAAATCTAACACAAAGATATGGGAGAATAGGGAGGAGGGGCCAACCCGGTTCCATTTTCATACATCTGAAAGACTGGCAGGTTGACAAGGTATCGGACCATTTGGCTGACTTTTCTGATTTAATTAATGAACTTGAAAAGATATTCTTTAGCAAAGATCTTTTTATGTCGAGAATTAAAAGGCATTTCGCCGCTTTTATGGCACTCTGCTCAATCGAGGATAAAAGAGGCATAATTGCATCTCAAATAAAGAATTCTGTTGAGAAAATCAATGACAGTACTATAACTAAAATATACAGGGCAATAATTGCTTTCGAAGATGCGATAAAAAAACTTTCAAAACTAAAACAACCAAATCCCGAGGATATCAAAGACCTAAATAAGTGGTGGGATTCTTTTCTGCTTTCAATTGGATTTTTCAGAGGAGAGTCAACAAGTGTTTTTATTCGTTTAAAAAGGGATGGTGAATATATGGATACCACCGAGGATATTGTCTGGGTAAAAAAAATGTGCATAACTGAAACTATAAAGGACGAAAAACACAAATTATACCTGATATCGAGTTTCAAGGAGGTGCCTTCTTTAGTAGAACTTGAATTTAGGCTACCGCTGGGAACACTCCGGGTCACGGAGCGAGAATTATTTGACCGAAAAGGATTCGCAACTAGTTATTGCAAAAAAATATCTAGTTACCTGTTGGATGTATTTGAAGGTTATGGAATTGATATTTCTGAAATGACAACAAACTTTAGACAATTAGTTGAGATAATTTATCCAAATATGCTTATGCCTAAGGAGGTAGAACTTGCTTCAGAATCCCAAATTATCTGAACAAAGAGGCGTTACCGGAAACCACTTTTTTGATTTTTTATCCTGTACTACCCGCCTTTGGCTTTCTAATAAGAGAATAAATGTTGGCCTTGATAACGAGCACATAATGATTGGAAACTACATTGATGAAAAGACAAAACCGAGATCGAGAAAAAGGTTAATAATCCAAGGTCTCTGCTCGATAGACTATATAGAAGAAAAAAGTGGCATTGAAGTGCATGAAGTTAAGAAAGGAAGGACCCCTACCGAACCCCACTACTTTCAGCTTTTATTCTATATGCAAATAATTTATGAATTAACTGAGAAAGAGCCCTTAGGATTTCTTCACTTGCCGCAGGTTAGGAAGGTTGTTAAAGTTATCCGCGATGAAAAAAAGGTCTACGACGCTTATAACGAAATAGTTAAGGTTTTGTCAGGGCCTTGTCCCAAACCAAAATTAAAACCAATCTGCGTAGGTTGCAGTTTTATGGAGATGTGTTGGGCATGAACAAGAATTACTACCTGTTTTCCAATGGAATTCTCTCAGCTGATCAGTCGGTATTTCGATTCGATGGAAAGGATGGAAAAATGGTAAGAATCCCAGTTGAGGGAGTAAGTGCTTTTGATTTATACGGTGGAGTTTCCATCACATCAGGCGCACTAAACTTAGCGACGCAGCATAATATATGCGCCCATATTTTTGGATATTACGGAAATTATCTTGGATCATTTTGGCCAAAAGAAGCTTACTTCAGTGGTGATCTTACGATCAAACAAGCGCTAGTTTACTCGGATTACAAGCGTAGGTTCTCTCTTGGGATGAAGTTACTAAAGGGCATACAGCGAAATATGTATGCTCTCCTTAAAAAATATAATGGAAACGTAAGCGATCTAGAACTCAACGTAACTGACAACACCATTGAAGCTCTTATGCTCGCAGAGGCAAGGATGCGAAAGTTATATTATAGTCAACTGGATGAAATTTTGGACGACGATTTTAAGATTGGCGCCAGAAAAAAAAGACCACCAACAAATTATGGGAACTGCCTTATCTCATTTGGCAACTCGCTTCTCTATTCTGAGTTCGTAACTCAGTCAAGGAAGACATCAGTTAACATTACCATCCCATTTTACCATTCTCCTGAATCTGGAAGATTTGCATTGGCATTAGATCTATCTGAGGTATTCAAGCCAGGACTAGTAGACAGAATGATTGTTGGGATGACCAAACAGGGAATAATAAGGGCATCTAATGATCACTTTCATGATATCGGGAATGGAATATTACTCAATGAAACCGGGAAGAAAATATTCGTTGAAAATTGGGAAAATTGGATGAACATGGCATCCTACAATGTAATATTCAAAAGGAAGGTGTCTCACCGGGAACTGATAAAAATGGAAATTCATAAATACGCTAAGGAAATTGAAGAAATTGAGGATTACAACCCAATAAAACTTCCAAAGGATTAAACATGCATATTATTATAGCCTATGATGTGGAGGCAAAACATACAGAAAAATTTAAAAAAATTTGCCAAATTTATCTGACAAGGGTTCAAAACAGTGTATTTGAAGGAGATATAGAAAAAGCAGATTTAATGCGATTAACGGATTCCTTAAGAAGAGAGGCAAAAGAAAATGAAACGATACGCGTATGGATAACATCGAGGATTCTTGATACTATTCGTATAGGTATATCAAAAGATTTAGAAAATGGGATTATATGAAACCTTACGATATTCAGATCTAATTAAAAGCAAATCAAAATGGTAAAATTTAAATCTCAATATATTGGAAAAAACGGTCACCCCTTAGATTGAGATCACAAAAACTTAATAGATGCTTCAAATTTTGTTAAACAAGTATGAGGAAAATTTCGCAAATATTTAATAATAGCGCAAAAAATCTTGTCAGAAATTTACTCTATAAGAGATTGATACAAAAATGCCGAAAAATAAAGGCTCGGAAACGATTTTGTCAGAAATTTACTCTATAAGAGATTGATACTTGTCTTAATATAATTGTCATAATGAACGAATTGTGTCAGAAATTTACTCTATAAGAGATTGATACTGATCAAAACACTCTCTAATTTCAAGCAATTTATCCGTCAGAAATTTACTCTATAAGAGATTGATACTAATAATTTCCTATAGAATAAGCGAATGCATCTGAACGTCAGAAATTTACTCTATAAGAGATTGATACACAACAACCTCTGTTTACTTCCTATACTACAGGCTACGTCAGAAATTTACTCTATAAGAGATTGATACATTACCGCTATTGGATTATTAACATCATTTATCTTGGGTCAGAAATTTACTCTATAAGAGATTGATACATTTATTTAGAATTTAAGAATGAAATTGAAAATAAAGTCAGAAATTTACTCTATAAGAGATTGATACACTCTAAGGGTGATAACCTTTGAGTGGCACATTTAAGTCAGAAATTTACTCTATAAGAGATTGATACATGAAGTGTCTTCTGGAAATATATCGAATACCACGTCAGAAATTTACTCTATAAGAGATTGATACATTATGATCCAACTTTAATTGCCGAATTCAAAAGAATGTCAGAAATTTACTCTATAAGAGATTGATACCTGTTAAGGCTAATATGCCAATCACTACAAATATAAGTCAGAAATTTACTCTATAAGAGATTGATACTAATCAGGGAATTATTGATAAAACCTGATGGTTCAAGTCAGAAATTTACTCTATAAGAGATTGATACGGCCTGGTTGTCTGATAATAAGAATCATCTGCTATTTGTCAGAAATTTACTCTATAAGAGATTGATACTAAAAAAAGATTTTATGGACTGAATTGTTGAATAACGTCAGAAATTTACTCTATAAGAGATTGATACAAATATATGATTAAAACCTATTTCTTGTTGTATTTTGTCAGAAATTTACTCTATAAGAGATTGATACTTTTATAACTATTTTCAGAGAAATAATTTAAAATTACGTCAGAAATTTACTCTATAAGAGATTGATACAGATAGAACGCGTATTATGGGAGAAAGGAATAGTTCGTCAGAAATTTACTCTATAAGAGATTGATACTTCTCTTTTTGTTTTTTAAACTGGTTTATAAATTCGGGTCAGAAATTTACTCTATAAGAGATTGATACTATTACTCTTCCGCTTCTATTTCTAAGGCTTATTTACGTCAGAAATTTACTCTATAAGAGATTGATACTGGATACTACCCCTCAGTGCTCACGTATTTGTCCGCGTCAGAAATTTACTCTATAAGAGATTGATACCTTGTACACCCCCGAATAACTGTAGGGGAAGTACTCGTCAGAAATTTACTCTATAAGAGATTGATACAGTACATGTCCCAGCGAAGAGGGCGTGGACCTGGGGGTCAGAAATTTACTCTATAAGAGATTGATACGCTTGTTCACCCCTTGACGTACTTGTAATAGAAGATTGTCAGAAATTTACTCTATAAGAGATTGATACTTTTAAGCTGATCTGTATATATTCCTGAGGGGTCCCGTCAGAAATTTACTCTATAAGAGATTGATACCAAATCACGTAATTAATTTTCTTGACAGTTTTAACGTCAGAAATTTACTCTATAAGAGATTGATACTATTGAACTCGGAAATGGCATCTGGCGTTTTATCGCGTCAGAAATTTACTCTATAAGAGATTGATACGAAGTCAAACAAAAGAAAAAAGAAAAAGAGAAAAATGTCAGAAATTTACTCTATAAGAGATTGATACATTTTGAAAATCATAAACGTCAACATTGAAAAAATATGTCAGAAATTTACTCTATAAGAGATTGATACTTAATCCTATCACTCACTCTTTTCACCTTTCTTCTCTTGTCAGAAATTTACTCTATAAGAGATTGATACACGACCTCGGCTGCCGTAACGGACACCATCTATGCAAGTCAGAAATTTACTCTATAAGAGATTGATACAAGAAAATGGTAGGTAGAAAACTTCTTCAGTATAGGTCAGAAATTTACTCTATAAGAGATTGATACAATATAGTGCGGGTGTTTTTGATTTTCCTATGATCGTCAGAAATTTACTCTATAAGAGATTGATACAAGATAATTTGATATCTTTATTTAAAGAATTTCAAAGGTCAGAAATTTACTCTATAAGAGATTGATACTAATGAATATTGCTGATACAACTATTCCCATATATTGTCAGAAATTTACTCTATAAGAGATTGATACCCAGTCTCCTTCATACCCCAAATCCTTAATTAAATCGTCAGAAATTTACTCTATAAGAGATTGATACTCAGTCGAGAGCTCCTTGTGTTTGAAAGTTTGATTAGGTCAGAAATTTACTCTATAAGAGATTGATACAATACCACTATTGAGATTTGTTGGATTGTTATTTATAGTCAGAAATTTACTCTATAAGAGATTGATACCTGGTTGCGCTAAAGGAGAACGTTCCGAATTATTGGTCAGAAATTTACTCTATAAGAGATTGATACTATTGACTGCTAAAAAAGATATATACGGTGGTGCGTGTCAGAAATTTACTCTATAAGAGATTGATACATTGGAGTCCAGGGCACACTCGAGGAGGTCCTAAGTCAGAAATTTACTCTATAAGAGATTGATACTTTTCATGGCCTTCAGTTGTTTTAATTAAACTATCTGTCAGAAATTTACTCTATAAGAGATTGATACGATAAAATAATTGAGTTTTGTCTTGTGTCAGTAAAGGTCAGAAATTTACTCTATAAGAGATTGATACAAAGCTATGACTGGGTTGTATTCATGATCCTTGTGATGTCAGAAATTTACTCTATAAGAGATTGATACACAATCATCGAGAATTAAAACACAAATATGGCCATCGTCAGAAATTTACTCTATAAGAGATTGATACGTCTGTGAGCCTGCGGGAGCAAGCGCCAGAATCGTGGTCAGAAATTTACTCTATAAGAGATTGATACGCATACTGAGTTATCAAACCTGCTCCCGCCAGCAACGTCAGAAATTTACTCTATAAGAGATTGATACCCTTGTGGTCAAAGGTTTCATCAGGGCTTTTACTCTGTCAGAAATTTACTCTATAAGAGATTGATACGCAGCGTGGCGGGCTCTGTCATAGGAGACATCGGAGGTCAAAAATTTACTCTATAAGAGATTGATACCTGAAGGACCTCACTTTCATATCCTGGGATTCGGTTGGGTCAGAAATTTACTCTATAAGAGATTGATACAAAATTAGAGTTTGATCACTTACACGGCCTCATGTTGTCAGAAATTTACTCTATAAGAGATTGATACTGATCAAACCACCTCTCTAATTTCACACAATTTATCGTCAGAAATTTACTCTATAAGAGATTGATACTGAAAAAAGATTTAGAAAATCCTGTCATAGGAGGGATGTCAGAAATTTACTCTATAAGAGATTGATACTTTTTCCTTAATTCCTTTAGTATAAATTTAGCATACGTCAGAAATTTACTCTATAAGAGATTGATACGTTGTATCATTCATAAGTATATATAACATTATTGGTCAGAAATTTACTCTATAAGAGATTGATACCAATATTGTGCAGGAATGCGGTTGGGTGCATAAGGGTCAGAAATTTACTCTATAAGAGATTGATACTTGTTTCAATGGATCTAAAAGATATGATAGTAGAATGTCAGAAATTTACTCTATAAGAGATTGATACTAATAATTTCCTTTATAATCCATATCATGTTTTATTGTCAGAAATTTACTCTATAAGAGATTGATACCCTATTACAATCACAAATATTATAACAGCAAATAAAGGTCAGAAATTTACTCTATAAGAGATTGATACAAAATCAGTGTGTTTAAAATCAGTGTGTTTTAATTCGTCAGAAATTTACTCTATAAGAGATTGATACTTATATTTTAATGATCGTGTAATTTCCAATTATAATGGTCAGAAATTTACTCTATAAGAGATTGATACATTTTACACGTGAAGTTGAAAATGAAATAGAACGATGTCAGAAATTTACTCTATAAGAGATTGATACAATGAATTTGTTAATTCCAGATGCACAAATATATCTGTCAGAAATTTACTCTATAAGAGATTGATACACCACTACCACCAGTGCCACCACCACTACCACTACTTGTCAGAAATTTACTCTATAAGAGATTGATACATGTTATCACGCCCACGGCTAACGTTGTTGTCAGCGGGTCAGAAATTTACTCTATAAGAGATTGATACTGCTTTTTCTCTCATCTTTATGAATTTTTTTAATGTGTCAGAAATTTACTCTATAAGAGATTGATACGTATCAAATTTAACTTTCTCGAATACAACTAATCCGTCAGAAATTTACTCTATAAGAGATTGATACATTTATTAGTTCATTTTTATATGGCACATAGCCATATGTCAGAAATTTACTCTATAAGAGATTGATACAAACCTCCCGCACTATTTTTCTTCTTAACGGTTGAAAGTCAGAAATTTACTCTATAAGAGATTGATACGGAGGATCTAAAAGATAGTTTAGTGTGGGGGATCGAGTCAGAAATTTACTCTATAAGAGATTGATACATAACTCTGAAGAGGTTAAAACAATGAGTGCAAAAGTCAGAAATTTACTCTATAAGAGATTGATACAGCAAAACATTCCGATGAGATTGCAAGAACTCTATACGTCAGAAATTTACTCTATAAGAGATTGATACTATTTTACTATGCCATTACATTTACTAACGGGGATATGTCAGAAATTTACTCTATAAGAGATTGATACCAATAATCGAAAGTACAATCGCTTGTAATCGGGATCGTCAGAAATTTACTCTATAAGAGATTGATACGATTATGAAAAAGTCTTAGATTATCTATTGGATAATGTCAGAAATTTACTCTATAAGAGATTGATACTAATCAAATTTTATTAAAAAATCATCCAGCTGGAAGGTCAGAAATTTACTCTATAAGAGATTGATACTAATCAAATTTTATTAAAAAATCATCCAGCTGGAAGGTCAGAAATTTACTCTATAAGAGATTGATACTTATCCAGAGATCTATATGTGCTTTGCTCTTTGAAATCCCCCTGGGCCATAGTCTTTCCACGAGTAACCGGTAGCCATCAGTTTCAGAGTAGATCTCATATATTCTTTTCATTAGAATATTCATTATTTAATAAAATGTTCAAACAGATAAAGGTTTGGGATCATCCTAATTTTTATTCTGAACTAAATAGATCTCACCTTTTATGTTCATCCTTGGTAAAAGACCCACCGAACATGGCACCAAATACGCCTAAAATAAAGATTACAATAATGGTCATGGCCAGTGGGATCAGATACCCCCCAGGAAAGCCTATAATCCCTGCAACCAGATTTCCGTTTCCCATTCGATATCCAGCGTCGTAAGAGAAGATTGCAGAAAGCATACCGATTGCAGAGAAAATCCCAGCCAAGATATAGAGTGATCTTGATCTGAGCGTGAAGAATCCAAATGCTGCAGCAGGTATGGCCTGCAAATACCAAAGTCCCGTGAAAGCAAGCAAAAACGATGTTACAATGAGAATAAGAAGGGAGAATATGATTTTATAAGAGGAACTCATGGGCCTGCGCCTCCTGCATACATATAGAGAAACTGTTTTGGTGCGTTGACAGGAATAAGAGTGTAGTATGTGCCGTCATTCCATGCTACAAATGTGTTGTCGTAATACTTGCTCAGAGGATTTTCGGAGATTCCCCCGGGATATATTCCCATTGCCGTTTCAGGATGGCTCAGGTTTACAACCATTCTCCATGATGGGCCAAAATCTGAAATGGTCCCGTACGCTGCATTTATAGTATTTCCATCACCTGCTGCAGGGAGTTCTTCTGTATTGTACTGGCTTATTCCAAAAAGGCTTGAGAGGTATCTTTTATGAATGTTTCCCCATTCCCATGCATTTGAATAATTTCCGTATTTTTCATCCAGATATGACACGGTCTGGGTAAATGCTTCCAGCGAAACTGTTGTAAGGTTCCTTGTCTGATTATTCAATGGGTTGTCAAACCATGAGGAGTTTGGATCTGTCATTGTCCAA
Organism: Oxyplasma meridianum; assembly: GCF_038024865.1. Classification (NCBI taxonomy): domain Archaea; kingdom Methanobacteriati; phylum Thermoplasmatota; class Thermoplasmata; order Thermoplasmatales; family Thermoplasmataceae; genus Oxyplasma; species Oxyplasma meridianum. The sequence goes on along the minus strand of NZ_CP133772.1, from coordinate 112,082 downwards.
TTTATGAGGTCTTCTATCAATGGACCATGATAGGTTGAATCTGAACCTAAGAAGAATGCAGTCTGGTTGAGGCCTTCTGATGCATTGATACCATACTTCTGGAGATATGGCATGAAAACATCCCTCAATATGTTCTGTTGCCAGTAGTAATATATGGTTGCGGCTGTGGAGTTTGTTGTCATATTGCCATTCCATGTACTCAGTACCTTATACGCTCCGGTGTTCTCAAGATCACCAAATTTAAGTGACTGGATCAGTGCCGGAAGAAGTATATTGGTTGTGAAATCATGTATGGTCAGTTGAATGCTTTCCATTTTTTCAGTGTTAATTCCATGTGTATCATTCAATAAGGTGTATATTTCATCCGCCCTGTAACCGGATTCGTAGTCCCAACCAATGTAGTATGGGTAATTGTCTGAAACAGTTATCTGATTGGCAGAAAACACAAATCCTCTGGTGGGATCGTAGAGGTGTGGTTCCTCTGAAATGGGAACAAAACCGATCCAGTTATATGCACCTGTTCCTGGCAGTATTCCTCTTGGATCCCCCTCTTTTATGATGGGATAATCGCCGTATGGAAAAATACCAATGTTGCCCTGTGAATCTGCTACCGCCCAGTTCTGTATTGCAACCTTAAAGTAAGCTGTGAGATTTGACACAAACTGACATACTGTTGAGGCGGTATTTATGTGAAGGAAGAAGCTCAGTTCATATGATGGTCTCAGCCCAGTCCAGTCCATTGCTATGGTGACGTTATTTGAGTTTTCAATAACAACTCCGTTATCTGATCTCTCCACTGTGATCACCTTAGGAGATTCACCCTTAACCGGAATTGTCTCATTTATGGTCTGGAAATGTTGCCATGTACCATTTGACAGATACTCATACCTGTCAGTTGCATTGACTTTTTCAGCGTAGAAATATGTTTCCTGAATCTGGCCATTTGTTGCTCCCCATGCTATTTTCGAATTGTGCCCCAATACAATTCCCGGGAAGCTTGGAAAAGTAACCCCTATTGCATTTTCTCCCGGAGATACCAGCTGAAAGCCCATCCAGATTGATGGTACAGTGGTGGTAAGGTGTGGATCATTGGCCAGCAGTGCTGACCTGTTTGATGTTTTTACACCGTTTACGGCCCAATCGTTACTGAAGTCCCTTGAATCCTGTTCTGACATTGAGAAAACAGTCCTGCTGTTATCTGCCCCAAGAATTGATGCAGTTTCTCTTCCTATGGAGTTGTAAGTTGAGAGGAAACTTGACACAGATGACTCTGCTGAAACGTTGGGGTATTCATATGATGGAGTGTAAAGGGAAAGATTTGAAATGTCCCCGGACACATTGTAAACAGAAGGATCAAGTGAGTTGGGTACAATTGGATTCTGGATACCAGCTGGGTATGCCGGATAAAGTGCCTTTATTACTTTCTCTGGCATCTGCTGCAGGGCGTAGTTGAAATAAAGAGGATCTGTACCTCCTGCGCTATTTTCCCAGATGAAAAGCTGCTGTATGGCAAAAATATCGGTTATATTCCAAGTAAGGGGAGTGAAATCTAATACCTTGAAAAGAAGCGGCATATTGGCCTGACTCAGATTTGATATATAGGCGTTAATTCCATCAACGAACTCTGTTGTAGCTCTGTAAGTGAGTCCGGTTTTTGAGAGATTTGCTACCTCTTGCTGGGCTATCTGGAAATCCTCAAGCTGTCTGAAAAATATATCCGATGACAGTTCCGATGCACCTATGAGACCTGAAAGTGTTCCAAGGGCTTCCCGTTTTATAACCTCCATCTGAGCTAAACGATACTGTGCTTCAAGATACCCCTGTTCATAATACATTCCCCAGGTGGTGTTTGAAGCAATGCCTATAAATCCGTCAGGCTCATTGAATACTGTAACTGAAGATCTGGATCCGTTTTGCGTGATATTAATTTCATGAATTCCAGTGGCATAGGGAGATATGTTTGGAGCCCATATTCCTGTGGCCGGATTCAGGAGTTTTTCAAGTGGTGGAAGAGGACCGAAAGGAACGCTAATAAGAACAAAAGCAACTGCAAGTACAAAAACAGAGATTATGAGTCTCTTTTTTGAAGCGAAAACTGACATCCAGAAAGATATAGAAGAGATTATTTAATAATTTGTTTGGTGAGAAAATTAAATGTTTGAAAGAGAGGATGCAAAGCTACGGATGATCTGAAAAGAGGTCTTTTAAATTGAGAATTCGTATTTGATGGATCTCAAGGGCTAAAATCTTTAGGAAATTGGTTGAAACCCCATCAATACGGTTAAAATGTCCTGTTTATAAATTGTGTAATTAATACTTTTATAAAAATATAATTTGAAACTAAAAAGATTCACTTTACAAATCTGTTTCTGATTTTTCCGATCTTCTCAATCTCAACTTCAACAACATCTCCATCAGATAGCCACACCCTTTTCTCCTCAGGAAAGCCTGCAATTACGCCGTCTGGTGTGCCCGTAGATATGACGTCCCCAGGTTCAAGTTTCATGTACTGAGATATATAGCTTATAAGATTCTTGCAGGAAAAAATCATGTTTGATGTATTGGAATTCTGCCTTATTTCACCATTGACAGTTGTCTTTATGGAGAGTTTTTGTGGTTCTGGTATTTCATCAGCTGTAACTATACATGGACCGGTTGGGAAGAATTTTTCACATGTTTTCCCAAGAAGCCACTGTGAGGTCTTACGCTGAAGATCCCTTGCAGAGACATCGTTTCCTACGAAGTAACCAAAGACATGCCCCAAAGCCTGGTTTTCAGGAACCATGTATGCCTCCTTGCCGATTATTAAGCCAAGCTCTCCCTCGTAATCCACCTGGTTTGAGTTAACAGGTAGGGGGATGTCCTCCTCATGTCCGGCAATGGAGTTTGTGAATTTGCTAAATATAACCGGGAATTCAGGAGGTTTGTCATTTGTCTCCTCTATGTGGCTCTTGTAGTTGAGTCCAATACACAGTATTTTCCCAGGTTTTCCAATCGCAGGAGCATATCTGAACTCACCCTCCTTCAGTGTCTTCAGTTCCGGTCCCCTGATGTTTATTTCAGTTTTCAGGGTTTTGAGATTCTCCCAGTTTCCAAGAAAACTGTTTATCGATTCAGAGTAACCCAATAGATCACTATTGCCCATAAGTGATAAAGGTGCCATACCTTTTTCCGTACTTACAGCCAACTCGGTTCTATTGTTCCAGAAAATTGTGGAAAGTTTCATTATTTGTCATTCTCTTTTTAATAATATGTTTTGTCATATATGATACAGAGCTTAATTATCAGGAATTAATTTTATTTCCGGCAAGATTCCACACCATGGTAACGATATTTTCTGCAGCTGGAATCATTGAAAAGAAGCTTGCAAAGCCATGTATCATTCCCCTGGCCCTTATGCCCGTTGCCTTTACTCCGGAGTTATACAATGTTGACAGGTACATCTCACCCTGATCTCTTAGGGGGTCATGCTCTGCAGTTACTATGATTGTCTCGGGGAGTTCTTTGTGATTCTTTTGAAGAATAGGAGAAAAATAAGGATTGAGGGAATCATTAACGGTATTCATATAAGCGTTTCCAAAAAATTCCATCTGTTTGGAAGTTAGGAAGTATCCTTCACCGTACTCTCTTAGCGATTCAGTGAAGAAATCAGGTCCCAGCACAGGATAGAACAATACCTGAAGTTTTGGGGGAGGTACATTGTTGTCCCTGATCATAAGACAAACAGAGGCGGTGAGATTTCCACCTGCGCTGTCTCCTGCAATTGCAATATTCTGGGGATCTATTTCCAATAATCCTGCGTTTTTTCGAACCCACAAATATGACTGATATGCATCTTCTACTGCCGCAGGGAACTTATGTTCAGGTGCAAGCCTGTATTCCACAGATAAAACTTTGCAGCCAGATGAATTGGCAATTTTCCTGCATAGTGGATCAAAAGATTTTATATTGCCGAAGACAAAACCTCCGCCATGAAGATAAATTATAAGGCCTTTTCCGGCATTTTTTGGAATGTAGAATCTCAAGGGAATTTCAAAACCGTCATGAATGAATGACATGTCCTTGACCGCAAGAACATCTTCGATTTTTGTTGGAAGAGGGTTCTCATCCATCATTTTCCTGATCTCCTTTATATCCATTTTTTCATAGTCAAATTCTCCCAATGAATTCATCATTTCAATAATCTTTTTTATATCTGGATCTACAACCATGATTATCACATTAGCATTGAATAAAGATTTAAAAGTTTATGCAGGCCTCATTTAAAAAGGCATTACGATTATTAAATAAAAAAGTATAAAAATGCATTAACTCAGAAAACAAGCGGCACATAGTCGTCGTTTACAAGTGCTGCCAGTCTTTCGCCACCGGGTTTGAGTTCCACACCTCTCTTGATAATTGGATCGGATATGTTCATTTGCTCTGCAATAAATTTGCAGGCCGAATCTATGTTATGGTTTTTAATGAGAAAATCTATATTATCCTTTATTTCAGGGTTCTCATCAAGAAGTAGTTTCTCACTTGGTCCCTGAAGAATTACCTTTACATCTTGGAATCTCTTAAATTCTGCTGATCTTCTGGCAACCATTAAGGCCATTCTTGCTCTATCCATTTCTCCCGTTATTATATAAAATACTGTTTTTTTCATTTCCATTATGGCATATTCTTTAAAGGCTTAAAACTTTGATGCTATTCACCTTTAAACATCATTACCATATGGATTTTCTTTATGAACATTTAAGGATTATATACTTCACTGACCGTTTTCTTTCAACTCTTTTAGAAATTTGGCATATTCTCTGTCGTTGAACTCAAAAATAACCGGACCGACGTATCCGCACTGATTACATTTATATTTCCCTGTAATGAAGCCGACTTCAAAAACCAGGTTTTCTGATCCACAACCTGGGCATGCCTTGTGAATTCTCCCAGTATCCGGAAATGATCTTTTTGATCCTTTGTTGGATCCATTTCTGTTTGCATTTTTATCTGGTAAATAGTCACTCAAACCCATCACTCAACTTTTAAAATTTATGCTTATGGGATAATTGTTTTTATGCCTTTATTGATTAAAAACTTTCCCATGAATCTTTTGTAAAATCTCTATCTGATCAAGTTGTTTCAATCAAAGCCCTTCTGTTGAAAATTTTGTTGACAATCACCATGATATCCTGAATAGTGACGCAGCCATAATGGAAGGAAGCACTTTAGGCAATGATGGAGGGCCTGTTCTATCGCTGGTTGTTAAAAGACTTCTCTATGCATAATTAAATGAAGAAGTGTCGTCGTCAGATATGCATTCCTCAAATGCTGCAATTGTTCCCAATTCTGCATGGAATTTAATTCTGGCTGATGGAAGGCTATACGAAGGATCCATGGGTAAAATACCTGGCTTTTATAAAAAACTCAGGCCTCTGACAGAGATAGAGAAAATGATTCTCTAGGAATGCCCTTTCAATGTGCAAGAGTACATGGGATCATTTGGGCTTAAATATCTCAGAAATGAGAATAGAGATGATCTGGTAATGGCCCTATTCGGAAACCCAACTTTCAATGTTGACGGCTTAATGGCAGATTATACCTGAGAAGGCAGTAAAACGGTAATTCCCACAAAAACAATTGCCAACATGGATTTTCACCTGGTGCTTATCGGGACCCTAAGGAAATTTTCACCATTTTGAGAAATCTTTAAGGGACACGAGATTCAAGGGAGAAATTATTCCAATAAGTCTTAAATACCATGTAAGAACTTCAAAAAAATCGGTTCTTGCCATATCTATGATGGCCTCAGCAAAACTGGTTTATGGGAAAAATCCAATTGCCATGATCAACAGACCTGGTACTCAACCCATGGATCTTTTTACCAGGAATCTTGGGATAAAGGAAGCTGTTAGTGCGATAGGCGTCGGAGACCAGCATTCAGGATTGCATTCACCAGGTGAGATGGTAAGCATCGATAATTTCTTCAGAGGGGTGAAACACACATACAGTTTCCTGAAACAATTCACATAGCGGGTCAAATTGTTTCTGCAAATTTTAGAAATGGGTGAAACTGAAAACGTTAAATCAAAACATCATATGCTATCTGGAATTATTATGGGAAAGAGAGTAAACAATGTAGATCTTGAATTATTAAAAGCAAATGCAGCAAAAGCATCAGAAAAAGAGGGGCATTTTGATATTGAAAAACAGATCAATGGAGACTTTCACATGAATGGAAGCCCTATGTTCACTGCTGAACTTATGTCTGAAAATGCAAAATTCATAATGGGTGCAGATGAACCAACTGTTCTCGGCGGTATGGGCATACATGCGACCCCCCTCAATTACCTCATGTTCGGGGTTATGTCCTGTTTTGCCTCCACAGTTGCAATTCAAGCTGCCAGAAAAGGAATCACCCTGGAGAGGTTAAAGGTGAGAGGACATTTATATTATGACATCGGGCCAGTGTTGATGGACTCAGATTATCCCATAATTAAGGCAATGAAGCTGGAAATTGATTCGGACAAAGATCTGCAAGAGGTCATAAAACTTTCAGTAAAGGTTTGTCCTGCACTGTTTGCAATAGCAAATCCCATTAAAACAGAAGTTGTACAGATCTGATCATTTCTGATCATTTATTGGAAGATCAGAGATAACAGCTTAACTTAAATGCCGGGGCCTAAAGTCAACATTGTACTATTGATTCTGGTTTCTTCATAGGCTGTATAATCATTGATTCCTAATGATTAAATATATATGTTCCTATTTTTTAGACTGTTTTCGTATTGGGAATCATGTTTGAATAAATCGACATTCTCAATTTTAGTTGACATCATCAATATATCTAAGGTTTTAGTCTCCTTGGGGTTTATCCGCCTATAAATTACTTTCAACAAAATATGGCAATTAAATATAGATGAGACATTTGCTGTTTTTGATTCCTTCTCTCCCATAATGCTTTTCCTACTGGGTCATTTCAATGTCAGAATAGGATATATCGTTCCGCAGCGATTTACTTTAAATTAAACATTTCACGCAGTCCTTCTGTTTAATGAGGATTCAATTTAATCATCAGAGATAAAAATATTTTATGGGGTTTTATCAATTCACCCCCACTTTTCTTATCTTTTTTAAAGCAATGGTTCCTCCTTTGGTGCATTTGCTATGAGGGATTCCATGTCCCCAACGGGTGTTTTTGGGGCCATAATCTGTGATATGAACCAGAATATAACACCATAGACAATAACAACAAACGCATCCACAGGGAAATGTAGTATCCCCAGACCTCCGGTAGCTATGGAACCAATATAGGAAAGGATGAGTAATCCAATTAAATAGAATGGAATCCATATGGAGTTTCTCAACCCCAGGTTTTTCCATTTAGCCTTATATGCCTGATATAAGAATATTATACTTCCCACAAGCGTTGCCGTAATTGCGTAGAGGGTGGTAGGATATGTGGCCCAGTAAACAAGGAGAGAAGATACAACAAATGCGATGAGAGACCATGCCCTGAAAAAAGGAACCTTAAATGATCTCTCTATGTTTGGGTGCAATCTTCTTATAATTGGTATTGAAGCGGCCACCAGAGCAAAGTTGACAACAGCTGCAACAACAACAAAATTCACCAGAGATTCCCAGCTTGGAAGCGGGATTAGGAATAAATCACCAACAATTGCAACGAGAACTATTGCGTACACCGGCACCCCTCTTTTATCGGTTTTTCCCAGTTTTTCGGGTATTGCCCCCTCTCTGGAGAATCCAAATATGATCCTTGAGCTTCCAGTGAGATAAACACCAAAAGTTCCCAGTGGGGAATATATTGCAAAGAGTAACGCAAGGAATATGAGACCTGAAATTATTAGGGCTGGATCTCCTGTAAGCGAAGCCAGGTTCTCTTTCATTAGATCTGCAAGGGGTGAAGATAGATTAGAAACTGCGCTCCAATCACCAGGAGCAACACCAAGTGAGCTCCAATTCACGGAACCAACTATGACAATGGACATGAGTATGTAGAATATGCTTTGAACTGCAAGTGTTACCCCTATTGCAATTGGCAGATTCCTTTTTGGATTCTTGATCTCACCTGCCATGTCAGCAACCTGCCTGTAACCTCCAAATGAGAACAGTATTCCTGTCGCCGGTATCGCAATAAAAATCCCCTTCCAACCGGTTGATGGTATGAATGATGGAATGGTAAAATTGGATGGGTGAAAGATTAAGAGAGGCACCATTATAATTAGAATTATAACGCTGGCGATCTTTACCCAGGTTAGTGCGCTGTTGAATTTCCCCATCTTTGAAATTCCGGCGAGATTTATGAAAACAAAGATTATTGTGATGAGGATAGAGAGGCCTATACCGTACGGCGTAAGGAAGCCTTTGCTGTAGAGTGCAGGGATGTAATAGGCTGCGTATTCCGAAACGGCAACTGCCTCAATTGGTGGAATCATAACTGCCCATAAAAACAAAGCCCAGCCTGAAAGAAAACCACCATATGTCCCATATGAGTAGTAAGAGATCCTTGCGCTTATTCCTCCACGGGGAGCCATGGATGAGAATTCTGCATATGGAATCGTAACTATAACTATCATTACTGCAGCAATAAGCCATGATATTATTACCGCAGGACCAGCATAGGCAGTACCATAGGCAGCTGCGAATAGAATGCCTGAACCAACTGCACCACCTATCCCAAACAGGGCGGCGTCGAAGAGAGAGAACTTTCTTTTTAATACTGATCCTTTTTCAATATCGACCTCATCAGTCATGTTTGTATTAAGAGAACACCATACTTAATATTTTTGAACCTCTTCAACGTTATGGAGGTAATTTCAATCCACCTGCAACCAGATTGAGGATGGTGTCCCTGTATCTCTAATCTTTGAATCCATAATAATTTTTGAACACTGTCTTGAACTTGTTATTCAGGCCTTCCGCAACAGAGGAATTTATTTCTGATATCATTACCCCAAGAATGCCATATATGCGTCGCTTTATAATCTTTCCCGACTTCTCTATATTTGGCATCCTTAATCTGTATGCCAATGATATCAATTCTATATGATAGCTTTTAGCGATGGCTACATTCACTTGGTCTAATTTATGCAGGAAAATCATGATATGATAAGCATGAGATGTCTGGGGATCAAAGGATTTCACCACATGAGTAGATTCTTCTCTTTCTCTGAGAGATCAGGGGAATTCTTCCACCATTCATATATTATATGCTTGAGCATCTTATTATTTCCTGCTTCCCTCTGCCTTATTCTGTCCCGGGTGACATTCAATGTCCTGATCATGTGGAAATGATCAAAAACTATTGATTACTCATGGAAATACTCTTTAGCACAGGATGTGTACGATGGGTGCATATTCTAGGTTACGCGTTCAATGTTCTTCCCATGGATGGAAGGATGCTTCACCATAAATTTTCCAGATACACTGGAACTTTTTCCTTCTTCTATTGGAATAACCCTGCTATTTTTTATGTCGTAAAAGAGAGGGACGTATACATGATGCTTCTCCATAAAGAATTAGTCTATTTCAGGAACATTAATTTTTAAAAAATTCTTATTCTTCCCAGCCTCCTCCACATAATGTTTGAGAATTCTTCAAACCCCTCCTTCCACTTTTAGGAAAAGTTCCTTCCATCTGTGGAAATGCGCCACAGATTCACTATGCTTCCTCCACAGTTCTGCAATGTTTGTTGCTTTGAACGATTCCAGTACTATCTGTTCCTTCACCTGAATTGTGAATTTCTCAGGCCCTTTATGCACCACTCCCTCCGGGATTTAGGAGGAAATTTGTAAAACACATCTGGAATCACCCTATATCTCTCCAGCAGTAAAATATATCTCTCGTAAGTGTCTAATAAATAAGGGTAGCACATCAAGTTTATATGACAGTGCAATTGGCCTGAAAGCAATTGCATACAACCTAATGGTGATATCCAACATTTAATTGAGAAATGGAGTTAGGGAGATAATGACAATCGTCACTTTCTAAAACACGAGACACCCGATTATTTAATAATTGTAACTATTGTTACATTTATTGCGAGTTTTATACCTATTTTCATCACCAGTAAGAATATATTTTAATTTTTATATATATTAACATATTCATATTTTAGCAACATAATAAAAAGGATCTATCATAAACCTTCCAAAACCATCAATACATTTAATTGCATAAACCACAAAATATATTCAGTTTGATTTTATAAATAATATATGAACACAGTTTTTAGCAAAGCATTCGATGTTATTGATACCCATACAGAAGGTGAACCTACAAGAATCATGTTCTGGAATGAACCAATCGGGAAATATAAAAACGCCCTTGAATTAAGAGAAAATTTTAAAAGAGAACATGACAATGTTAGGAAACTCCTGATGCTTGAACCGCGAGGACATATTGACCAATTTGGAGCAATAATCTTTCCTCCAATTTCAGAAGAAAATGATTATACACTTTTATATATCACCAATGACGGGTATCTGGATATGTGTGGACACGCAACTATTGGTGTCAGCACTGTTTTAGCATCCCTGGGGTATGTCAAAGTTTCTGAACCTGAAACAGTCATAAGGTATGATACTGTATCAGGGAATGTTGAAGCACATGTGCATATAAATAATAATAATGTAGAATCGGTCTCAATAATAGATGTGAATTCCTATTATGTGGGTAATGGAAACATAGACATAGAAGGTAAAAGAATAAGGGTTGACATTGCATATGGGGGGAACTATTATGCCATAGTTAATTCAAAGGACATAAAAATTCCAGTAGAAACTGAAAATATTGAAAATCTTATATCAACGGGAAATGAAATCAGAAAACAAACGTACCATATTATTAAAGATATGGTTCCAGACAATGGAGAAAATCTTTACCCACTTGCCATGATAACTGATGATAAAAAGGAGTACAGGGCTGTTGTGATATTTTCCAATAAAAGCTTTGACAGGTCTCCATGTGGCACAGGTACAGCTGCCAGAGCTGCACTGTTGCATGAGAAAGGAATACTGAAGGAAGGAGATTCTTATGTACACAGATCAATAATAGGAAGCCAGTTCCAGTGCAAGATTATATCCGTAAAAAGAGAGGGAAATAAAAATTTAATAATTCCAGAAATAACAGGAAGTGCCTGGATAACTCAGTTCACAAAGATTGTTGTATCGCCTGATGATCCATTTCAATCTGGATTTATGCCAAAAAAGTGAAAGTTATTCAATAATGTTTAATGTAATGATAAAAATATATCTTGGATATAATTTTAATAAGAGTTTTTGGCGTATGGGACTTTTATGTGTGTAATTTAATCTAACATTTATTTATATTTTTTCATGTGTGATTGCCAGAGGTATTCTGCACTACTTGGATTGAAGGTTTCATGTAAAATGGAGAGATCCCATCTCCATTCAACGAAGAAGACTGTAAAGATATGAATAATTCATTAAAAGGGATGGAAACGCACCTTTCCGGAATGCCAGGGGCAATGCATGAGTATATGACCATCTGCATGAAAGAATATGAAGAGACCTAGAATTTGGTGGAATTCATGGCATTCATCCATGCATTCCATCCTAGAATATCCTGTCAGAAACATGGCATAAGAGAGGCCATGCTTTCATGGACAGAGAGGATATTTAGATTCTCATTGAGATTTGAAACAAGGCCCATAAAAATTCTGCAGAATCTGGATGTTCTCAATTTCACTCATATAACGAAAATATCATGGAAACCGGCATGGAAACCAGCATGGAACACCATTGATCATGCAGTCAAACGGGGAAGAACAAGGAGGATCAACCATCAATCAGTAGTTGGCGTAGATGAGAGGTCTTACAGGAAAAGACATAAGTATATCACACTGGTCTGCGACATGGAAAAGAATGACGTTGATTACATTACATTTGAAAGGAGGATGAAATCACTTGATGAGTATTACCATACGCTGACAGAAAAGCAGATTTCATCAATAACTGCAATTTCAATTGACACGTAAGGCTTTTTCATATCCTTCAATGAGAAACAGGTTACTGATGCAGATTCAAAGATGGTGTTTGATCGGTTCCATGCGATGAAGCATATGGATGAGACGTTTAATGCAATAAGAAAAGATGAGAACAGGGAACTGTTGAAGTCTGGTGTGATGGACCTCAATGGAACAATGTATATATGGCTGTATTCAGGGGAAAATCGCCAGAGAAATAAAGGGAAAGAGATACAACAGGATCAGGTATTCTGATCTTAAGACTGGAAAAGCATATTACATGAAGGAGAACATAAGGAATCTCTGGACATTGCCCTTTGTGAAAGATGGGGGAAATACTGGGAGACCTGCTATAACTGTATCATCCACTCATCCATAGATTCAATGAAGTATGTTGCAAGGATGATGAAGGTTCATATAGGGAGAACTGAACTATTTTGTTCAGAGGATCACAAAGGAACGTGCCTAATGGATCAACTCCAGGATCTATCTAATAGAGAAGATGGCATTATGGTACAGAAACATGGAACACCTGAAGACTGTAATATATTTCAGATGCTGGAATTTAAAGATCTACTCATCAACCCACATGAAAGTTCCATGAGACATATTTTTAATATTGTCGTTGGAATAACTGCAAGATCCCCGAGGATAAGTTCATTGTTTATACCGGAATCATTTTTTCTGAGTAAAAGTTCATAGGGGCACTCAATTGTCTGGGATCTTTAACCTTGATTTTGAGAGAAGAATATTCATTAAAATGCCGAAGAGTGAAAGACCAAGCATTATGATAAAAACTCCATTCCAGCCAAGGTCAGATATGAGTGAAGACGTTACCAGTGGACCTATTGCATCAGCTGAGTTGGAAATGAGGCCCATCCCAAAAGCACCAGCACTGACTATTGCCAGTGGAAATATGTTTCCAGGAAGAGCCCAGTAATTTGGTGGAAACATCATTAGAAAACCATTAATCACCGCGGCAAAAACAAGATCATAAAAAGAAAAACGACCAATAGTGATCATTAGAATTATGCCTGCTGCCATGAGAATGTCCGCAATGGTCATAATTAAAAGTCTTGAATTCAAAATATCACGATTAGATGTTTTTCCTTTTGAAAGATGATCGCCCAGAACAGATCCAATAAAGGCTGCAATAAAACCTGACAGCCCCCATGCCACTATGAGGGTTCCTGTTAGCCCTGTGGAATATCCCAGATGATAAGAGTATGAAGAAAGATATCCCCCTATGCTGAATAGCACCCAGCTCAATGGAAGCTGAATCAATCCCATAATTATGACCAGGGGATTCTTAAGTGCATTGGCATGTTTCGATCCTTCTGCCCGGGCAATTGCTTTCCTCTGTGATTTTGAATCCTTTGCAAATATGAGATATAAAGCAGCCCCTGCCACCATTATGATACCGGTAATGTAGTAAGATTGTTGCCATGTGAATGATTTCAAGATTTCAGATAAAAGGCCACCAGCAGCGCTTCCCAGGCTTATCGCCCCAAGCGCGAATGCCAGGGATCGCGCCCTTTCGTCTGGAGGAAACCACCCCTCCAGTTGTATAGAGAAAAGTGCTAGCATCATGATCATTAGACCCTGGAGGAAACGCAATGCAATCAGGATGATGAGATTATAAAAAACAGGTATCAGGAACTGCGGAACTATAAGGAATATCTGAGCAACCAATACCCCTGTCTTGAGGTGTGTATCAAATATTCCCCCATGCCCCAGAAAAAAAGCAACAAAAAGTCCTATAGAAAAAGAATCGATTCCCAGAACAGTTAATGTGCTGGAACCGATACTGAAAGAAGATGCCATCTTTGCGGAAAGAATTCCAAAGGAAGTCAGCGAAATGAAACTTGTTGTCATTAAAAGGCCGGCCAATCCTGCCATAACCCACCTGTATGGAGATTTTTCCTCAGGAGTCAGTGATATATTATTTGACAACTGTTTTGCATATGCCCAACATATTTAATGATATTGAGCAGGAAAGCCCCTTCCAGAGGGTAGAGGATGAAAGCGGAATCCGCGCATGTGGAGATTCCACCAGCAACCTTTGAAGCAGAATGCCCCTTTAGTGAGAGATTAGGTGTCAATAACTGTTAATCGCCATTACATGGCAAAGATTCTTTCATCCACGCTAACTTATAAATAAAACATTAATTTTCCCCCGCATATTTTGGCTGTCTGCAACCGAAAACAACTGAACGCATGCAGGGTAATTTTATAAGGAGTTCTTCTTTTTATGTATTCATGCCAGAACCAGAATCTGAGGATCAGGGCAATAGAGTCATGGTCACCGGCTTTGACGATATAATTTATCAGTTCGAGAAGTACACAAAAACATCATCCACAATAACTCTATCAAACAGTATTGGATACAGTGAAAGTTGGGATGCAGCCAGGAATGGAGACGAGATAGTTTATGGAACTGAATCCAGACAGAATCAAATCTTCAGATCGCACCTGCTTGATTTTATTTTGGGATCTAAGATTGTATCAATTATACTTAGAAGTTTCACGGATGTTAAGGACAGGAAAACAGGGTGGCCGTATAAGGAACTCCGCGGTTACTACATAACTCATAAAAAACACAATGGAAATGAGAGGATCATCATAAGACAGCTTACTGCACAGGAAATGTTCAGCGCAAGCAACACGGATTACAGGACAGGGGAAATCCTGAAACCTGAGGACTCTGTTATTTACTGTGACAGTCAACGATGCATAGATTCTGATCAGAAACCTGTTATGATCATAGGGCTACTCAACATCAATGAAGAAGATGACTAAGCCTTTTGTTGTTGAATATCCAGATATGGGGTTAGAAATGACAATCCTAAACGCATAAAAATAAAGATGGCAGAAATATTTGGGAGTTTGTATCATATTTTAAAAAATAAATTAATGGATTAATTCATCACGAACCCCACACTGGGTGTGAATATCTTCGAGTTGAGGTTCAGATCCTGATTCAGGTTAAAGTCTATTACTATGCCTGTGGTTGAATGAGAGCTCACAGTGAATGGGTGATTTATAAATGCGAACTTTGATGCCAGTGTGAAAGTAACATTTGAACCCAGAACCTCAACTTTAACGTTGTTTATGAACAGCCTTATTGTTGTATATGTTCCGGAATGAAGTGTTATGTTGGTAAGCAGAGATGCATTTGTTGTTTTCAGGCCAAGTATGTTTATTGTGGTGGAAGGGACCGTGTAGTTGGTCCATCCAGATGTGTTGCTGTGCATTTCAACTGCACTGAATGAGATATAAACCCCTGTCACTCCGCTTAGCATAGGAGCATCGGCAACATAAACTGCCATATGGCCATCCGATGTTGTATTTTTGTAGTAGAGGAAACCTCCAATACCTGCCGCTAGTATTACTATTATTACTATTGATATAGCAACTTTAATTGACATATTCATTCATAGATCAGTTGTTTTTAAAATATTTGGTACAAATGATCATTTTTGTAGGAAATTTAGGCTTATCCTTCGTTAAATTATTTTTTTAGACATTCTTTCCAGTATTCTTTTTAGAATCCCTAGAAATTTACAGCAATTTAAGTACACGATCGGATAAATAGTTTAATAAAATTTAGATAGCGTTAATAAAAATATTTAAATATAAAATAATTATGATTAAATAATGTTTATTCAGAATACGATAGATAATAATATAGATGCAAAACCATTTTTAAAATGGGCAGGAGGAAAATCACAATTACTTAATGTCTTAAATAAAGAGTTTTCAACAATAATCAATAAAAATTATGTTATTGATAGTTATGTAGAACCATTTATTGGAGGTGGTTCTCTATTTTTCTTTTTAAAATCAAAATATAAAATAAACAAATCATATTTATTTGATATAAATTCTGATTTAGTATTATCATATAATGTAATAAAAAATTATCCTTATGATTTAATAGAAACATTATCTAATATCAAAAATGATTATAATAAAAGTAATAATAAAAAAGATTTTTATTATAATATAAGAGAAAAATTTAATATTCAGGGAAAAAATTTTTCTTATGATAAAGAAAATTCTATATTAAGAACTTCATATTTGATTTTCCTTAACAAAACATGTTTTAATGGACTATTTCGACAAAATAATAAAGGTGAATTTAACGTTCCATATAGTAAGTATAAAAATCCTGAAATTTTTAATATAGATAACATTTTAAAAGTAAATAAAGCACTAAAAGATGCAGAAATAATAAATAATGATTTTGAAAAATCATTAGATTATATAAATAAAAATACAATTGTTTATTTTGATCCACCATACAGACCATTAAATAAGACATCAAATTTTTCATCTTATTCAAAATATGGATTCAATGAAAATGATCAATTAAGATTATATGATTTTATAAACAAAATAAATGATAAAGGTGCTTATATAATTTTAAGTAATTCTGATCCTAAAAATGAAAATAATAATGATAATTTCTTTGATGAATTATATAAAAATTATACTATAAAAAGAGTAAATTCTAGAAGGGTTATAAATAGTAATGGAAATAAAAGAGGAAATATAAAGGAATTAATAATAACAAATTTTTAAAATATATTTTTCAATAAATTTATCATTTTTGTATTTATAACATAATCAAATTTATTTATATTTTCAATCATTTTATTTTTATTTGTTAACCGGTAATATCCATCTGTAACCATACAAATTGTATATTATTTTTTATATAAGTATCATTCATTGGTATATAACTTTCCATTATTGAAATAGGCTTGCTTCCATTTGTATTATAAAAATTTGATTCTATAACAATATATGGAATATTATCTTTATAAATTATAAAATCGTGTATTTTATCCTTTAAAATTTTAGTTCTTGCTTGTTTTTTTATTGTATATTTTTTATTATCAATAATGCTTTTAAGTTTTTTGTATATAATTTTTTCGTATATTGTTCCGCTTCTGTTTTTTTTGCATTTGAATCCATTCCTACCTGCACACCAAAAAAATATGCATATAAATCTGATGTTAAATCAAAAATATTTAAAATTCCGGTTTTATCACAAAATTTAACAATTTTATGGATATTTTCATTATCGTTATTTCTGATAGTGTACAGATTTTGCTGTAAATTTAAAACGGTCTTGTATAATTATGTTGAAGGTGATAAAAATACAAGACCAAGAAGTAATAATGCAAGGACTCATAAATAGTTACTTATATGACGGAAAAGAAGGAAAAAAGAAATTCATTACATGGGTTTTAAACAATGTAATGGATGAAGAGGCTAATCAGATGATAAAGGCTGAATTGTATGAAAGATCTGAGAATAGAAAAGCATATAGAAATAAAAAGAAGAAGATCACTGAATACAATTGACGGAAGAATAATATTAGAAAAACCACAGATAAGGGAATTTCTTTTAAAAAAAGTATTTGAAAGATATTCAAGAATAGAAGAAGCAATGAAATCAGTAATATCAGTAATATTAGAATCTTATATTAATGGTGTATCTACAAGGAATGTTAAGAAAGTAATAGAATCATTAGGTGTTAGTAATATATGGGCATCATATGTATCTTCATTAACATCTAAAATTGATATAAAGGTAAAGGAATTCTTGGAAAAGAAAATAGCATCAGAATTTAAATTTTTATAATATAGATGCTACTTACTTTAAGATAAGGGAAGATTCAAAATATAAAAACAAAGCATTATATGTTAATAGAATAAGCAATGAAGGCTATAGAGAGATATTATCATTTAAATATTATCATTTAAATTTTCAAATTATATGATTCTCAATCATACATTCAATGGGAATCATTCTTTGATGATCTGAAACTAAGGGGATTAAACAATATAGAGATGGTAATATCAGATAAGCATAAGGGCATAAGGAAAGCAGTAACTAAATCATTCATAGGTTCATCATGGCAATATTGCCATGTACATTTTATGAGGAATATAATGAAATTAATACCTAAAAACAGATATGATGATGTATCATTGATAATAAAAAAGGTTTAGATAATGAATATTTAATATCAACAGCGCAGGATAAATTAATAGAGAATGGACTTAATAAAGCAAGTGATATGTTTGAGAAATACCATGATTCTTTATACAATTATCTTTATTATCCTAAAAATATGCAAAAGAGGTTAAGAACAACTAATGTAATAGAAAAATAATAGAAAGATTAAATGAAAGAATTCAAGAGACGAACTATAAAAATAAGGGATTTCCATGAGATAATTCTGTACTTAGATTAGTATATTCAATTATAATGGATATAAATGAGGAATGGTTAACAAGAAAATATATAAATATGGAAATAATGTAATTTTGTATAAGACCATTTCAAATTTACAGCAATTTATGTACACTATCTATTAAATTTTTACCTTATCAATTTTTGCAATTAATTTTATCTTTTTTACCATCTAGTTTTATATTTTTTATTTTTTATTTTATCCATTTTATACTTTTATTTTTTACTTTTGCTAATTTTATATTAGAAGTGGTATAGTTAATCCAGTTATATGATTTATAGTTTATTATTTATATATTAATTGTAAATATCACAAAATAAGAAGTTGTTATCTATATCCCCAAATGTTAAATGGGCTTGGCCGGATTTGAACCGGCGGCCTCCGCTGTGTGAGAGCGACGTCATAACCGCTAGACCACAAGCCCATAACCACTGATCGTTTAAGTTTTAATAAATAGTTTGATCAGTCAATGTCAAAAGATCAGCACTTTCCTTCTTTTATTACGTCAGCGAATAGTGTTACATAACCTGTATCTGCCACTGCCGTAGCAGATTTGAACACCGATGGATTTGGGCTGTAGCCAGTAAGGGTTGTACCTGTCTGCTGATCCCAGTCCGTTACCTGAGTCTGGTCGTATTCTATGCAGTATTCTGCCGAAGGTTTTACCGAAACAATACTTGCAGAGAAACCGCTTGGTTGGAAAGATTCGGAAAAACCGCCCTCTAGCATTGACCATTCCTGACCGGGAGAAAGGGTAAAAATGAAGCATACTATCTTCTTTCCGTCCTTAAATTCTGCAATGCAAAGCGGAGCTGAGTTATTGGCTGTCCCTTTGTCTGGAAGGGGAGAAACGGAAACTGCAAATTTTTCATTGAACTGAGGATTATTAATATATACTGGCCAGAAGGCGTTTCCAAAATAGTATGAGTTACGAAAAAGGAGGAATGATTTTGTAGTTGTGAAGTAATTTTTAAAAGACCATTTTACAGTTCCTTGCGTTACGTTATACCATGCCCATGAAACATTTACATTTTCGCTGTTTATTCTAATTTCATCGGTTAAGAGTATTCCACCATGGAATCTTTTCATCAATGAATGTAGATTATTTTTAGATAAATTCTTATCGGTTCAAATTTGTTTGAAGAGAAATAGAATGTTATTTAAAAAAAGAGGCAGGTTTTTTTAAAATAAATATTAAACGAATACATTTTCTTGGATTTCTAAAAGTTTAAGATATAATTTTCACTTTCACCTTGTCCTGGTAAATAGTATACGTGATTCATGAACATATATGACGAAACAGGACTAAAAATTGCTTATCCATGGGCCTCGGATACAGTATATGGCGTGTCACCTTGCAGTGAATATCCGATCAGCGGAAAGCAAAAAACTCCCCAGTGGGTCAGTGGAATCCTGAAACGTGATTGATTCCCGTTAAACTGGGGAAAAGTGAATATTAAGGGGAATATTATGGATTCAACTCAAGAGAATATCAGAGTTCAGAGCGATGACTTGTCTTATGTTGTAGGCTTTGTCAAATCAAAGGTCAACACCTACGATATTCAGGCAGGTCCAATGGACATTAAATTCTATTACTTTGAGAGCGACAACCCCAACATAGAGAAAGCTTTCGATGAAATAAGGACTGAACTTGTTGATAGGGGTTATATACCTTTTCTTTCACATGATGGAGAAAATTTCATCGGCGTGACCAGAAAACCCAATGTGAAATACAGGGGAACAATTGTAAATATAGTAATGCTTGCGCTTACACTGGCTTCAACAATATATGTTGGATCAGTTTATTCAGCTGCATTTGTTGCCCCTTCCCCAAATGCCGAGTACATTAGACTGTTGTACGGACTTGTGTTTTTCTCGCTCCCGTTAATGGGCATACTGGGAATTCACGAACTGGGCCATTTCATTGTTGCCAAAAGGCATCATGTAAAAGCCTCACTGCCGTTCTTCATACCTTTCCCTGTGGGTCTTGGAACATTTGGAGCATTTATATCGCTCAGAGATCCAATACCCAACAGAAGAGCCATGACAGAAATAGGGGCAGCAGGGCCAATATTTGGCTTTCTCACCGCTCTTCCACTGATCTTCGTTGCACATTATGTAGGGACTCTTTTCCATCCAGTTGCCAATGCGGTTATCCCTTTTCAGATTAGATATCCACTGGTATATAATCTCTTCGGTCTTGTACCCACATCGTCACATCCTATCTTTCCAATGGTATTTGCAGTCTGGGTTGGAATGTTTGCAACAGCAATGAATCTCCTCCCTGTTGGCCAGCTTGACGGTGGTCATGTTCTAAGGGGAGTCATGGGGAGGAGTGCAATATACGTGGATTATGCGTTCCTTGCGTTTCTTTTTGGACTTGGTTTTCTATATACCGGATGGTGGCTTCTTGCCATATTCGTTCTGATTATAGGTATTTCACATCCACCTGCACTTGATGACTATTCCAAACTAAGGCAGAGAGACATTCTCATAGGGGTATTTGCGCTTGCAATGTTTATATTGACCTTTACTCCAATACCTCTTCTGGCATCCTGACAACAATATGCAAAATAATAATAGGGAGCTTTTTCTAATTGTTTCTGGAATAGACAGATGGATGATACATACGGACAATTCCTGGACTACCTGAAGAAAAACAGCAGCAAAATAAGATCTTCCATGATTCTTGATGAGAGCAGTGATCTCAGAAAAAGACTGGAACCCATGTTCCACGAAATGTACCATCATCCGCCCCCCTATAGTTTTAAGCCCTTGAAAGTTGCAGCCACCGACAGCAGTGAATTTATCAGGGAGCTTTATAACGGCAAGAAAATCTTTCTCATAAGGAGCTTTACGAAAATGGGAAACCGTGTGTGGAATCACTTCATCTCTGAGGTAATTGACGTGGATAGAGAAGTTTTGAGAAACTTCACAATACTGCTTATGGAACATTCAGAACACCTGTCAACTCTCAAAATGATGGGGGAAGATAGACCGGATTACATACTTCTTGACGGTTCCCTGGTTGGCAGAATGAGGCACAGGAACCAGAGAATCAAGGCAGAAAATTATGAGGATTTCATGGAAGAGTATTTCGAAACACTTTCGAAACTAGTGGAATCCTGCATAAATAGAAACATTCCGCTGATTTTTGTGGCAAAGAGTTCAGAATCCAGAATACTTAGGGATTTTATAATTAAGAAAGCTTTCCCGGGGGGAGAGGTAAACCATTTGATGACAATGACAGATCATGTGATTGTCAGATCCCTTTCAAAAAGAGTTGGTTTTACTTCCCCCATTAAAATAAGCTTAGGCAATTCCGGATCAAAGGCAGGTAAGAAGATTGGAATTGCAACTTTTCATATAATGCCTCATCTCAGGGATGTGCCTATAAAAATTGATATAGTTTTGCCGGAACTTCAGAATGATCTGCATCAGGAACCGGAGATTGTTCATCTTCAAAGTGATCTAATAGGATTTCTATTCTGGGGTTATTCCGGACTGAAGATTCATAATATCTGGCTTGCAGAGGTTGACAGAAGCGTGAAATTCAATCACAGGGAAATTGAGGATCTTTACATGAAAACATTCGAAAGGGAGGTTGGCATAGAGTTCTATGAGACCAGGGGTGAGAGACGTGCACGAATCAGGATCTGAACTTGGGTATACGGTAGGTGAAAACAGTTCCGAATATTTTCAGTTTGTTTTGAAACCGGGATGCGCCATCAGGAGATGGGAGTATGTGGAGATAAGCTACCCGGATCACTCAATTGTCGGAAGGGTGGAACGTATAGCTTCCAGGAGCGATCTTCTCAAGGATAACCTTGGCTATGAAGGTGTTGAACGCTATGTTAAAAACGACATAAACGAGATTGTGGACATATGCACTGGTTCAACCTTGGGTACGGTGGAAAATGGAAAGCTTACTAAATCCAGGTATCTAATAAGACCGGGCACACTTGTGAAGAGAGCCGGGGTCAAAATACTGACTGAAATTTTCAATCCCCCTGAGGAAGGTGCCCTCAATGTGGGCACCCTTATTGGCAGAGAAGATGTCCGTGTATCGGTGAATGTGAACGGATTGCGAAGACATCTGGCTATTGTTGCCCAGACAGGAGCCGGGAAGAGTCACTCAGCAGGTGTAATAATGGAGGAACTGATGAAGAAGGGTGCTTCTGTCATAGTCCTTGATCCACATGCTGATTACGTCCTCATGCGGCAGGGAGAAGGTGGCAGGTCATACTCTCCATTCATAAGGATATTCAGGACACCACTCAGCACAGGTAGATACTCCCGGGACAATGTTGGAATTGTTGAAGACTTCACCCTCAGATTCTCGGATCTGGAACCTGATGAAATATCCGACATAATGGGCATAAAGGAAAACTGGACAAACCTGAGAAAGATAGTTGAGGATATGCATTCGTCCATGAAGGGACTTAAAGACCTTGAGGATTTCATGATGTCAACAGAGAAAATACCTCCAGAAGACAGGAAGAAGATCTCAGCCAGGATAAGATTCATAAAAAAGATAAAGAGCATATTTTCAACACGAACAACGGGATTAAAGGATTATGTTTCACCAGGACAGCTTTCCATAATGGATCTTTCCGGAATGGATCAGTATCTTGCCAACTACTTTTCTTTCAGAGTGATAAATGAGATAATGGATGCAAAGGTCTCCTATGACTATGAATATCCAGTTTTCATCTTTATTGAGGAGGCCCATAACTTCATTCCACCCGGAACAAACACAAAAATATCCCAGACCATAAAGAGAATTGCTTCGGAGGGAAGAAAATTTGGAGTATTTCTGGTTGTGATAACACAGAGACCTGGAAAAATTGATCAGGATGTCCTGAGCCAGTGCAATTCCCAGATAATTCTCAGGGTTACCAATCCTCTAGACAAAAAGGCTCTGATGGATTCAGCAGAGAGCATAAGTGATGCAATAATAGAGGACCTTTCTTCTCTTGAAACAGGAGAGGCAATACTTGTAGGGGAATTTGTGAGGATTCCAATTATTGCAAAGATAAGGGAGAGGGAAACAAAGGAAGGTGGGGGAGATGTTGACATTGCATCACTCCTCATCAGAGCCAGAGAGGAGAGAGACAGGAACATCAGCATAGAGGGAGACAGGGAACGTGTGAAAAACATTTTTGGAGGATGATATGGTAAGATTCATGCATTTTTCCGATACTCATATAGGCAACAGGCAGTACTATATGGAGGAGAGGGAGCAGGACTTCATGGATTCATTCTCGGAAGCCGTTTCAATAGGTCTGAAGGAAAAAGTGGATTTCTTTATCCATTCAGGCGATCTTTTTGACGTATGGAATCCAAGCAACCGTTCGCTCGCCTTTTTGAGGGATTCAATGATAGAACTCAAAGAGAAGGGGATAAAAGTTTACATGGTACTGGGTGATCATGACAGGCCTAAAAGAGTGGATTACCCTGCCGCTGAAATATTCGATTTCCTCGGGATAACTGTTCTGGGGAAGGATGGATTTCAGGGCATGGATCTTGAAATAAATGGTGAAAGCCTCTTTCTGGGAGGTATTTCAAACATGAAGGGCATAAGGAGAGACCGGTTGCCTGAAGAGTACAGGAAAGCTTCCTCAGCAGCGGAGGGGAAGAAGAATTCAGTACTCATATCTCACCAGGGAGTAACTGGATTTGGGCTTATAGATGAAGCCTGCGAAATAAAGAAAGAGGAGATACCTGGCAATTTTTCATATCTGGCATTCGGCCACATACATGAGGGTGCAACTTCAAGGATAGGAAACTCACTATTCTCCTATGCCGGATCTTCTGAGATATGCAGCACAAACGAGATCCAGTCCTTCCTTAAAAGGGGGAAGGGCGTTAATCTGGTTGAGATAAGCGGAGGAGAGGCTGAACTGGACCGAATACCTCTGAATTCTGTCAGGGTACAGGCGTCCATAAAGGCTGATGGAAACGATTATATGGACAGGATAGTGAAATTTCTTGACGGTTTTCAGAATAAAATCAAAAACAAGAGGCCCATAATATCAGTTGAAATATCAGGGGATGTAGATCGTGGCCATGTGAAAACGGATCTTGATTCACTTTCAGAAAGGGCCATAATAAGAAAGCCGGTTTTCCAGTCATTGGAAATGCATATGGAAAGGAGGCCGGATCTCACCATGATCGATGACTACTTCAAGGCATATTTCAGGGATGATGAGATGGCTCTACTTGCAAAGAAGATTTTCGAGAGCACACAGTCAGAGGACAAGGAACAGACATTGAAACAGATACGTGAACTTTTTGGGATTGGCGGTGCACAGTGAGAATAGACAGAATTATCCTGAATAATTTCATATCTCACCAGGCGACAGATACGCCTTTCTATGATGGGATCACCATGATAACAGGCCATAACGGTGCTGGAAAATCCAGCATAATAGACGCAATTGTATTTGCACTTTTTGGCCCGAAGGGCGAATATGTCAGGGGAAAAAAGGCAGAGGACCTGATAAAAAAAGGTAAAATGTTTGCATCGGTTGAACTCCATTTCAGCATGGGAGAGAACAGGTACACCGTATTCAGGAGAGTTTCCATGAAGAAGAACGATAATGCTGCCTATCTGGATCATAACGGAAGTCGTATTATTGATACCATCTCAGGAGTGGACCAGGAGATAGAGACAATACTTGGAGTGAGCAAGGAAATCTTTATGAATTCGGTCTTTGTGAAACAGGGTGAGATGGACTCCCTCATTGATGAAGATCCTGCAAAAAGGAAGGAACTCTTCAGCAAACTCATAGGAATCGACAGACTCACAAAAAGCTCCAGGATTGTTGGGGATCTGGTCAAAGAACTGGAATATGAACGGGCAATTCTACAGGAATCGGTTAAGAATATAGATCCCATCAAAAACTCCATTAAAGAGATGGAAAGGCAAAAACATGATCTGTATGGAAGCCTTGCCGTGATCAGAGAGGATCTTGATGATGCACGAAAAATATTCTCCGGTATTGATGCCAAAAGAACTGAGTTGCTGGGAAAGCAGGCAGAACTCAATTCAGCCAGGTTGGAACTGGATAAGATCAACTCTGAAATCAGTGAAACAGAGATAAGGTTGAAGCATGCAGTATCAGAAATAACCAGGCTTGAAAGTTTGTTGAAAAACCAGGAAACAATTGCGAAAGACCCCCTGTATGCAAATCGTGAACTGGTATCCCGTTATTTTATGATTCAGAGCAAACTGCAGCCAATAAAGAGGGAACTTGACAAGGCTGAGAAGGATAAACAGGAACTGCGGGAAATAGAGAAAAAAATATCAGGCCTTAGGAAAGATCATGAGGAATTTCTGCGAATCTCTTCAGAAATAGAGAGAATACGGAATGAAGTTGAGAAGAGGGAGGGGATAAAAAACGATTTTATTCACTATTCAAAACAGTTGGAGGAGGCAAAGAAGGATCTGGAGATTCAGACAGCGAAGATGGATGAACTGAGGAAAAGCCTTGTATCTAAAATTGAAAATTTGGAGACCCTGAAAGATTCCACCATGGTCAATGAACTGAGAAAAAATGTCACAAAGCTGGTTTTTGAAAAAAAGTCTTTGATTCAGCAGGAAGAAAATACCATCAGAGATGCCAGGGCAAGAATGGAGGAACTACAGAAAAACAGATCTATGATTGAGGGCAAAAGTGTATGCCCTGTTTGCAAATCAGATCTTGACCAGGAACATTATAACAGGTTGAAGGATGAGTATGAACAGAAAGATAGAGAATACAGAATTATTATTGTAGATTCAGAGAAAAGGCTGAAAGTACTCGATTCAGAATTGGATGCTCTTAAGAAATATGAATCTGTGGTTCTATCCAGAAAGCTGGACGAATTTTCAGCATTACTTTCAGGAATAGAGAAAAACAGTGAGAATGCAAAGAACCTTCAGATGAGGATAAACCTCATATCTGGGGATTACGGAGAATATCTGAAGTTGAAAGCACAACTGGATGAGGCAACACTGAAACTGAAAAATTTAGCGGTTTCAGAACAGAGTTATTCCAACTATGATGCCATGATCAAGAGGTATGATCCTTCAGCACTTGATAATATTATAGCATCTGATCAAACTGAGGTAAGATCAATGGAGGGGGAGTTGGGAGTTATATTAGAGACCATTGGATTCATGCCTCCTGAAGATGCCCTGCAGAAGATAAGGGAAATCGATATGGATTACAGGCGCTTTGAAGGATACCGGCAACAGATGGCTGCTGAAAAGGCCACGGAAATGAGTATCACCCATACCTTGAAAACACTTGGTGAAAGATCAAAGGAGAAAACTGAAAAAATTGATTCCTTAAGAAATGTTACACTGGAACTGCAGGATATTGAGAAACGCAGAAAGAGTGCATGGGATTCTGTGGATGAACTTATTAGAAGGGAATCCGGAATAAAATCAGAAATTTCATCCCTGGAGAAAAACATTAAAGATAAAAATGACAACCTTGCGATTCTGGAGGAATCAGAAAAAAAATATGGAAAGATTTCTTCAGCTGTAACAAAGCTTGCGCGGATAAGGGATGCCTTCGGTAAGGACGGCGTCCAGGAGATAATGAGAAAGGATTCTGCGGAGAGGATAACCAACCGTGCAAGAAGTTATGTGAGCTCCTTTGGACTGAACATAGATGACATGAAGATTGATGAGAACTTTGACATAAGTGTTACACAGAATGGGATGGATCAATCCCTTAACACCCTGAGCGGAGGGGAAAAGACATCTCTTGCCATCGCTGTTAGATTGTCAATAGCACGTTATTTAACCGGAACTATAAGCACAATAATAATGGATGAACCCACCACTTACCTTGATGAAGAAAGGAGAAAAGACCTCAAGGACATAATACAGTATTCCCTGAAGAATGAGAACCTTGTCCCTCAGATGATCATAATAACCCATCACAGCGATCTTGCTGCTGTGGCAGATGCATCTTACGAGATCACAAACCGGGGTGGAAATTCTTTCATAAGGGAGATGGCATAATCTTTTTGTGATTTAACCAAAAGTCCTGATTCTGCTAAATTTTAAATTATGCAATCCATCCATATCCCAGAAAATAGCCAGTATGGTGTTAGAGGATAAAAGTTGGAATGTATGAAAGTGAGGCTACCTTCTGACAACCATCTTTGCCGCCAACTGCTGCAGGGATATGGTATGCAGCCATACTCTTCCTGGCCCACGCATTGTTGCAAAGAAGAGCCCTTCGCCCTCCATTCCGGCAAGCACCATGGTTTTTAATCCACCTATCCTGGAGACTGAATACTGAACGGTTTCATCAAAGGCAAGCACATGGCTCATTTCAGCTTGGATTTCCTCACCATCTGCAAGATCCATTTTCAGCACATGTCCATGCCCGTGAAGCATAAGAGATCCGGTTCCGCTGAACCGTTCTAAAAAGAGGCCTTCACCGCCCACCATACCCTGCCAGATGCCAGCAAACTTGGATGAATATGATATGGTTGAATCCATGCAGAGAAATGCGTTGAATTCTGCAAGAACACTGTTTCCTGTCAGATCTATCCTGAGTATCTTTCCAGGAAGAAAACCCGCCGATCCAAAGCTTCCGGGGCCTTCCACCTTGAGTAGAAATACTGCCGAACCTGCCAGCATGTGTGAAAACGCTCCCCTGAGACCTCCACTCTTGGTATCTAGCCTGGTGCCGGGTGTCCTGAATATGAGATGACCTGGTTCTACGAAAGCAGATTCTCCTTCTTTTAGCTTAACTTCAAGATACTGTACCTCGTTTCCAATGATTTCATAATCTGTCATTATTTTTGGTAAAATACTATATTATTTAAAACTTGGTTGAATCTCCATTTTGAGCTTATGCACCCATGTGAACCTGGTTCGTGAAGAGATTAATATATGCGTGATTTAATTATGTTGCGTATAAATGATAGATGATACAGGTACCGGAAACTACCCATTCAATTTCAAGCTTAGCGCCGTGATTCCCACCATAAACGAGGAGAGCACCATAGGGGAGATCATAGACGATCTGAAGAATTCAGGGGTACTTGAGATAATAATAGTGGACACAAACTCCACTGACAGAACAAGAGAAATTGCAAGAGAGAGAGGGGCAAAGGTCATTGATCAGCCAAAGAAAGGTTATGGTAGGGCATACAAGACTGGACTGAAGGAGGTGACAGGAGACATAATAATCTGCATGGATGGAGATGGCACATACCCGACGAATATGGTTAGGCCATTTGTTGAGATTCTTGTTTACGATAAAGTCGACTTCATTTCAGGAGACAGGATGAAGCTCAGGACAGATAAGAATTATACAACGTTGCACTACGTTGGAAACAGCATACTTAACAGAGTTGCAGGACTGCTTTTCAAAATCTCAATTAATGACTCACAGAGCGGCATGTGGGTTTTCAGGTCTGAACTCTATAAAATGATGGGGAAGCTCAGCGACAAGATGTCTTTTTCCGAGGATATAAAGATTGAGGCAATCAGGCTAGGGACATTTATAGAGATACCTATCAGGTACGGCGTGAGAATAACAAAACCTAAACTTAAGACCTGGAGGGATGGGTTTTCCAATCTGTTCAACCTTTTTGTGAAGAGGGTTAACACCTAGTATTATATATAAATGAAGATGATTCAGTAAGGCTTTTCAAAATTTATTGATTTCAGGGCATCCTTCACCTTGTTCCCGTCAACCGGAACCTGCGTATAAGCATCTTCCTTTATTTTTTTGAAGTTTGCAATGAACTCCTGATCTGTGGTGAAAAAATTAATGCATATGTATTTTTTTCCTGCTGAATTTCCATAAAGGATTAGACTTATGAGATTTGCAAGGGTTAATCCATTTTCTCCCACATCTTTTGAGAAATAACCATGAAGTTTCTCTCTTATTTTTACAACGTCCTCACCATCTGCAGAATTCACAGGCACCAGATATGAAAAATTTTCCTTTATCTTGGTACTCAGGAAGTCTGTGAGAGAGGCAGGAATAATCTGAAGATACTGCCTTATATGAACGCTGTCCATCAGCAAAATGTAAGGTTTTGCCCGTTCAATAAATGAGAGGCTAAAACTTCTGTAACCGCCGTCATTCGGGAAGGTGGATTCTTCAATTTTTTCCTTAAAGCGTTCAAGGAGTTTACCCCTTTTTTCTTTGTCTGCCTGATCCCATATGGTTGAACTGCCAGGATTCTCAATATTTCTAAAAAACATTGTTCCAAAATCCTTTGAAAATTTGCCCGCATTTTTTAAGATCTTTCTTTGACACATCCTGTTAACGTTGCTTTCAAGTGCCAACCCTTGTTTACCGTATCTGTTAAAGAACTCCATTGCATTATTGTGCATTGGTCTGTCCCCATAAATGATGTCCAGAAATATTTCAGCATCAACTATGTTAGCTATATCCATTCCGGATCACTTCCGGTCTGGATATATAGATACAGACTTTGTAGCTTCAAGCGCTTTTCTTATTCTTCTGGACCATCCTATATTGAATGTTCCTGAAAATGTTGCCAGATGAGACATCTTTTCCAAAATGTCATCATATTCCAGGACACCTTCCATATATGCAAGGATTATCCCACCGTAGGCAACAGATACCAGTCCGGTCATTGAAATGAGATTCCTTGACTTTTCCACAGTCTCGTGGGATATGGCTATAACCATTCTGCTCATTACATTTATGAACATGTTGAAATATGAATAGAAAAGAGCGTCTGCTTCAGTCCAGATATCTTTGTCTAGCATATCACGGAGGACGTTAAATCTGTTGATCCATAGAGTCTTGACAGTACGATCATAACAGGCAACCATTATGGTCTTGACTTCGCTTGCTTTGATCGTTGATATAAAATCAGAGATTTCCCTGAACCTGTGATCGATTTCATTTATGGATTCCTGGAGTTCTCTGCTGTCATCCATGGTGAAATCATAAATATTCTTGGAAATCTTTATTTTGCTGAAAATTAGATCTGCCATTCGTTCATAATCGGTTCCAGATTTGAGGATATACTTATTGTAAAGTTCTTCTGCAGTTCCCGTCCATCTGCTGTGTCTTTTTTTCAGACTCTTCTTTAGATCGAGAAGGGGGACAGGGACAAAGATATTCTCCTCCAGGTTGAAAGCAGCCATGAAGTCTAATACACATATGGTTAAAATTATTTCCTGAAAAGTGATACTAAATGTTAATATATGCCATGGTTAAAAGTAGTTTATTAATAAGAATGCCAGAAGGCTGATCTTTACTAAGATAATAGTTCAGAGAAGCAGAAAGAGAAAGAAGACCATACAGGGATTTGTCATAGGGGTAATTACGGTACATGTGCCATTTGGTCTTGAACCTGCTGATAAAAAATCTCAGGTTGACGAAATGGTGAATAGGCTTGAGAAAATGATTATAAGAAAAGATGAAAAGTTTAAAAATTCCCCGTTACCTCTGTAATCTGTCAGGAAGTGGTTAATGGTGACGCCTGGTGCATAGTAGGCAGGTGAGAGAGTTGGGTCACCTTCTGGGAAGCTGTAGTTGACGTTCACTGCCACCTGGCTTATCACCGCGTTTGCAATCGGAACCCCATTAAGCATAACGGTTGCAGATGGGAACAGATTATAGTTGCCTGTGGTGTGTATGGTGAACATTGGAATCTGCTCAACGGATGTCTCAAGATTCCCGTAGGCACCTGTGACACTCAGAGTGAGTTTTTCGACGTTTTCTGGAGCCATTACTGCATACTGGGAGAAACCCCATGGTGCTGAGATAGATCCGGATGGGTCAGTTACATAGAAGTATTCAAGTTCACTGCCTCCAGTTGCGGGACTTTACTGAATAAAGGATGGATGGTATGTGAACATACCCGAACTGTTGGCCTGGAATGTTTTTATCATCTCCCGCTGTAAACAGTCACGTCATATATGCCACCTGTGCTTCCATATTGCCTAAATATCTGGAATGTATATGAGGTGCCATTGTAAAGAGTGTAGAAAGAAATGAGGGCGATAAGATCAGGTGTCACTGTCATTGACCCAATCTGCTGAGACGAACCGTTAAATGCTGCTCCCTGCACGCTCTCAAGACTTCCCCAAGGAAATGTCTGGGAAGAATCTGCTGCCACGAGTGTATACGACCCCTGAGAACTGAAAACTATTCCAAAAAAAACAGAATCATTACCGCTGCAACGATAACTGTCACCATACTTCTGATATTCGTTTGATCACCAGAAAAAGATACGTCCATGTGGAATTTATGTAGTTGGAAACAGTGTTAAGTAACAGTGTTTCTTTTTGTGCAGTACAATTTCAGATTGAATTTTAGGTCTCACAGTAGCATCTGTTTCCGTGAATGAAAATATTGGAGACTTTAGATAAAGCCAAGCGAGTCACGGAGGAGTTCTGCTGGTTTCCTCTTTATATCAGCTTCCAGCTGTGATATGATGAAATCCCGGTCCTTTGCAGTCAACTGCAACCCCATCTCTCTGGAACCTATCACAATTCCACCCACGCAAACATGGTAACCGTAAAAGAACTTGGGCCTGCACCTTGAATTTGCTGTTATTGTATTTGTGAAAAATTTTCCTGACCTTACAGTCCCGCCCAGAACCGACACCTCCGGGCACACCCTGAAGTTAACCATTGCTGCATTGATCACTGAGGCTGCATATTCGCCTGCCTCCTGCAGAATTGAAAGAGCGGTCTCGTCTCCGGAAGATGCCATCGTGGATATACGGGGGGCAAGGAGTGCTATGTGTCTCTTGTCTTTCTTGCCTTCCAGTGAACCCATTACATCCCTGAAGTCGTTCTGGAAATATTCCTCTACCAGTTTTACAAGGGAGTCGCCCTGCAGAATGCCATCCTTTTGTCTCTGAGCAAGTGTGATGCACCTCTTTGCCATCCAGGAAGCTGAACCCTCGTCTCCAGCAAACCATCCCCATCCACCTATTCTGTTTATTTTGCCTTCCTTCTGATAAAATCCAACACTTCCCGTCCCAGGGGCAAAAATTATTCCATCCTGGAACATGTTGCTCATTCGGTAAGCTAAGTATCCATCATTCTCCAGTGTGTATGGATGATTACCCATTACGTTCCTCACTATTCTGTTGCCCAGCGCTGTGGCTTCCTTTGAATCACCTGCACCGGCTATACCCAGTATGACATACCTGACCTGCGACAGATCCATGCCTGCCTGGGTCAGCGCCTGATCCATTGCATCATTTATATTATCCTCTGAGACATCCTGAGAGACTGTAAGGAAATTGGATGGACCGGAAATGCCTGAAGAGAGGAATGTTTTATCCGCTTCATCGAAGAGGATTGCACATGTCTTTGTTGCTCCGCCGTCGATTGAAAGAATCATATGCCGATTTCATATCAAGCCCGTATTTAAAAACTGTGCGGGCAAAAAAGATTCATGAATGAAATTTTTGTCCCAGAACTGTTTGATTATTTTGATTATTATATAATACAGATATTAAAAATCCTCATCCAGAGAAAAAACAGAACCACCCATATCATCCGTCAGAGGATTCCCGGATGTCCTGGCGGTGGTAACAAACAGTCTATCCATTTCCGGCCCCCCAAATGCACATGAAGTTACATTTTTTGCAGGAATTTTTATGGTCCTGATCCTTTCTCCCTTTCCCGGATCCCATTTTGAAATGCAACCTCCGCCCCAGTGCGCTACCCACAGGTAACCTCTGGAATCTATTGTCATACCATCCGGTTTTCCTGAAAGAGGGCCGAGATCCACTGCTGTCCGTCCATCCCATATTTCAAATTTTCCCGGGGAATAGTCATAAACATCAACTTTCCTTGTTGGAGTATCTATGTGATAGAACAATTTCTTATCAGTATCCCAGCAGATCCCGTTTGATATTGTGAGATTTTCCAGCAGAATCTTTACTTTTCCATGTCTGTCCATGGCGTAAAGTTTTCCAATTTTTTCCTTTTCTCCTATATCCATTGTTCCTGCCCAGTAATTTCCGTATGAATCGCATTTCCCGTCATTGAATCTGACCTTCTGTCCTGCAATGTCGATTTTTGCCATGGTTGAAACTGATCCATTTTCAGGATCCATCTTTATAAAACTGTCACTGCTTGTTCCCATAAATCCACCCTTACCGTCCGGGTACAGTGATGTCACTATGTCAGTGGTTTCCACGGTACTTATTAAGCCGCTTTCCCAGTCCATATAGTGGAATCTTCTGGCCGGGATATCCACCCAGTATAGCCTTTCTCTTCCTGCATCCCAGCTCGGGCTTTCTGCCAGAGTGTCCATTTTCTGTGTTATGTTTTTCAGCATGGGTTCTTCTCCAGTCAATTCACCTAAAGCCTCTCTTTTCCCATCCCTCAGAGAAGAGATTGAAATCCCTGTCCTGCTCCTCTGCTATATACTCCTTAACCTTCTCCTTTATTCCAATGCCTATTCCAGGCCTGTTGCTGACTTTTTCATACCCATTTTTCACTTCAGGTCTGTTATCCACTATGTCCCATGCCCAGTCAGGATAGGCAAACTCATCGAACATCTCCTGTATTTTCAGGTTTGGAAGAGTGGCATCCAGCTGCATGGTGATAAACGTATTGATTGGACCTTCAGCCTGATGGGGGGCCACAGCTATATTGTAGGATTCTGCCATTGCCGCTATCTTCTTAGTTTCAAGAAGCCCCCCTGTGTTTATGACATCTGGCTGTGCAATATGTAGAGCACCAATTTGGAAGGGGCGGGTGAAATCAAATCTAGTTATAAAACGTTCTCCTGCAGCAATTGGAACACTGGTAGATCTGGAAAGTATTGACATGCCCTCTACATCTTCTGGAATAACCGGTTCCTCAAACCATCCTATGTTCTCAAATTTTTCCAGGTATTTTGCAATTTTCAGTGCTGTGGATCGGTTGAATCTACCATGCCCTTCTATTAAAAGTTCAGTTTTATCTCCCACAGCAGAATGTACGGATTCTATTATCTGTTTTGATGAATTGAATTCATCCTCGCTGAGGAAACCTGACCCTGCACCAAATGGATCGAACTTGAGTGCCCTGTATCCCTTGCTTACAGCATTTCCGGCAAGCCTACCCCAGTCTTCAGGCTTCTGTGCAGATGTGTACCAACCGTTTGCGTATAACTTTATTGAATCTCTAATTTTGCCTCCAAGGAATGTATAGACCGGTGCACCGAAGTGTTTTCCCATCAGATCCCATGATGCAACTTCAATGCCACTCATAAGACCTATGCTTACCAGATCCTTGCTTCTGTTGAATGTCCTGAGCATCCAGCGATTAATGAATTTCTCAATCTCCAATGGATTTGATCCAATGATCATGTCGCCAAGATCCTTCAGCCTTTCCTTAACCGAGAACTGTGCGCTGTATACTGTGGCTTCACCTGTTCCAATTGAACCATCGGGAGTTATAATTTCCAGAAATACCCATTTCTTCCAAGGATTTTTCACAATGTAGGTTCTCACTTCTGATACTTTTGGTTCATACATAATTGGTATTCCTTTGAGAGATTATAGATTTACTCTCCTAATATCATGAAATCCATGGAAACTTGGAATTTTTCCATTTTAGGAATTGTTATTATGACCTGAAAAATTTATGTCAAGATTGCCCTAAGATTCCATCTTTCTGATTGATACATTTATATCTTACACATTAAATTCCTAAGGATGCGACTTCAGGTTATGGCAGTCTAGAAGGTGGTGTTCAATGATATTCAGAGAAAAAAAACCATTACCGTATAAGCCAGAATAAGCTAGCTGATGTAGAAAAGGATTTTTATCCTATCTCTTTGTAGGGAGGTACCATATAAGACTTTGAAGAGATGGATATGAAGGCTTGAAAATAATCAATCCGCAATATAATTTGATAAGATAAAACCAACCTTTTTCCTGAAGCACATCTTTTTAAAGTTTTTCCCAGATGCCTAAATACCTTCCTTCAAATAGATAAATGGAATTTCTAATTTAAATTCTTTTCTTAATGTGTATGAAATTCTTCGGTAAAACAGTATAATAAACTATAAATTACGTTTAGGTATAGTTGAATTATGCTAGAAAAATACCTTATAATTATACTGTCTGGACTTGATCAGAAGGGTAAAATGATTGTAGGCCTAAATTTTGCAAAGAATGTTTCCAGGAAAAAACTGGCTGATGATGTTAAAGTGGTATTTTTCGGTCCAAGTGAAGAGGCGCTTGCAGAACATGATCCGGATGTGGACAACCTGATGCATATGCTTACTGATCTGAATGTTATTCAAATTGCCTGCAACGGATATGCTGCTGCAAAAAATGTTACTGAGGACATAGCAAAGATAGGAATAAGACTGGAAGACGTATCAGATACCATTACCAGATATGCAGAACAGGGTTACAAGATCATAACATTCTGATCCCTGTTTAATTATTTACAATAGATCAGATAAAAAAAGTTTATATCTATTATAAATATGTTTCAAAGAATAATAAATGGCTCTTCTGAGAAAAAAATCGCAATCGGGTTCTGATCGAGGAAAAATCGAAGGAAGAAAGTTTATTGATCTGAATAATTTCAGGTTTTCAGATGAAAAACCGGACGTAACAACGACCCTTAAGGTTGCAGAAATTTACCGCTTTGAGGACGTAAGGCGGATAACTGACCATGTTTATGGAGGCAACATAGTTCTGCTTGACTGCAGCAACATTTCAAATGATGACTTACTCATGAGAAGGGTGATCGAGGAGGTCAAAGCAATTGGAAGGGAAGCTAATGGCGATGTTGCTGGTTTGGGTAAAAATATAATTGCAATAACTCCCAAGGGAATTGTAATTGACAGGAACCGTATCAGGGCACCTTACTGAGTGATTTTCCAGTTTCATATCCCTTCCCAAGTTCTGGCGTATGGAGTTGAAATACTGAGATCAGGAATCCTCCAACAACTATAACTATAGCAGCAGTAATAAAATCGAAACCATACCCTATTTCCAAGGCAACAAATCCAGAAATAGCTGATCCAGCTATCTGCCCAATTCCAAGAAATGAGTTGTAGAGACCGATTGCTTTCCCCCTGTTTTCCGGAAGGGCCAGCTTTGAAATTGATGTGACCCAGGCTATGCTTATGAAACTCCAGAAAAATCCCATGAAACCGTAGAGAAATATTGAGATATATAGCAACGGACCAATTGGCAGTACAAGAAAGGTAAGAACCGATGCAATTGATATTATGGTTATTCTGGACAGAAGAGAGAATGATATGGTGGCCCTGAGTCCCATGACCCTTACTGATGCCCCAGCAAACTTGAATGCAATTGTAGAGAATATATTGTTCAACAGATACATTATGAATATTTCCATCTCCGATGCCTTCAGCTTATCTATTAAATAAACCGGAAATGGGACAAAAAAAAGCTGGAAACCTAACATAAGAATACACGTCAGAAAAATGTAGTTCCTTGTTCTTGGAAGTAGAGGCTTCCCCCTCTTCATGTTTTTGAACTTGAAAATATGTATCACATTTGAGGGGAAATACCTAAGCCTTTCAACCATCCTGAAAGAATATATATTGTTCAGCCTGGATCTTCTCAGCTTTCTTATGGATTCTGGAAGGATTATCAGGGCAGTGATTCCCGCCGAGAGATAGACAAAAGCTGAAATGACATAAAAAAGCGGGAGTATAATCATTGTGAATGAGGCAAAAACTGTTATGATGACTGTGCCTGCCAAAAGCCCAATAACAAGACCGATATAAGAAACGGTATTGAATCTGGCCATGACCGTGGGCCATTCTTTCTCCTCTGAATTTTCCAAAATCAGAAGTGTTGAAACCGGTGTGGCTGCCATTGCCACAATCTGGAAGATTACCAGCATACCGATGTATGTCCAGAGCATATGTGCAAAAATTACCAGAAGAAGTGCGAAGAAAGAACCTATGAAACCTATAACAATGAATATCTTCCTCTTGCCCAGGGAATCCGAAAGATTTCCCCAGAATATGAGTGCAGGAACAGATGCAGACGAAGATATTGAAGATGCGATGCCTACAAATTCAACATTTGAGTGAAGATATATTACAACGAAAAGAGGAATCAGCGGCGATGTCAACCCCCCAGAGATATTGGACAGAAGATAACTCAGAAACCATAGGTACTTGGGTTTGGCCTTTTTCACAACAGCCGTATTCACATTACCAACTGAGCTCCCCATGGATCCGATCCACCAAATTTCCAAGCAATGTCAGACGAACTATTTAATTTTCTTTATGCTGAAGACCGAAAGTGAAAATTTTAGATCTGAAATGACCCGTTCATTACTTTGATCAATTTCCTTTACAGTGTTTTTTTCTCTCCATCCTTAGGCTTGTTTCCCCGTGTATGGTTATAGTAGAGACGCCCCATTGCAGAGCTAAGGTAATAGCCAACAAGTATCAAAGTAAAATAAACGAAAACATTCAATGAAATTATCCGAGATATTGCCAAAATAGATGCATAATATGCCGCTAGAAACCCTATGACAACATAAGTGGATTTTTTCCTCCGATTTATCTCTTCCTTGGTTTCCCGATTTTCCAGGTTTAACTGAGATACTTCAATGTAACCGAGTCCCCAGCACTTTTCGCAAACGTCAAGGTGGTCATCTTTATCCTTGACCCATCCTTTACCTCCGCAGGCATCACATATCATCCTCATGTTGCCTCACCGGTTAATAATGTCAATTATATATCTAAACTATTCGAATTTAATTTATATAGAATAAATAGTTAAGTAGAAATTCAAAGTTATGAGAATACCTTCTAACCCTTAACATAGATGAAGCGGGGAAAACTTTTTTTTTCCTAACAAGCATGGTTATTGGGTTCATATTCTGGATACCCTGTTTTTGTGAGTATAGATATTGAATCTGTTCTCTCTCACAAAACATATTAGTGTGATTCCGAAAGTTTCCGCTGTCTCCACAGCAAGGCTAGATGGCGCAGAAACCGAACTTACCACTGGTATACCGGCT
Organism: Oxyplasma meridianum; assembly: GCF_038024865.1. Lineage (NCBI taxonomy): Archaea > Methanobacteriati > Thermoplasmatota > Thermoplasmata > Thermoplasmatales > Thermoplasmataceae > Oxyplasma > Oxyplasma meridianum. The sequence goes on along the minus strand of NZ_CP133772.1, from coordinate 73,844 downwards.
ATTGCGGCTTTCTGAACTATTTCGAATCCCGATCTTCCACTTATCTGCAATATGTGGCATTTTTCCAGATTGCCTTCCAGGAGAGATTTCCCAATGACTTTATCAACTGCATTATGCCTTCCAACGTCCTCTGAAGTGGCAATCATTGTTCCATCTTCATTGAAAAGGGCTGCACCGTGTATCCCGCCGGTTTCGGTAAACATTTTCTGGCTTGAATGCATCTTGCCTGGAAGGGAGAGAATCAGGTTGGGCGTCACAGAATTGAAGCTGTGCTGAATTCTGGCTCCCTTTATAAAAACCTGATCTATGCTTGTTTTACCACACAATCCACAGCTGGAATATGAAGGGAAAAATCTATCACCATTCAGTTCAAAAGATATTCTGGAAAGCCACACTTCCAGTATATTTGATTCAATTTTTCTGAATTTTTGAGTATCAAAATCAGATAGACTGTTAATTATTCCCTCCGTATAGAGGAGACCTGCAGCAAGATATTCATCTTCCCCAGGAGTCCTCATTGTGACAGCAAACCTGGAACATTTTTTGGATTTGCCGCTGCATATCATTATTTCAAGGGGCTCCTCTGCAGTTATGGAATCTTCTGATTCCAGGAATACGCCTTCCGAAAACTTTGTTATGGATACTTTACCAGGCCTAAATATACCATTTTCATTAAAAAAATTACTTCTCATCTTCACCATGGGGCGCCAGCACGGAAAGCAGTTTCAGGGCAACTTTCAATCCCGTGTTTATTTCAGGATCTTTTATTATTTTGAGAAGTCCCATCATCCCTGTAACATTTCTGTCAGTATCAGGGATTTCCTTAATCTTTGATGCAGATCTTTCCAGTGTTTCTGAAAGCCAACTGGAATCCATGTTAGAAAGAAATTTGTATATGCTTCCAAAATTGTTCACCAGATTCTGGTTTTTTTCTGTCTGCATAATTTCTGTGAGTACTGAGAATACTGCTTCTCTATGTTCCATCAGTGACCTGATGAAAAGCATTGTTGTTTCGTATTCAGTTTTATCCTTTTCCTTTGCTGAATCTGAAACAAATTTCTCATCTTCCTGAACGTAGTTTAACTGTTTGGCCATTTAATCAGTCCTCCACAATTTGTTTATAATCTTTCCTTTGCCATTTCTTCTCTACTGCCACCCCATCCTGGGGATTTGGGTGCCCAAATCTCGGATTTGTTCTGGGAAGAGGAGAACCTGTCCCTTTGTCTTTTAGTTTTTCTATCTTTACGTAAAGGTCCTTGTATGAGGGAGTATGCGAATCTGGATCCATAGTTCTTCCCGTAAGTATGTTAACTCCCTCATCCCCTATTGCATTCATTGGCATGTATAGTTCTTTGCCTGAGACCCTGTCAGTAACAAGAACCCTTTTCTTTACTGAACCGTACTTTGAGGTCACCCTTACATAGTCTCCTGTCTCAATGCCTCTCTCCCTAGCAAGTTCAGGTGAAACCTCCAAAAAGGAAGATGGAACTTTCTCAGAAATCCCAGGGCTCTTGTAGGTTTCATTGCCTTCATGGAAGTGCTCAAGAATCCTGCCGTTATTCAGGTGCAGGTCAAATTCTGCCTCCACTGTAACCATGGGCCTCCATTCAAGAGGATAGAGAAAAGCCTTTCCGTCCGGGAAATGAAAATCTTTGAGGTAAAGGATAGGTGTATCTGTGCCGTCTTCATTCATTGGCCACTGGAGAGATTTAAAACCCTCAAGTCTGTCATATGATACATGCTGGAATATTGGCGCAAGCGATGCGGCTTCCAACATAATCTCTGATGGATGTTTATAATTCCAGTCTGCCCCAGCAAGCCTTGCAATATCCTGAACAATCTCCCAGTCCGGTCTGCTTCCCTCCACTGGTTCAAACACTTTGTAAAGTCTCTGAATCCTTCTTTCTGTATTGTCAAATGTCCCCTCCTTTTCCAGGCTTGCGGCTGCAGGAAGAACAACGTCTGCATAACTGGCAGTTTCAGAGAGGAATAAATCTTCCACAACTAGAAAATCCAATTCTTCAAGTCTCTTTCTGATGAAGTTGGAATCAGATCCAGTTTCAACAAGTTCTTCCCCTATTACATACATCCCTTTGATGTTGCCATTTTTCACTGCCTCCAGGCATGTGTTGTTGTCGAAACCTGGTTTTGAAGGAAGTTGGGTGTTCCATGCTATTTCGAATTTTTTTCTTGCGGAATCGTTATCAACTCTCTGGTAACCGGGGAAATAAGCATTCATTGCACCGAAATCGCTTGCCCCCTGCACATTGTTATGCCCCCTTAGAGGGTATGAACCGCAGCCCGGCTTGCCATAATTCCCTGTGACAAGAAGGAGATTTGATATGGCAGTGGATGTATCGCTCCCATAGTCCTGCTGGGTGACACCCATAGCCCAAAGTATACACATTGTCGGAGACTGATGAATGGTTTCTGCAACCTTAATGAGTAAATCCTTCTTTATTCCAGTTGTCTTTTCGGCAAATTCCATAGTGAATCTGTCAAGACTCCTGTAATACGCCTCAAAATTGTTAACTTTTTCTTCTATAAATTTAGTGTCGTGCCATTTATTGTCTATTATATATTTTGTTATTGCAGATATCCATACAAGATCAGTTCCCGGCGCAGGATGCAGGAAGATGTCTGCCCTGTTTGCCATTTCGTGTTTTCTAAGATCAGCAACAATCAGTTTCTGGCCATTCATCTTGTGTGCCCTCTTCACCCTGGTGGCAATGACAGGATGGGATTCTGCAGTATTGGATCCCACAATAAGGATGAGTTTAGATTCATAAATATCCCTCATTGATCCTGAATCCCCTCCATATCCTACTGTTCTCCAGAGACCTGTAGTGGCTGGGGCCTGGCAGAATCTTGAACTGTTGTCAACATTGTTTGTATGAAATATCTGCCTTGCCATCTTCTGAACGAGATAGCTCTCCTCATTTGTCCCCTTTGATGATGCAATAAACATTAGAGAATCTCCGCCATATTTTTCTTTAATCTCTGTGAGTCTGGATGCAACTTTAGATAAGGCCTCCTCCCATGTTGCCTTTCTGAATTTCCCATTCTCCCTTATCAGGGGAGTGGTAAGTCTCTCTTTGCTGTTTACAAAGTCCCAGCCGAATTTACCCTTTATACAGGTTGATATTCCATTTGCGGGAGATTCTGGCGAAGGCTGTACCTTCAGTATCTTTCTCCCCTTCGTCCACATTTCGAAGGAACACCCCACTCCACAGAATGTACATACTGTCTTTGTCTTCTTGATCTGTGATTCTCTCAGTTTTGATTCTATGTTGCTTATTCCCATTATGGGACCCATTCCAATGAAAGGCTCCAGAGACTTTACAGACTTTATCATCATCTGTTTCGTGTTGTCAGAAAATGATGTGAAGAAGCCAGCCTCCCCCAGCATAGGCTTCTCCATCAGTGCATTTACCGGGCAGACTGTTACACAGTGTCCGCAAGATACACAGGATGAATCGTTTATGGGAACATCGTTGTCCCATATGACTCTTGGAATTTCCCTGTTCCAATCTATTGAAAGTGTTTCGTTAACCTGAACTTCCTGACATGCCTCCACACACCTTCCACACAGTATGCACTGGTTTGGGTCGTATCTGTAGAATGGATTTGTTTCATCGACTTTGTAGGGTTTTTCTTTAAATGGATATTTCTGAATGTCCATTTTAAGTGAAAGCACCGTATTGTGGAGATCGCAGTCTCCGTTGTTGTTCTCGCATATTGTGCAGTAAAGATCATGATTTTTAAGAATAACGTTGGTTGCCTCAATCTGTGCCTCTTTTACTCTTCTTGAATCGGTAACTATTTTCATTCCATCCACAGGTTTCAGTGAGCATGATCTTGTAAGCCTCCCTTCTGCCTCCACGATGCAGACATCACAAGTCTCTATGGGTCCAAGATTCTCTTGGTAACAGACATGAGGCACTTTGATGTTGTTTAATTCCAGAAATTTTAAAAAGTTAACATTTTTATTTATCGAGTAGTCCTTTCCATCTATATTCACTTGCACATTATTTTCATCCATAGAAATCCACCTTCAATATTTACAGACAAAATGCTGCAAAGCTACAGGATTCAACTAATAAACCAGTAGATTATTGTATTTAGATTTTGTTATGCCTTATTTTGGAAGGAAAATATTTATTAAATACCATAAATAAGATTTAAGTGACAGGATGCTACAATTAAATTATCCAATTGAAGTTTCATGACATATTTTTCAATCAAATCTTCTGCTTCAAATAGAATGTATGGATACAATAGATGCTAAGGAAAACTGTTCTTTTTTATATTCCAGGTTTAATGATGAGAAATTTCAGGTTTGTCCGTAGATTTGAAAAACATACATATGTTGAGTAATCTAATACTTCATTCATATATACGGATAGAGATTTCTATTATACCATGATTAATTTAGTTATCTTATAGATATGAAACCACTTTGGGTGAGAACGGTTAAGTTTTTTTGCAAACCATAAAAGGAACTATGAGATTCTCATGTGGAATGAAAGCTACTGTTTTTGTAAAGATGAGTGAACGATTTCCTGGAAAACACAGGTTTCTTGTCAGAGGCAAGCAGATCATTGACTATGAACTTGAAAAGATAAGGCTTTCCGGTTGCTTTAATGAAGTTATTGTGATTTCAAAGGACAGATACCTGACAACAAAAAATGCCAGAATTATTAATGATACCACAAATGGTACACTCATCAATTCCCTCTTATTTGCCCTTGAAGAGGAGATGGATTTTATGGCCTTCGCGGGAGACATGCCCCTAGTCTCGCCTGAATTCATCAGGAAAATGTGCGAAGTATATAATGGAAGACCAGTTGTGCCCCGCTGGAAAAATGGCAAAATTGAGCCCATGATGGCTATTTACAACAGAACCATAGTTCAGGATTTAAAAACTTACATAAATTCCGGGAAAAAAAGCCTCCGTGAGTTTATACTCAATTCAGATTTTGAGACAATAGATATACCTCAGACAAAGGAAATGGAGTATTGTTTCTTCAATGTGAATTACCCCGAGGACCTTATGGAAGTTGAAAATCTTCTCTGAAATTTTGTGCCATTATTCAATACATAGAAGGAAAGTATCTCTTTATAAAATAGGTCGACATAGGCTGATTACAAGATAATGAAAATTTTGTTCAACCAGATGGAAATATTCTTAGATTAAAGCTGCTTTAATCATTTGTTAAGGGCAACTTGAAAAATATTCAGAGGAGGACACTTTTTAAATTATCCAAGATATCAAACATTAACAGCCACAGATTGCCCCAAGCAGGTGATGAAGGCAAAACATTTATTATTCATGTAGGATCTTTTTTTATGCCATCCTTGGTGATGTTCGCGACCACTTGATACCCTTAATTGGCATTTGGAATATATCATTCTGGGATGTCTTATGACCCGTTGATCAAATATTACAAAAATACTTTCATCGCATGTAATGATGACCTAAATTAAAGAGGAATAGTTGAAACAAACCTGTAGACATTTTAGAATGGCAATAAAGGAGGCTTTTAAATTGACAAACGGAATAATCAGTGCTTCATTTTTTAGTTTTACTTCATTCCTCCATCCTGTTTTCCCATCTATATTAATGCCAAATAATCAATCCCGAGATCATAATTGGCTTTTCTAATTTTCTCTTCTATAATAAAATTTTCCACAACAGATATAAGCGGAATTACAATAACTTATCTGAATTTTATAACAAAAAAAGAATAATTAAAAAAAAATAGATTACAGTGGTAGTGACATTCCTAGAGCAAATGTCGTCACTGCTGCAAACATAAGGTACATGAGCCATGTTCCAGTGACTAGGTGCCAGAATCCCTTTATCCTTGTCCAGCTGGCAGATTTCAGCAGGCTGGCTGGTATGTCAGATATGTACACTAACGCCAGAAGAACGAAAAGGATTCCAACAGGTATGTCACCAGCCTTGAAGAATACGAAAGCTCCTGTTATGGAGATCCACAGGAAGGCAATAGCCATATACCCATCTACCGTAGTATCTCCACCATAGTACCTGTTGATACCAAGCGCAAACCAGTGAACACCGTATGCAGTAAAGGCTGTAGCCGCCATATACAGAACTGGACTCCCCTGAAAAGCATTAAATACAGTCAACCCCAGAAACAGATATGTTCCGGCAAGAAACTGCATAAATCCGGGCATCCAGACCCCCCATTGACCAAGAACCTTGCTTACCTTATCGCTCATTTCCCGCGGTATCCTAAAGAATTCCCATCCTCCATAGATAAAATAACCTGTCCCGAGGCCGAAGAATCCTATTGCCAAAGGTGGTAATGCTCCACTCATAAGGTTATAATCTATAGAAATATTTTAATTTAGCTATTTAAAGCGACATGATAGTTTTGTGAGGCATTTTTTCCACAGGATTATTCATAGATCTTTTTTGTGATCTTTTCTATTTTCCAAGTGATCTGGTCTTCCCATTTCTAAAAATCAGCTATAATCTTCTGAACTTCGGGTTAGATCAGATGCTTTACTCTTTATAACTCTTAAATGCCTCAATAAATTGGTTTTTCGTTTTGCAGCCCATATCTTGATGAACTCCAGATCACTTAACACTTATTCCTTTATTTTCGGTGCATTTCGGAATAAGCATGATCGGAAATTGAAAGGATTAGATCATTTGCGATCTTCTGGGCATCAGGTGAACCTGGAACAACATAAACCAATTTTTTATTGATGATGAAGAGAGATGCATCTGAAAGGATTGTAAGAGGCCCAGACATTTCATAACTCAGCCTCCTGAAGGTCTCGCCAAATCCCTTAATCTCCCGATCGCACTGTTTTCTCATCACATTGGCGGTCATATCATACTCTGTGAGACCTGTGCCTCCTGAGTAGACAAAAACATCAAATTCTCTGAAGTTGTCTGTGAAAGCCTTAAGGATCTCCGCCATGTCGTCCCTGACTATAGATCTTTTGCATTTCCTGCCTTTTGCTTCAAAAAGACTCTGCATCAGTTTCCCTGTTTCATCGTTTTCAAAAGTTCTTGTTGTGGAGACTGTAACCAGAAGATAGGAGAGGTCCTTTATATGAATGTCCTTATGGACCATCACTCTTCACCGGAAAGTGGCGTTTTCTCTTTCATCTCCACCATAATACTGCTTAATTGTGTGTGGGGATACTGACCCTTACTGTCCTTTTCCATATACTTCACCATATCCCATATTGTGAGTAGAGAGGCAGACACACAATTCAAAGCCTCCATCTCCACACCTGTTTTATACCTGGCAGAAACTACGCATGTGCATTTCACACCCTCTTCTTCAATGGTGAATTTTGAATCTGCATGCTCCAGTGCAATAATGTGGCAGAAAGGTATTGTGTCCGGAGTGTGCTTTGCTGCCATTATTCCGGCAGATCTGGCCGTGCTCAGAACGTCCCCCTTCTTCACTTCTCCTTTTTTGATTGCATCCAGAGTCTCCCTTTTGAGCTTAATAAAACCTGATGCCGTTGCAGTTCTTCTCACAATTTCTTTTTCGCCGATGTCGATCAAAATTAACCACCGCTCACTGGCGGGAAAATGGCAACCTCATCCCCGTCCTTCAGTTTGAATTCATGAGTTGCAAAGTTCCTGTTGACTGAAACCAGTATATCCCTTTTTGTCCTCTCAAAATCAGCGTATTTTTTTCTTATTGTTTCAAGAAGATAAGAAACAGGTGCACTCTCTTCAATAACAAAAGTTTCCTGATCAGTTCCCGTTATATCCCTGAACAGTGCGAAGTACCTTACCACTATTTTCATAATTCTCCTTCCAGTATGGTTCCCTGCTCCTTACAGCTTTAAGGTATATATCTGTAAGCTTTTCCTCTGAATTTTCATTTTTAATTTCCTTGAGTATATCTATGTAGTTGTCACTTCTCATAAGGCATGGTTTCAGAAGGCCGGTGGATGTTACCCTTATTCTTGTGCAGTGGTTGCAGAAATCAGAATTCATCATGGGCTTTACAAATTCCACGTCTGCATAGCCATTCTCTGTTTGGACAATATATCTTGGCCTGTTATGCAGTATATTATGTTTTATCTCCACAGCACTTTTGCTGATCTCATTCTCAAAAGGATTGAGATCAATATGATATCTCTGAAAATCTTCTGAATTTATCCCCTCTCTTGTTGTTTCATACTCTATGAACTGAACCCTCACCCCGAGTATTGCAGAGATGTTTACAAGCCTCTGAACCTGGTCTTCGTTTACACCCTTCAAAACAACAAAATTCAGCTTTATGGGATCAAAATGGGCTTTTTTTGCTGCCTTTATACCCTCTATGACCTTATCCATGGAATCAGTGCCTGTTATGAACTGGAAACTTTCTCTCTCAAGAGAGTGAAATGATATATTGACCCGATCCAGTCCTGCAGCCTTCAATGCCTCTGCATAAACAGGGAGCATGAAACCGTTTGTGGTCATGGATATGTCGCCATCTATGTGCTTTCTTGTCCTCCTCACTATTTCCACAATATCATTCCTGAGAAGAGGTTCCCCTCCGGTGAATTTTATCTTGTTGACACCCATCTTGTGGCCAATTTCAACAATTCTTTCTATCTCATCAGGTGTCATTTTCTCTGAGTGAACGCCCGTCCCTTCCATATGGCAGAAGAAGCACTTGAAATTACAGGTTGTATTCACCTGTATCCTCATGCTTGTTACAGGTCGGCCGTAATCATCAGTAATCATAATACAACTATTTTAGAATCCTTAATAACCTTTGTGTGACTGAAAAGATCAACATAATAAGCTTCGAGGTTTACAAAGTTGAAAGAGAATTAATGCCACTCCTTTTCTCCCTGTGCAGTGATATCCATTTTCCATATAGGCGCACGTGTCTTAATCTCATCGATTATGAACTGGCATGCCGTGAAAGCCTCTTTCCTGTGTGGGGAAGACACGCATATTGCCACACTGTCTTCTTTGATGCCCAGCCTTCCAAGCCTGTGCACAAGATTGACATCAGTTATTTGATAATTTTTAGTTGCCTCTTTTACGATCCTGTCCAGCTCTTCAACTACCATCTCCTCATATGCCTCATAAAAAAGCCACTGAATCTCCTTTTCTTCTGAATTCTTCCTGACAGTTCCAAGAAAAATAACTATAGCCCCAGCCTCTGGATTTCTTGTGTTTTCTATCAATTCATTGACATCAATTTTTTTTCTCTGGACCGAGCATTTCAAATTACCACCAGACCTTTAACATGATTCATACTGTGTATATAGTTAATTAATTTGCCCATGAGTTTTATGCGAAATTGACTCAAATCGCCGTTTCCACCCAAAGCGAGAGAAGAGTCAGTGTCAGCACCGGAAGTGCAATTATAAACCCAACTTTCATATAATATGCATAAGTGATTGTGACCCCTTTTTTCCTGTTCAGGGCATATAACCATAGGAGAGTGGCCAGTGATCCAATGGGTGTAAATTTTGGCCCAATGTCGTTTCCGATCACATTGGAGTAAATGAGTGACGACCCGCCGTGGATTGCTGCTATGCTCAGCGCCCCTTGCATAACGGAAGGTAGGTTGTTCATTCCGGCCGCCATGGTTGAAAACAGGTATCCTGACAGTATAATTTTCAGGGGACCTGGCAGTGCGGATATGTGAATCAGCAGAACCGATATGAGAAATGTAAATCCCTCCCTTCCAAGCCCAAAAACAACAAGATACATGCCAAAGGAAAACAGGACAATCTGCCACGGAGCTTCCCTGATAACCTTAAAGAGATCTATATTGGATCTGAAGTGGGAAAGCAGGAGAACCAGCATGGCAGCAGACATAGCCACAAATGCAATGGGTACGTTATAATAACCGCCGATTGAGTAGGCAGCAATGAGCACTATTATTGTTGGAAGCGCTATTTTGAATATATGCGGTTCTCTAACAGCTTTCCATGGATCCTCCAGGTCTTCCGCCTCATATTTGGAGGGAATTGATTTTCTGTAGTAAAGCCAAAGGATCAGGATGGACGCAGCTATTGATACCAGATCTGGGATGATCATCTCTCTGGCATAGCTGTTGAAGCTAATTTTGAAATAGGTGGTGCTGACAATGTTTACAAGATTGCTTACCGGCAGGGGAAGGCTTGCAGAATCTGCTATGAACCCTGTTGCCATTATGAATGGGATCACTGTCTTTTTGGGAAATTTAAGACTGGTGAGTATTTCATAGACGATGGGAGTGAGAATAAGCGCGGTTCCGTCATTTGCGAAAATGGCCGAAATAGCTGAACCCAGAATGATTATTGAAAGAAACAGTTTGACGCCGTTGCCTCCTGCGAACCTTGCAATCTTCAGAGCTGCATACTTGAATACTCCAGCCTCATCAAAAAGAATGGATATGATTATTATTGCGATGAATGTGAATGTTGCATTCCAAACTATTCCCCATACAATTAGAACACTTTCCAGATCAATTGTCCCCAGTGCAAGACTCACAACAGCACCGGCTATGGCAACGTATCCTATTCCAATGTTTTTAGGCCTTTTAAGAACCAGCACAAGTGTTGCCGCAAAGATTATTATGGAAACTGGAAACAGTATTCCCGGGTTAAACAGAATATTCAGCCCTTAAATTATTTCTTCCTATTAATCTGGGCTACTTCACCAGCAAGTTGTAGGACCTTTTTCTCTATGGTATCTCTGATTGATCTCACCTCATCCATGGTCTTTCCTTTTGGATCAGGGATATTCCAGTCCACGATTTTTTTTTGCATGGCAGCGAGAACCGGTGCAGGACATGCATCCTGCAGTGAGCAACCCATTATTATAACCATGTCTGCCCAGTTTATCAAATTATCGTCAAGCATCACAGGCCTGGAGTCCGTGAGATCAATTCCCCTTTCTTTCATAGCCTGGGCAACCATGCTGTTCACAGAGGATGATGGGATGGTTCCTGCACTCTTCGCGTTCATGCCAATATGCCTTGCAAATGCCTCAGCCATTTTGCTCCTTCCTGCATTTTCCACGCATACAAAAAGATAATTTTTCTCTTTCAAGTATTATTCAACTCCACAGGTTCTTTTCATGAAATCTCCAAAATTGCTGTCATTGATGCTGTAATATACCCATTTCCCTTTTTTTCTCTTCCTGATTAGACCGGAATTCTCCAGTATACCCAGGTTCCTGGATACTGTTGACTGCGGTATTTTAAAAAGATATTCAATTTCACAGACGCACTTCTCCCCTCTCAGGATGAGAAGAAATATCTTCAATCTTGTTGCGTCTGAAAGAGCTTTAATCTTCTTTTCAGTGTTTCTTATTTCATCTTCCTTAACAGGATCTTCAAATGTTCTGAGAAGTTTGCTTGATCCCTCTAAGTCCGCCTTGGAACATATACCAGCCTGAAGAATATGATCAAGTAACTGTTCTGTGGAATTATGCATGAAGTGTGATTGATTTCTTATAATTAAATATTTATATATCTGGATATACTGATTTGTAATAATTTTAATTGAAATTAAATTTTTACCCTAACCCAGGAAAACTAGATAAAACAATTGCGAATGGTCTGTTATGCCCCAAACAGCACTGGTTATAGTTGATGTACAGAAAGCCATGTTCCCTCCGGAAGATCCAGTCTTCAGTGGTGAGGAGGTTGTTTCAAGAATTGCCGATTTTGCAGGAAAGGCCAGAGAAAAGGAGATACCCGTAGTTCTTGTTCAACACTCAGGCCCGCCCGGGAGTTCCTTCGAACCAAACTCTGAAGGTTGGCACCTGAGAGATGAGATTCTTTCCGGTGAGTCTGAACCGGTTGTTCACAAGGACACTCCAGATTCCTTTTTCAACACTGACCTTGATCTCATTCTGAAAAGCATGGATGTGAAACGCATTATAATATGTGGGATTCAGTCAGAGTTGTGTGTTGACACTACCTGCAGATCGGGTTTTTCGCATGGATACAAAGTTGTTCTCCTCTCTGACTGCCACACAACCTGGAAGAGGGGTGATTTGGAACCTGAACAGCTTATTTCAAACACAAACAGCATAATTTCAGAATGGTTTGGTGAAGTTATGACTGCAACAGACGCAGAGAAGAAAATTCTTGATGTGACGGCATAAGGGGTCTGCTTATTAATAAATATTTCATATTTCCAATCTTTCAAGACAGAATGCCAGGCAGACACCGCATTACTTTGGATAACCCCAGGATTAATTGCCCTCTCTCGTTATGAATATAGTTAACTTTCCTGATTACAGTGTTATGGGATTTGATTTACACACATGCCGTTTAAGCATCGGAAAGATGATAACCTCCAATGGAGTCTGTTGCCATTGTTGATGGATTTCATATTTTTCTAAACCCCTGTGTGAATTCCAAACACTTCTAAAAAAATTAAGTATGTTTACAATATATTGAGATTATGGATGGCAACTATTCCTATATGCCTTCAAAAGATACTGTTGAAAATACCAATATCAACCATCTTATGAAGAGGTATGGATTCAGTACTGTAAAGGAACTTTACGACTGGGCTGACACCAACCGCAAAGAATTCTGGGATGCAATGGTTAAAGAATTGAATATAGTATTCTTTAAAAATTATAAAAGTGTTTTTGATGATTCCGGAGGGAGGGAGTGGACAAAGTGGTTCACTGGAGGTTCAGTGAACATTGTTTATAACACTGTTGAAAAATGGAAGAACAATGAAGGATATGCCATAAAGTTTGAAGATGAAAAGGGGAGAAAACGGCATATAACTTTTAAGGAAATGGATGAACTTACCGGAAAACTTGCCGGAAGCCTCCTTGATCTAGGTGTAAGGAAAGGTGACAGGGTAGGTATATACATGCCATTAAATCCGGATTGTGTGATTGCTTTCTATGCCATAATGAGAATAGGGGCAGTTTCTGTTCCCATATTCTCAGGCTATGGAAAGGATGCACTTCAGACCAGGATTGATGATGCAGGGATTGAATATCTTTTCACCTCAGAAAGCTATATGAGAAAAGGTAAGGAGATACCAATGGCAGATACTGCCAGATCTGTCAAAAATGTAAAGCTTATAATTTCAGAACCGGCAGATCTGAAAGAAGGTGAGGTCTCCTTTGCGGCACTTCTTGAAAGTGGAAATTATACAGGTTCTGTACACACTGACAGTGAGGACCCTGCAATAATGCTGTATACCTCTGGAACGACAGGTAAACCTAAGGGGACGGTACATGTCCACGGAGGAACACTGGTTAATGTTACAAAGGAAGTCAAGTACTATATGGACCTGATTCCGGGTGATACTCTTTTCTGGATCACAGATCTGGGATGGATGATGGGTCCATGGGCCATAATAGGATCAAACTGTCTGGGATCGTCAATATTCCTCTATGACGGTGCAATTGACTTCCCCAACCCTGACAGGCTATGGGATCTGATAGACGGAAACGGGATTACTCTTCTCGGCGTTTCTCCAACGTTGATAAGAAATTACAAGTTCAAAGGTATATCCAGAGAACTGAAAGGCATCAGAGTGTTTGGTTCCACGGGAGAGCCATGGGACGAGGAAAGCTGGTCATACCTTTTCAAGGTGCTTGGATCTGGAAAAGTCCCAATTGCAAATGTGTCAGGTGGAACAGACATTATGGGGTGTTTCCTTGCCTCAACTCCAGCTATTCCACTTAAACCCAGATGCCTTTACCGGGGGCTTGGCATGAATGTTTCTGTATTGGACGAAGGTGGAAATGAGATAATTGACCGCATAGGTTACCTTGTAGCCAGAGAACATACCCCATCCATGACCAGGGGCATCTGGAATCAGCCTGAAAGATACCTTCAAAGTTACTGGTCAAAATACCCAGGCCTATGGAATCAGGGTGACTGGGCAGAGATGGATGAGGAGGGCTATTTCTATCTGTACGGCAGGGCTGATGAAGTTATTAAGACCTCAGGAAAGAGGATTGGACCCAACGAAGTGGAAGATTCAGTTCTCAAGGTTCCGGATGCAAGTGAAGCTGCTGTGATAGGTATTCCCGATGCGGTAAAAGGTGAAGCCATTGTCGTTTTTTATACAGGCAAAGAGGGAGATGATACCATCACACTTATAAAGCGTCAGGTTGAGAAGAGCTTGGGCAAGTCTTTTTCTCCGAAATACATAATAAATCTTCAGAACCTTCCGAAAACCAAAAACGGCAAAATACTCAGGCGGGTTCTCCGTACAACGTTTCTTGGACAGGATCCTGGCGATATAAGCAATATTGAGGATAAATCTGTTATAGAACAGATCAAAGAAAAAGCTGCAGAGTTTAGAGGTACAAAAAATGGAATCGCCTGAATTTGATATTAAAATTCTTTCTGACGGTTCTTTTTCCCTTGATCCTGGAGCATTTTTCGGAACTGTGCCAAAATCCATCTGGAACAGGCATTTTTCTCTCAATACAATGGAAAGAGTGAAGCTGGCACTGAACATCCCATTTTTCATGGGGAGAAGGTATTCATTCCTCATAGATTCTGGAATCGGAAACAACTTTGATCCAAAGAAGGCTGAAATTTTCCAGTTCACCAAAGAATCAGATCTTCCTCAACAGGTGGGTAAATTCTCCTCTCCTGAAAAAGTTGACTTCATAATTCATTCACATTTGCACTTTGATCATGCTGGCCACTCCGTCTCCATGGAAAATGGAAAGAGACATTTTCAAAATGCAAGAATAGTGGCACAGAAAGAAGAGATCCATAATTTGAGAAATACAAACGAGATAACTAGATCCAGTTATGGAATGACAATGAACAGGTCTGACAGCAGGTACCTCTCTCTTATTGAGGGGAGCAGAAATATTAAGAGAGGCATAAGAGTACTCAGAACTGGTGGGCACACTTCAGGACATCAGGTTATTTTCGTTGAAGACGGGGCATTAAAAATAATGTACCCTGGAGATCTCATACCCACGGCCTTCCATATCAGGCCAAACTACATAACGGCAATTGACACTTTTCCTCTGGAGACCCTCAAGATGAAGAAGAAGATCATTGATAAAGCCATAAGAGAAAATTATGTATGTATTTTCAACCATGATGTGAATATACCAGCCGGGCGAATTACTGGAAGCGTTTCAAGGCCGGAAGTTATACCTGTGGACATCTAGATCTTTATACTGTCCTGTTCCGAGAGAATAAGATCCATGGCGAGTTCTGCGATATCAGTGGCGTATAGGCCAATTCTTGATATTTCTTCCAGGGTTGCTGCCTTTGTATAAATGTCCTTTATTGATCTGTCCATGAGCAGATCACTTCTCAATTTCAGAACCTCGTCCTTCCTGTTAATTATGCTATTAAGATTTGCATAGGTTCTTGAATAGAAGGCGG
The DNA here is from genome assembly GCF_038024865.1 of Oxyplasma meridianum. Lineage (NCBI taxonomy): Archaea > Methanobacteriati > Thermoplasmatota > Thermoplasmata > Thermoplasmatales > Thermoplasmataceae > Oxyplasma > Oxyplasma meridianum. Next base: position 58,506 of record NZ_CP133772.1, on the reverse strand, counting down.
TTATTGCATCCATGTACATTGCCTGTACAGTCCCAAGGAAACGGGTTATTCCCTCTATTCCATCTTCCACATTCGCTGCAGCAACCTTCCATATTTTTGAAAGGTTTACAGCATGATCTGCTATCCTTTCAAGTATCCTGGAAAGTATGAGGGAAAAAGTTCTGTTTGTATCTGACCCCCCCTCCTTGATCACCTCTCTGTATATGTACCACTGGTACCTGTCAACATCATCGTCCCTTTTTTCTATGCTTTCAAGCAGTTCCTGGTCCTTCTTCCTTATCCCTTCTATGACGTCGGCAAGCATTGTTTCTACATTCAGGGACATCCTTCTCACCGAATTGTTAAGAGGAAATGTGGATGAATCCAGTACATTCTGAAGAACTATTGTGTTAGCGGACTCCTCGAATATCTCAACGCCCATAACAACCTTGGAAAATCTTCTTATCTCTTCCCTGAGATCCGGTTTCATATGTCCCTTGGTCCTTATGATCAGTGTTTTAAAATTGGAGATATAAAATGAAGTCATGGTTCTCTGCAGCAGATTCCCATCCTTTACCTCGTCTTCAATATTTATTGTTTTGACAATTTCTCTGTGTTCAAAAGATTTGCCGCGAATGATTAGGTTTCCATCTTCTTCCTCAAGTACAAGTTCAGACCCTCTTTTGAGTCCATTCTCTTTAGCCCACTTGGTCGGGAGGGATACTATAAATGTTGATCCTCCAGTCTGCTGCACTTTTCTTGTTACTGTCACCATAATTCAAAAGGCAAATAATATATATTTTATTTATTGTTTTAAAAAAATAGGTTTTCTATAAAGAATTATTATTTCATAACTTGTTTGTGGGAGGATATCCCCCATCCCTCTTATTCAAAGAATTAGAAGAGCTTCTTTCTTATGACGCCTGTGATCTTCTGCTTGAGTTCCGGAGAAACTTCCTGAATATTATGTGCCGCCTTTGCGTGATCAGATATTTTCATAAAGAGATCGTCATTGCTTTTTGACGAGGTTACAAAATCACAGTCCATGCCTATATCCTTACATTTGAAATGATAACTTGCCATTGTTCATCAACAATATACAATAAATAAGATCAACTTAAACCTTACCATCGTGGACCCATGCGAAATTTGTCACTGTTCTCTTTATGACCATAAAAATTTAGATATGCTGCATACATATTTTCTGTAAGATTTGAAATGAAAGATCCAGTTACCGGAAAAAGTGTGATACAGGTGCTTGGAACATCTTCCAACGCAGGAAAATCCACTGTAACCCTGGCAATATGCAGATTTCTTAGCAGAAAGGGTTATCGGGTTGCACCTTTCAAATCCATGAACATGTCTCTAAACTCAGTTGCAATAGAAGGGGGCTATGAGATACCAAGATCTCAGTGGCTTCAGGCCTTTGCGGCATCCACACCGCCATTAAAAGAGATGAGTGCCATACTGCTTAAACCTGAGGGAAAAAATGGTTCTCAGGTCATTGTAAACGGAAAAAGCATGGGAGTCATGTCAATAGACGAATATTACAGATATCTCGTTGGGAATGGAAAAAAAGTTGTGAAAGATTCCCTTGATTTTCTGTGTGACCGGTTCGATGTGGTAGTGGCTGAGGGGGCAGGTTCACCTGCGGAAATAAACCTGATGGACAGAGATGTTGCCAACATATATGTATCCACCATATACAATACACCTGCAATACTTGTGGGAGATATTGAGAGAGGTGGCGTTTTTGCTTCACTATTTGGTACAATGGAGATCATGCCCAGATCAGATCTTGTGAAAGGCATGGTCATTAATAAGATGAGAGGTTCAAAGAGTCTCCTTAATGATGGTATTGAGAAAATAGAGAGAATGACAGGGATTCCTGTGCTAGGTATACTTCCATACGTTGATGGCGTTTTTCTTCCAGGAGAAGATTCACAGGACTATGATTGTAATAAGCTTGAAAACCGTAAGATCTGCCTTATAAGGTATCCAAAGATGGAAAATTACAGCGATACTGATCCCTTCATCATATACGGGCTTGGATATCACAATGTTTCGGCATCCAATATAAATGATCTGGACATTGCAGAAACTATAATCCTCCCTGGATCAAAAAATGTGGAAAGTGATCTGAAATACATAATTGATTCCGGAATCGTAGAAAAATTGAATTTTGCCAGGAAAAGAGGGGTAACAATAGTGGGTATATGCGGAGGATACCAGATGCTTGGAAAGATCATTTCAGATCCAGAGAAGAATCAGATAAGGAGTGGAAGAATTGAGGGGCTTGGTTTCCTTGACCTTACTACGGAATATTCAAGGGAAAAAATAGTGGATTCAGTTGAATATTATCTGGAATATTGGGGAATTCCCGGTTCTCCAAAAGGAAAAGGTTATGAGATACATTATGGAACTGTTTTTTCAAATGAAAAACTGCATCTTCTCAATATAGGCGGCAGGAGGGAAGGGGCTGTGTCCCCAGACGGAAAGATTATTGGAACCAATGTTCATGGAATTTTTGAAAACAGGGATTTTATTCATTACATAACCGGCGAAAAAGTTCCTGATGTGAACTACAGTGAAGAACTTATGAGAAGGGTAGATATCATCACAAATTCTTTTATTGAAAACATGGATATGAGTTACATAGAGAGACTTGTAAAATGACTTTGAATTCACTTGAAATTAGCCTGTCCGTCCTGGTTGGATCACTGCTGTTGGATTTCCTCTTCGGGGAACCCAGGAGCTATATCCATCCAAATGTTGTAATAAGGAAGATAGGTGCATTCTTTGATCAGTTCTTCAGAGTCTGGAAGAACAAAGCAGCAGCAGGTTTCATTTACCTAATCTTTCTTTCTGCACTCTGCCTTACTCCGGTTCTGGCAGTTCTAAAAGTTCTGAGCCTGTTTTCAGTTATCTATGTCGTGGCTGCAATTATCGTGCTTAAAAGCTCTTTTTCCATAACAGTAATGGGCGAGGACGTAAAGCCCATCATAAGATCCCTGGACGATGGCAGCCTGGATGAATCCAGAATATACCTATCAAGGCTGGTTAGAAGAGATACTTCCAATCTGAAAGATTCAGAGGTGGCCTCAACAACTATTGAGTATATATCAAAGGGAATAGTGGATGATGTTTTCACCCCACTCATGTTTTTTGCAATCTTCGGCATCATTGGAGCCCTGTTCACCAGAGTAGTCAATGTTCTTGACAGCCTTGTTGGATTCAAGAACAGAAGAAACCGAGAATTCGGGAAATGGACTGCCATCACAAAGACGCTGGTGAATTACATACCTGCAAGAATAGGGTCATTTATAATATTCTTCAGTTCAGAAATGCTGAACTACAGGGTTCAGGGCGTATCTTCAAGGAAGGTTGCATGGATAGTTGACAGCGCAAACAATGGCTGGCCAATTGGGGCCTATTCCAGTGCTCTCAATTTACGAATTGAAAAAAGAGGTTCATATATAATAAATGAAACTGGTTATGAAGCCACTTCAGGAGACATTAAAAGGGCGTTGAAAATCTATTACCTCTCATTCTATGTTTTTCTTATAGTATTCGTTGTTCCAGTTATGGTTCTTCTATACCTTGCACACCTTTGAATGTTAAACCCTAAAAAACTAGGATGATCTATGGATCACAGATGATACAGCACTGTTGATCCTGCGAACTTCACCGAGGGGGTCTTCCGAATTATATATGGACCGTCCTGCGATTACATAGTCGGATCCGTTTCTTATGGCATCTGCCGGATTTCCACCCTGGACACCTATGCCGGGGGATAGAATCATGAGTCCTTTGCCAGCATTTCTTATTCTTCTCAGCATTACCAGATCATTGCCTGGTGCAATAACTCCGCTGATTTTTTCCTTCATCGCCATTTCAAGAAGATCCATGCTCACTGAGTTTATGAACTGGTCTGATCCGGGATGAGACATAGAAACAACGGCAAACACCTTCATCTCACCAGCAGCCTCAATTACAGCAGCTAATGAATCGGAACCGGTGAATGCGTGGGTTATTATCCCCCATCCTCCGTTTTCCTTGACGTTTGATGTTATGAGAGAATTTGTATTTGGTATATCCGCTATCTTGAGATCACAGATCACCCTCCCGTATGAAGATAGTTCCCTGATGATTCCAACTCCAGCAACCATCAGAAGAGGCCAGTTTATTTTAATGGCAAATATTTCCCTGTGAATTTCCCTGGCAAGTTCCATGGCCTTATCCGGGACTTTCAGATCCAGGGCAACAATCAGCCGGGAGTTATCAGTCATCTGTATGTTATGTTATTGAAGCATAAAAAAGATTGTGGAATCAGGATACCATATCCAGCCCGTCTTCGCTTGAGTAGGGGCTGAACATCTTCCCAAGATTTCTAGCCTGTGTCTTTCCAGAAATCATGTAGGGTGATTTCACACCTGTTATGAGCACCAGGACCTTGATCTCATCCCCCATGTTTTCGTTCACATTGGCACCCCATATTATCCTGGCATCCTGGTCGATCTTCTTCTGTATCTCGCTCACTGCGGTTTCAGCCTCGCTGACTGTCATGTTTGGTCCGCCAATCACTCTTATTAGACAGTTTCTTGCCTCAGATATATCAGCTTCTACTAGAGGTGACTTTATGGCATCATTAACTGCCTGCAGAACACGATCCTGCCCACCGTTGGAGGTACCGATCCCTATCATGGCTACCCCTCCGTCCTTCATAATTGTCTTTATATCTGCGTAATCAAGGTTTATTATTCCTGTTTTCGTTATGAGTTCTGTTATGCCCTTTATGGCTTCTGAAAGTACAGAATCTGCGTAACCGAACGCCTCTTCTATTGGTCTCTTTGGGACCTCTTTCAGAAGTTTGTCGTTTGGTATGGCTATGACAGTGTCAGAATACTGCGATACCTTTTCCAATCCCCGAAGGGCATTCTCCATCCTGAGGCTACCCTCTGCACTGAATGGAAGTGTTACAACGGAGATTACAAGTGAACCTGCGTCTTTGGCACATTTTGCAATTATGGGAGCGGATCCTGTGCCTGTTCCACCCCCAAGTCCGCAGGTAACGAAGGTTATATCGTTCTTTGCCACCATGTTCTGAATTCTTGGGAGGTCTTCCATAGCCGCCTCTTCACCAACTATGGGTGAGGCTCCAGTCCCTCTTCCTCCAGTGCGTCTCTTGCCGATTAGAAGTTTACCCTTTGATTTTATAGTCAGAAGATGAGCAGCGTCAGTGTTTATGGCCATTAAATCCGCGCCGTCTATTCCGATTCTCGACATCCTGTTAATTGTGTTGGAACCTCCTCCTCCACAACCTATTATCTTAATCCTGACGCGAAGCGCATGGGCTATTTCAGCTATTTCAAGATCTTCAGGTGAACTGTATTCACCCATTACTTTACTGTTGCTGTTTTCGTTGATTTCGTCATCCATTGCCGTCTTAAACAAAAGATCAATTTCGTTCCCCATATGTCTGATAAGATATCATTGCTAATATATATTTTTTTTCCATAGTGGAGTTAATGAACAATGCTGTCTTAAAAAGATGCTTATTATAGAAAATTATGTCCATCAATGTCGGACTCAGATATTATTTATACACTTTTGGCATAAAACGGCAATGATAAAGGATACATTGCTTAAGTGCGGAGCCATAAAGACAGGAGACTTCACACTTACTTCTGGAAAGAAATCAAAGTATTACGTTGACATAAAGGAATCAGCAACTGACCCTGCAATTCTTGCTGAAATCGCAGCAAAGTTCGCCTCACTTATAAAATCTGAAATTATAGGCGGAATGGAACTGGGCGCTGTTCCCCTCACAGTTGCAACCGCTCTGGAAACTGGTAAAAGATATGTTATAATAAGAAAGGAGAGAAGCCATGGGACAAAAAAGCTGTTGATTGGAACATTCAAACCTGGAGAGATTATAGATCTACTGGAAGATGTGGTGACTACGGGAGGATCTGTTCTAAAAGCTGCACAGACACTTAGGGATGCCGGGGCTGTAGTTGAAAGATCAATATGTGTGGTTGACAGGGAAGAGGGTGCATGGGATATGCTAAAAGAAAATGGCATTGAACTGATATCCATGGTTAAGATATCAGAAATACTCTGATCATGACAGTATGTCGTCAATCCTGCCGATTTCTATAGGTGTTGTATCTTCTCCCACAAGGACTCCTTTGCTGTTTGCAACAATTGATGAACCTACGTAGAGGTTCCCGAAATTTGCTGTTCCCGATTTGGCAGGAACCTTGAAGAAATTTGACAGAAATTTTATTTCATCATCTGATACTTCGGGAGTGGTGAGAAGACCCTTCTGTGTTAAAACTGCCGAACTTCCCACTGTTTTTATATCTCCAATAGTACCTTTGATAACCTCAACACCCAACGTATCTGAGATTTTTTTGACCGCTGCTGCGGTAAAGCTTTTATGAACCATTGCTCCATGATCGTTGGCCAGGATATCGTTTCCCACTGCATTCATCTTATCCTTAAGTGAGAGGAAATTCCTATCACCCACCGTCATTGTTGAACCGTCGTCAAAGTCGTTCTTGCCAATAATGATGCCGTTGGAGTTAAGAACCATCATTGTGCCGATCAAGGGGCTGTTATTTATAAGAATCTTTCTTGTTTCAACCCCGAGAATATCCTCAAAATCCTTTTCCACAAAATCTTCCGCATTGAATGGAAGGAAAGCTATATCCTCCCAGACCCTTGAATAAACTCCGATAAAATTGCTTCGAAGAATTGATATTTTTTTAATCATAATTATGGCAAAAGGACCTCTGTTGTGCCCTCCTGTAATTTTATAATCTTGAGTTGAAGGGAGGACGGAACCTTTTTTCTTCCACGTGACCATATCATTTCATTAACCCTGTTATCAACCCATATTTTTTCCCTTGTTGTCTTTGCGTGTTTTGCCACGTGTTCAATTATAATCTGAATTGCAGTATCAGCTCTTCTGTCCATCCTAACCAGTCTGGCTTTCCTGAGCGGTATTGTCATCATTATTTCACTGCTAACCTGATCCTGATTCTCAACCATGATATATCACCTAAAGTTTAAGTCCCCCTCTTCTCCAGTTTCTTCTCTTGGGGTTCTGGGTTACCTTTCTTGCGGTTTTGATCATTACCCATCCCGGAACCCTTCGGTTTTCCTTTATCTTCTTCATTAATCTTATCTTTCGACCAAGCTCTTTGTTTCTGCTCATTTACTTCTCCTCTCTATCTTTGTTTCCCTTTTGTTTTCCTGAAATTTTCCCAATATGTCTCTTATGTCCTTATCCGTGAGCAACCTGTTTATCCTTCCCATTCCAGCAAGGGATACAAGCTGATTTTCAACGTTCTCTGCAAGATCAGGCCTTACTAGCCTTACATTGGCCAATCTTTCCCGTGCATCAGGTGCAAGTATCTGCCTCAGTATCTGCTGTTTTCTTGCCCTTTCTGCTTCCTGCTGTGCACGGACCTCCTCTTCCCTGCTTCTCTGTGAGGAAAGGTTGCCCTGCATTTCCTCTAATTTCTTTCTTCTTAATTCTTCTAGTTCATCATCACTATCCATTTCATCTCACTTACAGGAATTTTTCAAAGGTTTTGTCTTTTTCGGAAAGCATGGTCAGTGTTTCCTTTGAAATTTTGTCTAGAAGAGAGTTGCCTTCTGGAGAAATGATTCTTCCTTCTTTTACCTTCTTAACCAGTCCCAGTTCTTCAAGTGTCTGAAGCATATGTCTCACAATGGATCTGCTTCCTTTGGCTGGATGGTATCTCTTGGACCCTCTGTCAACTCTCCCACCGTATTCTTCGCTCAATTTTGAAATTCCAATCGGCCCCTTTATGAAAACCTTCCTGAGAGTTGAAGCTAGCCTTGTGTAATACCAGTCAGGCTGTTCCCATGCCTTTTCCTTGTGTATGCCAGCCTTTGCGAATTCAACCCATTCTGGCAACTTAATTTTCTTGTTGTTCTTGAAGCCTTCTGCAAGATTTTTAAGCAGGACATCTGTTGGTACTTTTTTAACATCTACCATTTATCATCACGAGTGCAAGGTTTATTTATAAAGCATTTATAAGATTTATGCAAAGCCGACATGTTCAAAAGTTAGTGGATTTTATCCCGATTCTCCTGCTGCCTTTGTGGTGGAAATGGCATAACGGAGGATTTTATTATATTTCTGATTGCCTCCACGTCCGAAAGGATTGAAGGTGCCTTTCTGAAACTACCTATGGAGTTATACTGACAGTTCTTGCTGCCATGAGGAGACCCACAAAATTAACAGAACCGTTTATTGAGTAAAACACAACCGGATGCCCCATATAGGATCCAAAAAGTTCGTAAGTTCCTGCTATTGATATTGCAACAGGCAGCATGATGAGTATTATAGTGAATGCAAAAAGAATTGCCAGTCCCATATTTCCGCCAAAAGAATAGAAGTTCACAGTACTGGATCCATCTGGAATTTTTCTGTACAGGCGACGCATATTGAACAGTGAGGAGAATATATATGCTGACAGAAGGTCTAATATAATGATAAAATAGAGGTAAAGAGGAGAACCTGAATAAAAAAGTAATACAACAGTTATTGGTACGACGATAAAAATGAACACAGTTAGCCCCACGATATTTTTTGCGAATATTATCTGCCCGGTTTTTATAGGAAGGGATTTTAAAACATCAATTCCACTACCTTCTGAGATAACCATTACGAGAGAATAGAAGGACGAACATACCACCACCACTGAGATAAGTGAATAATAAACTGAACTGAAGCTAACACTCTGTATATCTCCATAGAAAAGTACTGATATGAGAGTGGGGAGTATGAAAAATACAGGTATGAAGAAAAGTACAAGATTCTGGGACTTACGGAATATTGTCCTGAATTCCTTCATGATCAGCGATCTGTAGAATCCATATGCCGGGAAATGAAACTCTTTCTTTTCAAAACCTGTCGAAAGTTTTGAAATTGTTGTGTTAAGATCATTGTAGATAATAGGGCCTACTTTCTTATAAAAAATATAAGTTAAAAAGGCGTATAAAAAAGTGGTCAGAATTCCGTATATGTACTGTGAAGCGTAAAAATAATGGCCATAGACAAGGTAAGGTATATTGGCAAAGAATACAAAGTAGGATTCCGGCCCTGAAAGGGATGGGATTACGAATGGAATGTCCTTTGGAAGGTATACGCTTATTTCAAAAAATAGAAAAATAGATATTACCACTAAGATCCTCAAGATACCTCTGATTGAATTTGAAAATGACCTCCTTTTTTCATTGAAATGAGAACTTACAAAGACTGAGATGGTGGATCCCGCAAGAAAACCAAATAATGTTATAATAAATGCCCAGGTTATTCCAAATACAATTCCGGTTATTGAACCAAATTTGGAGTAAAATAGAACAAGAGGAGGTATGATCACAAATATTGAGGCTGAACCTGTGTATCTGAACCATGAACTCCATAAAACTCCATAACCTGACCTGATTGGAAGCGAACTCAAGGGTTCAAGCAGATTGTTTGTCTTGATTGTATTGAAAAATATCAGAGAACTGTATATGCTGATCATCATGAGATAAACATAGAGGAGGAATGTGAGGTTTGAAAGACCCCTCATTGACCCTCCTGATCCGAAATATGGTTCTGAAAGAATTGTGGAAAATATGATGAAAGAAACAGAACTGGCCAGATATGATATTTTAATACTTTGGGAAAGGTATGATGTCGCCTCCTCTCCACCCTTTCTGAATCTTTTATTAAATCTGTTGGAATTTTTAATGGCGAGGTATCTCTGCTCGATCATTATGCGCTTTCCAATAAATGTCTTGGGACTCTTCACTTTTCACTACCTCAGCGTCCTTTTTAATGTCTCAATAACAGGTTTCAGATCCTCATCTCCAGTGAGTTTTAGAAAGATGTCCTCGAGATTCGACTGCTTTTGCCCCATCTCTGATCTCATATCTTCCATTGTCCCTTCTATCACTATTTTTCCGTTGAAAAGTATGGATATTCTGTTGCATACACTCTCCGCAACTTCAAGTATGTGAGTTGAAAATATAACAGTCTTTCCATGGGAAGCAAAGTCCTGAAGCAGATCCTTAAGAATCTTTGCTGATCTGGGATCCAGACCATTCATTCCCTCATCCAGAATGAGATATTCAGGATCATGTAAAATTGCAGATATTATTGCAACTTTCTGTTTTGTTCCAAAAGAAAGGGAACCTATGAAATTATCCACCTTATCGCTTATTCCAAATGCCTCCACCAGATTCCTTACCCTTCTTTCCATAACATCCTCCCCTATCCCCCTGACTGAGCATACAAAAGAAAAGTATTCAAGAGGAGTTAGAGATTCATAAAGCGCGGGTGTTTCTGGGACATATCCTACCGCTGACTTTACTTTTTCTCCGTCCATCATGGGATTGAGGTTCCCAAGTCGTACATATCCGGATGTCATCTCCAGCAATGAACAGATAATTCTGAGAAGAGTTGTCTTTCCGGACCCGTTCGGGCCTAGTATTCCATATATCTGCCCTGTGTCTATTGTTAAGTCCAGTCCGTTTAGCGCATAATTATCAGCGTATTTTTTGTATAGATCCCGGATTACTATTGGACCGGACATGGCAGTTTATAATCAGAACAGTAAATATACTTTTAGCCTGTCTTGATTCAGATCAATGTTATATGGAAGAATATATGGAAAAAATAACTCACAGAGAATGTTGCAGCTGCTGCTATCAGAGAAAGAGACATTGCCTGCATGGATGTTCTTAGAATCCTGAGCCCCATTGTAATGGCAACAATCATGTTGGAGAAACCCTGGCTAGCCGCCACAAGTATAACAGCAACAATAAGCGCCTCAATTCTTGGGAGAAAAATAAAAGGAATTATGGGAATGACTGCCCCCAATACGTATGACATGCCAACATTCAGAGCTGATTTTTTAGATTCGCCCTTGTATTGTTCCATCTTTTTTCCGTATCTGATCTTTCTCTCAAGTATTGATTTCTTGGTCAGTTCATTTATCTTGTACTCTGATTCTGACTTCTGCGAAAGATAGGCTCCAAGTGCCATACTTATTGCACCACCTATCCCCACAACGGTTCCTCCAAGTGCTATGTAAAAGTGATCGGATATTATCCCTGACAGACCAGCCAGTGAAGCCAGCACTTCCACCAGGCCGTCACTCATACCGTATATGAGGTCCCTGTTTTTCTGTATGAGAATATCTTCGTCACCAGCCTTCTTTGAGAAAACCTCCTCATGTTCTATCTCGTCCAAAATTATTTTTTGCAGCGGGTTTGAAATCTCTGCGTCGCTTCTGTTGTCCTCCAGAAATTTATTGTATTGAAGTATTGAATCTATTTCGCTGTGCTCCAAAAGCTTGATTGAGAGGTAATTCCCAATGAGTCGCCTTATCACAAGGAGTCCCCTTATTCTCCCAAATTTTGGCCTTATTTCATCCACCTTTATTCCAGATTTTTCAAGGCGCTGTTTCCAGAAATTGGAATGGCTTTTCTCAGTCTCAGAAAGACGTATAAGGGAATTTCTGAAACTGTCATCTTTCACCCTCCTTGAAAGTTTATCGTAAAATATCATGTCAGTGATCTCATTTCTATAGAAGACCACCTGATCACTTAAGTCTGGACTTTCAGCCATGTTAAATCGGAATTAATAAATCAGTATAAAAGCCTATCATTCTGTAAATACGAAAATCGTAATAATCTTTCGTTTTGCTTTCAATAAGATATATATTTCTTAGGCATATTTGTAGATGATAGTTATGATGGAGGAAAAAGTTTCAAACAATAAGGAACAGAATCTAGACAGTATAAAGATAAGAATCATGCCACCTGGGCCGGAGGCAAAAAAAATTATTGATTCAGACTCTGAATTTCTGGTTACAAGCACAAAGTCTCTGCCACTGGTTGCAAAAAGGGGCAGAGGATCATTCGTGGAAGACGCAGATGGAAACGTTTTTCTGGATTTTGCCAGTGGAATAAGCGTAACTAATCTTGGGCATATCCATCCCTATGTAACAGCAAAGGTTGAGGAACAGATCCATAAACTTTGGCATTTTGCCGGCACTGACTTTTATTACAAGGAGCAGGTTGACGCCGCAAGATCTATAGAGTCAATAACCCCCGGAACATTCAAAAAGAAAGTGTTCTTCTCAAACAGTGGAGCAGAGAGCAATGAAGCAGCAATAAAGATAGCCAAGATATTTACAAAGAAGCAGCAATTCATAAGTTTTATCGGAGGATTCCATGGAAGGACACAGGGAGCCCTCTCAATGACAGCTTCCAAGGCCATCCAGCAGAAGGGTTTCTTTCCCACTATGCCTGGTGTTCACCATGTACCTTACCCAAATCCATTCAGAAATGCATTCGGAATTGACGGTTATGAACACCCTGATGAGCTTGTAAACAGAACTCTTGATTTCATAGAAAAATATGTGCTGAAAACGTATGCACCACCTGAAAATGTTGCAGCTTTTCTTGTTGAACCAATACAGGGAGAAGGAGGTTATATAGTTCCCCCAAAGAACTTCCATAAGGATCTCAGGAAGCTTGCAGATGAGAATAATATTCTGGTAATAATGGATGAGGTGCAGAGTGGAATGGGGAGAACTGGAAAGTATTTTGCCTCTGAACATTTCGGAGTTGAACCTGAAGTTATCACCATAGCAAAAGCCGTTGCATCTGGAATACCCATGGGAGCTGTGGTGATAAACTCAAGACTGGATTTCCCAGAATCGGGACTTCACAGCAATACATTCGGAGGAAATGTCTTAGCAAGTGTAGCAGCAACTGCAACAATTGAGACCATGAAAAAGGAGAAAATTCTGGATAATGTTGTAAATCAGGGAATTTATTTCAAGAAAAGGCTCCTTGAACTTAAGGACAAATACAGTTCAATAGGTGATGTAAGGGGTATTGGGCTCATGGTGGCAATTGACTTTGTAAAGGACCAGAAAACAAGAGAACCGGATGTAAAGCTAAGAGACAAAGTGGAATACAAAGCTTTTGAAAATGGACTTATAACTCTTTCCACTGGAACCAGCGCGGTTAGGCTCATACCTCCGCTGAACATAAAACAGAGTGAGATTGATATGGGAATAGATGCCCTGGATAAGGCAATAAAACAGTCACTCTAACCTTATTCAATCTTAAAATTCATATAACCAATAAATTTGCTGAGTGGAAGGCCTTTTTCCCATTTCAGCATATAACTTCCCTTTTTTGTTTCATCTGCCCTTGGAAGTATGTTGTAAACGTATTTCATTCTCCCAAGGGGATCTCCGGGCATTGAAAACAGTCGCCATGAATCCCCTGGTGCATTCTTTAACCTGTAGGCATACGTGATGAAAAGACCTGAAAGTCTGCATTTCTCAATAAGTCTGTCGGCCTGTTCCTGTCTCTTGCCGGAAGATTCGGCAAAATGTATAACATCATGCTGGGAAGACTTGACTTCGATGATTAGGGAGACATCATGCCTGACAGCAATGAGATCTGCTCCAAGTGAGCCCGCTGCCCTTGTAACATAAAAAGGGCTTTCCAAAAGTGACTTTAAATCTCTGTTTGCATCGGGAGGAAGTTTCTTTGAAAATTTCTCTATATTGGATGCCTTACCTGATAGCAGGTTTGCCAGTTCCCTTTCATAGATGCTGCCGTTCAAATGAGTTTCACGGGCTATTCGTAAGTTTGTATTTTAAATTTGCCCATAAATAAGGATGGGGGGAGATCCCACCGTTTTAAATTTTCCACTGAACCTGAACATGGAGTAGTATGTAAAATGGCATTGCAAGGGTCCATAAACATATGCCACTGTTTTTATAGTAAATTAGATTCTCCGCGGGTGCCCCTCTTCGCAGTTCTCATCTCAACAGCAATACTCGTCGCCATCTTCCATATGATTGCACCGGATCACTGGGTTCCTTTACTGATCATTTCGAAAACGAGAAATTATAGCCGGAAATCTAAATATGGAATTGCCGTCCTGTTGGGGTTGGGTCATTCCGGATCCTCAGTTCTTGTAGCATTTCTAGTACTACTTGTTGGGATAATGGTCCTGAAATCTTCTGTGCACCTCCTTACGGATATATCAATACTTCTTATGTTTATCATTGCAGCATACTTTATATTAAACGGATTGAGAGAGGCAAATGAAAGCAATGATGAACTTATGTCCAGATCGGCTCTGGCGGTAAGTGCTTTTCCTGACCTGGCATATCTGCCTATTTTCATAGCTTCCTTTAGGTTGGGGAGTGTTGATACTGCTTATATAACCACAACTTTCATTGCTGTAACAACCCTTACACTTGCTGCGGTGGTGTGGTTAACCTCAAATCTCCCTGGAACCAAAAGGCTGAAAAATATGCCAGGAAGATTTACGGATTATCTCATAGGACTTATCCTGGTTATAACGGGAGTGGTAGTTTACCTGGGATTATAAACTGAAGGAAACTTTAGACTATTTCCATCTTAAAAGATTTCAAAAGATTCATCTCGAAGGATCTCTTATAATATAGATCCAGAGCGTTTCTTCCCTCTTCTCCGAAGTTTATCGTAAGATTATTAACATACATTTTTATGAACTTTCTTTCGAGTTCCATATCGTTGTATCTGGCATATTGCAGTGAATACCTTACGGCGTCATCCTCGTGTTCCATACCATATTTTATGGAATTTTCAAAGTCTTCTTTGAAACCTTTTATGGCTTCAGAACCAATTGATTTCTTAATGGCATTGAAACCCAGCGGGATTGGCAGATCTCCAGCGTACTCTTTCCACGCACTGTAGACATCATATACCTTTTTTAAACCCTTGTCCTGGTATGTAAGCTGTTCATCATGTATGAGAATGCCTGCGTCAGCCTCACCGTTTAAAACTGCTTCGCTAATCTTGTCAAACCTTACCTCTATGAATTTCCTGGGCATTGGGGCAAACATTCTGTAAAGGAGATATGAAGATGTGTATTTTCCTGGACTTGCGACCACTGCATTTTTAAGGTCCACATTCCCTTTGGCTACTACAATAGGGCCGTAGCTCAAGCCAAAGCTTGCACCTGATGTCGTAAGGGCGTATTTATCGTTAACCATGGCATAACCGTTTGCCGATATTGCAGTGACATCGTACTGACCAGTGGGTGCCTCATTATTGAGGGTTTCTATATCTTTTACCACCTGAGTGTACTGGTGTTTGCATTTTATTTTATTTTCCAGCATACCGTAGAACATAAAAGAGTCGTCTGGGTCTGGCGTATGTGCAATTGTAAGTTTCATAGCAAGATATGCCCTTATCATTGAAATATGTTTTTTTATGTTTTGAGGTATGCACAACATGGGCCTATGGAGAGAAAACGACTTTATTTCCTTATAGCATTTATTTTTATATCTGGCAGCAATAACATATTTTCAGGTGAAATTATGGAGAAATTTGTAATAGCATTTGGAGGGAATGCTCTCCTCAGGAATGGCGATGTACCTTCTTTCCAGTCACAGTATGAAAGGGCTGTTGAAGCTTTCAACGGCATCTGGGAAATACTTGAAGATAATAGTGTGGTCATAACCCATGGCAACGGGCCACAGGTAGGAAACATCCTTTTGCAGAATGAGAATTCCAAGAACATAGTACCTTCAATGCCCCTTCATGCCTGCGGATCAATGTCCATGGGACTGATTGGCCATATAATGTCACTTGCTTACGACAGTGTAAGATTGCAACAGGGATATTCAAAGGAACCTGTGGTGATTATAACACGGACAGTGGTTTCAGATGACGATCCAGCGTTTTCAAATCCATCTAAACCTATAGGTCCTTTCTATAAAAAACAGGAAGCTGATTCTCTCATGAATGATCTGAAGTGGTCAATGAAAGAAGACTCGGGTAGAGGATGGAGAAGGCTTGTTCCATCACCTGCACCCATGGACATAATGGAAAGAAACTCCATCATAAGACTTCTTGCAGACGGTTTTCAGCCCATTGCCGTGGGAGGTGGAGGGATACCAGTAGTCAGGAGAAATGGCAAATTTGTTGGAGTCGATGCAGTAATTGACAAGGATCTGGCCTCTTCCCTTCTTGCCTCCATCATAGATGCACATAGCTTCATGATACTTACCGATGTGCCTTTTGCCTATACAAACTACGGAAGCAAAGACCAGGAGAAGATAGGGAGAATAAAACTTGATGAGATCCAGGATCTTTATAGCAGAGGATTTTTTGCATCTGGAAGCATGGGCCCAAAAATAAAGGCTGCTATGGAATTTGTCAGGAAGGGTGGCAAGCGATCCATAATAACTTCCATTGAAAATTCCAGGAAAGCCTCAATGGAACAGACCGGAACAATTGTTCTTCCTAACTGAGATTTATTTGGAATACTTCCCTTTTTCAAGTTTGAGTCTTCCGCTGTCTACAAGATCATTCAAAAGCATTGGCAGATCTACATCTGCAAAGGAAATGTTATAATCATCCTTAAGTATATTTTCGATGTCAGAAGCAGAAGATGGTACAACCATTGATCTTCCTATCAGGTTATCCAGGTCCTCGTAAACATTCCATGGGAAGATGAACCATGCCCATTTCTCTTCATTAATCTCTTCTGAATAGAAATCAGGCTTGAAGCTTGATCTTGTTATGTGCAGCATGGTGGAAGTTCTGATCTCTGCGGGTGATAGAGATTTTATATAGTCAAATGCAAGTTTCATGCTTTCCCCAGTATCGGTTATATCATCCAGAACTAGCACCCTCTTACCATTAATATTGGGATCTCCCTGTCTTTTCAGCACAGCTTTCCCATCCTTGGTAGCAGTAAATCCCCAGTGCTCTGTCTTGACCGCGTAGAGATCCTTAATCCATAACCTATCCGAAAGCATTCTTGCAGGCACCAATCCTCCCCTGGAAAGCCCTATTATGGCTTCTGGAATAAAACCTGAATTAATTACCTGTTTCCCGATGTTCCTGCACCATTTCTCGATCTCAGCCCAAGATACCAGTTTAGCTCTAAATTGCATGACTTATTACCTGCTCTGTATAGTTGCATCAGTTTAAATATTATTTTATAAGGGTTTGTGGAAAGTGGTTTTATTTTGAAAGCACTCTGGAATTGGTCAGAAACATTGATTCAGTTGTGCATGAGATCTTCCTAAGATTTTGTGATCCATGTTTCCGGACATTACATTTCCATTAGAGATTTTTCGTGATCAAGGAGTTGCTTCTTTACATGTATGCCCAGGCCATATCCCCCCAGATCTCCACTTTTCCTAATGACTCTGTGACATGGAATTATGATTGGGACGGGGTTCTTTCCACATGCATTTGCTACCGATCTTACAGCCTTTGGTCTGCCAATCTTTTCTGCAATCTGGCTGTAAGTCATGGTTGAACCGTAAGGAATTTTGCTTATTGCATCCCATACCTTCATCTGGAATTCAGTTCCATGTATATCAAAAGTGAAATCCTGATGTGAACCGTCAATTGCCTTTACTATACCCCCTATGTATTGATGGTTGCCTTCATCCTTCTCTATGATTGCATCCGGGTACATCTTTTTAAGATAATTATGAATCGAATCTTTTGAACCCATCAGGGTAACTCCACAGATGCCTTGTTCAGTGAATATTACGAGAACGTTGCCGAATTTAGTTTTTCCAGATGAATACCTTACGGTCTGTACGGTTTTTACTTCTTTAAAATCTTTCATAATTCTTATAATGCCTTGCTATATTTAATTTCCTTTTTTGGACATATCCTGAGCATTTAACTTTTTGGAAGAAAAGTCTTCTTTTTCAGGACTTATAAAAAGCAAAAACATCCCAGTTTGTCAGAATGAGTGCATCTTAAATGCATAAGTCTTTCTGCCTCAACGATTGCTGGCGAATCCATAAAGTCTATAATACCTCTTCATCCACAGGTAATATGTTCTTCAGCCTGTATATACTTAAAATAAAATAAAAAAATTCTTATATAGCCTTATTTCAATACCATGAATCATATGGCAGCAATATCAGGTATAGAGATATTTTTAATTATTATACTGTTTATAGTTATAATAATACTTCTTTCAGGATTACACATACTGAAGGAATGGGAAAGGGGTGTAGTTCTAACTCTGGGTAGATTCACCGGGCTGAAAGGGCCGGGAATAATTTATGTAACCCCAATAATCAGCAGAATGACCGTAGTGATGTCCACCAGGATACAGGCGGTGTCGTTTAAGACAGAATCAACCTTTACCAGAGATAATGTTCCACTGAACGTGGATGCTATCATGTATTTCCAGATCATCGATCCGCAAAAAGCTGCACTGAATGTTGAAAACTATGCGACTGCAACTAACTTCTCTGCACAGACAACATTGAGGGAAGTTCTGGGTAAATCTCTTTTCGATGAAATTCTCTCTGAAAGGGAAAAGATAGGAGAATCAGCCAGAGAAATAATAGATGAGAAAACAGAACACTGGGGAATAAAAGTATCATCTGTTGAGATAAGAGATGTGATTGTTCCACAGGCACTTCAGGAGGCAATGTCCAGACAGGCTTCTGCTGAAAGAGAGAGGAGATCGAGAGTTACTCTTGCACTGGCTGAAGTGGAAGCGGCACAGAAAATGGTTGAAGCGGCTAACCAGTATACTGACAACCCCACAGCATTCCAGCTTAGATGGCTGAATATACTATATGAAATCGGTCTGGAAGGAAAAGGTACATTGATGATGGTTCCTATGAATACACCGGCAGCAGGACTTGCTCCAATGACCAATATGGGAATTGCAGATACAATAAAGAAAGCTATGGGAAATACAGATTCTAGCTGATTTCCATTATTTTTTTCAGATCTTCTATTGTTAGAATGTCTGCCCTTTTATTCATCAGTTCTTCTGGCAGGTTTTTTATTATATTTTTCAGTTTCTTTCTCCTCTGGGAAAAAATTTCAGTTAAAATTTGGTTTGTAAGATTAGGTGGATATTCCCATTTTACCGGATTTGGTTCGATTGAAACAATGGCAGAATCCACTTCAGGAACTGGATAAAAACTGCCTCTTTTAACAACCTTTTCAAGCTTTACTTTATACCTTAAAGCCGTGGAGATTGAAAGCCTTGAATATTCATCAGTCCCAGGCTGTGCAACCATTCGCTTTGCAAACTCCAGCTGAACCATCAGAATTGATCTCATGAAGTGGAACTTTTCCAGATGGAAAAGTATTGGAGATGAGATATGATATGGAATATTTCCTATTATGAAATCATAGGTTCCGCCGCTGAGTTCAAGAAAATCATTTTTTTCTATTTTCAGTGATCCTCCATTCAACTGAGTATCAAATTTTAGTTTAAGAATTTCGTAAAATTGGTGATCAGGTTCTATGGCGTTTACAATAGAACCTTTTTGAAGAAGTATCTCTGTAAGAGTTCCAGGTCCCGGTCCGATCTCCAGGACGGATCTTCCCATGATATCTCCCAGTAAGATGACTTCCTTGAGAGCTATGTTTTTGTCTTTTAAGAGTACCTGCCCGTATTTTTTTGGATAAAGATTTATAGAGGTCATTTTGCTACGAAAAGCTTGTATTTTTCATATCTTTCTTGGAGTTCTTCAATTATCCTGCTAGCTATCATCTTTTGCGGATTGTGAAGCGTCTTAACCCTTTCTGTTAGATCTTCGAATGATTTGAACGGTTCTTTTTTCCTTTCTTCCAGTATGTTCCACATTGTCTTGTTTCCGAGACCCGGCAATAATTCCAGAGTATGTTTCCTCGTGTTAATTGGTTGGGATTCGTTGAAGAATTTAAGGAATAGCTGCTCTTTCTGGTTTATGATCAATTCAAGAGTAAAAGGTAGTTCATTGACACCAGCACTTGTGAGATCGGAGTATGAAATACGCCTTCTGACAGAAAGAATCTTATCACGCTTCTCTGGGTTTTTTCCTATGTACACTCTCTCCCCAACGACTATTAATGCATTTGGCTTTGGTATAAGTTCAAGCAGCTTGAGCTCTGATTCACCTACAGCCAAGGCCAATGGGGTTTTATGATAACTCTTATCTTCACTTCTACCTTGCGGTAAATAATCTAAAATATATGCATATTCTTCCAAAGCCATTACCTCGGTCTCTATAGAGAATTAAAATAGTCCACGAGTGTATTTAAATCTTTTTCCGAGATTATTACTCCGTATGAAGAGACAATTGTTGTAATTTCTTCCTTGTTTGCCGGTTTCAGATCAATCAGTTTGACAACGACTTTTTCTGGGATATCCACGAGTTTTCTTATTTCACTAACTGATTTTTCAGCCACTTTTTCATCTATTTTAGAAAATCCCTCAACGTATTGAAGAGCATCTTTCTCAAATTCTGTTGAGGCATCCTTCCTTGAAAGTATTTCCAGTGTCTCAGGTATGGAAACATATCTTTTTTTCATGTAAAATTAACCTTCTATTTTCTTAAGGTGCACAGGTGAAGAAAGAGCCTTTTTCTCAACTCCCCCTATCTTCAAGGATAGGAGATAGCATTCTCCCTGTTTTCCAACTATCCTGCCTGTCAGTCCATGGAATCCATGATACGGCATACCTTTGTGAATTGATGGCTCTATCTTGACTGCTGCAAGATCGCCAATCTCGAATTTGTTGAGCATTCTGTTTACATTTGGCATGCCCTTTTCTTTCAGTTTCTTGGTTAGTTTCATTCTGGAACCGGCTCTTGAGCCGTGAGACATTTTTGTCATTTATTCATCACTCCTGTTAATCCTTACTACATCCAGTTCTATTACTCTCAGATCGGATCCGTAAACAGATGAAAGAGACGGAACAGTCCTTCCATTGTCACCATTGACCAGTTCCTTGATATAAGTGCCTGATTCTGCTGTTATCTCCACCTCTCCGGATGAAACATCGCAACGAATAAGCTTTATATCATGAACCGTCCTCTCTCTTACAAGATCAGACCTGCTACCGGATACTCTTAATGGTGTCCTTTGATATATAACTTTTCCAATCATTTCTTTTATTGATTCCTCCAGTTTTCTGCAATCAAGGGATTCACTGCAACCGACTACCGCATGGTAGGTTTTTGAGTATTTTTCACCCTTTATTTTTCTCACCGTATTTATGTCGGAAAGTGAGAGCCCCATTATCTCAACGCCTTTCCCTGAATTATTAACCGTATTCTGAAGATGTTTCAGATCAATTTTTCTTTTTTTTGGATCTTCTGCTTCAATTACAAATTCTCTTCCATTCCCCAACATTCTAACGTCCACGTCTTCTCTTCCTGCCCCGTGAAGATAGTAGTTTTTACAGTCTGAAAATTCGGTCAGGCTGGACCCGATTATTGATTCAATTGAATCCCCGTTGCCTGTTTTATGTATCCATCTTGTCTGAGGTATATCGCGCCTGTATTTTTTGTAAATACCACTGATAAAGAGACTCTTCACCTGCATTTTAACACTATCGTATTTTGTGTTTATGAGAAATGTTATTTCCGGTTCGTTGAAAGACACTTCCTTCTGGAGCCTTGTGGAAAGAAACTTTCCAAATTCCCTGTTGAACTCTTTTTTTATCGATTCCCCATGATCGCCGAAAATGGATTGGAACTCTCGTTCATAATCCAGATCATCCTGTTGAAATACTGACCCCACAAGGAGGGTTGAGAATTCAAATCCGGAAGATTCCTGTATACACATTTGGGCATATTTTTCCATATTCAGGAAAATGCCGTGGCATATTGAGCATTCCACTTCACTGACTACTTTTACGTTTTCCGGAAGTTTTTTTCCCATAGAAGCTATTATGGCTTCGCCTCTCTGAATATTGGTAATGCCATGACCTTCCATAGCAAATGCCCTCCCCAGGCATCTTATGCAGACGTTAAAAAAAGAACCTGTTGAATTCAAATTATTATCTTGCTATAATTGTTTTCTCGATGTTCTGCCTTTCCTTGATAAATACACGGGAACCGCATTCGCATTCAATTTCAGCGGTTCCGAATGACTTTTCAAGTGGTCTTGCACATCTTATGCATTTATACATTCTGGCTTATCTCCGTTACAATCTTTTGGCTGTACTCAGGATTATATGAACCTCCGGCGAATTTATATTTGCAACTTCTGCATTGCCATATTCCTGATGCAACCCTTTCGACTTTCTTTTTCTTGCAGGACGGGCATGTGTAAAGTAATATTTTTTGCTTGTTTATTTCGTTCCAGGCTTTCCTTACTGTGACCCCGTATCTGGGACCGAAACGACCTGCTGCTCCAACTTTTATAGTTCGTCTTGACATTTTACATCACGAGAAATATTTCTTCCTTAGTGTGGCACCCGTATCACTTGATATCTTTATAGCTTTTTTTATCTCATCAAATGTAAAGCTTCCTGTGTCACCCTTCTGCATAGCCCGTATATGTCCATCCTCTGTTGTTGTAACTGTTACCCTTGCAGAACCAAGCTGTTCCTCCTCCAGATCTGGATCACATATCAGATTATCTCCAATTTTTACCATGGTAACTGAGATTGGAATCTGATCAACAGGCAGAGGGATATCTTTCCCACCCTCTTTCGAGGCAGGTATGAATGCCGTTCTCAAAGCTGAAACTGCAGCAAGCGTACATGCATCTATCAAATTTCCGTCGAAATCCATTATGTTGATATCAACGAAAACTATCCACACCTTCTTGCCGGGATCTATTACAAGTTTCTGGGTATCGATCATCTTGCTTTCTCTTATCCCCCTGTCAACGACTCTGGCAATTTCAATTGAGGTTTCGTTGGGTGGACCTGCTTCAAACGTTGGAAATGCCATTGGCAAAAGCTCGACATTGGTGGTAAGTACCCCAGAATTTGGGGTATCTGGAAATGGCTCTCCGGATTCTATCTTTACACCGGCCAGTACTCTTGTTCTTCCAAGCTTGACCATTGCTGATCCTGAAGCTCTTGGGACATAATTGGTTGTTATTGTGGCTTCCCTGAAATCCTGTAGCCCTCTTCCGTCGCCTCTCTTACCGTCCTTTAACTGTTTTATAATAAAGCTTCTCTTAATTTCCGAAAGCACTCCCAGTGCATCTCTTGGCATTTACTCACCATCTCCTATGCTTTCAACAGAATATCTATTTATAAGGGCATTACGCTGTATTTCTGCTATATTGTCAGTCGCTTTCATGATCATTCCCGATGCCTGTTCAAATTCTTCCAAGCTTAAATCCCCATCCATTTGAATCAGCACTATTCTCTTGCTTTTGGATAAAACAGCAATTGGAAGATCAGCCTGCCCAAAATTATCCTCCTCCTTGGAGAGATCAAGAACAACTTTTCCCTCTACCTTTCCTGCAGTGCATCCAACCACCATATCTCTCATGGGAATACCTGCGGATGCCACCGCGACTGATGCTGCAGTTAAGCCGGCAATTCTAGTACCTGCATCAGCCTGCATAACTTCAATAAAAACGTCTATCTGTGCCCTGGGAAACTGCTCCACCATAATGGCGGAACTCAATGCCTCAGATATGACCTTTGATATTTCTACTGATCTTCTATCAGGACCTGGCCGTTTTCTCTCATCCACACTGAATGCAGCCATATTGTATCTTGCTTTCACTACAGCTTTCTCAATGTCCTGTGTGTGCTTGGGATATGCCTCTCTTGGTCCGTAGACGGCCACCATTATCTTATTTCCGCCCCATTCAATATAGGCTGATCCATCAGCTCTTTCCAGCAAGTTCGTTTCTATTTTTATTGGTCTAAGCTGTTCCGGGGTTCTCCCATCCAGCCTTATTCCATTTTCATCCAATAATTTAATGTTACTTTCTGATCCCATTATTTCACCGACTTTTCTTTCAGGTATTTTTCCATTCTATCTGTAAGCCCAATTGTGTGTGCTTCCTGCTCAACGATACTTATTGCAGCTATTGCCTCGATCACGTCTTCAGGCGTTCCATCGATCCATATAAGTCCGTTTTGCCCTACAACTATCCGGGTATTGGTGGCATCTTTTATCATGTTTACCATGGAACCGCCTTTCCCTATGATCCTTGGTACTTTAGGAGCTGGAATTGATGTTATGTGCCCACCTTCGAGTTTCCTAAGTCCAACGTCCTTAAGTGTTATCCAGCTTTCCTTTATTTCGTTGAGAGCCATGATCTTGGCATAGACATAGTCTCCCACCCCAAGAAATCTCTTTATGTCACCTGAGGTTGTTCTCCATGGAGTGTCGTTCATATGAAGAAGAGTGTTATATGTTGAGTTTATATCAACGGGCCACATTGACGGACCCACCTCAAGAACTTTTCCTATAACCTTATCCCCTCTCCTTGGGGTATATCTTCCGGAAAATGGAACCACATCAATTCCCTGATCATTCTTCTGTATAATACCAAAGTATGAAGAACAGTACATGCCATCACTATTTTTATAAACCCCATTTCTTGGTTTTCCCAGATCCTCACTTATGAGATCGCCGGGCATAACTATTTGCTTAATTTCTGCCATTATTTCACCTCTCTATTGTTCATGGATGGTTCAAGCAGTTAAATTTAAAACTTTCTGTTTATGATATTGTTTAAACATATATTATAAAATTTAAATGAATCTGCTCAAAAGCACCATTACTCTAACCCTTATCATCACCTGACAATATCCCTATATGAAGTACATATATTATTTTTTTCAGCAAACCATGAAGGAAAAACGTCTCAAATACACAACGTCCAATGGCACATAAAGAGTCTGCAACCCCATTTTACAAACATTTTCAAGCACGAAAGCCACTGATCCTGCCATGTGGATGAAGTGATCAAGATATCCAATAATCCAATGCATGCAGGATTATGCACGTATACTGATCCATGAGTAACTAATGCAAATGAAATTCTCAACAGAAGACTGATTGGAAAGAACTTCTATGCAAAATTGGCAATATCTCCGTTCTGCAACCCAGGAAAGGGAGGGATAAAGGCATATACTGATTGCCAGGGGACAGGGATGCACCTATATTAGATTAACGGGGGAGATCAAAGAGGGGAAAGTAACTAATAGTTCACGTAATGGTTCAAGAGTTCATGCAGGGAGATCACTGATACACCTGAAGAGGCAACATTCAGGATTGGATGGGCCTTAAAACTTATAAAAAATCTATCACAAAACCCCCGGACAGTGAAGGAAGAATGCGAAAAGAAAGAAAAAGCGAGAAACTTCAATCGCTTACTGTGCAGATCATGTCATGTTAAGGCACTGTTTAATCTTAAAAAGAATTTTTGAAATAATCGGGAAGCCTATTTACCTTTCATTATTTTAACTTCGATATTGTCCTTGGCTTTCCTGGTAAGCGAGCTGATTATATCTCCTTGAATACCGGAGGGCACTTCAATCACACCAACCCATGAACCGTCCTTTCCCCATTCCTCTTTTATGAGATATCCGGTCCTCACTATATCACCGTATACCTTGCCATATGCGTCTCCAGTGAGTTTTATGGCGATCTTGGTTTTCTCGAACCTTATGGGAATCAAAACCCTTATGCCTTTTAGTACAGCCTGTATCTGATCGCCAGCGCTCTTGAAAGGATCTATGTGAATCTTTGCTTCATCTATTGCCTGTGAAATCCTTGCTGGAGGGTGAGGGGCATTTGTCTGCGGGTTTATAGACTCCCTGGAGATAATATCTATTATCTGCTTCCTCTTCTTCTCCAGCATTGCATGTCTCTGCTCTGTTGTTAACTGTATCTGCCCTCTACGTACTATCTCTATGGCAATTTGAGCCACATCTGTGGTTTTGAAAACTTCTTTTAGAGTCTCTTCCCCTGCTTTTTCACCTTTGTTGGCATCCTTGAATATTTCATCCAAAGCAAGATCGGTTTCTAAATCTACTTTACCCTCTTTTATTCGATCTGTTGCATCTGGATCAACTAATATCTCAAACTTATGCCCATGGGATTCAAACCGCGCTACTATAGAATCCTCAAGCTTAACCATGGCGAGATAATATCAAGATAGAATTAAAATTATTTCATTCAATTATAGGAAATTTACAGGATAAATTATTAGAGGTATTTTTCTACCTCTTCCTTTGTAAAAATTCTGATTTTGTTTCCAACGCTAATTGTTGCAACTTCTGGAGGTTTAAAGTCTGCCGGGTCTTCCACTGACGCCTTGAGAGCTTTTATTCCAAGAGTTACTGCATCTGATTCCGACATATCATCCTTGTACTCTTTTTCCAGATAATTGTTCACTGCGTCTTTTCCTATGCCTATAGCAGCTGCTTTGTATTCATTTATAGTTCCTGCAGGATCGCAGTCAAAGAGTCTGGCCCCAATGGAATCTGTCCCCGCTATTATCATGGAAACGCCATATGGCCTTACTCCTCCATATTGTGTATATTGCTGCATCTGATCTGCAATCCTCTTGACCAGATTCTCTATGTTAACAAGAGAACCATAAGTTATCTTTTCCTGCTGAGCCCCAATTCTAGCAAAGTCTATGAGAACTCTTGCATCTGCAACAAGCCCAGAGGTAACTGTTGCCACTGTATCATCAATAAGCTGTATTTTCTCTAGCGAGTTCTGTTCTACCAGCTTGCTCCTTACTCTCTTGTCAGACAGTAGAACTACTCCATTTTTGAATTTTATCCCTATAGCGGTAGACCCTTTCTTAACTGCTTCTCTTGCATATTCAACCTGAAATAGTCTCCCGTCTGGAGAAAAAACAGTGATAGCTCGATCGTAAGCCATTTGACCTTGTTGCATTTAATTCACCTTCATTCCTTAGGTCTTTTAAATAATAAAAGTTTTCTTAGATCAGTTGGAATTTTATTTAGTAATGTAATTATTTTTTAAGGCATTATTCACGTTTGTATTCGTCAAAAATAGACCATCCATTGAAATAATAATAGCAAAACGTTATTTCCTCCTTTTTTTCTGGTATGATTCTTGCTTAAACGATTGCCAATGGAACCTCCATGGACATAAATTTCTCTAGACCAGGAGTAATCTCACACCAATATTCAGCCATTCAACTTTACGGGCACAGGCACTTATAGATCAACAGGTGAACCGATTCACTACAGTTCTTTCCGCCAGTTGGCAAAATACTATATCATAGATATACATGGGCATTTAGCTTTAATCCCCTCCCTTATGGAATGAGGATTGTCCAATTATTAGGTTAAAGATGACAGAAAAAAAATTCCCCATAGTATTTGACAATCACATGCATCTGAGAGAAGACGGTTTCTTTATGGATGCTGTCAGGGAATTCTCCAAGGCAGGCGGTACTGCCTTCAATCTTGTAAATATTCTAGATTATAGAGTGAATCCATCAGATTATTACGAAGAAATTTATCACAGGACACTAAGGATAAAAGAAAAAATAGAGAGAGAAACAGAAATAAGAGTACTTATTAGCCTTGGCCCATACCCTCTTGACTATTTCTACTTCAGGGATGCAGGACTTGATCCCATAGAAAATATGAAGAAAGGACTCGATATGGCAGCAAAGATCATCAGGGAAGGGAGGGCGGATGCCATTGGTGAGGTGGGTCGTCCACATTTCCCGTGCGAAAATAATATAGTTGATTC
The DNA here is from genome assembly GCF_038024865.1 of Oxyplasma meridianum. Classification (NCBI taxonomy): domain Archaea; kingdom Methanobacteriati; phylum Thermoplasmatota; class Thermoplasmata; order Thermoplasmatales; family Thermoplasmataceae; genus Oxyplasma; species Oxyplasma meridianum. The sequence goes on along the minus strand of NZ_CP133772.1, from coordinate 30,985 downwards.
TTCAGATATGATGCTTTCGTATGCATTTGATCTTGCAAAAGATCTATCTTGTCCAGTTATACTTCACACTGAAGATCTGGAAGAGGAGGGATATTCCTCTTTGGAGAAACTGGTGTTAAAATCAGGATTGAACCCGGTAAAGGTTGTAAAACACCATGCGTATCCCTCTGATCTATATTTCAGATCCAATCTTACACGATCAATTCTAGCTACCAGGAAAAATGTTAGGGATTCCATAGCAGCAGGGAAAAATTTCATGTTAGAGACTGACTACGTTGACGATAAATACAAACCGGGGAAAGTCATACCCGCAAACTCTGTGCCACTCCGGGCAAAGCTTATAATGGGAGAGTATGAAAACAGCTATTCAATACTTGAGAATATATTTATTACAACTCCGGAAAAGGTCTTTGGGAAAGGTTCCATTGATGCCAGAACCAAATGATATTTACAGGTAGTTATGATCGCGAAAGTTAATTGCCTTGTAATGTGTTTGAAACGAAAAGGAATGCAATTGGTTTAACAGAGAGCACAGTATATTGATAAGTGCAAGGAAATGCATTCCAGAATTCATGCCTTTAGAAAGTGGAGTAAAGGATGCCTGATTGATGAGGAGATTGATCATAACTCGTTAAAGCACAAACATACAATCGCTTTCCATGGAATGCATGTCAGAATTATTCCACAAGAAATGATTTTTATATCCTCGTTATCTATGTCAAACCATGAGCTTAACTCCTGCACAGGTGGACAAAATAAGTGAGGAACTTAAGTCCGTGCTGAGGGTTGAGGTAAAATCCAAGAAAATTAAGAAGATTGAGTCCAATTTTTACAAGGTCATTGTAAATGCTCTGGAATCCCTGAATTCAGATGCGGAAGATTACCTGTCTAACCAGGATATAACAGGGTATATTCAGACAAAGGAGAGAATTTCTGAAATTGAGAAGGATTTCAAGGCATTCTTCCAGAGGAGGTTCGAAAAGATTGCAACCTATTCCATATATGATTTGGAAACAGAACTTATGAATTTACTTACGCCGGAAGAGAAAGAATTCATCACTAAACTGCATAATGCAATGCAGGATGAATACGATCATTTACTCATGAAGAGGAGAGAAAAAAAACCTGAGATTAAAGATGATCAGAAAACTGAGCCTGATCATAAAACCGAGGAGGTTGAAAATGTAAATTCGGGCTTAGACAGAGATATTGAAAACGATAAAGATTCATATATTATTGTCAGAATAATAGGAGATCAGCCCCCGATTGCACAGGCCGAAAAGAATTACTATCTTCATGATAATGATCTCGTATATCTGCCTAAAAAATTTGCAGAGATACTTATATCAAGAAACTCCGCTGTAAAAATAGATATTAAAAATTAAAAAATGGATGGTATTTCAATGCTTTTTCCTGATTAAAAGTCCTGCTAGAATCCCTATGATAACCAATGCAGCAATTCCGCCCACAATTTCATAGTCTATTATGGTAGAGGATGGTGGAGTTACAGAAGGTGTACTGGATACCACAATAGTGTGATTTGAGAAATGAGGTATGTGTATGATCAATACTGTTCCAGAATTTTCCTGTATCGTGGTATAGTAGGCCGATATGGTGGAATTTACATTCAGCGTTCCGTTAATTGAGCTTAGTATTGCAGATTTACCGTCAAATGTTACATAAATTTTACCTGTGTTTGATATGAATTTATCTGAAATATAAATTGAAATGCTAGTTCCTTTGTGCTGGCTTGATCCTACCTCCACAGTTACTTTTCCTTTCTGCACTGAAGTAATATTCATTCTCAGGGAACTGTTGAAGAATATTGACATGTTTGATGAACTGCCGTTATAATTGCTGATATCCATCTGCCCGGCTAATTTTCCGCTGGTGATGGAATTCATAAATCCCGCTTCCAGAGAACTGTTTACCATCTGCAATCCAGGAGGGGAAACCATGGAGATACCTGCAAGTCCGGATGTAGCTACTGAGATTTTATTTCCGGATATTGTAACCTTTCCTCCCCTGATTGACATGATGCCGAAGTAACCATGTCCCGATACTATTACAGATGTTCTCGAAACAAGATAAGAATGGTTTAACCCAAGAGTTACGTTAGCTGCAATACTGCTGTTTTGAAACGCTTCCGAAACATTCATTGTTTTATTGAACCCGTAATTTATATTGTGTTCTGAAATCTTGAGACCAGGAGAGACGTTGAACGTCATAGTGCCATTGTCCACGAAGAAATTGGATTCTATAGAGGGATTGTTGTGTATTACATATGTGTAAGAATTATTTGCATAAAAGAATATGCTTCCAATATTCAGAGGTTCGTTGATTTTGAATGGAGGCACCCGTGAAGAAGCCCCAATTGTCCCATTGCCATTTGCACTAATGTTCTGGAATATATCAGTATTGTTTCCAATGCGTGAGGTAAAGTTAGATATTACATGTGTGCTGCTGTTGAATGTAAAGTTTACAAAGCTACCTGACATAAGTCCTGTTGTTTCGTTGTATTTGAATTGTTCATGGTTCTTATGTTTGCTGAAATAGTTTTTCAAAATGCTCTTGAAATTGCCGTTTGAAACAAATCCCGCGACCAGAGAGTTGTCATTTTTGGCTGTGATGGTAGTGTTGTTGTTAGAAAGTGTCGTTTTGCCATTGGTAAATAGGTAGCCCAGAAAGCTTCCATTTGAAATCTCAAATACATTCATCGAGGTGGAACTCTGATTATTCATATCAGAACTCAGCATGTTGCCTACCTGTGATTGAAATTCAATTTTCAAATTGTTCTTTAACTCAATTGGTTGAGATGTCAGATTGACCACGATTTTAGCTTCTGAATTTAATCCGCTTTCTGAATTTAATCCGCTTTCTGAATTTAATCCGCTTTCAGTTAAGACCACAAGAGTGTGCATCTGTTCCATTGAGATCACCGTCATGTTTGAAGTTGATATCTTGTCGATTCCCACATTGCTTGGAATTTTAAGATTATTAACTCCATCAACTGTAATATTGTAAGCCAGCATTGATGTGATCCCATCGCTGCTGTATGTCAGGTCCCTAAGCGTTGAGTTGCCTGCCAGTTGGAAATTGTAGTTTCCCATTGGCGCCTCTCCGCCAGTATTTACAGGCTGCCCTGAAGCTGCCATTGAGACACTACTCAGCACCAGAACCGACAGTATTCCAAAGATTACTATTTTGCTAATCATCCTCTCATAATCATTAATGCAGGATAACTTATTTTTGGTACAAATGTTCACCAATATAAAAGAAACACAGAAATTCACCGTTTGTGAATGATTTCTAAGAACCATATCTGCAATTTTTGTAATTGTTTGGACTTTTAGATCTGCCACTGCGTGCATATTTGGTTTTTAGACAAATATAAAGAATGTATAAGCAATTCTATTCTGGGGAAAGCCTGAGGGCAACTGACGCTCCAATGGAGTGAGGAAAGTCCCCTCTCCGCAGTGGAACCCAGCCGGCGCAAGCCGACATTCCGAGAGGGATGGTAAAGAGAAAAGAAATAAACGGTTCCGGGTAAAGTATGATAAGAAAATTTGACGTTTCCCGGAGTACCGATGGGAACTCTCCCTGGGTGGAGAAAGTCTAAACAGACCCTATGAGACCACTGTGAGGGTCAGGTAAGACGCAGGCCTATGGCCATACAGTCGAATGTTGCCACCCTGCAAAGGTGAACAGAAAGGGGCTTATTCCAGGCATTCCCCCTCAATCTTTCAGAATTTTATGAGGAATCTGCATGCCTTGGATCCGTCTATTACCCTGTGAGTTACAGCTATTTCTGCATCTGTTGTGGATCTGAACATGTCGCTTTCTGCTTTGCAGGCTTCACTGTAGCGCGAAGATATTCCAAGTATAGGGCAGTTGAATTCCACCAGTTCATATGTATTGTTATCAATCTTTTTCCAGTTTGACAGATAACCGTCCTCGTCTCTCATTTTGCTGAGCGTAATGATCTTCTCGCCCGGATTCAGACCATCCAAGCATTTCCTGTAAGGTATGATCATTTTTCCAGTTCTCATGCGAAGCAGATTCACCACGTGATCCCTTCCAAGTTCTTTTTCTATATAAGCCAGGGCCTCCACAGCTATCTCAGAGTAGTTTTTTGGAAGCAGATCTGTCCCGTTCTCAGTTAAAGAAAAAAAACACCTGGGCCTCCCCCTCTGCGTGGAGATGTACCTTCTTTTTGCAAGCCCATCCTCCTCAAGCCCGGCCATATGTTTCAGTGTCGCCACCTTAGAGATTCCAAGTTTTTTGCTGAGATCGTCCAGAGAAAGCTCCCTTTCCTTCTTCAGCTCCAGGATTATGGTTGATTTTGTATTTCCTGATTTGATCAGATTATTCATTACAAGAACATTTAAACTTATTATTTTAATAAATTGGTTTATCACTTAGATTGATCAGAACGGGCCATGTGAACTTTATATTTCAGGAAAACCTACCATTATTCATGTCAGATAAACCCTGCGATGTAAAAGGTTGCACAGAAACCAGTTTCAAAACCGTACCTGCTGACCTGGCAAGAAAAGCTTTCACTTTTGATGACAGCAAGACAAAGGTGCATCTCTGTAAATCACACTATAAGGAATATAAGAAAAAAACAAAGCAGGATAGAGAAGTTGACCGAATGGACTGGGTCTGACCAACGGTAATTTATGTCGATTCCGGAATCTGGTATTTCAATAATTGTTACTGTAAAAAACGAGGAAAAAAATATTGGCAGACTTCTTGAAAGCCTTTCTAAACAGGATTGCCTTTTTGAGATTGTTATTGTAGATTCTGAAAGCAAAGACAGAACCGCCGATGTTGTGAATTCATTCAAGGATAGAATTCAATACATAACTTATATACGAAAAAGATCAACCAGAGGCGAGGGGAGGAACATAGGTGTATCAAATGCAAAATTTGACTATGTCGCATTTACAGATGGAGATACCGTGGCCGGAGATCAGTGGGGATGCCGTATGCTGGAATCACTGAAGAAGTATGACATTGTAGCAGGCAGAACAGTACAGAAAGGATCTGATCATTATTCAAGACTCAAACGGGTAGAACTTCTAATGGACGGCAAAGAGATAACCGCACCATCTGCAAATCTGGGATACAGGAAGAAACTTTTTAACGAGCTTGGAGGTTTTGACGAGACCATGATCACTGCTGAAGACATAGATCTCAATCTGAGGGCGGTTATGAAAGGGGCAACGTGGAAGAATGATGATTCATGCATAATATACAACTATACGCGAGATGATTTTGCAGGATTTATGAAACAGGCCTTCTGGAACGGCTATGGGAGAAGACAGCTCAAAAAAAAGCATGGAAGTGCCATGAAGAAACTGGCAAGCCCTTCTATCTTCACAGGAGAATATATGAATTTCCTGTATGTGATGAGATTTTTTCCTGCTTTTGCCGGATATATTTCCTGCATGATCTTTTCACCATGATTTGAATACGGAATATGCCTGGCAGGTTACTTCAATATTTCATGTTATCGCGAACAGTTATAATTTTTGACTGTATATGGTATAGATGACCCACACGCTGGAAATCCAGAAAGGAATAAGGAGATCAGAGTTAAAGGTATTCGTAAAACTTTTTCCGGTATTCAGGCGCTATATAAAAGATCGGGATCACGCAAAGAAGAATCCCGATGGGGAATGGAATTACAGGAGAGAGATAAATGGAAAGAAAGCGGTTGATGCTTTCATAGATCTTGGGCCGACATTCATCAAACTTGGGCAGGTTTTATCCGCACGACCGGATCTCCTACCACGAGAGTATATAAAGTCTTTTGAAAGGCTTCAGGACAATGTTCCCGCGGCGCCTTTCCATATGGTGAAGCCCATCCTTGAACGAAATTTGGGAAAACTGGGGGAGGTGTTTGAAGAGTTCAACACAACCGCCATATCGGGTGCATCTCTGGGACAGGTTTATACTGCCAAATACAGGGGAAAAATGGTTGCGGTGAAGGTAAACCGGCCCAATGTGGAGAATATTCTCAGACGTGATCTTATAGTGATAAAAAGGCTCCTCAAACTTGCAAAGGGGAGAATTGAGAATTTCCTCTACATAAGTGTTTCAAATGTCATAAATGACTTCGACAGCAGGATATATGACGAGATAGATTACAGAAAAGAGGCAAAAAATTCCAGAGAGATAGCGGCCAACATCCGTAAGAGAGAAAATGCCATTATTCCAGAAATACTGGATGAACTTTCCTCAAAGGAGGTTATGGTATCGGAGTATATTGAAGGGACAAAGATCACTGATTTAGAAGGACTTAGGAAAAAGGGAATCGATCTGAAGGACCTTGCTTTCCGCCTTGATCTGGTATTTATGCGAATGCTGTTAAGGGACCATATATTCCACGCTGATCCTCATCCGGGGAACATATCAGTAACAGACGACGGAAGACTGATTATTTATGACTACGGGATGATAGGTGATCTGGACGATAAAACAAGGTTTTCACTTCTCTCCCTCTACGATGGGCTAGTTATATCTGATCCAGACGTTATTATAGATGCCCTGCTCAACCTCAAAGCTCTTTCTCCGGCAGCAAACCGGGGGGTAATAAGAAGAAGTATAGAGATTGCAATAGGTGGACTTGCTGGAAGAAATCCTGAAGATGCTGAGATTTCTGAACTGCTTGACATAGCAAATGACGTTATATTCGAATTTCCATTCCGACTTCCAAGATCCCTTGTGCTCTACATGAGAATGTCTTCACTTCTTGAGGGTATATGTATGCAACTGGATCCTGAATTTAAATTCGTGAGGGTATTGAGAAAGATGCTCTATCAGGAGGGGCTTCTGGACGAGCTATACAAAAAGCAGATGGAGGAATATATAAGGAAATCGTTCAAATCCATAGAAAAGGGACTTGATGTTCTTCCCTTACTGAAACGCAGGCTTGAGGCGGAGAGCGAACCCACTCCAGTAAGGGAGAGCAAAAATGTTCCTGCCTCTGTATTCCTGGGCGCCATACTCATAAGCTCCGTCTTATTCTACCATACACGGCCGTTGGTATCCACAGTAGTTGCATTTCTTGATCTTATTGGATTCGTATACCTGATCATAAAAAAATAAGGTTTGACGGATTGGATTTTTACTCAACCTTTATGGACTTTATCCCTTTTGCCGGTATCCTTATTGTAAGTACTCCGTTGAGATATTTTGCTGTGAAATTGGCATCGTGGTCAACTTCAGCTGGAAGCCTAATATTCTTCACCACTGTGTCCGGCCTCTGATCCATGAATACCATTCCCTTTGTCTCAGTCTTTCTGGTGGCGTTTATAGATATTGAATCCCTCCCAAGCTGGACCTTCATATCCTTCTTGTCGAAGCCAGGCATATCAGCCTCAATTACTATTTCACCGTTCTCTTCGTAAACTGTTACCGGGGGATAGAGATATGTCATAATTTCCTTTGCTCTCTCATTGATATTTTTAATCATTTCTCCGCCGAAATATTTAAGTGGGTTATACATAGTTGCACCGGACAAAAATTTTTAGAAGTTATATAAAGTTTAACATTCTTGAACGCTACAATTTTACACTGTTACCGTTCTTAAAACCTTGCGCATTGTTATGCACCAGTTTCATTCCCAGCTTAAGCAGTCTCAGTCCAACCTGCTTCAGGCATGGCGGGTGCATGCCTGAGGTACAGATATTCATTCTTCACAAACTGCCAAGATGCTGACCCACTCACGGGCAACTAATCTCCGCAAAGATCAAGACCACGCAGGGTTATTGCAAGAAATGCAAGTTTGTTCCTGTCTCAGTCCAGATCACTGTTATCGCATCTAAATATCTTTCAGGCAGGGTGCCTTAATTTGCCACTGCATGCATGAAATTGGGATGAAGTTCCTCTCTTTTTCAATTATATTGTTTTTCTTTCCCACTTGTATTCAATCATTTTCTAAAATCCACTATATGGACCTCTGTTCATGTATTCCGGAATTTCTTTCCTCTATTATTGCCTTTTTTATTATTTTCAGATCCTTAAATACAAAATATATATGGAGGTTATTGCTAACCAGTTTTTCCCATGCCATGTGCATTGCATCCTCTATCCTGTTGATCTCACTTTCTGGTATCCTGAAAAAATTGTTCTGCATTCTAACACACCTGATCTTTCCTTCTCTGTCCCACATTCTCAGTGTTGTGGGATGGATCTACAATATCATGCATCTCTCATGGTGTAGAGTTTCTCCACATAAACTGATAGAATATCATAGTATTACTTAATAATATTATCCTTTAACAGTCCAAGCCCTTGAGAATTTTTCTTGCTGCAGAATATGGGTCTATTTTCGATTCAATGAGACTGTCGATCTCACCATTTTCTAGTATCATTTCATTGAATTTGCGGTTTATAATTCTTGTTACCTCGTCCTGCATTACAATTCGCATCTCTTCTTTATACCGCTTTCTCCTGAAATCCGGGCTAGATTTCGCAAGGGCGGTATGATTCTTTATTCCGCTGATCAGGGGATCGTAGCCTTCCATTGTGAGAGAATTTATTCCATATACCGGAATTTTCCAGTCTCCCTGGGTGGTGAAAGCAAGTGTTTCCTCCAGATCTTTCATTGCTATGAAAGATCCCTCCCTGTCTATCTTGTTTACCACAAATATGTGTCCAATCTCCATTATACCTGCCTTTATAGCCTGTATCTGGTCACCCAGACCGGGACCCAAAACAACTATAACGGTATCTGCAAGATTTACAATATCCAGATCTGCCTGGCCTGCTCCTACTGTTTCTACGATTATGAAGTCATTTCCTGCGGCGTCAAGTATGTCAACTGCGTCCCAGACAGCCCTTGAGAGACCGCCGTTCAACCCCCTGTTGGCAAGGCTCCTCATGAAAACTCCATATCTTGATAGATTTTCCTGCATTCTTATCCTATTTCCAAGCAGGGATCCACCACTGAATGGGCTTGAGGCATCCACCGCAAGCACAGATACCTTGAAGTTCTCTGATGAGATCATTTTGCAGAGATTGCCAATCATTGTACTTTTTCCTATTCCTGGGGGGCCAGTAATTCCTATTATTCCAGCATGCCCTGTTTTTGGATAAATACCCTTGATTATGAGATTTCTCTCCATGTGCATGCTTTGTGTCTCCACCATGGATATGGCTCTTGCAACACTTCTTGTGTCCGATCTTCCTATTCCTTCCAGTATGTTTTTTAATTCCAAGAGAGGCACCTATCTTGATATCTTCTTCTTTCTTGCTTCAGCAGCCCGCGTTGTAACGTGATCAATAATCACGCTCAGTGGGGTTCCTGGTCCATAGTTTCCGGTCACACCTATGGCTTCCAGTTCCGGTTTGTCTTCATCTGGGATTGTTCCCCCACCCACCAGTGCTATATCATCTATACCTTTTGATTTCATTATATCTGCAACTTTCCTGAAAACTGTCAGATGTGCACCGTTGAGAAGACTCAGTGCAACAACATCGACATCTTCGTTGACTGCCGTCTCTACCACACTTTCAGGTGTTGGGAGAAGGCCGGCATAAAGAACCTCCATTCCGGCATCCCTAAATGCCTTTGCCAAAACTAAAATACCGCGATCATGACCATCTATGCCAGGCTTGGCCAGCAAGACCTTTACTGGCTTATCCTTAAACAATAACCGGTTCTTTCCACTCTCCAAAGATGTTCCTCCCGACATTTGATATCTCTTCCAGTGTTGCGTATGCTTCCACTGCTTTTATAATATACGGCATTGCGTTTTCATCAGGATTCCTAAGGGCCTTCTCCAGATCCTGAAGTGATTTTTTTACCTCAAGATTATTCCTCGTCTCCTTTAGTTTCTTTAACTTGTTGATCTGATCTATCTGTGCTTTATGGCTTATCTTAAGTGTGCTAATGGGTTTTTCATTCTTTTCCTCATAACGATTAACACCCACCATAATCTCCTTTCCCTGTTCAAGACGTATCTGCCTCCGGTAAGATGTTCCGGCTATCTCCTTCTGTATGAAACCTTTCTTTACCGCTTCCAGGATTCCTCCCAACCTTTCTATGGTATCGAAGTACCTGTATGCTTCTTCCTCCATCCTGTCTGTCAGCCACTCCACATAATATGAACCCCCCAGCGGATCGATTACATCCGGTATGCCTGTTTCGTCGGCGAGTATTTGCTGAGTTCTCAGTGCAATCTTTACTGCCTCTTCAGAAGGTAGTGCCCATGCCTCGTCGTAAGAGTTTGTGTGCAGGCTCTGTGTGCCACCCATTATGGCTGCCATGGCCTCAACTGTGGTCCTGACAATATTGTTCAGGGGTTGCTGCCATGTAAGCGTGTATCCTGACGTCTGTGTGTGAAATCTAAGAAGCAGTGTTCTCTCCTTTTTCGATCCGTATTTTTCCCTGAGTACTGTGGCCCAAATTCTCCTAGCAGCCCTCATTTTTGCAATTTCCTCAAAAAAGTTTATGGATGAATTAAAGAAGAAAGACAGCCTTGGCGCAAAATCATCAACATTAAGACCTGCCTTAATGCCCATATCAACATAATAGAAACCATCTGCAAGTGTAAAAGCCAGTTCCTGGACAGCACTTGAACCGGCTTCTCTTATATGGTAGCCGGATATACTTATATAATTCCACTTTGGAACATTTTCAGTGCAGTATACCATCATATCCCTAATGAGTCTTATGTGCGCCTCAGGAGGGTAAATCCACTCTTTCTGAGCTATGTATTCCTTCAGAATGTCAGCCTGAACCGTGCCTGCGATTCTCTCAAGTGGAATCTTCTTCTTTTTGGCCACTGCTATATACATCGCAGTGACCACAGCTGCTGGTGCGTTTATTGTCATCGAGGTACTTACCTCAGACAGATCTATGCCCTCCAGGATCTCTTCCATATCCTGAAGTGATGATACGTTGACACCGCATCTTCCGATCTCTCCATCCGATCTTGGATTATCGGCATCAAATCCATAAAGTGTTGGCATGTCAAAAGCGATGCTTAGTCCAGATTCTCCGTGTTCTATAAGATATTTTAATCTCCTGTTTGTATCTTCTGGAGTCCCGAACCCGGAAAACATCCTCATTGTCCACTTTCTGCCACGATACATGTTGGGGTAAATTCCCCTTGTGTATGGGTATTCTCCTGGCATACCCATCTTTTCTGTGTAATCTTTTGAAAGATCATCTTTCGTGTAAACCTCTTTCAGATCTATTGATGATGAATTTGTATATTCCTTCTCCCTGTAACCGGTTTTTCTGTTCCATGGTTGGAGTGTCCTGGACTTCCATTCACTGTATGCTTTATTCTCTCCAGATTTTTTGCTTTGAATCTCCTTTAACTTAGAATCCCAGTAGTTCTCTTCCCTCTTTTCCATATCCTATCATTTAAACCTTGAATTAATAATTTTCCGAAAGAGTGATCATTACGGTTACCAGATTCAGCCCGATATCTGTCTATTGATCATTTGAACCAATTAAAACACTCTTAATTTATATCCCAATTTATACGGTGACCCCTTGAAAGCCCTTCTGAACCAAATGCTTTGGAATTAACCTCTGGCGCCATACAGTCCGCCCACAGCAAAAAAAAACTAACAATTCTTTATCCATTTTGAACGGAATCGGGCACGTAACTAAATGGTTCTATGTTTGAAATCTTATCATGATAGGTTTACCAGTAATCCTTATTGACAAAGTCATCATAAAGTTCCTCAAGTCTGGCCTTGTTTTCCATTTCTCTCTTTGCGAGAACCTTCAACGTGTTACCAAGTTCTTTTCCCGCATATTCGTGGGACATAAGATCGAGGATATGGTGGAAATCCTTTGACATTTTCATTGCCGAAAGCATAACACTCTTAAGATCATTTGGGTTTATATTATCAAGATCGGCTTCTATGATATGATCCAGCATTTCGTAGTCTCGTCTCTCTATTTTCAAGGACTGTTCATCAAAGTGCCCGTTCTTTATTGCCTTAAGTATAAGAGATCTGTCCTCGCTTTCACTTTTTTGAAGCCTTTTCAGCATCAGCTTGACATGATCCACACTTGATCTTTTATAAAGGTCTTCGTATCTTTCATTTATTTTCTCCTTTAATCTTAGGGCCTTCCTCAAAATATCATCCTTTACAGTAGCCTCATTTTTTCCCGATATTGTTTTTATTGGCATTTTATCACTTCTCCACTAAACAATAAATAAACATACTAAAGATTTAAGGTTTTCTAATTTTTTATTACGAATATCGTGATTTGGATTGAGTGCAAAATAATGTGGATTTATGAATCAATAAACGTGGTTTTGATCAATGAAACACATACCTGTAAATGTTCCTTCCTTGATTGAGAATCTATAGAACACCATGACAGCTACGAAGCTAGGAGAATGAAGATAGGCTTACCCATAATGGCGGATGAATAAAAGCCCATGCGGATGTAAATGCAGCATAAAACATGGCCAAAAAAGCAATTTCGAAGGCTTTTTTGGACCAGATACATGTATTAGGATACACCCACTAAATTTAAGAACTGGAAAGGTGATAAAGATGATAACTTTCAAAAATGGATACTAACATAGTTAATGCGAATCATAACCTTATATTAGTTGCAGATATGAACCCTGGATCTGATTGAGAGAAGACAAGAAAATTGAAGTTTCACCGTCTGTAATATCTGGAGATCTTGCCAACCTTGGTTCACAGGTAACATTATGCGAAAAGTCTGGTGCTGATTCATTCCACCTTGACGTCATGGACGGGCATTTTGTGCCAAATTTCACTATGGGTCCTGATCTCATAAAAGCTGTAAGAAAGGTCACAGAAAAGAGAATAGACGCCCATCTTATGATAGAAAGACCTGACAAATACTACAGGGTATTCCATGATGCTGGTTCAGATATTCTTCTCATTCATTATGAGGCACCGATTAGCCTTAAACTTCTCTTTAACAGAATGGCCAAAGAGAACATAGATTACGGACTTGTGATAAATCCCGAGACACCTTTCAGCCATGTCAAAGACCTGGTAGATGGATGCAAAATTCTTCTCATTATGTCTGTGCATCCAGGTTTTTCTGGGCAGAGTTTTCTTGAATCGTCAATTCCAAAGATTAGAGAGGCAAGAAAATACATTGATGATAACGGAATCGACTGCCGCATAGAGATAGATGGAGGCATAAATTACGAAAACGGGAAAAAGGCAGTGGAGGCTGGAACGGACATACTGGTATCAGCTTCGTATATATTTTATAACAATATAGCAGGAAGCATAGAGAAATTGCGGTCCATATAGTTGACTTTTTAGACATAAGTGCTATTGTACGCCTCCTAAAGCCATAATTCAGGGCTTTGAAGATGATTCTAGGTATAAAAGTGAGGTATAAGTTTGATTTTAAGAATTAACCGCATAAGTTCACATGACTGGTTGCGTTGATTCTCTCAACAAAAAGAGGTCTTCCCTGCAAGTTGAGTTGGGATGTGTGTATGGGTGCTGTTTGATCCTAAATCATACGCATAACATGCCGGCCATGAAAATTAATTTTGAAAATAAAAGAGTATGAGATGGAGGGTGCTGGGTTGAACCCATGAAGTTTAAGCATCAGAAAGATGATAACTTCCAAATTAGCCTTTTAACATGGTTAACTGATTTCATAACCTGACGATGGATTACCTGTTGTTTTTGAAAATTATCCTTCCGTCTCTTTTCTCTTCATATCTTTTCATAGCTTTAACGTAGTCTCCAAGATAGAGGGTTTCTGATACCTTGACTTTGAGTTTGAATTTTTCCGCTATTTCAATAACCTCATGGAAATCTTTTCTTGTGCCACCTGTGGAACCTACAATACTGTATTCCCTACTATATATCTGAGAAATATCAATTGACGCTTCTTTTCCTGTCTGGACCCCAAATGTTACCAGTGTGCCTGAACTGTCCAGGTGGCTGATTGCACTGTTCCAGAAACTTGACCCTATGGAGTTTACAACAATATCCGCTTTGAGGTCTTCTGGAATGCTCTCAGCAGAGTATGTTTTATGGGACCCGAAATCACCAGTCCAGTCTTTCCTGGTTACAGCGTGAACTTCCATTCCCATAATACTCCCAAGCTGAGTAAGAAATGTTCCAGTATTTCCTGAAGCACCGTAGACAAGAAGTTTTTTTCCTGCTTCAGCACCTGCCCTTTTCAATGCCCTGTATGCGGTTAGAGCTCCTACGGGAAGACTCACAGCAACTTCATCGCCTATGCTATCTGGTATGGGGAAAAGATTGTATGATTTCACTGCAACCATCTCTGAATACCCTCCGTTGCTCACCACACTCCATATTCCGCCATTAATGCACAGATGTTCATTTCCACTGAGGCATTTTGGGCATGTTCCGTCATACACCCTGTTGTATATGACCACCCTATCCCCCTCCCTGAATGTTCCATGATTCTTCATTACAGTTCCCATTGCTTCTGCCCCTGGAATGTGTGGCATTGGACTTACGTTATATATTATCCTCCCATTAATCAGACCATAATCAACCGGATTGAGACCTGACATGATAACTTTGACCAGGACCTCATCATCCCTGGGAACCGGATCTGGCACATCTTCAAACTTAAGGTTTTCGACACCGAGAGGTTTCCTCAAAACTAGAGCTTTCATTCCTGTGAATCCCTTTACCACTTATGAACGTTTTCAACTTCCACCGGCAATCCATGAATTGAGTTTCATATTTTCCTTATATATTTTGCGCTTTACATTTAAGGTTCATTATTAATAAGTATTGTTAACATCTAAATTTCAGTGATAAAGATGGAAGATAGGATATTAATAGTATTTACAGTAGCAGTCATACTTGCAGGGATAGGTGGAGGCATATGGGTTGTCCACCAGCCTGACATGGCCAATGCATCCCCTGTTATTGACCATAACCCATACAACATAACCCTGGTGATACAGCATGGCGTAATATTCAACGCCAGCACTGGAACACAGCCATCTTACTTCATACTGCAGAATGGATCACTTCATGACGCCTCCAACCTGTATCTGCCTGCCGATCGTGTCATAAATCTCATACTGATAGATTTCGACAATGGACCATCTCCACTGATGAATCCCAATATGAACACTGTTCTTGGAACCATGGGCGGCCATGTGAATGTTACAGGCATAGGCAATATACAGAATATACCTGATATCAACCATAAGATGACAAAGGCACAGTTCATGTCGTATTACAATAATAATGATTCCAGTGCCCTCAGAACCCTCTACTCTGAAGTCAACTCCCCGTCATTCTTCAGCAATTCAACATCAGTGAGCAGCCTTCCATCTGGAAACATTGCACATACATTCACAGTGAGTTCATTGGGGCTGAATATACCCTCACAGCCGGAGACTGTAACGCATGCACAGTTTGTAATAACCAGTGGTGGAACAGCAGTATGGCAGTGTGAAGCTGAATGCGGATCGGGATCACTTGGCCTTAACGGTGCAATGGCCACACCCGGATGGATGCTTGGCACAGTTACGGTGACCTAATCTATCTTTTTTAATTCTTAATCTTGGACTTTTTGATCCTGTCAATCCTTTTTAAATGTTCCCCACTGCTGTTTTTTTTGAAGTAATGGAGAATTAAATGATTCTTATAATCGGTTATTCAAATAACTATATATATACTTATTATATATTATAATATTATCAATGAAAGCGCTTCACTGTTATTCAATGAAGATGTATTCAAAAAGAGAGAATCACTCTATTGAGGTTGGTTATGAATATCATTAGAACGGAAGAGATATACATCAAATCTAATGATATAATATCAAAGATGTGTCATTATTCAAATAATCTATACAATCAAGCAAATTATGTGCTTAGACAACAATTTTTCAATAAAGAGAAGCTTTCAGATTACAACCATTTAGTAAAATTGTTTCAGAATGAAAATGAAAGCGATAATAATAATTATAGAAAACTACCGGCACAGACAGCACAATGGACAATAAAGAAAGCCTTTTCAGCTTGGATCTCTTTTTTCAAAGCAGAAAAAGAATATAGAAAAGAATATGGAAAACATCTTAAAACCTTTTTTGGAAGACCAAAACCGCCAAAATACAGAGGCAAAGATGGAGAGTTCATTCTAATATTCACAAACCAGCAATGTAAGATAAAGAATGGAATATTAAAATTTCCAAAGATAATGAGTCTGGAGGTGAAAACGAGATTAAATCATGTAAATTTAAGAGAGGTAAGAATAGTTCCTCAAGGTATAGGATACAAGATAGAAATAGTATATTGGAAGGAGATAGAGAATGTAAGGGAACAAAAGGAACAAAATAAAGGAATCATAGGTATAGATATTGGTGTAAGGAACATTGTAACTATTGTAGATAGTATTGGTAATAGACCAATTGCTATCAAGGGTGGTGCTGTGAGACCCATTAATCAGTATTTCAATAAAGAATACTCGGAACTAAGATCCATAAGTGATAGGCAGTTAGGAAATAAATACATGACAAAAAGAGAAAAGAGATTATTCATGAAGAGAGATAGAAAAATTAAGGATGTTATGCATAAGATGAGTAGATTCATTATCAATTATGCAGAAACAGATCATATAGGTACAATTGCCATAGGCCATAATGAAGGATGGAAACATCGCGTTGAAATAGGCAGAATAAACAACCAGAAGTTTGTACAGATACCTTTCAATACGCTTATACAGCAGATGAGATACAAAGCAGAAGAGAAGGGAATAAATGTTTCTGTAATAGATGAATCACACACAAGCAAATGCAGTTTTCTAGATCAAGAGACAATAAAACATCATGATAATTACAAAGGAAAAAGAATACTTAGAGGACTATTCAAACCGGAAAATGGAACAATAATCAATGCAGATGTAAATGCAGCATACAATATAACTAAAAAAGCATTCCCAGAATCATTTGAGGATGGGATAGAGGGTGTTGGGTTGTATCCACGAAGTTTAAGGATCAGCCGGATCATAACTTCCAAAGGTTTTTGTTAACATGGTTGACAAAAACCATAACCTGACATAGTATATGCAGCCGGAAATTCTCATCATGCTGTGGCTTTCAGCTTCTCTCAGAAAGGCATGAAAGTTTCGAGTAAACAGAAGCAGGAGGTCTGAGAAATGGACAAAATGGAGATTGTTGAAAAATTTACCTTTTATATGCGAGGGGAGAGGAAGAGTCTATACACCATAAAAGAGTACAGATCAATGGCCACCATGTTCCTCAATTTTACCAAAAAAAAGCTTAAAGATACTGGCCCTGAGGACATAGAAAATTTCAAACACTACCTTGCAACTGAAAGAAAATTTTCCAAAAACAGCCAGTACATAGCTATTCATGCATTAAAACTTCTATTCCGGTCAAATGGCATAACTCCTCCAATAAATCTTATGCCGCCAAAGAGATCATTAAAGATGCCCAATTACCTGAGTGAAAAGGAGGCGGGTTCGCTTATTGAAACTTCTAAAAAGGATCTCACAACCAACCTCATTGTTTCTCTCCTCCTTTACACTGGCCTTAGAGTTGGGGAACTTTGCAGAATTAATATAGAGAATATAGACACTGAAGAAGGCATAATTACAGTAAAGGGCGGAAAGGGCGACAGAGACAGAATAGTGATAATCCCGGAGATCTGCAAGAATCTTGCCCACGAATACCTTATGAAACGTTTTAAAAGGACCACGGGAGATAATGCCTTTTTGATAAGCCAAAAGAATACAAGGTTCCATCCATCAACGATTGAGAGAATTGTAAAGAGAGTGTCAAAAGAGGCAGGTATCCAGAAAAAAGTAACACCGCATGTTCTAAGGCATACTTTTGCCACAACTGTCCTCAGAATGGGAGGAGATATCAGATTCATTCAGCAAATTCTTGGCCATGCAAGTGTCGCTACAACACAGATCTATACACATGTTGATGAAAACACCCTAAAGGAGATGTATAATAAATTCGGGCCTAAATTTTAGTTCTGCCTTGTTATTATATAATCAGCGAACCACTTCAGAAAATTCTTTGTCTCAGATTCTCCATCAACTAATTCAAGATATGATTTACTCTTCTCTGCAAGTTTTTTCATCATGTTTATGGAGTAATCATATGAACCTGATGATTTGACGATATCCTTAAGCTTTTCAAAATCCTCATCGCTTATGTCTCCATTTTTCAGGCACTCATTTATGAATGGCATGTATTCCGGCGAATATTCCATCGCTTTGATCATCAGGAGTGTCTTCTTCCCTTCGTTAACGTCATTCTTCACTGATTTACCTATTGTCTTCTCGTTCCCATAAAGGCCAAGAATATCGTCCTGAAGCTGAAAAGCAAGACCCAGAAGATAGCCATAGTAGCTGAGAGGTTTCAGGTTTTTCTCTGAACCGCTTAAAACTGCACCCATCATCAGTGGTCCCTCTATTGTATATTTGGCAGTCTTCCAGAGATGAAGACGCATCAGATCCTTCTGCCCGAATTCCTCATCCATTGCGGAATTTATATCCAACAACTGCCCGTAACCGGTATATTCAACTATCTCTGCAAGAAGATCTGTAGCAAGCAGAATCTCCTTATGCCCGAAACCGGATCGTGTTATGGCTTCATTTGCAAAACTGTCGGCCAGATCTCCGGCAACAATTGCCAGATTTTCGGACAGCCTTTTTCTGTCCCATGTGCCTTCTGGAATGGATTCCCTTACACCGGCATGAAAACTTGGTTTTCCTCTCCTGGTCTCACTCTGGTCCATAACATCGTCGTGAATCAGTAAATAGGATTGCGTCAGTTCAATTGAAATGGAGGCCTTTGTGATTCTCTCATCAAATCCCCTGAAAAGATTATAGCCTGCAATTGTTAGTATGGGCCTCACCCTCTTTCCCCCGTTCATTGTGAAATCTCTAATTCTTGCAACCATATCCCTGCTGACTGGGTCTCTGCATTCATCTAGTTTCATCTTGAAGAAAGAATCCAGCTCCCTGTCTATCATTTCCCGGTTTTTCAAAAGATAATTCTCGTTTCTATCCAATACTATATCACATCGATTTTTGATTATAAAACAAGAGCATTTAATTTTTTTCGAACTTTTTGGAAAGAGTAAATTTTACTATTATCCTTACATTTTCTTTGAGATAGGATTTGATTGTTTCAAATAATAGAAGAGAGTGTCAGTGTGGCATTGATGAGGCTGGGAGAGGCCCAGTTATTGGCCCCATGGTGATGGCAATGGTATGCGGCGATCCAGCGGAGTTGAAAAAAGCGGGAGTCAGAGATTCAAAAGAACTTACGCCGGCAAGAAGAGAGATGCTTTTTGATCGCATGGACCGCCTTAATCTACATAAGTCATTGGTTGTTATCAGCCCCGGGGAAATAAACGACATGATGGAAAGGATTACCCTCAATGAGATTGAACGCCATTTTGCACTTCAACTCCTTCGGGATGCAGAATGTGATGTTTATGTGGACTCCTTTGATGTAAATCCTGAAAGATTGAGTAAATCGCTGAGTTTGGAGAGCGGGAAAAAAGTCTTCTGCGCGCACAGAGCGGATTCAAACTACCCTTCTGTCTCCGCAGCATCAATTGTGGCGAAGGTTATCAGGGACCGCGAAATAAGAGCTCTGTCTGAAAAGTACGGAGAAATAGGTTCCGGGTATCCGTCTGACCCAAGAACGATAAAATTTCTTCAGACATCCATTGAAAACAGAGTTGACTTATCAAAGATTGTGAGAGTTAAATGGAAAACCTACCAGAATCTTATTTCATCTTCCAAAAACTGTAGGTTAAATTTGTGATATTCAGAAATAGTTAATGTTCATATATTATCCTGAGTTATATCACCGTGCCTAGCAATTTTAAACCAAGAGATAATGACGAATTAGCTGATGACTACAATGAGAGAGGGATTTCATATTTCAACCTGGCAAAGTATCCTGAGGCCATAAAGGAGTTTACAAAAGCCATAAAGGTGATAGGCAATGAACCGGATTACTATTTCAACCGGGGGCTTGCATATTACTCGCTTAAGATGCTTGAACAGGCAATTGAGGATTATAAAAAGTCCATTTCTCTTCTTCCTGACCATGCCGACTATTATAACGCACTGGGCGCAGCCCAGGAAGATCTTGGAGAACTTAATGACGCTGAAGAATCCTTCTCGCGTGCAATAGAGATAGAAAAGGATGTTCCTGATTACTATTACAATAGAGGGAATGTTCTATGGAAAAAGAATAAGCTGGAAGATGCTCTCAAAGATTATGACAATGCAGTCAGATTGAATCCAATGGACCAGATATTTGTCTACAAAAGGCATGAAATACTGGTTCATATGAAGAGATATCAAGAAGCGCTGAATGATATAAACAGATCCATACAGCTTTCCCCAGAAAACTACCAGTATTATCTGGTAAAGGCTGAATTGCTGGAAAAGATGGAAAAATACAGGGAAGCCCTGGAGTCCCTGGAAGAGGCTTCCAGATACCTCCCTGATCCGGAACAGTTGAGTCAGAGAAAAGCAATGCTTTTGGAGAAAATTAAGTAAAATCCCGGGAACTTATTCTTCCATGGGTGATTATTTTGGTTGAAAATTATGGTCTCAGGGACTACCAAAAGAGCATCATAGATTTTGTTTTTGAAGAGCTGAAGAAAAAGCAGTCTGTTGCCATAGAATCCCCAACTGGTTCAGGGAAAACAATAATGGGCCTTCTTTCGGCCATACGATCCAACGAGAACCAGGGAAAGAAAATTCTGTACCTAACAAGGACAAATTCCCAGCAGGAACAGGTCATAAATGAGTTAAGGTCCATAGGTAACCGTGATATAAAAGCGGTTGTGATACAGGGAAGGAGCAACATGTGCCCCCTTTACAGGGAACTTGAAACAGAGGGGGAATTTGATTCTGAATCCCTCTCCAGATTCTGTTCCATGAGAAAAAAGAAGGTCATGGAGGGGGATAAGGATGCCTGCCACTATTTCAACTGGAAGGTAAGAGATCCTTCTACTTCACAATATTTATTTTCACAGCTTCCCACAGCCGAGGAATTTTACATTTACGGAACGGAAAATAACCTCTGCCCTTATGAATCGGTTAAGTTTGCGCTTAAGGATGCCAATCTGGTTATAGCCCCCTATGCCTTTTTCCTCAATTACGGCGTTGCCAACAGATTTCTCAACCACTGGGGAGTCTCCAGAGAAGAACTGATCATCATACTTGATGAGGCACATAACCTCCCGGATCTTGCGAGAAATGCATCTTCCTTCAGAATATCCACAAATCTGGTAAACTCTGCAGAAAAGGAAAGCCTGGACTATGGGGATATTGAACTGATGGAGAGGATACGATCAACCGATCTCATGGAAATGATCAGAAATACCATAATGGATCTCATTCGTGACCGGATAGGCGAGAGAGATGAGGTGCGTATAAAATTCCAGGATCTCAGAGAAAATATGATGATCGCAAATTCCATGTCCTCAGAAAAGTACGGTAACCTCATTACATATCTGAATATATTCGGGGAATATATTGCCGGTGAGAAGGAGAAGAAGGGACATGTCCCCAGATCTTCAGTGTTCTCCCTTTCCAATTATCTCATGTCCTGGGAAACGGTTGACGAGGAGAAATTTGTTGCAGTTCTTTCAAAGCAGAGAAATGGACAGATAGAGGCTTTTTGCATGGACCCTTCTGTTCTTCTGAATCCCCTGAGGGAATCTAGGACAATACATATGTCCGGGACTCTCAGTCCAATAGATGTCTATCTGAATGTAACCGGTTTTCAGGATTCATCCAGCAGGGTTATACCATACATGTTTCCCAGAGAGAATCTTTCAGTCATGTATTATGAAGGGACCACAACAAAGTACGATGAATTTGATGAAGGTGGCGCTTCAAGGCTTTATGAACAGATAAGATCCTTAACCTCAGCCATACACAGAAACACAATAGTATTCTTTCCCTCGTATAATGTTCTTGATAGGATATACAGTATGGGATTCCCCTCAGATGTCATGGTTGAGTCCAGAAACAAGACACAATCGGACCTCATGGAAATGATAAGCAAATTCAGAAAGGGGGGAAGAACACTTTTTGCAGTTTCTGGAGGACGCATAGCTGAAGGTATGAATTTTCCCGGAAACCAGCTTGAGTTTGTCATAATAGCTGGAATTCCATATCCAAGGCCAGACGCGAAGCAGGATTCTATATATAGATACTATGACAGAGTTTTTGGGAAAGGGTGGGAATATGCAGTAACCTATCCCACAGTGATAAAGATTAAGCAGGAGATCGGCAGACTGATTAGAAACGAGACAGACATCGGCATGGCTATGATACTGGACAAGAGGGCAAGGTATTTCAAAAAGTACATACCTGAAATGAAATTGTCGCAAACTCCTCTGCAAGACTGCCAGGATTTTTTCATGGAAGCGGCCAGGAGACAGTGATTTAAATTTCGTCTTCTTTGGTGCTATGAGAAATAATATTAACTAACCTTTAATAAAGGATTGTTGAAATGCAGGAAGGCAGGGTACTTTTAGAACGGCTTAGAAAATTGCTGCTTTCCAGAAGTACAGCGAAATGGGTTATTGTTGGAATTTTTATAGGCATAATCGCAGGATTTGGTGCACTTGCCCTGTATTTCAGTATAAAACTTGTAACTGAGTATATGCTGGTTGGACTTACAGGTTTCACCCCCCCAGTAAGTGGTGCGTCGGGAGGGGTTCCCAACTATGTCATAGGACACTTCAGAATGTTTTTGATTCCAGTCTCTCTTGTCCTGGGCGGTCTTATTTCAGGCTTCATTGTTTACAGATTTGCCCCGGAAGCGGAAGGACATGGAACCGACGCAGCCATAAAGGCGTTTCATGAGAATAATGGAAAGATAAGGAGGAGAATACCTATTGTAAAGATGGTTGCGTCTGCAGTGACAATAGGTTCCGGTGGCAGTGCTGGCAGAGAAGGGCCAACGGCTCAGATTGCCGCAGGTTTCGGTTCTTTCGTTGCTGATACATTCAAGATGAGTGATCACGATAGAAGGATAGCAATGGCCGCGGGGATAGGTGCTGGAATAGGCAGTATATTCATGGCACCGCTTGGAGGCGCTCTGCTAAGTACTGAAATTCTATACAGGCATGACTTTGAGGTTGAAGCACTGATACCCTCCATAATAGCCTCAGTTGTTGGATACTCCATATTCGCTTATCCCTTCCATTATGTTCCACTCTTCACAATACCCCAGGGCACGTTACTTGGTTTTTCACACCCAGAAGGACTTTTAGTTTACACCGCTGTAGGCATTCTGGCTGGCCTGGGAGGTATTCTTTACGTAAAGGTGTTCTATGGCATTCAAAAACTTTTCTCCAGGATGAAGCGCGTCTCGAAGTACTTCAGACCTGCAATTGGAGCTCTTGTAGTTGGGATAATTGCCATGTTCTTCCCAGAGGTCCTTGGACTTGGTTATGGATGGGTTCAACAGATCTTTTACAATAATCTTGTTCTTTTACCACTGTATCTACTCATTATCCTTTTCTTCCTGAAAATTGTTGCAACATCATTTACAATAGGATCGGGCGGATCGGGAGGAGTTTTTGCTCCGGGGATAGTTACTGGTGCATTCTTGGGTGCTGCCATAGGCATAGTCATACATCCCTTCTTTCCCTTCCTCAATGTTACTGAAATTACCATAGTAAGCATGATTGCTTTCTTCGGAGGCGTTTCAAAAGCTCCAATTTCAGTACTTATAATGGGTACGGAGATGACGGGCGGTTTTGCTCTATTCCTTCCCCTGATGCTGTCAACAACCGTGGCGTATTTCGTGTCAGGGATGAAGAATTCCATTTATAGCGCCCAGGTAGATGACAGATCATCATCACCTGCACACAAGCTGGAATATGATAGGCCAATAATGGATGATATCCTTGTAAAAGATGCCGTGAAGACCAATTACCTTTCGGTTTCCCCTGAGAGTACACTTAAAGAGGCCGCAGAGGTGATTAAAAAAACACTTACAAATAGCGTCATGGTTAAGGATGGATCAAAACTTGCAGGCCTTCTTTCAATAGAGGATATTCCTAAGGATGTTGACCAATCCACCTCACTGGTAAAGGACTACATGAATACAGACCCCATGACGATTTCTCCAGAAGAAAATATTCATAACGCCCTTGATATCCTCACGAAGGTTCCAAACGGAAAGCTTATCGTTACAGGCGATGGCGGGGTTGTTATAGGTACCATAGGTTTTTCGGAAATTGCAGATGCTTATAACCGTGAGATAAGGCGACTGAAGAAATTGAAGGCTTCGCAGTGAATCAACACAAGGTATAAATTCATGAAGAAATAGGAGGGATAATCAATAAATGGTAACGACAAATTCAGATCTGGGAACAGTAAGGAATTTCAAGGTGAGTGATGTTGACAGAATACTTGAAATAGCCAGTAAATCACTTTCGGAATACTATTCAGGAAGCCTGATCATGGACCTGTTCCAGACCTGGCAGGAAGGCTTTTTTGTCTATACTTTGAATGGAAAAGTTGTTGGATTTCTTGTTGGATCTAAGTTCTCCCAGACTGAAGCCAGAATTTTGATTCTTGCAATTGAGGAAAGATACAGGCACTTAGGATTTGGAAAAGCTCTCCTTTCCTCTTTCATAAAGGTATGTGAAATGGAAAACCTTATGAGCATGAGGCTGGAAGTCCGTACAGATAACAAGGATGCAATAAGGTTTTATAAAAAAAATGGGTTTGTTGTAACATCAACCCTGAGGGGATATTACAGTGACCTGTCTGATGCCTACCTTATGTGGCGCATCATCTAGGCAATTCCAATCAGAATACCGAGATCTTCCCTTCTACAAACATTTTTGTGAGATCGCTTATGTGATCCAGCCTGTTGTCGGCTATGGCCGTTATATTATTCTTGTGCTTTGAAGGATCAACTCCGTCTGCATAAATGACCTGAACGCTTGCCACATGAGGATCATCTATTCTTCTGCCTATCTGTGATACTATTCTTACCATGACCTCGGTTATGTCTCCTCCTTCTTCCTTCACTATGTCTTGGGCAATTAGGTTTGACATGACATTGTAGAGTTTTCCCACATGTGTTACCGGGTTCTTACCTGCTGCAGCCTCCATACTCATTGGCCTGTATGGCGTTATTATTCCTGTTACACGGTTTCCCCTTCCAACGGATCCATCGTCTCCATTCTCCATTGAGAGGCCTGTGACTGTCAGGTATTCCCCTACTTTTTTGCCGTCTTCCTCATCTGCCGTGTTTATGAATACGTTAACCTCCTTGTCGGTTATTTCATTAGAGTGTTTCTTTACCATCTCTTTAAGTTCTTCCTTTATTGCGAAATACTCATCCGCATCTTTAACGAACTTGTCAACGTATGCAGCAGCTATTGTGAGATTAATGACGTCCTTCTGCCTGAACCCCATGACCTTTATATCGTATCCTATTGCCGGCATCCTGGATTTGAAATCTTTGCTGTTGAGAAGCTTTTCTGTGCTTAGCACAAGATTCTCAGTATCAGAAAACGGGGCAAAACCTACTCCGAAAGATGTGTCGTTTGATCTGAGCTTGGTTGTATCGTAAATATCGATCAGGTCTACCGATCCATGTCCAATTCTGCAGTCTATCATGACATCGGCGTCAAAGTCCAGGTGTTTGAACTCCTGTTTCAGGAACTCCTTTGTTGCCTTAGTAGCTATTGACTTGAATGGAATTCTGTCGTTTCCAACCTTTGTGGTGGCTCTTCCACTAAGGAGTATATATGTGGGTTCCAAGACAAGCCCTCCTTTGAATTTAGGTGCAGATTGCCCACCCACAACCTCTACCTGGTCTGTGTTGTGATGCAGTATTTTTCCATATTCCTTCAGGTAATACTTACTTAAAGATCGACTCACAGCCTCAGCGATGCCGTCTGATACACTATCGGGATGCCCTATTCCTTTTCTTTCTACCAGTTCCACTTCTCTTTCTATTGTGGTTTTCTGTTTGAGACTTTCTACTGAAATGTTTCTTACCATTATTTTGCCTCTTTTCCACCCTATATAAGTATAATAATAAAATTTTTGTAGGAAAGCCTGTAAAATTACCAGACCGATAAGAATATTACCGGGAGTAATGTAATCCACACGGGAAGAACTTAATGCCTTCGGCAAACGTTTTATTACGCTGAAATATAGCAGTCCAATGAGAGCACTTTTCAGCGTTTATGATAAATCAGGTATTGAACAGTTCCTCAGTCGTTCACGCAAATATATTGAAGAAGTTTATGCCACCGGGGGGACCTTTAAATTTTTACTGGAAAAAGGGTTTGATGTGAAGAATACAGAGGATATTACAGGTTTTCAGGAACTTTTAAATGGAAGGGTTAAGACACTGCATCCAAATCTTTTTGCAGGCATACTTTCCACGCGGGATGAGACATCAAATAAGGATCTGAAGTCTTATGGAATTAAGGAGTTTGATCTCGTAGTATCAAACCTCTACCCGTTTGAAGAGGCTTCAAAAACTGGAAACATCCATAATATGATCGAAAACATTGATATTGGGGGAGTCTCTCTTCTCAGGGCCGCTGCAAAAAATTTCCAGTATGTTACTGTTGCTTCCTCCGTCAACGACTATGATCTCATAAGCAATGATCTAATCAATTTCGGCAAAGTAAGCCTTGAAACAAGAAAACTTCTGGCAATGAGGGCGTTTTCCAGGGTTGCATCTTATGACATAAGCATATACAATTCAATGTTCAGGACACTCTTCCACAGGGAACCGAATACACTATTTGCAAAAGGATTAAATGGTAGGGAGCTCAGGTATGGAGAAAACCCAGATCAGAGGGGATATGTCTACACAGACGGAACAAAACTTGGAATTGCAAATTCTGAACAGATTCAGGGTAAAGAACTTTCCTATAATAACTTGCTTGACGCAAACTCTGCATATGAAACGGCCTTGGAATTTGACAGAACGGTTGTTGTTGTTATGAAACACAACACTCCCTGCGGTGTCTGCCAGAACGACCAACTGGCAACGGCCATGGAGAGAGCGGTGAATGCCGATAAGGAGAGCGCCTATGGATCTGTTATTGCCATGAACAGGGAAATGACCGCCGACGCTGCGGCTAAAATTTCGAAGCTTTTCGTGGAGGTAATAGTAGCCCCATCCTACTCCAGCGAAGCACTGAACATACTCGCCAAGAAGAAGAATCTAAGGGTCCTTAAAGTGAATATGGACAGAGACAGGTCTCTGAGGTTAAGGTCAATCTCAAATGGTTTTCTTGTTCAAAGCCCCCTGACTGCACATTTTGAGAAGCTGGAACTTCAGTCTGGATCACCATGCTCTAAAGAGACCCTGGATGATCTTCTGTTTTCCTGGAAGGTTGTTACACACTGCAGGAGCAATGCAATAGTTCTCGCAAAAGATCTTGTTACGACTGGAATAGGTGCCGGGCAGACCTCAAGAATCGAAGCATTAAAAATAGCTGTTGAAAGATCGGGTGGAAAATCTTCAGGATCAGTACTCGCCTCTGATGCTTTCTTCCCTTTCGAGGATAATGTTGAACTTGCGGGAAAGTCAGGAATTTCAGCCATAATTCAGCCAGGGGGTTCTATACGCGACCCGGAAGTTATTTCAAAGGCTTCTGATCTTGGAATATCAATGTATTTCACAGGGAAGCGGGTTTTTCTCCACTAAAACACCTTTTCTTAGCGATTTAACAGTGATTGATCACCTGAAGAATGAAAATGCAATAAGGAAACCAAGTATTGCCCCGCTGTTTATGAATGGAAGCCCTGGAGCTGGCCTCTTTGCAAACGCATAAAGAATTATCATCCCTACGATTGCCCCTGCCATTGGAATAAAAGCAAAAGCATAGAAATTGCTAAAACCATATAATGCTGATGAAACTACCAGAATACTTGGGAAAGCTATATCTCCAAATCCTATCATCAGTGTATCTGACTCTCCAGATTCTTTCCCCTCTTCTTTTCCTTCCTCTCTCCTGTCAAATTCCATTTCCTTGTACTTAATTCCACGTTTTGACGGAATTATAAAGAGCATAGGAAGGCTTTCATCAACTGCAACTCTTGCAAGATCTACCATATGTTTTGTCTTGTAAACAGCAATATAGTCATAAACTGCAAAAGCTGCCAGAAACACAACAGCTGCCCACACACCTATTATTACCCCCCATATTGCTGCAATTCCCGTGGAAAGTATGAAACCAGATGCATTTACAACATACCATTCGTTCCTGAATATTAGCAGGTATACCATGACCGCAGGAAGGGCCAGGATAAAGATGATGTATTCAAGTTCTGTCTGGGCTATTACCAGCCCTATAATTGAGGCAATGAAGAACGTAACGTATGCCATTGAAAAGATGAAAACTCCTCTTATTATGTTCATGTGTTTTTTTCTTGCAAGATAAAGTATAACAAAAGTGAATGCTATGGCAACAAAAATGTAGAGTATGACATACTGGAAACCACTTGAAGACGTAGGTGCCGCTACGCTGGGTTGAACCTGGTAAAGAATTTCAGAAACAAATATAGCAAACAGGGATGTTATTACGAAAATACCTATTGAAAACAATTCAGGTAGGTTTTTTCTCTTCATGATCCACCTTCTCTTTCTTCTTGTTGAACTGACAGTCCATTTTTGGACAGAATTTCCATACCCGCCTGTTACGCATTGAAACAAGTATTGGACTTTTGCAGTATGGACATACATCACCTGTGAACTTTATAACTCCCATCTGCGGAAGGGGATAGGTTACAGTGCAGTCCGGGTAGTTTGAGCATCCCAGGAACCTTTTTCCATATCTGGACTGTCTCACTACCAGATTGCCAGAATCCGACGGGCATTTTCCCATATTATCCCTTTCAATGTTGAAGGAACATTTTGGATCAATACACCTGATTTCCGGTGACTGACCCCGCCTTATTACTTTAATCTGGGGTAGTCCACACTCAGGACATGTTTTATCGGTAGGCTGTATTAAGCCATTTATATTCCACCTAAAATCGTTCTTGCACCCTTCTGTAGTGCATGTGATTCGAATATTGGACCTATCTTTTATAAGTACAATGTCAGAATCTTTGTGTTCAGGGCATTTACCTATTGCATCGCCCATATTTATTGATCTCTTAATTGTCCTATTTATGAGTTCCTCCTTGTCCTTTAAGGCTTCAAGAACATTGTGAAGCATTTTCCTTGAACGGTTAACAACCTCATCTTTACTCATTTTCTTTTCGGAAATACTGTCCATTTCAACTTCAAGTTCTGCGGTCATATCTGGCTCAGATATCTTTGAATCAACGGTAAGGACGGATTCTATCAAACCCATACCTAGATTTGTAGGCCTTACAGGGTTTCCCTCTATGAAACCTCTTTTCTGAAGTTTGTCAATGATATCGTGCCTTGTAGACTTTGTACCAAGGTTAAGTTTCTCCATCTCCTTGATCAGGGATGCAAGATCGTACCTCCACGGCGGTTTAGTCTGGTCCTCTTCCATGTCCCATTTTTCGGCTTTCACCTTTTCCCCTTGGGCAAGTTCAGGATGGAATGACTCCTGCACTCTGGTATATGGATAAATCTCAAGCCAGCCGGGATCAGTTATCTTAATCCCCTTTGTATTGAATACCTCGCCTGAAATGTCTATTCGGGATGTGGACACATCCCTTTCCCCCTCCTTATACAGCGTTGCCAGGAACCTTCTGGCCACAAGATCGTAAACCTTCTGGAAATCTCCCGTTAGTTTCCCTTTCTGTGGAGCATTGACCGGGTATATAGGAGGGTGATCTGTTGTCTCCATCCTCCCCCTTGATGGCCGTATCTTCTCCTGGGAGAGTACCATATTGACCTCCTTTGAAAGATGTGTGTCCTTGAGTTTTGCAAGAATGCTTTTAAAATTTATGGATTTGTGATATACTGTATTGTCTGTCCTGGGATAGCTGATCAATCCCTGTGTGTATAGGCGTTCTGCAATATTCATAGCCCTTGAAGGATTCACCCCTATTCTTGACGCTTCCCTCAGGAATTCTGTTGTATTGAAAGGGGCAGGTTTGTATATTTTTTCCTGTTTCCTTTCATATTCAAGAACTGTGCCATCCTTTCCGTTGACTACTTTGAAAATCCTCTCTGCTTCAGATTGATCAAAAATGTCGCCCTTCTCGTGAATTCCTGTGAAATGACCATCTTTGTTGAACTGTACTTTAACTCGCCAGTAAGGAACAGGCTGAAATGCACGTATCTCCTTTTCTCTCTTCACTATGAGAGCAAGTGTGGGTGTCTGGACTCTCCCTATGGAGAGAAAGCTTTTCCCCAGCCTTTTCGATGCAAGTGAGAAAAATCTTGTGAGTACCGCACCCCATATGAGATCAATCTCCTCCCTTGCTCCTGCAGAATCCGCAAGTGCGTAGTCCACGTCTATTAGCTGGTCAAATGCAGATTTTATTTCATCGCCTGTGAGAGCACTGAACTTGGCCCTCTTTATGATCTTATCTGAGAGAAATTTTTCAGGGATTAGGGCGAGAGCCTCTGTTCCAATAAGCTCTCCTTCACGGTCATAATCGGTAGCAACTATTAATGAACTTGATTCAGCTGCCAGTTTTGTCAGTGAATTGTATGAACTTTTATTCTTCACATTCTGAATAATCTTAGAATCAATGAGGGCGTTAAGGTCAACTGAAGACCAGTTTTTCATTTCAGGGGGGAAGTTTATCTCAACAATGTGACCGCTCAATGCAACAAGATATGTTTTATGGCCGTTCTCATCAAACTCCATGTAACTTAATCCCTTTTCTCTCTTCTGCTTTGACTTTCCGTCAGACAGGAAGTAGGCAATTCTTCTTGCTGCATCAGCCTTTTCGGCTATAATAAGTGTACTGTTCAATGAATCATCACTTTCTTTAAATTTCCGTTTAAGGGATGGAGGCATTACCACCATCCTATTTAAATTGAACCTCTGTGTAA